>CAWCLE010000007.1:0-196543 GCA_963796255.1 uncultured delta proteobacterium | reverse complement strand
AGCAGACCAGTTAAGCCGCCAGCCCAGGGACCGGCCAGCAGGCCGACCAGAACGGTGCCGATTGAATCGAGAAATATCGGAAGCTTGAGCATCGATACCAATTGCCCGGCGACAATATTGATGACAATGGCAATGGACATCAGCACAATGGTCATCGTAGTAAAATCTTCTTTAAAACGTTTACTGAGGCTCATGATTCGGGTTCCTTTTTTTGTGGTGGGGAAGCGACTTCAAGTTCGGGGTATCCTGTCTGAGGATCAAATGTCCTCAAAAATGAGCAATTCGGGATGATGCCAATAACGATTTCAGCGGTTGTGTAAACTTTGCAGCCATCCATCAAATGCGCGCCGTAACTTGTGCCGCGTTCATCGGCGATTGCGATATGGTAATGTGAACCATGTCTCGACAACACGCCTGTCAGCGAAACGATTTCGAAATGACCATCGAGTCTTTCAGAAGTCTTCTGATTGGCGAATCGCAGCACGGCGGTGGTCAGACTTCCTACACAGGTTAGAATACAGGCCGCTTCAATCTCATACGTATTGATCAGTCGATCAAGTTCTATTTTGAGGTCTTGACCGGGATGGAGCCTCAGGGGTAATGTGTCCATATAAATTTACTTTTCTACCGTATTGTCAGTCGGTTGGAGTTTTATGATAAGTAGGCATGTCACTGTATACACAAGAATATGCTATAGATCAAATCGAAATATATTATATATTGTTGAAGATTTATCAGCATATTCGATACGGCGAAGGAGATGGGTACATTTTAGGCGCACGTTTGCGTATATATTGGGTATCTTAGGCTTAATTACATCACCTACCCAAGGAGCTGATTACCATGACCTTGCCCATTTATCTGGACTATAACGGTACCACCCCCCATGCTCCGGAAGTGATCGATGCCATGCTTCTTTTTTTGAAGACTGAATTCGGCAACCCCTCCAGTAGCCACTGGTACGGCATCGGCCCTACCAAAGCGGTGATGGCAGCTCGGACACAAGTTGCTGGAATCCTTGGCTGCACGGCGCCTGAGGTGCTCTTCACCAGCGGTGGTACAGAGTCCAACAATCATGCCATCAAAAGCAGTGCCGGCGCCCGGTACGCCAAAGGGTGCCACATCATAACCTCCAGCATCGAGCATCCGGCCATCCTGGAGGTTTGCCGCTTCATGGAAGGTCACGGTTTTGCCGTCACAGTCCTCCCGGTTGATACGGATGGGTTGGTCAACCCGTCCGATGTGGCGGCAGCCATCCGGCCAGAAACCATCTTGATTTCCATCATGCATGCCAATAATGAAGTGGGCACCATCCAGCCCATTGCCGAGATCGCCACACTGGCTCGCCGACATGGGATTCTGATGCACACGGACGCCGCTCAGTCAATGGGTAAGATCTCCATAAAGGTGGACGAATTGGGGGTAGATCTTCTCTCTGTAGCTGGACATAAGATCTATGCTCCCAAAGGGATAGGAGGACTGTACATCCGAAAGGGGATCGAGTCTGAAATTTTCTGTCATGGTGCCGGCCAGGAAAATGGTCGACGGGCGGGGACGGAGAATGTCCTTGGGATCGTTGGCCTGGGCCAGGCCTGTGAAATCGCTGCAGCGAAACTGGAGCAACACGCTCGACACATGCAGGAAATGCGCAATCGGTTGGAGCTGGGATTGGCAGCGGCGCTCACGGACATCCGCTTTAACGGCCACCGAGAGCTTCGACTGCCCAACACTTGCAGCGTCTCTTTCCTTGATCTGGACGCGACCCGCATCCTTGAGGAGATCGGCCTCGATGTGGCCGCCTCAGCCGGTGCGGCCTGTCATGCTGACCATGTAGAGATCTCACATGTTCTGAAGGCCATGAAGGTGCCGAAGCAATGGGCCAGAGGCACCCTGCGTCTTACTACCGGAAGGTACACTACCGCATCTGAGATTGATCGTGCCCTGGAGGTGATAGTGGCAACAATAAAGAAGTTACGGGCTTAGGATACTACTATGCTGCCTCTCAATGTGCCATTTCTGCCTGAAGCATCATATATCAGCTTTCTGAACGATCTGGGACCGCGTTTACATGCAGTACATTTCAGCTTGCACGACCCAGTGCTGTGCGATGCACGAGTTCGTTTGGAGCAAGCTTCATTACAAACTACCATCGACTTGCTTGCGCGCCTGCCCGGACCCAAAAAATACCTTATCGCCAATGGGCGCTTCCCGCCAAAAGGCACATATATCGGCCCTGTCGGATTGTCCGGTTTGATTGAGCGATTAGAGAGGTTGATGGATGCAGGCGTTCTTGACGGTTTGATTTTCGCTGACAGCTATCTTCTCACCGCATTAGGCGACACCGCTCCGGCAATTGTCAGCCGCTTGGAGGCCATTCCCAGCGTCAACTTTAGCATTGACAGCATTGGCCAGCTTAAGGTCTTAATGGATTTGGTTGTAGTAGGCGGTTTTCGCCCACCGGGCAAGATCACTGTGGACCGCGACCTTAATCGCCGCCCTGCCAAACTGGCGTCGCTCTCAAAAGCGATTCGGCGTCGCTGGCCCATGCTGAAAATCGAACTCCTGGCCAATGAGGGGTGTCTCATGTACTGCCCCTTCCGGTCCACGCATGAAGCTCTTATTGCCGCAACAAATAATGCTACGTGTTTAGATGGCCACTTCGATACGCAAGGCCTCAATGAAAGTCTTGCCTGTCAGCGTCAATTGACTCAGTTTCCCCACCGAATTCTGGCTTCACCTTTCATCCGTCCGAAGGATGTCTGCCGTTACGAAGGCTCGGCCGACCTCATCAAGGTCTGCGGTCGCACACTGGGTGCCGATTTTCTGGAGCGCTCGGTGGAGGTCTATGCCCAATGCCGCTACCGAGGCAACCTCCTCGACCTCTTAGACGCCGCACACTGGATGTCCGATCGCTGGAATATTCCCAATGGTGATATCCCTAAAAACTTCCTCGACGTCTTGTCTACCTGCGAGCAGGACTGCGCTGGCTGTGACTTCTGTAGAACACACTTCGATCATCACGCCCGCTCCAAGAAGTTGCAGTTGCAGGACTGGCGCAACCCAAAAGATTGAGGTCTCACAGGTCATCTTTATTTTTGCGCGCAATTGCTTCGGTGCAAAATAGCAGAGTGGGGAATGAAAACTGGCATTGCCTTCCTACACTCATAAGCCCTTTCTTTGGATATCTATGCTTTGCAGTTGCTCCATTTCTGAGATAAACCATTTAAACAGGCAGGTGTAACTTGTCAGGAAGTATCTTCAGTTGTTTTCATTACGTTTTCCTTGAGCGGCAACCGGAAGGAACAGGACATCATAAATCCCGCAATGCATTAATCCTGATAGTACTGCCTGAAGTCTTTCGCAGGCTTATGGTTACGCCTATGAAATAAAAAGATTACCTGTACGTCGATCAAGACGTACAGGTCTATACAAACTCTACACCACATTACGGCTGTCGAGTCCAAGTGCTTTACGCTTATCCTCAATGGTCTGGCGCAAAAAGATTGCCGCCTTTTCCGGATCAGGTTCGACAGCGAAGGTGGCGCCGACCACATCATTGAGACCTTCTGTAAGTAGTTTGACCACGTTCATTGAACCGGTAATTGGTGGCATCGGACCGAGGTGGGTGGTGACGCCGGAGGCGACGAAGTAGGTACCGATGGTGACCGCCTTCTCCGAGTACCATTCCGGGGCCGAGCCGGCTACCGGCAGGTCGCTGATATCCACCCCAAGTGCATCCGCGAGTGCAGATACAAGCACGAGGATACGGACGTTGTCAACACAAGAGCCCATATGGAGCACCGGCGGGATGCCGAGAGCCTTACAGATTTCCTGGAGTCCCGGCCCGGCCATCGCCGCGGCTTCTGGCAGTTTGAATCCGGCCTTGGCGGTAGCTACCGAGACGCAGCCGGTGTCGACGACGAGGATATCGTTTTCGATGAGTCGCCTGGTAAGGGTAACATGGCCGTAGTCATGTTTTATCTTCGGGTTATTGCAGCCGACGATGCCCACTGCACCACGAATTTTGCCGGCCTTGATAGCATCAATCAACGGCTCGGGGTGCCACCCAGGGCGTCGACGATGGTTTCCACGGAAAATCCACCCACAGCTGCCTGCGGTTCCACTGGGATAAACGGTGTGCCTTTGCGGTTGGTGAAGTTTTCCACGGCGGTACGAACCACTTCAGCTGCTTTCTTCTCAGCGTTGTCGGGATGGAATTCAATATGTTCCATCTGTGGAAACTGAGCCTTGTCGCTGGTGCTGATCATCTTGGTGTGGTAGCAGCTCGCCACCTTTACGATCGTGATATTTGACCATGATCAAGGTCGATGATGTATACGTCGGACAAGGGAGTTTGAGCAGATGTTCACGCTCGGATTCTTCATATTGAGAAAGACGTACCATAATTACTCACGAATAAAGTCCAAATTCAGGCAAGCATGATGAGGCCAGCCAGCCAGCTTGTGGCGTCCTTATCAGATAGGTCTGATTTTTCCGCTTTTGATCCTGGCCATCCTGAAGACTTCATCAAGAGAGTGACATCGATACCAAAGCCTGACATAGACGGGCGAGCTGAGTCTATGTGACGGCAAGGTTTATCTTCTGCAACAACACAGCAATTTTCTTGGTCTTCACAAAACAGCTCTTTACAAGATCCACCAGCAAATCCTTTCGAATTTTTAAAACCTGCTTCAACGGCCTTTTGCTCCATTGCTGCTACAATCTGGTGAAGCAGCTGCAGTGCACCCTTTCGCTCATCGGAAAACATAACTGATGTTGGTAATTCTATTTTCACAGTAATGGAATATTGGGACTGTGCCTGCCACTTTCTAAATTCAATTGGCCCTTCCACATTGGGTGGGCAGCTTGCTGCAAGGCCATAATTCGGACAGGTATATTCTCCATCACATAATGCTGCCAAATTATCTTTAACCTGAATCTCTTTGGACGATATAATGGTGGAAGAAGTTGCTCCAAGCCTTATTGCTTCCTGGGTTAAATGTTCAAGCTGCTGTTTTGATATCATTATATTTCCTATATAATTTTTTTATTTTAGACGTTCACCCATGAGACGACCAATTCGCATTGCTTCTTCCTCTTCATAATCCCAGCAAATTTCCGCTGTAGGTTTTTTTGTCTCCGAAACCCAAACATCCTTTGGAGGAAACTTCTCTTTAAAAATTTGATATCCATCTCATTTTTCTCCGCAATAATACCCTTTAAAAGCCGTTCCAGCAAACAGGATAGTGCCGAACAAAGATTCCGTATAGGGCACTGTTCGACTGAGAAAACGGAATTGGAACCTTTCGGAAGTATTTCTATGCCATAACCAACAAAGGTCCAAATCGATCCGAGCACGGCAAAAGGGTTACCTGGAATTAACCCAATACTCCTCTTGCACACGCTTTGGCATTTGCAATGTCTTCTTCGAGGAGTGATATCCTCAAGCTTTTTACAGTCTGCCTCATGCGCCAGGGATGCTTCTTCCCAGATAGCTTTAGCAATCTTTTCTGTATTTCCACTCTGACTAAAAAATGTAATTAAAATTTTCATGAAGAAAAAGCAGACCGCTGTATTTGATAACAGCTTATTTTAAGCGATCCGTGTTGCCATTTTTGATTAAAGTTTCCAGGTAGAGCAATAAGTTGAAGCTGCCCATACGGATCTCCTTATCTTTCAAAATTGATCAAAATATTAAACGGGATTGCGTGCGATATCTTTAGCAGCTGCTACAATATTCAACAAAAATTCAAATGGTGGAGCGGGCGATTGGCTCAGGTTTGAGAGAATTTTTGTGCATCATCATTTATAAGATTTTGCAAGGCTGAAACAACCCCGTTGGTGTCGATCAGGGTTCCTAAGAGTTCATTCGGCGTTATCTTCTGCACATCTTGCCGCGTGGATTTATGAAAATCCGTTATTTTGGCTTTCTTGGTCATGCAAACAAAAAGGTGAGTATTCCTTTGCTTCAATTATTGATAGATCTAGAGGCCAAAATTGCTGTAAAATTATCAGAGACTGTACAGGAAATGATGATGCGATTGACAGGAGTTGATTTGTCTCTCTGTCCGGAATGCGGTAAAGGAAAAATGGTCTGCATTGAGGAGTTACCAAACCTATTACGAGATACGTCCTGACTGTTGTTTAGTTGATACCTTCAGGTTTTAAGAAAATTTGGATTTTATATTACATAGGAGAGGTGCGCCCACTTTTGGCTGATACAGCTCCCAAATTAACCTGTTTAACGGCTCCAAACAAAAAATGAATAATTCTTCCATAATTCATCAAATTGCAGAAGGATTAAGCTTCTCTGAGTTGTTTTGTTTGCAAAATACACCCATTTTGCAAACTGGCGCCCGCTCTCTGCTATTCTTTAAATCCCCATAGTAGAAAATTTAACACTTCCAGATGCTCCGCAGTTCAGTTCTACGGTTTTATCAATAATTGCGAGAGATTAATCTGGTCAACAATAGTAGAACAAGATTTTGTTCTCTGGTTAGCGGTTGAGATATAGCTAAGTCGCAACAATTGATAAAACCTATTTTTTGCTTTATCTTACCAGTGTCTTAGCAGAGTGGTTTTTCAAATTTTTCCTGCCAAGGAAAAGGCAGCAAATCTTGCAGTAATTTTACTTTATTATCAGTGGTGTATATTCTTGTATTTAAATTCAATACATTAACTTGATACAACATTTCCCTACATCTACCGCAAGGAGGGATAATGCAACCTTCTGTGGTAACGGCGACGATTGTATCGACTACGGTTTCTCCGTGTTTAATCATATCTGCAACTGCACTGTACTCTGCACAAATTCCCATACCACACTGCAAATGGATGTTCACTCCGGTGAAAAAATTGCCTTTTGAGGTGCGCAGAGCTGCTCCCACGCAGCCCATCAGTTTCCAATCTTCCCTTGACTTTGCTATACGTTGCACCTCTTTGGTTGCTTGATGCGCACGCGTTAAGAGTTCTTCTCCGATAGACATTTTTCACCTCGTTTCGATCTGTTCCGTTACTGTATGGTAAAATCACGCATATTTTTCGAGTCGTTTGGTAGCTGCTGTTACCACATGTCGTTATCAAAAGCTGCTATACGACGGTTTTTTTCAGCAATAACTGCTTCTAAATCAACAAGTTTTATTTTTCCCCGTTTGTACTCAATTAGTCCTTTTTCCCGCCATTTCCGAAGCAAGCGATTCACCCATTCCCTTTGCGCTCCCACCATGGAAGCAAGATCTGCCTGGGTAAGCGAAAGATCGATCTCGTAGCTTTTGCCTGCAACAAGTTCTCGTCCAAAGACATCTTTATAATGAACGAGCAATTGCAGAAGTCTTCCGGCTGTATCGTATTGGGCGAGAGTATGAGAAAACAAGGTCGTCCAGCGAAGTTTTTCGGAAAGAAACTGGATAAAGGCCAGAGCCAGTTCCGGCATGTTTTTGAGATATTCGATGAAATCTTGATGTCGCATCATCAGGATCGTACAGGCACCGATGGCCTGTGTCGAGGCGCAGCGCGGCGCGCCATCGTAAGCGGAGAGTTCACCCAAGACATCTTTTACCGTCAATATCCTCAGGCAAGCCATTTCCCCCGATTCATTAATAGTCATAACCCGAACTTTTCCGGCTTTGATGATACAGAAGTCACGGGAGGTATCTCCCTGGTGAAAAATAAGCTCACGATTACAGAATTTCCTGACATGAAAACTCTCGGATATCCGGCGAAGTGGTTCATCTCCTAGAGCCGAAAAAGGAGACACCTCTTTGAGAAACGCTACCTTCTGTGCATTTGTGTGACTGTTCATATCCGTCGAGGTTCAAAGATTGAAAGATAATGTACCGTTGCTTAAAATACGGATGATAACTGCGCTCTATTAATGATTGCGCGACAATCGAGAAACCAACCTTGGTAGAAAAATACCATCTATCGCTTTGAGGTAGAAGAAAAACTCGCGCTTTTGAATCAGAACGACTTGCACAGATGCATTTCTACTTCAATATCCTCGCCACGAGAAGCTACATTGCGACAGGCGATCTCATAGTAGCCGTTGGCAGTGGAGTAGGCTTCACCAAGAAGACGGTTCTCCTGATTACCTGCATCCTTTTTTCTGACACTTTTAGGTGAGAACGTGGCAATTAATGACGATTCCGGGCGGTTGCTTCGATATACCCTGACGAGGGTGTTAGCAAGCGGCCCCGAACGTTCAATAGAGATGCTATAGCTGATATACCCACGGAAAACAATATCCATACCGTCCTCAATTGTAGATGTATTTATGCAAAATTATTTTATGTGTTGCCTGCAACTGAATACTCTGCCAGGACATGCCCGCAAAGCCGGTTGCCGACTTTATATCGGTAAATCTTCAGGCCTTTATTAACGATCTGGCAAACTTTCTGCGGCCGTCCATCATGCTATTCAACTGATTGACTGGATTTTAAGGCCGGGTTTTCGATGGCGGATATCGGCTTGTCCATGAACCAAACGATATATCGAGATAATTTTACCATGCCGTGGCCAACAAGCATAAAAAGAGGGATGAGTATGAAAACTGTTACCGGCATTAACCACAACCCGACGATCCACGATGACACGTTCATTGTTCTTCCTCCACTTTTAAAATGAGTGATATGGGTTTCAGCCCAGTGATGAAAAATATTTATGCTCTGTAGTTCCTAGATGAAGATCCAACTGGTTTGGGCGATGCAAAGTGGGAGTAGAGATAACCACTGGTCGGTGAGAATCCGGCCGCGGCATTTTCTTTGAGAGGAAAAGATAATTGCGTAAGCCCCATTGCTGATACGAGGTGGCATTGTTCTGCCCGCTTGCGTGGTAACGAAGATAGAGGCATAGATCAGCCACCACCATCGATAGGTTGAATAGGTAAAGAATGATGAGAATGTCTCTGGAAAAGATGATCTTGTGGGCTATGCCGCTCAGATAGCCAATGATGATCAGCGCCATAAAAAGTGGGCTTTTCCCAGTCACTTTTTTGGTACGTAAAGCTTTCATTACCGATACCGGCCAACTGACACCGAAACAGATGAACATGACTGCTTCCGGAATGCTAATATGGGTTGACCTTAAAAAAGATGCGCAGAAATCGAAGGTATCCATTTTGTCCTCCATTGCTTTATGTTTGTCCCTTTCGCGCTTGTACAATTTCATTATAGAAGAAATGCAAATCGATTTCTGTTCGGTGCAACACAAAGCATGTGTGAACTGAGACACATTCGACAACCGTCAGGTTTTTCCCAAGCGGATAGGGTAGCCAAGCTCCAGAGTGACGATTGTATATTTTCTGCTATGATTAAGAGTGGTTGAGCAAAACGTTTATGGCAAAATTGGATCTGAAACAGAGGAAAGGTTGACTTCTTGGAGGGAGAGGGAAATTAGACAAGCACCTTTATGGAAAGCATCAGCTCGAAAGATGCTACCGCTTCATCGGCAATCTGCTCAGGGCAATAAGCATTTACATGCACCAATCGATTGATTCTTTCACTGCTGGCTTCAGCTTCAGCGATCATTGCAGCAATAGCCCACCCGTCATTACAGGTGAACACTACGTCGTGTTCCGGGCGTTTGTAAAACTCTCCAGATACCGATTTGAAGACTAGAGAAATTTTCAATTTCCTCTGCTCGGCCAGAAAAACAGCAAGCGAACCGCCGGCCAAATCGGCACCAACGGCCAAAGCCCCGAAATACATAGATCCCAAATGATTACGGGTGCGTCTTCTGAGTGGTATGGTAATGGCAACTGAATCTTCATCAATACTTGTCACCCGAGGACGGCAATAGCCGATGAGCGGCACCTTGAACAAGCCGAACAGGCGTAAAAGCCAATTTGCTTTAAGCAACATGATAAGCTCCGGTATTTTTGAAATGTGATGGAAAAAGTCGAATTCCAACCAGCCCTGGTTTAGCAAATTACATCCGTTCAAAACTCGCCAAAATTTCCTTTGCCTTGGCCAGGTGCTGGCTCATACCCATCTCCTGAAACATGGCCGAGGCCGTGTGCAGATAGAAAAACCCCTTTTTTCTACGGTCTGCCTCGATATTGGCCTGAGCCAGCCACAAATAGCCAATAGCAGACTCGTGCGGCAACCCTAATTCCTCGGTCTCCCGTATCGCCTCTAAAAGGACTTTTTCCGCCGATTCAACATTCAAAGGATCGCATCCAGCCAAGACCCTGCCGAGCCAGGCCCTGCTGATGGCATGTACCTGCTTTTCTTTGTTCTCAATTGACAATTGCTGTGAAAGGTTTGCATGGTGTAACGCCTTTTCCATATCACCAAGATGAAAATATGCGTAGCTGCAGAGAAAATGACCGGTGGAACGCCAAAACGGCACACCGACCTTGTTTTGTATTGCCAGTCCTTTCTCGGTGAAGGCAACACCAAGGTCGGCACGTCCCATACCACAGTGGGCGAAGCCAAGCCAACTCCAGGCTGACCCCATCAATATAACAGTCTGTGTTTCCTCAATAAATTTAATGCTTTGCTCGAGATAACGTATCGCTTGTTCCCCATAACCATTGAAGGCAAGGGAAATGCCATGTATCCATAGACAGTAAGCCTCGCAATCCCGTTTGCCACTCTCGCGGGCAATGGCGAGGGCTTTGTTAAATAATCGATTTGCCTCCACAATATCTCCAGCACCTTCGGTACTAATCGCCAATTGCGCAAGAATTCGCGCATACACCCCGAGATGGCGCTGATACACCACTGGATCATCGGTGCGACACCGCTCGATAATATCAATCACTGTCGGGGCAATTGTACCGACCCTTTGGAAGTCGCCTGACAACAGACTTGACGTACACAGATCAAAGCCGATCGGTACCATAAGACTCACATTCTCTGCGATGTCTCCATGTTGCAAGCACTCTTCCAAATAGTTCCAACCTCGTTGGGGATCCCCTCCCTTATAAATAAAATAAACGCCCATGGCACTTCGCAACTGAAGCTTCTTCGTGATTTCCGACAGCTCCTCGGCAAGCTTTTCCGCCTTTTGCAAAAGAGGGAGATATTCTTCAGGATGACCAAATCGTGTCATGGCGCCCCGCATGGCCAGTACCAGATCAATCTGCTTCTTTTTATTGTCGTCGGTTTGTTCCATCCGGGTGAGCGCGGAAAAAGCCTTAAAGGCAAACTCGACGCCTTCCGCGAGCGAGTTGTTGCGAACCGCCTTTTGGGCCGAGCGTTTAAGATATCTATAGGCTTTCGGCCAATTTTCACTGAGCAAATAATGATAGCCGAGCACCTCACAAAACTCTTCAAGCCTATCTGGATACAATTTTTCGATCGCCTGGCCTATCTTCTCATGGATTTTCTTTCTTTTTGCTAGAAGCAGGCTGTTATAGGCCACATCCCGGACCAAGGCGTGCCGGAATATATATTCTAGCTCTGGAAACAGGTTCTTCTCATAAATGAATTCCAGATCTTGGAGGTTGCTCATCCGAGCTTTGAGATCAGCCTTCATATCTGAGATGGTTTCCAGAATACGAAAGGCAAATTCCCGGCCGATAACCGCTGCCACCTGCATAATCCGCTTCAAGTTTTCTTCCAAACGGTCCATTCGTGCGGCGATTATACCTTGAACGGTGTCGGGAACCTGGAAACCGTCAATATCTCGTAAAAGAACAAAATGATCGCCCTTTCTCACAATAGTACCGTTCTCTAGCAGGGTTTTGGTCAGCTCCTCTAAAAAAAGCGGGTTGCCGGAGGCCCGGCTGACGATCAATTCCTGCAGTTCGGGAGTTATCACCCCTCCTTGCAGGAGGTCGCCAACCAGAATCTCGCTGTGCGGTGTGGTGAGTTGATTTACCCCGATCATTCGATAGCAGGATGTGCTGCCCCACAGATGGTTATATTCGGGGCGATAAAGGAGGAGCAAAAGTATCCGGGCCCGGGGCAACCAGTGCACTAGATAATCCAATAACTCCTGACTGGTCCGGTCAATCCAGTGCAGGTCTTCCAGAGCAAGTATGAGTGGCATATCATTACTTCCCAGAATCAGCAGGTCTCGGATCGCATCAAAAATCTGTCTCTGTTTCTGTTTTGGTTCCAGCCCGGAAAACGTTTCGTCATGAACGGTAATCGACAGCAACTCCTGCAGGGGAGGGATGGTATGCGCCAGAGTTTCCCCCAGTCCCGTAATCCTTTCCTGCAATCTTATCTGGATAGTCTGTTCCGTTTCTCCTTCCGTAATGCCGATAAACGTCCTGATCAAATCCAGCACCGGCAGATAAGGCATGGAGCCACCGTAGTGGAGGCACTGACCTTCCAGATAAATTTGCTCCCCCTTGGGTATACTCTTGCGAAACTCCAGCAGCAGTCGCGATTTACCCACACCGGCTTCACCCACCAGACTAACGACTTGTCCTTCTCCTGATTGTACTCTTTTTAATGCATCTCTGAGACTTTCCAGCTCGCTATCCCTGCCCACAAAACGGGAAAGACCACGCACCCTTGAGGCACCAATCCGGGTCTGGATCTTGGTTGCCTGAAGCAGACGATAGGCGGGAAACTGCTCCGCTTTTCCTTTAAGTTTTATGGGAACGGGTGGACCAAAAGCAAAAAACTCCCGGGCCAGACGATAGGTATGATCCGAAGTCAACACCCCGCCCGCCTCCGCACTGCCTTCCAGGCGTTTGGCAATGTTGGCCGTATCCCCTTGAGCTGTATAGTCCATACGCAGGTCATCTCCGATCGATGCAACCACTACCGGTCCGGAATGAAGACCGACGCGCATTGCAAAATCGAGTTCGTAACGATGTTTAAGTCTATTACTATAGGGCTTAAGTGATTTCTGTATAGCAAGAGCCGCATGACATGCCCGTTGGGCATGATCCTCATGGGCGATGGGTGCGCCAAACAGGGCCATCACCCCATCCCCCCTGAACTGATTGACGGATCCTTCATAGCGATGCACCTCGTCAAGAATAATTCGAAAACATCCGTCCATCACTTCATGCACCAATTCAGGGTCCAGTTTCTCGAACATGGCGGTGGAACCGGCAACATCGGCAAAGAGGATGGTGACGGTTTTCCGCTCGCCTTCTATGGCACTACGTGACGTCAGTATCTTGTCGACGAGATGTTTTGGGGTATAGGACCGTGGCTGCTGGAAGTCGATTATAAGATGATCTGCCGACTGGCGCTGATCATAGCCACAGTCGAAACAGAATTTACTGTTAGCCGGGATACGAATGCCGCAATGTATACAGACGGGATCAAGTTTTCTTCCACATCCCTTGCAGAACGTGGAACCTTCAGAAATCTCCATATTACAATCCGGGCAGGTCATGTTTCCCTCAGTTATGGTAGAATTCTTTTCAGTTGAATCGCCTTCATAACGTTATAATGTTTACCGATCCCTGTAAGTAATGGCAACCCATAAATTATGACGGCTGTGGTTTTATTTACCTAACAACTGTAATGGAAAAAAACGCCCAAATTATCTATAAATTGATACTCCTAGTCATTGTCTGGAGCTATCCTGAGTTGTGCAGAGTAGATGAGATCCTGCGATATAGCTTTCTAACATGTTCCTAGTCACTTGCTTCCTGGTCGGAGACACTGCACTTGCGTTTGTTATCGTATCCTTTTCCTGACGATATGGTACTTCTACATTTGCCACCTAAGCCCCGCGACCATAATCTAAGAAAATGGCCGTATTTTGTGTAGCAACCAGTCAATGTGTCACCGTTCTCCCGATAGGATAAATTGATAGATGCCAACCTTCTTTCATCATAAGAGATTGGCTTTGCCAAGGTTAGGTCGCCCAAAAACTCATCGAGTTAACCTTCTTCCTGAATCTACAAAATTTTAATCTCCCCAAAAACCTAACAACAAAAAAGCAATGTGAGATTATAACTTATCCATGAACACCTTTACCTCAGTATTGAAAGGGAGTAGTTGAGCCTCCTGTGAACATCTCTGAAAGCACAATTAAAATCTATAGATATCATGGCTTCCCGGTGCAGATTGGTGTTGGAGGTATTCTAATCTCCCTCAGTCTATTGGAAAGAGTTCGAATTCCACAAGATCTTCCCAGTGTTTGAACCACAGATAAAATAATTCCGTATCATTCGCCTCCATTAATTGGAAACAAATATTTTCCTCTCGATTTACCCAAGAATTCAGATAAGTGAGCCCCTCCGGGAGCAATCTACCCCTGGAATTATATCGTTCATAAACCTTTTCAAAACACCCTTGCTTATATTTTTCGACGACCATATATTTTTTCATGAATCACTCAACCAAACGATATTATTTTCTAAAAAACAGCTACTTTCACTTCTGGGAGGATCTATAGAGGAGATATCTTCACTCCTGAAAATCAGAGATTCAATAGTAATAACCACATGAGGTGAATGTAAATGCCAATCTCGTTGAGATTCGTTTTACCTGTCTTAAACTTCTTCCTCAATATTGATACGAAAGTACAGCCAGTCATCCGATGCTGAAATAATGGAGCATTTGTCTCGGTTGATGGTTTGTGAAACATCAATAATTTCGAGTGCTCCATTTGCAGCTAGTTTTTTGGGAATGAATTAGAGATTGCAAACGTGCCAAAATGCTCCTTTTTCGGCACGTTTGGCGGAATGATCACGCAGTGAAAGTACAGGAAGAAGGTCATGTACAGGGCGAAAAGAAGATCGATACCTTATCTTTGGTAAGCTACAGTCTGCAGTTACTCCATTTCTGAACAATTTCATGGGAGTAGGTGAATCTGCCTTATCAGGAAAAATCTTAAACTCTAGTAGAATAACATTATTAAGAATTGCCATCACAAATCTTGTCCCTCAAAAAAACGCTTGAACCGCCTGCGCAAAGTCCGGTTTAAGTTTAAGGGAGCAATGTTCTGCTTCATATGAATAGTAGGGTTGAGACAAATCCGGCCCGTAGTTTGATGATCCGTCACTTTTCAAGGTTGGCTTTCGCGAAAATATGGCTATATAGGTCTGCTGAAACAGCTTTTTACTCTAAATGTAATGAGACGCATGGTGCACAGGCCAAAATTGCTTGATAGGACGGGTAAAAAAGATAGGTTATTGCGATCTATTTTGGGGAAAAGAGCAAGCCTTTAGACCTCCATACCCTGGAAAAATTGACAGAGAAATAAGGATAATCCATGTTTGGTTGCGATGGACCTATACTGATCGTCGAGGATGATGTCAATACGGCAAGTCTCGTCAAAACCTATCTCGAGCGGGAAGGCTTCGAAACGATAACCGCTGGTGACGGGGAAAGGGCGTTGCAACTGGCAAAACATCAACGACCCGGATTTGTGATCCTCGATATTATGCTGCCGAAGATTGATGGTTGGGAGGTCTGCAGGCAACTCCGGACCTTTACCAACGTGCCGGTATTGATGCTGACCGCAAGAGAGGAGGAGATTGATCGGGTGACCGGTCTTTCTCTGGGGGCCGACGACTATGTGGTCAAGCCCTTCAGCCCGAGGGAGCTGGTTGCCCGGGTCAAGGCGATTTTGCGGCGATTTCGACCCACCCTGGTCGATGTGGGTGAAAAACTCGTCTGCGGCAAGCTTGAGATGGATCTGGAAAAGCATCGTGTCAGCCTGGCGGGACGAACAATCAATCTCACAGCCTCGGAATATAAACTCCTGCAAACCCTGATGCAGGCGCCGGGCCGGGTTTTTTCGCGTAACGAACTACTCGATGCTTTCTATCAACATGGAGAAATCGTGGTTGATCGGGTCGTCGATGTCCATGTCGGCAAGCTCAGACAAAAAATTGAGGAGGAACCGTCACATCCCCGGTTAATCTTGACTGTTCGTGGCTTTGGCTATTCCTTTACCGACCAGGAGGGTCAATGATCAGGATCAAAGATCGTCTACTCTGGAAACTTCTTTTGATCAATGTGGTGCCAGTTATTGCGGTCATCATCCTGGTGATCTGGCTGGCCATCGATCAGCTTGCAGCCGGCTACTTCATGGCTTTGATGAAAGAGTACGAGATCAATCCGACGGATATCCACCGGATGTTTCTCTCCTCGATCCATTACTACCTGATATGGGCTAGTCTTGTGGCCCTGTTCTTTGCCTTTATTCTGAGCTATCTTTTAACCCGTAAGGTACTCAAACCACTGTCGCAGATGAGTGCCGTGACCCGTGATATAGCAGCCGGCAACTTTATGGCCAGGGTAGATGTAGGAAGCGGTGATGAAGTAGGGCAGCTCGGTGTCGCCTTTAATCGGATGGCCGACAGCCTGGAACATATCGAACAACTCCGGAAAAATATGGTCGCTGATGTCGCCCATGAGCTACGGACACCGTTGACCAACCTCCGTGGTTATATTGAAGCTTTAAACGATCAGGTCATTGTTTCGTCCCCCGATACCCTGAACCTTTTGGAGAAAGAGACCATGAGACTGGTCAAGTTGGTGGACAACCTGCAGCAGCTCTCCCGTGCAGAGGCCGCAAGACTGTACCTTAAAAGGGAACACCTTATAGTGTCGGACCAGATAAATGATCTACTGCCCCTGTATCTGCCTGTCATCGAAGAAAAACATATTTCGTTTTCGACAAAATATCCAGATGAAGCGGCTGTTGTTTATGCCGATCGCGACAAGTTCCTGCAGGCGGTCCGCAATCTTCTCGACAACAGTGTCAAATACACACCCGAAAGTGGAGACATCTCCATCTGCAGTAAGCGTGACTCCAACGAGACAATCATCAGTTTCTGCAACAGCGGTCCCGAAATTCCCCAGGCAGACCTTCCCTTTATCTTTGAGCGTTTCTTTCGTACCGACCGTTCTCGTTCCCGCGATGTCGGCGGTGCCGGAATCGGACTCGCCATCACCAAGGAGTTGATCGAGGCCCACGGAGGCCGGGTTGGCGCACAGAGTGCCGAAGGCCGTACCTGTATCTGGTTTTCTCTTCCCAACGAAAAAGGCCAAATGAGTTGATATCCGCATTGGCAACTTTCCAAAACGGCTCGATCTTTACCTGATCTTTACACAGGCGTTAAACTTTCTTTACATCGACGCATTACGGTTATGGCAACGGGGATGAAATATCTTCATCTTAGAAAAAAAAATGATGTCAAGGAGGCACGTCATGAAAATGATGATCTCTTTATTATCGACAGCAGCCGTTGCACTGACTTTTTCTCTTTTTTCTCTCGGATGCGCTGGGAATAATTCCATGGATAAAATGGATTTGAAGGCCGACACCATGCATTCCGCCACAATGGATTCGACGAAGGGCGATATGAACAAGCCGATGCCCGATACTATGCGCAAAAAAATGTTTAACTCGACGGATAATGTTGGAATGTAGACTGAAGCCTCTTGAAAAATAAAAGGAGGACAGCATGAGAACAATAGCATTTAGAATATTTCTGCCCATTGCACTGCTCACGGCATTAATTGGACTTCCCTTTCAGGGTAGCACAGCCACCCAGGCCACCGCCACCTTTGTCGTAGGATGATTCGATATCGGTAAAGACGCCCTGGAAGGGCGGCCTGGCGTGATCAGTGTTAAAAAAGGATGGCGTGATTTTTCAGAGATTGATCGCGTAACCTATGATGTGGAGCAGACAAACAAACATCAATTAGAGGACCTGTTGAAGAAAGCAGGGACCTATGTACGAACAGTGCCGGCCGACCCGCTACAGGAAAGTCAGGATGGCAAACGTTGAGAAGGGGGATACTATGAAATTATTACTTACAAGCGTCATTGCAATGCTCTTTCTGGTGGCAGTTATAGGCTTTGCATCGGTACCGGCTGATTCGGAAAGCTCAAAGGCACCGGAAGAGTCCATGAAGGCACTGTTTGCCGGGGGTTGCTTCTGGTGTATGACCAAACCTTTTGAAGTACTGGATGGGGTTAATTCCGTTACATCGGGATATGCCGGCGGCACTATGGAGAATCCGACCTATCATAATTACGTCGCTGGCGGACATGTCGAAGTGGTTCAGGTTGTGTATGATCCGAAAGAAATAACGTATGGGAAACTGTTGGATACCTTCTGGCATCAGATCAATCCCACCGATGCAGGTGGCCAGTTCGTTGATCGAGGGCATGCTTATATTTCCGCAATCTATGTTTATAACGATGAACAGAGACGTCTTGCCGAGGCCTCTAAAAAAGTACTGGCAGACAGCGGTATCTTTAAAAAAACTATTGTTACTCCTATACTCGACGCTCCGAAGTTTTGGGCTGCCGAGGAATACCACCAGGATTATTACAAGAAGAATCCGATCCGTTACCGCTATTACAGGTCACGTTCAGGCCGAGATGATTTTCTGGAAAAGACTTGGGACGATGTCAAACTCGATCTTTCGACAGATAAGGGAAAAGTAGATCTGAAAATGCAACTGACTCCTCTTCAATACCTTGTGACCCAGGAAAACGGCACCGAGCCTGCATTCAACAATGCCTACTGGGATAATAAAACGCCTGGCCTGTATGTCGATATCGTCTCAGGGGAGCCGCTCTTCAGCTCGACGGATAAGTTCGATTCTGGTACCGGCTGGCCAAGCTTTACTAAACCTGTTGTGGGAAAAAACATTGTCGAGCGTGAAGACAAAGGTTTTTTTTCGGTCCGAACCGAGGTTCGCAGCAGGGAGGGTGATGCCCATCTCGGTCATGTCTTCAACGATGGGCCTCCCCCTACCGGATTGCGCTACTGCATTAATTCTGCTGCTTTACACTTTATTCCAATCGATAAACTGGACGAATCAGGATATGGAGAGTATCTGAAGCTCTTCGAGTAGCGCCTCTGTTTTTTAGAATTTTCTATGGTTGTCGGTGGCTTGGAAGAAGAGTTTATGGTGTCCCAGAAACGAACAACTCACACTCTGGCTCAGTAGCTGAACAGCTATCGGATCGGTTTCAGGCAATACATCGGCTCGGAGATATGTGTGGTCCGGCACATGGGGCAGTGGCCGGGAGGGGTGAGGAGTTTTCTGTTTTAAAACGTATAGCCGCAGGTCAGACAGACAGGTTCTGGGTCTGTTACCAGGCACAGCATCTGGTGGAGCGCTGTCTTGGCTATATGTTTTAAATGGGAACAGATTTCCTTTTCCGGCAATCCGAATGCCTGGCAGAGGTCTCTTGTTCCGAGGTTTTCCCGTAAAAGCAGGAGCATTATTTGTTGGCGGTTTGTCAGTGTCTCCATGAAACTATCTGCAGTATATTCCGGATTTTTTTTATAAATTATTACTTGTTCATATACATGAAACCGGGAACTTATCCATAAGGGCTGACCAAAAGCAGAGGAGTTCGGGAGACAGCATACTTAATTCCACAGGCCAATGCCGAGTTCACCGGCATACACAGGGGGGGCGTAACGGTTGATTGACTGGACAAAAGGGAAATAAATAATTTTTCAGTGTAAAGAAAATTGTGATTTTCAATCAGTTTTAATTGCCAGAGCTAATCTCAACAAGCTCTTAGTAGCTTCGGATAAAAGATTCCTACTGGCACCATAACTACTGTATCTAGGAAGTTGTGCTTTCCCAAATACCTAGCAATAAAAAAGGAATTCGAGAGTAAAGCTTATCCATGAACAACTTTATCTCAGTCGTGAGAGGGCCTAGCGAGCCTCATGATAAGCCATTTCGTCTGGCCATCAAAAAAAGGTTAGATTATGTCCAGGGACCAGGAGCTACCCAGTTTTGACTGAAAGGGCTGCCGATTATGAGCATGCCACCAATCGGTGTCAGGAATTCATCCAGATGTATGACTATTTCCTTAAAATCGGAAGGGCCATGGACCTGCTGCAATTTTCTCAGGAACGCTGTCCATTGGATCTGTTTTTCATTGATAAATGATATAGAAAAAAGCTCAATCGTTGAGGGGATAGAATTCTTACGTCGCTCAAAAGTCAGACGATTATTTCGGAATTTAAAGCAATCTGCCAGGGTTTTTTCAGGACTGTAAATTCTGACGGGAACATTGTCTATCTGATGCACTGTAATACCTGCCGGCAGAGCTTCCTTTGAAAATCGATGGATTGAAATCGGTGGATACTCTAGCCTGGGGGTTTCGGATCCTTTTGGGAGAGCAATAGAAATAGTGTGAGGGATCTGGGTCGTCATTTCATGGAAAGATAGAGCTGAGACCAGGCAAATAACCGCCTTGGGAATGCGCGTCGCCCTCGAGTTCTCAAGCAGGGTGTCACCGGCAAATTGTTTCAGGTTGTCGAAAATTTCGATATTGTTGTCGCCAAGTTTTATTGTCAGCAGATAGAAGACGGAACTGACCTGGGACTCTTCAACCCTGCTTGCCAAGGAATACCAGGCCTTTGATGCCTCGGGGTATGATTCCGGAGCATAATAGGCAAGGAGTTCCTTAAATTGTATCCTGGCTGTCGGAGGAGAATACGTGGCAGCCAGATTGACTATCTTCCTGCTCAGATCTTTGGTGTAAGTGTCAGTGGGTCTTCCTTGAACAAATTCAACTGTGCCGGTCATTGTCGGCGGGATCAAGACAACTCTTTGGTATTTAACGGCGCGGTACACCATGAGTGAATTAAAGATTACAGTCAGAGCCAGCACAATGATGATGAATTTAAGCAGCCTGTTCTCAACAAAGAGATTGCTGGTTTTTGAAGGAAAATGTCTGTCTTCATTCATGAAACTCTCGTTGGAAGTATTCGGGATACTTCTTCATCTGGATGAACCCGAACATGTACAGGATATGCTTGAGAAACCCTCGGGCTTTCAACCGCTTGGTACGGGTGTAAAAATATTGGGTCACCAGAAAAACCAGCCACATAATTTTCCCGTAAATAAGAGCCAGGGTGAGGGTAAAGACGAACAGGATTAACTCATCAGTCTCAAACCAGAGTACCTGGATCGGTTTTGACAGGTATTGGGGAAATCTGTGGGTTAATTTTTTTTTATGCATCCTGATTAGTGGTCTCTCAGATGTGCGTTTATCGTTAAATGATCATTGCGCCTACGGTCTGAACAACTGCATCTGCCTTAAGCAAAAATGCACCACCAAGCACAACACCGGCTGCAGGTAAAATCATTTGTCGAATGGCCAGAATTGCCGCAAAAACCATACAGGCCACACCGGCGACAAAACCGATGGGGCCGAGCAGGATCTGATTGACGCCGATATCGTAAAGATCATAGGCAAAGGAGCCTGCTGCAGGGACGGCCATGGCCATAGCATTAGCCGACATAAAGCAGGCGGCAAAAAGTACGGCCAGGCCGGTTATGATTTTTGCCTGCCGGGTGTTTTTTGCATGGGTTGTGAAGTTGATGTTCATGGGTCTTTCTCCTCTAAAATAAATAAAATTACTACTGCCCTAATACGTTGGAATAACCTGATCTGCTTATGGACATACTGTTATTTGGACCCGACGATTTTTGTAAAACTCCTGCAAGTTATAGGTGATGGGATTGTTTGGTCCCTGTCCCTGCACATGTGCGACAACAAAGCCATGGTAGCGAAGAAAATCGGCAACAGCTTCAGCTCGTTTGAGAGAAAGTCTCTGATTAAATTTGTCGGGGCCAAGCACGCAGGTATACCGGATGCCAATTTGATACAGTTGGTTTTGAAAATAACCCGGAAGAACGGTATGAATCTTTCTTGCCGGCCATTTTTCTTGCAGCAGAGCAGGGTGTTATAGGCGGAAATTGTTGCTTCCTGGTAGAGATCTTCGCTGTCACCGGCCATAAATCTGACATAGGGTGAGGCAATTTGGCGAACAAGCCTTTTGTTGCCGTTCACCCATTGCATTGCAGCAGCCCACGTTTTCGGGCTGGAGATCTGTTGCTGGTAATATTTTTGGCGCGTCATTTTGTTATCGACCTCCTCTCTGCTGATTTTTCCTGAAAGATTAAAAGAAGATTAAAAAAGATTGGGCAGTTTTGCCCACCTGGCTGTACCTCAATGCTGTTGGGCATTTCAGCCGATTTTAATTTTCCAAAGTGTGAGTGCTATGCCCCCTGGGCGTGCGTGCTATGCCCCCCTTGGTGTGCGTGCTATGCCCCCCTTGGTGTGCGTGCTATGCCCCCCGGTGTGAGTGCTATGCCCCCTGAAAATTCATTTTAGAAGATTCTCCTCGGGGTTTTGTACATGCACCTTGTCCTGGGCATCAATTTGCCAGTCTAGAATCGCTTTTACATGGACTAGCTCATCCATTGCCGGACGCAGACTTCGCCGGAAATCGACCAATCGTTTGCAGTCGGAACCGCATAGATGTTTCAAGGTGACGACTTTTATTGAATATGGCTTCTTGTGACTGGCGTAGAAGCCATGTAACCATTTAGCCAGGCTTGTTTGTAGACAGAGTCGTTGATGCCAATGTAACTTTGTCATGCCTGCAGCGAACAGAACTGAGAGCTTGGGATTTAATTTTAGAAAGTAGGTTTGTTCGCTTTCCTGGTATATAAATTCATCAATAAGTGATCCGGCATAGGTTAAACGCTCATTAGTTCGAGTGTGGCAGGTCTCAATGCCCATTTCTAGGGCAGTTGCTGTTAAGCGACGAAAACAATCTTTGAGCCATTCTCGGCCAGATTTTCCTGGTTGACGTCCTGTCGAGCGAAGAAGGCTTTTGATCTCAAACGGTAGGTATTCCTCAAAATTTTTTTCCATATGCCGGTGCCTTGATTGCAAATGAAAGGCCTGAGCGAGAACCTCGAAATCTCCCTGGTCAAGTAGAGACCCTGTGTAGCGGATATGCAGCCCTGCAATAGAGGTAATAATTTCCCTTATGGACTGCTTCTCGTCGGCCACGCCTGATTACTCGAAAAAGGGCAGAGCGTAGGCAAATATTTGGTACTCCATGTGTTGTTTCCGGCCAAACAGGAAGGACTAATATTTCTTTTTGTTTTCGGATTACGTCTTGTAGTTCAGGTGATAGTTTCCTGAGATAGCGCTCTTACGCGGCATCAATTGCATTTACATCGGAAAGCTTATCCATAAATGGTCTGAGTTCTTTCCTTGCTGCACGATTTTTTGGTTCATGAGCGACTTTCAACGCTCGTTACCGGTCACTGTGAATTGTTACACGGGGGCGTGGTTTGCCGATTCTTACCGCATGGATCTGTTTGCTCTTGAACCAGGTAGTCAGGTCTTTTTCCAGAATCAACACTGTCTTGCCTGGTTTATAAGCGACCAAATCTCCTTTCTTGATTGCTCGGTGGATAGTGTGGTAACTGCACTTCGCCAAATTGGCGGCTGCATCTATGGTCATGGGATTGTCTCGTATCACTTTCATATGCCTCATCAATCGCTGCGCTGATTGTTTTTGCTGTCCTGAATCGGCCAATTTGGCAAAGCTTGCTTGGAGAAACACTCCTGTGATTCTCTCCATCAGAGATTGCTGGTGATATTTTTATATTCAAGTTCTCTAAAAGAGATATGCTCTTTAAAATGCCAATTAATTTTCTTTTTAATAGTGCTTTACTTTGAACAGAACAGTATGGTATATGCTTAATTAAGTGGGAGCATAAAGTCAATTAAATAACGTAATAACAATATTATGTGTATTGTGAAGCTGTTGATTTTTGAGGACATTTAGATGCATTTTAGGCATTTTCAATATACAACCATAATAACAGTAGATGTCGATATTTTATGCCAAGTTGTTATGCGATCTGCCAATTATGGCGTCACTGGTATTGTGAGAGGAGCAAGCTGCATTGAAATGGAGCATAAAGATTAACAAGAGAGGCTTTTGCAAAAGTCACAATCTAACTTAAAGGTTGAGCATTGTTACAAGAAAATAATCTAACATATTAGAATAATTGAACTTCATAGCTGTTTCTGTTAGTATTTGTTTGCCGACAAAAAACAACAGGAGAACAGCATATGAAGCTCAAAGAGAAGATATCATGGTTGATGGGGAGATTACAACGACAGTTATTTCCCTGCCTGGAAGAATGTTGTGTTTCTCCTCTGACCGAACAGGAGAGACGTTTGGTGAAAATCCTTGAATTTATAAAGATTGAAAGCCATGCTTCTTTCATCAGACACTGTATGGGCAGACCTCCAGCAGAGCGAAAAGTGATAGCCAGATGCTTTGTTGCTAAGGCAGTATTTGGATACCCACATACCCGCAGTCTCATCCATGAGCTAAAAGCAAGGCCGAATCTTCGTTGTATTTGCGGGTTTTCCCGGCAGAGGGACATTCCGTCGGAATCAACTTTTTCTCGGGTATTTGCTGAATTTGCAGCGAACAATCTTGGCACACTGGTGAATGATGCTTTGGTGGAAGAGTACTGGAGTGAAGAACTGGTTGGCCATATCAGCAGAGATTCTACCGCGATAAATGGTCGAGAAAAAGCTACAAAAAAAGTAAAGCAGTCCAAGGTTTCACGGAAAAGAGGAAGACCAGCCAAAGGAGAAGAGAGAGCCCCGGCAGAACTAAAGCGTCTTGATATCCAACTGCAGCAGACGGCAGATGAGGCTATTGCTGATCTGCCGAAGATGTGTGACCGGGGAACGAAAAAGAATGCCAAAGGGTACAAGGAGAGTTGGACTGGCTATAAACTTCATGTTGATGTCAATGATGCCGGGTTCCCTTTGAGTGCTGTTCTTACGTCAGCCTCTGTGCATGATAGTCAAGTGGCCATCCCGCTGATGAAGATGACGAGCAATAAGGTGCAGTATTGTTACGATCTCATGGATGCCGCCTATGATGCAGGACAAATCTGGAAACAGAGCAGAGAGCTTGGGCATGTCCCGATCATTGATCGTAACCCGAGAAAGGGAGTGGTTCTTCCAATGGCCCCACATGAAGCCCGTCGATACAACGAACGGAGTGTTGCGGAGCGATTCAATAGTCGATTAAAAGAGGAATTCGGTGGTCGCAATGTGATGGTAAGAGGAGCGGGCAAAGTGATGTTACACCTGATGTTTGGAGTCATGTCACTTTTTGCCGACCACCTGCTTAAACTCGAACCGTGCTGATATTGCAAAATGCAGATACTTTTGCAAGAGGCTCAAGAGAAATTATTTTTAATTACAGTCCTGTGATATCTGGAATTTCCTGGAAATATTTATGGAGGAAGCTTTATGAGACTTGAGTGGCGACTAAAACAGGTATTGGAACAGCACAATCTCTATAAATATGGTGTGGAATCGCATATGGCTAAGGATTGCGGGTTCCACCGGCATACGGTTGGCAAGTTTCTTCGAAATCAGGTTCATAGTGTCAAGCTTGAAGTCTTGGAAAAAATTTGTGGATGGCTGATCGAAAGGGGCGTGCCTGCGGAAACACTTCCGGGCGCCTTGTTCAGTGTTAGGCCTTCTGGATTATGGCGGGCGATGGGTCATTCAAATAAGATTTTGATTTTCTTGGGGGAGTATCACCTTAAAGGCAGAGCAATTACAACCCCGCAGGCTTCTCCGCCTGTATCAATTTCCAGGCATGATTCGGTTGTTTCTTCAAAGATAGTCCATTTTCTTTCCACTGAAGCCGAGCTTCGCGACACGAGACCTTCGGTGAAAATGCTCTATGTTCCTTTTTATTCTACCCCCGGTGTTTCTGATGCCAGAGGGGATGGGCTGACAGAAGATAAAGATCGCGCCAGACGTATCTTTGAAAATATGCGCAAGGATAAAAGAACTGGGCGTTCGACTATCTTAATTGGCAGCCAGAGGGTAAATTATCTGGTTGAATACATGGTAGCCGATCTCTTCAATTGTGAACCGTTTGTTCCAGCAGAAAAAGAACCAAAAGTTCCTATTTATCTATGCTATAGGAAGTTTGATCGACTCGTACCTAGCTGTTTTGGTGGTGAGAATGATCCATTAGGCGCAACGCATGAAAATTGCCATGGGACCTATTATCTGGATGAAAATTTTAAGTGGCAGTTCCTTCAATGGCAAAGGGGGATAGCTGATGCCGGGATTGTCATTATAACTCGTGAAGCAGATTGTGTTGAGATGGCAGCATTCGGTTTTTCCGGTCGATCAACGAATGCTATTGGCAACGCTTTGTTGCAAAAATCTGAGTGTTTCTGGCCGGAAAACGGTACCGGAGGTAGCAGTACTGTAGTTGTCAGAGGTAAAGAAATCGGTATTTACGTCTGCCAGGTTGAGTTTAGCGAACAGAATACCAAAAGTGAGAACTGGGCAGATGAAAATTTTGAAAACGATGTGGTTAAGGTGATACCTCTGAATAGTAAAATGCTGGAGAAATTTCTCAACAAGGGCTAATAAAAAATAGGTGAACCACCGGGCCTGCCGGTGGACTCCTAAGTTTCACTATTACGGGAATAAGAGGGAAGTCTCACAATTCAGAACCGCTCAAAGTTCAAGAAAATGAGACTTCCCATGTACGCGCGGAGAAATTTTAAGTCACACGAAGTGGGAATGCAAGTATCACATCGTATGGATTTCGCAATATCGCAAAAAGGATATATTTGAAAACCTTATAACTGCAGTTGAAACATTAGTAACAATGTTGCCATGGGAAATGAAGTGGCATTTTCAGATCCAGATGTCCCTTCATTACTAAATATTCCCACGATCATCAGCTGTTTCATGAGAGCCCGACGACAATTAGCTGATACCCTGGGTCGTATTGGCAAGGGTGGTTGATAGTGGAGGAAAAAAATGACTCGAATAAACGAAGAGTTAGGTCGACCGATGTCGGCTCAAGAGATAGCTGCTTATTTAAATATTGACGTAAAAACCGCCAGGAAATACTATCAAGAACTAGGTGGAGTACGCATCGGAAGCCGCTACAAGTTTTTTGAAATGGAGGTTTACGATGCCGTACAAAAGAACAGAAATGAAAAATGGCAAGAAACAAACAGCGTATGTTGGGCAAGTGAGAAAAGACGAGAGGAGGATAGAAAAACGGTTCAAGACGAGGAAAGAGGCGCTGGCATGGGAAATGATGATGAAAAATCAATCAAGCGAAGATTGGCTAAAAAAGACAAACACGGTCTCTTTGGGTGATTGGTCGTTGCAATATCTGGATTACGCAAAGGACAAATTTTCTAATGGCACATACAAGGAAAAGAAAGCAGTCTTTCGGCGGTTCTTCGGGACATTGAATCCAACTACATCGACTGAACAATTGAATTCAGCTCAAGTCATGCAATATTCTCAGGTTCAGTTGAAAGAACGTTCAGGTAATGCTGCTAATAAGGATAGAAAAAATCTTATGGCAGCATGGAATTGGGGGATTATGTACATGACCCCCACATTGCCAAAGGATAATCCATTTGACATTGCTAAAATGCCAGAAGTTCGTTCTCCACGATATGTTCCACCGCTGGAGGATTTCTGGAAAGTCTACAACGTTGCTGAAGGGCAAGACAAGGTGATGCTGTTGGCATGTTTGTTCTTAGCAGCAAGAAGAGGTGAACTTTTTCGTCTTAAGGTTCAAGGACTTGGATTTTGAGAATGATAAGGTTCGATTGTGGACTAAAAAACGTGAGGATGGAAACTGGGAGTATGATTGGCTTCCGATGGCAACAAAGCTGAGAGAATCGTTTAACTATTGGCTTGATGTCCGAGAAGTTGCTTCTGATTATGTGTTTGTTTGTGTAGATAAAACTGAATTCACCAAAGAATATTACGGGCAACCTTTTACAAGTCGTCAGCACCTTTTTGAACGACTATGTGAAAAAGCTCAGGTGGATAAGTTTGGATTTCATGCTATCAGGCACCTGACAGCAACTCAACTATATAAACAAGGTCGAAATGTTGCCGAGATCCAGAGAGTTCTGAGGCATACGAGTCCAAACACGACTGTCGGGTATTTGAAGACGTTGGGTGTTGATGATATTAGGACAGCGATGGACTCCTTTCAGGCCACCTGTAAAGAAGCGTTAGATTAGTGGAGGTTGTGAGATGTCTGAGCAAAAAGCCGTCATGGAGCCGTCACTGTCAAAAATGGATAAAAAAAGCCACTTAGAAGTTGATCTAAGTGGCTGAATTTACTTGGTGACCCCAAGGGGACTCGAACCCCTGTTACCGGCGTGAGAGGCCAGTGTCCTAGGCCACTAGACGATGGGGCCAAATGGTGCTGTCTTATAACTGAGACCGGGGAGCTTGTCAATACTTTGTTGCCGGATAAAATGGTCTTTTTATCTCGCTTATGCCATGCCTTATGGTACCTGCTGCATTGCCTGCATCCGTTGTCTATTGCCACGATTAAAGCGCCGCGTAATTGCCTGCAACTCCGCGGCTACCGCCGGGGTTAAAAACTCTTTGCTACAGCGCCATCGCCAGTTGCCACCGGCAACGCCCGGGGTGTTCATGCGACAGTCGCCGCCAAAGCCTAATACGTCCTGCAGTGGGAAGATGCACAGGATGCTGATTGAGGATTGGGCGAGAAAGATTAAATCATGGTGGCTGTCCCGGGTATCGTGAGGGTCTCTGCCGGCAATCATCTTGATGCTTTGCCGCTGCTGATCGTCAAGTCTCTCGCTCATGAACCAGCCGACGGTGGTGTCGTTGTCATGGGTGCCGGTATAGACAATATTCTGCGGGGAGGTGAAATTATGCGGTAAAAAGGTATTGTCCGGATTGCCGTCAAAGGCAAACTGCAGCACCTTCATTCCTGGAAAGCCCAGGACATCACGCAGCGCTTCCACCTCGGCGGTAATGATGCCCAGATCCTCGGCGATAATATTCACCGGTCCAAGCTCAGTGTCAATCCGGGTGAAGAAGTCTTCTCCCGGTCCTTTCAGCCATTCACCATCAACCGCGGTTGCACATTCTTCCGGAATCGACCAGTACGACTCAAAGCCCCTAAAATGATCGATACGGGCAATATCAACCAGGGTAAACAGATGCGCCAGTCTTTTTACCCACCATTGCATTAATTTTTCCTGAATCTGCTGGTCTTTGCTTTGCCAATTATAAAGTGGGGTTCCCCAGCGCTGGCCGGTTTCGCTGAAATAGTCCGGCGGTACACCGGATACGTGCGTCGGTTTCAGAGTCGTTTTGTCCAGGGTAAAAATTTCCTGATGCGCCCAGACATCGACGCTGTCATAACTGACGTAAATAGGCAGATCGCCGAAGAGCAGGATATTTTTTTCTCGGGCATAATTGTGCAGAAGAGTCCATTGCCGAAAAAATTCAAATTGTTCAAAACGATAATACTGTATTCGATCGCTATGTTCGGCGGCAAATTTATCCATCCCATCCCTGGACCTGGTCGCGAGTTCCTGGGGCCAAAAAAACCAGCCGGCATTGCTATACACCTCTTTGGCGGTCATAAAAATGGCGTAATCGTCGAGCCAGGGATTTGTCGCCAGAAAATCGGCATATCCGGGAAACCTGTCGGGATGAAATGCGCTGAACGCCGCGGCCAGAAGCTTCTTCTTAAATTGTTCAACCTGATGATAATCCGTCAGATACGGAGAAAATTCAGGATGATCGTTAAGGCTTGACTTAGCAATGAGGCCTGTTTCCAGCAATAATTCCGGCGACAACAGCAGAGCAGATCCGGCAAAAGCGGAACTGCTCATGTAGGGAGAATAATCGAATGGTGAATGGATTGGACCGGTAGGCAGAAACTGCCAGTAACTCTGATCGCAAGTTACTAGGAAATCAATGAAATTATAGCTGGACATACCAATATCGCCAATCCCGTATTCGGATGGCAAGGAGGTTATATGGGCAAGAATTCCGCTGGCTCGTTGCTCTAGCATTGTTGTATCCTAAAAATGGAAAATTTTTGTCGTTGAAATAATGGGTTATTTCCCGCTTTCATCCCCCGCAGACATAAAAATAAACAATTCCCGTTCCCTTGTAACTCAAATGATCGATGCTATAATATAAGAGCTTAAAATAAAAGTGGGTGAAATTTAATGAGTTGTCGAATGGGTGGATATTTAAAATTGATTTTTATTGTCGAATGTTGTAGTAGTATGGTCTTTTGAAAATTACTACATGCTAGCGAGGTCTTTCTCGTCGGCTTTTTTTTTGTCAAAAAAAATCATTCAAAAAATCGCCCGGTTGGTCCTTTCGAGACTATCGCAACGGTGCCCTTCATTAAAAGTGACAAGAGATAGTCTTATTAATTCAAGAAATGGAGTGGTTGTCTGGTGCTGCCTGAACTTAAAGAAAACCTTATAAAAGCAGGAAAAGAAGAAGGCTGTATTAGCTTTGATGATTTAAATGAACTTTTGCCGGATGAGATAAAAGATCCTAATGAAATTGAATCTATATTCAACTTTCTCGGTGCGCATTCCATCGAAATAGTAACCGTTGAAGAGAATGGTGAGAAGCGTACTTTATCCGGAGAAATCTGGGAAAGAGAAGACAGCCCCGCCTCCAATGTCAATCAAGAGGACGAGATGACTCTTTCCGATGAGGAAACTCATGACGCGGAAGAAACGACCACCACGTATCTGAGGGAGATGGGCCGATTCGATCTGTTGACCCCGGAAGAAGAGGCAAAGTATAGCAAGACTATTCGTCAGGGTTTTGAAGCTATAATTGCGGCGATTCGGGAGGATGTTTCCGGGGTCAAAGAGATTCAGGTGCTGTGCGAAAGGATTGATCTCTGGGAAAAACGAGATCCGACCCTCAAACCCAAAAAACAGCAACTCAATTTTATGCGCTACAATGTCATCAGCGCCGCCAAAAAATATACCGATATCCGGGAACTGTTTGAACTTCAAGCAAAACTTGAAGCATACAGCCGGTCGATTGAAGTAGCCAAAGATACCATGATCAGGGCCAACCTGAGATTAGTAGTGTCCATTGCCAAACGATATATGCATCAGGGTCTTACCCTGGCCGACTTAATCCAGGAGGGTAATCTTGGCCTGATGCGGGCGGTTTTTCGTTTTGATTACACCAAAGGCAATAAGTTTTCTACCTATGCCAGCTGGTGGATCCGCCAGGCTATTACCCGGGCCATTCTGGACAAGACCAGGACGATCCGTTTGCCGGTGCACTTTCTTGAGTTGAGAAGTCAGTTTTTCAAGGCTTTTTATGCCTTATTTAAGGAACTGGGTCGGGAACCTACTCCGCTGGAAATATCCAAGGCGACCAACTTGCCGATGGATAAGATCCTGTCGATTCTGGAGGCCTCGCGGGAACCTATTTCTCTCGAGACCCCGGTTGGCGATGATGATTCTACCCTGGGCGATTTTCTGGAAAACCAGGAGTCACAATCTCCCTACGATGCAGTGCAGACCAGGGAGCTGTCCGGCCGAGTGAATGATATTCTGGAAACCCTCAGCGAAAGAGAAGAAAAAATTATCCGCCTGCGCTTTGGTATCGGGGAGAAGGCGGAATATACCCTCGAAGAAATCGGCAAACTTTTTAATGTTTCCCGCGAACGGATCCGGCAGATTGAGAAAAAAGCCCTGAACCGGTTGCGCCATTCCAGCCGTCGTGAAAAACTGAAGTTTTTCATCGACTGATCATCCCTTGTATATTACAAAAACCGGGTTCCAACCCGGTTTTTTAATGTATATTGTCTGTAGCGGATTATGTGACTATTAAGCCATGTATAATCAGCACAACACATACCCCCAATCGAAGTAGCAGCTTTGGTAAAACCAGACAGAATAGATGTTTGATTTTGCGAAAAAAAAGAGGTGCCGCGTATGAAAGAGTCAGAAAGAACCATCACCCGCATCGGCATGGTCAATTACCTTAATACTGCGCCCATTTATGAAAAGTGGAAAAAAACGGTGCATAATGAAAACTGGCAAGTGATCGAAGCATTTCCCTCAACTTTAAATAGAAAACTGGCCGATGGGGAGATTGACCTGGGCTTTGTCTCCAGCGTTGAATATGGCCGTCATCCTGGGCAATACAAGATACTGTCCGGCCTTTCGGTCAGCGCCGGTGGTCCGATTGGTTCCGTTTTCCTATTCTCTCATGTACCGATGAACCAGCTCAATGATGTACCTGTTCTATTCAGCGCAGAGTCGGAAACTTCCGTCAGTTTGGTGAAGATCATTCTGGAAGAATTTCAGGGAGTGCGGCCGGTTTATTCGACCGGTGATCTGCAGGGTACGATTGATGAAAAATTTAAAGCGGTGCTGGCAATCGGCGACGATGCACTGCGGCTGGCGGAGAAATCAACCTATCTGTATGAGTATGATTTAACTGATATCTGGAAACATGAGACCGGACTGCCTTTTGTCTTTTCCCTATGCGTTGTGCGTGATGAGTTCTGTGTTAAGCATCCCGAAATGCTGGCCGCAATACACCGTGAACTGCTCAGATGTCGGGACGAAGGAACAAAAGATCTGCAGGGGATATGTGAATTTGCCGCGCAGCGAATACCTATGGCCAAAAAAAAATGTTGTCAATACCTCAGTTCCATAGAATACGATCTGGGAGAGCAGAAACGTAAGGCTTTGGAAACATTCTTTGATTTTTTGATCAAGCGGGGAGATCTCGACAATACGGCGTTACCCTTAAAAATTTACGCCAATCTTCATTAAGCGGCAGGAGCGTCTCCGGGGGGTATGAAAAACTCTCTGGTATCAGTGATAGTATCTTACTATATCAGACAAATAAAAAATATTAATCAAAAACATCCCGTAAAATTTTAAGGAGCAGCCTCCTATGACTACCGCACCGGTACTGACCACCGATTACCCTGATCTAATCCTCAAGCATCGGGGAAAAGTCCGTGATATGTATGAAATCCCCGGCCATGACGACAAACTCCTCATGGTCGCAACAGATCGCATCTCCGCCTACGATGTTATCATGGATGACGCCATTCCCGGCAAAGGGGCGATCTTGACGGAGCTGTCTCTTTTCTGGTTTGAGCTGTTGCAGGACATTGTTGAAAACCATCTTATCAGCGCTGATGTCAACGATTACCCCAAGCAGTGTCAGCAATACGCCGCACAATTGCAGGGCCGGTCGATGCTCGTCAAAAAGACCAAACCCTTGTCTATTGAATGTATTGTCCGGGGCTATATCTCGGGATCGTTCTGGAGCGCCTATAAAAAAAATCCGGTGGTTTGCGGTTTCCATCTGCCCCAAGGTATGCAGGAGTCGGATAAATTTATTGAGCCGCTGTTTACCCCTTCGACCAAGGCGGCACTCGGGGCCCACGATGAAAATATATCTCTTGCCCGGATGCAGGAGATTGTCGGTGCTGACCGGGCTGAAGAAATCGCCGGCATCTGTCTCTCCCTTTATAAAAAAGCCGCTGACTACGCTCTTGCCAGGGGGATTATTATTGCCGATACAAAATTCGAATTAGGCGAGCTTGATGGCAGGCTTATTCTGATAGATGAGGTGCTCACTCCTGATTCCTCTCGTTTTTGGCCGGTAGACCATTATCAGTCGGGACGGTCGCAACCAAGCTTCGATAAACAGTTTCTAAGAGATTATCTTTCTTCTTTAAGCTGGGATAAGACACCACCTCCACCGCCTCTGCCGCATCAAATCACTGAGAAAACCAGGAGGAGTTACCAGGAGGCGGTACAGAGAATTACCGGCAGACAATAAGTTTTGGCCGGCAACACCTGTTATTTCGCCAGGTGAGTTTCCTGCTGGAGGCACTAAATTTTTTTATTTTGCCGTCCTTTTATGCAAGGTGGTGGTTTCTTTCTGCTGTCGATAAGATGGAAATAGGTCATGAGTGGATGACGCCAGGCCATTCGGGGACCGGAATAGCGCATTATTTGTTGTGCCTTGCTTTGCATTGCCTTCTTATAGCAATGAATGGGGCAATTGCCGCAGGTTGGTTTCTGCTCTTGGTATGGGCAATGGGCCAGTCTTTGTCTGGCATAGTCAAGAAAATTGCCGCAATCCTCGCAGATCTCGCCGTCATGAGCTCCTGCGGAGTTATGATGCTTGCGACAATAAATTTTTGCCATGGCAGTGATTGTTTTGAGTTCTCGATCAAGGCGGGAGGAAAGGGGCATGGTAACCTCCATCAATTGTAAAAGCCCTGGCTGGGCAATATATAGATGGTATTTATAGCTGGTATTTTTAAGGGGATAGTGAGTCATTGCCGCACAGGGCTTGAGAAATTAAGTGGCAGTTGCTGGGCGATGGCATCACACACCTGATCCTGGGTCAGCAGCGAGCTTTCCACTCGTATGTCGGCATATTTCTCATACAGCACTAATCGTTCCTCGAAAAGATCCTGAAAGCTCTGGTCGGGGCGTTTTGCCAGGCCTCTGGTCTGGTAATTATGGATCCGCTGGTCCAGGGCCGGCAGGTCGGCATGGAGGAAAACAATAATTCCGTCTTCTTTAAGATGCAGCATTGCCGGTTCACTGTAGGCGGCGCTCCCGCCGGTGGCAACAATATGGTTGCGACAGTGGATACCGAGGAGGACCCTTTGTTCAATTGCTCGCAGGACCATATGACCCTCTTTATCGACGATGTCCTGCAGGCTTCTTTTTTCAATATTCTGCAGTAAAATATCGGTGTCGAGATATCTTTTTGCCAGCATTTTGGCGAGGATTACGCCAACGGTGCTTTTTCCCGAACCAGGCATGCCGATTAATATAATGTTCGATTTTTTTTTGTTCATGTGACGGCTTGAGTATCCATTGTCAAAACGGGTTGTTTTGCCATATACTATAGCAGGCTGTTTTTAGTGCAAGAGGTACTCTGGGAAATTTAGTATATCGAATTTCACTGCATTTTTCCTCTAGCTATTATCCCCGATATTTATGCTATACTTGATGGTGTCGTAAAAGATGCTTCTGTTTTTCGATGGACTCTTCTAAAAGGACTAAAAAATATGCAGATTTTTGCAAATATCAAAGAATGGTTTGCGGCAACGCATCTACAGGAGCAGATTAAAGAAGTCGATTTTGTCGGCCTCTTTACCAACCCATGGTTTATTGTTCCTTTTAGTCTGATGGTCTGCTATATGCTTTTCAGGCAAAAATGGAAAGATATTATCATTATAACCATTTTTGTCGGCCTCTGGTGGGTCTCCGGGACGAATTATATGAATTCTCTGCTGGTTAATGGGGAGATCCAGATTGGAAAAATCCTGCCGGTGATTTTTGGTGGTGCCGCGGTTTTGGGCTTTGTTATTTATCTGCTGTTTGGCAGATCGGATTAATCGGGATAAATATGCAGTTCAGAAACGGTATTTTTATCATAACCGAGGAAGACCATTGTCCTCTGTACAATGTCCGCGAGGAATTAAAACTTGGCGAAGGTATCCTGTCCCTGCCGGCGGGTAAACCGACGTGCATGACTCTTGCTAAAGAGCTGATTGAGTTGAGTTCTGCCGGAAGCAGTTTTGAAAATTATTCTCAAGGGATGAACCAGAAAGCTAAATTCGAATGTGGCGGCTGTTCCGGCTTGATCCGTTTTGAATATAAAAAAGACAAAGGCTATGCCACGCTGCAAATGAAACTTCTTGCTGCAGCCGATCGCAGAGAAAAGATTAAGGGAACAGGTCATTTTGCCGGACTGTTGCGCTCAGTGGACATTTTTTCCTCTCTTTCTCCTGAGGATCTGCTTGATCTGGCCACCCTGCTTGAACTGAGCGAGTTTCCCTGGCAGTTTCCCATTGCCCAGAAGGGCGATCCGGGGGATCGGCTGTTTATCCTCTTGTCCGGCAAGGCAGAGGTTATCGATGATCATGGGGTCGCGATTGCCGAATTGCATAGAGGAGAAGTTTTCGGCGAAATGAGTCTTCTTTCCGGGGATCGTGTTTCCGCCACTATTATGTCCTCGGAAACTTGCCAGGTTGCCGTTATGAATCAAAAAAATTTCCGCCATGTGCTGAACCGATTTCCCGCACTCCAGGTGTTTTTCTATAAACTATTGGTCAGCAGGATCACCAAAATGAATATGCAGCGGGCTGAAGAGCTTGCCTCCGGGATGGTCGGACAACTTTCAGATATTTCGCCAGTGGAACTTTGCCAGATGATCAATGCCAACCAGAAAACCGGCAAGCTCAATATTGAGAGTGCCGATAGACGGGCACAGGTCGTGTTCAATGAAGGGGAACTGGTCTATGTCGAGTTGGATAAGCTGGCGGGCAGAGAAGCTTTTTACCAGATTCTTTCCCTGGATACCGGGCGGTTCAATTTTAGCCAGGGCTTAAGTGCAAAAGAAAAAACGTTCGATGTCCTCGGCGGCTTCATGGGCATGCTTATGGAAGGAATGCAACGCCTGGACGACGACCCCCAGCAGTAAATTGGCGATGAACAGAAGACAGCTGAAAAACGAGGTTCTAACGCTTTTGCAGAGAACAAGTCTTGATGATATTTTGCCGCAGCTGGCAAAATATCCGCTGCAGAGTCTGGTGAACCCGCTGTTTATTGCACTGTGTCATCAGGTGACAAGGGTGCGCTGGAATGCGGTGTTTTGTTTTGGCTGGCTTGTCCCGGCAATTGCCGAAAAAGAAATGGAAGCCGCTCGGATCGTGATGCGCCGGTTTCTCTGGTCACTCAATGACGAGTCCGGTGGAATAGGCTGGGGAGCACCTGAGGCGATGGCGGAAATAATGTGTCACAATTCGGTGCTGCGTCATGAATATCTGCATATGCTAATCTCGTATATGCGTGAAGATGGCGAAGAGCTCTTTGCCGACGGTAATTACCTGGAGTTGCCGCTGCTGCAGCGCGGGCTGCTATGGGGTGTCGGCCGCCTGTGTCAGGAGCACCGAGGCGAGATGATCGAGCAGGGCGTGGTTGATGATATCCACGCCTACCTCCGTTCGCCGGACCTGCATGTGGCTGGTTTAGCGCTGTGGTGTCTGAGTTTGCTTGGGGTTGAGGTCAAAGATGAGGAAGCGCAGTATCTTCTGGAATGTAAAGATACCATCGAACTTTTTCTGGATAACGCAATCACGGAAATTTCGCCGGCTGAACTTGCTCGCCGAGCGCTTCCCTGCAGATAGTGTTATAGCCAGGATGTCAGGCAGATTTTTCCCACCCCATCAAAGAAGATAAATACGTATAAACCTAGTCTACGCGATGGTTACGTAAAGCTTCATATTCGAGGCGTGCGAATTTTACTATTATTTCGGCGTACTAGAGAACGTCGTAATGATAGTGAAATTCGCAACAACGAAGCAGATGAAGAGTTTTTATTTAACCATCAAAGAATTCCTGGCGGCATTGGTGGAACCTTGCTGCCACCGAGCATATAGCCGCCGTCCAAGCGCAGACTTGCCCCGGTCATATAAGTGGCTTCAACTGCTAAAAAATAGACGGCATTGGCCACTTCTTCGGCAAGACCGGTGCGACCCAGGAGAATGGTGGCGGAAATCGCCTCTTTTTCCTCTCCAGAGAGAGTGGCCCATCCGCGCGTGTCTTCCCCATGCCGGCTTTTAATGAGGCCGAGCATCAGTTCATTGACACGAACAGCAGGGGCTGCCTGTCGGGCCCAGGTTTCGGTAAATGATTGGATGGCCCGGTTGGCGGCACTGTAACCGTCATTGAAAAAGACTGCTGCCGGCCCGCTGCGTCCAGTGCAGCCGGCTATCGATGAGATGTTCACCACCGCACCGCCGGATTTTTTGGTAAACAACGGTAAGAGATGATGAAAAAGAAGCCATTTTGCCTTCACCGTGGTATCGAACTCGGTGTTCCATTGCTCGGCGTTGTGGGGCAGATCATAGCTGCCATGAACAACAGGCATGCCACCGCGTTCGATATTATTAATTAAATAATCGATCGATCCGGTCTGCTCGTCGATAAACTGCTTGAGTTGTACTACTGCTTCTTTTTGCCGCAGATCGGCGGGAAAGATGAAAAACGGGTATCCGGCCGCGGTACATTCCTCCTTAAGCTCGGCAATCGATTCCGGCCAGTCGTACACCGGCAGGATAAGCGTTGCGCCATGATCCCTGAATTTTCGGGCAATGGCCCGACCAATCGAACGGGCGGCCCCGGGGACGACGACGGTTTTTCCTTGCAGTCGGGTCATTTGAACAGTTACAAAATCGAGTTAAGAAATGGTTGGCCTGGTTCAGCTATGGGTTGATCGATAGCATCCTGATACTGCAAGCCGAACATGGCCATAATGTTATCGTCCATACACAGCCGGTAGTCATCGGTGGCCAGCACATTGTTGTTGACCGGATTAATCAGACGAGTTGAAATATACAGTATCCTGTTGGTCCTGGCGACAGTTCCGACCAGGATGGCCTGGGCCGCTTGCTCACCACTCAGCTGGGCCAGGTCTCTGGTTAATATGGTTTCTCCGGATTTTGGGTCTATATGCAGGGTGTTGCCAAGTTTTATCTCCCGCACCGTATAGCCGAGCTGGACCAGTCTGGAGGCGACCTGTTCCTGGAGGATGCGACCAAAGGGCGAGGTTTGCGTGAGGTCGTTATTGTCAACAAAGGTGGTCACCAGCACCGGCATATTAGCTTGGCGCGGCAGCAGAGGCGGCATGGACCTTTCGACCAGTTGATCGGCGATGCGGTAGGAAAATTGGATGAGATCAGTATCACCTCCAAAAAGACTTTCCAGTCGGGTGCAGTTAAAGGACGCACAGCCCCCCAGCAATAACAGCAGGCAAGCAAGCGCGGCAGCCGGGATAAGCCGGGTTGCAGCGCGCTTGGTTGATAGTGGAGCTGGGCTGTTTATTTGAAGCATACTCTAATATTCCCCTATAGGGCAGTTTTGGGCGGTTTTTACAGCGGTGTTTTGGCTGGAGAGTTTAATGGTTTTGGTCTCTGGTATACGCTCCTGGTACTGGTAGAAATCTTTTCCATTAATATAGTAAATATCCGATGCCCGGAAGATGTACTGATCGCCGTTTATCATCGAGGTGGTAATGATGATCTCGTAATGGCCGCTTTCTACCAGGCTGGTATTGGCGACGTCAGCCGCGACCCCGACGGCCAGCAAGATCAGCTCGGCGGGGGCATTGTACAGGACCACGACTGCTGCCGACAATCCGGTCAGCAATCCCGGCTGCAGGCTGCGCACCCGGTCGCTGTTGTGATACACAATCTGCACTTTATAGCTTATCTCAATCGCCTCCTGGTCGGCATGACTTTTGGTTGGAACGCCATAGCCGACAAGATTGGTGATCAATAAATCGTGCAACGCTTCATGAAAGGAACCTGTGCCACCGCTACGGCAGGCGGAATTCTCGTTGCCGCACATCTCTTTGACAAAGACCGCTTTGGCGTGGTTGTTGGTTACGATAAGCTGCTGGTTAATGCGGCCGGCCAGATCGGCGGCCAGTACGTCCCAATGGGAGGCGGCCTGCATTTTTTTTTGTTGCGAGTAGGGATACGTGATTGGTTCCGGAATACGGCTGCTGCAACCGCAGAAGAGGAAAATAATCAGAACATTGATAAAAAACGACCGCATCGGGAGTCTCCGCTGACTTTGAACTGTAGAGTGCATAGAAACTGTATCGGACTCCCGGCGAAAAAGTAAAGAGTTATTATACTATCAACTAAGGCAGTAAACTGTTACACTCATTAGTCCAGACAGACAATTCCGTAGAATCTCACCTTATTTTCACAATCATTTGCAATAATGTCCATCGATCTCCATATCCATTCGACAACTTCCGATGGGACCATGAATCCTGCCGAGCTGGTGCGTTATGCGCATAAAAAGGGCCTTTCGGCTATTGCGATCACTGATCACGATACCATTGAAGGCGTCGAGGAAGCCCTTGCCGCCGGTTACAGCATCGGTCTGGAGGTTATCCCCGGGATCGAATTGAGTGTCAAATACTGTACCCACAATGTGCATTTACTCGGGTATCTTTTTGATTGTCACCATGAAGAATTGCAGAGAGCTCTGGAGCAGCTGCAGGCCGGCAGAAGGGAGAGGAATAAAAAAATTCTAGTCAAACTGGGCCGGCTCGGCTTTACTCTGCCTCTGCATGAACTGGAAGAGTCGGCCGGTTCCGGTCAAACCGGGCGACCCCATATTGCCCGGCTGATGGTCGAAAAAGGCTATGTACAATCGATGGATGAGGCTTTTGCCAAATACCTGGGTCATGAAGGGCTGGCCTACACTTCGCGATTCATTTATCAAGTCGAAGAAGCCATCGATTTGATCCAGCAGGCCGGAGGAATTGCCGTTTTGGCCCATCCCCTGCAACTTGATAAATCGGTCGAGGACCTCGATGCTGCAGTGCGGCAGCTGGGCGAAATGGGTTTGGATGGCATTGAGGTGTACTATCCCAATCACTCCCGGCCATTTAGAAAACGGCTTATTGCGCTCGCCGAAAAATATGGCTTGCTGATGACCGGGGGAAGTGATTACCACGGCAGTATCAGGCCTGGAACCAGCCTTGCCGGTGGGAAAAATGTCTCTGTTCCGGCCCCACTGCTTGTTGCCATGAAACAACGCGTTAAAGAAAATCGTCAAAACAAAAATTATAGAGGACAATCATGACGATGTATTCAATTCTGGTAGTTGACGATGAGCCGAATTATCTCGTTGTCTTATCGGAGCTGTTAAAAGATGAAGGCTTTGAGGTCTTTACCGCCGCTGACGGGGAACAGGGCCTGAAGATAGTTGATGACGTCGATCTCGATATAGTTATCACTGATATGCAGATGCCCGGGATGAACGGGCTGCAGTTTTTAGACAAAATCAAGGCCAAAAATCCGGATCTGCCGGTGATTGTCATAACCGCCTTTGCCGAGGTCGACAAGGCGGTCACGGCAATGCAGGCCGGAGCTTATAATTATCTGGCTAAGCCTTTTTCCAATGATGAGTTGATTATCACCTTGAAAAAAGGCGCCCAGCACTACTCACTTATTCGGGAAAATACCCGCTTGCGCGATGAAATTAAAGGCAAAAGTGGTTTCAGCGGCATGGTCGGTAAAAATCCCAAGATGCTCCAGGTCTATCAGCTGATTGAAAAAGTATCGCCTACCCATGCCTCGGTACTCATTACCGGCGAGAGCGGTACCGGTAAAGAGCTGGTGGCCAAGGCAATCCATATGAACAGCCCACGGGAATCGCAATCGTTCATTGCCGTCAACTGTGCGGCCCTTGCGGATAATCTGCTCGAGAGCGAACTCTTCGGCCATGAGAAAGGAGCCTTTACCGGCGCGGTGGCCATGCGTAAAGGGCGCTTTGAGCTTGCCGATCAAGGGACAATTTTTCTCGATGAAGTGGGCGAAATACCTCTTGCCCTGCAGTCTAAATTACTGCGGGTGCTGCAGGAGAAAACCTTTGAACGGGTCGGCGGCACCAAAACCATTGAGGTCGATGTTCGGATTATCAGCGCCTCGAATAAAGATCTTCGCGAGGAGGTCGCTGGCGGACGTTTCAGGGAGGATCTTTTTTACCGGCTCAACGTCATCCCGGTGAATCTGCCCGCCCTGCGTGAGCGGATGGACGATATGCGTCTGTTAGCCGATTTTTTTATTACCAAATACCAAAAGGAACTGGCCAAACCGGCCTTGAGAATATCCGGCGACGCCATGAAACTATTGATGAAGCTGCCCTGGGAGGGGAATATACGGGAACTGGAAAACACCATTGAGCGAGCGGCAATCCTTTGCAGCGGTGATGTTATCGAGGCAGAAGATGTGCAGCCGGACACCTTATACAGTGAGGAGCGACCAGCCTGGGGCCAGGACGTCGATCTGCGGCAGATCATTCCGGAAAATGCCGATCTCAACGAGGTCCTTTATGCGATTGAGAAAAAAATGCTTACCCAGGCACTGCTTGAAACCGATTATGTTCAGGCCAGGGCTGCTGAGAACCTGGGAATCACCAAGAGTCTGCTCCAGTATAAAATGAAGAAATACCAGTTGCAAAAGAAAAAATGAGCTGTTTCAACCCTTTTCTCCGGAAACGCCCCAGTGCAGTTTGGTGCGCAGGATAGTGAAGTAATCCCGGGTCGAGGAGACAATCAGCTGCAGGGGTTGGCCGGCGGTTTCGACTTCCAGTTCATCCCCGTGACGCATTTCCCAGAAGGCCTGTCCGTCTATAATAATCTGGGCCCGCTCCGTGCCGGTGCCGGACTCAAAGCGGGTCCTGATCCGTTTGTCGGCCGGTAAAATGATCGGCCTGCTGCTCAGCATAAAGGGGCAGATAGGGGTGACGGTAATGGTGGCCAGGCCAGGATAAACGAGCGGTCCTCCGGCAGACAGATTGTAGGCGGTCGAGCCGGTGGGGGATGAAAATATCAAGCCGTCCGCTTTGTAGGTGGTGATGTACTCGGCATCGGCTCTGGCTGAAAGACGAAGCAGGCGATCGAGGACATTTTTGGCGATGACAACATCGTTGAGGGCGTACCGATAGTCGGTTACCTGTTCCTTGTTGACCAGGCGCGCCTTGAGCATGAGCCGGTTTTCTATGGTCAGTTTTCCGGCTAGAACACGCTCGAGGGCCTGGAAAGTTTCATTTTCCGTCAATTCGGTCAAAAAGCCAAGATTACCAAGATTAATGCCCAGGACCGGGATGGCGTGTCGAGCTGCTTTTTCGGCGATATGCAGCAGGGTTCCATCGCCGCCGAGGACAATGAGCATGTCAAGGCCTGCATTGATTTCATTGATAAAGACCCCAATCTCACGCTGTTGCAGCCAGTTCGCCAGGGTTTTGGCGTAGCTGTCGGATCCCGCATCATCAATCTTGGTGATGATGCCGATGGTGCCGATAGTAAGGCTCGTCTCGACTCGAAAGGGGATGTTGGTGCCGCTCATTCTACTTTGCCCAGTTGTTTCGATCGGATCACCGCAGCTTCGACAACGTCCATGATAATGCCATGAAAGCCGACTTTTTCCAAAACATGGATAGCGGTTATGGCGGTGCCGCCGGGAGAGGTCACCTTCCCCCGCAGCGCAGCCGGATGTTCGCCGCTTTCTTTGAGCAGTTTTACCGAGCCGGCGACCGTCTGCAGCGCCAGTTTTTCGGAAACAACCCGGGTAAGCCCGGCTTTGACCCCGGCGTCAATGAGCGCCTCGATGAACGAAAAAACATAGGCGGGGCCTGAGCCGCTCAAGCCGGTTACCGCATCGAGATGGACTTCGTCGAGGATAACCACTTCGCCTACGGCGAGGAAAATTTCTTCAGCTGCCAGCAATTCTTTATCGCTGACGTTGTCGTTTCTGCTGAGCGCAGATGCGCCTTCTAAGACCAATGCCGGGGTATTGGGCATGACCCTGATGATTTTGGTATCCTCTTTGCCTATAGTCTGCAGATAAAAAGAAATTGGCAGCCCGGCGGCGATGCTGATTACTATATGATGTGACTGGACGCGCTCCCGACAGTCTAAAAGCAGGGCTTTCATGGTCTGCGGCTTGACGGCGAGGATGACGATGCGGCAGTTGTCAAATAGAGGGACATTACTATCATAGGTCTTAACCGAGTAGGTCTGTTCCAGATGTTCACGGCGAAAATCATTGGGTTCGGCGACGAGGATATCGTTTTCCCGGTACAGCCCCGAAGCGATAATTCCTTTGATCAGGGCCTCGGCCATTTGACCGCCGCCAATAAATCCTATCTGCTGTTTCATAATTTTCCTTGGTTAAGTGAAGGATCCGCATGGATGATGAAGAATTTCTATGCAATCATAATCGGTTTCAGGTAAATATCAAATTCGCCGCATTTATTCAATCATATACCAAAAGAAGAGGAACCAATGATACATAAAGATCTGCTGGAAATTTTAGCCTGTCCACAATGTAAGGGGCCGGTGAAGCTCAAAGACGATAAAGGATTAGTGTGTGAAAAATGTATGCTGTTATATGAAATCAGAGACGATATTCCCATCATGCTCATTGATAAGGCCCAAAAAATCGAGTAGCACCTTTTGGTTGCGCACTTGAAATGGAGGTAAAGAATGACCATTGCTGAAAAATCTCATCAGTTGTTCCAACGTTTCACGGTCTCAGGCGACCATGCCGGCAGTGATTATTTTGGCTTGATAAAAGAGCTGGTTGCTAAAAAACAAGCTGAAGGTGTCGCCTGGCAAGAATTCATTGATGCAGCATATGCGCTCGTTCGCCGGGAAATTGAGGAAAACCGGGGCAGACCAAGCCAGTTGATCGCCTTTGGCACTTCCGGCTGGCGGGGCAAACTGGGCAAGGATATTTTTTGTCATTCGGTCGCTCTGGTCACCACGGCCATTGTGCAGATGTATCAGGCAGTCGACAGCGAACCTGAGCTTGGCGCTTTGCTCGGAGTGCAGGATCTGGCTGAAGCGCAAAAGCGCGGCTGTGTGCTTGGTTTTGACAACCGGTTCGCCGGCGAGCTGCTCGCCTGTCAGGTGGCGGCGGTGCTGACTGCCGGCGGCTTTACCGTACATTATGCCGGCGAATCGACGACCGGAGTGCTTTCTGCAGCTGTCCTTATGCGCGGAGCTGCTTTTTCGATTAACCTTACTCCTTCGCATAACCCTTTGGAATACGGCGGATATAAATTCAATGCCGGCGATGCCGGACCTGCAGCAGCGCCGGTTACCGAGAGAATTACCGCCAATGCCTGCGCCCTCGTCGATGGCGATTTTTTGTATGACCCAATGCCATGCAGTGCGATACTTGATCGGGTGCAACGATTTCAATCGCTTGATTGCTGGCAAGAGCTGGTTAAAAAGAATCACCACGCCCACGGCCTGGATCTCGATCGTTCGGTTGACGCATTTTTAAGTGACCTGGATCTGGTCATCGCCGTTGACTGCGTCCATGGCGCCAGTCGCTTGCATATTGCCGCACTCTTTAATAACTGTGCCGGTCCGCGACTGCTTCTACTGCGCAACAATGCCGATGTGACCTTTGGCGGGGTGGCCCCGGAACCTTCCACTGCCAATATGCGCGAAGTTGTCCGGGTGCTCAATTCCCGAAAAGAACCGCTGAAGCTGGGTGCGATAATTGATCCGGATGGCGACAGGATACGTTTTACCGATGGGACCACCGAGGTGAGCATGAACCAGTTTGGCGCTATGGCCTATCATTTTTTGCATGAATATAAGAAAAAGAAAGGAATGGTGGCAAAAACGGTAGCTACTTCGAACCTGGCCAACAGTATCGCCGAGCATTTCCATGAAGAGCTGTTTGAACCACGTGTCGGTTTTAAAAACTTTAAACCGGTTATCGGCAAGGCATTGGTTTATTTTGAAGAATCTGACGGGATCTCGATAATAGGTCATACCCCTGAAAAGGACGCCTATATTGGATTGCTCCTGGCTCTTGAGATGATCCTTGCCACCAGGATGAATCTTGGCGACTATTTGCACTATATTGAAAGCGAATTTGGTGCTTTTTATCCGGATCGAGACGGTATCGAGGTGCGAGTCAAAGGTGAAGAGCTGCAGTCCCTGCTTGCGGGGCTAGAAAAATATGGTGCTGGCAGCATGGTGATGGTTGGGGCGACACCCCGGCGCATCAGCAAGGTTATCAGCATCGATGGGCGGAAAATGGTCTTTGACGATGGTTCGTGGTTGATGATCCGCGCCTCGGGGACGGAGCCCAAAGTCCGTTTTTATGTTGAGTCCAGAACGGCAAGCGGCACGGCTGAGCTTGTCGCCGCAGCCAAAGAGATGCTCTTGGAGATTGGTATTTTGTAGTGCCCCACGTCGTTCCCGGTTGCCTTTTGTTGTTCAGGTATTATTGTCGGAAGGTAGTAAAATAAATTATCGTATTTTAAACTCAGGAGTTGTTTATGTGGGAATATACTGACAAAGTTCAACAGCATTTTCTTCAACCGCAGAATGTGGGAGAAATTGAACAACCAAGTGGAACCGGCGATGTTGGTTCGCTGGCCTGTGGGGACGCGTTGAAACTGACTATTAAAATAGATGACAACGACATCATCACGGACGCTAAATTCAAGACCTTCGGCTGTGCCAGTGCCATTGCCTCGTCGTCTGTTTTAACCCAGATGATTACTGGTATGTCGGTGGATGAAGCGGCAAAAATAACCAATGAAGACATTGCCGGGGCGCTGGGCGGGTTGCCCAAGGAAAAAATGCATTGTTCGGTAATGGGACGTGAGGCCCTGGAAGCGGCTATCGCCGATTATCGCGGCCTGGTTCTACCTATGGCTCAGGGGGAGGTTGTCTGCGAGTGCTTCGGCGTTACCGATCTGGAGATTATTCGGGCGATTAAAGAATCGAGCCTTCGCTCCGTCGAAGAAATCACCAATTTTACCAAGGCCGGTGGCGGATGCGGAAAATGTGAGGAGAAGCTGAGAGAAATCCTGCACAACACCGTCAGCGGCAAGACGGAGCTCGTTCCATTAAATATTAAGGCCAAACCCAAGAGAATGACCTCGCTGCAGAAGATCAAGAAAATCGAAGAGGTCCTTGAACGGGAGATCAGACCGGGCCTGCGCAAGGACGGCGGTGATATTGAACTGATTGATGTCGATGGTGATTTTGTTATTGTTTCTCTGCGTGGCGCCTGTACCAGTTGTCATAAATCGCAAACCACCATTAAAGAATATGTGGAAAAGAAATTACGCGAACTTGTCTTGGATAGTTTGATCGTGGAGGAAGAGAATTAATGGTTCCGGTAAACGATAAAGTGGTCGCTAAAGTAGTCGAGCACGTGGTCTATATGGATAATAATGCAACTTCGCAGATAGCCCCGGAAGTTGTCGAAGCAATGATGCCTTATCTGACCGATTTTTACGGCAATCCGTCGAGTATGCATACCTTTGGCGGGCAGGTAGGGGAGGCTCTGAAAACGGCGCGAAAAAAAGTGGCGGCGCTATTAGGTGCTGAACCTGAAGAGATAACCTTTACCAGCTGCGGAACTGAGAGCGATTCCACAGCCATACTGTCGGCGCTACGGAACTCTCCCGAAAAAAGACATGTGGTCACTACCAGGGTCGAACATCCGGCGGTGAAAAATCTGTGCGACAGTCTCCAGTCGGTGACTGGTCATAAATATAAAGTTACCCGTCTGAAAGTCGATGGCCAGGGGATGCTTGATATGGCCGAATACGAAGCCGCGCTGACCGATGATACCGCCATTGTCAGTGTAATGTGGGCCAATAATGAGACGGGCGTTATCTTCCCGATCGAAGAGATGGCGGCAATGGCGAAGCAGAGAGGCATACTTTTTCATACCGATGCCGTACAGGCTGTTGGTAAAATTGCCATCGATCTTAAAAAACTGGATATTGACTTTTTGTCCCTGTCCGGCCATAAACTCCATGCCCCGAAGGGGGTTGGGGTCCTCTATACTAAGAGAGGCACTCTTTTTGTCCCGTTTCTCACCGGTGGTCATCAAGAGAGTGGGCGTCGGGGAGGAACGGAAAACGTTGGTTCAATCGTCGGTCTTGGCCGGGCCTGCGAGCTTGCCGGGGAAAAGATGGCGGAAGAAAACGGGCGGGTGAGACAGTTGCGCGATAAGCTTGAAGAGGGATTACTGGCAAAAGTTCCCAAATCCATGCTCAACGGAAACAAAACTGCTCGTCTGCCCAATACCACCAATATCAGCTTTGAATTTGTTGAAGGAGAAGCGATTCTGCTGCATATGAATCAATATCGGATCTGTGCTTCCTCCGGTTCCGCCTGTACCAGCGGATCTTTAGAACCTTCCCATGTCCTGCGGGCAATGGGTGTCCCTTTTACCGCGGCACACGGTTCCATTCGGTTTTCTCTCAGTGTCTATAATACTGAAGAAGAAGTTGATTTTGTGGTGGAAAAAATGCCAGGCATTATTGCGTCGTTACGAAAAATGTCTCCCTTCTGGACTAATTGACCCTTACCATGCGTCAAGCGGCCTTTGGCTTTTGAGATTGGCCATAAACGACAAGTTCTTAGAAATATTTAGTTCCATCACCATTGAATCTTCTTATCTCTTGCTCCACAATAAAGAGATAAGAAGATTTTTTTTTAAGGTAATCTTCTCTTAGTTGGAGGAAAACCTTTTAACTAGATGGTTTTTGTGATTTATTTTAAAGAGTGAAATGTTCTTGAGTAGTATTGGCTCACAACTCCTTTTAAAACTGGTTATTGGTTATGGCACTAAGAAGTATTGGGAACCCGCGTCGATCCTCAATGAAGCAGACCGTTAAGGATCAATCGGGAGCTGGAAAAATAAAAATCGGCGAACTGCTGAGCAAGGCAGGGTATATAACTCCGACGCAGCTGGAAGCGGCTAAAAAAATCCTGCAGAAAACTGGTGGCCGCCTCAGCACCATTTTACGGCAGTTGGAATATATCGACGAAAATACCGTTTTTACCTTCCTCAGCAGGCAGCACAATTATCCCGCCGTCGTCATCAAGAATGAACCGCCGTCAAAGGAAGCCCTCAAGCTGATGAAATATGCCCAGGCCAAAGAATACATGGCATTTCCCCTGCGCATGGCCGGCAACACCTTTCAGCTTACCATGTCTGAGCCCTCCAACTCGGCAGCGGTGGAGGAGATCCAGAATCTGCTCAATATGGAATTGTCGGTCAGTGTCTCGACGGAGAGAGATATTGTTGAGGCCTATCAGAAATATTACGGTATTGGTGAAGAAGAAGCCGAGTCCTTCCTAGGTGTCAAAGACGAAATCGACGAGGAGCTCGATATCACCCACGTCGATGATTTTGGCTCAATCGTTGCCGAGGCTGCTGATGATTTCGAACTGGAAGTTGATGATATCGATGAAACAGGCGAGCAGTTTGCTGCCTCGGATGCACCTATTATCAAGCTGGTCAATGGTATCTTAATTAAAGCCGTTCAGGATGGAGTGTCCGATATCCACGTCGAACCCTATGAAAAAAGCATGCAGGTGCGATATCGTAAGGATGGTGCCCTGTTTAAAACGATGAACCTGCCGCTGACCATTAAAAATGCCCTGGTTGCCAGGATGAAAATCCTGTCCGGCCTGGATATTACCGAAAGACGGGTGCCCCAGGATGGGCGCATCAAGATGCGCATGGGGAAGAATCGCTCCGTCGATTTCCGGGTTTCTTCCCTGCCCACCCTGTATGGCGAGTCGGTTGTTTTGCGTATTCTCGATAAATCGTCACTGAATGTTGATCTGACCAAACTGGGGTTTGAGGTGGAGACCTTCGAGATGCTGAAAAGATGTCTCGCCAATCCTCAAGGGTTACTGCTGGTCACTGGCCCGACCGGCTCGGGCAAGACGGTCACCCTCTATTCTGCCCTGAACTCCATGAACAGTGAGGATATCAAAATTCTCACTGCCGAAGACCCGGTCGAATTTAACTTTAAAGGCATTAATCAGGTCAATGTGCATCAGGAAGTGGGAATGACCTTTGCTGCTGCCCTGAAGGCATTTTTGCGCCAGGACCCGGATATAATTATGGTCGGTGAGATACGTGATATAGAGACCGCGGAAATTGCCATCAAAGCGGCGATGACCGGCCATCTGGTTTTCTCGACGCTGCATACCAACGACAGTCCGGCGACGATCGGCCGACTAGTCGATATTGGTATTCCACCCTATATGCTGGCCTCTTCCGTGAGCATGGTGCTGTCCCAGCGTTTAGGTCGAAAATTGTGCACCAAGTGTAAAAAAATTGTTGAATATCCTCCGGAAGAGCTGGTCAAGGTTGGGTTTCATGAAGATGAAGTGGCTGATCTGAAAATATACGGACCCAACGGCTGCCCGGAGTGTAACAACCTTGGCTATAAGGGCCGGGTCGGGTTTTTCGAGCTGATGGAAATCACCGAGGAGGTGGCCAAGGCGATCAGTGCCGAGGTGCCGGAAGACCAGTTACGAAAGATTGCCGTGAAAGAGGGGATGACACCGCTGCGCGAGGCTGCCCTGCAGAAGGTCAGGGTGGGTATAACGAGTATCGAAGAAGCTCTGCGTCGAACAGTCGCCCATAAGGACAGTCTTCCTGCCTATATGGTCAATCCGGATGAGGAACATTACGAGGACGGCGATGTTATTATCCGGGAGGGGAATAAAGATATCGATTTTTTCAAACTGATCCGCGGTGGTCTCACGGTAATCAAAGGCGGCAAAAAAATTGCCGAACTGACTGAACCCGGAGAATACTTTGGCGAAATGGCCTCCATTACCGGAGAGCAGCGAACCGCCTCGATCATATCCCAGGGCCGATCGACGGTGAAACGTTTTCCCGGCGATAAACTCGAGGAAATTATTGACAAATATCCTGATGTTTCCAATTATCTCTTTAAAACTATGACCAGACGCTTACAAAAATCCAACCAGATTATCGTCAAGCTCGCTGGTGGCGCTCGACGCCCTCCTGGTCCACCACCGCAGCAGATCCGGCAATAGTCGACAGCGGCGCCCACTCTTTCTTCCCTTAGTCGTTTGGTGACAGGTATTCAACCAGCAAAAAAACTGCGCATAGTTGCCGTGCTAGACGGGCGACCCGGTCATGAAAAACAGACCACGGGGATTCTTTGTGCTCTGCAGCAGAGATGTCAAATCGAGATTATAACGTTCAAGGTGGGACGTTTTTCTCTGCTGAACGAGGCGGTGCAGACCTGTCGTCTTTTTCTGCCGGGTAGCACTGGTGGAGCGCCCGATTGGCATGTCGGCAAGGTTGATCTGGTACTTGGCACCGGCAGTCGTACCCATCTGCCGATGTTGTCATATAAGAAAAAATATGCCTCTCCCGTGGTTACCTGCATGTCGCCGCCGGTGCATCTCAGGCATCGTTTTGATCTGTGCCTGGTTCCGGAACATGACGGAGTACCTGCGGGCAACAATATTTTGCTGACGGTCGGAGCGCCTAATTGTTCAATCAATAAAGGGGAACACCAGGACGGACGCGGCCTTATTCTGCTTGGCGGGGTGGACGACAAAAGCCATCATTGGGACAGTCGACAGATTGTGGCAATGATCGAGAAAATAGTCAGCACCGAAGCGGATAAAATCTGGACGGTGTCTTCTTCGCCCAGGACCCCTCAGGAAACAGTGGTATTCATTAAGGCGCTTCTGCCTCGATACGATAACATCCAGTTTTTTGATTATAAAGACACCCCCGCCGGCTGGATCGAAGAGCAATATAATACCAACAGCATCGTCTGGGTTACCGCGGATTCGATTTCTATGGTCTATGAAGCCATTTCCGCCGGCTGTCGGGTGGGAATTATGCCCGTGCAATGGCGGCATCAAAACGGTAAATTCAGTTGCAATCAACGGATTCTGGTAGAGCGGAAGCTGGTCACCCCTTTTGCTGTATGGCAGCAGGATAAAACTGCCCTTACGGGCCCCAGAGAACTTAACGAAGCGCAGCGATGTGCCGAATGGATTTTGCAGCGATGGTGGCCGGAAAAATTACAGTAGTGCAAATGCTGCCGGAGCTCGATGAGGGAGGGGTAGAAGGAGAGACCTTTGACCTGGCACTTTATCTGGCAGCCCATGGGCATCGATCTATAGTTATTTCCGGCGGCGGCCGACTGGTCGCCAAACTGGAGCAGGCTGGATGTGAGCATATCCTGTGGCCCTTCATCGGCGAAAAAAGCGTGCGCTGTTTGCCCTACATCCCTAAACTGCGCACTTTGCTGCTTGCCGAGCAGGTTGATGTGCTGCATCTGCGCTCACGCCTGCCGGCCTGGGTCGGCTATCTGGCCTGGAAGCTGTGTGCTGAGTCGCAAAGACCGGCCCTTATTACCACTTTTCATGGCTTTCATTCCGTCAATGGCTACTCAGCGATTATGGCCAAAGGAGAAAGGGTTGTTGCCGTATCGGCGGTCATTAGACAGCATATCCTTGATAACTACTCGATTGATGCCGAAAAAATCAGCGTGATCTACGGCGGGGTTGATGCAGCGTTTTCACCCCAGGAGGTGTCCGCTGATCGGATGCAGCGCTTACGAACAAAGTGGTTGTCCGGCCACGAGGACAAGCCGGTTATTATCCTGCCCGGCAGGTTTACCCAGTTAAAGGGCCAGGACATACTTATTGACAGTCTTGCTCTGATCAAAGAGCGCGCGTTTGTCTGCCTGCTTCTTGGTGATACCGAAGAAAACCCGAATTTTACCAGGAAATTGCGCGAGCAGATCCACGCCCACGGTTTGGATGAAAAAATCCTCCTTCCTGGTCACTGCAGCGATATGCCTGCGGCATTGCTGCTGGCCGATGTAGTTATTTCCGCGACTTCTACCAAACCTGAAGCATTTGGCAAAGTAGCCATTGAAGCGATGGCCATGGGCAAACCGGTTATCGCCACCGCTCATGGCGGCAGCCTTGAGACAATCGTACCGGGAAAAACCGGCTGGCTGGTTCCGCCGCTTGATGCCCAGGCGATGGCGGCGGCCATCATTTTGGCCCTCACCGATCCGCACCAGGCGAAAGAGATGGGTAGACTGGGGCAAGCGTGGGTTGGCGCGCAGTTCACCGCTCGAATCATGGGGCAAAAGATACTTGCTCTGTACTATGATGTTTTACAGGATAAGGCGCGGCGCCAATGAGCTACTTAACCATCGTAGATCTTCGGTTTTTATGAAGTTGTCAGCCTGTTACGTATTGGTACAATTTCGTTCGAGAAAATCGCACTCTTTTGGCGACAGATCATATTTTATAACAACTTTTTCAAGCAGCCTTCGTCTATCTATTCCCGGTTTTTCCTCTAATAATTCGGAAAATTCCCTAATCGCTTTCTGTATCTTGTCCCCTGGGGGATGAATCGTCGTTTTAGGCATGTGGCGTCTCTTTATGTTATCAGGAAAAGGCTTGTGCGCTCTCTGTCGAGTTGTTAATAATATGGTATAATCGCTTATTTGTCATGGGCAATCTCCTGTTTGAAACTTATTTGGAGCCTATTGTCCCTTGCCCGTTCAACTCTTGACGTGGAGAATCATGGTTTGATAGAATCAAAGAGCGATTCCCCGGCGCTTTATTACTCAATAGATCGTTCCCTCAGGAAATACTGCTATGAATGAACAAGCGAACCCTGGAAATTATTCTCTGGCGGGAAGCTTTCTCGTGTCTACACCGCAAATGCCCGATCCTCGCTTTGAGGAGCATGTTATTTATATGTGTGCCCACAATGCAGAAGGAGCGATGGGCGTTTCTGTCAACCGGCCCAATCATTTTTTCTCTTTAGCGGAAATATTGCAAGGTGCCAATTTACCGATACCAAACAAAAAGCTGGCCCCAGTACATATCGGCGGCCCAGTCGATTTAGAGTCGGCCTTTATCTTGTATCGATCCGATTATATGACAGAACATAAGCTGAACATCAGCCGGACGGTTTCCCTGACGAGAGAGATCAAAGTTCTGGAAGAAATTGCCAAAGGCGGGGGACCTGCCACCTATTTATTTATTTTAGGGTATACCGGCTGGGGTCCGGGACAACTGGAAAATGAACTGGTCAATAACGGGTGGCTGAGTCTGCCCGCCAATGACAGCATTATTTTCGATATGCCCGATGAACAGAAATGGAAGGCAGCCGCAATGGAGTACGGCATAGATATAGCTACTTTTGAAGATGTCATCGGCAATGCCTGAGCAATTTTTTTTCAGGCAACAGTTTTGGGTGAATCTGCAGCCTGAGAGAAGTATGTTGCAGTAGACTGCAATCCTGAATCAAAATAAAGACCCATTAAGGAAGCCCATGATGTCAGTTGCAAAAATATTTTCCTGTATCCGTTGTGGCTTTTGTTGTCACGGCGAGACTACTGTTTCACTCGATGAAAGTGACCAAAAGCGGATGATCGATGTGCTTAACATGCCTGCAAAAGAAGTTGGGCAACGATATTGGCGAATGACCGGCAGGGTTGTGCAGATGAAGATTGTCGACGGTCACTGTATTTTCTATAAGGACGGCTGTACCGTGCATAAAGGACGGCCATGGCGATGCGGCCAGTGGCCTTTGCATCCCTCTATCTTGTTCGATGAGAATAATTTTCATACTATTGCCGATTCCTGCCCCGGAATAAAAAAAGATATCGGCTACGAAAAATTCTGTCAAATTCTGAAAAAATTGATGGATGAGTCTATCATCCGCTGCTAAGCAGTAAAGAATGAAACATCAGCTGCTTTTTCTCGGGAAAATAAAAGAAAGGTTCATCGAGGACGGTGTGGCGGAATACGCCGCACGCCTGCAGCACTATACCTCTTTTTCCATCACTGTCTTAAAAGAAAAAGGACGGGGGAGGAGTACGTCAGCTTCGACTGAAGAGCAGGGGCGAATTCTGTTACAGGCGGTGCCGTCCGGTGCTGAAATTGTCGTCCTTGATTCGCGGGGAAAACAATTCTCCTCGGAGGGGTTTTCGCAAAAAATAAATCAATGGGAGATGCAGGGAAAAAAACAGATATGCTATCTGATCGGTGGGCCTGATGGTCATGATCCAGCCGTCATTGCCGCGGCGGATCTGCTCATTTCGCTGTCAAAGATGACCTTTACCCACGATATGGCCCGGATGCTGCTCGTGGAACAGTTGTATCGGGCGCATACCATCAAAGCCGGTGAACAATACCACAAATGATGGAGAGCTATTCGTTGAAGGTCAGATAGACATCGAAGCGGCTGTTCTTCATGTTGATTATATGCGAAGGTTGGAGAGTAGAGAGAGCAGGGGCGTGGCGCGGCCGTTTGACTACGACCCGGTTTTCTGCTTTGGCGAGCGCCGTTTCGAGCAGGTTTGCGCTGTCCGGATCACCGCCGACGAGGGTGCGGATGGTGCGCAGAGTTTGCTTGTTGAGCGCTGATGTCTGGTGCTCAGGATACATCGGGTCGAGATAAATTGTATGAAATGCTTTTTTGGTTTGGGCCAGATATTCCCGGCTGTCGATCTGTTTGAAGGAAATATGCCGGTCAATGATGGCGGCAGTTATCTGCTGCTGCGCAGCTCGGTTGAGGCCATCCTGCAGCAGTGCGCCGATTATTGGCGAACGTTCGCACATGGTTACCTTGCTGCCAAGGCTGGCGAGGACGAAGCCATCGGCACCATTGCCTGCCGTTGCATCGAGGATAGTCGGTCTGAAGCCCGGTTTAAGGCCGGCTGCACGGGCGAGTGGCTGTTTGCTGGTGGCGTTGCGGGCCAGCCGGAAACCATTTTTGCCATGGACAAAGTCGACATACAAGAGGCAACTGGATTTTTGGCTTAAAAGTGGCATATGCAGAAGTTGCAGCCCTTTGGCCGTATATGCCAGGACCAACTCAGTGGTCCGCAGCTCAATCGATTGCGCGAATGGGAGATTGAGGAGTGCTGCCAGCCCACTTGCTTTTTGTAGAATTATCGCTGAATCTATTGTAGATGAAACAGATATTGCAGAAGGTGAAAACATACCCTGATCATTTTTTATGGATTCAAAATCAATGTAACTCCGATGGCGTCGTGCAGTGAAGCTGCATAATTGCTAACCATACCATGATAGATAAAAAAACTGAAGTTATAGCGATCATCCCGGCCCGTTACGAGTCCAATCGATTTCCAGGCAAACCGCTGGCCAAGATTGCCGGTAAACCGATGATTCAGCACGTTGTCGAGCGTGCCCAGGCGGTTAGGCTGCTGTCGCGCGTCGTTGTCGCAACCGATGATTCACGTATTGCCGAGTGTGTTGCGCAATTTGGCGGCGAATATGTAATGACCAGGAAAAATCATGTCTCCGGTTCGGACAGGCTGGCTGAAGCGGCGGAGATTCTGGGGATTTCCGAACAAGACGTAGTGGTTAATATTCAGGGTGATCAGCCCTTGTTTCCCGCCGAGGTCGTGGAGCAGGTGGCGCAACCACTGCTTGATGATCCGGCCTTGCCGATGGCAACGCTCATCTATAAGATCGTCCGCCCCGAGGAAATCCAGGATCCCAATCATGTCAAGACGGTCTTTGATAAAGACAATTTTGCCCTTTATTTTTCCCGGTCGCCGATTCCTTTTCAACGCAATCCTAATGAAAAAATCAAACCAACGTATTATAAACACCTGGGCTTTTACGCCTATCGCAAAGGCTTTTTGCTCTCCTTTGTCGGTATGCCGGAAGGAGAATGGGAAAGATTCGAGAAGCTCGAGCAACTGCGAGCCTTGGAAAATGGCTATAAAATCAAGGTCGCAGTAACTGAGCATGATTCGATAGAAGTGGATACCCCGGAAGATCTTCTTCGGGTGGAAGAGTATCTGCGGAGCAGAGTGGTTAGATAGAATATATGAAGAGAATTTGAAGGTTTCGTTTGATTGTAGAAAAATTTGACAACATCCGGCAAATCCGCCTCTCGCCTCTTGATTTATTACCGCACCAGGATTTGCGCGAGAAAATTATCGATCTTGTCCTGCGCGGGGTTCCCGCCGGTGCCCATGGGCAGGCCAAAGCTCATCTGCAGTCCTTTCGCCATGAGCTGCTGGCAAAAAGTGTCGAAGACGTAAAGGTAGTGGTTTTCGGTGGGGGAACGGGGCTGTCGAATATTATCGGCGGCGATTCGAGGCTGGCCAGTTGGGCGCAAAAGCCTTTTATCGGCTTGAAAGAAATATTTCCGCAGACTCATTCTATTGTCTGCATCACCGATAACGGCGGATCGACAGGCGAATTATTAAAAGATCTGCCCATCATCGCGGTCGGGGATATACGTCATGTATTGCTTTCTTCCATTCAGCTGACAAATTTACAAAAAAGATATAATATCGGCGCGATCCAGGCTGCCAGAGTAGCGGCCATCCTGTCCGATCTCTTTAACTGGCGGTATACCGGGCCGCTCATCAGACATGGCTCTGATTTTTCCGCCTTTGAAAAAAAGCTTCATGGACTGCCGCAGCCATTTGAACAATTTTTCGGGTCGCTGTTGGAGCATCTGTTTTCCGACCCGCGTCTGGCGGCACCCTTAAAACGATCCCATTGCCTTGGCAATCTGCTGCTGGCAGCGGCGGTATATCGGGAGATTGAAGCGTCAGTGACCAATCTTGATCTGGTGCATCACCCACACTTACTGCATTTGGCACTGTTTACCGGGTTAAACGCATTAGCCCTGGCACTTGGTGCGGGAGAACGGGCGGTGCTTCCCTGTACTTCTACACCAGCTCAGCTCCGGGTCCTCTATACCAACGGTGTCGAAAGCATCGGTGAGCATAAACTCAGCGAGGCACAGCGAGGTTTTCCCGTCGAAAGTGTTACTGTCGATTACTGTGATACGATACGGGTCTACGAGGAAATGCTGACGGATATCCAGGCCGCTGATATTGTCATTTTGGCCCCGGGAAGCCTGTATTCTTCTATAATTCCAGTATTTAAAGTTCCCGCTCTGGCGGATGCCGTGCGTCGCAATAAAAAAGCATTAAAGGTGCTTGTCTCTAACCTTTGGGTACAGGCGGGAGAAACCGATCTGTCTATTGCCGATCCGGAAAGAAAATTCTATGTTTCCGATATGATTCGGGCCTATGAAAAAAATATACCCGGAGGCACGAAAGGACTCTTCAATGAGGTTTTGTGCATGTCGCTGCACGATATCCCCGCCTCCGTGCTACAGAGGTATGCAGTCGAGGAAAAAGTTCCGATATTCTTGGACAAGGAGCAGTTAGCCAGGCTTAACTACATTCCAGTTGAATGTGGGGTTTACTCGCTCGATTCCCTGGCCGAAAGAGGCGTCATTCAACATGATCCCGATGCCCTGGCCCTGGCCATTAAAGCATTGTATAACGGCAGAAGTTGTTTTTACGACGGCACAGACGAGAGCCATCTGCCCATCAAATCCTTACCGATATCGTTTGAGGCGCCGGGCAATATATGCATCCAGCCCTTCCAACGGTATATGGGGATTATGCAGAGACTGCAGAACCTTAAAGTTGTCTTTATCGGTGGGAGAGACCACGTTGCAGAACAGGCGTTGAAATCGACTCTAGCCGATATTTTTCTCGATCATCCGATCATTCCGCTCAGTCATCTGGATTATTTTACCGAGCTGCATTGCATTGACCGCCAGCATTGGCATCGGGATCAACAATGGGATAATGTTTTTTCTTTTTTTGATCTTGATGATAGGTGTATTAAAATCAGGGGGGATCAGATTGCCGGTAAACACAACTTGGAAGTTGCGTTGATGATCGCCCTGGGTGAATCTTTGCTGGGCGATTATGCCGAGAAAAAAGAGATGAAAGAAATCGAAATCGACGGACTTCATCTTGGCAGGGTATATCATCTTTATCTCAAGGCCCGGCATGATCGAGTCTGTTTTTTTGATCAGGAACAGCTCGACGCCTTTCTCCTACTTGCCCGGATGTGTCCTACCAACGATGTTGATCATTACACCCGGCTGGTGAATAATCAAGAAGGGTTCACCCCTCCCGGCCTGTTGATGGGACTTATGTATGCCTGGTATGTGGACAATCGTTTTGCCACCCATATTGAGTATAAAATGTCGGTGATGAAAATTAATCAGACCGATCTGATCCCGGAGCAACTGAAAATGATGCAGAGGCGGCGAGAGATGATTGCCTTTTTCAAGGAGATTATTTTCCGGTGAGATATGCAGATAAAAGCCCTTGTTATTGATAACAATCCTGTTCTGTTGCGCGCTGTTTCGGCGCTTCTCGCGCAGGAGGACTGCATTGTCCATACCGCCGACACCGGGCTTGCCGCTCTTGAAGTTATCGATGATTTTGCGCCGGATATCGTTTTTACCGATCTGATCATGCCGATGGTTGGCGGTGAGCAGTTATGCCGAATTCTGCGCAATACCGAAAGACATCAAAAAATTTTTATTGTCGTCCTGTCGGCTATTGTCCTGGAAGATCGTGAACGAATTCTGCGGGAAATACCTTGCGATATATGCATCGCCAAAGGAAATCTGCGGGAGATGCGGCATCATCTCCAGGCTGCGTTGCAGGCGTATCATGGGCGGAACACCATATCTTCCCTGGCAGGCCGGAGGGCCGCCCACATTCCCGATGGTCTGCAACCCTCCGAAACAACGAGCGAGCTCCTGGTAGAAAAACGACATCTTACCGGTTTGTTAGATAATCTTGAGGAAGGGATAATCGAGTTAAATTACCAGGGTAAGGTGGTCGCCGTCAATGGATCCGCCCTTAAAATACTCTCTCGCCGGGAAGAACAAATTATCGGCATGTCCCTCTGCACGGCAATTAATTGGGGACCCTTCAACGAGGCCATCGGCGCATGGATTAAGCAACAGCTTATCGCCGGGGGAATGGAAAAGTATACTATCCAGGAAGACAGTCCACTTTACCTTGATGAGCGAGTTTTAACCGTTTCGTTTATTGTCATAGCCGAAGAGGGAGCTTTCTTCGGCCTGTGTATTTTAAAAGATATCACCAGACAGCATGCCGCCGAGAAACACCAGAGAGAGTTGGATAATGCCTTAAAGCTCGTCAAAAAAATGGATGCCATGAGTTGCATGGCCGGCGGCTTTGCCCATGATTTCAATAACCTGTTGACCGTACTCTGCGGCAATCTGGATATTATCAGCCTGCATGGTGAAAACCAAAGCGGTGAGGAGCGCAATAAGTTGTTGCAACAGGCGAAGCAGGCCGCCCTGGTGGCAATAGATCTTACCCGCCAGATCTCCTGCTTTTCCAATTTTGGTATTGTGAGCCGGGAAAACGTGCAGTTGGAGTCTCTGATAAACAGTACTTTGGCCAAATTTTTCAACGGCAACGCAGATCGATATCGGATCCAGGTTGCCGCCTCTCATCCTTTGATTCACGGTGATCCACAAGAATTATCCCAGGCAGTATGTAAGGTTTTGCAGAATGCGGTCGAAGCATCGGCAGGACAGCGGCTGGAGGTGGTTATCGGAGAAAATGATTTTTCGACTCCCCAGTTGCTGGCCGGCCAGTATGTCCCTGCCGGGAAATATTGTCGAATTGATTTCCGTGATTCCGGACTAGGGATACATCCTGAGCAGTTAATGCAAATCTTTGATCCCTATTATTCGACCAAGCAGCGCGGGGTGCATAAAGGCATGGGGCTAGGTCTCACCGTGGTCTATGCGATCCTGCGCAATCATGGCGGCTGTGTGGTGGTCAATTCCGACCTCGGCCGGGGAACTACTGTTTCCTTTTATCTGCCGGCTCTGGCTGAAAAAGACAAGAGCTCTGCGGCAGCTGATGCGGCATCGGTTAAGGACCGCTCGGTTTTATTGATTGAGCCAGATCAACAGATGGTTGCGATAACCAAGATAATGCTTGGCTATCTTGGATTTTCGGTTACTGCAGTAAGTGATCGGGCAGGGGCGATTGCTGAGCTGCACAATCTTTCCATCAAGGAGCAGCTGCCACCAGCGCTGGTTATACTTGCCCTCCCGGCTGAAAATGAGGCGTCGGCAATGGAAACTTGCCGCCTACTGCATGAGATGCACCACGAGTTGAAAGTGATCGCCATGAGCGGTATGATCCTTCATTCGGTCATGCAGAACTGCCGCGAATATGGTTTTGTCAACACCTTGCCGAAACCATTTTCCATGGACAGTCTCAAGCATGTAACCAATACGGCCTTGTCCATATAGGGCTGTTCTATCGCCTGGGCCAATATCGGCCATTCATCAAGGCGATACCGATAACAAAAGCGATGATGCCGATTGCCGCATGACCGCGATGCAGTAAGATCAGTGATGAAAGGCAGAGTAATACTCCCAGGGTAATTTTGTTCATTTTCTCCTTAGCATTTCGCCAGTGCTGCGCGCCATTGTTGATCGAGTTTTTTGGCAGAGACCGATTCGCGGGTTTTAATTTCCGGGGCAAAGAGAGAAATCCGGTATTCATTAATGAGCTCTCTGAACCTGGCTAGCTGCTCAAGTGCTTCTGCCGATAAACTATCTTTTTTGGTGACAAGCTGCTGCGCCTTGTGCAGATACGGTGCAAGCTGCGCTGCTTTGCTGCCGTCTTTGCCGGGATTGGCCTGGAACCTGGCCAGCCGGACCAGAAGAGCTTGCAGCTGGCGGTGGATATTCGAAAAATCCATGGGTGTAGGATCTACAAAAAGATTGACCGGCATGATGTCGTCCAGATGTTCCTGAAAATCAGCCTTTTTTTCTGGTGGGAAAATGAGTGCATTAGCCTGCCGCCCAAATAATTTCTGCAGAGTATCCTGCGCGGTCCGGCGCATCCGAACAAGTGCCATGATCTGCTGCCAAATATCCTGAGCTGCAGCATAAAAACCGACAGCTTCGACGGCCCTGATTTTTTGCGCAAATGCTTCTTCAGTTATAATACCTGGAGAAATTGGGCCAAAGAGAGCCATAAGAACAACATCGAGCAGTTTGTCGACAACCTCCCGGCGGGTTGTACCGACGTTCATCAGCCAGAGGGAGGAAGGGCCGGAAAGTGTCGTACTGACGAGTTGTTTCAGGGGCTTTAATGGCGTTTTGAAGTGCAGGGCAAACAGGTATAATGTGCCTTTCTTATTTATTTTTTCTGCCGATTTTGCATCTTTTTTAAATCCCACCCGAACCTGGCTGTGCTCCGGTTCGGCAATAAGCACCGGGAAAAGAAGACCGGCCACCTCCCCTTGTGGAGTGTAGGTCGGGAGGGGACCAGCCAGACCGGCAAAATTCCAGCTGGTATGGGTGGAGTTGTCCCAGCGATCGATAATTTTTTGCTCTGCGGTTCGCAAGGTTCTTTGCTGCTCCGGCAGGGCGTTTGCGGCTTGTGCAACCAGAAGTTGGCGGAGATTTCGTCCCGAACAGACGGTTTTACCGGTGTCGTCAAAGAGAACAAATCGCGGTTGCAGATGCAGCGGTAAATTTTCCGTCCAGTCAGAGCGGCGGACGAGGAGTTTAAACCTTTTTAAAATTGAATTCTCCAGCGCGGTATAGAGCGAACCGGCGCCCTGGTCCATATCGTCGAGCAGGCTGTTGACCGTCTCGTTGATCGGGACCAGGTTTTTTCGGATGCTTTTCGGCAGCGCTTTTAACAAAAAGATCAATTTTTCCTGGAGCAAGCCCGGCACCAGCCACTCAAAGGGCTCGACCGCAATGGTGGCGGCAAAGTCATAGGGAATCCGAAAGGTGACGCCGTCGTGGTCCGAGCCGGGTTCAAAATGATATTCCAGGCGCAGCTGCAGGCTGCCGATGGTCAGGGTCGGGGGAAAATCGACCAGTTCTTTTTCCTCGGGGCGGCGCAGCAGCACATCGCTGTCCTGCATAAAAAGAAAAGTGGTGTCCCGACTCCGGTGTAAAAATCGCTTGAGACTTGTCTGGTCGTAGACATCGGCAGGAATCCTCTGATCATAAAACGCATGCAGAGTTAACTCATCGGCGATAATGTTGCGCACCCGCAATTTTTCCTCCGCATCCTGCCATGTCTTGATAAGCTCCTGGTTGTGCGAAAGAAATCGGTAAGAGCCATTGATTTCCCCGCCCACCAGGGCTGAGTCAATAAAAATATCCCGGGCCTCGGCAATATTTTTATGGTTTCTTTTACCAAAATTGACTTGTCGATTGCCGGCAAGGACCAGGCCAAACAGGGACACCTTCTCTTCGGCAACAACCTGACCGGTCTTTTTCTGCCAACGTGGATTTGACCAGGAGTATGTGCATAAGTGCGCGGCCACCGCTTCAATCCAGTCGACCTCAATGGTTGCGACAGTGAGGGCGTATAGCCTGCTGGTCTCGATAAACGAGGCGGCCACCAGCCACTGACCGGCTTTCATAAACTGATGTGAACCGGGAAAAATCATCAGCTCCTTATTATGCGTGCCCTGATACAGGTTGCCTTGTTTTTTTAGGCCGAGGTTGCGCAAAAAACCAGCCAGAAAAGATTTATGGATCTGCTCGTAGGAAGCATCAGCAACATTTTCGATAAAGCCGTCCCTGGTATCTATAATCCTGCTTAACTGGCTGTGCAGGTCAAACCATTCCCGCATGCGTTGAAAGGACAAAAAAGAGCTCTTGCAATACTTCTTCAGCTTCGACCAGGATCGGGTGGTATCATCTGCCTGGTGAAATTGGTTCCAGATATTTAACAGGACCATGAAGTCGGAGTGCGGGTGACTGAATTGCTGATGCGCCGTGTCGGCCTCTTTTTCATGCTCGGCAGGACGCAATCGCGGATCCTGGATGGCAAGCGCGGCCGAGATTATCTTGATTTCTCGTAGACAGTTGTTGTCTTTCGCCTCGATAATGATTCTGGCGATGGCCGGATCGATGGGCAGATCGGCCATTATTCGTCCCCGGCTGGTCAGTCTTTTCCTCTCATCGATGGCATCCAGTTCGCGCAGCAGCCGATACCCTTCCCGGATGGAGTTTTGAAAGGGAGGATCAAGAAAAGGGAATTTTTCCGGGTCGCCGAGTTTGAGCGAGATCATTTGTAAAATGACCTCGGCAAGATTGGACCGTTTTACCTCGGGCAGGGTATATTCGGGTCGATCGTTATAATCTTCTTCGGAATACAGCCGGATGCACAGACCGGGACCAATCCGGCCGCAGCGCCCCTTGCGTTGATCGCAGCTGGCCCGGGAGATCCTGGTGACCGGCAGGCTGGTGGTCTTGGCCCGGACATTATAATAGGAAATGCGAGCCAGGCCGCTGTCAACAACATAACTGATACCCGGCACCGTCACCGATGTCTCGGCCACATTGGTGGCGACGACAATTTTTACCTGGTTGAAGTTCTGGAAAATTCTCCGCTGATCCCCGGCCGGAAGCCTGCCGAAGATCGGCAGGATGACCGCCTGGGGAATTTTTGTTTCGAGCAGCCGGCAGCAGTCGCGGATATCACGCTCGGTCGGTAAAAATACCAGGATGTCGCCTCTGCGCTCCTCGGTGAACAGCTGGTAAACAGTTTGTACGCAGTGCTCCAGCTCGCCATCTTTTTCACCGGCGGCATCCTCTTCAGGTGGCTGATAGCGAATAGTAACCGGATAGCTGCGCCCGGAAACCTTGATGATCGGCGCGTCGTTAAAATGGCTGGAGAAGGCGCTGGTATCGATAGTCGCTGAAGTAATGATCACTTTCAGATCCCGGCGCTTTACCAGCAATTGTTTTAAATAGCCGAGCAGAAAATCAATATTGAGGCTTCTTTCATGGGCCTCATCGACAATAATCACGCCATATCTGGATAATAGCCGGTCCTTGCGTGTTTCGGCCAGGAGCACCCCGTCGGTCATAAACTTGATCTTTGTCGCAGGCGTCGTATAATCATGAAAGCGAATTTTGTAGCCGACCATCTCGCCGGCGTCTCTCAGTTCTTCGGCGACCCTGCCGGCGACTGTGGAAGCGGCAATACGCCGCGGCTGGGTGCAGCCGATCAGCAGGGCGTTGTCCGGCAGCGCTTCAAGGCACATCTTGGGCAGCTGGGTGGTTTTTCCTGAGCCGGTATCGCCGGCGATAATGATCACCTGGTGGCGGATGATGGTATCGATGATGGTGGCTTTGTGACCGGTTATCGGCAGCTTGTCAGGATAGAAAAAATTCATGAAAAATAGAGATGTCGTTTCTAAAGTGTGGTAAGTGTCGGTTGGTAGTTGCCCCTTGGAGCCAGCCGGATTATGCCCTTTTTCTCATATCTTCGTTAAACTTGAAAAAATTATCCTCGGAATATTAACTCTATGCCTCCGGTAATTTTTTCGAGTTTGCCTCAATCTGAGAAAAAATTGCTATAATCCGACAGACTCTTTGAGCGGTGATAAAAATGTTTTTGTCCCGTATCGAGAGGTAGATACCATACCAGCTGGTTTTCTGTTACCTAAAAATTGAGGTTACTATGCACGTACGAAAAGCGGTGATTCCTGTTGCTGGTCTTGGGACCAGGTTCCTGCCGGCGACTAAGGCAATTCCCAAAGAGATGCTTACTATTGTCGATCGACCTACTATACAATACATAGTCGAAGAGGTCGTCGCATCAGGAATCGATCAGATTATTTTTGTCACCAGCGAGGGCAAATCGGCAATTGAAAACCATTTTGATTATAATTTTCATCTTGATTCCGTGCTCAAAGAAAAAAATAAAGTGGTTCTCGGCGAAGAACTCAACAATATTTCCAATTTGATAGATATTGTCTCGGTACGCCAGAAAAAACCACTTGGTCTGGGCCATGCAATCTGGACCGCACGCAATGTTATCGGTGACGAACCCTTTATGGTTTTGCTGGGCGACGATATGGTTTTGAGCAAAACGCCCTGTGCTAAACAGCTGCTTGATCTGTTCGACGAGGTGGGGGAATCGATCGTTGCCATCCAAAGGGTGCCGATGGATGAAACTCCGCAATACGGCATCGTCGAAGGTGAAAAAATTGAGCGGGACAACACCTTTAAGGTTTCCCGAATGGTCGAGAAACCGGCACCAGGAACCACCGACTCGAATATGGCTATCATCGGTCGCTATATCTTAATGCCGGAAATTTTTAATATCCTCGATAAGACCACTCCCGGTCATGGCGGGGAAATCCAGTTGACTGACGCGCTGCTGGCTCTTACCAAAAAAAGAGGCATGTATGCCATGGAATTTGAGGGGACCAGATTTGATGCCGGCGATAAAATGGGTTATCTGAAGGCCATCATCGCCTATGGGCTGCGCCACCCCGCATTAGGCAAGCAACTGACTGCACATTTGAAAAAGGTTGTCGCCGATTTATGATCCATCTGGAGGTTGCTGTTGCTGCCCCCCTGGAACAGACATTGACGTATTGCCTGCCTCCTGCAACAGCTGAATGTGCAGGGGAGAGCGACACCAGCCCTTCATATATAGGGCGTCGAGTGCTGGTTCCACTGGGCAGGCGCAAGGTAACCGGCTATATCCTTGCCGTGGTTCCGGCTGTTGAGGGTCTCCCCTACAAAATCAAGGCGGTATATGCCTTTTGCGATGAGTATCCGCTCTTTCATGAAAGCAGTGTCGGATTCTATAGATGGGTCGCTAATTATTATCACTATCCCCTGGGGCTGGTCATCAAAACAGCCTTGCCGGGGGGGCTTGCGCCAAAAAGTGCCAGAAAGCTGGTGGTCAGGACAGCGGCGGATTGTAGAGCTTTTTTTGACCAGAAAATACCTGCCTGGGCCGATAAACTGAGCACCCAGGGTGAGCTGAGTACGACCGAGAGCGAGCAGCTTTTGCGTGATGCGCCGACAAAAAAGATACTCGATCACCTGGTAAAAAAAGATGCCGTGGCGGTCATGCATCTGCCGGGAAGAGACGGGGTGCAGGAAAAAAACGAGATCTGTTATGGCTTGGTCTCGCCGGATCTGATGGTGCCGACGGAAATTGATACAGATAGCCAAACAATTTCAAAATATCAGCAAAAGATCCGCCGGCAGACTGAGATTGAGCTGAAAGTCTCTGAAGTAAAAGCACTCTTGAGTCTTGATAAGCTCAGCCGAGAAAAAAACCGTCCAACTATTGCCTTAAAAGATTTGCGGCAGGACTATAGCGGTGCCGCCAGGGCGTTAAGCAGCCTTGTCGACAAGCAGCTGGTGATTCGCGTCAGTGAGAGAGTCATGCGCAGTCCCTTCGGCGAGCAGCTGCACCATTATCCCCGACCGGAAATTCTGACCCATGAACAGCTAAGTGTTTTAGAGCTGATCCTGCCGGCGATACAGGCGGCACGCTTTCAGCCCTTTCTGCTGCATGGGATTACCGGCTGCGGTAAAACCGAGGTCTATCTGCGGGCGGCGGAGCAGACTCTGGCGACTGGCCGGGACGTGATCATCCTGGTTCCTGAAATCGCTCTGGCCACCCAGCTCGAGGCGCATCTGCTGTCGCGATTCGGCGATCTCGTGGTGCTGCTGCATTCGGGGATGTCGACGGCACAGAGGTTCGATCAGTTTTATCTGGCCCTGACCGGCAAGGCCAAGGTCGTTATCGGCGCCAGATCGGCTCTTTTCGCACCCTGTCGGGATCCCGGTCTGATCGTCGTTGATGAAGAACACGATGCCGGCTTTAAACAAGACGACAGCTTCCGCTATCATGGCCGTGATCTTGCCGTGCTGCGGGCAAAATATCATGATGCGGTGGTTATTCTGGGCTCGGCAACCCCTTCGATTACCAGTTTTGCCCACGCCCAGTCAGGCAAGTACACCCTTCTTTCCATGCAGGAGAGGGTCGGCAACCGATCGCTGCCGGTCGTCAGGGTTATCGATCTGAACAAAAAAGAGGCAAAAGAAGCTAGAGATGCCCAAGGTATCATTAAAAAAGAGCTGCATGAAAAATTGGCCAAAAATCTTGTCAACGGGAAACAAAGCATTCTGCTGCTGAACAGGAGAGGTTTTTCCACGGTGATGCTCTGCCGCGACTGCGGCACGCCGGTGCAGTGCAACCATTGCCATGTCTCACTGACCCTGCATAAAAGTCGCAGGCAGCTAATCTGCCATTATTGTGGCTTTTCCATGGCCGCAAGCAGCGTTTGCCTGCAGTGCCGATCCACGGATTTAATCCCGGCCGGATTCGGTACCGAAAGGGTTGAGGAAGAGGTCGTTGCCTTTTTCCCGGAGGCGAGGGTGGCACGACTTGATTCCGATACCGCATCCGACAGGAAAAAATTTTTAGCCATTCTTGCCAAAATGCATGCCAAAGAAATCGATATCCTTATCGGCACGCAGATGATTGCCAAGGGGCACCATTTCCCCGATGTTACCCTGGTTGGCGTGGTCTGGGCCGATGGCGGGATGAGTATGCCGGATTTCAGGGCGGCAGAGAGGACGTTTCAGCTGATCACCCAGGTAATCGGCCGGGCGGGACGTGGAGATGAGCCGGGAGAGGTGATCATCCAGACCATGCGCCCGGACCACTATGCGATCGTCTACGCCAGGGACCACCAGTACCAGAAAATGTTTGACCACGAGATGCAGCTTCGCCGCCATCCGGCCTTTCCGCCCTATCTGCGCCTGACAGCGCTACGTCTGCAGGGGCGGGTGGAAAAAGAGGTTCGGGAAACAACCGCGCGGGTAGCCCGGTTTTGTCGACAAATGGTTAAAAAAGAACAATTTACCATTGAAACGCTGGGCCCGGCACCGGCGCCTCTTGACAAGATAAAGGACAACTACCGCTGGCAGATTCTGTTAAAGGGGAAAAATCTCGAGCAAATGCACGCCCTGTGCACCGCAATCAAAGGGGTGCGGCAGGAACTCATCGGTACGCAGTGCCTTCTGGCTATTGATGTGGATCCGGAAAACATGATGTGAAGATGGGGGCTGCCTGGGTACTGAATGGGTGCTTACTATTCAGAAAGCGAACCATTTCTTTTTGGGACTATAGCTGATCACTCGATTACGGCCTTTTTCTTTCGCCTCGTAGAGGGCCTGGTCGGCTTGAGAAATTAAGGCGCTTTTGGTGAAATTATCGTCGGTCGCCGGGGTGCTGCCGGCCAGGCCAAAACTGGCGGTGACCTGATATTTTTCACGATTGTCGGCAAATACCGTCGACTCGATAATGGCCCGTAATTTCTCGCCGACAACCAGGGCGTCGGCAACCCCTGTCTCCGGAAGAACAATGACAAACTCTTCGCCGCCGTAGCGGGCGAGGACATCGTACTGACGGATGTTGTCCTGCAGCGTCTTGCAAAACTGCGCTAAAATAAAATCTCCCACCTGATGCCCATAGGTATCGTTGACCTTCTTGAAGTGATCGATATCAACGAGCAGCAGCGCAAGAGAACTATTATTGCGCGCGGCTCTCTTACTCTCCTGTTCCAGGACATTCTGAAAAAATCTGTGGTTATATACCCCGGTCAAGCCATCGATATTGGCCAGGTCGGCGAGTTTTTTGTTTTTTTCCTCGAGTTCACGGGTCAGGTTCTCAAGATGGATCTTGGTCTGGATAAGCTGTTTGTTCATCTGATCGTAGTTCAGGTTGATCAGGCTCAAACGAATGTTTGCCTCCTGGAGAATTTCCTGCACCGATTGGGGCGGTTTTATCTTCAGGTTGAAATATATTCCCGCCTCCTTGATTTTGATGTGCACCTGATCGAGGATCGACTCGATATCCTCTGCAGTAAGCCCCAGCAATTTTCCAGCTTCTTTGCGAAACTGTTGGTGATAGACCTCCGGTTTATCAGAATAAAGAATATTCATCAATAGATCGGAGAGATAAACTGCGCATACGGTTGCCCGAATGGTGCTGTTTTTGCCGCTGTATTCACCCGGCTTATGATGATATTGCAGGGGCGTCAATAATATTTCCGGAAAACCCCAACTCCGAGCTACTTCGGCTCCGACTTCGGTATGATTCATACCGAAGACAGTTTCTTCGGCAGTTAAGGTATCGTGCTGGTCGTCTTCGACTGCCCGGAGCACTTTATCATATTCCTCCGGAAAGGAACGGGCCAGAATAAGTTCGCCCAGGTTTTGCAGAAGCCCGGAAACAAAGACCTCTTCGATATCAAAACCTTTTACTTTTTCGAGAATAAGCCTGGCGGTGACTGCTGAGGACAATGATTTTTCCCAGAATTTTTCAAAATCAAAGCGACTTTTGATCTTACCGGCTTTCATGGTCAGAAAAGAAAAGGACAGCACCAGGCTACGAACCGCGTTCATCCCCAGGATACTGACAGCCTGCTTGATTGAGCCGATTTGTTGTGGGAAACTGTAAAAAGCGGAATTGGAGACTTTTAAAATTTTAGCGGAGAGCGCAATATCCTTGGACACCAATTCGCTGATATCGGCGAGGGTGGTATCCTCTTGCGCTGTAAGGGTGATCAGCTGCGAGGCAACCGTCGGCAGGGTCGGTAACTCATCAGATTTTAGGATGATCTGCAGCAGGGCATCTTTGTTCATAGTGGCTCTTCAGGGGAGCGAATTATCGGACGATACAATAGGTAAGATTAAAATACGATTATATCGTTTATCGGATAAGATAAGCAAGTTTTTCAGCAGAGGGGACGCCTAGCAGCATTCTCCTGCCTCCGGGTAGGTACACACTTCGCCTTGAAAATTTTCAAAGACTAAGGTATCGCCCTGGTCTGACAGCCCATCGGTATGCCGGCATTGGCGAGCATGGTGCAGGCCCTGGTCGATTCTGCGGTAATTTCATTGGGATGATTGAAATGGGTGTTGATATAGAGCGGATGATGCGCTTTTAAGATGGCAACCAACTTTGGGGTAATCCGCATGGGTAAAACCGACGGTACCCGGGTACCGATACGGATTATTTCTATTGACCGGATGGCCTTCAATGAACTGAGAATCTCAGCGATTTCTCCATCGGCCAGCAGCAAGGGATCGCCGCCGGAAATAAGCACTTCTCGTATTTCGGGATGGTGCCGCAGATAGGAATATCCGGCATGCAGGGTTTGACGGCTGATGCGCATTTTATCGGTGCCGACTTTTCGTTTTCTGGTACAGAACCGGCAATACATAGCGCAGGTGTGTGACACCAGAAACAGCACCCGATCGGGGTATTTATGGACGAGATTGGGTACCGGGCTCAGATTTTCTTCAGCGAGTGGATCATCTTCACCGATTGTATCGTCTCTTTCAGCAAGGTCGGGCACGGCCTGTTTCCAGATCGGGTCGCCCGGATATCGAATCAATTTTTAAAAATAAGGATTTATGCGCATGGGAAAGTTTGCTATTACATCGTGTAATGCGTTACTATCACAAGCCACATGCTCCTGCAGGCCATCAAGGGTGGTTATGCTGTTTTGTAAAATTTTCTGCCAGGTTTCCATGGCCGGCAATTATGGAGCAAACATGAGTACTTGTCAATTGCAGTTTTTATTTTGAGACAATGAAGGGGGCTCGGAATGTCAACAAATTTGTACAGGTTTAAATACGATGAGTATGGAAATACCCGAGAGATCGTTGTTTATGCCAGTGGGGCCGCGGCCCGTTCCTGTAGCTATATAAATAAGGGTACGGCATTCACTCAGCAGGAAAGAAAAGCCCTGGGACTGGAAGCGACACTCCCCCCGGGCGAGCGTAATCTTAAAGAGCAGGTGGAGAGTTCACGCTTAAAGGTCAATGAGAAAGTCGACGACATTGAAAAATTTATTTTTATCCGATCAATGTTTGACCGTAATACCACTCTTGCCCACGCCCTTATTAAAAGTGACATTCAAAACTTTATAAAAATAATATATACCCCAACCATCGGCCTGGCCGTCCAGAAATACTCCTCTATGTTCCGTCAGGCAAACGGGCTGCACTTTTATCCGGGCAATATTGACGGTGCTGAAGACATCCTGCGCCGATTTGCCCATCGAGACATCCGGGTTGCGGTAGTAACCGATAACCAGGGTGTACTCGGCTTTGGCGATCAGGGCGCCGGCGGTATTGCCGTCTGTCTCGGCAAATTGATGCTGTATACCCAGGGCGCAGGAATTGCTCCCTGGCACTGCCTGCCGATTTCCCTGGATGTCGGAACCAATAATGAAAAGCTTCTTGCCGACAACAAATATCTCGGCTGGCGGCACAGGCGGTTGGAAGGGGAGGAATATTTATCCTTTATCGGTCGGTTTGTCCGGGCGTTCAGAAATGTGTTTCCCAATGCGCTGTGTCAGTGGGAAGATTTCCTGCAGCAGAACGCATTCAGTATTCGTGACGCTTTTGTTGACGAATTGATCTCCTTTAATGACGACATTCAGGGTACCGGAGCAATTGCTCTGGCGGCGATTCTTTCGGCTATCCGGATAAAAGGGGAAAAGCTTGCCGATCAGCGAATCCTTATCCATGGCGCCGGTGCCGGCGGGGTCGGCATCGGCGAGCAGCTGATGCATGCGATGATGGAAGAAGGCCTTACCGAAAAAGATGCCCTTAATCGCATCTTTATGATTGATTCTAAAGGCCTGCTGGGGAGTAAAAGCACTCTCGAACGCTATAAGAAAAAATTTGCCAAGGATACGACCGGCCATCCCTGGCTGAGCGAGATTGACCGCATAGATATTCCGAGCATTATCCGTAAGGCGGGTATCACTATGCTGATCGGCACCACTGGCCAGGACTTCTTTTTTAATGAAGAGGCAATCAAAGAGATCAAGAAAAACACCAGTAAACCTTTGGTTCTGGCGCTCTTTCAGCATATTTCGACGCCGCAGCTCTTCTGTCAGAATATCGTCAGATGGAGCGAAGAAGGCTTGCTGGTTGCTACCGGCAACCCCTGTGCAACCATGGATGAAATGGACCAGGCCGGTCATATCGGCCAGTGTAATAATGCTTTTGTTTTTCCAGGGGTGGGACTGGGCGTGTTGGCGTCAGGTGCCAGGGAAGTGCTGCCGGAATTTTTTACCGTCGCTGCCAGGGCAATCGCCGATATGATGACCCCGGAACAACTTGGCAAAGGGCGTTTGGTGCCGCCGATCAGCGACATGAGCAAAGTAGCGTTAAAAGTCGGTTTGGCCGTGGCCATGTGTGCTGTCGAAAAAGGAGTCAGCCGACCCTGCGTCTATAGCGATTTTCAACATAATAATGATGAAGCAAGGATGCGGACGATCATTGATCGGATGCGGTGGAACCCGGAATATCTTCCCCTCGTTTCCATGTGAGGTAGACAACACAAAAAAAATCCCCTGCGCAGGAACTGCGCAGGGGATTCTTGTTTGCTGCTATAAAAAATGATTAAAGCTTCTGAACGTTATCAGCGGCAGGACCTTTCGGGCCGTCAACTATCTCAAAGGATACCCGGGAACCCTCTTCAAGGGACTTAAAGCCTTCAGTTTTAATAGCGGAATAATGGACAAAAACATCCTGCCCACCATCTTGTTCGATAAAACCAAATCCTTTCGCATCGTTAAACCACTTCACTGTACCTTCTGCCATTGTACTACTCCTTTTGCACGCGGTTCACGTTCGAACCGTTAATAATGTTCCCGACCATTCACTGGTCAGACATCCTTTGTTGTATTGAAATAAAGAAACTGCCGATAGCCGCATCGTCGATTGCCATTCCTTAAATCGTTTATACAAAACATTTGTATCACAACAATTGTATAACAACATCTAATTCGTTTAGCATGTTTAGTGGTGAATGGCAACAGAATATTTTAAATTTAATAACGATAATAGTAAGATAAGAATGGTTCTCAAGGTGATTATCGGTTTTGTCCCGGCGTACGGTTACGTCGATCAAAGATAGACTCAGAGCAGCAAAGATGGTAAACAGTTGTTATGCAAGCCACCGAAAAAAGAGGGCTTAATAGTTTGTCGATCTAAAAATTTCACTATGGTTGGACGGTGTATCCTGATTACCCATTTTCATCGCACTATCTGCAGTTGGCCGGCGGCAGAATGCATTATATTGATGAAGGGAGCGGACCGGTTATCGTCATGGTCCATGGCAACCCCACCTGGTCGTTTTATTTCAGGCATCTTATCAAGGTGTTGCGGAAGAATCATCGGGTTATCGCTGTTGATCATATCGGCTGCGGATTATCCGATAAACCGCAGAATTATTGTTACTGCCTGGCTCAGCACATAACCAACCTGGAAAAGTTGCTTACCCACCTGCACATTGATCATTTTTCCCTGGTGGTACATGACTGGGGCGGGGCGATCGGCATGGGCAGTGCAGTAAACCATATTGACTCCGTTGACAAGATAATGGTGATGAACACTGCGGCTTTTCGATCACCGCGCATACCCTTGCGCATAAGGCTTTGCCGCCTGCCGATAGCCGGTGAAATACTGGTCAGGCTGTTTAATGGTTTTGCCTGGCCGGCCCAATTTATGGCGGTTAAAAAGAAAATGGCTGCCCCGGTGGCGAGGGCATATCTTGCGCCGTACAACAACTGGCATAACCGGATAGCTGTGTATAACTTCGTCCGGGATATTCCGCTTGATTCGCAGCACCGAAGTTATGCCACTCTGGTCGATATCGAAAATAAGTTGCAGCTCCTGCGCGATCGTGCAATTCCCATGCTTCTGGTCTGGGGCGGAGGGGATTTTTGCTTTAACGACCATTTTTTTGCCGAGTGGCGGGAAAGATTCCCCGAGGCCGAAGCACATTATTTCAAAGATGGCGGACATTATATTCTCGAGGATAAGAGGGCGGAAGTTGACCCCATCGTCAAATCGTTCTTTCAGCGCTAACCGCAAAGGAATACGGGAGTGGCAAGCAATATAGCCGAAACCTTTGTCGAAACGGCAAAAGAGCTGGGCGACCAAATAGCGGTGATCGAAGCACGAACCGGCAAAAAAGTCTCTTTTCGCGAGTTGAATGGCAAAGCCGATGGGTATGCCGATTATTTATCCTCGGCAGGGATTTACGAGGGAGACCGCACCATTCTGATGGTGCGGCCGTCGGTTGATTTTATCTGCCTGACCCTGGCCTTGTTCAAAATCGGCAGTCCTGTTGTCCTTATCGATCCTGGCATGGGCTATAAGAATCTGTTGCGCTGCATTGCCAGGGTTGCGCCCAAATTTCTTATCGGTATTCCCAAGGCTCTGCTGTTTGCGAAAATTTTTACCAGACACTTTAAGACGGTGGAAAAATCATTTTGCTGCGGCAGGTCTTGCGGTTTTTTAGGGCCAAATATTCTTCACATACCAGGACAAGGGATCGACTACCCGGTATCTGCGCCCTGCGAAACGGATTTGGCGGCGATAATTTTTACCACCGGTTCGACCGGGCCTCCCAAAGGGGTGTGCTATGAACATTCGATTTTTGCCGCCCAGTTGCGCTTGATTAAAGAGTATTATGGAATCGGCAAAGGCGATGTGGATCAACCGGCTTTTCCGCTCTTTGCCCTCTTTTCCACCGCACTTGGCGCCTGTGCCGTTATCCCCGATATGGACCCGACCAGGCCTGCCAGGGTGAAGCCGCAGACATTTGTCGCTTCTATTGAAAAATATCGGGTTACTTACTCGTTTGGCTCCCCGGCTATCTGGAATGTCGTAAGCAGGTATTGTCTGGCGCAGGGCATCGTCCTGCATTCTCTTGATAAGGTGCTGATGGCCGGAGCGCCGGTACCCGGCGAACTGTTGCAAAGGATGCAGAAGATTTTGCCGGCTGGTGCGAAGGTGTTCACGCCGTATGGCGCGACGGAAAGCCTGCCGATCGTCTCCATCGAAGGCCGCGAAGTGGTGCAAGAGACCTGGCCGCAAAGTCGGCTGGGCTTGGGTACCTGCGTTGGGCGAGCCCTGCCGGGAGTTGACATCAAGATCATCAACATCGCCGATGCTCCCCTGGCTAAATTGACTAAAGAGATGCTGGTAGCCCAGGGCCGGATCGGTGAAATTATCGTTCGGGGCGCAGTGGTAACCAAAGAATATCTGAACAACCCCGTGGAGACTAAACTTGCCAAAATTGTCGACGGTGACACTTTCTGGCACCGGATGGGCGATGTCGGCTATATGGATCACCACCAGCGGCTCTGGTTCTGCGGCAGACGGGCCCATCGGGTCGTAACCGAACGGGGGACGTTTTTTTCCGTTCCCTGCGAGGCAATTATCAATGAACATCCGGATGTCTCTCGTTCGGCCCTGGTCGGCATAAAAGATGGCAGGCGAGGCGATGAGTATAGAATTCCGGCAATTATTGTTGAGCCGAAAAAAGACCAGAGAATTAATGCAGAAAAATTGCTGGAAGAGCTCAGGCAAATTGGTGGACAGTCGGAGCTTACCCGAGAAATAAAACATTTTCTCATCCATAAGAACTTCCCCGTTGATATTCGGCATAACGCCAAAATATTTCGCGAGAAACTGGCACTATGGGCACAAAAGAAGATTTCCTTCCTGGAGTAAAAAAAGTTCTGGTGACCGGCGGCGGCGGTTTTGTCGGCAAAGCCGTGGTCGCAAGGCTTCTTGACCTGGGGATTGAGACAACTGTCGTTGGCCGGCATCGATATGCCGAGATAGAGCAGGCAGGCGGCCGATGCATTGTCGGTGATATAACCGATGCGACGCTGCTGGAAGGGGCCACGGCAGGGGTCGATCTGGTTTTTCATGTGGCTGCACTGGCTGGTATATGGGGGCCGTGGCGAAACTATTATGCCACCAATGTGCTCGGCACCGAGTCGGTTGTTACAAGTTGCCAAAAAAACCGGGTGCCGATGCTGGTCTATACCTCAACCCCGTCCGTGGTCTTTAACCGCAAGGATATACAAGGCGGCGATGAACGGCTGCCCTATGCCGAGCAGTATCTCTGTCACTACGCAAAAAGCAAGGTTATGGCGGAAAAAATTGTCCTTGCTGCCAACAGCCCGGACCTTGCAGTCTGCGCTTTGCGGCCGCATCTTGTCTGGGGCCCGGGCGATCCGCATCTTTTCCCCCGATTGCTCTTGAGCGGACGCAAAAAAAGGCTTAAAAGAGTGGGCGACGGTTCCAATTTGGTTGATATTTCTTATATTGATAATGTTGCCCACGCTCATATCCTGGCGGCAAAAAATCTTTGTAGGGCTAGGACGGCGGCGGGGAAAGCCTATTTCATCAGTCAGGGGGAACCGGTAAATTTATGGGAGTGGATAAATGAGATATTTGTGGCGATGAATGTGGCGCCGGTAGAGAGCTCAATCTCCTTTCCCTTGGCCTACCGGCTGGGAGGAGCAATGGAGGCACTGTACACCCTGGCCCGATCGCAGAAAGAGCCGAGGATGACTCGATTTTTGGCTGAGCAGCTCGCCAAGTCGCATTATTTTTCCATTGCAAACGCCCGGCGGGATCTTGGCTATGAGCCGGTTGTTTCTACTGCAGAGGGTCTGCGTCGGACAGTTAAATGGTTGAAGGAGTCAGCAAAAAAAATATCATGAAATGGTTTGTCAGCGTGTTGATCGGGCTTTTCCTGCAATTTAGTGTGGTGGCCCCGACAGCATCATTTACCATCGGCGATGAACGGGAAATAGGGGAAAAACTCCTCTATTCGGTACGGTCGGAGTTCGAGCTGATCGATGATCCTGATATTACCGAATATATAACCCAGCTGGGCCAAAGTGTGTTGCAGGTTGCCGGCATCCAGTATTTCGATTACCACTTCTTTGTTATAAACAATAAAGAATTCAATGCTTTTGCGGCACCTTCGGGGTTGATATTTTTTCATTCCGGATTGATTGAGACCATGAATTCCGAAGACGAGCTGGTCTCTGTTCTGGCGCATGAAATAGGTCATATCGTTAAACGACATCTCGCTTCACGGGTGGAAAAAGGGAAATACACCACGATCGGCGCCCTGGGCCTGGCCCTGGCCGCGCTGGCGTTTGGCGGTGCGGCCACCCCGGTGCTTTTGACCGGGGCGTTGGCCACCGGGCAAAGCCTCAATCTGCATTTTAGCCGACAGGATGAAGAAGAGGCGGATCTGATGGCCTACGACTGGATGAAAACCCTCGATCGAAATCCCGAAGGGCAGCTGAAAATGCTCGAATCAATGCGACGGATAGCCCGATACCGGAGTGAGAAGCCGCCGCAGTATCTGCTTACCCATCCCAACCCCGAGGAACGCCTCAACACCATAGAGTCGCTGGTCGAAAACGATCGTAAAGCCGCTCAGGCGCCTGCGCCGCAAAGTGACGATTTCGACTTTATCCGTTTTAAATATCGTATTCTGGCCCAAGTCAAGGATTCTCGGGATTTCAAGATGTATCTGGCCAGCATCATTGCCGATAGCCGGGCCAGTGAATTTAAGAAGGTGATGGCCGACTACGGCTTGGCGCAGATCGCTGAAAACGAAAATGACAGCGACAAGGCCCTGGTCCTGCTGGCCAAAGTACAGGCTTATTTCCCAGAGCGCCATATCCTCAAGACCGATGAGGGTGTTGCTCTTTTTGCCGCCGGACAAATGGCGGAGGCCGAAAAAACACTCAAAGAAGCCCTGGCCGCTGATAGCTCTGACATGTACGCCGCCTTTACCCTGGCGAAAATATTGTATCGTACCAATCGTCCAGACGAGGCCGAAAAATATTTTCAGCAAGTCAGTTATGAGATGCCGGAATACGCCAAAGTCTATTTTGAATTGGGACAAATAGCCGCAGATAATGGGCAGTCAGGGGATGCCAGCTTTTATCTCGGAAAATACTATCTCTATGAGGGAAAATTGAAGGATGCGGAGCTCTCTATTAAAAATGGCCTGCGCAGCAAAACCCTCTCGGCAAAAAGAACTGAGGAGAGCAAGGATCTCTTAAAGAAAATAATAGAACTGCAGAAATGATGGCGTCGTAAAAACCCTTCATTACGACTGCCGTAGGGGCGCCCCTACGTCGAGTTTTTACGAAACATCAGCAATAACCGGTGCAAATTAGAGCTTATCCGGATCAAGCTGTCGTTTCAGGTCGGATAGATCCGGGGCCGATAAGATTTTTTGCCGATGCGTTGAACTGCCGGGCAAGCCTTTGAAGTAACGGCAGAGATGATTTTTTATATAACTGAGGAGTCTGTCCGCCGGCAGAAATTTTTCAATCAAGTTGAGATGCATTGCGGCGACCGCCATAATCCGGCTTAACTCGTCCGGCCGACCGGATTCTTGAAAAACCCAGGGGTTACCGAGTGCGCCGCGACCGATCATGACCCCATCGCAACCGGTTGTCGCCATCATCTGCCGTGCTTGCCTGCAGGAAAAAATATCGCCATTACCGATCACCGGAACCGAGACCGCCTGTTTGACCTGCCTGATAATATCTGCATCTATGCTGCCGGAAAAGCCCTGCGCCCAGGTTCTGGCATGGACGGTGATTGCCGAAGCCCCGGTATCTTCCAGCATTTTGGCAAAGCTCGGTGCATTGATTGCGTGAGCGTCTTTGCCCGATCTTATTTTTACCGTAACTGGCAGGCCGACGCGTGCGACGATCTGCTGCAGAATCTTTTTTGCCAGTTGCCAATCGGTCATCAGCGCTGCTCCGGCCCCTTTTTTGGTGACTTTTCGCACCGGACAGCCCATGTTGATATCAAGCATATCCGGGCCGTAGGAAGCGAGAATTTCCGCCGCCTCGGCCATCACCGCCGGGTCTGCGCCAAACAGCTGGAAGGCCACTGGTTTTTCTTCGGCAATTGAAGCGAGCATCTTGATGGTGTTGGCCTGCCGGTAGACAAGGCCATGGCAGCTGATCATTTCTGAGACGCAATATCCGGCGCCAAAGCTTCGGCACAAAAGCCTGAACGGCAGATCGGTGTAGCCGGCGAGCGGAGCCAGAACAATAGGAGAGTCAAAGGTGAGGTGACCGATACGGAGCATAAGGCAAAATATACGAGACAAAGACCGGGCAGGGCCGGCTATTGACGGCTCTGCCCGGTGGATACAGTCTTCTAGTTATTGCGGCAATCTGGTTATTTCCGTGATGGTGCGCTGGTATATCCGCCTGGACAGATCTTCGATTATGGTGTTGAGCGCTTTTTTTTCATTATCGAGATTGGCGGAGTTATTTTTTGAAACCAGATATTGTTCCGTCCAGAACTCACTGGGGATCTCGATCACGATCTTATTTGTGGCACTGTCTTTCAAGATATAACGAACCCTGAGCACCACTTTTACCTGGGTGGTGACACTGTTTTCACCATACGCTAAGCTCGGCAGATCCAGCGAGATGATTTCGCCGGCAAGAATCAGATCCGCGCCCTCTTTTTGACGCACCGTGGTGATGGATTCGGTATTTTGAAACCAGCTGGTCAAAGACCGGTATATCTGCGAATCGAGTCCCAGTTGACTGGTCCTGTTTTTCCATTCGGTCATATATATAGTTTTTGGCGGACCCTTATAGACATTAGGATTATGATAGCCGCAGGCGGTAAGCACTCCTCCCGCAACCAGCAGAACCAGAAATACCCATGGCTTTTTCACAGCGCCTCTCCTGTTTTAATCAATTCAGCTCCCTTAGATAACGATATTGACTAGCTTATTCTTGACGACAATGGTTTTTTTAATCGTTTTTCCGTCAAGAAATTTTTTCGTGTTTTCATCCTTTAACGCTTGGTCGATAAGCAATTCATCGGCAACATCGATGGGCACTTCGAGGCGTGAACGGACCTTGCCATTCACCTGGATGACGATCGTCAGTAGATCTTCCTGGGCGGCCTCGGCATCGAACTGCGGCCATTGCTGTTGTTCGATAAGGTCGTCATTGCCGATTTTCTGCCACATTTCCGCGGCAAAATGGGGCACCATTGGTGAAAGCAGGAGCAGCAGCATGGAAATCGCTTGACGGACAACCGCTGGTTCCACTTTTTCCTGGGCATTCTCACCAAGAGATGCCGACAGGACATTGAACAACTCCATCATGGCACTGATTGCCGTATTAAAATGGAAATTCTGTTCGATATTTTCGGTGACCCGTTTGATGGTCTGATGGGTTTTTCGATGCAGAATTCTGCTCTGGCCACTCAGGTTTTCGGGAATTAGCCGTGGCTGATCGAGGATTTCATTGCAGGCTAAAATCAGTCGGTACACGCGATTTAAGAAGCGGGAAGATCCTTCAACTCCCTGGGCGCTCCATTCCAGGTCTCTCTCCGGCGGCGCGGCAAACAGGCTGAATAACCTGACCGTGTCCGCACCGTACTCGTCAATGAGATCGCTCGGATCGACTACATTGCCTTTTGATTTGGACATCTTGGTGCCGTCTTTAATGACCATGCCCTGGGTCAACAGATTGGTGAACGGCTCGTCGATATCAATATAGCCGAGATCGCGCAGTACCTTGGTAAAAAAACGCGAATACAGCAGGTGCAGGATAGCATGTTCCACGCCGCCAATATATTGATCAACCGGCAGCCAGTAGTCCGCCTTGCTCTTGTCGATGGGACCTTCGGTAAACCCCGGGCAGACGTACCTGGCAAAATACCAGGAAGATTCCATGAAAGTATCCATAGTATCGGTCTCCCTCTCAGCCGCCTGGCCGCACTTCGGACAGGTGGTGGCGATAAAGGACGGCCGCTGATGCAGAGGCAGGCAGGCGCTGCCGACCTCTGGGTCTTCCGGCAGGACCACCGGCAGCTGGTCCAGCGGCACGGGTTGCACGCCGCACTTGTCACAGTGGACTATCGGAATGGGCGCTCCCCAATAGCGCTGCCTGGAGATGCCCCAGTCGCGCAGTCGATAGGTGACGTGAGCTGCGCCGAAATGGTTTTGCTCGGCATATTGTATGATTTCCGTCTGTGCCGCCACGGAATCCATGCCGTTGAAGTGACCTGAATTGTGCAAAACACCGGGAATTGTCGATGCCTCCTGCATGGTTGCCGCATCAAGCGGCAATTCCTTAGGAATGACCACCGGTCTGATGGCTAAGTCATATTTACGGGCAAACTCAAAATCCCTCTCGTCATGGGCCGGCACGGCCATAACCGCACCAGTGCCATATTCCATGAGCACAAAATTGGCCACATAAATGGGTAGTTTGTCGCCGTTAAATGGATTGATGCAATAACGGCCGGTAAAAATACCTTCTTTTTCCGGCACGACTTCAACTGATTGGCGCTGCTTCTGGGTGACAATGTTATCGGCGAACTGTCGAACCTCGGTTTCTCGCTCAGTGCCGCCAATCAGGGTATCGAGCAGCGGATGTTCGGCAGCAATCGACATGAAGGTAACCCCGAAAATGGTATCCGGCCGAGTGGTGAAGATGGAAATTGTACAATCCAGACCATCGACGGCAAAATCGCAGGTCAGTCCAGTGGATTTGCCAATCCAGTTGCGCTGCATCGTCAGTACTTTTTCCGGCCAACCGGTGAGCTGGTCAAGATCGCGGAGCAATTCTTCGGCATAATCGGTGATTTTAAAAAACCAGCCGTTCATTTTTCGTGGATAGACCGGATCATCGCAGCGCCAGCAGGTCCCCTCAATGACCTGTTCATTGGCCAGAACCGTCTGGCAGGATTCACACCAGTTGACGGTAGTGACTTTTTCGTAGACGATCCCCTTGTTGAACATCTCGATAAAGAGGCGCTGTTCCCATTGATAATATTTCGGATTGCAGGTGGCTATCTCCCGGCTCCAGTCATAGGAAAGACCAAGCTGATGCAGCTGCCGGCGCATATAATCAATATTGTCGTAAGTCCAGGTGGCAGGGTGGCTGTTATTTTTTTGCGCGGCGTTTTCCGCCGGCAGACCGAAGGCATCCCAACCCATGGGATGAAGGACATTGTAGCCACGCATCCTTTTATATCGTGCAACGACGTCGCCGATTGAATAGTTGCGCACATGGCCCATGTGAATCCGCCCGGACGGATAGGGAAACATTTCCAGCAGATAATATTTTTCTTTCGAATCATCTTCGGATACTTCATATACTGAACCTTCCTGCCATCGTGCCTGCCATTTAGCCTCAATAGTTCTAAAATCGTACTTATTTGCAATGGCGCTCTCTTCGGTCATCGTCTAGCCTCAAAATACTATGGTTTAAATAAACCCTTCCTGTTCTTCGTAACTGCTCGTGTTTTCAAACATGGTAAACTCTTTGACAAATGTCAATCGGGCAACGCCGGTCGGTCCATTTCTCTGTTTGCCGATAATGATCTCGGCGGAACCTTTCTCCGGGTTGTCTTCTGATTTATTGTAGACATCATCGCGGTAGATGAAACAGATAACATCAGCATCCTGCTCGATAGCCCCGGACTCACGTAGATCAGACATCATCGGCCGTTTGTCGGTGCGCCCTTCCAGGCCCCGGTTCAACTGCGACAGAGCCATTACCGGGATGGCATGTTCTTTGGCCAGGGCTTTGAGGGAGCGCGAGATATCGCTGATCTCCTGGGTGCGGTTCTCGGTGCTGCGCCCGCGCATGAGCTGGAGATAATCGACCACGATCAGACCAATCTCATGCTGTGACGCCAGTCTTCTTATTTTCGCCCGCATTTCCAGGACGGAAATAGCCGGAGTATCGTCGATAAAAATGGGTGCCTCCGTCAGCATGCCAACCGCCCTGGTCAGTTTTGGCCAGTCATCACTGTGCATATTGCCGGTTCTGATACGCTGGGAATCTATTCGCCCTACCGAACTGAGCAGGCGCATGACCAGCTGTTCCTTGGACATCTCCAGGCTGAATACGGCTACCCCGGTTTTCTCGACCAGGGCGGCGTGCTGAGCGATATTCATGGCAAAGGAGGTTTTGCCCATGGACGGTCTGGCGGCAATGATAATAAGATCCGACGGCTGAAGTCCGGCGGTCATTTTATCAATCTGGCTATACCCTGTCGGAACGCCGGTGATAAATTCTTTTCTTCTAAAGAGCTGCTCGACCGTTTTAAAGGCCTTGGGAACAATGGATTTAATGTGGGTAAAATATTGGCTGCCCTTGGATCCGGCAATATCGAAAATTGCCTGTTCGGCCTCATCTACCAGGAGATCGATATCATTTTGTTCTTCATAGCATCTCGCGGCTATGTTGGTGTTCACCGAAATGAGCCGGCGTAGAACCGACTTGTCGCGGATTATTTTGGCATAGCTGGTGACATTGGCCGTCACCGGGACAATCGAGGTGAGTGATGCCAGATAGGTCGGCCCGCCCGCCTGCTCGAGTTTATTTATACTCTTGAGGAGATTTGAGACGGTAAGCAGATCCTGCGGCTCATTTTTTTCAAAAAGATCAATCATCGCATCATAGATAAGACGATGATTGTTCTTGTAAAAATCCTCAGGTTTGAGGATGTCAAGAACCGCGCCGAGCAGATCGGCCTTTAATAGAATAGAGCCAAGAACAGCCTGTTCCGCTTCAATATTCTGTGGTGGTATTCCTGCCGGAGCTATTGATCCGGTATGGGCGGGGATATTGTCGAAGTTGTTCATCAGTGACCGAAAAAAGTCTGGAAAGAAAGTCTTTCTGCGCCGGAAAGAGAATCGAATTCATCAGGCGCATTAAACAAAAACACACCATGAAGGTCAAGCCTCCAGGTGTGTTTTGGTCTTCGCGTTATCAACCTGCGCTGTGACAGGTGCCCAAAAAAATCCAGGCAGCCTTAATTCGCCTGGATAGGCACGACGCTCAGGGTAAACTCTGCGGTCACATTGAAACCAACCTTCACCTGGATCTTTGTTTCCCCGAGGGTCTTGACCGGCTCGTTCAGCAAGATCTGGCGTTTATCGAGATCGATATCAATCTCGGCAAGTTTGGCGCAGATATCGGCCGTGGTAACCGAACCAAAAAGACGTTCATCAGTGCCGGCAAGCTGCTCGATGACTATGGTAAGGCCGGATATTTTTTTCGCTCTTTCTTCAGCTTGCTTCTGGTCTTTGGCGCGTCGGGCCTCAATGGCCGCCTTATCTTTTTCAAGAAGTAAAAGATTCGCCGGGGTAGCCTGCATTGCCTTGCCCTGGGGTAGGAGGTAGTTACGGCCGTAGCCGGGCTTGACGGTGACTACGTCGCCTTCCAGACCCAGAGAGCTGATTGCTTGTTTTAAAATAAGTTCCATATCATTATACTCCTAAAAAATAAACCGAATACCATGCGAGCTGAGCAGAAGATCATCCTGCAGGTAAGAGTTATTTCAGTTAATTGATGGCGCCGCCATCGGTATTTTTATATTTTCACGCGTTTAACTGCTTTCTGAACTGTTCTCTGTTTTCTTTAATTTACGAAAATCAAACCAGATATCACCAATGCCGAAGATAAGGAGAAGTATGGTCCCAAAAGACTGAAAAATAACCATAACATAAAAAAAAGATCTGAGCAGCAGGGGTACTTTCCATTTATTCATAAAAAAAACTGCAATGGACATGCCCTGAAAGCAGTAGACCATGCTCAATAAAACAAGGACATTGATGCCGATGGTTCGCACTATCTGGATCGGCAGAATGGTGCATAATCCAGCACCGATGGCTAGCCAGATAATTTTTTCCGGCAGTTGCCAGAGTTGATAACTTTCCCACGGTGCATTGCCTCCGGTTTTTGGTACCAGAATATTACCAATGACCATGGTAAACCAGGTCAGGGCCAATATAAAGCTGCCCAAAATAGACGGCATTACCAGGGGTATATACACCTTCATCCAGTGCAGCGTGGTTTCCAGCATCACCAGGGTCTCTGTCGATATATCGTTGTTTTGCCGATAATAGTTGAGCGCCTCGGTAACACCTTGATCCAGAGAGTTCAAAAACTGGCCATAAGCCGATACATCTGCGCCGATAGACAGCGCAGCGAAGATGGCGACCCAACTGCCGGCCAGTGCCAGAGAACCCTTCAGGCCGCTTACGGCAGGCTTTTCGTGGCGCTCCGCCGAAAAAAAAAGGACAGAACCGGTAAACAGCAGGGCAACCGAAAAAACGAAAAATTCAAAGTTTTTCAACAGAAGATATGCGACGAGGGCAACAGCGACGGCAATACCCAGCAGACGTTTACCGGTAAACCATCCGTAGTGGGCGAGCGTATAAAAAGCCATCAACGGCAAAAACAGATACAACCAGCCAAACAGTGACCACTCCAGCCCTGGCAGAATAATCACCAGGGAAGCAAGCAGTATTGTCCGGATAATGCCACCTATCTTCGGCTGTTGATTCCCCTGGCTGGCCACCATGATTTCCCTGCAGACCTCTATTGATTATCCCTGCGAAGATCCGGCATAGGGCAGAAAAGCAATCTGCCGCGCCTGCTTGATAGCCTCACACAGTTGCCGCTGGTGGGTGGCACAGGTGCCTACAATACGGCGGGGTATAATTTTCCCTCGCTCTGAAACAAAATTTCTCAATGTCTTGACGTCTTTGTAATTAACAACTAAATCTTTTTCACCACAGAAACGACAGGATTTTCTGCGGGTGAAAAGTTTTTTTTGTGGTCTTTGTGCCATGATAGTTTCCTCCGGAATGACAGATCTTGCGAAGATGCTCAGTAATAATTACTCAGCGTCATCGTCGGTATTAGTTTCAGTATCATCGGAATCGTCAGCGTCTGACTCATCTTCAGTATCGATTTGCGCGGACGCTTTGGTTGATAATGCAATCTTCGCTTCTTCGATGCCCTCTTCAGTGATGGTGCCTGCAGTCTTGATGGTCAGATACTTCAAGACCAGATCGTCAATTCTGAATTTTCGTTCAATTTCTGAAACAGCCGCCGGAGTGCCGGCGTAGTCACAATAGACATAGTAGCCAAGGCTCTCTTTTTTAATGAGATAGGCCAGTTTTTTCATGCCCCATTTGGCCAACTCGATAATTGTGCCCTTTTCATCGAGAATGATTTTACTGGTGCTTTCGACAACTCGGTTGATATCTTCTTCTCCGGCATTCGGACGAAGAATGAAGATTGTTTCGTACCTGCGCATGCGTTCCTCCTCGTGGACGTATGGTTTCTGCGGTTTTATATCAGCCCGCAATTTTCGGCCCCCACACCTTGATATATTCTTGGCAGGGAGCAAGAAGGTCATAATAACGCCTTGTTATTATGGGATTACTGGAAGTGAACCAGGAAAACGAATTCTGTAGTTTGCCTCTCAGTAAAAAACTGACTATATTACATAGGCAGGGGGAAAGTGTCAAACAGAATTTTTTTTCTTTTCCTCTGCCTTGATGGCTTCCCATTGGGCAGCGAGTTGTTCTTCATTTTCATACGATTTGCCGGCAAAAACATGAGGATGGCGGCGAATGAGTTTTTCATTGATGGTACAAATAACTTCACCAAGGTGGAAATGGCCCTGGTCATTGCCTATTTCGGAAAACATAACTATAAGATAGAGAAGATCGCCAAGTTCCTCGCAAATATTAATATGGTCATCATTTTGAATTGCATCGACGAGTTCCTGGCACTCCGACTGAAGATACGTGAGCAACGAGTGCGAGTTCTGTCGCCTGTCCCAGGGGCAGCCGTCTTTTCCTCTGAGGGTTTGAATGGTGTTGAGAAGATCAGATAATTGAAGATCGCAATTGGTATTTTGTGAGAGGGTCATTTAACTTTTTGTCAGGTATGGAAAAATAATAAAATTTTCTCCAAGAAATAATAAGTCGATAATTAGATGACTTATTTTGAATAAAATGGCAAAAAAAGGAGTTGACATTCAGACTCTTAAGAACTACTTAGCTCTGCTGGAAGGTGTTGTCAGGTTTTGTGCATTTGCCTGCTAAGAATACCATCTTTTTACAAAATGTACATGGCGTTTATTGCTGTGCAGTTGCAGGGAGGAAAAGCATTCCTCCTTAAGTAAAATGTATCCTTAAGAATAGAGGTATATTCATGGAAGATGACAAAAAACAACAACTGCTTCTTGAGAAGCATAAAGATATTGCGAGGATAGATCAGGAGTCTAAACGGACCCACGGCTGGTATGTGCGAGTAAGGTTTCTCGGCAGGACCCATTCGAAGTTTTTTTCCGACCGAAAATGCGGCGGACGTTATTCGAGTCTGTTGTCGGCGATTTCATGGCGGGACAAGACCGAGAAAAAGCTCGGCAAGGTCCGGACCAACAAGCATATGGTCACGGTGAGCAACTCAGGAACCGGTGTGGTCGGTGTCCGGCTCAATGACAAACTGAATCGTTATGAAGTCAGTTGGGTCACCCATCAGGGGAAACAGGGGAAAACTTCGGTCTCCATATCCAAACATGGCAAAAAAGCGGCTTTCGCCAGAGCGTGTTCTATTCGTACGGCAAAAGAAAAAGCGCGTCTGGAATACTCCGGATAAAAGTTGCTGCACCTCACCCCCTGCCCGGTTTATAGAATAGCCTGAAAATCGGCAAAGATGTTCCGCCGGCGATAAAATTCTCGTGCCCTGCAATGCCGTTGAAATGCGGATGATCGAAAAGTTCTGCGCATCAGAAAAATAAGATAAACTCTAAATTCTGTTGACATTAGGGGCACAATACAGTTTATTTCTCTGTTCTGATAAAATTACTAGGCTCTATCGATAACCGAAAAGATTCACTCAAAGAGGTTCATATATGTATGCTATAGTTCGTACAGGCGGAAAACAATATCAGGTTGCGTGCGGGGATCAGGTGCGGGTGGAAAAACTCGCCGGCAACGTCGGCGACAATGTTGATTTGGTTGATGTACTTATGGTTGTCGGTGATGACGGTATTAAAGTCGGTCAGCCGGTTCTTGAAAACGCCAAGGTCACGGCGAAAATTGCCGAACAGGGCAGAGCGAAAAAAGTCATTGTCTTCAAGAAAAAGCGCCGCAAAGGGTATCGCTTAAAAAATGGCCATAGACAATCGTATACTGCTTTGAAGATTGAAGAAATTTCCGCTTAATGGTTGTTGCCGCAAAAGATTACGGAAACACCAGTAAAATAACATGATTTGTGTCGCAGAAAAGGGGTAGAAGATGGCTCATAAAAAAGCAGGTGGGAGTTCAAGAAACGGTCGAGACAGTGCAGGCCAGCGACGCGGAGTCAAGCGATTTGGCGGCCAGGTCGTCAAAGCTGGTAATATTCTGGTTCGTCAACTCGGTACAGTCATTCATCCGGGAACCAATGTTGGCTGTGGCCGCGATTATACGCTGTTTGCCAAGATTGAGGGGGTGGTGACATACGAGGAGTTTGGTAAAAATAGAAAGCGAGTCAGCATTTATCCTGTGGCTTGATTGTATCTAATATCGTTTTCCGGATAAGGCGAAGTGTCCACCTTATCCGGCACTCTTAAACTCGACCTCAATTTTATTGATGGTCGAGTTTTTTTTTGGGGCTGCGTATAGGCTTTGCAGCCCTGTAGGAGAAGTATGGCATTTATTGATGAAGCAAAATTTTTTGTCAAAGCCGGCGATGGCGGTAATGGCTGTGTCAGTTTTCACCGGGAAAAATTTGTTCCACGTGGTGGACCAAACGGCGGTGATGGCGGCCGGGGCGGCAGTGTCATCATTCGAGCGACCAATTCGCTTAATTCCCTTATTGATTTTCGTTATCGCGCGCATTTCAAAGCGGAAAGGGGTGTGCACGGCAAGGGTAAAGATATGCATGGTCGATCGGGCAAGGATTGTTTTATTGACGTCCCTGTAGGCTCGGTGATAAAAGATAACGATAGCGGCCACGTGCTGGCGGATCTCGTAATGGCTGGAGATGTCGTGATAATCGCCAAGGGCGGTGCCGGAGGCCTGGGCAACCCTCATTTTGCCAGCGGTACCAATCGTACCCCGCGGATTGCGACCAATGGGGAAACTGGTGAAGAATTCTGGTTGAAAATTGAACTGAAACTCATCGCTGACGTTGGCCTGGTCGGTTTGCCCAATGCGGGTAAATCGACTCTTTTATCCAAACTCTCGGCAGCCAATCCGAAGATTGCCTCCTATCCTTTTACCACTTTGGAGCCGCAGCTTGGTGTATTACAGTATAAATATCACCAGCCCTGTATTATAGCCGATATTCCCGGATTGATTGAAGGAGCGCATAATGGCATCGGACTCGGGCATAAATTTCTCCGTCATATCGAACGAACCAGCATGCTGTTGCACATCATCGATGCAGCTGATGAAAATATTGCCGAAAATTTTGCCATTATTGCCAAGGAACTTCTTCTGTACAAAGAAGAACTCGCCGACCGAATACAGATTCTGGTATTAAATAAACGAGACCTTCTTGATGCAGCGGAACTGGCAAAAATCGAGCTTTTGTTTCAGCAGATGGGCCAAAAAGTTATCAGTGTCTCGGGCGAGACTGGAGAAGGAATTGATGCTCTAAAAGAAATGGTGGTTGAAACTCTGGAACAAAATGGGAAAAAAACGGATCTGCACAAGTCTTAAAACCCAAAGGATCATCATATGGTACTGGCACAAACAATTGAAGAATTAGCGAAAAAATCGAAGAGTGCCGCGGCAGGTCTTATGGCACTTTCAACCAAGACCAAAAACGATGTTCTGATACGGGTTGCCGAGCTGCTGTCCCAGAGCAGGGAGCAGCTGCAAGATGCCAATGCTAAAGATCTTGCCGCCGGCAAGGAAAAAGGAATGTCCCCGGCAATGCTCGATCGACTGCATCTCTCCGCTGCGGTTATTGATGCCATGATCTCCGGCCTGGAGGAGCTCTGCGACTTACCGGATCCGATCGGCAAAATCGAAGATTTCGTTAAACGGCCCAACGGTTTGCAGGTCGGAAGAATGCGGGTCCCCCTGGGCGTGATTGCCATGATCTATGAATCCCGTCCCAATGTCACTGTCGATGCAGCGGCGCTGTGCATCAAAACCGGCAATGCGGTTATTTTACGGGGCGGCTCAGAGGCCATTCACTCGAACCTTGCGCTTGCGGCCATTCTCCAGCAGGCTCTGAGCGAATACCACCTGGACAAAAATGCGGTGCAGGTCATCCCTGTCACTGACCGGCAGGCAATTACCCATCTGCTAACGCTTGAGGCGGATATTGATCTCGTTATCCCTCGCGGCGGCGAAAGCCTCATCCGTTTTGTCGCCGAAAATTCACGAATCCCCGTACTCAAGCATTATAAAGGCGTCTGTCATCTATATGTCGACAAAGATGCCGACCTTGCCAAGGCGGTTGCCCTGGTGGTCAATTCCAAGGCCCATCGACCGGGGGTCTGCAATGCCCTGGAAGGCTTACTGGTGCATAGCGATATCGCCGCATCTTTTCTCCCTCAGGCGATGCAGGCTCTTACTGCATGCGGCGTGGAGCTGCGGGGCTGTCCGAAAAGTGTGGCGATTGCCTCCGGTATACAAGCCGCTCAAGATAAAGACTGGGGCACCGAATTTCTTGATTTGATCCTCTGTGTAAAAGTGGTGCAGGACTTTGCCGAGGCCAAGCAGTATATAGAGACCTATGGATCGCACCACACCGAAGTAATCGTTACCGAGAATTACAGTACCGCCCAGAGGTTTATTGCCGAAATCGATGCGTCGGCGGTGATGGTAAATGCCTCCACCCGTTTCAATGACGGCGGCCAGCTTGGACTCGGGGCGGAAATAGGTATCAGTACCACCAAACTGCATGCCTATGGACCGATGGGCCTTGAAGAGTTGACAACTCGAAAATTTGTGGTGTTTGGCCAGGGACAGATTCGAGAGTGAGGTCACCAAAAATAGGCTTGCTTGGCGGGACGTTTGATCCGGTGCATCATGGCCATCTGCAGCTGGCGGAAGCGGCAATAATCGAATGCGGACTGGACCAGGTAGTCTTTATTCCTGCTGCTGAGCCGCCGCACAAGGACAGCACCGCAGTAAGTTCGTTTGCCCATCGGCTGGCGATGCTTCAGCTGGCAACTGAGAGCAGGCAGGAGTTTGTCTGCAATGCGATTGAAGGTTTATTGCCCAAGCCTTCTTACACCATCGATACGCTCAAGGTACTGCAGCAACAGTACGATAAAGGGCACTGCCTGTACTTTATGATCGGAGCCGATGCTTTCCTCGATATTCTCAGCTGGAAATTACATCAGGATGTTTTACGCTCGGTGCATATTATTCTCTCGAAAAGAAAAGGATACACCGGCGAACCGCTGGCCAATTTATTAAAAAATCTTGGCTATAGGCAGGAACAGGGCCTCTGGCATGCAACAGATGGGAAAAAGGACATTTATATATTACGGAAGATACCCGATGCGCAGAGTTCGTCAAATATCCGGGCAATGATCGGCAAAGGCCTGTCGGTAGAGAAATTTTTGCCGTCGTCGGTTATGTTGTACATTAGAAAAAATAAGCTTTATCATCAATGATGGCGTCGTAAAAAACTCTTCATAACAACCTCCGTAGGGGCACACCGGTGTCTGCCCTTCTGGAATTTACCCAAAAAATGGGCACACATAGAGGTGTGCCCCTACGGAAAAATTGTAATGCAGCCAGAAATAGAGAAGAAGCCTTCTACCCAAATATCTGTTCTTATTGTCGATGACTCTCTGGTCTTTCGGAAATTCCTGGAGGATATTTTTAATGATTGTGACGACCTGGTGGTAGTCGGCGAGGCCCAGAATGGAATTGAGGCTCTCGATTTGGTGCTGAAGAAAGACCCGGATGTTATCCTGCTGGATATGGAAATGCCCCTGATGGATGGCATGACCGCCCTCCAGCACCTGATGATCCACAGGCCGATTCCGACGATCATGTTTTCCAGCCTCACCGAAAGTGGGACCGCCCGATGTTTTGATACCCTGAAAAATGGTGCTGTCGATTTTGTCTGTAAGGATTTTATCTTTCAGAAAAGCAGCCTGTTGACCTATCAGAAACTCATTATCGATAAGGTAAAAAGAGCAGCCGCCGTTCGACTGAAGGCAAAAGAACCGGCCTTTACTCCTCCGGGATCGGCGGGTGAGGCGCAGAGGGAGCAAAGAGTGGTCTTTTGTGAAGAATGCGGTAACCGGGAAGTCATTTCAGTTATAAAATTTCAGTCAATTAAAGATATAACCTGTTCAGAATGTGGTGACACCATTGAATTGACTCCAGCAAGCTCATCGACCGATCAGCTGAATAACTGTCTTTCAGTGCTTGGTGGTGGAGAAGGCAGTTTTTTTAATTTATTGCATATTGTCCCTCAACTTAGCGACAATATGTGCGGAGCAATTATCGCAGTTATTCATCAAAATGTTGATCATGTCAACAGCTTTGCTGAATACCTTGATGCTATATCCGCGATAAAGGTCATCCGCGCAAGAGATGGGGTGAATATCGAAGACGGCACCTGCTATGTAGCTTCTGGCGCTGATTTTTTAAATCTTAAGCCGCATAACGGCCAGTTGAGCTTACAGAAAGTGCCGAAAGCGTCCTTGAAGGGTGGACCTGTCGATATCCTTCTGGCATCGGCGAGCACTGTCTTTAAAAAACGGGCTGCCGGAATAATACTCTCCGGTGATGAAAATGATGGTGACAAGGGTATGGCCATACTCCTCAATAATGGCGGGATGCCTGGCGTTCTTAATGAAGAGGAATGTTATTACCGAAATATGGGGCGGCAGGTCCTTGAAAAATGTAATATGACCAAGACTGCCTCTCTCGATCACCTGGTGGAGATGATCAAGAGCATGCATTATAAAACCAAAAAGAGGAGCAGTGACGACACCCTTGTTGACTGACGTCCTGCGCTTTAAGGTTAGTTATGGAAAATGGTGCGCAAGCCGGTCATGGAGCTCATCCTGCTCTATGGGAAGAGAACGTGCCGCTTATGCGGCAGGGCCTGCATAAAAAACTGATTACGCTGGCTTATGAAGGTTCGGGGAACGCCCAGGTTTTTCCGCTGCGGGAGAATGTCTTTACCGCCCTGCGGCTGACAAGTCTTGCCGCGACCAAGGTAGTCATTATCGGCCAGGACCCATATTTTAATGAACATCCGGGCAAAGGACCGGAGGCCCATGGGATATGTTTTTCCGTCCAGGCGGGAATTCCTGTTCCACCCTCTCTGCGCAATATTCTCCAGGAAGTCAACAACAGCGTCTATAACGGCAGGCAGGTCAGTGTCGACAGTAACCTCACCAGGTGGGCGAAGCAGGGGGTTTTACTGATCAATGCCAGTCTGACGGTAATGGCCAGGCGACCAAACTCCCATGCTCGGCTTGGCTGGCATGAGCTGACTGACGATATCATTGTTACTCTTTCTAAGAAGAAGGAACATGTTGTTTTTATGCTGTGGGGGGCGTTTGCCCAGAAGAAAACATCCCTCATCGATCAGGAGAAACATCTGGTTCTGGCAACCAGCCATCCATCACCACTTTCCGCGCATCGAGGCTTTCTGGGTTCGAACGTGTTTGTCAAGTGCAATGTCTATTTGCAGGAGCATAATCTGCAGCCGATAGAGTGGTAATAGAAGCTAACCGTGCACCAGCACCCCATTTTCGTCCGATCAGGCCCCCTCACATAGCTAACTATAGCTCGTCGGCCTGCTTGAACGAACCTAGGGCACTGGATGAACGGTTACCGGACCTGGGTTATGTGGTCACTTGCGGTGTTCCGGTGTACGATTACAAGGGAGGCAAGCATCAGCTTGCAAGATGCTCTTTAACAATTAGAGGGACCATATCAGCTACTTCGGAGGCCAGAAAGCCCGCGCCGGATTGTGCATACAGGCGGTCTGCCGCCGCGCCATGCAAATAAACGCCGGCAACCGCCGCATGCAGGGGAGAGAGTCCCTGGCAAACCAGTGCGCCTATAATCCCCGTCAGTACATCGCCCATTCCTCCCGTCGCCATTCCCGGATTACCGGTGGTATTGATCGTCGTTACGCCATTGCTCGCGGCGATTATCGTCCCGGCGCCTTTCAGAATCATCACCGTATCATGCCGGGAATTACTAAAAAGACTGCTGCCCAAGAGAGCTGCATCGAGACGATTTTCCTGGATATCCGTCGCGGATTTGTCGAGCAGTCGGGCGAGTTCGCCGGGATGCGGGGTGAATATTCTCGGACCTTCCGAAACTGACAGTTGGTCTCGATGCGTGGCCAGGACAGTCAGGGCATCGGCATCGATAATCACCGGACATTTCGCCGTATGGTAGATGTGCAGCACCAGTTCCGCTGTCTTGGGCGCAAGCCCGATGCCAGGCCCGATGATAATTGCCTGCTTGGTTGTAAGCTGTTCGCTGATGGTTGGCCAGTCATCAATCGACAAGCATTGACAGCTGTTTGGCAGAGGATGAGTCATCGCCTCGATCAGAACAGCCTCAAAAATTATATTAAGATCATGAGGGACGCAGAGGGTAACCAGACCGGCACCGCCTCTGAGTGCTCCCCTGGCCGCAAGAATGGCCGCACCGGTTTTCCCTGTCGATCCTGCCAGAATAAGCAGATTGCCGTGGCTGCCTTTATGAGCTGCTTTACGGCGGGCAAGCGAATCGATAAGCCTTGTACAGTTCTCTCTGGTAGCCAGTTCCGTGGCTATTTTTGCTTGCTGTATGGCTTCGGGAGGGATACCTATATCAATTATCTCAAGCTTGCCGGCCCAGGCAGAACTGCCGTGAATAAAGTGGCCGGGTTTAGCGCAGCCATAGGTTGCGGTATAATCGGCCTGCACACAGGTGCCGAATATTTTGCCGGTATCGGCGTTCATGCCGGAAGGGGTATCGACGGCAACGACCGGGCAAGCCCGGCAAAAGTTCGGCGAGTTGATCAGGTTTATAGTATCGGCAAAGTGACCGACTACTTCGCGACAGAGGCCGATGCCGAAAATAGCGTCGATGATGACGTAACATGACCTGCCGCGCGATTCGAATTGCTTTAACAGCACGGGGATGGTTTGTACTCTGGCCGAAGTGTCCACCACGTGAATAGGCAGTTTGAGGTTGCGGATGATCTGCAGGTTAACGGCGGCATCGCCTTGCAAAGAATCAGGATTGACCAGAAAAAAGAACAGTGGCTGACAGTCTCGCTGGTGGAGATGGCGACCGATAACCAGGCCGTCGCCACCGTTGTTGCCGGGGCCGACAAAGATCAGGGCGAAGGTATTTTTACACGAACCCAGCTCTTTTTCGATCATGCGCACTGTACCAAGACCAGCGTTTTCCATGAGAACAACACTTGGAATGCCGAAATTTTCCGTAGCTGCGCGATCGAGATCTTTCATCTCCTGGGCTGTTGGTAGTTGCATAGCTTCTCCTTACGTTCCGGTGAATGGTTAAATTATTCAGGAGGTGTTCTGGTATACAGATTTCTCACTTTCTGCACTAATGGCCGGCACAGAGTCATGACTGGAAACACCAGTGCCCGCATTATTTTTGTCAATATGCGGCTGAGCACTTCCGGAATAAGCGGCCGTTCATTGGCTACTCGTATAATCCAGAATATGGCGAGACAAAAAAACAGCAGGTTGGGGCTCCACATGGCCAGCCAGATAGGGAAAATGGTGTTTCCTGCGTATTCTTTCGCGAAGGTAAAGAGAATATAGTACAGGATAAAAATCGCCAGTCCCGCTTGAATCCCGACAGCTTTTTTGCCGGGTCGTGCCTGTAGCCCCAGAGGCAATCCGAGAAGACTAATCATAAGACAACCAACCGGCAAGACCAATCGCTTATGGAATTCGACCAAAAGGTTTTGTTTGTCGGCAGTATCGCTCTGGGGCGACTGGGCCTCAACCAGCAGTTGGCGCATGGTCAGAGCGGTCTTTTTGAGACGTGTGGCGCTGGTTTCGGGAAGACGCAGGGGGATATTTATCCGATACTGATCGAATTGAACGATCTGGGCATTATCTGTCCCAGGTTTATGTAAACTGCCGTTTTTAAGTTCTATTGACACCATCATCTCGTCAATACTGCTGTTCATTTTTCCAGACGATGCCATAGTGACCACGGGATTGTCTACCTGGCGTCTGTCCGAGACCCAGACGTTGGTCCACTCCCCGGTGTTTTTATCTATGGCCTCGACATAGACGACCACATCCCCGAGAGCTTCAGTAAATTCATGTTCTTTAATCCCGTTGTGGATTTTTTCCTTTAATAATTGATAGGAAAGCTGACGCATGGAAACGGCACTTAAGGGGATCAGTTTTATCGACACGAAACTGGTCAGAAGAGCAAAGAGCGTGGCAACAATGATCACTGGCGGCAAAATCTGGTACATGCTGATGCCGTTGGCCTTTAAGGCAAGGATCTCAGAATCGCTCGACAGTCTGGCAAAACCGATGGTTACCCCGAGCAAGGCGGCCATGGGAATCGAATATAAAAAGATATTAGGAAACAGATACGAAAAGAGGCGAATGAAATCAGCAAAGCCGATATTAAGCTCCAGTACGAAGTTGAGAAATGGAATCAGTTTGGCCAGAAAAAAGACGCCATTCATTACCAGAAAGCTGGCAAAAAAAGGCCCAAGCATTTCCGTTGCCAGGTAACTATATAGAAGCTTAGGTATTTTGTAGCTATATCTCATGGTGCCGCAGGGAGCGTAAACTCAACACCAGTTTTACGCTGGTTTTGTTTTTTTCTGTGATATGCGGTATAAGAGTGTGGTTCTTTCTCTAGAAAGAATGTAATTAAGAGCGCGATTGATATTCTCTTATTAACAATTTCAGCACTAAAAGAGTTGCTGCCAAACACGCTGCCGGCGTAAAGAAGGTATATCATGCATTTATTTGCAACAGAAGATGGTGATAAATGGGTTTGTATAACCTGCGGAATGGAAGAAGAGGCCATGATCAATGAGAAAAAATGGGAATGGTGCTTCGATAAACACGATCAGACGCTGCGCTGCTCCCTGTGCGGTCATCCCGATTATGATATTGACGACTGATGGTGTGGTAAACCCATCAAAACTTTACATCATTAATTGGGTGCATGATGGTCACGTCAACCCAATGCTGGTCCCACCACTCCTTGGGGGTGACAAAGACGCCATTGACCAGCATCGAAAAATGCAGATGGTCGCCTCCTGCCATTCCCGTTGTGCCGGTTAAGCCAATAACGGATTTCTGGTCCACCGTATCACCTGGCGCAACATTTATCTGACTGAGATGGGAATAGAGACTGAATACCCCCTGACCATGATCGACCATGACCATATTACCGTAGATGCCCAGGTAGTCTGCAAAAACAATTTTACCATTGTTGGCCGCCCGCACGTCAGCTCGGCTGGTTGATGCGATGTCCATGCCGAGATGGACCTGGTGGTCGATGGCCTGGCCTTTATAAAAATAGGTGCGATGGTCGGCATATCCGGCCCGCGCACTGCCGGGCATCCGGGCAAAATGACCCTGCCAGAGTCTTTCCGGCAGCGGGTTTTTACAGAGTTCACTGATTTTGCTGTTGTTCTCGTCACGTACTGTTGAGTTGGAATAGAGATATTTGTCAATAAATTGTCCCTGCATTTGTGGATAGTGCTGCTCGAATTCCGGGATCTTTGCATCCAGAAAACCATCACTTATGTTGATCGTATCTTGTTTTTGGTCGGCCTTCTTGTAGGCGGTGGTAAACGGCACCAGGGTGTTGTTGCCGGCAAGGTCCTGAGCCGAAATATTCAAGGTGTCAATTTTTTGTGTATCATACGGAAGGGCGAAAAAAGAAATATAGATATCGTCTTTGCCGTTGCCCAGTCGAAAACCCGGGTTGAACAAACCATTCATGTTGACGCCGCTTTGGCTGTCCTTGTCCGACAGGCGGTATATCGCTATGCCGGTGCCGCCGGGCGAGATATATTTCTCACTGTGCAGGATCTGTATTTGTGGAGGTACAGTATCTATAGTGAGCTGCCTGGTAACAATTGTCTGGTTGCCACGCAGCCAGCCGCGCAGAGAAAAATCGGTTGCCTCGACGCTAAGCGTCATGGGACCCTCGGTAAAACCTTCTTTTGTTATGTCTAAAGTAACTGTTTCACTGTTCTCCCGAGGACCTATTGAACCGGTGTAGCGAGTTCTGGGGAAAGAAGTGGAATGTAGCAACTTTTTCATCTCCCCCTGGGTTCCATATACCGAAATAGTGTGGATGCCACTTTTGGTATCAGTGACAGTATAGTTAATGACCGCGTTTTTGCCGAGAAATGCACTTGACTGCTGGAGATTGATGAGAGGTTTCTCTCCTTCGAAAAAAACTATAAAAACGGCAGCTCCACCAATAAGAAGAGCAGACAGAAAAGTGGTTAACAGCAGGCGGGATCCTCTGGATTTTTGTTTGTTACGAAATACCATGAGACAACATTTTCCTTATTTAAAAATGAAGGGAAAGGGGGCAGGAGTGAATTATCTCTGCCAGATTATTTCATATTTCTCGATATGAAGCTCCTTTGCGGAGGCAACAATAATTCTTTTGCCTATTTCTTTTTCGACTTTTACTTTAGTAAGTTCTTCCTCGTTATTGAGAAAGTTGGCAATTCTTGGATGCACCTGCAGGGTGACGTTGCCGCCTTTATGTTTTTTGGCGTTGCGGGTGATCTTGCGAAAGATGTCATAGCAGATTGTCCGGCGGGATTTGATCATTCCTTCGCCGCCGCAGTAGTGGCATGGTTCACACATCAGCTGGTGCAGATTCTCGCTGATCCGTTTTCTGGTCATCTGAACCAGGCCGAATTCTGAAAGCTTTAAGATATTATTCCTGCTTTTATCTTTTTTTACCGCCTCTTTGAAGGTCGTGTACAGTTGTTCCCGGTGGTTGTCATTTTCCATATCGATAAAATCGATAATGATAATGCCGCCAATATTGCGCAGGCGCAGCTGATAGGCAATCTCCACCGCTGCTTCCATATTGGTTTTAAAAATTGTGTCGTGCAAATCGCTTTTGCCGACATATCTTCCGGTGTTGACATCAATAACCGACAGGGCTTCGGTGCTTTCGATAATGATATAGCCCCCGGAACGCAGCCAGACTTTTTTCTCGATGGCTCGGGAGATCTCCACCTCGATATTATACGCTTCAAAAAGAGGCGTGTTTTCCTGGTAAAGTGAAATTTTATCCAGTAATTGCGGCGCAAAGGTTTTTACATGGCCGACTATCTTACTGTGGGCTCTTAGGTCGTCGATGATCAGGCTGTCGACATCGGTGGTGAAAAAGTCTCTGATAGAACGTAGGGTAATATCGAGGTCTTGATGGATAAGCGTACGGGATTCGGAGTTTTCCGCCCGGTCGACAATGTCGTCCCAGAGAAGCATAAGAAATTCCATGTCCGCTTCCAGTTCTTCCCTGTTCGCATTTTCAGCAACGGTGCGAACAATAAAGCCGGTACCCTGCGGCCTGATTTCCTGGATGAGGTTTTTCAGTCGGTCTCTGATCTCTTCGTCTTCTATTTTTCGCGAAATTCCAATATGATCAGTCTGGGGAATAAACACCAGGTTGCGGCATGGCAGCGTTATGTGACAGGTCAATCGGGCGCCTTTGGTGCCGATCGGATCCTTGCTGACCTGGACCAGAATATCCTGTCCTTCATGGAGTAGATCCTCTATCCGCAGGTTTTGGCTCCGGACATTGCTTATGGCACAATCGGTGATACAGGGGTTATAGTCAGCATAATCGGAACTGGCAAGACAGACATCATCGACATAGAGAAACCCGGTTCGATCAATACCAATATCGACGAAAGCGGCCTGCATACCCGGCAGCACGCGAACGACCCGGCCCTTGTATATATTGCCCATGAGGCCCTTTTCGGTGGGCCGCTGCATATGGTATTCGCTCAGATTTCCATCTTCTACAAGGGCCAGACGCACCTCGTAGCTTGTGGCATTTATGAGTATTTCAGTGGTCATTCAGAAACCGTCTCGATCAATATGTGTAACTTCCAAGCTGGAAGGGGTATATTTTTTTTAATTTGACAGTATACAGTATAAACAAGGAAAAATGCCATATGTAATAATTATTTTATGGTTCGTTACATGCCAGGGAAAAGATGAATAGGTGTCCGGTATCAGTGATTATTCCAACCTTTAACAGGGCAGTGTTCCTGGAACGTGCCGTTGGCTCGGTACTGGAACAGACGCTGTTATGCTCTGAACTCATTATCGTCGATGATGGTTCAACGGACCATACCAAAGAATTGGTGTCTCATCTGATGTCATCGAGCCGGCAGTCGATCCGTTTGGTGTATCAAAAAAACCAGGGGCCTGCCGCGGCCCGCAATGCCGGAGTGCGGATCGCACAATTTCCGTATCTCGCTTTTCTTGACTCCGATGACCACTGGTACAGGGATAAACTTGCCAGGCAATACCAGGCGCTTGCCGAACAGCCTCATTACCGGATAAGTCATACCCGGGAAAAATGGCTGCGTCGAGGAGTTCATTTAAATCAGAAGAAAAAGCATATCCCCCCTCATGGCGATATCTTCGAGCATTGCCTGAAACTCTGTGTGGTGGGGATGTCGACGGTGATGATGAAAAAAGAAGTATTCGATAGTGTTGGGCTGTTTGATGAATCGCTGCCCTGCTGCGAGGATTACGATCTGTGGCTGCGGTTGAGCTGCCGCTATCCTTTTCTCTTGATAGATGAGCCGCTCACTGTTAAAGAGGGAGGCCGGGAGGACCAGGTTTCTGTGCAGTATCGCCGCGGCATGGACCGGTTGCGGATAGACAGCCTGACCAGGCTGCTCGATGCTGATATCCTAGATAGACGACAGTCTCAGATGACCCTACATACTTTAAAAAACAAAGCCTTCATTTTCGGCAACGGCTGTCTCAAGCATGGCAGGTCGGAGCTTGGTCATTCTTATCTTGCGCTGATGGCAAGATATGCCAACAAAGTTGCCGATGAAATATCAGGAATAACAGATGCAAAGAGATAGTTGGCAGGATCCTTCTTATTATATCAAGCAGATCTATGTTGAGGAATCCTGCCTCGAGCTTGACTATACCAAAGAGATTCTCAACCGGGCAAAACTGCCCTGGACAGTGGTGCCTGAGCGACAAAAACCGGGCGATCCGGCCGATAACTTCGCCGACAACCTGAGTGCCGGCAAGCGTCAATTGTATCTCTGCCGTAACCGAGGCGTTTTTTTTAAGCCATGCCCCGGCACGCGGGAATACCAGTGCTGTGATTACCAGGTGCTCAATACCGGGTCAAACTGTCCTATTGACTGCGCCTATTGCATTTTACAGGCCTATCTTAATACCCCCTGGCTTACCTGCTATGTCAATATCGAGCAACTTTTCAATGAGCTTACCGCAACCCTTGCAGCTCATCCAGACAAGTTTTTTCGCATCGGCACCGGAGAATTCACTGATTCCCTGGCCATTGACCGGCTGACTCAATTAAGCGGAAAACTGGTTCCGTTCATTGCCGGTTGCGACAATGCCATCCTTGAACTGAAGACTAAAAGCGCGGTGATCGGCAACCTGGCAAAGCTGGCGCACAACGGCAAAACCGTTATCGCCTGGTCGCTCAACAGCCCCTTTATGATGAAAAATCAGGAGCTTCGATCGGCTACCCTGGAAGAGCGGCTAAGCGCGGCAAGACAATGTGCTGAGTGGGGCTATAAACTGGCTTTTCATTTTGACCCTCTGGTGGAGCATCTCGGCTGGGAGGAAGGCTATGCTGCCACAATCAAGAGACTGTATGAGGTGGTACAAGCTGAAGCGATCGTCTGGATCTCTCTTGGTGCTCTGCGCTTTCTCCCAAGTCTTAAGGAGATAGGCATCAAGCGCTTTCCGGCAACAAAGATCTATTACCATGAATTTATCCAGGGCCTGGATGGCAAAGCGCGCTACTTCCGGCCCAACCGGGTTTTGATTTATAAGTATATTTATAGGCAGTTGCTCCAAAAAGCCGCTGCTTCGACCTGCATTTATTTCTGCATGGAAAGCGACGAGATCTGGCAGGAGGTGATGGGCTTTACTCCGCAGGAACATGGTGGCCTTCCGGCGATGCTCGATGGGGCGATACGTTCCTGCTGATTTTCATTTAGATTAGATGGCTGGGACGCGTGCCGCTTTAACTTGTCCTGTTTGTATGGTATTCTATACCCACTTTAGATGAATCGAGAGAGGATGTATGTATTCTCTTTACCTTTACTCCACCCAGAGGATTGTATCATGATAAATAAAGTAATACTTATCGGTAATTTAGGCGCAGATCCAGAGTTGCGCTATACCCAAAGCGGTACTGCGGTAGCCACGCTCAGCGTTGCGACGAGTAGAAGATGGAAGGATAAAGAAGGCAATCAGCAGGACGAAACAGAGTGGCATCGAGTTATCGTTTGGGCCCAAACTGCTGAATATTGCAGTAACTATTTGTCAAAAGGTACAAAAGTATACGTTGAAGGGAGACTGCAGACCAGAAAATGGCAGGATCAGAGCGGCAATGATAAATATACCACGGAGATTATCGCAAATACTATTCAGAATCTGACGCCACGCGGCAGTGACAACGTCGGCGGTGGCGGTTTTCAGGAGCCACCCCTGCCGCCGGAACCTTCGTTTGGCGGCTCAATGGGTGGCAGCGGCAGCGGTACCGGTGAAGATGTGCCGTTCTAGGAGGCTCGAGGCCATATAAAAGAGGCGAAAAGGAGTATAGTCCCATAAAGGGACGTGCTCCTTTTTATTTTTCTACAGTCTTTTTTAGCCCGGAATAGATGGTTGACTGTATCCCCAACAATTCCTATTGTTGAAGCCATAATATCAAGTTGTATTTCTAAGTTTTATGTTCCTCTAGATTAGATTGTTGCCATGGATTATTATGAAACACTTGGGGTGAAAAAAGACTCCAGCCCCACAGAGATAAAAAAGACCTACCGAAAACTGGCGCTCAAATACCATCCGGATAAAAATAAGGATGATAAAAAGGCTGAAGAGAAGTTTAAGGAAATCAGCGAAGCCTATGCTGTCCTGTCGGATCCTGAGAAAAAAAAGCAGTATGACCTCTATGGATCAAATGGTTTTCGGCAGCGATATTCGCAGGAAGATATATTTCGAGGCTTTGATATAAACGATATCCTTCGGCAGTTTGGCGTCGGTGGTGCCGGTTCCTCGGCTAACTTTCGTACCGGCAGGGGAGGCAACGGGGGATTCAGTTCATTTTTTAGCCAAGGCAACGGCGGTGGCTGTGGGGGAGGGCGCAATGTGGCACCGGAAAAAGGTCAGGATATGACCTATCAGATTACCGTTACTCTGGAAGAAGTATTGAACGGGGCGGAAAGAACCATCACCTTGCGAAAAAATGGCGATTCGCAGAATGTTTCCGTCAAAATTCCCAAAGGTATTGAAGAAGGAAAGAAGCTGCGATTGCAGGGCAAGGGCGGAGCATCAAAGAACGGCGGTCCTCCCGGGGATCTGTATCTCAAGGTTTCGATTGCTGAAAATGAGTTCTTCTCCCGCACCGGCGATGACCTGATCGTGCAAAAGCTGATCTCTTTCAGCGAAGCCTGTTTCGGTACCAAAATGGAAGTCGAGACCCTTGAAGGCAAGAAGTTTATGGTCACCATCGCCCCCGGCACCGTCCATGATTCCAGGTTGCGGATCAGAGGCTATGGTTTGCCGGTAGGTCCGCTGGGGGAAAGGGGAGATTTGTACGTTAAAATAGGGGTGAAGGTCCCCAGAGAGCTGACCGACGATCAGAAAGTCGTTGTTGAACAACTCCAGGCCTCAGGCTTATAACTTATGGCGTCGTAAAAACACTTCAGCTGAAGTCTGTGCGTGTCTCCTTAACCATCTTCCAGTTAATGTAAATTCTGCCATTTGACCACAAAACAGTATCCGTGGAGTTAAAATCTTGAAGAATCTATATGCAGATAGTCGTATTTATTAAGAATTCATTTTTTGTTTAAAGTAACAACTGTTGTCTCAAGAGCAAAGACAAGGGCATGAACCGACACCTCTTTTTGCTTGCCTCTCCTTTCAGAAAAATTAATGTGGTACCGTTCCGGCCTATATATGATATTGAGATTGCTATTAAAGTTGAATCTTGTCAAGAATGGTTAAAACCTGAGCACACATTTCCCTGGAACGTTTTTCCATCGCCTCAGCTTCAGCGAGTGTTTCAGCCTTAAAAGTCGCATCTTTTATGTCGATCATATTAATCAGGACATTCTGGTATGCCCCCCATATCCCTGTTTCAAGGGCCCTTGCACCAACCTGAACATCTGATTTTGATGCGGGATTTCCATGTTTAGCGGTTGTAAGCAGTGCATCCCATGCCTTATCACCAAGTCGCATAGTATGAAGTGGAACCTCAATCGCTGTTTTTAAGCCTGCCTGCATTTTTGCTTTTCTGGCGTTTTTTTCTTCTTCTGTGCTCTTCGGCATCCTCAGACCTTCCATAAACTCGTTAAAAGCAGAGGTATCCTTATCGATCATTGGAATCAGAGATTGGGTAAGCTCATGAAGGGTAGGAATAACACCTTGCAGCTGCTTTTCTTTAGATTCAAACTTTCTCACACCCTGGGTCAATTTTGCAACCATAGCCCCCAGAGCGGTTCCAATAGCAGCCATGGCCGCGGATGCAGATCCACCACCCGGGGCAGAAGTCCTTGCGGCAATTTCCTCTATGAAGCCGCGTACAGTCATGCCGGCAAGTGGTTCGTTCAAAGGCTCAGCCACAATATATTCAATAATTCTTTTCTGTGGCTCAAAGGGAGCTACGGAGTTGAGTCCCAAACGCTCAATTGCAAGGCGTATTTTTTGTTCTTCCTGGTAGATGAACAGACTTTCTTTTTCGATATAATAGTCAGCAGCCATAAGAAGAGATTCCAACGGGACAATACCAATAATTTCCGATCCCGTTACCGCGAGATTCAACTCTGCTGCTTTTTCTTTTACTTCTTCAAACAGGACATGGATTGGAGTTACTGTATAGTTGTTCAGATTGACAGTGACCTGAGCCATATTATATTCGTCAACGAACCATCCCATTCCCTTGACGTCCTTTAATTTCCCCGGCTTTCCCTCACCCCTGCCGGCTTCTCTGAGATCAAGAGCAATTCGGTGGGCCTGATTGGCTGATCCCAGGATATTTACGTTGTAAGCGATAAGAAACATCCTGGCACCTGTAGCCGTGGCTCCCCAGGAAGGAACAAATTGAGATGGCCCAAAATCAGGGGCCCATTGCGGATCTTTCAATCGTTTTTCTAAAGCCTCATACTCACCACGTCGCACATCCGGTAATTTTTTCCGATATTCCCTTTCCGAAGCTTCCTCATAAAGATAGATAGGGATATCAAGCTCCTCAGCGGCGCGTCTTGCAAATTTTTTTGATACCTCTACACATTCTTCCATAGTCACATTTGCGACCGGAATAAAAGGACAGACATCCATGGCGCCAAAACGAGGATGCTCCCCAGTGTGGCGACGCATGTCAATTTTTTCTTTCGCCACGCGGGCACTGGCCAGGGCACCTTCTATTACCGCCTCAGGATCACCGACAAAGGTATAAACCGTTCTATTGGTAGATTGTCCGGCATCAACATCGAGTAGAATGCAACCATCTACCTTTCTGATAGCTTCAGAAAGAGCCGCAATGGTTTCCTTATTTCTTCCTTCGGAAAAATTGGGTACACATTCAATTATTTTTTTCATTTTAGTCCCGATATACGTCCTGTTATAAGTCATAGTGCATGGTTAACTGCTCACCAACACACCCTTTTTATAAACTGAATGAACAGAGGATACCCCTGCGTGATATGCAAGGATTGCAGGAGAATCGCCATCCAGAAGAAGAAAATCAGCCTGTTTTCCAACGTCTAAACTTCCAACCTTATTGCCAAGCCCTAAAGAATAAGCAGCATTGAGAGTAACACCGGTCAATGCTTCAGCCGGTGACATATTCATATTGAGCACGGCAAGCCCAAAGATAAACTGCATAGACTCGGTGTAACAGGAACCGGGGTTACAATCCGTTGCCAGAGCAATAGGCAGGTCCATTGCAATCATATCCCGGGCGCGGGCATAGTTTTTACGTAGGCTATATGCAGTTCCCGGTAAGAGATTTGCGACCACACCACTTTGGGCCATTGCCTTTATATTTTCATCACTTGCCGCCAAAAGATGATCCGCTGAAATAGCGCCTACCTCTGCCGCAAGACCTGCTCCACCAAGATCATGAACTTCATCAGCGTGGATTTTCACCCGCATTCCTATATCTTTCGCCGCTTGCAGTAGACGCCGGCCCTGTTCTATTGAAAATACCCCCTCTTCACAAAAAATATCGCAATATTGTGCAATGTTTTGTTTTTTGACGGCGGGCAGACTTTCCTTAATGAGTAGAGAGATAAAGTCATCAGGATTGTCTTTATAGGCAAGAGGAATGGCATGGGCACCGAGGTATGTGACAACGACATCAAGCGGGGTGTTTTCAGCTACCTTGCCGATCGCTTCCAGCATTTTGAGCTCTGAATCGGTTGTCAGACCATAGCCACTCTTGATTTCAATTGTCGTAGTCCCTAAAGACATGGCTCGGGAAACATGAGTAAGCGTATTTTTGTAGAGTTCCTCAACACTTGCTTTCTTTACAGCTTCAACCGACGACAGTATACCTCCTCCTTTTTTAAGGATTTCCAGGTATGAAGTACCCGCTGCACGAAGTTGAAACTCTTCTTCGCGCAACTTCGCAAAACAGCAGTGGGTATGAGGATCAACAAAACCGGGTATGAGGCAGCGTCCCCCACAGTCCTGTTCTTCAACCAGAGGATCGCCGACAAATTCTTTTAGAACCTCATTTTCCTCGCCGACTGCTGCTATTATGCCTTCTCGAACAAGCAGGACCCCCTGGTTGAATTGGGCAATATGGCCCTGCTCCTTACCAGCGCAGGGCCTGCCGTTATCAACAGGGGTAAAAATTTGTGCATTTCTATATATTTTTGTCGACATAGGATCACATTAATAAATTATTTCCGTTTGAAAAAGAGATCTTCGACAGCACCTTCCACCACTGCATCATCAACCAGAAAAGGAATAGTGATCTGATCGCCATTTTCATTTTCCTGATTGTATTCGATTGCGACTTCCATAGCATTGGGGTTACGACTCCAATTTCGACGGGCAACTCCTCCCATCACATCCCAGGTCATTGCCGAGCGAATAATATCATCAACCCGACTGCTGCCATCTAAAACCAGACCAAAACCACCGTTGATGGCCTTACCAATGCCGGTACCGCCTCCGTTATGAAGTGCCACAAGAGACATTCCACGCGCCGCATTTCCGGCAAAACAATGGGTAGCCATATCGGCACAGACATTGGAACCGTCTTTGATATTTGCAGTTTCACGAAATGGGGAATCAGTACCACCAGGATCATGGTGATCCCTGCCAAGCATTATCGGACCGACCTCACCCTTACGCACCAGTTCATTAAATTTGAGCGCTATGTTCATGCGACCTTTTGCATCGGAGTAAAGAATGCGTGCCTGGCTACCGACAACCATCTTGTTTTTCTTGGCATCTCGTATCCAGATGTAATTATCTCGATCCTCTGCACGCCGCTCAGGATCGATGCATGACATGGCCGCCAAGTCTGTTTTATCCAGATCCTTTGGATTACAGGATAGACAAACCCAACGAAATGGCCCATAGCCATAGTCAAAGATTGGACCCATGATGTCTTCAAAGTACGACGGATAGATAAAGCCATCCTTTGCATCCACTCCATTCTTAGATACCGCCGTTACACCTGCATCAAAAACTGCCTTCAAAAACGCATTGCCATAATCAAAGAAGAAGGATCCTTGCTTAACCAGTCGTTCCACAGCCTCTATATGACGTTGCAAACTATCGTTTACCAGCGCGATGAATCGTGGACGATCTTCAGCAAGTAACCTGGTTCGCTCTGCAAAACTGATTCCTTGAGGACAGTATCCCCCATCGTAGACCACATGGCAGGAGGTCTGGTCGGATACGAGATCAACCTTAATCTTGTTTTCGGCCAAATAGTTCAGCAGATCGACAATATTGCCATGATAGGCAATCGAGGTATTCTCCTGGTCCTTGACAGCTTTCATCGCTCTATCGCAAACTTCTTCGAGACTACCGGACACTCTATCGACCCAGCCCTGTTCATGGCGGGTGGTAATTCGAGAGAGATCTACTTCGGCAGTAATCGATACTGCACCGCAAATCTTAGCCGCCTTTGGCTGAGCACCACTCATTCCGCCAAGACCGGAAGAAACAAAGAGGAGTCCGGCCAGGTCTCCATCAGCCGGGACTCCGCACTCTAATCGACCGGCATTCAGCAGGGTGTTATATGTACCGTGAACAATTCCCTGGGGACCGATATACATCCACCCGCCGGCAGTCATCTGCCCGTAGGAGGATACACCCATTTGAGAAGCTATTTCCCAGTCTTCGGGGTTGTCATAAAGACCTACCATCAAGCCATTGGTGATAATCACTCTCGGTTGATCCGGGCTTGACTGAAAGAGTCCGAGCGGATGTCCGGATTGCATCACCAGCGTCTGATTATCGGTCATCTCTTCCAGGTATTTTTTGATAAGGTTATGCTGCATCCAGTTCAGACAAACACTGCCGGACTCTCCATAAGTTACCAGTTCATAAGGATAGAGGGCAACATCAAAGTCCAGATTGTTGTCGATCATTAATTGGAAAGCTTTACCCTCGAGACACTTCCCTTTGTATTCATCGATATTCTTAGCCTTCAATGCGCCTGCCGGCCTATATCTATAACCATAGATTCTTCCGCGCTTATTCAATTCTTCTAAAAACTCAGGGATGAGTTCTTGGTGATGCTGCGCAGGGATATAGCGCAATGCGTTTTTGAGAGCGACCACGGTCTGCTCTTTACTCAGCCTAAAGCCTCTATCTGGAGCCCGCCTCAGTTCATTCCGAAAATCCTTTTTTTCCGGCAATGTATCATCAAGATGAATCTTCATGGATGTGCCAATCTCTGCGTTTGCAATCATAATTGTCCCTTAATTAAGCAGCTTAAAATATGTTCGAGACTATTTATTGGGTGGTAAAATACCTTAAAATTAAGCTAACACCATTTATTTGTATATACAATAATTATTTTTTTGTTTCCTACCATAAAGATTCGCCTAATAGCGAACAAAGTAGCTTTGTCTGAAAAAATATAAGTTTATATATTTCTATGTTTTACGGGAAAATATTTTTCCGGTGAAGCTGTGCGTCTTTTAGTATTCTATAAAAAGCTTGCACTTTACGAATAATTGTATATACAATCAACCCGTTAAAGCAATTAATCCCTTCAACTGGACCGGTATAATCGCATTCTAAACAAGAGGTATCCGAAATGACTACAATAAATATAATTCCAGGGCAACTCAGTCTGCACCAGGCACGGTCCATTCACGCAGGAGCAGTACGCCTCGAACTGGACCCATCAGCTACCGCGCGGATCCGGTCCTCTGTTGAGACAGTCCAAGAGGTATTAAATCAGGGTCGGGTTATATATGGAATAAACACCGGCTTTGGTCTCCTTGCCAACACCGTAATTCCAAATAATGAACTTGAAGAACTACAGCATTCTATTGTTGTCTCACACGCAGCCGGAATTGGTCGATTAATGGATGAGTCAACGGTTAGACTCACAATGGCACTGAAAATAAATAGTCTGGCCCGGGGCTACTCTGGAATCAGAATGGAAGTTATTCAAGCACTTATTGCGCTTGTCAATGCGGAAGTATATCCATGCATTCCTGAAAAAGGCTCAGTCGGCGCCTCGGGTGATTTGGCGCCTCTTGCACACATGAGTACCGTACTTCTCGGTGAAGGAGACGTTTTTCACAATGGCAAAATACTACCAGGTATAAAAGGATTGGAAATTGCCGGACTGAAACCAATTGTTCTCGGTCCTAAAGAAGGCCTTGCCCTGCTCAACGGAACGCAAGCATCGACAGCTTTCGCCTTACAGGGACTCTTCAAAGCAGAAGATCTCTTCGCCGCCGCATTGGTAAACGGGTCGCTCAGCGTGGAAGCCGCTCTTGCCAGCAGACGCCCATTTGAGGCTCTTGTCCATGAAGTACGCGGCCACCAGAGTCAAATAGATACTGCAGCCAACTTCCGGCATCTTCTGGGGCATAGTGAAATTGAATCTTCGCATAAATACTGTGAATCAGTTCAGGATCCATATTCGCTTCGCTGTCAACCCCAGGTTATGGGAGCCTGTCTCACCCAAATCAGAAACGCTGCTGAGGTTCTCTCAATTGAGGCAAACGCCGTTTCAGACAATCCACTAGTGTTTTCAGAAACACAAGATATCATTTCCGGTGGTAACTTCCACGCAGAAATAGTGGCTATGGCAGCGGACAATTTAGCCCTTGCTTTAGCTGAAATAGGCGCATTATCGGAACGGCGCATGGCGCTTCTCATTGACGCTAATATGTCGAAGTTACCTCCTTTTCTCGTTGAAAAGGGTGGGCTTAATTCTGGATTTATGATTGCACAAGTTACCTGTGCTGCTCTTGCCAGTGAGAATAAGTCACTCGCCCACCCAGCTTCAGTTGACAGTATGCCTACTTCTGCAAATCAGGAAGACCACGTTTCTATGGCTACATTTGCCGGGAGACGATTAAGAGATATGACTGAAAATACGTCAGGTATTTTGGGAATAGAACTTTTGGCCGCTTGCCAGGGGATTGACTTTCGAGCTCCACTTAAAAGCTCAGCACTCCTTGAAGAAGCAAAGTCTATGCTCCGCGAAAAAGTCCCGTTTTATGACAAAGACAGATACTTCGCCCCGGATATCGCCAAAGCAACGGAACTCATATTATCCGGTAAGTTTAACAATCTAGTTAACCAGGATCTATTACCCAGCCTGACAAAATAAAACCAGCACCCAGGACACGTAAACTAATGGACGAAATTGTGCTACAAGATAACGACAAGGTACCACTGTATGGTAAGATAAAAAAATACATATTGGATAAAATTAATACCGGAGAATGGCAGGTTCATCAAAAAATACCCACAGAAAATGATCTTGTAACCATTTTCGACACATCGAGAATGACGGTCAACAGAGCCCTCCGTGAACTCACCGCAGAAGGGCGACTCATTCGCAAGCAGGGAAACGGTACTTTTGTAGCACCGGTGAAAGTTCAATCCGCCCTCCTTGAGATCACCTCCATAGCAAGTGAAATCAACAACTCTGGAGGAAAATATTCTTGTGATATTCATCTATTATGTGAAGAAAAAGCAGCCCCTGACATCGCCGTAAAAATGAAAATTAAGCCCTATGCGTCCTTGTTTCATTCCGTACTCATCCACAAGAACAACGGACTGCCGATACAGTTAGCAGATAGGCTAGTCAATCCAGCCGTGGTTCCTCACTACCTAGAACAGGATTTTACCAGGATCTCTACGGCTGACTATTTGCTCAGCGTTGCTCCAGTATGTAAAATTGAGCACGTGGTTGAAGCACTTATACCGCCGGCCTGGATCAGACAGCTATTAGAAATCAGCGAGGCTGAGCCTTGCCTGGTCCTTTATCGAACGACATGGACAAATGGGATCATTGCAACCAAAAGCTGTTTCTATTATCCCGGCTCACGCTATAGCCTCGGCGGTAAATTTACCCCATCCAGCGCAGGGATTATTCAAGTGACTTAGCTCTCAAACAACTCATATTACTTCCGCCAGTGCTGAAATTTCAGTCCTTTATATAGGGGGCGCTGTTTTTGTTCAAGCGGCTGTTGATTATCTCAACGCATAAACGGGCTGGGTGTTGCAGCTTTTTTACGACACCATCAATAATGGCTGTCGGCATAGGCCAACCAGCCGCCGGCTGCGACCAGCTGCTTATCGAAGGCATTGATCACAAAGGAACATATGACCTGTTTTTGTTGCGGGTCATCTGATGTAGCAAGCAGCTGGTCTTTTGCCAGATCAATAGCAATAGAAACCGTCCCCTTCATGGTAAAGAGGGTTTCGAGTTCGTTTGGCGCAAGTTCTACCGCAAGAATGCCGCAGTTGAACATGTTTTGCCGAAAGATCCTGGCAAAGCTCTCAGCGACGACCACATTGATATCGTTGACCTCAAAGGCCCAGACGGCATGTTCCCGCGAAGAGCCGCAGCCGAAATTAGCCCGGGTAACCACAACTTGGGCGTTTTTCATTTCTTCGGCTTCGGAATCGAAAGGTTTACCGCCAAGGAGCAGGTCTTCCAGGAGATGCGGTTTGAGTGCCGTCTTGGAAATCTCCGTCAGATATTTTGCCGGGATGATCTCGTCGGTATTGATATTACTTCTGTCCAGAAAAACTGCCGGACCGCCAAATTCCTTCATTCTTTATCTCCTCTCTAATGGTACTACTGGATGTCTCGTGGATCAGTCAGCACTCCGGTCACGGCGGCTGCCGCCGCAGAATACGGGCTCATCAGATGCACCATCCCGCCTTTACCCATGCGGCCGTTAAAATTACGGTTAGTGGTCGAGGCGCACACCTCGCCTTCGGCCAGAACCCCGGAGCTCATGCCAAGACAGGCGCCGCAGGTCGGGTTGAGGACACAAAACCCGGCATCCATAAATATTTTTATAATGCCTTCTTCAAGAGCCATGCCGTAGATCAGGGGTGTCGCCGGGGTAACGATTCCCCTGACTCCGGCGGCTAATTTTTTACCCTTTATAATTTCGGCGGCGGCGCGTAAATCTTCTATCCTGCCGTTGGTGCATGAGCCGATATAGACCTGGTCGACTGGATTGCCTGCCATTTCAGAGAGATCTCGGACCATATCCGGTCTGTAGTCGAAGGTGACCTGAGGCGCAAGCGAGCTGATATCGATGGCCATAATTTCGGTGTAAACGGCGTCGTCATCGGCATGCCATCGTCGATAATCGGCCACCGCCGCATCGATTGTCGGATAGTCGTCTTGTATAAACGGCCAGAGGTATTCTGCCGTCACCCGGTCCGGCTTGCAGATGCCACTGGTTGCTCCGGCCTCGACCGCCATATTGCACAAGGTCATTCTCTCCGCCATGGAAAAAGCGTCCACTACCGGCCCGGCAAATTCAATGACCCGGTCGGTAGCGCCGTTGACGGTGATTTGTTTGATGATCGCCAGTATAACGTCTTTGGCGGTAACCCTGGGCTGCAGAGTGCCGGTAAGCGTAATCTTCATGCTTTTTGGGGCGCGAAAAGAACAGACGCCTTTGTAGATTCCCACCTCTAAGTCGGTTGTGCCGACGCCCGCGGCAAATGCCCCGAAAGCGCCGTGGGTGCAGGTATGCGAATCACCCATGATAACGGTGTATCCGGGTCGGACAAAACCCTTTTCGGGAAAGAGGGCATGACAGACCCCGTTTGCGCCGATATCAAAAAAGTCCTTAATGTTGTGCCGCCTGGCCCAGTCGCGCATGATTTTTCCCTGGGTTGCGGTTTTTGAATCTTTGGCGGGGGTCACATGATCGATAACCGCCTTAATTTTGCTGGTGTCGAAGACCCGGTCCATGCCTTTTTCCATCAAGTCTATGATGGCTATGGGGGTAGTTATTTCATGGCACATCACCACATCGAGATCAAGGATCATATTGTCGGGGGACGGGGTGTCCCGCAGATGTGCGGCAAATATTTTTTCGGCGATAGTCTTGCCCATATTTTTCACTCCGGAGAAGAAAAGGGGAAGTGGGTGATTATAGAGTTTCTGTTACTGCAGCAAAGTTAGACACATTACACAAATGATGGTAACATTGCCAGATTATTATCCGCTTTACCACGGTGCTGTTAGCGCTGAAAAACTATTGTGGCGGTCGTCAAGGAGATCTCTAGTCTATGGCTTTTCGAATAACATTCCTTCAGGTTTTTTTTATAGCACTTCTTGCTGGTTTTCTTTCTTTCTCGGTAAGCAGGGCGTGGTGCGCTCATGGAGTATCTCTGGACGGCACCCTCAAATATCCGATAGATTTTACTCGCTTTGCCTATACGGCAGAGGATCCAAAGCAAGGCGGAACGCTCATTCTGCATGATATCGGCAGTTTTGACAAGATGAATCCATTCACCTTGAAAGGTTCATCGCCCTATGGCCTGGAGGCGCTGATTTTCGAGCCGCTGGCGGTGCCCGGCCTCGATGAGCCGTTCTCCCAATATGGTCTGCTGGCCCAGGACATCGCGGTTGCGCCGGATAAGAAATCGGTCACTTTTACCCTCAATGCCAAGGCCAGATTTTCCGACGGCAGCCCGGTAAGTGTTGAAGATGTCGCCTATTCACTTGATCTCATGAAAAGTGAGCAGGTCCATCCCCATTTCAATTATTATTATGCTGATATTGAAGGATACGAGTTGTTAGGAGAGCGAAAAATCCGCTTCCATTTCAAGCGGCCCAATCGGGAACTGCATATGATCGCGACGCAGATCAATATCCTGCCGAAAAAATATCATAGCCAGAATGGTTTCGGTGAGAACAAAGAACAACGAGAACTGAGCCTGCCTATTGGTTCCGGTCCGTATGTCGTGACCAAAGTGGATATCGGTAAATCAATTACCTATACGCGTAATAAAAATTATTGGGCGAAAGATCACCCAACCCGCAAGGGGATGTTCAATTATGACGAAATAATCGTTAAGTACTATAAAGACCCGATAGTTGCCCTGGAAGCCTTCAAGGCCGGCGAGTTTGATTTTATCTCCATCAATATTGCCAAACAGTGGGCAAGAGATATGGAGGGTAAAAAGTTTACCGATGGGACGCTTATCAAGAAGACCTTTCCGCATCTGAACAATGCCGGAATGCAGGGCTTTCTGATGAATACCAGGAGAGAGCTGTTTGCCGACCCCAGGGTGCGGCAGGCGCTGGGGCTGGCTCTTGATTTCACCTGGATCAATAAATCCCTCTTTCACGATCAATACACCCGAAATAATTCCTACTTCAGTAACTCCTACCTGGCCGCGAAGGGGATTCCCAAGGGGTTGGAACTGGAGTACCTGGAGGGGTACCGGCAGCTCTTGCCCAAAGAAGTATTTACCACGCCGTTGTCCACCCCAGACACCAGCGATCCACAGGCCATGCGCAAAAACCTGGTGCACGCCAAGCAACTTCTGGCTGAAGCCGGCTGGCGGGTAGAAGACGGAGTCCTTACCAACGGGCAGGGCAGGCAGTTCATTTTCGATATCATGCTCGTGTCACCGGCGTTTGAACGGGTCATGGCCGGTTATGTAAAAAATCTTAGCAAACTCGGCATAAAGGCCAGCTACCGAACCCTGGATCCGACTTTATATGTTGAGCGTCTGAAGACCTTTGATTTCGATATGATTGTAGCGAGCTACGGTCAGTCCCAATCGCCGGGCAACGAGCAGCGCAATTACTGGCATTCGTCGTCTGCCGATAAAATGGGTTCGCAGAACTATGCCGGCATACGTTCTCCGGCGGTCGACGGCCTGGTTGAGCGAATCATTTATGCCAAGACCAAAGACGAGTTAGTTGCTGCAAGCAGAGCTCTTGATCGGGTTTTGTGGTATGGCTACTATTTAATCCCCAACTGGTATCTGCCGGTCTATCGCTTGAGTTATCGCGACAAGTTCCTTACCCCTGCGATTTTGCCGCTTTATTACGATCCATTTCAACTGCTTATGACCTGGTGGCTGAAACTCTAGCCTCAAGTGATGGGGTGTAAAAACTATATTTTTGATGCTTTTCCAGGGCAGACATGGCATACATTGCCGGTTTCTTGAGCAAACCGGAGCACACTGTGGAAACAATAGAAATCCATCTACATAGCTTACGCGATACCGAAAAACTCGGCAGACTTTTTGGCAGGCTGGCCGCGCCGGGAGACGTGATCTGCCTTGAAGGCGATCTTGGCGCCGGTAAAACGGCCCTCGCCCAGGCGATCGCCCGGGGTCTTGAGGTGCCGGATGACTGTTATGTCACCAGTCCGTCCTTTGCCCTGGTGCACGAGTACCAGGGACGACTGCCGATGTATCATATGGACTTCTATCGGCTGCAGGATGGTACTGAGGCGGAAGACCTTGGTTTTGCTGAATATCTCTTTCTTGGCGGCCTGTCGGTGATCGAATGGTCCAGCCGGGCGCAGGAGATCCTCCCCGAAGAGCGATTGATCCTGTGTCTTGTGCAAAACGAGGATCTGTCCCGCACAGTCACCTTGCAGGCAAGCGGCAAATATATCGATTTGCTGCGTATCATCAGTGGCGAAATGCATGACAACAACACTTGAGCTGGACAACTTCCTTCCCGTTGAACACTCCGTTTACTCTAACACTTACCAGAAAGGCACAATGAAAAAAAAGCTCATCCAATTGAACGATTGCTGCAAGACTTTTACGGTTGACCAGGATAAAGCAATCAGTCCGCAAGAAACCTTGAAAAACTTTTACGTGAGGGTCGAGTCTCTTGATCTGAAAATTTTAAATGAAGTGCGGAGGATCGACAATGGCCGCCTCGATATTCCGGTCTTCTTCAGCGTCTGCGGTGACGATGCTGTGGCTTTGACCGGCACCAAAAAACAGATGGGCAAAGGCGCTTCGCCGCTGCAGGCGGAAGCCTCCGCCTGTATGGAACTGGCTGAACGTTTTTCTTTTTTTTCTTTTAAAAATAATCCTGGTAATTTTCTGTCTGGAGATTATAAGACCATGATCCGCGCCGGGTATCCGGTACTCGAGCTACAGTATCTGCTCGCTTCGGTGCACGATACCCACTCCTCGATTTCGCTTCTGGAAGAGCTGCTCGATAACATTCCCATGCAATGGGCCTGGGGCACCAACGTGAGCACCAAAAGCGAGGTGCTTATCCCGTTTTCCTGGTTTTTCGCCATCAATGAATTCAATGGTCCCTCCGCCGGCAATACCTACGAGGAAGCCGCCCTGCAGGGGATATGCGAGGTCGTCGAAAGACATGTCTGTTCCATCGTCAATAACCAAAAAAGTGCCACGCCGAAGATCGATCCTGCCTCCCTGCGTGACCCCGTGGCCGTTGACCTGATTCAAAAATTTCGTAACAACGATATCGAACTGTACCTTAATGATTTTACCCTCGATACCGGGATCTGCACCGTTGCCGCCCTGGCCATTGACCGATCAACCTTTCCCGCGAAAAGCGAGATAGTCTATACCGCCGGCACAACACCCGATCCGCAAAAAGCGCTGATCAGGGCGGTAACCGAGGTGGCCCAGCTGGCCGGGGATTTCAATACCGACGCCAAGTATATCGCCTCGGGCCTGCCAAAACCACTCGCCATGGAAGAAGTTGCCTATATCACTGATTCTCCGGCAAGCATCACCATAGACGAGATGGCCGATCTGTCGGATAACAATATCAAAATTGAGGTAGAGAATTGTATTGGGGCGCTAAAAAATATTGGCCTGGACGTGTTGATGATTGATGTGACCCATGATGACCTTAGTATTCCCGCTTTATACACCATAGTACCCGGTGCCCATTTTCGGGAGAGATCGATGATCAATGATGTCGGCCTTTTTTCCGCCAAGTTGCTCGTTGAGCTGGTCCGCGACAGCGAAATGCTCGAAGAAAAGCTGGTGCAGATGGAGAGTCTTCTACCGAGCGCCTACTATCTCGAATTCTATCGCGGCCGTAATTATGTGGAGATGGGTTTTCCCGAACCGGCTCTTCACCACTTCAGACGGGCTCTTGCCATGCAGCCTGAAGCAGAAGATCTGCCCTACATCTATTCCTATATGGGCAGTTGTTTAAAGGACCTCGGCCGATATGACGAAGCGATCGAAATCCTTTTAGAAGGTCTGCAGGAAGATGAAGAGCGAGCAGATCTGCATAACTCGCTCGGGGTTTGTTTTTTCAAGCTTGAAGGGTATGAGAAAGCCATTAGCCACTTTCAGAGGGCTGTGGCTATTAATCCGGCTTCAGCCATCGATTATGCCAATCTTGGTGTCAACTATAATAAAATCGGCAAGACTGAGTCGGCAGTCGAGTTTCTCAACCTCGCTCTGACGCTTGAGCCAAGTCTTAATTTTGCCCGGGAACTACTTGTCGAACTGAACAAGAAAATCTCCTAGAGTCTGTCGAATTATAGCCATTTTCTGCGGAGTATACGCTTACCTGTCAGATCGAGGCAAACTCGAAAATAGTACCGGGGGCATAAAGCTAATATCGATGTCTCGCTATACTTGATTATCTCCGAGGATAATTTTTTCGAGTTTAATGGAAAGTAATGGTTCACCAGAAGGCAATAAATAAACGCATAACCCGGATCTGTAACCGTTCAACCAGTGCTCCAGATTCGTTCAAGCAGACCGCCGAGCTATAGTTGGCTATGTGAGGGGACCTGATCGGGCGAAAATGGGGTGCTGGTGAACGGTTACGGTAATTCAAAAGGAATTTGGCCAGATGGCGGTGGTTCCCTTGCCAAGTTTTTTCAAGAGGATTGCGGCTGATTTTATCGGCAGATCGAGGAGTGTGATACGGTCGGCAGTGACAACGCACACGGAGCCTGCCCAGGGATCAGGCGAACCAGGTAAAAAGATAACCACACGGCCGTCTGTCAATCGTTCGATTTCATAGGCTATTTGCCAATAATCGTCAAACTGTACAGCGACTGAAACCATATTATCGGCGTCTTCCGGTTTAAGGAGACTTTGGGTTTTTATTTTGAGAAGAGCGTAAGCGGGTATTTTCTCCAGCACATTAATTTCCAGGGATTCGCTGAATCTTTTTGCGCCGGCTGTTTTAGCCGCAAGGCCGGCGATGAAGCAGAAAAACACCAGAATGATAATTGCAATCAGTTCGACAATGACTGTGGCGCTCAGGGTAGCAATGTTTAAATGTGCAGCTATCGGGGCTGACAGCTTATGAGTTATATGTAAAGCTTTCTCGATGAAGACGATGAAAATAACGATGGGCACGAGGAAAAGGACGCCTCCCATGACTGTGGTTTTTAAAAATTTCACCATGGGCCAATCCTTTCTGTTAGAGTTTTCATTTTTTGTGAAATGTGATATTGATCAGGCAATCATACCCATTGATTAAAAAATAATCTTGAGCAAAATTGTCAACACTCATCAAAGGCGAATTCATGAAACCCAGGCGTTCGAATTTATCCGTGCCAGGACATCTAGAAAAAATGCACGGCAAGGCTTGTGCCAGTAAAGCCGATGTGATAATGCTGGATTTGGAGGACAGTGTTCCAGTCGATGCAAAAGAAAAGGCCCGAGCCCAGGTTATTGAGAGTCTGCTTAACCGCGACTGGACCGGAAAAATCGTCACCGTCCGCATCAATTCTCTTGATACCCCTTTTGCCTATCGTGATCTTCTTGAGGTCGTGGAAAATGCCGGTCATTTGCTTGACGCCATTGTCATCCCAAAGGTGAATGCACCAGGCGATATAGCCTTTATCGACCGTATGCTGAACGGTATTGAAATGAACAAGAGGTTGTCTTCTCTTCTTGGTATCGAAGCCTCCATCGAAACCGCCGAAGGCTTGCTCCATGCTGCCGGTATCGCCCGCGAAAGTGATCGCCTGACGACCTTAGTCTTTGGTATTGCCGATTACTCTGCCTCGGTGGGTGCCCGACTGGCATCAATTTCCGGACATGGGGAAAAGGAAGAGGACCTTTATCCCGGACATCGCTGGCATTTTGCCTTAAGCAGAATGATAATGGTTGCCAAGGCGAGCGGCTGTCTTGCCATCGATGCCCCCTACGGCAATTTCAAGGATCCTGACGGACTGCTCCGTTCCGCGCAAATGTCTTGTGCTCTCGGTTGTGATGGTAAATGGGCCATTCATCCGGATCAGATCGATATTATCAACGAAGTGTTCACCCCTTCGCAGGAAGATATTGATCGGGCGGCAATGGTGCTTGAAGCCCATGCACAAGCGTTAGCAGCCGGCAGGGGAGCCGTGGCAGTGGAGGGACGTATGGTTGACCAGGCCACTGTGCGCATGGCGCAACAATTATGGGAACAAGCCAAGCATTTACAATTGATAGGACCACTATAAATGTGCTGATTCTTCGCAGCTCGAGACATGCCAATGCCTCGCTGCTTTTCTGTAACCGTCCGGCGGGAACCTGCAAAAAGCTTGGGTGATTTTGTTTTTCGCACTGAACGGTTACCAAAAATGAATTCATGGTGAAATCTATGAGTGAAAAAACACCGGCTACACCAACAAAACCCCTGGATCCCTTCTGGAAATGTCTGCAATGCGGCCATACCATGCAGGCCCCAGTTCCACCAGAAACATGCCCCGGCTGCAAACAGCAGTGTGCCTTTAAAGATGTCAGCTGTTATACGCCGGATTGTGGCGGTCCAGGACATATTGACCCACAGCTGTAAAGCGGATAGGAGAAAACGACCATCGTGCTTAGGCAAATGTAAGATAGGCGAGAGCTGAAAGGCAGAGCAAAAAAGCGGGCAGCAGAAAGATCCGTGGCTTATAGGGACGATCTGCCAGTAATCGCTTAACGATTCGTTGCGATGCATAGAGCGAGGCGGTGAGGCTGCCGACGATGGTGATGAACTGGAGAATAAAGGTGGCGTCGGGGCTTATCAATCGGCTGGAGTGGTATTCGTAACTGAGGCCGAAGATGTCCTTAAGATTGGCCGGCAGCAGCCATATGCCGCCGACAAATATCTCCAGGTGGACGGCCATGAAGGCTCCCAATACCAATGGAATCATGCTGTAACCGAGGATGGATGCGGTTGTTTTCCAGCTGCTCCCGGTGAGCCTGGCCATAATTTTTGACATCATTGCGTAGCCGCTCAAGTAGATCATGATGCAGCCAAAAAAGAAAATACTCGAGGCTAGAACCTGATTTTCGGGCATTCCCAGGCTGTGGATTATACTGGTCAGGTTGACGGTAAAATCGGGGTATTTCTGATTGATGGCGAAGGGAAAGAAAATAGCCGCCAGGCTGACTACCAGAACGCTGTCTTCCAGGCGCGGCGACTGAAGATTCCACAGTTCCTGGGGCGCCAGGCGGAGATTGAGATGGATGGAATTCAGTTTACAGTTCTTGATGCATTGCCCGCAGAGAATGCAATCCCGGTTGTTGTCAACCAGAAAGGGGTGGCGGAACATTGGGCAGCCGATCGCCTGTTCATCGCCGTTGTAACATAACTGATCGACGCAGCGGTTCATACACACATGTCGGTTGGCCCGCAATTCCAGAATGGACGGCATGGAAAACAGCGCGTTGATTGCGCCTAAGGGGCAGATATACCGGCACCAGACCCGGCGTTTAAAAAACATGGAAAAGAGCAGGGCGCTAAGTGTAATGGTAAAAATGATCCAGGCGGTAAGTCGCGGCGACGCATAGGCATTCCAGGCGGTTTCGATCCAAAACAGCAGGACGCACAGGCAGGTCATAATCCAGCCGGAATAGAGGCGGATGATCTGGGGCGTCGGCCGCTCAGGCTTGAGAATCTTTTGCACCACCCAGCCAGGTACGGATAGACCGCAAACACTGCACCAGGTGCGGGCAAGGAAAAAAAAGGCAAAAATCAACAGCGGCCAGCCGACCACCCAGCTGAGTGTCAGACCGATATTCTTTTCCCCGCTGATCGGCCCAAAAAAAAGAATAGCCAGGACGGCAATAAAAAAAATGCCGACAATAATCCTCGGCAACACCGGGAACATTGGACTGGTGAGAAGGGTGCGAATAGGGGCGAACCGGAGCAGATTGAACTCCCATTTGCCTTCGGATTTTGGCACGCCAAGAAGATTCTGGTCGCTGAGGGGTTGGTCGTTTTTACCAAGTATAACTGCCCGTTGCACAACGCTGGCCATCTCGGTTAGATTCCCCGGCCAGTCGTAATTCATAAACATTCCCATGGTCCGCTCATCCACCTGATTGATGGTTTTGGCGTACTGCAGACTGTAGCGTTTGAGATAGTATTGCACCAACCGTGGAATATCGCGGCGATGCTCCCTGAGAGGTGCTGCCCGAAAATGCTGCCCCGCAACCAGGGAATAAAGCGAGGGCAGCAGGCGGTTGTGGCTATCCTCCTGGCTCGGCCTGTCCCGGCAGATCAGGATGATTCGCGAACGTAAGACGACACTGCTGCCACCGCCTACCTTGTAGAAGGCCCGTTTACTGATAATCCGGGCCAGCTGCCGTTGAAAATCAGGCTCCATACATTCGGCATTAATCAATACGACGGTACCGCCCTGCAGCTGCTCAAAAACCCCCAGTTGGTCGATCTGGGAAAATGCCGATGCATCCCGTTCGTAGCCAAACAATTGAACTTCCAGTTGAGCCGGCTCAATCTCTCTGATATCGAGCTCCTTGTAGGGGCCGTCTTTATAAGCACTGGCCCGGTGGATCTCGTAGGCAAGCATTCGTCTTCCGGTGCCGGTTTCGCCGGTAAGCAGTACCGGGGCCAGGTTGTTGCTGAATTGGCCGAGCGCTTTTCTGGTCTGTCGGGCTATGGTTGATTCCAACAGCCGGGGGCTCCGTTCGCTACCGGGAAGCCCTCTTGCTGCATCCAACGGGGTTGTCGGTTCTGAAAAAAAGGTGGAATCCAAATGGTCATCGACGGCCTTGCGGGCATTTTTCGATTGGCTGAGGGCCTGGGCATGATCATGGAACGAGACCCGCAAACGATTGGCCAGGGCAATGCTCAACTGCCGCTGAACCGCATTATTGCTCAGGAGCACTGAATTGAAAGTAGCGGCAGCAAAACAGAGCAGGACGAGATCGCGCATGGCCCGGACGTTCAAGCGGTTGCTGCTGTTCGTCAGCAGGGACGTTTCGCCAAAATGTCCCCCCGCACCGATATGGCCGACAATGAGCTGACCGGCGTCTTTGACGTTCAAGGTCAGCTCTACCTCTCCATCGGCAATGACGTAAAAAATATGGTCGTTGTCCGCCTGGCGGTAGACATATTGCCCCTGGGGAACTATTCGCCAAAAACCGGCATCGATGATCCGATCGATGTCATCAGCGGCGACATTTTTGAACAGAACCGAACGCTGCAGATTTTTCTTCAGTTCCGCCCCATTTTCTATCATTAGTGCCGTTTCCATAGTGTTCAGGTTTTTCTGCAGACAGCATTACTGCCGCAGATTTAAGCTGAGCAAGGACACCGGGCAATGACGGAAAATTTTTTCCGAGGTGGTGCCGAACATATAATCTTTGAAGTTTGTTCGCCCTTTTGAGCTTATGACGACCAGATCGGCATTTTCATCGTGGACTGCGTGCAGAATCTCTTCAAAGGGGACACCGTTTCTGATAATTGTTCGGGTGGCAACGTTTTTCGGTACCCATTGACGAACCAGTTCCTCGATATTGACGGTACGCCGTCTGGTCTCGTCATTGATAAATTTCTCCAGGGTAATGGTGCCGGGGTCCTGATGTTTACAGACATCCTTTATATAATCGATCTGACGTTTGTTGATTACGCTTACTGCAATAAGCTCGGCTTGATGCCGTTCGGCGATTTCTGCGGCATACTGCATTATTCTGGCCGAATAGATTGAAAAATCGATACCGACAATAATTTTACGTATATTTTCCATGGTCTTTTCTCCCAATTAGCGTTTTCTGAAAGATTCGCGGCTTCTGACACTGAGCACCGGCACCGGTGAATGTCTGAAGACCTTTTCTGCGTTGGATCCATGCAGAGTGCCAATGAGATTACTCCTTCCTTTACTGGCCAAAACCACCAGATCGACCTTCTCATCGTCTATTGCTTTTAAAATAGCTTCATAGGGAACACCGACGCGAATTACAATTCGCATACGATGTTTTTCGTCTGGGAAAAATTGATCGATCATCTCAAGGATTTTTTGGCTTCGGTCATTGCTGGTCTTTTCGATAAAGCTTTCGACTGTAAACGTTCCGGGAAAGTAAGGACTTACCACCCTGATAGCATCGAGATCCCGATTGTTGATGATATTTAACAGGATAATTTCTGCCGGTAATCCTTTAACGACCTCCACTGCCTTTTCCATGGTCATCTTCGAATAGTCGGAGAAATCCACACACGCCATTACTTTTTTTATCTCTGTCATTAGAACCCCCTTTATTCCTCTAAATTGCCGTAATCGACCTTTGTCTACTCGGTATTTGAAGCAGCAATTAGTGTGCCACGAAGCTGGGTGAAAGACGGAGCACAGCCGGAGGTGATATTTCAGGTGGATTTTGGGGTGGTGGGGGCACATGAAATGGCGGGCTTAGAACCCGCCGCTACGGTGGCAACCGAAATTTATGTTTATATCAGTATCTACTTGTTTTTCGAGTGGAGGGCAGGGGAAGTTTACTGACAGCTTCTTTTCCACTCTGTAAAGAGAGCTGACACCTGGTTGAACCTCTTGTGCGACAAGACACTGAAGGGAGTCAGGAGCTGATTTAATTCGCTAATCCAGGTGAAAATGGCATGTTCAGCATATGCGTGCATGTTACGTATAGATACATTATAATACGCCATAGCGATGCGTTACATAACGATACATTGTTACGATGTGGCTGTATCGGACTGTAACAAATTGTAATTACGTTATTTTATCTGGGTAGATTTCTGGCATGAAATATGCTTTATGAAAAACACAAAATATTGGAATCTGGTAAATTCATGCAGTTCATAAAATAACCGTTTTATGAGGAGGAACAAAATGTCTTCAATAGCGTTGTTTCCATGCTTGTCGACGCTCGATTCGGGCATTATTGGCGAATTGTCGAGTACTCTTACCTTAAAAGTCTACACCGATGAAAACCTGTTTGGTGACACTGTTGCACAAATCGGCGGAGATCCTGAACGTCTGAAGAAAATGATGTATAACCGAACATCAGTCTTCAATCAATTTACCCTGGAAAAAGAGAAAGCCGTTAACACGTTCCGCATGGTTCTGGCGGAAAAACTCACGACGCCTGAACAATACCTCTTCCATGGCTTTCTTACCTCGCTGATCCCGGCGGAAGTTACCGAAGTGCTGCGGGTGCTGGTGGTTGACAAGAAAGAAGGGCGGATAGAGCGCGGGATAAAAATGGGGCTCAGCAAGGGGGAAGCAAAAAAGAAAATTCGTAACCATGACATCAGTGCCTTTAGCTGGACCGATTTTCTTTTTTCCAAAGAAGCCTACGACAGCACCCTGTACGATCTGGTTGTGCCGGTGGAGGCAAAGGATCACCGCGAGATAACTAAGGAAATACTCAGTTGTTTTCATCGAACCTCAGTCTTGCGCACTCCCGAATCTCAAAGTGCCGTGAAAGACATGAAGATGATGGCTGAAATTGAAAACCTGCTTTTGGCCAATGGCCATAAAATGGGGATCAAAGTTCGCGAAGGCAATGTTACCCTGATAATCCAAAACAGTGTGCTCAATTTTAATGGTTTGAAAGATGATTTGACGAGTCTAGTCAAGCAGGTTGCAGGGATTAAAGAAATTGCCATCGAAAAGCATAAAAGCTATGTCGAATCGGTTTATCGTCAACAAAAATTTGAATTGCCTTCCAAGGTTCTGTTTGTCGATGACGAGCGAGAGTTCGTGCAGACGGTTTCTCAGCGCTTGATCAGTCGGGATGTTGGTACTTACGGCGTCTATGATGGTCAAGAGGCGTTGGATCTGATCGCCGAAGATCGCCCTGAAGTGATGGTTCTCGATCTTAAAATGCCTGGCCTGCATGGTATTGAGGTGCTTCGCCAAGCCAAGGAAATTGCTCCGGAAATAGAGGTCATCATCCTGACCGGCCATGGCACAACCAAGGATATGGAAGAATGTATGAAGCTGGGGGCGTTTGCCTATATGAATAAACCGGTCAATATAGAAGAACTTTCGGCAACCATCAAGGCGGCCAACGATAAGGTTCATGCCAGACCCAAAAAAGTTTCGCCGGCCCAGGCTGGTTAGCACCCTGTTGCATATCTTTTACGCGTTTATCCAGAGATAATTGTACATACATATAATTTTTGAGAGGAATGGGGACTATGGAAAAAAAATTGGAAGCCAAGGTATTGCTGGTTGATGATGAGGAAGAGTTTATCAAGACGCTGTCCCAGCGTTTAGAGATGCGCGGTTTGAAAGTAACCGGGGCAACCCGTGGTGAAGAGGCGGTTAACCTGGTCGACAAACAGAATTACGATGCCATTGTCATCGACCTTGCCATGCCGGGGATGGACGGTCTGGAGACCCTGAAAAGAATTAAGGAAAACCATCCGGACGCAGAAATTATTATGCTCAGCGGACAGGGGACGGTTAAATCCGGCATCGAAGCAATGAAATTGGGTGCTGAGGATTTTTTAGAAAAGCCGGTTGATATGAAGGAGCTTCTCAACAAAATTGGTGAAATGAAAAGTAAACGTATTCTGGTGTTAGAAAAACGATCAATGGAGGAAATCGACCACATTCTCAAAACAAAGTCCTGGTAACTATTTAAATTTTCATTAAGTTTATCATAGAGGTGGTGAACGTCATGTCGATTTCAAAAGATATCGCAGAAGGTACCGGTCTGGTCGGGGTCAATAAACAGCGGACCCCTGTGCGAGTTGACTGGAAACGTATATTTTTTATTTTATTGGGTATTGGGCTCTTTTTCGGTATTTATTACTCGCCACCCTGGGCGGCAGCCATCGATCCGCTTGGCGTCAGCTTTGAGCTGAGTCGAGAGGCCAAAGGGGCCCTGGCGGTTTTCGGTCTTGCGGCGGTCTGGTGGGTTTTTGAGGTTGTCCCTATCGGCGTTACCAGTCTTTTAATCGGCACTCTTCAGGCGCTTTACCTGATCCGTGATCCAAAAGTTGCTTTTAAGGACTTTATGGACCCTTCGGTGCTGTTTATTTTCGGATCGCTGGTTATCGGTATGGTCTTTACCAAGACCGGCCTGACCAAACGTCTGGCCTATAAGATGCTGAGCATTATCGGTGAACGGACGAGCATGATCTACCTCGGCTGCTTTGTGATGACCGCATTACTGACGCATCTTATGGCTCATACTGCAGTCGCGGCAACGATGTTCCCCCTGCTGATGGCGATCAACGCCCTGTATTCCGACGATGAAGGGCCGACCCGCTTTGGTCGAGGCCTGTTTATCGGCATGGCCTATGTCGCCGGGGCCGGCAGTATCATTACCCTGCTTGGCGCGGCGCGCGGGGCGGTAGCACTTGGTTTTTACAAAGATATCATGCATGTTGATATCTCCTTTTTTCAACTCACCATGTATATGTTTCCGATCGGCTGGTTGATGGTTTTTCTGCTGTGGGCCTTTTTCATGATTGTCTGCAAACCCGAAAAAGACCGGATCGTCGGTCTGAAAGAGCGGGCAAAAAACATGTACCGCGATTTGGGCAGATGGTCCAAGGATGAAGTCATGGTGATAGTTATCGTGTTTTCCGTTATCCTGATTATCGCTCTGAAAAATTTTGTTCCCGCCCTCGCCAAACTCGATAAAACCGGCATCCTTTTGCTGTCAACTATCTCTTTCTTTGTCTTAAAAATTCTCAGCCTCAAAGACCTAGAAGATATCCCCTGGAATATCGTCCTGCTATTTTCCGGCGCCATGTCTATTGGTTTCTGCCTGTGGGATACCGGGGCGGCCAAATGGCTGGCGATTAACTGGCTGCAGCTGTTTAAAGATTCTTCCGGCGTCGTCTTTATCCTGGGCATGGCCTTTTTTGTCATGATCATGACCAACTTTATCATGAACGTCGCGGCGATTGCCATCTCGCTACCGGTTGCCCTGGTTATTGCTCCATACCTTGGCGTTGCTGGAGAGGTCATCCTCTTTTCTGCCTTGCTCACCGCTGGCATGCCTTTTCTCTTGTTGGTGGGGGCTGCACCAAATGCCATCGCCTACAGCTCAAAACAGTTTACGCCCGGTCAGTTTTTCCTCTACGGCGTACCAGCCAGTATTATGCTCATGGTAGTTGTCTGGCTGGCGATCACCGTTATCTGGCCGCTGATGGGCATGACGGTTAATATACCGGTGGCCGGTTGATTGGACTTTTGGCGGTGCAACGGGAAATGGAGTAGATGGGCAGGGGAGAAGGCTAAAAAGTTTCTACCAACGTAAACTTTCGGTGTGAAATGCAATGAGTTTCCCATTTGATGTCAATATTCCCCTGCTCCTTGAAGGAATCCCGCATCCGGCGATGATTCTGGATGAAAACTTCAGAATCATCGCCGTAAACCGGTTGATGGAAGCGATGACCGGTTATGATGGTGACAGCGTTGCCGGCATTCACGGTGAATTGATCGTTCGCTCCAATACCGGCAACAACAGGGGGCAATACTACAGCAGCGTGATTCAGACCGGAACGGCTGCGTCGGTCACCGGCGATATCATTAATTCTTATCGACGCAAGATAGCCGTTCAATACTCTATTTCGGTTCTCGATGATACCGCCGGCCGGCACTGCGGTCTGCTGGTCGTCGTCGAAGATCTTTCCGGTCGGCATATGCAGCAAGTTTCCGGGATAAGCAATTATTCGTCAATGGAGATGATCGGGCATAGTCCAAAGATGCAGAAAGTCTTCGATATGATTCTGCTGCTGGCCCAGACCGATACCTCGGTTATGATCACCGGCGAAACCGGTACCGGCAAGGATAAGGTCGCGGAGATCATCCATCAGAAATCGGCCCGGGCGCGATTTCCTTTTATCAAGGTCAACTGCGGCGCTTTGCCTCCCGGCTTGCTTGAGTCGGAATTGTTCGGCCACGTCAAAGGAGCTTTTACCGGCGCCACCCGCAATAAACCGGGAATGTTCAGCCTGGCCGACAAAGGAACGCTTTTCCTCACCGAAATAGGTGATATGCCCTTGCCTTTGCAGGTAAAACTGCTCTCGGTTCTTGATGATCGAGAATTTGTTCCCGTCGGTGGTGAGAATAAAATCAGTGTTGATGTCCGTATTATTGCAGCTACCCATCGGCCGCTGCGTGATCAGGTACGTAAGCATAAATTCCGTGAAGATCTCTTTTATCGGCTCAATGTGCTGCAGATCCATCTGCCGCCGCTTCGTGAACGAGAAGGAGATGTTCGCTACCTGCTCGATTATTTCCTGCAGAAATTCACCAAGGCCCTCAATAAACCGATCGTTGGTTTTGCCCCGAAGGCGATGCAGGCTCTGCTCGATTTTCCGTATCCCGGCAACGTCCGTGAGTTAAGCAATATCGTTGAATACGCGGTGAATATCTGTATCCGGAAAAAAATCAATACCGATCATCTCCCACCCTATATTTTCGAGCTGCAGGCGGACAGGATTGTCTCTTATGAAACTTCCCTGGGAAAAGGCGTTGCCGAGACCAAAATGATGCATGATGGGGAGAGTTATGGTGCTTCTGCTGAGATGTCTGAGAGCTGGTCGGCCATTGAGCGCCAGTTGATTGTCGATATTTTGAAAGAGTATCGCGGCAACAGGACCAGGGCTGCGGAAGAACTTGGCTGGGGGCGGATGAAACTGTGGCGCAAGATGAAGAAATACCGTCTGCAACAATAAGAGGAAGACGATGCAAAAAATGATGGCCCTCATCCAGGGCGATTTTATTGCCCCCCGTTTTGATCTGGCCACGGAGGTCCTGATCGTTCGGTTCGAAAAAGGCAAAGTTGTCGGCGAACCGAAAATGATCATCATGGAACGGTCTTCAGATGAGGCCTTGTGTCAGATGGCCGTGGAAGAAAATATAACGAATATCATCTGCGGTGGAATCGAGGAAGTACATTACAATTTCCTGGTCTGGAAAAAAGTGGCCGTATTGGACGCTGTCATAGGCAACTGGCGGACTGCTGTTGAAAAAGGTGTTGCCGGAACCCTGAAACAGGGAGAAATTTTACTTTCTAATAAGGAAGAATCGCTGACATTATGAGCGCATTATCTGATCTGCTGTATAAAATCATGCCGAATCCATTTAAGGATTCCATCAATTTTGGCTTGCACCAGAGAGATTACAAGCAGTTTCGCCTGCTGTTATTTCTGGTCATGATTGCCATTGCCATGGGGCCGGTTATTATGACCGCCGGTCTTGGTTATTTCAATTACAAAGATCTTCTGCAAAAAGAAGAAAGGGGCCAGTTGGAGGCGCGCCTGACCGGATCGAACCGGGCAATAGAAGCGTTGATCGACAGCCTCAAAACGGTTGTGGTGTTTGTCGCCCGTAAAAATCGTTATCTCGAACTGACCACCGGCAATAACCTGGAGGATCTGTTTGCCAGGATCAAAAGGCAGTATGAATATTTTGCCGATCTCGGGGTTATCAATCAATCCGGTATTCAGCAGGTTTATGTCGGACCCTATGATCTGCAAGGAACTGATTATTCAAAAGAGGAGTGGTTTAGAGAGGTGATAGAAAAAGGCGTCTATATCAGCCATGTGTATACTGGTTATCGTCATGTGCCGCATTTTGCCATTGCTGTTGCCAATCATGATCCAACGACTAAGAAAACCTGGGTTCTGCGGGCAACCATCGATGCGGTGACGCTGCAGAATTTTGTCACGACCATCAAGACCAATGCTTCGGACGATCTCTTTTTAGTCGATGATACCGGATATCTGCAAACGTCCTCGGAATTCTATGGCAAGAATCTCACCCAACTGGTCGCCGATATAAAGCCGGGGCTGCAACAGGGGGTGTCCAGTGAAGGGGAAGATATTTTTTATGCGATGGGCAAAATAAAAAATACCCCCTGGTCGGTGATACTGGTTGAAAAAAGATATATCCATCATCAGGACTGGATGACCTTTCGCTCCAGGCTGCTGATTATCGTCTTTTCCTGCCTGGTATTGAACCTGTTGATTGTTTATGGACTAGTTACCATGTTGACAAATCTTATTAAAAAAGCCGACGAACTGCAGATGACCATGCTGCAGGAGGCTGAACATACCGACAAGCTTGCTTCAATCGGCAGATTGGCGGCTGGGGTTGGGCATGAAATCAACAATCCGCTGGCGATCATTAACCAGAAGACCGGTCTCGCTGAAGATTTAATCCTTATTTCGCCTGATTTTGAGCATAAAAAAGCGATTGAGGGCTGTCTCAAAGTTATCGATCAGAGTGTCGACAGATGCAAGGCAATCACCCATCGTTTGCTTGGCTTTGCCCGGCGCGCCGATATACATAGTGAGGTTCTGCAGGTCAATGATGTAATAAAGGAAGTTATGCAATTTTTGGAAAATTCGCTGATGCACAGCCGAATTCGCCTTGAGCTTCAATTGCAGGAGGATCTGCCAGTCATCAAGAGCGATCATCTTCAGTTGCAGCAGATATTTTTAAATATTATTAATAATGCAATCGATGCTATCGGTAAAGACGGACAGGTAACCATCATGTCCCACCTGGTCGCCGGGGAAGTCCGAGTGGTTATTCAGGATAATGGTCCGGGCATCGAAAACGACATCCTACCGCATATCTTCGAACCGTTTTTTACCACCAAGGAAACGGGCAAAGGTACCGGGCTGGGCTTGTCTATTACCTATGGTTTAGTGAAAAAACTGGGCGGTGATATTACCGCACGATCTCATGTCGGTCAGGGTACCGCATTTACCATAACTCTCCCTCTACACAGTGAGGAACATGACGCCAATGAATAAAGATCACCTCAAAGTACTTATTGCCGACGATGAAGTTGAGTTTGCTTCGACCATCGTCGCCCGGCTGAATCTGCGCAAATTTGCCGCGACTATGGTTAATTCCGGAAAGGCTGCACTGGCCGCGATCGAACAGGATCCCCCGGATGTTTTGCTGCTCGATCTGAAGATGCCCGATCTCGATGGCCTGGAGGTACTGGCCAGCCTGAAACAAAAATACCCCAATCTGGCGGTTATTATTTTAACCGGCCACGGTTCTTTTGAAGCCGGACGACAGGGGATGGAACTGGGGGCCTACGATTATATCATGAAGCCGGTTGACCTCAATCTACTGATCAGTAAAATTGAAGAGGCGTTTCAGTCAAAGACCGCGTCGGATAAGTAATAAATATTGCTGGAGGCAGCATAAAATATGGATCAAGCTACTACGGACCGTGCCTGTGTGCAGGTCTTCGCGAAAATCTCCGCGTCCATCTCCCATGAGATAAAAAATACCCTGTCGATAATTAATGAAAATGCCGGCCTGCTCGATGACTTTGCGCAAATGGCTGATGAGGGTAGCGGGGTGGCGGTGGAGCGGGTGCTAGGCGTCACCCGGACGATCGCCAAACAGGTCGACAGGTCGAATATCATCATGAAGAATCTCAGCCGTTTTGCCCATAGTACCGACAGCTATCTTGCCCATGCCAACCTCCGGGAAACGCTGACCTTGATGGTCACCCTGACTGATCGCCAGGCGGCAATGAAAAATATCACCACGACTCTGGAATGCCCTGCTGATATCGCCTTTTCCGGTTATCTCATTGTTCTTGAATCGCTCATCTACCTGACCTTGCTGTCGCTGTTCAAGGTGAGCACGGAGAACAGCAGCCTTATTATCGAAGTACGAGACACCGCACCGGACATTACCATTTGTTTCACCATTAACCAGGCTATCGATCAGCCTTTTGCCACCTATCCCGACAGTGAACAAAAGCTTCTTCTTAACCAGGTGGGCGGATCCTGCACTTGTGCCGATAACCAGTTGATAATACGCCTTCTTGCTAATATTTGACAGAGGTGTACATTGGCTGCATTAAGTCTGAGGTCGAAGATTGGGGTTATTTTCAGCGCTATGGCCATCATCGTGGTATTGGGCGGCGGGAGTATGCTGTGGTATACCCATCAGATCGACACCATGCTGGTGTCGATGGTCAATAAGGATTTCGTCCTCTATAAAACCGCCCAGGATATGGAACTGGCGCTGGCCAATCAGAAGGGGCTCCTAACCTACTACCTGGTTGATGGCGATGCCAAATGGCTCAAATCGCTGGGTGAGTATCGGCAGATTTTCTATCAGAACATCGAAGAAGCCCAGCGTCTGGAACTCACCGCCAAGCAGCGCGAGGCATTGCAGGTTATTGCCGATAAGTATCGACTCTACGCCAAGGCAAAGGATATCGCTATTGACAATTACCAGAGCGAAAGTTTTCGGGGCAGTATTTCCAGTCTGCATGAGCACCAGCGAGAGGCTTTTTTTGGTGTATTAGGATTGTGTCGGACCTTTAGCGAAGATCAGTTGCGGGTTATTAATCGAACGAAGGAAAGGAGCAATGTCCTGTCGCAAAACCTGCGCGCAGTCGCCTTTATTGCCATAGCCATTTTCACCGTGTTGGGCAGCGTTTTTCTTTTTATTCTCTATCGGCATATTCTCGGACCCATCCGTGGACTGGCTCTTGAGACCGGAAGTTCCGCCCAGGAGAGCTCAAAGGATGAGGTTCATTCGTTGACTCATTCCTTAAAAGGCATAATGCGCGATTTCGGCGAGACCAGCAACGAATTGGCTAGAAGCCGGAAAAACCTGCTCCAGGCTGAACGGATGGTCATGGTTGGCGAACTGGCGGCCGGCGTTGCCCATACCATCAGAAACCCCTTTACTTCCATAAAAATGCGGATGTTTTCCTTGGGACGCTCTCTCCAGTTGAGCGTAACACAGCAGGAAGATATGCAAGTCATTTCTGATGAAATCGCCCGTATAGATCGGATAGTTGAGAACTTTCTCGAATTTGCCAGGCCGCCCAAACTGCGATTGAAAGAATGCTCTCTGAGCGAGGTGGTCAACTCGGTATCAACCCTTCTTGAATATCGTCTTAAGGCCTATAATGTTGCATTGGATTACCACCATCAACCAGAGCTGCCGAAAGTCAGGGTCGATGTCGACAGAATCAAGGAGGCACTGGTTAACCTGGTTATCAATGCCTGCGAGGCGATGGAGGATGGCGGCCAAATAAGCATCACCGAGCATCTGGAAAATCATCCAAAGTTCGGTGAGGTAATGGCCATTAGGGTCAGTGATAGCGGACCCGGGATTGCTGAGGCAATTATCGATAAAGTGACAACCCCTTTTTTTACCACCAAGGAAGACGGCTCGGGGCTTGGCCTCAGTATCGTGGTTCGAATCGTGCGAGAGCATAATGGTAAATTCATTGTTTCTTCCAAGGTGGGTGAGGGGACACAATGTGTCATTTTGCTGCCGATAAAAGGAGACGAGCATGCATCGGATTCTGATAATTGACGATGATCAGCAACTCGGCATAAGCTTTGCAAAAATCCTCAGCCAGGAAGGATATCAGACGGTCAACGCTTTTACCGGCAGGGACGGGATTGATTCGGTCAAAAAAAATCCTCCGGACCTCGTCATTCTCGATATTCGGCTGCCGGATATGGGAGGACTGGAGGTATTTGAGGTTATCCACGAGCTGTTCCCCAAACTCCCGGTTATTATCATTACCGCTTACAGCAGCACGGAAACAGCTATCGGCGCCATTCAAAAAGGGGCTTTTGATTATATTTATAAACCTTTTGACGTTCCGGAAATGTTGCTGGTTATTGAAAAAGCCGTGGCCGCAGGGATTTGTATGTCCACGCCGGTCGACGTTAACCCGGATGGCGAAACGTTCTCCGGCAGGGAAGCTTTGGTCGGCAGCGGCAGCAGTATGCTGGAGGTGTATAAGGCGATCGGCAGAGTGTCGGCAACGGATGCGACGGTGCTGATCCGTGGCGAATCGGGTACCGGCAAAGAACTGGCCTCGCGAGCTATTTATAACCATTCCAACCGGGCGAATAAACCTTATGTGGTGGTCAACTGCGTGGCTATCCCGGAAACGCTGCTGGAGAGCGAACTGTTCGGCTATGAAAAAGGAACGTTTACCGGCGCGGTACATAAACGGGTTGGTAAAATTGAGCAGGCCAGGGGAGGGACGGTCTTTCTCGATGAGATAGGCGATATGCCGCTTAGTATCCAATCCAAATTTCTCCGTCTGCTCCAGGAAAACAGCATTGAAAGGCTGGGCGGCAAAGAACCGATAGATGTCGATGTCCGGATTATTGCCGCAACGAATCGAGACCTGGAAGCAGCAGTCAGTAAAGGAATCTTCCGCGAGGATTTGTACTATCGCCTGCGGGTGGTGACCTTGACCATGCCCCCGCTTCGGGAACGTAAAGAGGATATCGATTCCCTGGTCGATTATCTTCTGAGGAGGCTGTCTACGGAAATGTCCCGTCCCAATCCCGGCATTACTGCCGAGGCGCTGCATAAGGTGCAACAATATGACTGGCCCGGCAATATCCGTGAGCTGTCGAACTGTTTGAAAAAAGCCTTGATCTTCAACCGGGGTGCGCCGCTTTTGCCCGAAGATATTACCTTGAGTCAGCAGCAGACGGGGCAGGGCGGCCCGATACATCAGGTAAGTGACGGTGATCTAAAACCCTGGATTCGCTCTCTTTTACGGACCGAGCAACAGGATCGGCTGTTTGATTCCTGTCTTGACCAGGTGGCAGCCCTGTTGATCCAGGAGGCCCTGGTTATTACCCAGGGAAACCGGTCGCATGCTGCCAAAATACTGGGAATTTCCAGGCCAACCCTGCATGCTAAAATGGAAAAATTTAATATCCGCTAAAATCTCATAGCAGTCAATTCTCGGTCAGAAAAAACTGCTGCCTGAGTTATTCAAGGGTAGGAAGTCAACCTTGAACAATCAATACGGTCAATTCTGTATAATCCAATACTGGAAAGCAAAGGAATATCGGGGCAGAATTGTAAGAGTTCACCGGAACACAATAGGTGAACGTAAAACATGGATTTGTAAACATTCAACCAGTGCTCCAGGTTCGTTCAAGCAGGCCTCCAAACTATAGGTGGCTATGTGACGCGGCCTGATCGAACGAAAATAGGGTGCTGATGAACGTTTTTACACAGAATTAGCTATCGACTTTTCTACGTTTAAAAGAATGCGGTTGCCTATTGATAGTATCTACTTATTTTAATTTGTAGGATAAAACCGTTCATTTGCACTCATTTAAATGGAAGTAAGTGAGTATGAAGACAACAAAACAGGAGGGACCTATATGCAAGCTATAACCAGTTATGATATTGATCCTTTGTTGCAGATCGAGGGGTGGCCGGCAGTATCGATTTATATGCCGACCAGTCGAATAGGTGATCCACAGGATTCCATTCGCTATAAAAATTTGCTTTCCTTATCTGAGGAAAAACTTACCCGTCAGGGTCTGCCGACAAGAGAGGTGCGCAACCTATTAGATGCGGAATATGATCGGGTCAAAGATGCTGAGTACTGGAAACACCTTGGTAAGGATGGATTAGCGGTATTTCTGGCCGGACAGACGGTTTTTCATTACTCGTTGCCGGTTTCTTTTGCCGAGTTGGTTATCGTCGGCACTCGTTTTCAACTGAGACCTCTTCTGCCATTACTGACCGGTGGATCCTATCTCTTGCTGGCTTTAAGCCAAAAGAAGCTGCAGCTTTTCCAAGGTGACCGCTATCAACTGGTTGAAATTGATTTGCCCGAAGATACACCAAAGAGTATTGACGAAGCCTTAAAATTCGATGATCCCGAACGGCAACTGCAGTATCACACCAAGACGGCCTCACCGGGCAGCGGTCAACGGGGGGCAATGTTTCATGGTCACGGCGTGGGTGTTGATGATCAGGGTTCTAACCTGGAGCGTTATTTTCAAGCGATAGACCGCACTCTTTTTCCTTTCCTGGAACACCAGGAACTGCCGGTTATTCTCGCAGGCACGGAAGAACTCCATGCGGCATATCGCCGCATCAGCAAAAGCCATACTCTTCTACCAACCGGCATAACCGGCAGTATAAGTGAGTTGGTAGCAGAAAATTTGCAGGCCAGGGCCTGGGAGATTGCCGGTGATTATTTTGCCGAAGAAGAAAAAACAGCTCTGCAAAATTTCCAAGATAATATCGGCGGCAAGAGAGTCGTCGATGATATACAGCCACTTATGCTCGCCGCCTCGGATGGTCGGGTAGAAAATCTTTTTATAGCAGAAAATGAACAACTCTGGGGAACGGTTGATATTGATACTCGAGAAGTGAAGATACAAAAAGAGGAGGAGGCAAAGGCTGTTAATCTAGTCGATGAGGCGGTCTCTCTAACTCTTAAGAAAAAAGGCCAAGTGTATATCAAAAAACGCCACGAAATGCCTCTTAATGCAGTAATGTGTGCTCAGTTACGATATTAAACCGGCGTCGTTAAATCTTTGTGCCACGCTTGGATGATAGCTTTTATAGTACCGATGCTCTGGCCATTTTTTTCGACAAGATGGATATGAGGAACTTGCGAGAGAGCCGGAATTGAATCGGCATAGGTGTGAATAATAATGTGTAATAAGGGGCGTCGACTAGCAATTGCATCAATAAATAATTGATCAAAACAGGGAAACAATTCCGGGTCTAAAATAATGAGATCTAAAGGGAGCGAACTGAATATCCTTTCTGATGCACTCTTTGCGGACTTGACTTCGGCAACGGTATATCCCTCCTTCGCTAGTTCTCGTTGGAGAAAATCGCGAACATGATGGTTGCTATCTGTTACCACAATATGCAAGGCGGCAGGGAATGACATAGAGTAAAATGTTTCCTCTTCCAGAAAAATTTGTGCTTACCACTATTATTGTAATGGTTTTTTTAGATCACTGTTATTTCCCAAATCATCTCATAAGTCAAAACCTGCCGAACAACATTCTTTTAACCAACCCTTGTCATAGTTGATCTTTCCTTCTCGTTTGTTGCATTACAAATTTACGTTCTGTTTACATCCGATCAGGATAATTCAGCATTTTTGTCGCAATTAACATGCCATCGATAGTTGGCCGTCTCCGTTATACTTGTTGATGTATTGTTAGGCATATTAAATATATGAATTTATACATTTTAGTTGCAGGTATGTCCCGCCGGCAGCGGGCGTTGTCAATACCGGATTGAGTGTCAGTTCCTTTTACAAGGTGTTAAGGATCTGGACGTTCTTTTTCGGAGATCGTCTCGACAATTTTAATCCCACCCCTAAATTTTTATTACCTATATCATGTAACACAATTGAATACACTTATGATAAATTATTTGTAGCGGCTGTAGTTAGCGTGGCACGGCGGTTGCGTATCTCTGTTTAGAATCGGCAGCATGGACACCATGGATTTCAACGGAGAACAGAGCAATGGTCAGAGGATGGTATCACAGCAGCAAAAATGGACAGCGCCTCCTGTCAATTCACGAAATAGCCGAGGCCTGCTGTGTTTCCAGTCTGGAGGTTAAACAGTGGTTTGGCGATAAAATCGAGAAACCAAATCCGGCAGGTTCTGAATGTGTTGATGCCGCAGAAGTGGTTTGGTTTCTGGTGAAGAATAGTATGCCTGTCGCCACGTCGCTGCTGCCGCCAAAGACCAAAAAAATTCTATTCATCGCGGGTGATGAATATGAATTTCAGGATAAATGCGACAAATTCGATCGAATTTGTCGTTTTTTATCCAACAATTGCAATATCCTTGTGGAAACATCAGCTGCAGGAAAGGCGGCTGATCTGTGTCTCCTCACCTTTTCGCCAAATCTGGTTGTCATCTTTGTAGATTCCTGCAACCAGGAGACCATCAACACCTTTCATCTATTGAAGAATTTCCCTGAGCAGAAGATGATCCTGATCATCGATGACTCGATTAAAAGTGATTTCGAGCGGGATCTGGGAGAGCTTCCGGCCCCGCATCTTATCGTTGGTAATGCCCAGCCGGTTGAAGAGTTGCTGCCTCAACTGGGCCATGTTTTCGATAATTAGCCGAGAAAAGTCATGGAACGAAAGAAAAATTATTACGATACCATCACCAAAAGGCTGCTTATCGCTTTTTTCTTTCTGAGCATCGTACCCATCGTCTGTTTTGCCTGGATAATGAAGAATCATGTTGAAGAAACCAATGTCAAAAACCTCAATGAACTCGCGATCAGCACCATTGAACACCGTTCAGAGGTCATATCCCAGTTTCTCAGTGACAAGCTGAATATGCTCCAGAGGGTGGTTTTTCTTTATTCCAAGGATTTCTTTTTTGATCCCAAAAATGTTGAGAAATTGTTTCTGGCGATGAATAACGGTGGTGATATCGTTGATCTCCAAGTCATTGATGTCACCGGCGCTCAGCATGCGTATGTTGGGCCATATCGGAGCCAGATCGAGGGTAAAAATTACCATGATGCCCCGTGGTTTCGGGAAACCCTGATCAGCGGTTTGCACGTCAGCGATGTCTTTACCGGATTTCGCAATACGCCGCATTTTGTGGTGGCTGTCACCGATCCTCTGAAAAACTACGTGCTCAGGGCTACTATTAATTCAAGCATCTTTAACTCCCTGCTCCATTCCGCCCAGCTTGGTCCCCATGGCGATGCCTTTATCGTCAACCATGCCGGAGAATTTCAGACCCCAAGCCTGCTCGGTAAAACGAAACTTACTGAGACGGAGAAAAAGCTCATTTCCTTTGATAACAAACCCATATCTCGTATTACCGATACCGATATCTACGCCACACGACCAATAGACAAGGGGCACTGGTTGTTGATTCTCATAGCCAACATTGACGACTCATTTGGGTATTACCTCCGCCTGCGCGACAGAATTATTCTCGTCGTCATTGTAATTGCCTTTTTTTCCATGGCTGCGGCTACCTTTGTCAGCATCGTTCTATCACGGAATTTCGAGAAATCAGACAAGGAATACGCGGCGCTGAGCCTGCAATTTGTTCAAGTCGAAAAAATGGCGACGGTCGGCCGTCTTGCGGCTGGAATTGCCCATGAAATCAATAATCCTCTGCAGATGATCACCAACCAGGCCGGCTGGATCGGCGAACTCTTGCCGGATGAGGATCCGAATCTGGTTAAAAACTTGTCGGAATACCAAAAGGCTGTCGAGCAGATCAAGCATCATGTCCGCAGGGCCGGAACTATCACCCACCGCCTGCTGGGTTTTTCCAGGAAAATGTCCAACCAGCAGGAAAAAGTACAGATCAACGACCTGATTGAAGAGACGGTTTCCTTTATTGAGCGTGAAGCGGGCTACAACAATATCAGTATTGAAAAAAACCTGGCTGAAAACCTGCCGGTTACCATGGTCGATGGGCCACAACTCCAGCAGGTTTTTCTTAACCTGGTCAATAACGCCATGGATGCTGTCGGTCAGGGCGGTAAGATCGAAATAATTCCCAGCTGAGAAGTGACGGCAAACTCGAAGTAAGCTTTGCCGACAGTGGCCCTGGAATCGCCGCAGAAAATTTGAAACAGATTTTCGACCCATTCTTTACCACGAAGGATCCAGGCAAAGGAACGGGCCTTGGACTCTATATAAGCTTTGACATCATTCAAAAACTTGGAGGAACGATAACGGTTGAAAATAGAAAAAGCAGGGGTGCCATATTCACTATCGTTCTGCCGGTCATCAGTTTCGGAAAGGCTAAATGATAGCAGAGCAATGCGTGCTTCCTATACACTTATAACTAGTAAGGAGAGAAAATCATGAACGAATTTAACGTGCTGGTAGTAGACGACGAGGATGAATTCCGAGAGATGACCTCAAAAATTCTGACCAAAAGAGGGTTGCATGTGCAGAGCGCCGAGAGCGGCGAGAAAGCTCTGGAAATTCTTGAACATAGTCGCACCGATGTGGTGCTGCTTGATGTGAAGATGCCGGGCATGGATGGCATTGAAACTCTGAAGCATATCCGCGGTATCAAGCCTTTGGTCGAGGTTGTGCTGCTGACTGGGCACGCTTCTGTGGAGTCCGGAATAGAAGGTATGAAACTGGGTGCCTTCGATTATCTGATGAAACCGATTGAAACGGATCCGCTGGTGGCAAAACTCGCCGAAGCGTACGAAAAGAAGCGCCTGCATCAGGAAAAGATCGATCAGGCACTGTTAAAAAAACATATGTCTATGCCGGTTTGACGGAGCACAGAGTGCAGCAATCGGTATGACCATATTTTAGGGGGTTCTTTAGATTAATCTTAACAAAAGGTATTGCACATGAACTACACTCGAGAGTTTTATAACATGATGGTCAGAGGAGCCGAGGCCTACGCGCGCTGGGATCTGGAAGCGTCAACCAATATTTTGCGCAGCAGAAAAAGAATGGGAATACTTTTTCTGCTGCTCGTCCCGATTCTGCTCGGCGGGATAGCGATAGCAGCTGGTGACGGTGCCGGATTGCCAAATGTGATAGGCGGTAAGACCGCCTATATGCCTTCGCATTACACCAATGTTATCTTCTTTGCCTCAATTTTTGTCGGCTTATGTGCCGGTCTTATTACCGGCTGCATCGGCGCCGGTGGCGGTTTTATCATCGCCCCGGCCCTGATGAGCGCCGGCGTCAAAGGTATCCTCGCAGTAGGTACCGATCTGTTTCATATCTTTGCTAAAGCGATCATGGGTAGTGTTCTCCATCGTAAACTTGGCAACATTTCGGTTTCCCTCGCGGTGACCTTTTTGATCGGTTCTATCGCCGGGGCAACCATGGGGGGTATGCTGAATCGCTATCTCTATGATCTGAACCCGGTTCTGAGCGACCTGTTCATTACCACGGTCTATGTGTTTATCCTCGGTTTTCTGTCCTTTTATGCCATGATGGACTATTGGATGGCGAAAAGAGGTGAGAAGAAGACCAAAGAAGCGGATAAAAAAGGCTCACGCGAGGAACAGATTCCGGCGATGGGTAGAAGGCTTCAGTCTGTGCATATTCCGCCAATGCTCACTTTTGACGAAGGCGTTACCCCCGGTGGTCGTAAAATATCGGCGATTTTTCTGGTGATAAGCGGTCTTATTGTCGGCCTTGCCGCCTCTATCATGGGGGTCGGTGGTGGTTTTCTTACCTTTCCTATCTTTGTCTATGGCCTGGGTGTCTCGTCGATGACCACGGTCGGTACGGATATTTTCCAGATAGTTTTTACCGCCGGCTATAGTTCGCTCAGTCAGTATGCATTCTACGGTTTTGTCTTCTATACCCTGGCCATGGGCATGCTGCTTGGCTCATTGATCGGCGTACAGGTTGGCTCTCTGGTTACTAAAGTCGTTCCGGGTATTATGATCCGCGGCTTTTTTGCCCTGGCGGTGACCGCTGGTTTTATCAACCGATTTTTTGCAATGCCGGAAAAATTGCAGAGCCTTGGTTATCTGCAGATCACCAAAAGTACTGGTGCAATCCTGAATACGGTGGGCAACACCTTATTTTTCCTCGCCATCGGTACCTTTTGTGTCTGGGTATTTTATGTATTTTTCAAAAACATCAAGGAATTGAGATCGGAAGATTCGTACTCTCATCCTGAAGACTTGATTAATAAAGATTCCAAACTGAAAGAATTGAGAACGGAGGGCAACTGATATGAGTATGCAAACTAAGTTAAAAACCAGAGGAATCGCGATGCTGATAGGATTTTTTATCTTATTGGCGGCAATCTTCACCCCAATTTTCCCCGGCAAGGTAAACGGGCTTGATTATATGGACAACCTGTTCAATACGATTTCCAAGGGTTCATCGTATTTTATCCCGGATGCCCTGAAGTCAAGTGACAAGTATGCCGGTCAGATAATCGATGTGAAGATTAAGATGGACAACGACAAACAGGCGATAAATACTGCCAAGCTTTTCCAGGCCGTCGGTGCCGAAGCAACGGCTGCCGGAAAAGAATTGGCGATCAAAGGTGATATGAGCCTGATGATGAAAAACAGCCTTGCCGATTCAGATGAGATGTTTCACAATAATGGCGCACCGGTAGCCGCGAAATATGGTTATAGTGAGCGAGAAGTAATGTACAACTGGTGGATGTCTTTCAAGGCAATTGACAAGTCGCTCACCGCGCAGGAAAAGTTTAAAGAGGCCAAGGCCTTCAACTCTATCCGGTCAAAGGTTCTTGAGCCCGCCTATAACTATTATGGAGTGGCGGCCAGTAATTATAAGGACAATATCGGTTTGATTGTTGCGGCGCTTCTCTTCTACGTGTTCTATACGGTCTGGTATGGATTTGGTCTGATGTTTCTGTTTGAGGGACTGGGATTGAAGATCGGCCATTAATTTTCTGACACTTCGGCAAGCCCGGCGGCGTGTGGCGGGGGATATCCCGTCACACGCCATATTGGCGAGATAAGGATCACCACCTATGCACTGGATTTTCAATGCCATAAAACAGAGCCTGTTCCCCGAGTCGCAGCCACGTTCCAGTCCCGAAGAGCTGCGCATCGCCTTTGCCAAACGATACGCCAATTTTAGAAGCCTGCTCACCGCCAACAACAATGCCTTGCAGGCCATGGCCGAACTGGAAAAAGTCTATTATAGCGGCGAGAGTTACCGGATGGCCGTGGTGCGATCGAAAATTTCAGCCATTCTGATCAATGTTTATAAAATGATCCGCAATATCCTTGAGATGTCGGGCGGAAAATATACCGAGCTGAATCCAATCTTTGATAAAATAAGCGATGACATAAATGAAATAGTTGAAAGAAAAAGGACTTTTCAGCAGGGGCCCTTTATCCTGGAATTAAATGAAGTGCGAAGTAAGGATAAAGATCAGGCCGGAGAAAAAATGGCCAATCTTGGTGAAATTTCCTCCTTGCCGCAAATAATCACCCCGCCGGGCTTTGTGATAACCGCCTCGGCAACACGACATTTTTTGACCTCGAACCATATCGCCGAAATCAACCGCCTGTTGCAGATACTCGATCCGGAAAATCTCGACGATTTGTACCGGACCTGCGAAGAGATGCAGAAAATTGTTATGGACTGCCCCTTACCGCTGGACCTCGAAGAATCTCTCCACCTGCATTATAACCGACTTGAAGTTAATAATTATCCTGGGTGTCGTGTCGCTCTACGCTCAAGTGCCCTTGGCGAAGATAGCGCCGGCGTCTCATTTGCTGGTCTGTACAGCACCTTTTTGAATGTTGAGAAGGGCATGCTCAGTGAATCATATAAGCAAGTCATCGCCAGTAAATATGGCCCCAGAGCCATTGCCTATCGACGAAAACGAGGCTTTCGGCATGAGGATATAGAGATGTGCGTCGGCTGCCTGGTCATGGTTGATGCCCTGATCAGCGGCGTCGTCTATTCAAAGGATCCCGATGAAGAAGCAAGCACGGTTATGCGCATCAACGCAACATCGGGCATCGCCAGGGGAGTGGTTGATGGGACAACCGTTACCGACCTGTACCTGGTCAGTCGTGAGCAACCCTTCCCGGTCATTTACAGCGAGATGCGGCAGGGAAAGAGTGCGCCTGCGGAACATGTTCCCGGTGCCACGTCTCTAACCTACAACCAGACTAAAAAACTGGCTGAGACCGCCCTGCAGCTGGAAAAACATTTTGGCCAGCCGCAGGATATCGAATGGTCTTATGATCATCAGGGAGAATTGTATATCCTCCAGAGCAGACCCATACCGGCTAGCAAAAAAGGCCAGTTGCAACGTGCTCAAGAGGCGACGACACCGACTGACGGCGGGGAACCGCCGGTTCTTTTCGGCGGGATCTGTGCCAGTGGCGGCATCGCCGGTGGGGAGGTTTTTCTGGTCGATTCCGACGAGCAAAAACACCATTTCCCCAAAGGGGCGGTTCTGGTCATCAGGCATCCGCTGCCGGAGTGGGCACCGCTGTTAGGCAGGGCCTGTGCGGTGATTGCTGAAAATGGTTCGGAAGCAGGGCATTTAGCCACCGTTTCCCGAGAATTTGGCATCCCTGCCTTATTCAGCCTGGAGGGTGCGATGGAGACTCTGGTCAATGGCCAGACAATAACTGTCAATAGTAACGCCCGCACTGTGTATCAAGGACGGCGGGAAGATTTACTGCGCTTGAACACTGTCAGAAAAGATATCATGGCGGGCAGTCCAGTACAGAGAATTGTTAGCGAAGCCTTGCAGTATATTACCCCGCTCAACCTCAATGATCCGAGCTCGTCACAATTTAAATCGTCCTGGTGTGAAACCCTGCACGATATAACCCGATTCTGTCATGAAAAATCAGTCTCGGAGATGTTTAATTATGGCAAGGAGCATCATTTTGCCAAAGGCACAGCCAAGCGATTGGTTGGCGATGTTCCGCTTGAATGGTGGGTAATCGATCTGGCCGATGGTTTTCGTGCAGGGCTGGACAGTGCCAGCAAAACAGTGCGCATCAATGATATCGTCTCGGTGCCGATGCAGGCGATCTGGCAAGGTATCGAGGCTTTTCCCTGGGAAGGCCCGCCGGCGATCAGCGCCAGGGGGTTTGGTTCGATAATTTTCCAGTCGGCCATGCGACCCGATCTTGACCCCTCGGTACCCTCAGGGCTGACGACTAAAAACTATTTCCTGATTTCGCAGAATTTTTGTAATCTCAGTGTTCGTCTGGGCTATCACTATGCCATGGTCGAGGCCTATCTGAGCGATCTCTTGACGGAGAGTTATGTCACCTTCAGGTTTAAAGGCGGGGCCGCCGATATGCGACGTAAAGCGGTGCGGGCAAAACTGCTGGCCGATATTCTAAAGCGCTATGACTTTCGCGTTGAGTTACGCTCCGACGCGCTGCTGGCCCGGATCAAAAAACAACCCCTGGAGTATCTGCAACAGCGTCTGCAGATCCTCGGCTACCTTATCACCCATGCTCGACAACTGGATATGGTCATGAATCAACCGGATGCGGTCGAACAGTACCGGAACAAGTTTCTTAAAGACATTGACCAGATGTTCTCCCCCAGAACAACCTTAGCCACAATGGAACCAAGTCATGGATGAGAAAAGCAAGATAATGCTGGTTGACGACGAACTGAATTTTCGCGAAATAATGGCCAAATTCTTTCAACGTCGAAAAATCGACATCGCTACTGCCGGCGGCTGCCTCGAGGCTCTTGACATCCTAGGCCAGGGCAATTTTGATGTGGTGGTTATGGATGTCAGTATGCCGGGACTGGACGGCATTGAGTGCATGGCGGAAATGAAAAAGGTGCAGCCGGAACTGGAGGTCATTATTTTAACCGGTCATGCCTCCCTCAATGTCGGCATCAGCGGCATGAAAAAGGGTGCTTTCGATTACTGCCTCAAACCAGTTGATTTTGATGAGCTGCTGGAAAAAATCGTTCTCGCCAAAGAAAAAGCTGCCGGCAAATCTAGCCGTTAGAATATCCGGTTTGGCTCATACTTTTTCAAGCAGTTTGGCAAGGCTCAATTAAGATTCGCAGTTACCTGAGCCATGCGCCTATTAGATACGAGCCGCCGCCCACCAGAGTGCACAGCAGAGTGCCCCAGGCAATATCGACCAGAACCACGGCAATCGGCCAGTCGCGCAACGTGGCCAGATTGGTCAGATCATAGGTTGCATAGGTAAAAAAGCCAAAAAGGGCGCCGTAAAGACAGGTCTTGGCCAGGGATTCCGCCTCGAGTCCGGGGCGGACGGCAAAAAAGATAATACCGACGATATAGATGAAATAGAAGAGAAGAGCCGCCGGCCAGTTCACCTCGGGACTAAGCAGATGATGTAGTTTCGTCTGATAGAAATTTTTCGCAGCATAGCCAAGCCATATCATATCAATGGCAAAAAACACCGGAATGGTCAAGAGATAGAGCTTGAGCCAGAAAAGAGTGGTCATGGAAAGTTCCTCCTTTAATCAAACACCAGTTTGTTTCCGTCAAAGCCCTGTTTTTCTGCGTTTTTGATAATGCCGGCAAGAAGATCAGGAGCCATTTCCGGATCTCGACTGAGTATCCAGAGATATTTCCTGTTAGGGGTTCCGACGACGGCATATTCATAATCCTGCCCCAGATCGATAATCCAGTAGTCGCCCCTGAAAGGCCAGAAAAAAGAGACTTTGAGGCGGGCATTGCTACTGGGATCAACTACCCAGGCCCGGGCTTTGGCTTCACGAGTGCTGCCATCTTTTTCGCTTCGGCACCGGTTAACGACATCGATATCACCGTCTTTACGCGCGGTGTACATTGCGGTACTGTCCCGGCAATTTTTTTGGAAACTGTTTGGGTAGCGAGCTATCTCGTACCAGAGGCCCACATAGCGATTCAAATCTACTTTGTCGACGGTCTGCACGGGCGGCAGGTCATTGCCGCTCTGGTGGGCAACGCACGAGGTGAGAAGGGTGAGTATGGCGGCAATGGGAATAATTTTCATAGCTGAGACCGGAGAAATTGGTTGATCAGGGCTGTCCAACGCGGTATACGGAATTAATACGGCATAGAGACCCTGCTGATATTTGGTAACGCCTCTATTTTCAAGATAGGGGTGAGTTTCAAAAAATTCAAGAGCATGCCGCAATTTAAATATACGAATAATTTTACTCCCTTTGTTGATCATTTCTTTGGGGAGGCGTCGTGCAGCAATTTACCATAAAATACGCTTTGGATGAACGGCCCCCATTGATGCAAACTTTGATCTTCAGTTTGCAATGGCTGGCCATCACGGTAGCCACAGTGATCATTATCGGGAAGATGGTGGCTGGGCTGCACTTCACTGATTTCAGCCGACAACTGCTCTATATGCAGAAATTGTTTTTCGTCATGGCGCTTGCCCTGTTTGTGCAGGTGTTGTGAGGCCACCGGCTGCCGCTGATCACCGGGCCGGCCACGGTGCTGGCTCTGGAGCATGTCGTCTATCGAAGAAAAATCTGCGATACATCGATGGTATAAGGATTGTGTCAAAAGTGCAGAGAAAGGCGTCAAGAAGTTGTCAAGATCGCTTTTTAATCACCTGCCTCCCCACGGCATGATGGGCACTGTGGAAATCGCATTCTGTGGGCTGCCTTCAATTATCTTCTTGCTGATGGCAAGGTAAATCAGGGTATTATGTTGTTTGTCGAACATGCGGATCACTTTTGTGTTTTTAAAAATAGCGCTGGTTCTTTCGCTGAAGACGCTTTCTTGTTTCGGTAATTTTTTAGGCAGAGTAATTGGCCCGGTCTGCCGGCAGGAAATGGAAAAGCGTGATGGGTCTTCGGCGAGACCGACGACGCTGCTCCACCCACCTTTTCGGGCCTGGCTGATATGACAGGTTACGCCTTGCACTTTTTCATCCTCGAAAGCCGAGACACAGACAGAATCGTCTGGACTTAAAAACTTAAAGGTCGTATCCAGACAACCGATTTCGGCAGCATAGGTAGAATTAATTCCTACAAGCAACATACTAATAGAAAGTCCGACAATTATCGCCATTTTTTTCATAAATTACCCTTACTTGTTAAATTCTTTCATCACAAGTTTACAAATTATGGAGAAATTATAAACCCTGAATTGCTTGATGCCCGGCCAGCATTATATTGTTTCACATGGACAAGGACAAACCCCACGTTTTTGGAACTTTAGGAGCAGATCACTATAATACAATGATATGAAAACATTTAAATGTAATTGCAAAGATAAGCCGACCTTATTTTTTGAAAGTGACCAATGCATTGCCTGTGGCAGAACGGTTGGGCTTGATGACGGCTTTAATCAAGTGGAACCCTATGAGTTAGATGAAGTAAGCGGGCAATTTTTTAAACCGGCACAACCCACAATTCGTTATCAAAAATGTGATAACAATACCCAATTCCAAGCCTGTAACGGCATGGTTAATTTAAATACCTTTGTGCCCGTTGCCGATAAAGATGAAGTGTTGTGTTTTGCCTGCCGTTTTAACAAAACCATCCCGGATTTAAGCGTTGTGGAGCACATTCCGCTGTGGAAAAAGATGGAAGCGGCCAAACGCCGCGCTTTATATACCTTAAACGCATTGCCCCTGCCCTTATGTACTATTAGTCAAGATCCTGAAAGTGGATTAAGTTTTGATTTTATTACCGACCGTAACGTGAAAGATCACTTTGTCAGCAAATTGGCTTATCAAAAAGCAGTATTTACGGGCCACGCCTGTGGTCATATAACCATTAACCTGGCCGAAGCCGACGATGTCGCCCGGTCTCATACAAAAATGGCTATGGGCGAACATTATCGGACCTTACTTGGACACTTTCGCCATGAACTGGGACATTATTATTTTGATCAATTAATTGCCAACTCTCCAACCAGACATGCGTTATGTAAACAATATTTTGGTGACGATGAATTAGATTACCAAAACGCGATGAATCAACATTACCAAAAAGGTGCACCAGAAAATTGGCATGAAAGGTTTATTAGCGAATATGCCACCATGCATCCCTATGAAGATTGGGCAGAAACATGGGCGCATTACATGCACATCATCGACACCTTGGAGACGGCACAAAATTTTTCCATCACCGGCTCAACTTCCAGCACTGCAGTTGATAATGAAGAAGTCGGCGAATTACATTTACCTCAGCACGCAGGCTATTTTTCTGTGCAGACACCGATTTCCGATATTTTAAATACCTGGATGGATTTCTCCGTGATCCTCAATTCATTAAACCGCAGCATGGGCTTGGATGACGCCTACCCATTTGTGTTAAGCCAATCGGTTCGCAACAAACTGTCGTTTATTCATCATGCCATTCATAATAGGCTGGATCAGTTACCTGCATTTGCAATAGCAACGTCAGAAATGTTGCCACATCGAAGGTGAATTTTGAGCCCATCAAACTGTTTACGTTATTCAATGTTTTTGATTCAGCTGGCGCCCAGATAGAACCTTTTATATCCATCCTCAAGTACTTGAAACCCTCAATCAGCACTATCTCAGGCAAGAGGAGAGCCTGGGACTGGCAGACAGTGATGATGGCGATGAGGTGAAAGAGTATTTGATGGCGCTTCTGCGTCCTGATAAGGTTTAACAAAAATCTCGTTGACCTCGTTATTCAAAGGCTTTAGGGTCTACTGTCGTTGGCGAGACTATCAGCAGGTTATATCCTTTTTTCAGACAATAATTAAATCAACAGAAAATCAGGAGCAGGTTAATGAAGAGATCGAGTATTTATAGTGCTGCCGCAATATTGGCGACCACGCTGAGTTTTTGTGGCGCAGCATACGCCGCCGGGCCTGGGCCAGGCCAGGAAACTTTGAATCTTACCAGTCACTGGGGCGGTTATATTTCCCTGATTGTCTTTGTCGTCGCGTATGCTTTTGTCATGGCCGAAGAGACGACCCATATGCGAAAATCCAAGCCGGTCATGCTGGCTGCGGGGATCATCTGGGGAATTATCGGCCTGATTTATGCGATGAACGGGATCGATCATGTTGCCGAGACGGCTATTCGGCATAACATTCTTGAATATGCCGAACTGTTCCTCTTTCTGCTGGTGGCGATGACCTTCATCAATTCCATGGAAGAGCGGCAGGTGTTCGAGGTCCTCCGGGTGAAGCTGGTCAATGCCGGCTACTCCTATCGAAAGCTGTTCTGGATTACCGGACTTCTGTCCTTTTTTATTTCGCCGATTGCCGATAACCTGACTACTGCTTTGCTCATGTGTGCGGTGGTAATGGCCATTGGCAAAGAAGATAAAAAATTCATCGGCCTGGCCTGTATCAATATAGTTATCGCGGCCAATGCCGGGGGAGCTTTCAGTCCGTTTGGCGATATTACCACCTTGATGGTGTGGCAAAAAGGCGTGTTGCAGTTTCAGGAATTCCTCCCCCTATTCGTGCCTTCCGCCGTTAACTGGCTGGTGCCTGCCGTTATTATGAGTTTTGCGGTCGCCAAGCAGCAACCGGAAGCAGACGTGGCAGACTTACAGTTGAAGCGGGGCGCACTTATTATAATTGGCCTGTTTCTCTGGACGATTGCCACCGCGGTGTGTTTTCATAACTTTTTAAAACTCCCCCCGGTGGTCGGCATGATGGCTGGCTTGTCGCTGTTGAAAATCTTCGGCTTCTATCTCAACAAAACCCATAGGAAGAGCCGGCTGACGTATGATCCGATAAAAGCGGAGCAACGCATTGGTCAGATAGTCCCCTTTGATGTATTTGCCAAAGTTGCCCGGGCAGAATGGGATACCCTGCTGTTTTTTTACGGAGTTATTCTCTGTGTCGGCGGCCTGGGCTTTATCGGGTATCTGGGTCTGGTATCGCAAGTGATGTACCTGGATTGGGGGCCAACCACCGCCAATGTCATGGTCGGCATCCTCTCGGCGATCGTTGATAATATTCCGGTCATGTTTGCGGTGTTGACCATGATGCCCGAGATGTCCCAGGGACAGTGGCTTCTCGTTACCCTGACAGCCGGAGTGGGGGGCAGCTTGCTTTCCATCGGCTCGGCGGCGGGAGTGGCCCTGATGGGTTCGGCACGGGGGAAATATACTTTTTTCGGCCACCTCAAGTGGACGCCGGTAATCGGTCTAGGATATGCCGCGAGTATCTATACCCATTTGCTGTTGAATGGCTCGTTAATGTGACAGGAAGGGGGTGGCTAGGCGGCCCTGATGGCCTTATCAGGGCCATAACCACCATAGATAAACCCCATATCCGGCGAGCAAAAGTGCCCCTTCCCAGCGCTCTATTTTCATACCTGTCCAGGCAAGGGGCAAAAGAGCAACAGCCGCGAGCATCATCGCGCTTGTGTCAACGGTGGTAATCCCCGGCGCGGAAAGCGGGGTGATAAGCGAGGTAACGCCGAGTATGCCAAGGATGTTAAAAATATTGGAGCCGACCACGTTGCCGACCGCTATATCCGGCTGACGCCTGCAGGCGGCAACGATGGAAGTGGCAAGTTCGGGGAGGCTGGTGCCGGTGGCTATGACCGTGAGGCCAATCACCGCCTCGCTGACGCCAAGTATCCGGGCAATGATCGATACATTGTCAACCAGCAGGTTCGAACCGAGGACCATCAAGGCTATACCGGCGAGAATAAAGGCGATGTCCTTGACCCAGGAGCCACTCGGTCCTTCTGCTTCATGCGCTCCTACGCTCGCACTCTTTACCCTTATAGTAAGATAATAGGTCAGGGCGATATAGAGACCCAGGCCCACCGCCAGGAAAAAACCGGTTATTCTGCCGATGGCGATACCCTTAATCAGCCAGAAGGCGACTATGGTGATAACGATCATGATCGGGATATCCGTCTTGATTACCGCAAGCGATACCCTGATCGGCGCAATCAGCGCGGTAATGCCGAGTATCAGGGCAATATTGAAGATATTTGAGCCGACAACATTGGCGACACTGATATCACCTTTTCCCTGCAGTGCCGCACTGATGCTGACCACCAGCTCCGGGGCACTGGTGCCGCAGGCGACAATAGTCAGACCGATAAACAGCGGGGTCAGGCCAAGTCGTATACCGATCGACCGTCCGCCGCGAACCAGTCCTTCCGCGCCGAAAATCAAACAGACAAAACCTGATAAAATAAACAAAATATTGATAATGATTGGATGCATATAGTGCCGTTCAGGGCCTTGATAGAATTAGTCGCGATGTAGTTTCTTTTCCAGTTCAACCAGTATATAGGCGGCCAATCCGGCAGCCACAATCCGGATCCAGGAATCAATACCGAGCGGAGCGCTTTGAAACAGGCGGTGCATAAAAGGGAGGTAGGTGTAGCCAAGCTGGATTAGCAACATCAGAGCGACACCACCAAAGACCCACATATTGGTAAAAATGCCCAGCTGAAAGATTGACTTGCGCATGGAGCGGCAGTTGAAGAGGTAGAAGAGTTCCATGATGATAAAGGTATTGACGGCAACCGTCCGGGCTTTCTCCAGCGAAGCGCCTTGTGCCCGTTCCCACTCAAAAAGACCAAAGGCACCGATGAGCAGCAGGGTGCCTACGAGCACTATTCTGGTGATCAATTCTCCGGTCAGAATAGGCGTCCGCGGATTGCGCGGCATCCGCTGCATGATATCGGGTTCCTTTGGCTCAAAGGCCAGCGTCAAGCCCAGAAAACCGGCGGTCGTCATATTGATCCATAAAATCTGCACCGGCAGGATGGGCAGGGTTATATTAAGGAGTATGGCCGCGAGAATAACCAGGCCTTCGCCCAGGTTGGTGGGCAGGGTCCAGACGATGAATTTGGTCAGGTTGTCAAAGACTCCTCGTCCTTCCTCGACCGCCGCCTCAATGGAGCTGAAATTATCGTCGGTCAATACCATGTCGGCAGCCTCTCTGGATACGTCGGTACCGGTGATGCCCATGGCGACACCGATATCGGCCTGTTTTAAGGCCGGCGCATCATTGACGCCATCGCCGGTCATGGCGACGACATGGCCTTTTGCCTGCAGCGCCCGGACCAGGCGAATCTTCTGCTCCGGGGTAGCTCTCGCAAAAACGATGGTGTCCTCCACCGCATCCATCAATTCTTCGTCGGACAGTTTTTCCAGGTCCCGACCGGTGAGCACTGATTTTGTAAGCGCACCGTCCGCCAGGCCGATCTGTCCGGCAATAGCTACAGCGGTATGTGGGTGGTCGCCAGTGATCATTTTGACTTTAATACCAGCTTGTCGGCAGATTTTGACCGCGGCTATTACCGCATCTCGTGGCGGATCAATCATCCCCTGCAAGCCAAGAAAGATAAAGCCGGTATGAAGATCGTCATGGCTTATTGCACCGGCATCTTCCGCCATCTCCTTGTGGGCAAAGGCCAGCACGCGCAGTCCCTGGGCGGCCATTTCGGCGACCATTTGCTGCACTTCATCCTGTTGCAATGGGCTGGCGCTGCCGTCGGCGTTTATGGCCTGAGTGCACTTGGCAAGGATCTGCTCGACGGCGCCTTTGGCATAGACCATGTTTGGCTTGCCGCTGCCAGGATCATGCAGGGTCGCCATATACTGGTGTTTGGATTCAAAAGGAATGGAATCGACTCGGGGATGGGTGGTCTGCGTGTGCTTTTTCCTCAGCCCACCTTTGCCGGCGGCGGCCAGCAATGCGCCTTCGGTTGGATCGCCCTGGACTCCCCAGGCGCCGTCTTTTTTCTCGAGTAAACTATCGTTGCACAGCATACCGGCCTTGAGGCATTCATGCAGGGCCGCGGTTATGGTATTATCGTCGATGTCAGGTCTAGCAATTTGGCCATCTGGTCCATACCCGGCGCCGCTGACCCGGAAAAACTGTCCACCGGCCATAATCGCCTGGACGGTCATCTGATTCTCGGTTAACGTCCCGGTCTTATCGGAGCAGATCACCGTGGTGCTGCCCAGGGTTTCAACTGCGGTCAATTTCCTGACAATTGCCTTGCGTTTGGCCATCCTGGCGACCCCGATAGCCAGAGTAACCGTTACCGCCGCCGGCAAGCCTTCCGGAATGGCACCGACTGCCAGAGCAACCGCTGCCATAAACATATCAAAAAGTGCCTGGCCGCGCAGCAGGCCGATGGCCACGGTGATCCCTGCCAGAACAAGAATGACATAGAGCAGCAGTTGACTGAAATGGGCGATTTTCCGGGTCAGCGGCGTTGCCAGATCCTGCGCCGATGCAATCATCTGGGAGATATGGCCAATTTCCGTCTGATCTCCGGTTGCACTGACAATGCCGGTGCCATGACCATGGGTGACCAGGCAAGACGCATAGGCCATGTTTTCCCTGTCAGCAAGAAGCGTGTCAGGCTCAAGTTTAACCAGGTCTTTTTTTACCGGCAGGGATTCGCCGGTCAGGGCTGATTCATCAACCTGCAGTTCGCGCAGCCGCAGCAGCCGTAGATCGGCCGGAACCTTGTCGCCGGCCTGCAACAGCACTATATCACCCGGAACCAGTCCGGTGGCGGCAATACGTTTTTTTTCCCCCTGCCGCAATACGGTGGCCTCGGCGACCATGGTCGTTGCCAGGGCGGCAAGAGCATTTTCCGCTTTGGACTCCTGAACATAGCCAATGATGGCGTTGATCAGCACCACCCCGAAAATGACCCCGGCATCTACCCATTCCTGCAGAGCCGCAGTTATACCGCCCGCCACGATCAGGATATAGATCAATGGCTGATGAAATTGCAACAGAAAGCGAACCCAGGCGTTTCGGCCGCCCTTGGTCGCCAAGGAATTAGGCCCGAACTGCTGCAGACGTCGCTCTACTTCTTCGTCATCCAGACCTCTTGCTAGATTACTTGCCAACTGGCTGGTAATCTGGTCTTCGGGGAGATGATGCCAATTCTTTTCCAAGGTGATAGTCATTTTTTCCTGTGCGTTTCTTTCGATAAAATATGTACATTTTCGTTTGTTGAGGCAAATGGATATTCACCCCTCGACAAGAGATCAATGCCAGAATCGGCGAAAGGTCAAAAACATTGGCCGATCTTGCTATCGAGAAACCCTTTTTTGATTTGCTGAACAAATTTTCCATCTGAAGTATATTTCCGCAATCGTATTGTAACTAATAGAAGTTGTATTATTACATAAGACAATTTCTACCACCATTTCCTGCGCCAAAGGCCTCCCTCTTTATTTTTCGCTATTTACAAGGAGTTCCATGAACACTTCACTCAGGCTTAAGCTCGGTGCTGTCTTCTTTGTTGTGCTGTTTGCTGTTCTAACAATTATTGCCAATACCGCCATGGTTTTAAATATTCTGTTTTTATTTGCCGGCCTGGCGGTGCTCAGCGCGACGCTGACCACGCCCGGCATTGCCCAAGCTGATCAAGCGTCTGAACTTTATGCAGTTTATCAAGAAACCAAACCTTGATTATATGAAGCTGCGCAAAATCGCCTTCGGTTTTTTCGGGGCATTTGCCTATTCGGGTAAGGAAAAACAGATGGTCATGACGATAACCAACAACCTTCAACTCAAACGGCTTGAGGAAAAGGTGTTTAGTGTGGACCAGAACGCACTTTTCATTGTTGAGAATAGTTTTAGTGTTATCGGTTCCGGTTTTGGCAAGCGGAAAATCTACTGATGTTGCAGTGATTTTTACATGGGCGGTGGGTGTTTCCGCTGCGCAAATTTTTACGGACAACAACATGTTTACAGAAATTATTCAGCCGCGATTCAGTGAAATGAATCCCGCGGGTCACATAGGGTTCACCGTTCTGCCGACCTGGTTTGAGAAGGCTGCTGAAAAGGTCTATCGTATCTTTATGCCGGAATTGGATCCGAAAACTTGGTCTATCATTGTCGCAAAATTTGAGATGGAATGCCTGGCGGAAATCCATCATGGCAAAGAAGTGGTTATTCAGACCTCGATAAGTCGAATAGGAAACGCTTCATTTGTTCTTTCCCAATCATTGCTGCAGGGGGAGCAGTTGGCAGCCAAAGCGGAAACCACTATGGTTCATTTTGATTACGGGGCAGGCAGATCAAGGCCGGTAACCAATGCGCACAGAAAGGCGCTTTTAGTTCATATGGCAACGGATTGAAGAGTGACACGCCCAATTTATTTCCGTTTTTTTATTGGCACAAGCCACCTGTCAGTAATGGAGGCCTTTTAAACATGATGTATCTTTTTGAACGAAAAAATCCGAGATGGACTGGAGCCACTTCGGATCATATATCGCTTTCATTGCACTGTAAGAATCGATGAGCTTCGGTTTTGCTTTCGTAAATGTGTGGCGCTAACCCGCGATTTTCTAGAGAAGCTCCCAATTTCATGCGCAGGAAGGCACTGGTTGTATAACGGCTGACTTTGGAAAAATAGTTTTGCGTTAAATATGTCTGCATGTCGGTGTACGCTTCGATGAGATCCGGATTGATATTAAAACCATCATAGTTACCAATAGCATAGACCTTTTTACCCAAGGGCTGAAGGAGGTTTACGATGGTTGTTTTGACTGCCTCGATATCTGCTTCCGTTTTAACCGCGTAACCGGCGAGGTTAGCAAACAAGATGTCCATTTTTGCACTGTAGGTGATCCGTTCGTCGATGGATACACTCAATAAATCTTGTTTTAACTCCATATGTTCAGATCTGAAAATCCTTGAATCCATTAATTTCAGCGGCTTATGTACAATAGGCTCAAAGTCCATGAGGGCCAAAATATCATGTTGCAGATCCACACCGGGTGCAATTTCTACAAGCTCCAGACCAGCTTGGGTTAATGAGAAGACACAACGTTCGGTAATATAAAGAATACTGCGGTTTGACATAGCCGCGTATTTACCGCTGAAGGTGACATGATCTACTTGTTTGACAAATTTTTTGAATTTGCCTTCTTCTTTGATGGTCAGGTGTCCATGGTCAAGCTGGCAAATTAATCCGCCGGCGGTAAACGTGCCGACGAACACAACTTTTTTCGCATTCTGGCTGATATTTATAAATCCGCCGGCACCCGCCAGCCGAGGACCGAATTTACTTACATTGATATTGCCTTCAGCGTCAATTTCAGCCATACCCAAAAACGCTACATCCAAGCCGCCTCCGTCGTATAAATCGAACTGATAAGGCTGATCGATTAATGCCGAAGCATTGTCGGCGGCGCCAAAGTTGAGTCCCCCTGCCGGCGCACCGCCAATAACTCCCGGCTCTGCTGTTAAGGTCATGAAATCCAGTATTTTTTCTTCATTGGCTACGCAGGCAATTCCTTCTGGAACACCGATTCCCAAATTTACCACACTGTTTGGTTTCAGCTCAAAAGCTGCCCGACGGGCAATGATTTTACGCGGATCCAGGGCCATGGGCGTGATGGATTCCATGGGTATTTTCATCTGACCGCTGTAAGATGATTTGTAGGGAGTGGCAAAGGTCTGCCAATGGTTTTGCGGTTGACTCACCACCAGGCAGTCCACCAGAATACCGGGGATTTTCACCTCGCGGGAATTGAGGGTACCGCGTTCGGCAATCTGTTCCACCTGGGCAATCACAAATCCATTGGAATTTTTTGCGGCCATGGCCATGGCAAGTGAATCCGCTGTTAAGGCCTCTTTCTCCATGGTGATATTACCGTCCATATCGGCGGTAGTGCCGCGGATAATTGCCACATTAATGGGAAAGGCCTTGTACAAGAGATATTCTTGGCCGTCAATCTCCAGGATTTTCACAATGTCGGTAACGGTCTTGGTATTCAGTTTGCCACCACCGTTACGTGGATCTACAAAGGTCCCCAGGCCAACTCTGGTCAGGTTGCCGGGTTTGTGGGCTGCAATGTCTCGGTAAAGATGCGAGATCACCCCCTGAGGCAGATTGTATGCCTCAACTTGCCCGGACATGGCCATCGCCTGAAGCTTGGGTACTAGCCCCCAGTGTCCGCCAATGATGCGTTTTATCAGACCAGTATGCGCCAAATGGTTTAATCCGCGGTTTTTACCATCCCCCTGACCTGCAGCAAATACAAGGGTAAGGTCTTTTGGATGTTGAGTTTCAAGAAAGAAACGTTCGAGTTCCACGCCGATTTCTTCTGCGAATCCGATGCCCACAAATCCGCCAAAAGCAACCGTGTCATTGTCACGAATAATTCGAACCGCTTCTTCAGCCGAAACAATTTTATTCTTTTTAATTTCCACTGTTCTCAACATTGGCATGGCAGTGGCTAAATTTTCCCACCCAGAGACCGGAGATTGGCCGGGTTTGTTTACTTCTACTTGGTCCGATGATGGTTTGTTTGTGGTCATGAGCGTGTTCCTCTAGGTTTATCAAATAGTAATATTTTAAAGGGGTGGGATGATCTGCTTTACTTCATCAGGATGGAGGCTGGATGATAAACTGCTTGTTGCGGCAGAATAGCCACAACACCCCACAAACTATGCCTACGCCGATCTGGATATGACCGAGATTCATGACAAGGGTACCGGGCCAAAGCGTGACCAGTTGCATCCCCATACTTCCCATAAACATTGCGAAAAAATTAATAAGTGCCGATGCGGATCCTGAATCATCTTCTTGTTGTTCAAGCATCAAATGCGTCCCTGGAACCCGCACTGTGATTACTGCCATCGTCACTGGTCCGACCGACAAGGCAAACAGGTAGGGAGATATATGGCCAAAGACAGAAACAACTACTCCGCAGACAGCTACCGTAGCAAAGCACCCGGTAATAATCGATTTCGGTCCGATATGTCTTCTTATCCGCATGTAGAGCGTAGGGCCGATCATTGCACATGTGGCGTTAAAGGCCAAAAAGAGACTAAATTGTCCCTCAGTAAGACCAAACCCGTTGATATAGATGTAGGAAGCAGCCGCCAGAAAAGCCATGATGGCAATGGGAGCAAGGGAGAAAATCACCAACAGTGATGAAAATCCGAGGTTTTTTAAGACCACCAGAAGCCTGTACCACGAACCGATGATCGATCCTGTAAATTTCTTCGACAAGGTTTCTTGAAAAAATAGTCCTCTTAGCAGGGCTATGGTTCCAATTGCGGCCAGCAAAAGAAAGATGCTCCGCCAGGAAGTATACTTCAGCATGAGCGCACCAAGAACCGGAGCAACCATAGGGGCAATAATCACCATGGACATGACGGTGGCCATAACCTTTTCCCTTTCGCGACCACTATAAATGTCCTTCACCATGGCAGTAGCCACCACTGTTCCGGCACTCCCTCCTAATGCCTGGAGGATACGGCTGGCAATAAGCTGTTCCACATTCTGGCTGAATGCACAAAACACACTCGCAAATATATACATAGTAAGCCCTGATAGGAGGATGGGCTTTCTGCCGAATTTTTCACTTAGTGGTCCCCAGAACAACAACCCCACTGAAAAAAACAAAAAAAACATGCTAAGCGTCAGGTTTACCCTTGCCTGGGTAGTATTGAGCACCTCTACCATCTGTGGCAGAGCCGGAAGGTAGAGTACCGTAGAGAGAGGAGGAAATGCACTGATCAATGCAAGAAAGGCTAGCGCTCCCTTTCTACTCGGTATGTTATGATTGCTGGACAACGTTATTTTTCCTTTTTTATCTGTCACACCAAAATATCGGCCATCACCCCATTTCTTTTTTAAAATAAGTCAATCACTCAGCCTGTAACTGTTCTTGAAAGAGGTAGAAAGAACTATGGGGTAGAATTGGAATATGTAGACTCTAATCAGGTTGATGGAAAAGAGAATCTACACTGATGGCTAGAGAGTTCAACACTTTGTGTAAAGGCTTAGTTTGTATTTATTAGGCCGGCCTTTTGGCCAGTACGACCGAAATATCACTATGGGCTGCTATGGGATAAAGCGGGTGCATAAGGATTGCCGCACTGGCGAATATAAACCTCCCCAGCAGAGCCTTCATTTTAAATCCCCTATCAAAATATTGGGCCGCCCACCCAGAGTCGATACTCCAGGCTTTAACATCTTTAAAAGATTGGAAATATACCTTTTTGTTGTAGTTGGTGTGGGCTAAAATTTCAAATTTATGTTCTGTTAATATTTTTAGACATTCACCATGATCTTGGGGAGTTTCAACCATACTGAGATGCTTTGTAACTCTAAACAATTTTCCTGTCACACGAAATCGCCCGGTAGACAATTCCAGTAAATTCTTCTTTGTTGTTGTCACCATAGATAATACACCATCGGGCTTTAATAATTGGAAGGCTGCGTTTAAGATTTCATCCATGTCAAGATAGCTAAAAAGATAGTGGCAAAGTATAAGATCTTGAGAATTTGCAGGGAGATGGCGGTGAATATTTTTCGCATCATCACAGATAAGTTTGATGGGGCCTCCAATCTTACTCTCTGCCTGTTTAAGCATTTCCGAGGAAATATCATTGCCTGTTCTCTGTTTTATGTGCATGCTCTGGTCCAGATCAAAAAAACTATTTCCAGTGCCTACAGCGAGATCAAGGGCACATTCAAGTGGCTTGCCATGGTAATGTTCCATTATCTGATGAATGCTCATGGCACGAGTATCTCTGTAAATACTACTCCAATCAGTATCGTAGTTTGATGCAATTCTATTGTAAAAATTTTTAGACATTTATAAATACTTTATTTTGTTGGCGAGGGTCACATGTCTGCTGCATTGGAAAAATGATTCCTGCCAAATTTTTCTTATTATCTCTAGAAATGGGTAAACAATAACAGGTATTCTCTCTTCATTTTCAGAAGAGAAACAATACTATTATTTCACGTATAATGGCAGCTTAAATTCTTTTGCAATATTTTGTGAAAACAAAAATAGGAGCATAAATATTGCAATAAGAATCGAGATTTTACTTGGTAGAATAAAGTATTTGATCCCATAAACAATATCTATAAGAATTTCGATTACTATAAGACTTAAGATAATATATCTTGCAAATTTCTTGCGCATACCCAGAAATAAGGAAAAAATTATGTAGCCTGCGGCTATGCAACCAGAATATAAAATTGTTATCTTCAGGGAATCAGGTGGTATTTGAAGTTTTCCTGACTCTTCACTAATATACTTTTGAAATGCCACCTGATACTCTGAAGTAGATATTCCTCCATCTATATTTGTAATTTGATCAATTGAATAGGGCGCGGCAGCAATAGACAACAATCTTAGTATGTTATATGTCGCTAGAAAGATGGCAACCAACACAATAGCTCTATTTGTTCGTTCTATTTCTGCAAATATATCTTTCATTCTATTTTTCTCATTCTATTTTCTACACAACAAGATGCATTAGCGGTTTACGCTAAGTTCTCTTTTTTGTGAGGGATTTGATTTTACTGACCATTTTACCGGGTAGCCCTCATTACATCGTTTTTGGTAGGATATTCGCGAATTTACTTAGGAGTACATTTCCCGCTGGATGTTTTGGTTGGAGGACCTTTATGAGGACAGAATTTTCGAAAATTAACTGGCCAAACAACCTACTGAACCTTTACTTTTGATGGTCGCGGTTCAAGTGAAAATTGATCCAGGAGGAGGTCTTGTTCAACTCCCAGTTTCTGGGAGGCACTTCGTCGATTAAGAAATCAGGCAGTTTACCGGCATGTTCCAGGCGGTTATATGCTCTGATCCATATGCAGTCTTTGTCCGGATAAACCTCACAAGCGCCATTCCGGCTACCGCCGCAGGGGCCGTTGCGAGTATGCTTGGGGCATTTAGACTCCGGGCACAGAAAACCGGCATGCTGGATACCGCAATCTCCGCAACTTTGGCAGGAAAGAAGGGGGATTTTAACAGGGTCTTCCAAACCACGTTTCAATATCCATGATTTATTATGGGCATCCAAAAATGCAGCCACTTTCTGATAAACGGGTGCCATTTTGACTGTTTTGTCAAAAAAAAGATCGTGGGCAAAAGAAAGCATTTTATACGGCAAGTGTTCCTGAATTCTTTTCTTCAGGCCGGGCTTTGCAGCAGGAACAGGTTCATTATTAATGACCTGATCGTAGACATAAAAGGCGCTTTTTTCCTTGCTGGAAAACTCATTTAAATAGTTGGGCCAGGTATCTTCAATTTCTTTCATGCGATCCAGAATACGGGCAATGGCATTGAAGCTTCGATGTACGCCGCCAATGTGAATTCCCCGGTACCCGAATGCCTTAAGAATAACGCCCAGACGGGCCGCTCGTTCAATGGCTGCATTAAGGCCTTCTTTTGGCGTTTTCCACTCCTGTATCACTTTTTCATACAGTGCATCAGGCACATAAGCGCCAGGAACTCTGCCCCGGTTCATGGCTCGAGCTGACTTTGGGCTGAGAAGATATACCGAAGCCATAACCGGTATGGATGCATGGTTTTCATTATGGTAGCGGATCAGTTCATTGAACTTGTTGATATCGTAGCCAAGCTGGGTAATGACAAAAGCAGAACCCGCATCAATTTTCCTGTCCAGTTTTTTATATTGTGCCAGGCATTCCGATTTCAATGTTTTAAAGGGAGAAACTCCGCATCCGGTAAAAAATGGTTCTGGATCGCCTGAAGCCATTATGCGGTCACTCAATCCCTGCATCATGCTGGTCAACAGAACAGAGTCCAGGTCAAACACCGGAGTGCCTCGCCCACCAAAGCCCTTTCCGCTATAGTCTCCGGTCAGACATAAAATGTTTTTCATGCCCATCCGGGCCAGCTGCAGGGCACGGCTTTCCATACCGACCCGGTTCATGTCTCGGCAGGTAAAATGAACGATCACATCCAGCCCATGCTTGAAAATCTCATATCCCAGAACATCCGGGGAAAGCGAAGGGTTGCCGCCGGGGTTGTCGGTGATGGATACGGCAGAAACCCTGCCGTCGGCAAAGGCATCTTTGGCGATGCCCACCAGGGTATCGGTACTGGCGCCAAAGGATTCACGTCCCGGTACCAGCTCGATGGTAACCACAAAGTTTTCCGGATTCCTCAATTGGTCACTAAAAACTCGAAGCATGCACGTTCTCCTGATTCAAAAGTATGATGTTGTCTCCAATAGTAATGAATCTGATCACATAAAACATTGATCTGGATCAAGAGCCATTTTTTTTGGCGCAGAGCGTAGCCCTTGGTGAGAGGCAATTGAGGTCGAAGTGGAATCGATAGCATTTATCTTTGATTGTCTCAATTGATATATTACAATCAACTCTCTATGACTACCTTAGGGATTCTCTTCTCTTTTGCAAAGAGCCCTGGTGAGAGGAGTGTCATATTTTCCTTTTTTTAATCTTTGACAACTTACGAGGAGACCAGCATGCTCAATTTCAACCTTACCTCTGATCAGCTTGAGCTACAGCAGAAGGCGCGCGCTTTTGCACTAAAAGAAGTCTTGCCGGTTGCATGGTACTATGACGAGCAGGATGAACTCCCCATGCAGGTGTTGCGCAAGGCATTCGATGCCGGGATGATCGGTAGCGATATTCCCCAAGAGTATGGTGGGCAGGGGTTAAGTCTGGTGGATTCAGCGTTGATTACCGAAGAAATAGCCGCGGCTTGTCCAGGATTGGCGACATCTATTTTCGACAGCTCGCTTGGCATGGAACCGATTCTGCTCTCTGATAATACTTCGCGAAGAAGAAATATCTCACTGCCATTGCCAAGGATTTCAAACTGGCCGCCTTTGCGACTTCTGAACCAACAATGGGTTCGGACGTGGCAGGTATTCGCTGCTCGGCCGAAGCTGTTGGCGAAGACTATATTCTCAATGGCACAAAATACTGGGTTACCAACGGGGGTGTTGCTGATTATCTCTCCGTCTTTGCCACGATTGATCCTAAAAGTCGACATAAAGGGATCTGTGCCTTTCTCGTGGAAACCAAATGGCCGGGAGTCTCTATCGGCCGTGCTATCCCTAAAATGGGCCAGCGCTGTTCTAACACTGTGGGAATTCATTTCAAAAATGTCCGTGTTCCCAAAGAAAATATTCTGGCGCTTCCCGGCAAAGGTTTTGTCCTGGCGATGAAAACCTTTGCGCGAACCCGGCCGATCATCGGCAGCTTTGGCGTTGGGGCGGCACGGGCGGCACTGGAATATGCCCTTGATTACGCGAAAAAACGGCGGGCGTTCGGCATGGAGCTGGGCTCCTTTCAGGCGATTCAGTTCAAACTCGCGGAGATGTATCAGAAGGTGGAGACTTCCCGCCTGCTGACTTGGAAAGCAGCCTGGGAATCGGACCAGCACCTGGATGGGAGGGTGAGTGCCTCAATCTGCAAAATCTATGCGACGGAAACGGCACTCGAGGTGGTGAATGAAGCCCTGCAGATTTTCGGCGGATATGGTTACACCAAGATGTTTCCCATTGAAAAAATTCTCCGAGATGTCCGTCTGCTCCGCATCTATGAGGGGACCAGTGAGGTCCAGCGCATTATACTCGCCGACTATCTTCTCAAGGAATATCAATCATCCCTGCCGCCCCTGGAGGATCTGCCGCTCCATCGCCGCCATGATCCCAGCATCGGCGGGACAGCAGCAACCACCGGCAAAGTATGGCGGTGCAGGATCTGTGGGTATGTCCATTACGAGGACACAGCTCCCGCTGAATGCCCGTATTGTTTTTTCCCCGATACGGCTTTTAAAGAGCTGCAATAACTTCGATGAATGGCTTAAAAACGCGCAATGGCAGGTAGTTCCTGGTTGCGAAATTACCAGGTGCGGACATCGCCGGTATCTATATGGACAAAATCTGATTTTGCATAGTAGCCCACGCCGCCGGCCTGCAGCGAAATGGCTGCATCACGTATGTCTCTGGTGCGCACGTCGGAAAACCGAATATCGATGGCCTGGCCTTTCAGGTGCAGACTTTTTTTGGCGACACCATGACTTCTGGATCGTAATGTCGCATTGGTTTTTGGTGAACGATAGCCGGAAATAACTTCGCAGACCCCTTTACTGCCGGTTCTTTTTTGGATCTGCAGCAGCAAGTCCATAAGTCGCAAATCGATAGGGTGGGTATCCCCGGTGCGGAAATCGCGCAGAAAAGAGGAGATCTTATTTTTCGCCACCCGAGGACAGGATCGGCCCTTAAAAAATAGATCGAACTTTTCTTCGGTGTGGGTATGAAAAAATGAGATTTTATTTTTAGGGAGAGTTCGAGCCAGCAGATCAAGCGGCTCAGTCAGACTGAGGCCGACTGCCAGCTGTGCCGCTCGAAGAAGGAATGTCCGTCGATTCATTGCCGGGGTGTTTTTTTGTTTGGTCATCCGTTAATGTGGAAGGTGTATGGTTCGTGAAAGAGCTATTTCAAGAGAGCGCTATATAGCTTGGCATCCCGATCATAAATATCCCGGTTAAAATACATTGTACCGTTTTTATCCACCCAGGTGGTTAGATAAGTTATATGCACCGGCACAGGGGTTGCCAAGGTAATTACCTTGCGCTTCTCACTGTTGTATATATTTTCAAATTCTTCGATAGGCCAGCGATCCCGCTGGTCCTTGAGCAGAAAAAGAGCCAGACTCATTCCATCGCTTACCCGAATACAGCCGTGGCTGAAATTTCTTCTGGTACGACCGAACAGGTTATGTGATGGGGTGTCATGCATATAAACGGAATATGCGTTGGGAAAAATAAACTTGATTTTGCCCAGCGCATTCCAGGGTCCTGGTTCCTGACGCAGCCTGTATCCGGCGATCTGGCTTTCTGTAACAGTATGCCAGTTTATAAGACTGGAGTCAAGTTCAACGGCATCCGACTGCCAGCCGGTAAAAAGACGGACATGACGGTTGATCAGATGATTGCTGTTTTTTCGCAATGCCGGTAATTCCTCGTTCTTGGCGATACTGGTGGGAATGTTCCAATACGGATTGATATCCATATACTTGATACTTCCACTGAAGACCGGTGTCTGGTGCTGCTCTTCACCGACAATGACCGGAATATCCAGGACAATTTCCTCACCCTCGAATGCTTTTAAATTATAGCTGGCAATATTCACCAGCACGTATTTTTCTCCTAGATCATGCGCCTGCCAGCGCCAGCGAGCCATATTGATGCGGATCGAGGTGATTTTTTCAGTGATGGGAATATTCAGCGCAATCAGGGTATTTTTGCCAATCACTCCATCTACCGCAAGACCATGCTGCCGTTGAAAATCCTTAACCGCATTGTTGAGCATGGGGTCGAATTTGTTGGCGGCAGGGCCTTCGGCAGGTCCCAGTAATGGGTCGGTCACCTGCAGTCTTTTGCGCACGGCATTGATCCGCGGATCAACGTCTCCCGGGCTCAGTTTCGGACCATCCGGCACTGTTGTCCAGCCGCCGTTCTCGGCGATTTTACGATAGTGGGCAAGGCCGGCCTTAAGACTGAGATATTGATGGTGCTGCGGCGGCAGGGTGGCGAGAAATCTTTTGAGATCACTGGAGAAAGAGGCACGCTTGACGGCAATAATGGGATCGAATTCCTTATTACCCGCCTCGGCAAACAACACGGGGTCTGAATCAAGCGGTTTAAGTTGGCCATAGCTGATGTCATGCATGTATTTGGCCAGATTGTAGGTGAGGGCGGTCTCGAGCTCCGCAAGCTTATCGACTTCTTCCGCCCGCCAGAGTTCGGTTATACGGTCAATCCCATAGTCTTGAGGGTTAAGGCCGTCCTGGTAGCAATTCTTCAGGTAGTTAAGGATTATCTCGGCTTTCTCAGTCGGTCCTTGACTGCTCACCCAGAGAGGCTCTGGGGCGGTTTTGTCGTAAATTCCCGTCAGACAAAGATCCTGCGTGGTAAAGGTGGGCTGGTTCCTGTCGGGCTGCATGGTCTGCAGGGGCAGACAGAGCAAATGTTTCGATATTGCCTCGGACAGCTCGGTTTCGGTTGGATAACCGTAGCAATTAAAGGCGCTTGTCAATAAGAGCAAGACGCAGCAGCTGAAAACTTTTTTTATTGGAAATTTCAGGCAAAGTCGTAACGGCCGGTGAGATGCAAACATATAATCTTTCAAAGAAGTAAAGATTGAGTAGTTGACACTGAATAATTATTCTCAACTTTTGTACCATTCCGCAAAGAAATTTGCAAATAACTGTTGCATTTATGTGCAATATGGGGCCGTGAATAGTTGTTTGGCTAGAGGGTGAGGGATTAGGAATTGTAAAACCCGTCCATAACTGTATCGCGTTATCGACGGGTCTTTTATCTGTTTTTATTAAGAGTTTAAAGAGTCAGTAAGTTGCACACGCAATTCCGGATTATGGAAATCAATCTGGATTTCGTATTCGCCCGGATTTTTTTCTGGGCTGATGGCGAATCCCATTTTTTTTGCCAGCGCCAGCATATGCCGGTTTTCTTTCATGACAATCCCATGTATATGAGTAAATCCACGTTGCTGAGCAATCAGTAAACATTGCCGCATCAAGCTGGAGCCGACCCCTTTTCCTTGCCACGGGTCACCGATCAGGACGGCGATTTCGCCGTTACTGCCGTCAGGATCGCCGATAATCCGGGCAACGCCAAGCATCCGTTCGATTGCTGAATCTTCATCGATCGCCACGAAGGCAATTTCGCGGTCATAATCAATCTGGGTGAAGCGAGACAGCATTGTCGGCTGCAGCAGTCGCAGCACGCCGAAAAAACGATAATAGATACTCGTTGGCGACAAAACTTCAAATAAATTCGTGAAAAGTGGTGCATCTTCCGGTTTTACCGGCCGAATTATAATATGCAAACCACTCTCCGTGGTAATTCTTGATATATCTTCTCCTGGATAAGGACTGATGACCATATGTAAAGGTGAGAGCACATCGATCGGGGATATCAGCAGCCGAGCATCGACGACGGTGGATTTTCCGTCCTTGATCATGATCGGATTCATATCAAGTTCGGCAATTTGCGGAAAATCGATAAGCAGCTGAGAAAGACAAACAATCATTTCTTCGAGTTTTTCAAAATCGGCCGGCGGGTGGTTTCTATATCCCTGCAGCAGGGTATAAGCCTTGGTTTGTTGAATCAGCCGCCTGGCCAGCAATCGATTCATCGGCGGAAGTCCGAGAGCCTTATCCTGCAGAATCTCGGTGAATATCCCGCCCATCCCGAACAAGATCACCGGACCAAAATCCGCATCCCGTTTTGCCCCCAGGAGTATTTCAAAATCCGGATTAGCCAGATATGGCTGAATGGTTACCCCCTCGATTGTGGATCCTGGTCGATAGGTCGACGCGGATTTCATTGTTTGTTGATACGCCTTGCGAACGTCGGCATCGGAGCGAAGGTCCAGGTGCACGCCGCCGGCATCGGTTTTATGGGTAATGTCGGAGGAAAACAACTTTAATACGACTGGATAGCCGATGCCCCTGCTTAGCTTTACCGCCTGTTCTTCACTGGTGGCAACAGCTGTGTGCACAATGGGTAAATTATAAGCGGCAAAGAGTTGCCATACCTCGGATTCCGGCAGGAAACCTTGCCTGGTCGCCCCGGCCAGGATATTTTTCGCTGTGCCATGGTCAAAGGCCATGTCCCTGCTCACTTTCGGCGGGGCCTCGAGCAGCAGCTCCTGGTTTACGGCAAAGGCAACCATATACAAAAACGCCCGCACCGCCCTTTCCGGGGTATCAAAAGTAGGGATTGCCGATTCATTGAGATATTCTACCGCTTCGCCGACACTTTTACCGCCCATCCAACTGGCAAAGATTGGGTATTGTCGGCCGTGCATTGCCGCTACCAGGGCCTTGGCCACGGTCATCGGCTCGGTCATCGCCTGGGGAGCGAGAATGACCAGCACCCCATCAAAATTTTGGCCATGGAGACATATATCCAGCACCTGTTGAAATCTCTCTCCCGAGGCATCGCCAAGGATATCGATGGGATTATTCCGGCTCCAGAAAGGTGGTAGAACGGCATCGAGACCGGCAAGTGTCTCGGTATTAAGAGATACCGGTTCGTGACCAAAGCGGGCCAGGTAATCGGCGGCCATCACCCCCGGTCCGCCGCCATTGGTGATTATACCAAGACGCGGGCCGCGTGGACGGGGTTGTTTGGCCATGAGTTCCGCGCAATCAAAAAGTTCTTCAATAGTATCTACCCGGACAATACCGGCTCGCTTAAAGGCCGCGTCATAGACCCCATCTTCGCCGACCATGGCTCCGGTATGCGAAGCGGCGGCCTTGGCCCCGGCCTTACTTCGGCCGGCCTTTAAGACGATGATCGGTTTCACCCGTGACACCGCACGCGCCGCACTCATGAATTTTCGGAAGTTGGTTAAGTTTTCGATATAGAGCAGGATACTTTTTACCGAAGCATCGTTGCCGAGGTAATCGATCATATCGCCGAAATCAACATCGAGCATCGACCCGATACTGATAAAATGGCTAAAACCAATACGTTCTTTAAAGGCCAGATCAAGAATTGAGGAACAGATAGCGCCGCTCTGAGAGACCAGGGCCATATTCCCCTGCGGCGGCATGCCGGAAATAAAAGTAGCATTGAGTCTGCCACTTGGCTGGATGATGCCAAGACAGTTGGGGCCGATAATCCGAAAGCCGGTGTCCAGAATCGTTTGGTGGATTTTATGCTCGATTTCACTGCCTGAGACTCCTGCTTCTTTGCCTCCGGCAGAGATAACAATTGCCCCCCCGATCTTCCTGTCGATACATTCCTGGACGAGTTCGGGCACGGTATGTATTGGGGTGGCGATAATTGCCAGATCAACACCGACGTTAAGATCGGAGACGGACTTGTATGCCGGGCAGCCATGAATTTTTTGATATTTCGGATTGACCGGCAGCACCGACCCTGGAAAACCCGCTTCAAGGAGGTTTTTCATCAAGACATTGCCGATCGTGCCGGGTTTCTCACTTGCTCCTATTACCGCTACCTGTTGCGGCTTAATAATACGGCCCAGATTATGTTGTCCCATAGCTCAACCCCAATTTTTCCTGTTTTCTTTACACTCTGGCAAGTATCCTGACACCCTTTCTGACTGCATTATTGCCGTCGGCGCCTTATGCTTCGTCGAATGGCATTTTGTTTTTCCGTCGTCTTTGACAACAACTAGCATAAATCGTTCCAAAAACAGCAGAGTAGTACAACTCGGAAACTGCAAAGGAAATATTTGCCGATGAGGGCATCTTATCTTTAAACCAGCAAATCCCCGCAAAACCTGCCTTGAAGAGATTATTGGTCACTACGTCGGCCAAAGTTCCAGTTGTCTTGCCCACACCGATAAGTGCCACCGAGCTTGGGGCAAAAAGAAAATTGAGATTTCTAATCGTCATAGATGCATGTCCCAGGAATTAATTTCCGTTGTTATTTTGTTTTCAATGGAAAATAATGCAGGAACTGTGCCGAAAGAGTATTACCTTTCGTCAGGAAGTTCTGAGGTGGCATAGATCATGCGAAATATATGGGAAGAATGGTATTGCAATATACTAATGCCCCTCAGGGGTATTAAAAAGCTCTAATCAACAAAAATAAAAGAGATGCGCATGGAAATGAAAGAAGAATTTGCCAAGTTAGTTGAAAAACTGCGGACAGAGCGAGATGAAATAAAATTAAAGCTCCATCTTGCTTCCATGGATGCTAAGAAAGAATTCGAGGCGACGGAAAAACAATGGAGCCAGTTAAAAATCAAAGCCTCTGAAATTACTGATGATGCAAAAGAAACCTCAGAGGAATTCATTGCTAAGTCCAAAATCGTCGGTGAAGAACTGAAAGAAACCTACAAGCGTATCTTAAAACGCCTTTCCGAATAAGGAGTCGTAGATGGGGAGGCTGATTCGTTGGACGTTAGCCCTGGCGGTCATTGCGGCTGTGGCTTTTTTCATCTGGCAGAAAACTCGGGCCAAACCCATTGCGGTGGTGGTCAAACCAGTGGTCCGAGGAGTAATTGAAAAGACCGTTGCCAACACCCGCGCCGGTACGGTGAACGCCTGCCGCAGGGCCAAGCTTTCACCAAGTATTGGCGGACAGATAGCGTACCTGCCCATTCATGAAGGGGATCAGGTGAAGGCCGGGACTCTGCTGCTGGAGATTTGGAACGATGATCTTCAAGCCCAGCTGATCCTGACGGAACGTGAGGCTGCAGTTGCCGAGGCGCAGGCGAAAGCTGCGTGTCTGGCGGCAGCAGAAGCGAATCGGCTGGCAAAAAGGGCGGAACAGCTCTTTAAAAGCAAGGTTAATTCAACGGAGCAGACCGATCGTGCCGTCACCCAGGCCAAATCGCTTCAGGCCCAGTGCGAGGCTTCCCGTGCTACGGTTCTCATGGGCCAGGCCCGGATCAATGTTGCCCTGGCAAATCTTTCCCGGACCCGTCTTGTGGCACCTTTTGATGGTGTGGTTGCCAAAATAGAAGGGGAGTTAAACGAGTATGTCACCCCCTCGCCCATCGGCGTTCCGACGCCACCGGCCGTCGATCTCATTGAAAACAATTGTTATTATGTCTCCGCCCCCATTGATGAAGTGGACGCGGCTGCGGTCCGGGTCGGCATGGATAGCCGAATCAGTCTCGATGCCTTCAAGGATAAAAAATTTACCGGGACAGTGCGGCGCATTTCATCGTATGTTCTCGATGTGGAAAAGCAGGCGAGGACGGTTGACGTTGAGACGTCTTTTACTAACAAAAATGATTTCAAGAATCTGTTGGCCGGATATAGCGCCGATGTTGAGATCATCATCTCTACCCGGGCTGATACCCTGAAAATCCCTACCGAAGCAATTGTTGACGGCAATAAGGTCTTTACCTATGGAGATGGTGAGAAAAAGGTTCATGAGGTGGAGATCACCACGGGCCTTGCCAACTGGGCTTTTACCGAGGTACTCAGCGGGCTGACGGAAGATCAACTGGTGGTGGTCAATGTCGATAAACCCGGACTGCAGGACGGCGCATCGGCGAGCGTCGCCAAAGAATCGCCATGATCAACCTAAGCCGGATCAGACGAGTGTTTACCGTCGGTGACGAACAGGTTCATGCCCTGCGCGAGGTTGACCTGGAGATTAAGACCGGTGAATATGTCTCCATTATGGGGCCTTCGGGTTCTGGTAAGTCGACCTTGCTGAACATGATTGGTTTGCTTGACCGGCCGGACAGTGGCAAATATCTCCTGGAAGGTGAGGATATGACCGCACTGGACGACAACCAGCAGGCAGCGCTGCGTCGCCATAAGATCGGCTTTATTTTCCAGTTTTTTCATCTGGTACCGCGGATGTCGGCCGCGGAAAATATCGAACTGCCGATGATGCTGGCAGGTTATTCAGCTGCGGACAGAAAAAAACGTGTCCAGGAAGCTGTTACGGCATTTGGCCTGACTGATCGCGCACGCCACCGACCGGATCAACTCTCCGGCGGCCAGCGGCAACGGGTGGCCATTGCCAGGGCAACCATCATGCAGCCGCACATCCTCCTGGCCGACGAACCCACCGGCAACCTTGACAGGGTCGCGGGTAACGAGGTTATAGATATTTTGGAGACACTCAATCGGCAGCGCATTACGCTGATCATGGTGACCCATGATCCAGCCCTGGGCAAGCGAGCCAGGCGACAGATCAATATGGTCGATGGACGGATCGAGTCGGATCGTCCAGCAGCCAGCGACCTCAATGACCTGGCCAAATCATCATGAAAAGAATGGCATGAAGACAATCGATATCCTCCGCTTTGCCATTCGCGCCACCATCGGATATCCGACCAGAACGCTGCTGATGCTTTTGGCCATGGCTATCGGCGTGGGTTCGGTGGTGGTCCTATCAACTCTGGGCGATGGGGCTCGTAACTATGTTATCGGCCAGTTTTCTTCCCTTGGGACCAACCTCCTTATTGTTCTGCCCGGCCGCTCGGAGACGGTGGGGGGAGCACCACCGCTCTTAGGAATCACGCCGCGGGATTTGACCCTGGATGATGCCATGGCTCTGCTCCGATCATCAAACATCCGCTACGTCGCGCCGATCACGGTTGGCGCTGCTCCGGTTTCCAGGGGAGTATTGGAGCGGGAGGTGTCGATCCTCGGATCGACGCCGAATTTCTACCAGATCCTGCAGCTGCAAATGGCGGGGGGACGTTTTTTACCTGCGGGTGACATCACTCGGGCCGCCTCTATCTGTGTTCTGGGGTTCAAGATTAAGCAAGAGCTCTTCGGCAACAACTCAGCCCTTGGGGAAACTGTTCGCATTGGCGATCGACGCTTCCAGGTCATCGGTGTTCTGTCCGAAAAAGGCCAGTCTATCGGAATGGATATGAGTGATATTGTCATAATTCCCGTGGCCTCGGCCCAGGCACTCTTTAACAGTGCGTCTTTATTTCGGATCATGATTGAGGCCAATAATCGGGAGGCCATCCCTCGGGTGAAAGATACGGTGCTGAAAATCATCCGTGAACGGCATGATGGTGAGGATGATGTTACGGTTATCAGCCAGGATGCCGTGCTGACAACCTTTGACCGCATCTTCAGAACCTTGACCCTGACGGTAACCGGTATTGGCGCCATCAGTATTGCCGTGGCCGGCATCCTGATCATGAATGTCATGTTGATCGCCGTTTCACAGCGCCGGGCCGAAGTCGGCCTGCTCAAGGCCATTGGTGCTCCAAATGGCCAGATCATCATCTTGTTTCTCGCCGAATCGGCAATCCTGTCCATGATTGGTGCCGCATTGGGACTGCTGCTGGCGGCTGCCGGGACCTGGGGTATTGAACAGGCATTCCCGGAATTTCCACTTTCGATGCCTTTATGGTCGCTCTGGGCGGCAGTGCTCGTATCGATTGTCACCGGTCTTATTTTTGGTGTTATGCCGGCGATGCGGGCAGCTCGACTTGATCCGGTACTTTCGCTTTCGAGGCGTTGAGAAATTATGGTGAAAAATCATGTTTATTGGTGACATCATAAGACTTTCCTTCAACTCCCTGCTTGACCAGCGCATGCGCAGTTTTCTGACGATTTTGGGCATTAGCGTTGGTATCGCCGCCGTAGTGCTGTTGACCTCGATCGGGGAGGGCATTCAACAATTTACCCTCGCCGAATTCACCCAGTTCGGTACCAATCTGATCGGCATAAATCCTGGTCGGGCGACCACTCTCGGGACTTCGGGGGCAATTATCAACAATGTCCGTCCGCTCAGCATAGCCGACGAAGAGTCGCTTAGACGAATTCCCGGGGTGGTCGATACGGTGTCGGTAATTCAGGGCAATGGCCCCATCGAATTTGCCAAACGCAGCCGCCGCACTACTATTCTCGGGGTTGGTCCATCGGCGGCAAAAGTCTGGCAGATCAAGGTGGTCAAAGGACGTTTTTTGCCGGCAGATGACAGCCGCGCGGCAAGATCTTTTGTGGTGCTTGGCAGCAAAATACAAGACGAGCTCTTTCGAGATGTCAATCCTCTTGGCCAATTAGTCAGGGTGGCCGGCGAACGTTACCGGGTGATCGGGGTGATGGAGTCAAAGGGCCAAATGCTGGGTTTTGATTTGGATGATGCGGTGTACATTCCCACGGTCCGGGCGATGAGCCTTTTTAACCAACAAAGTTTGATGGAGATCGATCTTCTTTATCAGAAAGACCTGCAATCGAAAACCATAGCTGAGCGCGCCAAAAAAGTCCTGATAAACCGGCACGGGGCCGAGGATTTCACTATCACCACGCAGGAAGAAATGTTGAAGGTACTTGATTCAGTGCTGGGTATTCTCACTATGGCAGTTGGCGGACTGGGGGCGATTTCGCTGCTGGTCGGCGGCGTGGGAGTCGTCACCATTATGACCATTGCCGTAAATGAACGAACTCCTGAAATCGGGCTCTTACGGGCTATCGGTGCCGACCGGAAGCAGATTCTCTGGCTTTTTCTTGGGGAAGCGGCTGTCCTGGCCGGGGTTGGGGGGCTTGCCGGACTTCTCCTTGGTGTCGGAATTGCCTGGCTCTTAGGAGCCTTTATTCCGGCCTTGCCAATTCATACCCCATGGATGTATGCCGTATATGCCGAGGCTCTGGCTATTGGCATAGGGTTTTTGGCCGGTGTCCTGCCGGCTCGTCATGCTGCTGGTCTCAATCCAGTGGAAGCCTTGCGGGCTGAGTAATTTCTCGCAGGCAACTTAAGGCAACTTAGGTGCTGTTCTGACATAACTACGAATTTTCTCATATTTATATTATGCACATTCTTGCAGATTAGAGAGAGCGGGCTCTACCAATCATAATTTGCTGTGAAGATGATTAAGGTACCCATATTGTTTCTTGGGGCTTGTCTTTGTTGGCCCGTGCTTTTTCGCATTACCATAGAATAATTATTAAATATTAATTAGTAACTTCCTGGTATATTCTCTGCAATATGTTAGATGAATGCATATGTGGTTGGTCGAAGAGTTGGCGTTGCAGCAGCATTATCTCAATAAAAAAGGAGTGTCCATATGAAAAATATAGTATTGGCGACTGATCTTGGCACGGAAACAAATCGTGCCTTTGGCCGGGCGGTTAAACTTGCTTCAACTCTGTCGGCAAAACTGCACATTGTCCATATTTGCCCGGTGTACGCCTTTTCAGCCAAGAAAAAAACGTCAATTTCTCTTAAGCAGGACGCTGAGGATACCATCAAAAACGCTCTGGCAGATGCCAAGGGAATAAAAAAATCACAAGCCATTATTACCGTAATAGAAGGTGGAGAAACCTTCACTCAAATCATTAATTATGCTAAAAAAGTTAAAGCCGGACTGATTGTCATGGGCATCCATGGCAAAGTGAAATTACTTGATATGTTTGTCGGCACAACGATTGAGCGGGTGATTCGCAAGGGAATTACCCCGGTTCTTATGGTCCGGGATAAGCCGCAAAAAGACTATGGCAAGGTCTTGGTCGGAGCTGATTTTTCTGATGGAGCTACCCAGGCGTTTCATATTGCTCTGCAACTGGCGACCAAGGGGGATTTCCATCTTCTCCACTCCTATATGTATATGGGTGGTCATATGGCCAGGTATATGGAGGATGTTCTGGCGGATCTGGCCGATGATAAGATGGAAAAATTTGTCGAGCAGAACAAGGCACTGCTGAAAAAGTATAAGATTACGCCCCAAAATTTCCATTCCGGGATAGTCAAAGGAGAGCCTTGTGCCTGTCTGCTTGGAGCTGCTGCAAAGATTAAACCCGATCTCATCGCCATCGGCACCAACAGCCACATCAGTTTGATGCCGTATACCCTGGGCGGAACGGCCAGAGAAATCCTGTCCGACCCACCCTGCGATGTGTTGATTGGCAAAGGTTTGTAACAAAAGGAGGATTACTCCATGAAAACTATTAACCGGGTAATGGCCTGCGTCGATTTTTCCGACTATTCGCTGGAGACGATCGAATCGGCTCTGGCGATAGGCAAAGGGCACTGTCCTGTGTCGGTACTGAGTCTTAACCTGCAGTAACAACTCTTTGTTTTTAAGTAAAAAAAGCCGCTTCATCTTCGAGCTGTTGCCGAATTTTTGATAATATCCTTTGAATATCGCCGACTTTTAGAGTATTGAATCGCGAATTCCAAAGAATGGGGAAGAGGTACGCTCTTCCCTCGGGTGGGCAACAGGATTGATAAGTATGCAAGCAAAAGAGCTGTATTTTTTACGTCATGGCGCTACCGGCCTGCAGGGCCGTTATATTGGTGCCACCGACGTCCCCTTATCCAGGCAAGGCCGGGAACAGGTGCGGAAAACCGGGCTGCTCCTGCGCGAAAAAGGGGTGACCAAAATATTCTGCAGTCCTCTGCTGCGCTGTCGACAAACCTTAGAAGAGCTTGAGCTTGCCGGTACCTGTAGGTTCAGAGAGCAGTTACGTGAGATAGATTTTGGTCGCTGGGAAGGGAAAGAATTCACTGAAATTATCCACAGCGACCAACCGCTGGTCGATTTATGGGTTGCCGATCCGCTCCATTTTTGTTTCCCCGACGGGGAATCTCTGCACTCTTTTACCCGCCGCATCGCCTTATTTATCCCCGAATTGTCGAATGCCGCAGAGGACATTATCCTGGTGGTTGCGCATGGCGGGGTTATTCGCCATCTGATCTGCCTTCTGCTCGGTCTTTCCGTGGATAATTATCTGCTATTTGACGTCGAACCGGGAAGTTTCTGTTCGATACGTCTGTATCCCGAGGGTGGAGTTCTTACCGGTTTTAATATTAAAGGTTGAAAGTATGGCAAAAATTATTCTTGTGACCGGAGGAGCGAGAAGTGGTAAAAGCTCGTATGCGCTGCAGCGCGCCGAGTCGGCGTCGACCAGACGACTTTTTGTAGCAACCTGCCCAAAAGTCGATCCCGAGATGACCGAAAGAGTCAGGCGGCATCAGCAGGAGCGAGACGGCCGGGGCTGGGTCACCATGGAAAGCGAAATCGATCTCGCCGCCATTTTCGCCGACCAGGCAGCAGGCTATGATATGATAGTGATCGATTGTCTCACCCTGTGGATAAATAATATCCTTTTCACCGCAGAAGGGCAGGGGATAGACGTCGATGACCAGCACATCGGCGCACTGTGTCGAGAATGGCTTGAGGCCGCCCGTCACTTTTCCGGTACCGTGATCTGTGTAACCAATGAAGTTGGTCTCGGAATCGTGCCGGACAATGCGCTGGGGCGCAAATACCGCGATCTGGTCGGCACCTGTAATCAAACAGCAGGCAGAGCGGCAGATGAGGTTATCCTGGTGACTTGTGGCATACCTCTACAAATAAAGTAATAAAAAAACGAAGAAGGAAAGTACAACATGAGCCTTTTGGAACGAACACTGCAGAAAATTTTCCCCCAGGATTCAATAACGAGAGAAGCAGCAAAAGATCGGCTGGACAAGCTGGCTCTGCCCCACTGGGCGCTTGGCGATTTAATGGATCTGGCCATTGATATTGCCGGAATGACCAGGTCAACCCATCCCGAGGTGCATCGAAAAGCTATTGTCACCATGGCTGGGGATCATGGGGTGGTTGCTGAAAACGTGTCGAAATTCCCCCGCGAAGTAACGCCGCAGATGGTCTATACTATCGTTGCCGGTAAAGCAGGGATTAACGCATTGGCGGCGCAGGCCGGGGCCGAAGTTTTCGTGGTCGATATGGGGGTTGCCGCTGATCTCAAAGAGCTGGTGGAAGGCAAGAAAATAATCAATAAAAAGGTCGGCCTGGGCACCGACAATATTGCTGTCGGCCCGGCCATGAGCAAGGCCATGGCCAAGCGCGCGGTGGAGTCGGGGATCGATATCGCCAATGATTTATCGGCGCGGTTCGATATATTCGGCACCGGCGATATGGGCATCGGCAACACCACGCCATCGACCGCCATTGCCGCAGTCTGTACCGGCAAAGATGTCACCAAACTCACCGGTCGTGGGACAGGACTCGATGACGAACAGGTCAAACATAAGATCTCGGTCATTAAAAGGGCCCTGGAAATAAATAAACCCGACCCAAACGATGGACTCGATATCCTGGCCAAGGTCGGCGGCTTTGAGATCGGCGGTCTGGCCGGCTTGATAATCGGCGCCGCGGCCAACTGTAAGCCGGTCATTATCGACGGATTTATCTCCACCGCAGCGGCTCTTATCGCCTATAAGATTGAACCTTTTGTCAGGGATTATTTAATATTTTCCCATCGTTCGGTCGAGCCCGGCCATGAAGCGATGCAGCAGGCTCTCGGCTGCAAAAAACCACTGCTTGACTTGAATTTTCGTCTTGGCGAGGGCACCGGAGCGGCGGTGGCAATGAATCTGGTAGAGGGGGCGGTGGCAATATTGACCAAGGTGGCGACTTTTGAAGAAGCCGCTGTCGCCCAGGCCGATAAATAATCGGGCGGGGGATTATGACTCTTTCAGAGGACAAATGGCCCCTGCGCCTGGCCCGGTTGTTTACCGCCATCCGGTTTCTCACTATTGTGCCCGTTTCCTGGCGAGCCGAGGATGATTCCTCCAGGTTTAAAGACTGTCTGGGGTATTTTCCGGTAGTCGGCGCGCTTATCGGTGCTGGGGGATTTCTGGCAGCATACGTATTACTGTGGATTTTCCCGCAGCAGGTTGTTGCCGTTATTGCGCTTATCTATCTCGGATTTATCTCGGGGTTTCTCCACCTCGACGGACTCTCCGACAGTGCCGATGGTTTACTCAGTTCGCGTCCCCGTGAAGATTGTTTGCGCATCATGAAAGATAGTCGAACCGGGGCGATGGGTGTAGTCGTCGTGGTCTTTGTTGTTCTTGTTAAATACAGCGCGCTGTGTGCAATGGACCCGCAGACCCTGTGCCTGGCAATATTTTTTATGCCTCTTGCCGGCCGTTGTGCCATCCTTTTTTCTATGGCGAGGCTGCCCTATGCCAGAGCTGAAGGAGGATTGGGCAGTCTTTTTTATTCGGATAGCAGTAAAACTGCGGCACTGACGGCCTTACTGGCCCTGATTGTCCTGCTTGCTGTTTTCGCCCCCTCCCGGTTCATTATTATTCTTGTTGCGGTACTGGCGACAACGGTGATTTTTGGCCGATGGTGCAAAAACCGCCTTGGCGGAGCGACAGGTGATACCCTCGGGGCGGTGTGTGAACTGACCGAGGCGACTACGGCAATCGCTTTTACCGCCTTCTTTTTCTAACAGCAACACCATCAATGACTATGAATACGTTTGAGCATGGTGGCAACATCCATAAGATACTTCGTGAAAGCCCGGCCAAAGACCAGCAGATTCTCGATTTCAGTGCCAATATCAATCCACTTGGCCCGCCGGAATGGTTCCGCCCGCTGATCAGCAGCCAACTGGAAAATCTCATTCATTATCCCGATCCGGACAATACTGAGTTTATCAAGGCGATTGCCGAACATACTGGGGTGTCCACTGAGCATATAGTCGTCGGCAACGGCACAACAGAACTGCTCTATGCCTTTCTACGAGTACTTCCCTGTAAACGGGTCATCCTTCCTGTCCCATCATATGTCGATTATGCCAGAGCGGCGAAAGTAGCCGGACTATCAGTCGTTGCCTTTACTCTTGATGAAGAAGATGATTTCACGCTTAATCTGGATACGCTTGGTGCACTAATACAAGCGGATGATTTGGTGATCATCGCCACCCCCAATAATCCAACCGGAAAAGATGTCGACCATGCGCAGCTTCTCTCACTTATCAAGAATTGTCCGGCCAGCTATTTTTTGATCGATGAAGCCTTTGCCGATTTTATTGAGGGAACTCATACGCTTGGCGGTAAAGCACCGAATATTCTGACCCTGAATTCCATGACCAAGTTCTATGGCGTTCCCGGATTACGAATTGGCTACGGCATCCTCTCGCCATCTCTTGCGGGGCAAGTCAAGGAGAACCTCCCACCCTGGACGGTCAACAGCCTGGCCCAGGCGGTCGGCACGGCGGCTCTTCGCGATACGGTCTATCAATCAAAAACCAGGCAGGTTTGCCAGGAGTTGCGTCTTGAGCTGGCAGACGGACTGCGCCGGATGCACCAGCTTAAAGTCTATGATTCCAAGGCGAATTATCTTTTTATCAAGGTGGTGAACGGCGGCACCGCCACCGCAGTTGCCGACTTTTGCCTGCAGCATGGCATTATGATCAGGCGTTGCGACAACTATCAGGGACTTGCATTGCCGCAGCTGTTTTTTAGAATAGCCGTGCGAACACAGCGGGAGAATCTGCGTTTGCTCGAAGTACTGGACAATTTTTTTGATGGTGCAACTCCTCGCAAAAGTCCGTCCCAGGACTTGTGCCGGTAGGCGGAATACTTGCACCCTATAACCTGGAAATCGCCTTTGATCGTTTGGCTGCCACAGTTCGGGAAATTGTCGATATGAACGCCATATATCGCCTGCTAAAGATATAATGTCTGATTACTTAGTTTTATCTGATATGCTCTATTATCTGCAACTTCTCGCCGCCATTGTTCTAGATGGTCTTATCGGCGATCCACGCTGGTTTCCGCATCCGGTGCGTGGAATCGGCTGGATAATTTCTCAAAGCGAAGCGCTTACCAGAAAGATAACCGGTAATCTGTATCTGGCTGGGGCAATGACGGTTATAGCAGTGCTTGGAGCGACTTGGGCTATTGTCTGGCTGCTGCTTTTTGCCGCCGGTTCAATTTCTTCAAGCTTTGCCGCGATTGTGGCCGTCTTTCTGCTCTATACGACCATTGCCGCCAGAGACTTGCTGCGTCACAGCAACGAAGTATATGTTCAACTAAAAGATGAACACTCTCTTGCAAATGCTCGTATTGCCGTTGGAAAAATTGTTGGTCGGGACACTGGCAAGTTAACCACGGACGGCATCTGCCGCGCGACGATCGAAACAGTTGCCGAAAACATGGTCGATGGTATTACTGCACCCATTTTTTACGCCTTGCTTGCCGGTAGTCTGGCGCAGGTCCTGGGGCTGTCACCGATCAACTGTTCAGTTGTCGGCGCATTTTTATACAAGGCGGTGAATACCATGGATTCTATGATCGCCTATAAGAATGAGCGCTATCTTGAGTTTGGCAGGCTTGCCGCAAAATTGGACGACGCGGTCAATTTTATTCCGGCACGACTGAGCGGCGTCTGTTTGATAATAGCTGCATTTTTTCTTAAATTGGATTACAGAGGAGCGGCAAGAGTATTCGTCAGGGATCGACTGCAGCACGCCAGTCCGAACGCCGGTCATACCGAAGCAGCCACGGCTGGAGCGCTTGCTGTCAGGCTTGGCGGCCCGTCGATATACTTTAATAAAACAGTTGAAAAACCCTATATTGGCGATACGGACCGTGCACCGGTGCCGGAAGATATACCAAGAACAAACCGCCTGGTCATTGTTGGATCGATCATTTTTTTGGTCATTTCGGTCGGCGTTCACTGGGTGCTTTGCCAATAAAATTACTACAAGGAGATAAAAATATGGAAAGAACATTTGCTATTATCAAGCCCAACGCTTTTGCCGATGGCAACAGCGGCAAAATAATCAGCCGTATCTATGAAGAAGGATTCAAGATTGTCGGCATCAAAAAACTTTATTTAAGCCAGGTGGAAGCAGAAGGCTTTTACTATGTCCATAAAGCACGACCTTTCTTTGGCGAACTGACCGAGTTCATGTCCAGCGGCCCCTGCATAGTAATGGTTCTGGAGGCCGAAAATGCCATCAAGAAATGGCGTGATCTTATGGGGGCAACCAACCCAGCCGATGCCGCCGAGGGAACCCTCAGAAAGCTGTACGGTGCCTCTCTTGGTGAAAATGCCACCCATGGTTCCGATGCTCCGGAAACCGCCGCATTTGAGATTGGCTACTTTTTCTCCGGCCTGGAACTGCTGTAAGCTGCATTGCCTCTTGCGGAAATAGGGAAATAGAAGGAAATAGGGGACAGACCACGTTTTTTCTTTCTAAAAAACGTGGTCTGTCCCCTATTTCCTCTATCCCTCTATTTCCCTCTACAGACTGATAACTGTTGCATCGCAGGACAGCCTTATTAATTCGACAGCAGTACCCATTCTGGCCCCTTCAATCAGGTCACTCTCCGTGATTCGCCGGGCCTTGGCGCATGGCGTGCAGGCGAGCACCGGTACTTCGTTGGCTTGCAGATACGTCATGAGATCATCGGCTACATCCCCCGTTGCTGCGCGAAGATTGTCTAAAAGACCTATTTTTGCGAGATACACTCCTTCATCGAGAAGAAAAAGGGTGACGTTTTTTCCCTCTTTATGAGCAACTGTTGCTAAATGAATGGCTCTTGTCGCACGATTGGGATCATCCGTCCCGCATGAAACTGTAATAACTACGTTATTAGTCATACTTTCCTCCTCCTTTGTAGATTGAATTGCTGATAGGTTGAGAACACTAAAACACTAAAACAATCCTAAAACAATCGTCAGCTGGTCTTATTGACGATACAATCCAATTGCCCCTCGCTCAGTAAAATATTCAATTCGTCGCCCACCACAGTATTGGCCGATCTGGTAATAACCTGGTAGGAACCATCGGTATTGAATTTTCTGACAATGGAATAGCCTCGGCCGAGAGTGGCCAGGGGGCTGACGCTATTGAGCAGAGTCGCTTGTCTGGCGAGAGCCATTTGTTTGCGCTCGAGTATCCGCTCTATATGATTGTGCAGCTGCGTTACCAGAAAATGCAGATGTTTTTGCTGTAATTCGATGCAGCGAGATGGTGCCTGCGCCTGCAGCCTGCGGATACAGGCGGTGAGCCTTTCTTCTCGCAGATGCAGATTTTTGGTGGTTGCCTGGTACAGATAGGATTTGCTGAGTTGCAGCCGTAATGCAGAATCTTTAAAAATATTTTTCATATTGCCCAGCATCCGGACGTTATGGCGCAGGCGCTGGTCCAGAGACGACATTTTCCGCTGTATCCTGTTTACCAGGCCGTTTTGCAGCGCCGTCAGATGCTGCCGCAAGGCATGCGTGTCCGGGATCAATTTTTCAGCGACACCGGTCGGGGTAGGGCAGCGAAAATCAGCGCAGAAATCGGCTATGGTGAAATCGACTTCATGACCGATTCCGGTGACAATAGGCACATGCGAATGGTAAATGGCCTCGGCAACGACTTCTTCGTTGAAAGCCCAGAGATCCTCGAGCGAGCCGCCGCCTCGGCAGAGAACGATAATATCGACATCATCGATACCGTTTGCTGTCCGAATGGCTCGGGCAATTTCGCCGGCGGCTTCTTTGCCCTGGACCTTTACCGGGAGGATCTGTATTGCAATGGGTGACCTTCTTATGCTCACTATTTTCAGAAAATCATGGATGGCTGCCCCGGTTGGGGAAGAGATAACGATAATTTTCGTAGGGTAGGGGGGCAGTGTTTTTTTGGTTTCGGCATCGAAATAGCCTTTCTGGGCCAGGCGTATTTTGAGCTGATCAAATTCTTTTTGCAGCTGGCCGGTACCGAAGAGCTCTACCGAATCGACAATCAGTTGATATTCCCCGCGTGGTTCATATACGGTAATCCGGCCAAAACAGACTACATCCTGGCCGTCCTGCAGAGCCAGTTCGACAAAGCGTTTCTGTTGCTTGAACAGCACCGCGCGTATCTGGGCGGAACTATCCTTTAAGGTAAAATAAGAGTGACCCGAATAGACTAGCTTGAAATTAGAAATTTCACCGCTTATCCTGACAAAGCGAAAGTCACCTTCAAGAAGATTTTTTATCGAACGGGTCAGTTGGCTGACGGTAAGGACCGTTGGCAGGTGCGATGTGCTCATTGGCGACGTCTTTGCAGCAAGGAATTTGGGAAATGGGGTCAAATCTTTATTCTTGACACATGCTACCGTGTCAAGAATAAAGATTTGACCCCATTTCCTTAGACCCCATTTCCTTTCAATTGTCACCCACAAAATCGTATTCCAGGGCACTTACTCGAAAGCTGTTGTTGTTATTCATCAGAACAAAGCGTATTGGTCCTGTCCCTGTAAATGTATGGGAGTCGCTGTACTGAGCGGAAAACTTAAAAATGCCCCGAACATCGATTTTTCCTTCAAGTTGTTGCCATGAAGTTTTTTCCACTTTTAAAGAGATGTCGGATGTGGTCGCAAAGAGCTCCTTGTATTTGGGCACCATCGAGGTAAACTGTTTGCCGTTTTCAACTGCATCGGCTTCAAAGAAATTGGATAACAGGATGAGATTTCGCTGCTGGTGTGCCTTCATATAGTTATCTAAAAAGGTATCAATTCTTGACTGTATATCGGGCTGAATCTTAATTGTATCCGGAGATTTTGTTATAACAGCTGGTTTTTGTGCCTCAGGCAACCTGGTATTATTGGCAATTGTCACCGGCTTTGGGGAAAGTTTTTCTGGTGTTGGTTGTAAAGGTATCTTCTTTATTTTGAGATGTTGTTTGGTAATTTTTACAACCGCTGGTGCAGCTTCAAGTATATCGATTGTATCCGGAGATTTTGTTACAACAGTCCGTCTTTGTGCATCAGGCAACGTGGCATTACTGGCAATTGTCACCGGATCCGGGGCAAGTTGTTCTAATGGTGGTTGTAAAGGTATCTTCCCTATGCCCTTTGGTTGTTCTATTTTTTGTATTATTGGGTCTGTTTTTTTCTCCGGTACTGCGAGCAGTGGTTTTTGAGAAGGGGATGGGGTGGCAAAGTCATTTTTCTCGACGACTCTCTGCTGTTCATGGCTACGGTCTGCCACAGCTTCAAATTGTATACTTCCAAGGACTCTATCTACGGATGCAGCGATTACCGTGCGTCCTTTCTGAAGGCCCGCGAGCATCACCCTGTTTTGAGTAGTAATTAAAACAACCGTCGATACAATTAGCAAAATAACCAGGGCAGCTGAGGACCACATATACAGTTTCTTTCTTTGGCCGATAGAAACCCTGCGTGCTCTGTTTTGCTGCCACTGCCTGCTCGGAGCGGTCTTCTCGCTACCTTCTTCAGTGTCCTGTGCAGTCGACAGATCATTATAGTTCCTATTGATTGCAATAAATTTTTCAAGTCTGTCGCGATGCAGTGAAGATGCCGCCTCTGGGTGGGATTGCTTTATCTCGTCTTGACCGGATCCTGAGGAAATACTGAGGGTGGCACAATAATCTTCATCCTCATGTTGAGTATCCAAGAGATCTATTAAACGGGTGATTTCCTCAACAAAGAGATGGAATACAACATTATATTTTAAACAATCGCGGAACAACCAGTCGATGTTGCGAGAATCGCTGGTCTTTATACTCTGTATAAGTGTTTTGCCGGCTGCCGGCATTCCACTGGTTTCTGCAACGTAGGCAAGAAGAGATTCGGTTCCGAGATGCTCGGAATATTTTTGGACCAATTCCCTTATGAGTTGCTTTTGCTGGGGGGTCATGTTGGATGTGTCTCCGATGAGATTGCTTCTTTACTAAATGGTGTTAAGTAAAAAGCCTCTACCCCCCGCTATCATGGACTGGAACTCCTTCTAGAAGTATTCAATCCAAAATAGAGGCTTTTCTGTACCAAAAGAATATCAAGCATATCATCCGAAAACAAATTAAAATTGGAAATAGGGGACAGACCACGTTTTCTCTTTACATCATTTTGTGATTTTAATAGGCTAAATTATATGCCAAGACGACCACGACTTGTTCACCCTGGTATTCCTCTGCATATCATCCAGCGAGGTAATAATCGCCAAGCCTGTTTTTTTGCTGATAAGGATTACCTCTTTTACCTTGAATGGTTGCATGAATATGCACAAGAAGCTGATTGTGCTATCCACGCCTTCATCTTAATGACCAACCATGTCCACATCCTTTTAACCCCGGCAAAGGAAAATAGTGCCGGGGAATTGATGAAGAGGCTTGGTCAACGTTACGTTCAGTACATCAATCGAACATATAAACGAAGTGGAACCCTCTGGGAGGGACGTTTCCGTTCGTGTATTATACAGCAAGAAAACTATTTACTGGCATGCCAGCGCTATATTGAATTAAATCCAGTACGTGCTGAAATGGTTGCGCATCCTGGTGAATACAATTGGTCCAGCTACCGCACCAATGCTCAAGGTGAAAGCAACAAAGTTTTAAGTCCGCACCTCGTATATCTGGATCTTGGCAGAACGGAAGATGAAAGACATACGGCTTATCGAGAGTTGTTTCGTTTTCACTTGGAACCGGGGATAATTGACAACATCCGCAAGGCTACCAATGGTAATTTTGCATTAGGGAATAACCGTTTTCAAAATGAAATCTCACAAGCCTTGGGGCGCAGAGTGAAACCTGGAGCTGCAGGCAGACCACGAAATACGAAAGAGAAATAGGGGACAGAGAAATAGGGGACAGACCACGTTTTTTCTTCCTAAAAACGTGGTCTGTCCCCTATTTAGTCCTTTTTGTTTCAGCCCATGGCAATTTTCTGTTGTTGTCCCGGTGCTGGAGCACCTCGTAATAATCCTTCCGTACTGAGATCTTCATCAATATCCGGCCAGTGAATCCCGTACCCGCCACCGCTTACTTGCCAATTGGTAAGTTGATCTGAGGTCGCATGATAGAGCCTCGGATACCATATCAAGGGAGCACTGATCGTCCTGCCGTCCATAAGATCAACACAAATACTGTCTTCAGTAAAAGTGACGTCTTTGACCCGCTCATCAGCGGTTAATGTTAAAATACCCATTCCATTTCTCCTGCAACTCTAGTTGGTGTTCGGCGACCATATTTTCCACAATTCTAAGATCTTTTGGCGAAAATCCAAAGTTCCTTGCCAGCTGAACAGGGTCAATCCAGAATTTAGCCGATAAATTATCACGATCCACATGTATATGCGGCGATTCATTAGGCTCATGACTATAAAAATAAAAACGATAAGGGCCAATACGCAATACTGTTGGCATGATTTATCCTCTACATTGCCACTTGGAGAGCACCTTCCATTTTATGCTTGACGATCATGGCATCGATTAGCTCAATAACCGCTTCCTGGTCACTTTTATAGAACCAAGATATCCACGTTACTCTCGGGACCTGCATCGCCTCGAGCTCGCGAGCCAAATACCCTCACCCGGTGGGCACCGCGTAAAACGGCAAGCCTTTTAATTTCGGCACGGTTTTGTTCGATTAGTTTGTCCATGTTCCTTCTCCTGGCGGGTGTGAAGGGAATGATTTTGTTGAGTTTTATAATATTCATAATAGTTCATTACGCTTATCGAAGCAATTTTTATTCTTGACAATACTTATCATGGGTGATCCCGTTTCGTCCAGAGGAAATCGACGAAAAGAAGAGAAATAGGGGACAGACCACGTTTTTTTCTTTATAAAAACGTGGTCTGTCCCCTATTTCTTCATTTCTCCCCGCTTGACAAATCGTGCAAGCAAGAATACAATTTTGAGTGTTGCGATACAATGACGTTCCCATGGATAGCGAGAGGAGGAAGTGATGCCGATTAGTCTAAGATTGCCGGAAAATGAAGAAAAGTTAATCAAAAGGATGGCCGAAAAAACGGGACGGACAAAGACAGCAGTTATCCTGGAGGCGGTTGCTGAAAAATTAGGGACTCGTATAAGCAGAAAGCAACTCATCAGGAATCTGTCTGGGTGGATGGCACATGATGAAGCAGCTCAGCTGAGAACTGACTTGCAACATTTCGATCATATAAACGAAGGCGACTGGGAATGAAACTTGTCCTGGATACCAACATTTATTGCGATTTCGCCGAAGGTGTTGAAAATGTTGTTGATTTAATTGCAGAATTCGGCGAAGAACTGTATCTGCCGACTGTCGTTATCGCGGAGCTGACTTATGGCTTCATGAAAGGTACACGACTTGAGTACAATGAAAGAAAAATGCAGGAAATAATCTCCAAGCTGGATATTGGTGTTATCAATATTGACCGGAATGTTGCCAGAAAATATGCCCTCATTTACCTTCATTTAATTACCAAAGGACGAAAAATCCCCATAAACGATGTGTGGATAGCTGCATGCTGCATGAGCATCGGCGGCACTTTATTCACGCGAGACGGTCATTTCACAGCAATTGACCTTATCGACCTTTTGGCATAAATCTGGGGACACACTCAGGCTGGAACCAGCGCTTTACTTCCCAGCCAAAATCAGGGCTGTAAATCTGGACAAAATCATCGGGTCAAATCCAGCCATTTATAGTTAGCTTGCACTTTTTCTTTCTAAAAACGTGGTCTGTCCCCTATTTTTTACTATTTCTCCCTTTAATCTTGCATGCACTTGCATCATGACTTATAATTAGGTTGTTTAAATGGTTCTTTATTAGGTCGTTTTGTTGAAACAGGAGATTGTTAATATGGTTAGTACTCACCCAATCTTGGCAGATGTCAGTGCTGGAATATCTGAGCTTAAAAAAAACCCAATGGCTGTTGTACGGCAAGGTGATGGTGCACCCGTTGCTATTTTAAATCGCAACGAGCCTGTCTTTTACGCTGTTCCCGCAAAAGCCTTCGAGTTGTTAATGGACAAACTTGAAGATATTGAACTTGCAGCAATTGTCGAGGCTCGAAAAGATCAGCCTGAAATTGAGGTAAGTATTGAAGACTTATAAGCTGGTTTTCAAGGTAGATGCAAAAAAAGAATGGGATAGTCTGGATTCAACTGTACGTTCTATTTTTGCCAAAAAGTTAAAAGAACGGGTTCAACAACCACGTGTAGAAAGTTCCCGGCTCAGTGGAATGAAAGATTGCTACAAAATAAAACTTCGTCGGGCAGGATTTCGTCTAGTTTATCAGGTACGAGACAAAGAGCTTGTTGTATCGGTTGTTGCGGTGGGAAAGCGAGAAAAAAATCTGGTTTACAAAATAGCCAGTAAAAGAATTTAAGGCTAGGAGACCCCACCCCTATCCATGATAAATACACCCCGCTGATTATAGCCTGTGTGGTTACCATGAAATACAGAATCCCCCGGAACGGTACAGGATCATCGATTCCAAAGCAAACCTGGACTACTTTTCCATTGGCGATAAGAGAAAGTTCCAGCAGGCCCACCAATCATGGGTGGAAGAAGAGCTGAAAAGTAACCAATTGCAAAGAAACCGCCTCTGGAGTGAGGCAATTGCCATTGGAAACAAGGGTTTTATAGAAGATGTGCATCACCAGCTCATAAATAAAACCATAGTGGGCAAGACGGTGACTTGTGGCAGCATGACGGTGCTTAAAGAGCTTGCAGACGTTCCGACAAACTTGATATCCGGGCTGATCAATACGGCATTAGAACAATGCTCTCGGTCGATGGACAACCTATCAAATTTGAGATTGTCCTCGAAGGGCGAATAAAATTTGCCGTGCCAACAGCCAAAGATGTGGTCTGCGGTATTTCCACCTTGACGATTCTGGACATGGCATCGAGCAAGCTTTTGGCGAATTCCGATCGCTGGGCTGACGATGGGGTTTTTAGCCGAGATCTGATCGACCTGGCGATGATGCAGCCCAAATTGACTTTGTTGCGGCAAGCCATCGCCAAAGCCGAGTCTGCTTACGGGCAAGCTATTCGCGTCGATCTGGGGAAAGCAATTTACCAGCTCCAGCATCGTCAAGGTTTGCTCGAACGAAATGGGGTCAAATCTTTATCCTTGACACATCCTGCCGTGTCAAGGATAAAGATTTGACCCCATTTCGTTGCCATTTCGTTCCCTCATTTTTCCTTGCTAAAGCTATATTTTGTGACTACAGTAATTACTTATTCTTGTACTCTAAAGGTAATGACACTACTCAAGGGAATATTATAAAAAATTCCAGTGCTTTGCAAAGATTAGTTTGATTCTATCGAAGGTGCCGTCATGGAAAAACATATACGTTCAAGAAATATTAAAATAGTACCCATCGGCAACTCAATGGGCGTTCGCCTGCCAAAAAAAATTTTACAGAAATACGGTTTTGCCGACTCGTTGGTTCTTGAAGAAACCGACCAGGGGCTTCTTCTCCGAAGTTCTCATGATGATAAACTCTCCTGGGCTGATACCTATAAAGCCATGGCGAACGAGAATGAAGACTGGAGCGATTATGATTCAACGCTGACAGACGGCCTGGAGGAAGACGATTGATACCGAATCGATACGCCATTTATTTTGCAGACCTCAACCCGACTATCGGTAGCGAAATTTGTAAAATTCGTCCAGTCGTTATTGTTAGTGAAGACACCATGAATAAGTATTTGGCGACAGTCGTTGTTTGCCCAATAACCTCTAGACTTCACCCACAATGGAGGACACGGCTACAGATAAATTGTGCTGGTAAACAATCTGAAATTGCTGTTGACCAAATACGAACTATTAGTAAAAAACGGTTGAAACAAAAAATCGATCAGTTGCCAGCCACTCAGGCCTCTCAATTACGAAGAATAATCACAGAAATGTATGGTGAATGAAGGAGGCATGCTGCATGAGCATCGGCGGCACTCTATTCACGCGAGACGGTCATTTCAAAGCAATTGATGAACAAGGAACATCAGGCTGTTTTCGCCCAATTCCCTGGCAAAAGGAAACCGTTCAGCGGGTCTCCAGCCGTTGTTGTCGAAGGCTTTCTCCAAATAGATTTCAGAGCAGGATCCGGAGAAGCAGGGTACACCCAGTAGATTGATTTCTGCCATGATACGGTCGTGACCCCAGTTTGGCTGCAAATGTTCAGGTTCAACAAAAACGTAGCATTTATAGGCAGCATGGCCGATGTGACCGGGAATGACAGTAGGCAGGTTATTGCTTTTTTAAGAAATCATCAAGCGAGATACCTGCTTGTTTTAGGATAGCTCGAAGAGTACCTTCAGGCATATCGCCAGGATGATTGGGAATTGTGGTGTACTTGTCGGATTGGTCATTATACCAGACTTCATGGCTACCGGCGGCCTGCCGATCAAAGACGAAGCCGAACGATTTGAGTTTCTTGGCAATTTCGCGGTAGCGAAAACCGGAGAGACGCCCCATCTATGCACCTACAATCAAGGCACAATCGAAAGAATCCCCGATAACACGCAATTGCGGTATTTTTTGCCTGTCAGCTTGGGCTTCCAGTATCTTCCGAGCGACATCACGAGCAATCTCCATGGTCTCTGTCACTGTCCGACCTTGAGCCACTAAGCCAGGAATATCATCCGAAGTGGCAAGATATACTCCTTCCGGTAATTTCTCCACATGAATATTAACGATCTGTTCCATGGTTTTTCTCCTAACCGATCAGAGCCGGTTCGTCACCTTCTTGAGAAAAAAATATTTAAAATTTTCTATTTTGTAAGCACAGTGTTAAAAACTCTATATAATGCCCTTCATAGCATAACCATAATGCCGAATTATTAAAACTCCTTTTGTTTAGCTCATATTTTTAATATGGAATACGTTCAACGCCAAGTCCAGTGCCAGCGTGCCTTTGGTCAGCAGAGAAATAGGAGACGAAATGGGGTCAAATCTTTATCCTTGACACATCCTGCCGTGTCAAGGATAAAGATTTGACCCCATTTCGTCCGTTGTTTTGGTTGTCTATATTTTCTTTCCTTTCCGCCAATATCCGGCGCCTATAATTCTGATTTTGTGCCACTCAATGTCTTTATGCCGACCTTTGAACTCATCTGAAAGCCGTTGGGTAGACTCAGAGAGGATCTGGAGATTTCTCAGGACTGCATCCTGGATCAGTGATGAAGCACAGAAATCATTTTCTTTCATCCCATTCACATAGGATTGAATGCGGTCAATGCACTCGATTATGTGGATTTGATAAAGTCTGTCACCTTTCATAATGGCTCAGCTTCATTAATAATTGTTTCTTTGAGGTACCAATGGAGGCCGTTTTCTGTTACAACGTCGACCTTTCTGTTCAAGAGTTTCTGGAGATCCAGCACCAGTCCTGAGAGATCTAGCAAACTCCGATCTTTTTCAAGATCAACAAGGAAATCAACGTCACTTTCAGGCTCATCACTCTCTCTATTGACTGAACCAAAAACACGAATATTGTGTGCGCCGTAAAGTTTGGCGATTTGGTATATTTCCTTGCGCTGCTTTTTAAGGGTGTTTTTAAAAGACATTTAAGTCACCAATAAGTGGTTTTATTTACATATTAAACCAGAAAGTGTAAACCGGCAAGGATCCTGAAGCACATGCCAACGCAGTCAAAGTCACGATCTTGTTGTTCCAGTCGCACCAGATGTTCATCAGGTATCAGGTTATAATCCCGCCAAAAACACTCTTTAATAACCCTGTCTACAATAGCCTGCGTCTCATTCGCCGCTTTGCCGGTGGCGAGGCCGATTTCCTTAGGGGATGACTATTGCCGGTGGCTTTGGTATATTTAACAAGACTTACAAATTCAGCATGCAAATAACCTGAACCATCTCCAGCGGAGGTTGAGATAATAGATGACAGACATCAGATGGCAGCAGCGTTTTCAGAATTTTAGCCGGGCTTTTATTTTGCTTCGCTCAGTCTTTGAAGACCGGCCTCTTGCACAGCTCTCCGACCTGGAGCAAGAGGGCGTTATTCAACGCTTTGAATATTCTTATGAACTGGCCTGGAAAACAATGAAGGACTATCTGGAGGAAAATGGGCTTGTCATTACCCCGGTTACCCCGCGTAATGTTATTAAAGAGGCTTTTGCCGCCGGGATGATTGAAAACGGCCAAGTCTGGATTGACATGATGCTGCATCGGAACCTTCTTGCGCATACGGATGATTTTTCAAAATTCAAGGAGGTTCTGGAAGCGATTGATGCGCATTATCTTGCCGCGTTAAATATGATCCATGATTGGTTTACCATCAGGCAAATGGACGCATGAAAAAACTTGGTTTGAATCAACAGGAACTAGCTATAATCATTTCAATTTTTCGCTACCATCCGGAAATTAAAAAAGTCATACTTTTTGGCTCTCGCGCCAAAGGAGTATCAAGACTAAATTCCGATATAGATCTTGCGGTGGATGGTATCATGAGTGATTTACAGATTGAGTCACTGGCTATGGAGCTTGATGAATTGCCCTTGCCTTATAAATTTGATGTCAAATCTATTGCCGGTATCCGTAATCCTGCTTTGTCTGAGCATATCACCAGGGTTGGAGTTGAAATTTATAAAGATAATTGAGGTTACAATGTCAAGGATAAAGATTTGACCCCAACAGGACCCAGAGAGGCTACTGGTGCACCAATTATGACCGTACAGCAACAGGTCGCACCTCAATTTGTTGCTGCTGTGGCAGTTGCGCAATGTTCTCAGAGAGAATAGTGGCAAACTCAGGTGACATCTCCTTAAACCTGAAGCCGTAATAGCAAGACTCACCAACATTTGACGCCCACAGAAGTTCAGCCTGTACCTCAAGCGGCAGCGAATCACTTGCCAAAGGGAAGTTGAGAGACAGTGTCATTTCATCACTCTGTTTCTCAAACCAAGCCATTTTAGTCATGCAACCGGTTTGCGAAATATTCAATACCACACCACGATTGACCGATCCGGATCCACAGGTCGAACAACTCATTGGCAGAGTGACAGAATGTCTTGAAGATTTTCTGAAAATTTTGAGCAGGTCAAAAAGGCCAAAGAGTAAACGTAACAGATAATCTGCGGCAACTAAATCGCGGCGTTGTTTCCTCACTCGCAGACTGTACCGAAAAAACCTGATAATACAGAAAGACAATGCAAGATAGACAGTGAAAAATAATAGATAGATGGTAAACAGCCACGCTTCGGAGAGACCATAGACAGGCCCCAGCAAAGTGCAACATCCAAGCAGCAGACTTATCGCCAGAATCGTCCGTACAGCGACGTCTTTGGCCATGCCGTACCTTAGAAAGATATGGTGCAGATGATACTTGTCCGGCTTAAAAGGGCTCTGTCCACGAAAGATCCGTTTAAACATAACAATAATCGTATCAGTGATCGGTATCGCCAGGATGAGAAGGGCGTTGACAGGAATCATGCCGGCGCTCTCTCCCTGGGTCAGAGCCAAGGCCATGAAAGCAAGAGAAAAGCCAAGACAGAGACTCCCCGCATCCCCCATAAACAGAACGGATGGATACCAGTTAAACCTGAGGAAACCAAGAATTGCACCGGCAAGCGCGAGGTTCAAAAGCATCAAGGTATGCTGTTCAGCCAACGATGCATGGATGGCAAAAAAGATAAAGGCGATAAAAGATATTCCACCCGCCAGACCGTCAAGCCCGTCAATAAGATTTATGGCGTTGGTCACACCCACTACGCAAAATATCGTTACCACCCAGGCAGCGACATTGCCACCGGGCACATAAGACTGGTAAAAGCCACAGCTATCACCATGCCTATGCCACCCACCAAAGGTCGACGAGACGCACATGAACCTTCCGCTGTTAGGTATATCAAGCAAGCCGATTCGCCGGGCAACATTGGCAATCTTCGGCAAAACGAATAATTCTGAAAAAAAAGAAACTATGAATCACAAGGATTATGCGTAGTTCGAAACTGACCATCACAGGCTAAACCTAAGGCAGAAGCTGTTACAAAAATTGCTCATTATGATCCAATGTCATTAATTTTAGTTGAAGCATTTTCGTAAAGCCAGATGTTAATGGTTCATCCGGCTAAAGCGCACTTCGACTCACGCGATCCTATACCGCTATTATCCTTGGCAGCAATGATCTGAAAAAATCTTTCGACCAAATCTCCACCGAGTCGGGTCTTTTCACAAACGGCAATACGTCTTGCCGGGCCTGAAGGATCTCCCGAAGAGCATGGCCTTACCCCAAGTTTGTTACAGATTAATCTTACAATTTGCAATATATAGCACTAGGTGCTCTCTTTAGGTCATGAAAAGATTGAAATGAAATTCAAAAAGCTATAGATAAAGGCGTCTTCATTGAGGTGATTATATGAGAAAATCAGTCAGAAAATCAATAATGGGCACTATGGTCGACTTGAAGGAAATCGGCCTGGTGAAAGACATAACAATGCGCAACATCGACAGTCTGTGCTTGCCGGATGTAAAGGACTACAACGCCGCTGATATTGTAAAATTGCGCAAAAGCACAAAGTTAAGCCAAGCAGCGTTTGCTGCCGTAGTGAATGTATCCACATCCACCCAGCAGAAATGGGAAAGAGGAGACAAAAAACCAAGCGGAGCGAGCAAAAGGCTCTTAGATGTTATTGAAAGAAAAGGCTTGGAGGCAATTTTGTGATTTTACCCGAGGATATGCTTGACGAGTGCCCGACCAAATCGTCTTCACAGGCATCACAGACTAAAGACAATCTGTATTCCAGGGCAGATCTCCTTGCCCGAGGCGATGGATGGTTGCGAATGACAACCGAATCGAACGATGGGGAAGAATCATAGGTGAAACCGGATAGCGTCAGCTCAGGGAATATTGGAGTCTGTCAAGAGTTGAGACCCCATTGCTGCCTTGTGACCCCATGAGTCTTAACACATGCCTCCCCTACATTGCTCCATGCCCGGTAAATACGGTCCGAATTGTCCGAACAAATATCATGAGGTCGAGGATCACCGACCGGTTCTTGATATAATAGAAATCGAACATCAGCTTTTGGCGGGCATCTTCGATCGAATTGCCGTAAGGGTAATTTATCTGCGCCCAACCCGATATTCCAGGAGTCACCATATGCCTTTCGAAATAATATGGAATCTCCCTTGTATACATCTCCACAAGGCTGAGCGCCTCGGGCATCGCTTACCATCAACACAGTGAACCTTTCTCTAATCCTTGCTTTCATGGGTAACTCAGTTTTTCATATAGGATTCATCACGACGGAGAGCTTCGGGAGAAAACGTCTTCTTGAAAATAAAGAACAGTGCTGTGGCGAGAGCAATGCCGATCAGGTTGTAGAAAATATCCTCTATTTTACTAACCCGGGTCGGTGAAAAATACTGGAGTCCTTCACCGCAGATTGACCCGGCCGAGGGCCCCAGCCCGGGCCGTTTCGCCCCGAGCAGCTGGCCCGGGTCCTCAACGACCACCACGTCGACTACGTCGTGGTGGGCGGCATCGCCGCGATCCGGCACGGCTCGCGGCGGGCGACGTTCGACCTCGACATCGTCCCCGAGCCGACCCGTCTGAACTACGACCGCCTGGCCACAGCGCTCGGGGCGATCGACGCCCACCTGCGCGGCGTCGACGCCCACCTGCTCGACCTCGATCCTCGCGATCCCAAGACACTGGCCAGCGGAGCCGACCTCGGCCTCGCGACCGACCTGGGCATCCTGGACATCCTGCAGGATCTCGTCGCCGTCGACTACGCGACGCTGCGGTCTCGCGCCGAGCCCGCACGAATGGGCGACCAGGACATTCACGTCGCCCACGTCGACGACCTCATCGCCATGAAGCTCCGCGCCGGGCGCCCGGTCGACCTGCAGGACATCGCGGCCATCACCGGCCACGAGGTCCGCGACGTGCCGCCCGCCCCGGACCGCCGCTCTTAGAACCCGTCTCGGAACCTTTGCGCTGCCCAAGCCGTGCGGGCCGGGGCGCTCACGGCAGACGAACTAGGGACGCTTTGCGGCCTTGTTGCCGGGGTGGCCCTCTGACCACGCGCCGAAGATTGCGCGATCAGCGTTCTCCGCGACCGATACCTCGGGGTAGTGCGGCTGCCGCGCCTCGTGTATCCGTTCGAAGGTATCGCTCGGCGATGGCCGTCGCAACAACCGGCGAATCCATCGGGGCACCTGAACCTCGCCGCCCCATGGCTGCAACTCTCGTGACATCACGCGCTCCTCGCGACGCCTCCATGTGGACCATATTGGGTCCCAGGCGCTTCGTCGAGAGAGCAAGACCCCGCGGCGTTGAGATGCCTACTTAGGCCTCTCAGAGCAAAGCCCACACCCCCGGCGCCGCGGAGCATCCGCGGCGCTCCATCCCGAACCCCGTAGAGGAGGTTCTCCATGTCTCACACCATCCTG
>CAWCLE010000006.1:117500-295322 GCA_963796255.1 uncultured delta proteobacterium | reverse complement strand
AGTATACCATATCCGCCCTCGGACAAAACCTTAATCTGCTCCAGATTTTTTCTTTTTCTCTGCATCTCTCCTTGTCACTTCTGTAAAACAGGAAAAAAATCGCGACATAATTGTAAGGAAAAATGTTTTTTGTGACAAAAATGTCGTTTGATCTTGCCGGCTGATTTTTGATTTTTGGTTAATAAAAAACGCAATATCGATGGCATCCACCATATTTTGCCAGATGGCATAATGATTGAATAAGCCTGTGGTCATAGACTAAACAATTAACAAGGAGAATACAGATGAATAAAGCGGATACCGCATTTATTCTTGCGGCTGCCGGACTGGTCCTGTTGATGACCCCCGGATTGGCCTTATTTTACGGTGGGATGGTACGCAGAAAAAATGTTCTGGGCACCATAATGCAGAGTCTTATTTTAATTTCCTTAATATCAATAGAATGGGTGTATCTCGGCTATTCCATGTCTTTTGGGCCTGATGTGGGTGGTTTTGTCGGCGACTTGTCATGGTTTGCCTTAAATGGCGTGACCAATGCGCCAAGTGCTGATTACGCCGTAACGATTCCCCAGACAGTCTTTATGATTTATCAGTGTATGTTTGCCATTATCACCCCGGCTCTCATAACCGGGGCTTTTGCAGAGCGGGTGCGATTTGTGCCGTTTCTGGTTTTCTCCCTTCTCTGGGCAATTTTGGTCTATAACCCCGTTTGCCACTGGGTATGGGGAAAGGGTGGTTGGCTTGGGAATATGGGAGTACTGGATTTTGCCGGCGGCCTGGTGGTCCACGCGACCTGCGGGGCGGCAGCCTTAGCCGGGGTATTGGTGCTCGGACCGCGCAAAGGTTACGGCAAGACCAGTTTTATGCCGCACAGTCTGCCGATGACGATGATCGGTACCGGACTGCTCTGGTTTGGCTGGTTTGGTTTTAACGGTGGTTCCGCCCTTGCCGCCAATGAGATTGCCGCGACGGCTTTCGTTGCTACCCATCTTGGTGGCATGTCGGGAATGTTGCTGTGGGTGGTTATGGAATGGTTTACCCAGAAAAAAGCCACGACCCTTGGTGCGGCCTCCGGCGCTATTGCCGGTCTCGCAACTATCACCCCGACTGCGGGGTTTGTCGGGCCGAACTCGGCAATTCTTATCGGTGGCATTGCCGGAGTGGTCTGCTATCTGGCCGTCAATGCCAAATCGAAAATGGGGCTGGACGACTCTCTTGACGTGGTCGGCATTCACGGTGTGGGCGGGATTGTGGGAACGATTTGTCTTGGCTTTTTTGCCTCGACGGCAGTAAACCCGGGTGGTGTTGACGGCCTATTTTTCGGCAATGCGTCCCAGATCGGCAAACAGCTGATAGGGGTTGTCGTGGTTGTCGGCTATACCTTCGTGATCAGCTGGATCCTGTTTAAGGTCATTCATGGGACTCTCGGCATGCGTTTGCCTGGAGACGCTGAGAATCAAGGGATGGATTTGACGGAACATTCAGAAACTGCGTATAACAGCTAAAGCGGCAGAGCCGCATTCATTAATGATACCCTTCGGGTATAAGTACCTTGGAGGATCATTTAAGTTCATAATTTCAAATACATCTTCAGGTTTCTTGTTTTTTCTTACAGGCTTTCTGGAGTAAGGTACTAAACTGAAACTTGCCGATGTGCATATGAAAATGTAGTATGTTACCTTGATCATGGAACAGGCCCTGTGGCTGCACGGCTTAAAGAATTAATCTGTATGGTACAAAATTCCTAACGAGGTAAAGCTATGAAAAAGATAGAAGCGATTATAAAACCATTTAAGCTGGACGATGTGAAGGACGCCTTGAATGGCATAGGCATTACCGGTATGACCATGACTGAAGTAAAGGGCTATGGTCGACAGAAAGGTCATACGGAGATCTATCGTGGGGCGGAGTATGTTGTTGATTTTATCCCCAAGGTGAAAATTGAAATTGTGGTCCCAGCTAGTCAGGTTACCCAGGTCGTCGATACCATCAGGAACGCTGCCAATACCGGCAAGATCGGCGATGGTAAGATTTTTGTTTTACCAGTTGAACGGGTCGTGCGGGTACGCACCGGGGAAGAAGACCGAGATGCGGTGTGATAAATGATTGCGGCCTTTCGTGCCGAACGGGAAGCTCTGCAGCGAAGTTGGGCAAATATCGCTAACGGCGGTGGCGAGTCTTCGTTTCTGATCAATCATAGCCGGATGGTGGATGAATATATAGTTAACAGCTATAAAGAGGCGAAGATTACCGATTGTGATGGCCGAATCGCCTTTGTCGCCCTTGGGGGATATGGCCGGAAGGAATTATATCCCTTCTCGGATGTTGATCTGATGATTCTCTATCATCCCAAGGTAAAAAAACAGATCGGGAGGGCAACCGATGCAGTGCTCTATCCCCTCTGGGATACCGGGCTGGAGATTGGTCATGGGGTTCGCACGGTTGCCGAATCGATAAAGCATGCCCAGGAAGAATATTTTTTCCTGGTTGCGCTCCTTGATGCGCGGTTGATCTATGGGGCGGAAGATTTGTTTGCGGAATTGCTCAAGGCGTATCGAAAAAAATATGTCGACGGCCATCGGGAAAAATTTGTCGAGAAGATGAAGGAGCATCGCTGGAGACGTCGCGAGCGATTCGGCAGCCACAGCTATCTGCTTGAACCCCATATCAAAGAAGGGCGGGGAGGGATGCGCGATATCCAGGCCATGATGTGGACGGCCCGAGTGGTCTTTGGTCTGAATAGCCTGGACGATATCGCCGGGGCCGGGCTCTTGCTTGAAGAAGAGAAAAAAGAATTTACCGGGGCCAGAAGTACCTTGATGCGTTTGCGCTGTCAATTGCATTTTTTGAGTAATCGCAAAAACGATCAGCTCTATTTTGAGCAGCAAGAGGACGTAGCCAAGGTCTTTAACTACAACACCAGAGACGGGGTGCGTGGGGTCGAACACTTCATGCGCGATGTTTATAGCGCTCTGCAGACTATAAGCATTACCACCGATCTTTTCTTTGATCATGTGGATGAAGTACTCGGTTTGGCTGGTAAAGCCAGGTTGGCCGCGGATAAGGTCATTGAGAACGGGATAGAGATTAAAGCCGGCCGGGTGCATCTGGTAGCCGATAAATCGCAGATCCAGGCCAGGCCGCAGATGCTTATCCGGGTGTTTCTTGGCATGGCGCGGATGGGTTTGCCGATGCACCACCGGACCAGGAAGACAATTTCCGGATTTTTGGATTTGATCACTGATAAGGAACGGATGTCGCCACGCTTTGCCAAGACCTTTTTTACTCTGCTTGTCGAGGCCAAAGATATCGGCACAGTCTTGGAAACTATGCTCGAGACAGGGGTTCTGACGGCTTGTATCCCTGAGTTTACCAGGATTACCAGTCTGGCCCAGCACGATCTCTATCATATTTATACGGTTGATCGTCATTCCCTGCAGGCAGTGGTGGAACTACATGCCCTGATTGCTCAACGGGGGAGTGTGGTGGAAAATATCAGCGATCTGAAGATATTGTATCTCGCGGCGCTGCTGCATGATATCGGCAAGGGCTCCGGCCGGGATCATTCGATTGAAGGTGCGACATTGGCGGGAAAGATAGGAGAGCGATTCTGTTTGACTGAGACTGAGCGAAACACTCTTGAATTTCTGGTCAGATACCATCTTTTTATCCCGGAAAATGCGTTGCGTCGGGATTTGAACGATGCGGTATTTATTCAAAAATGTGCTGAAACGATCGGCGACAGTAGCCGCCTGGCCATGCTGTATCTGCTCTCGGTTGCCGATTCCAAAGCCACCGGCCCGTCTGCCTGGAGTGACTGGAAGGCCCGCTTGATGGAGGAGATGTATCTGAAAGTCTCTTCCTCGCTGGATCATGGGCCGCATGAAATTGATGATGTGACGATCCATGAGGAGCAGGGAGCTGCCTGGTTGCGGGAAAGAATAAGGCAGCTGTTGCATGGCAGTAATGATTTGAAGATTGATCCCGAAACCTTGAATTCTGACTATATTGTTACTTTTTCACCTGAGGTTATCGTTCGCCATATCCTGACCCAGCGGGATAATTATCAGCGTATCCGTCAGAAATCGTTGATTGTTGCTGAAAAGGCCAATGAAAATTGGTCACTGTTGATTATGACCAAAGATAGATCCGGTCTTTTGGCGAAGATTTGCGGGGTGATGGCCCTGAATAATCTCTCGGTGGTCAAAGCGCAGATTTTTACCTGGGGGGATGATACTGTTGTCGATGTGATTGACGTTCGTTCAACTAATGGCCTCAGTCTTGCAGAAAGAAACTGGGAGGATCTGAACGAACAGCTTGATCAGGCTATTGAGCACAGGATGGGGTTGAGTCATCGCCTTTACAGTAAACTGGCTTCGACGTATGGCCGGCGGACGCAGTTGATTGGCGATGTCTCTTCCAAGGTGATCATTGACAACGCCAGTTCCGATAAATATTCGATCATCGAGGTATATGCGGCCGATCTGCCGACCCAGCTCCACCATATTACCCAGACCATGGCTGATTTTGGTCTGAATATCCATAAAGCATATATTGCAACGGAAGTTGAGCAGCTGATTGATATCTTTTATGTACTTGATTCGAGTGGAAAAAAACTGGTTGATACGGAATTTATCAAAGAGCTGACACAGGGAGTGCTGCATACCATAAGCCAACCCCCATTGTAATAATGACGGTAATAGTGACAGGGTCGGTTTTGGTGAAGATAAAAAGGAAGTTTTGTGTCGTAAAAATGACAAACATGTAATGAAAATTCATTTGTTTGTTGTAAATGTTGTCAGAAATGTTAATTAGATCTTGATTGGTGCTGCGTGGCCTAACGCCGGCAATGGGAATAATACTACTGAACAGAAAGGAGATTTTTGCAATGACTAGAGAAGAAATTATGAAAACGATCGAGGCTGAAAATGTGCAATTCTTTCGCCTCCAATTTGTCGATATATTTGGTTTTATGAAAAATGTGGCAATCCCCAAGAGCCAGATTGAAAAAGCCCTGGATGGCGACATGATGTTCGATGGCTCGTCCATTGATGGCTTTGTCCGGATTGACGAATCCGATATGTATCTCAAGCCGGACTACGATACCTTCACTTTGCTCCCCTGGAGAAATAAAGATGGTATCGCTGCCGCCCGAATTATCTGCGATGTCTACAAATCTGATGGGACACCTTTTTCCGGTTGCCCTCGCGTCAATCTCAAGCGGGTTCTGGCTGAGGCCAAGAAGCTTGGCTATACCATGAATGTTGGAACGGAAGCGGAATTTTTCCTGTTTGAAAAAGACGAAAACGGGTTGGCGACAACTATAACTAATGACGTGGCCGGCTATTTCTCTCTTGATCCCGATGATACGGGCAACGACTGCCGGCGCGAGATCATTGAGACCTTGGAAAAAATGGGTTTTGAAATTGAAGCCTCGCATCACGAGGTGGCTGAGGGACAGCATGAAATCAATTTTAAATATGCCGACGCACTGACTGCCGCCGACAATACGGTTACTTTCAAGTGGGTTGTCAAATCGATCGCCTCCAGGTATGGCCTGCACGCAACCTTTATGCCAAAACCGATTTTTGGGGTGAACGGCTCGGGTATGCATACCAACCAGTCGTTGTTTAATCTGGATGGTACCAACGCGTTTTTTGACGAGTCCGATCCTTTGCAACTGTCCAAGGTTGCCTATGCCTACATTGCCGGTGCATTGAAAAATGCTCGTAATTTCGCAGCAGTAACGAATCCGTTGGTCAATTCTTACAAGCGCCTGGTTCCCGGCTATGAAGCCCCGGTGTACTGTGCCTGGTCCGCCTCGAACCGTTCTGCGCTCATTCGTATTCCTGCTGCCCGCGGCCTGTCGACCAGAGCAGAGATTCGTTGCCCGGATCCGGCTTGCAATCCTTACCTTGCTTTTGCCATGATGCTCAACGCCGGGCTGGACGGGGTGAAGAATAATATTGCTCATCCACCGGAAGTCAAGCGGGACATTTTTAAGATGACTGCCGCCGAGATGGATGCGAATTGTATTGCTGTAATGCCCGGCAGCCTCAAGGAAGCTGTCAATGAGTTTAAAGCAAGCCCGCTGAGCAAGGAAACCCTCGGCGATCACATCTTTGGCAAATATGTCGAGGCCAAGGAAAAAGAGTGGGACAGCTATAGAACGGCCGTAACCGATTGGGAGTTGGCAGAATATTTAACCATTTATTGATTAACAGAAATATCCTATAGAGGTTTCCAGCCCGCATTCCGGTTTCCGGAGTGCGGGCTTTTTGATTTTTATCGTATCAGACCTGCAACGAGGTATATTGGGCTTTTACGACGCCATCAAGCTTGCCAAGTCGCTTATTTCCAGTTAAAGAGTGAGAATTAAAGTTGTCGACAAAAATTGGAGAGGGCTTATGGCCGGCAGGAAAAATCCCAAGGAAAATAAGATTTCACGGCTGCTTCCAGGTCTTGTGCAGGATAAAGGCTGGGAGAGGCAACTCGATCTGCATTCGATTTTTCCCAGGTGGCAGGAACTGGTCGGAGAGGAAGTGCATCGACATGCCCAGCCGTTGAAGATTGAAAAAGACGTGCTGTGGATGGAAGTTGAAAATTCTTCCTGGCTGCAGCAACTGCAATACCAGAAACTGGAACTGCTTGATATCTTGAATAGCTGCTTTCGGCTGGCCCGTCTTAGAGATATTAAAATGATCCTGCCCAAAGGTTCAGCTGGCAAGAATGACAAGCCCAAAAAACAAGAGGCTTCGACAATAGAATTCATCAAGCCCAGTGACGAAAAAATTGCCGCATTTCAGCGTCAGGTCGCCTGCATTGGTGATGAACAATGTCGGGAAGCGCTGATGCAGTTCTGGTATCTTGCCCAGGCATGTAAAAGAAAAACCACATAACCCGCCATCAAAAAAATGCTACATAACGATATATTAAGTGCCATCGGCAATACGCCAATTATCCGCATTAATCGCCTCTTTCATTCTGACCAGGTGGCTATTTACGGCAAACTGGAGTCGACCAATCCGGGCGGCTCGGTAAAAGAGAGGATTGCCCTATCGATGATTGAGGCCGGTGAGGCCGGTGGGGAATTGACCAAGGATAAAATTGTTCTTGAGGCAACCAGTGGCAATACCGGTATTGGTCTGGCCATGGTCTGCGCCGCAAAAGGATACCGCTGTGTCCTGGTGATGCCTGAGTCGGCAAGTATCGAGCGGCGCAAGATCATGCAGGCCTATGGGGCGGAGATTCTCCTCACCCCGGCCAACCGGGCGACTGATGGGGCCATTGAAAAGTCCTATGCCATGGCGCGGGAATTTCCCGAGCGTTATTTTCTGACTGACCAGTACAATAATGTAGCAAACTGGCGGGCCCATTATACCAATACCGCCCCGGAAATATGGCAGCAGACCGATGGTCAGGTAACCCATGTGGTGGCGACGCTGGGCACTTCGGGTACCATTATGGGGCTGTGTGCCTGGTTTCATGAGTTTCAGCCCCAGGTCAAGGTAATTGCTGTTGAACCGCATCTGGATCATAAAATCCAGGGCCTGAAAAATATGAAGGAGTCCTATAAACCCGGGATTTTTGATAAATCCGTACCAGATGAAATAGTACTCGTCGATGATGAAGATGCCTTCAGCATAGCCAGAAAATTGGCCAGTGAAGAAGGCATGCTGGTGGGGATGAGCAGTGGCGGGGCTATGGCTGCTGCCATTGACTATGCGCATAAGCTTGAGAAAGGCATGGTGGTAGTTATTTTGCCTGATGGCGGCGAGCGTTATCTCAGCACCCCGCTTTTTACGGCCGAGAAAAAGGTCGACGGCAGGAAAAAACTGCGTTTTTACAATACCATGACCAAGCGGAAAGAAGTTTTTCTGCCCCAGAAGGAGGGGCATGTCACCTTCTATTCCTGCGGTCCGACCGCCTATGAACCGGCCAATCTGTCACTTTGTCGTCGATTTCTGGTATCTGATCTCATTACCCGTACTCTCGAGTCAAAAGGGTTGCAGGTCGATGCCTATATGAATTTCACCGATATCGACGACAATACTATCGCCGGAGCGGAAAAAGCAGAAATGCCGCTAAGGGAATATACCCAGCAGTTTATTGCCGGTTTTATGGAGGACATCGATACCCTTGGCGTGAAGCGGGCCAAAGGCTATCCCATGGCTTCGGAAAACGTGGCTGATATGATTGAGATCGCCCATGAACTGATCCATAAGGGCTACGCCTATGAAAAACACGGCTCAATCTACTTTGATATTTCCAAATTTAAAAAATACGGCAGGTTGTCGGGTATTGACCTAAGCAAGATCCAGCTTGGTAAAACGGTCGATCTGGATAACTATGAAAAAGATAATCCACGGGATTTTACCCTGCTCAAGCGCTCCACTCTCGCAGAGTTGAAAAAGGGCATCTTCTTTGAAACCGATTGGGGGAATGTCCGCCCGGGCTGGCATGTCGAATGTTCGGCCATGGCGACCAGGAATTTGGGGCCGACCATGGATATTCATACTTCAAGTCGAAACCTGATCTTTCCCCATCATGAAAACGAGATTGCCATTGCCGAAGCCCTTACCGGCAAGCCGCTGGCCAATTATTGGCTGCATTCTGAGCTAGTGCTGGTTGACGGCAAGAATATGTTGGCTGAAGCAGGCAATAATGTGACGCTGAAAGATCTGCTGCAGCGCGGCTATACGGGACGCGAAGTCCGCTTTATGATGCTTTCCGTGCACTACCGGATGCCGCTGAATTTTTCCTACAAGCGCCTGGATAATGTTCGCACTGCCTTGCGCCGCCTGGATGAATTCACCTGCAAACTGAACTGCCTGCCGTCCGGCAAGCCGCATCCCGAGGTCGCCGCCTTCGTCTCGGCCATGGAGCAGCAATTTTTCGAAGCAATGGATGACGACCTTAATGTCTCACAAGGGATGGGGGCCATCTATCGCTTCATCAAGAAAGTCTACCCAATCCTCCAGGTGAACCACCTCGATCGGGACCAGAAAGCCTATATCCTTAAAAGCCTGGAGAAAATCAACCAGATCCTGGATGTCTTCCGGCTCCAGGGCTGCCCTCTCGCCCCGGATGTCAATGCCCTCATCCAGCGCCGCGAGCAGGCCAGGCTGTTAAAAGACTGGCAAGCCGCTGACGCTGCCCGGGATGAACTTGCCAGAAAAGGAATTGTGATCATCGACACGGAAAATGGCCCGGTCTGGAAAAGAACCAGAGATGGTGAGTCATGATACAAATGCAGTTGTTTTTCGCTTAGGTTTAACGCAACTTATTTTATGGTAATCTGGATTTATATTTTGAAATAACATCCTGATATAGCAATAACTCTTAATTATTATCTGCCATACCGGGATATTATTCGAGTTCATACTCTTTCATTATCTCACTCTCGCCTGGCTTCCACACCTTGTAAAAATAAGAGTCTTCTTAACACCATCAGATTTGCCTGCCTACATGGGCGACATCCGTCATAATGAATGACATTCCCACAGCCCCTCGTGGCACAATCAACATAGTTTTGAAGGCAGGGGCAGTAGTTGACGAAGAGGAATCGCGATATCCGGAGTAATCGACTATCGTCTCTTGCAGGATAGTTCCACTCGTATCAAAAAACAATAGACTTACGTCTATTGAATCAGTTGCCCAAGCAGAAGTAACTTGTCCATCAAGGGTCATTTTTCTTCCGTCCAATTGATAGTTGTAATCCAAAGTCAATTCTCCATCGTTATACGTGCCCTGGCTGGCTCCTTTTTCACTGAAAAGAATTCGATTTTGTACCGGTATAACCTTTCCCACCATTGTACAAGCCAACAGCCCAAATGATATAAAAATGAAGAGAAACAGGATGGCCGCTTTTCCAGTTATTACATCAAGTGATTTTTTCATGTTAATCTCCTTTGTTTGTGTTTAAGATAAAGTCCTGTGGATTGTACAGTTGCTAACGCATTACATGCACAATCCTGCTAACCAAACAGTAAACAAGTTCGCTAGGAATGTCATCAGTGTTGTAACAATATCTCAAAGGTAGGGCGCAATGAACTATTTAACAGGAGGTGCTTAGCTATGAAGCAAAATGTGTTTAATATATTGATATTATTTGTTTTTATTTTCTTCCTTCCAGTAGCTGCAATTGCTGCCGGTTCTCCGGCTGTAAAACAAAAGGTGGAACTGCTCCTGGTGCAGAACTCGAAGGATGTTGCCATAGATAAAGACAATCACACCCTCACTCTCAAGGGCGTTAGTCCAACAACACTGTTTTTCTCTGACCGCCCTATACGTATGGCCGGGCACTACAATAAAGAGGATTATCTCAAACTCTGGACCGATGGCAAGGACAGCTTTGACGCTGATCCACCCAATGCAACGCTCTCCATTTTTGAAGGCAACAAGGATGATCTTCTTGATGTCGTCGTCACACTGAAGAACCCCAGGTACCATGGGGAAGATCTGATTTATGACATCACCCTGATAGAGGGAGAATTGCCCAAGTTGGGTGGGCCTTCCTCCCTGTTTATCGATATTTTAGGTATCTGGCGGCGTACAGCACGGCGTGCAGTGTGGGTTGGTGCCGCTGCTACGACAGCGGCAGTAGCAACTGAGGCAGCGACAGCCGCAGCTCATCCAACGACGGTCAAGGTAGAAGAAACTGTAACGACACCACCACCTGCGGCCCCGGCCACGACAAGCAAGGAATCCTCTGCGGTTGCAAAACTCAAGGAACTCAAATCGCTTGAGAAACAGGGGTTAATCACAGAGGCACAATACCAGGAGGAATCCCAGAAGTTGTTGAATGAGATCGCCGATTAAAATCTTCAATTTTTCGCCGAAAAAATGAGTCTACATCCTGACGCAGATCTTGATGGAACGAGCCATTTTTTAATTAACTCATTACCTTCGGTGATGCAGGAATGTACCGAACGGGATGGAAATCTGGTGGGGAAGTCAAAACATCTCAGGAAAGGTAATTGGCGTATTTGACCGCTTCGAGGTAACTTTTTTGTAATTGATTGTCTGTGAGCAGTAGGTCGTTCTGAATTCTCTTGCATTCAGTTTGCCGGTTTCTTTCAAAAGCCTCGGACAAACGAAGAAACCCATTGTAATTATTCACCTTTCCTAGCAGGGTTTCCTTCACCACTGTGTTGATAGGCAACTTCACTAAGATCTCCGACATTGGCATATCCAACATTGCATCGAGCAGGGAGAAGAGTCCTATGATGAAGAGGTCATTGCAATCGCTTCCTGAAAGTGACACTGAATGTCCCAGCAGCTCACAAAATTTGGCACGAATGAGGACCAGCCGCACCAGTTCTTCCGGTTTATCGGAGGCAAGCTCGGAAATTACAACCAGCATGATAAACCGCCGCAGCTCCTTCTCGCCAAGATAGGCCACTGCATGCATCACCGACTTAACCTCCTGGAGAAGGTAAAAATAGGCGGAATTCAAAAAACGCAGCAGCTTGTAGGTAACCGCGACATCCGTCGATATTATATCTCGCAAGCGCTCAATATCACATTTTTTCCTTGTTATCTCCGCCAAGAGCCTAAGCAGGTTTGCCTTAATCGATGATATTTCCCTAATCTTGATCTTTTCAGGTCTACAGAAAAAATAACCCTGAAAGTACGAAAATCCCATACGATTGGCGAGCACAAACTCACTCTCTGTCTCAACCTTTTCGGCCAACAGCTTGACCTGATGGTACTTGAGATGGTTGAGGGTTCGGACAAGAGTATTAAGGGGAGTAAGACGGACATCGATCTTGACAATCTTTACCAGCTCAAGCAGGGGCTCAAATTTTCTGTCATAAACAAAATCATCGAGGGCAAGGGTGTAACCGTTTTCCTTAAGTTTTTGGCACACAGAGATCATCTCGGCAGTCGGCTCAACATCTTCCAGGATTTCCACCACGATCTTCGTTTTGGGAAAGTTTAGAGGTAGATTATTTTCCAGCAGATCCTTGGTGAAATTGATAAAACACAGTCGATTATTTGAGATGACTTCTATATCGCCAGTAAGAAAAGCGCTCGATAGAAGACTCGCGGTTGCCTGCTCACCGCTTACCTGCCCCAGTAGATTGCCCGAATCTCCACGGTAGAGTAACTCATAACCATAGAGTCTTTTATTGATATCCAGTATTGGTTGTCGGGCTATAAACTGTTCCATGCTCTAACCTAAGGCCTGAAATCCTTAACTCTCTAAAATAATTGAAATAGCTGGTTCGCAGGATAAATATGAGATAGCTTTGCGGTCATTTTTTCCGAATCATTCTTGAAAAATATTTTATTATCATGTCTTTATCCTCGGCCTCTAAAAGAGTAAAGCGGGTGGCCGTAACCCCGTTCTCGACCCTTACCACCACTCCCTGTGCCTGGATAACTGAATCTTCGCCAACCAACGCAATCGAGATGAGAATCTTTTCATCTATCGACAATTGCAGACTCGGTTGTTCGAAGGCGCATCCTACAGTAGAGACATTTAGCAGCACAGCTTCACCAGCATCATAGGCGGTTTTATAGCTCACTGGTTGATTACCGCACGGGAATCTCAAGGCACGCCGTTTTGATTTCATTTTTTACTTTCAGGAGAGCTTTATTTTTATAGAATTGAAATGAACCGTGCATGGGCTTTTCGCCTTCTATAAATTCAGATGAACCGAATATTTATAAACACTGCCCCATCCTGTGTTATGATCGATGTTTACTGCCGATCAAGACGATTAGAGAATGATGCATTCTTTCGATAAAACTTCCTGATATTGAGCTGGGATTTAAAAAAACGCTCGCATTTACAGCGAGCGAAAATCCTATGTTTCTTAAGTTTTAACTTTTCTACTGAGATTTTTTTGTGTTTCCACCGGGCTGCTTTGGGGGCAGCCAAAACCAAAACGCACCTGGAAGCGGAAACGTTAACTACTGAAAACAGTTCCATACACGTGTTGTATCATATAAAAGAATGGTGGGTCAAATGTAGCATCTGAAAATGCAAGAGCCGAAGAGCAGCTGATGGAATCAACATATTTTGGGTTCATCCGACTAAAGCGTACTTTGTCTCGTGAAGTGCCATTATTTTTAGTTTGAAAAACTCCATATCTCTGTAACCATATGCTTTTCTCTGCATTGTCTTGATTTTGTTGTTGGTCCCCTCAAGAGGCCCTGTGGATAAACCATCAAAATCGAAATAGGTCAATATGCCTTCAAAGTGCTTTTCCAGTGTTTTCGAGAACTTCAACAACATGTCTATGCCGGATGCTTTGGCCATCTCTATCCAACTCCCTAAATGCCATTCAGCGGCTTTTTTATCATTTGTCCAATTCCAAATTTGTCGTAAGTCCTCATTCATGTCATACGCAGTTGCCAGAGGTTTATTGATATCCAAGGCTTGTTTGAGTCGTTGAACATTATCTTGTTTCTGTTCAAGTTTCTCCTTCCCTGTCAACAAAAGTCAACGGGTTCCCTTGATTACCGATCGGTGTAATTTTTCTTTCGTGTTATTAAACAGTTGCCTTCTGAAATCAGACAGCTTCTCGTTAAATAATTTTAAGACATGAAAATGATCAAAAACGATCACCGCTTGCTGCAAATTTTCTTGAACTGATTTGATATATGCTGGTGACATATCGATGGCAACTGCTTCAATCTTCACCTTTCGATACCGGCGTAATCTCTTCCAAAATGGCTCCAGTGCTTCGCCTCCTTTGCCATCTCCGACAAAAATCACTGCGCCATCCAAAATGTTCATTACAACTGTCAGATAGTGATGCTTGCCGACAGAGATCTCATCAATGGCTATCTGCTCTAAGTCATTGAGATTTGGATTAGCATATTTCTTTTGAAGATACCTCCTTTGTATGCTTTTAACGATATCCCAACTCAGGCCCAAGTGTCTGGAAATATCTGCAATAGTCATATACCTGGCCAGATCCAGAACATACCGCGCCAAAGCCTTGGTATACGTGAAACGGGGGTTTGCAAACCCAATATCTGATTGGCGGATGACATGGCATTCTTTACATTCCAGTCGGGGGATCTCCGTTTTAATGTAGGTCGATTTTCTGCCGATAGACACACAGTGAAACCATCGAGGGAGAGATCCGTGCTGTATGACCATTTTACTTTTGCATGCTGGGCATCGCAGTGAAAATTTCTTCCTTGATACTGTGAAGATCACGTCTCCCTCTCTGTAATCAGTACGAACGTATTTATAACCAACGATACCAAAACCGTGATATAATAAACTTGTGGACATGTTGAACCCTCCTTATCTCTTGGTTGGAAGCCTTGGATAAGGACAACATGTCCACTTTTCATTCTATTTCAATTTTTCATTAAGTACGCTTCATCCTGAAGAACCATATTTTGTGTGTCCACATGATGGGCAAACAAAGCCCTGCGGCCACCGCCAACGAACCAGGGCTTTACGACATTTATCTTCCGATCCGAATTGAGACAGGAAACCTTGCAAACCGAGACCTTTTTGAAATTGAATTTGGTTTTTACACATGGTAGCCCCCTCCTGTATCAGGCTGGGAAGTAGCTTACCATAGCAGGGGTATCACAGAGTGAGCCCCCTCGAAAAAAAATGGCTTAGGTTATTACGCAATCAGAAAAAAATATGAAAAACATAATCAGTTATCGTCCTGAGATTGATGGACTTCGGGCAATTGCTGTGCTAGCAGTTGTTATTTATCATTTAAATAGTCAATGGCTTCCCGGTGGATACTTGGGAGTTGATGTGTTTTTTGTGATATCTGGTTATTTGATAACTTCGATTATTTTTAAAAAGCTGGTTGATGGATCATTTTCTTTTAAAGAGTTTTGGCTGAGGAGATTGAAACGTTTATTCCCTGCGCTACTCTGCATGGTAGCGGTCGTGATGATAGCGGGTTCCGTAATTTTAATACAGCCAGAACGTGGAAATCTTCCACTGCAAGCTATAGCGACAATATTTTCTTTCAATAATATTTTATTGTGGAAAACCACCAGCGGATACTGGTCAACAGCTTCTGAAAATATTCCTTTCTTACACACTTGGTCACTATCTGTCGAAGAACAGTTTTACTTTTGCTTTCCTTTTATTCTATTTTTACTTTTCAGTTTTAGAAGAAAACAGATTCTGATATATTTTATTTTACTCTTCTTTGTTAGTATTAGCTTGTTTGTTTACGGAGTGAAATTCCACCACTCAGATGCAGCTTTTTATCTTCTTCCTACGAGAATGTGGGAGTTGTTATCGGGTTCTATTCTTGCTCTTTTCCCCTGGTATCAGCAGAAGCTTAGAGTTTTAATTCATGCAAGTTGGGTTGCCATTCTCGGTTTTTTGCTTCTCCTGTTCTCGTTATACAAAATAATTGATATTCCTTCGTCATCTTATAATTTGTTGGTCTGTGTCGGGGCTGTTTTAGTTATCCAAAATGCGCACACAAAAGGAATAATTAATAAATTTTTAACATTAAAATATGTCGTTCAGGTTGGAAAAATATCTTATTCTTTATATTTATGGCATTGGCCAGTCATAGTTTTTGCCAAATATCTTGATACGCAACATCATTACATCATAAGTCTTTTGTCGATTTTTAGTCTTTCTATAATAAGCTACCATTTTGTCGAAAAACCTATACGTTACGGTGCTGTTAAACTTAAGCACGCATTGATACCTATCCCCGCAGTGGTGATCGCATGCGTGGTAGTTTATACAGTTTTTCCTAAGTCACCATTGATCTATGGTCTTGGAAATATTGATTCTGAAGAAACACTGACACGAGGATGGGAATTCGAAGCAACGGATTTGATTAGAGAAGGGCATGTAGGTGTCATTTTTAATGAGAAAGAGCTTGCTGATAAAAAGCCTATTGTCGTTTTCGGATCTTCTCATGCAAGAGTGCTTTGCAGTCCTATCAAAAAGATTGCAGATCAAAATAATCTGCCTTTTGTCTCAATGAGCACATCTGGCATTGGCGTGATGTCAGATGCTCCAACAAAAGAGAGACCAGACGCGGATTTGATCAACAAAAAAAGATTTAATGATATTAAGCTTCTTGAACCAGCCATTTTAATTGTTGGAGGAATGTGGAGTGGCGAGACTAACGTGAAAAACTTTCAAGATAATTTCGTTAAAAAAATGGAATATTTATTAAAATACAGCGGACGGGTTTTGGTCGTTGGACAAGTCCCTTTAATAAAGCTGCCTAAGGATTATAAAGATGCTATGCGAAAGTATCTGGTAGCAAAAAATAATTCAAATGATAAAAATGGCGTTAAGTGTTCTCAAGCGGTTACTAAAGCCAATGCAATTGTGAAAAAGGCTGTACAGTCCATCAACAATGAAAACATCATATTTGTAAACCCTTATGAATTATTTATTTCAGAACACAATATGGTTGTCTGCCAACAAAATGGAAAATTTCTGTACTCAGATTATCATCATGTAAATGATGCTGGGGCGACTTTGATCGTTGATAAATTGATCAAACAAAAAGTCTTTTCTTGGCTTCAAATCAATTGAATTTGTCGAGACAAAAAATTATGTAGCTGCAATGGTGGCGATGCAATGTGTAAATGGCTGTATCTGTTTGGAAATAGCTACTATACTGGCGCACATAGAACAATGAAAGTGGTACAATTCGAGCCCGAGGTTTTTTGGAAATAGTATACAATTGCAAATACTTACGTTTGTGTGTGTAAAATGTCACCAATTCCCTGCATCGCCACCACAATAGCCAGTGGCAACCTTTAAAAGTCTCCAGCAACCTAAACGAAACACTACTAATTAGAGTGTCAGGTTCTCAGGAGGTCGAATGCCTATCACATTTTAACTTGCAGCTAGTCCGTCATAATTCCAGAAAATCAACCGAGACACTTGCTCCATTTCTGACCATCGTCGGTGTTGATATATACTTTCGTATCAACTATCTCTATAAAGTACAAATTACCTTTTTCGTGTTGGTGAGTTTTCCTGTGGATCTAGGAAATTATGGGTGTGTTTTGAGCGATTACTGGTGACGCTGGTTTTAAGCTTTCGCGATTTTGGCAACCTTAGTGTCATCAAAGAAAAGCCTTGGGAAACTCTCCGGTCACACTCCGGTCGTTTGGGGAAGGTAAATTAACTTGGTACATACTTATATCCTGAAAAGCCTTGACTGGCCATATTTCGCCTGCATGGCTGCCCTTTTGCACCAGCTTTTCTTCAATGCTACCAGCAGACGAGGTTGCTAAAAGATTGGGAGGAAGCCGCTGACGCCGCCCGGGATGAACTTCCCAGAAAAAGATCATAGATACGGAAGATGGCCCGGTCTGAAATAGAACCAGAGAAGGTGAGCAATGATACAAATGCAGTTGCTTTTTGCTTAGCTTTGAGTATTATGTCGTCGCTGATTATGTTAAAATCACTGCACTCACCAACTAACAAGCGCCAGTAGCTCAGCTGGATAGAGCAACGGACTTCTAATCCGTAGGTCGCAGGTTCGAATCCTGCCTGGCGTACCAATAAAAATAGGGGGTTACGGCTTTTGCTGTAAGTCCTTTTTTGTTTGTGTAGCACTCTTGTCGCAGTGAATTTATTTGTAGAAATCGACTTTTTTCCTTTTTATATCAGTGGCCAATTCTCAACAGAGGAGTTGGCCATTTCTTTTTCCTACCCCACTTCCCTATAGTCTGAAGCTTTCCCCATCCCTCCTGTCTTTTTCAGTAATTCAACGAAAACCGGCAAAAAACCTAGTTCACACTGACTTTGGTTCAAGATGAGAACAAACTATAAAGGACTATTAATGTTCCTTTAAATTATCCATCATCTAACTGGAGGAAGACAATTTTCTTCATTGTTCCCTCGTTTTAGTCGCAATCATATTTGATTCATAAATATGCACCCCAGAGGTTAGCTCTTGACCACCGATCTTCACCATAAATCGAGCAACTGATTCAGCTTCAACCGGTCTATATTTCTTAAATGATCCCAATAAAAAAGGTTTCAGCACCGGAGTTAACAGAACCGCTAATTTTTCACCGAGACGGAATTCTTCTCGTGGCCCCAGCAATAGCGATGGCCTGATGATACGCAAGCATGGATATCCCAATTGTTTAAGAGATGATTCCATTTCTCCCTTAACCCGGTTGTAGAATACCTTAGAATCTTTATCAGCACCTAATGAAGAGATCACTAGAAACTGTTCTGCACCTTGTTTCCTCATTAACTCTGCTATCGTAACAACCAAAGTGAGATCAATCTTCCGGAAGGCGTCTTGAGATCCAGCTTTTTTGATTGTGGTCCCAAGACAACAAAAGACATCGTGAGCCTGTATATTTGATAGCTCGTGCTCAAGGTTGTCGAATTTTGTCACTACTGTTTTGAGTTTACGATGAGTTTTAAGGAGTGGTTTTCTGACAATAGCGATTACTTCTGAATAGTTTGGATCATCCAGGAGGAATTGCAGGCAGTATCCACCTATGAGTCCTGTTGCTCCTACTATTAGTGCTTTACGAGTGGTCATTATTTACCGCACCAGGATGATTTTTTCTTACTTCGCCGTAAACAAAACTTCCATGTTCCCACGAAGTATGTCAGCAGTTTGCCAGAGGAATGATTCGAGTTTTTGCATTGTTAACATAAGGTTGACAATTTCCTTGTAATCTTTGATAGGAATAGATATCGTGTTGTGATTGTAACAATTTAGAATAACATAAGATTAATACCATATTAAAAAACCATAATGAAGCAGTATTAGTGGAGTTTTGAAATATGGAAGATTATGATCCTGCCGATTTGGACGGTAATGGAGAATTTGATGCTATAGACATCTCCATTATGGAGGACGAGATTGGTGATGGGAAGAGGGGGGTGTTGTGTTACTTTGATTTTGATTGGGTTTTCTGTTGGCACTGGATTATGGTGGATTGGTCGTAATCTGGTTTAATTTTTGACATTACACTAAATAAATAGAGTAGTTGGAGTGGAGATGAATATTTACGAACAGCTAATCGACACATTTACACCAATGGTCCAAAATACTTTTACCACCAATGAAATTAAAAAATGGTCCACGAGAAACATAATACCAACCGTTCTTCAATTATCCCGTCAGACTATTGTTACAACAGAACTAATTTGGGTATAGAGTTCGATAAGCACCTCTTCGTCTATTTATCAAGAGGGAAATACCAGTACGTTGGTGAAAATTACCCTTATAAGGGATTAGTTTATCATCGTCCTTCTGGTGACACTGTTGATAGTGTTGCTGGTGAATGGAAGGGTGGAATTTATCAGTCAATAATTTAGATATCTGGTGTTCTCTCGCCCGCTTTTTTAAGTCCTGTAGTTGAAGAGGGGCAACATTTAGCTTTATATTTCTACCTTCAAGCTCTCCTCGATCCTTGCTATTGTCCTTGGTGCAGAACCTTCAAAGTGATTGTTCACGAAAACAAATGTCTGCAGGCCTCGATCCTTTAATTCCGACAGCATTTTTGCCAGCGAAAAAATATCACTATCCTTTGGCGATACAATCTGACTCCAATCATCTCCTGTCTGTTCCTCTATTCCTTTACGATCAGGTCCGTGCAATCTGACCACTACCATGTCAATTAACTGTTCCCGGTATTTTTTATACAGATCAAAAATGGGTGGCATGTAGTAACCCTGCAGAAATACATGGTGCAGACCCTGGCCTCGGAGTAATTCAAAATAACTGTTGGTCAAATAGTTGGGGTTTCTGCTTTCTACGCAATAATTTTGACCGCCAGATAGTTGGTTTGCAAATTCTCCGAATTGTTCAATGAACTGTTGTACTCCGCCGGGCATCTTCTGTTTATTGAGATATTCGAACTGAAACATCAATGGACCGATTTTCTTGCCAAGCGGCTCAAGTGCTCGCAGAAATTTATCCATCAGCTCAGTGGAAAGAAAATGTGGGTTAGGTACCAGAGGGGTATTTTTCTTTTTGTTGTAGTGGTGGGTAAGAGTGATACTGTTTGGGACCTTGATTCCGAAGATGAAATCATCAGGTACTGATTCCGCGTACTCTTGAACAACAGAAGATTTGGGTAATACTACCTGATCCCCGGCGAATAAGGACCAGAACCATTGGTCAACCTCGACAGTGCGGTAATGCTGGCTATACTCGCGAAGATAGTTGAAAGGTTTCTGCTCAGGGTAGATGATGCCTTGCCAGGAATCATATTTCCAAGAGCATGTGCCAATATGGAGATTGTCTTTATTCATGTGGTAGAATGTAAATCACCAAGGGTTTATTTCAAAGACTATCTTGTGTGATGGCAACATCTGGTAGACTTACGAGTCTATCTTTAACCCGGCGCTCATCGACCTATTAGTCGCAAAAGGTATCATAACCCAGGATGAGCTGATGGCGAAGATTGAGGAACCACTATGCTCCGTGGATTCGAGAGAATGAACGATGTCGAAAAATGTGCCTTGACAACCTGCCGGGGACGGATTCGATGTCGGTGCAGGGGCTGGTTGCCACAGCCTTGTCTTGCAGTCGAGGGGCATGGTTGTCGATGCCATTGATATCTCCCCCGGCAGCGTGGAGGTAATGCGCCGAAGAGGAGTCAAAAAGTCGTATCACCGTAACATCCTGGATCTCAGAAATTTCCGTTATGATACAGTTCTCATGCTCATGAATGGGATAGGAATATCTGGCTCCCTGGGTGGTTTGAATCTCTTTATCCAGCACCTAGACACCTTGCTTGCGACTAACGGACAGCTGTTTGCCGAATCAACCAATCGACTGGGAAATTCCTGAGAAAAGTGAGGCTGTCTATTATGAGGAGGCAGGGTATTGCGGAGAGACTGATTTTGTCATGATATACAAAGGGCGACGGTCAGACCCTTTCAGTTGGCTGTATGTGGACTTCGAACTGTTACACACTATCTGCAGCTTTCATGGATTCCGGTGCGACAAACTTATTGAAACGGAAGAAAAACAGTTCCTGGCAAGGATATATCACAGTAGCGAGTGCGGTAGAGGACCATGCTCCCACCTGACTCATTGACCTGGAGGCAGGACAATTCGGAACCCCAGGTAGTAGTCGCGGCTATCAGGCGTGCTGCTGTTCCGAAATGTCGAGTACAAGTACCTCGCGTTGCCGTTGATCCAACTGCCGCCACGGATAACACGGACCGAGCCGGATGATGGACCTTGTGGATTATTGCGGGGACTGTTCCTATAATAATCATCTCCGTACCAATCCCGACACCATTCCCATACGTTGCCACTCATGTCGAAGAGACCAAAATCATTGGCCCGCTTTTTACTAACAGGATGTGTTGTTTTATCACTGTTAGTATAATACCAGGCCAGGTCGTCAATGTTATCGCCCCCGCAGTAAGACCCTTTGCCTTTTGCCCGGCACCCATACTCCCACTCCGCCTCGGTAGGCATGCGAAATTGTTTGCCCGACTTTTTATTCAGCTTGGAGATGAACTCCTCGACATCATACCAGGATACCGACTCCACTGGGTAATCGTCGCCCTTTTGAAACCTTGCAGGATTTCTTCCATCCATGATGTTAAGCCACTGGCGTTGGGTAACCTCAGTCTTTCCTATCCAATAGTTGTCCAGGCAGATTTCATGTACAGGTTGTTTGTCAGGCTGTTCATTTAACGAGCCCATTAGAAAACAGCCTCCTGGTATAAAGACAAGTTGAATGCCGGTGGTTTTTTCGGTCATTGTGTCACCCTGCTTGGACTGTTCAGATTGTTTTGACAGCACTTCAATGTTTGATTCTCGGTTTTCCGAAACAACTTGTTGAACATTTCCGGGTAGAATTGACTGAGGTTTGTCGGCTATGCTGCTGCCCTGCTTGAATTTTTGGGATGAGAAAAACAATATGCCCACAACGGATAGAACTGTAACTACTATCGCCGCTACAGCTATACCTTGCATTGACCTCTTCATGCCAGGTTCATTTGGTTGAGCTACTCTTTTTTTCTTTTTAACAGGTGTTTTTGGGGTACTCTTGCGTGCTGTCTGATCTTCTGAGGTATGGGTTCTGTCTCCGGAAATTGCATCACTCTCTTTTTCCTCTGCCGTCGAACCTGCGTCAGTTTGTGTTATTGCCCTCTCCAGAACACGAATGAGCCGCTTTGCATCTGACTTGAAACTGGTATGGTTAATATTGATAGCATTTCGTCGCACTAATAATTTCAAGTCATCGGGCAGATCATTAGAAGGAGGCATTTTTGCTCTGCCAATGAGTGCTGGAATTACCCGTATATTACGTTTCAACGCAGTAGATATTTCGATGCGAACAAAATCTTCGGGATGCTCCAGCCGACGATTTCCTTCATCGTCAGTTATCTTCAACCAGGCAGGGCCAATGATTACTATCAGGAAGTTAGTCTGGCTGATGGTATTTTCAATTGTTTCGACGAAATCGAGTCCTGGATCTATATCATCTACGTCCATAAAAATATTGTCAGGACCGAAATGTGCAGCAAGCTGGTCATAAAGACGGCCTGCCCATGCGGCACTATCTTCGCGCCTATAGCTAATGAAAATACGATTACGCATATTTTATTACCGGAGAACATGCTGTTTGTAAGTTGTCAGGAGATACGTAAAAAGTTACAAAAGAAGAAAGTCAAGAGCAAGAGTTAAATTGAAACTCTATTAAGAAGTGAGATATTAACAGGAGTTTCCGAGATAATCCGCCTCGTGTCGTGAATCCCAATTTATAACAGATATTTGGACGCCCCGCCTATGTAAGACCCTACCTCTATGTCCGGGAAATTGCCAGAGTCGATGGCAAGCCCAAGGTCATCTCCCAGATCTATATCGGGTCACCGGAAAAAGTAGCCAATCTGCTTGGTGGTAAAGAAGCTGAGACTCTGAGCTTGAAGGTAGAAGAATTCGGGGCTCTCTGGCTGGCGCATCAGATGGATCGGGATCTTGATCTTTGCCGCATCGTCGACGATATCATCCCCAGAGTCAAAAGAGAAACCGGGCCTTCGGTGGGTGAGTATTTTCTTTATTGTGTGCTGAATCGAATGGTGCAGGCCGTCAGTAAAAATAAACTGGCCGACTGGTACCGGAACACCGCTATCCAGCATATCCGGCCAATCGATCTGGACGAACTTACCAGCAAGCGCTACTGGGAGAAATGGGAGCGTGTCAGCGAAACCGAAGTTAGTCAGGCAAATTCCAAGATACCACGGCAGAAGAAACCAGACTCTTTTGAATCAAAACATATGATAAGTGGTGTTTGTGACGAGGAAGACTGATTTTCATTTTACATGCTGTCGCTGTCAGATTGAATTTGAGTAACGCATCTAAGGCGGGCATAGTTCGAAATCATGAACCAAACCCGCCTTTTTTAATCACACCTTGAAGCTACCGACGATCTTATTGAGTGCTGTCGCATGGGCGAGGAGGCCCTGAGCGCTGACTTTTACCTCATTGCTGCTCCCGGAAATTTTACCGGAAGCGACAGATACCTCCGCAATGTTCTGTGAAATCTCTCCGGCAGCGACAGAGCTTTGACTAATGTTTTCATTCACTTCCGCTGAGCCCTGGCTGGCCTGTGAGATGTTATCAGCGATCTCCCGGGTTGCCGCCGTCTGCTCTTCGACTGCTGTTGCTATAGTGGCAACAATGTCATTGACGCCACTGATGACGTTAGAGATCTCGTTTATTCCATCCCCTGTTGTTTTGGTCGTCCGCTGGACATCATCAATGAGTGCCTTGATGTCAAGAGTTGCGGCGGCTGTCTGCTTGGCAAGCTCCTTGATCTCATTTGCAACGACAGCAAATCCCTTACCTGCTTCCCCGGCCCTTGCCGCCTCGATAGTTGCATTGAGTGCGAGAAGATTAGTTTGTTCGGAAATCTCCGTGATGGTCTCAGTTACCTTACCAATTTTATTTGCGGCTTCTCCGAGAGCCCCCATTTGGCCGGATGCACTTTGAGCCTGGTTAACAGCGTCACTTGAAATGCTTCTCGCCCTTTCAGCGTTTTCGGCAATTTCATTAATGGTCGCGGTCATTTCTTCGGCAGATGAGGCAACCATATTGGTATTGGTGGTTGATTGCTCCATTGCGGCAGCGACATTGTTCAGATTGGCGCTCATTTCTTCTGCTGCGGCAGCGACGTTTGTCGATCGTTGGGCAGTATCGTCGGCGTTTGTAAGCAGGCTTTGGGCTATTTGAGTCAATTGTGTGGAGCTGGTACCGACTTCGGCGGCATTGTCGGCAACCTGCTTGATGATCCCCTGCAGCTTTTCGATAAAAGTATTGAACCACTTAGCCATCTCGCCCACTTCGTCTTTCGAGTCCACTTTGAGACGCATGGTCAGATCGCCTTCACCCTCTGCAATGTCCTTTAGTCCGGCAACAGCATTATTGATTGGCCGTACTATCCCTTGAGCGGCAAAAAATACCACGATGCTTACCAACAGAACTGCGGCAGCGGATACCGCCAGCATAAGGTTTCTCATGCTTCTGGTGGACGCGAGAAATTCATCCTCATCCTGGGTAAGAGCAATAGACCAGTTCATGCGCGGAACAGTTGCGAAACCTGCTACCTTGGCCGTACCTTTAAAAACATATGTGTCTACGCCATCTTTTCCCGACAGCATTTCTTTGGTTATGGCCTCCATACCGTTCAAGGTTTTCAAGTCCAACGAGAGGATAAATTCGTCCTTCGGGTGTGCATTGATAATTCCATTCTTGTCCACCATAAAGGCATAGCCCGTCTTGCCTGCTTTGGTCTGACTAATCATATCAACAAGCGACGATCCTTTGATTGTGACACCACAAATCCCAAGGAAGTCGCCTGAAGCATTCAATATTGGCGCACAGGCGACATAAACCAACTCATTGTTTGTTTTGGATCTCAAAATTTCACTGAGAGCAGGCTTGCCGGTTGACTTGGCTTCTTGAAAATAACTGCGATCGGAGATATTAACCCCGCTATAGTCGCTACTATCGCTTTGCTCGCCGGTGAAAAGCATGCCTTTCTCGTCTGAGATAAAGATGCCAGCATATGTTGAACCAAGAGTTCTGTACTTAGCCTTCATTTCTTTGCGGAGGAGGGCGATGTCATCTTTGGCGTTGTCGATACCCTTTTCTTTGACCGTCTCGGCCACTTGAATAATGGATGCATCGGTAGCAACGGTGCTTACCAGCCTTTCCTGAAGCACAAGGTTTGATTGGACGAGAGAGGACAACTGACGAGCCTGCTCGGCTGCGTTACTTTTAGCATTCGAGGTCAAAGCATCTGACGCTTTAGTTACAGCAATATAACAAACGACCAAGAGAGGGAGGATTACCACAAGGCATCCGCCTGCTGTAAGCCGAAATGCAATTGATCGTGGATTGATTTTTCCCATGAGACTTCTCCTGATTTCAATTTATTTTTGTTGATTTTTAGATTTAACGAATTCAGAAATGAAATATTCGACGTTTATAGATATTTCCTGATAAATTGGAAGAAAAGTCAATTTTTTCGTGAATCTTTTTCCTCCGAGATAAAAAGGAATTTAATTTTTTTTCAGAAAATGAATCGGTTTTTGATCAAAATAATAAGAGGATAGTGGTTTTGCCTGGAATGTAGAGGTAGCGTAAAGCGAACTGATCAAAAATATTGATTGTTTCCGCCAAGACCCATGATCGTTCGGAACGGACGTGGGAATGTCTGCGACCTGACTGGGTCGTGTTTGCAGGGCAGCGTAAGTTAACGCAACGTTAATATTGCCAACTCAAATATCTTGCTTCTTCTTTAATTGCAGGAAGGTTCGTTTAACAATCTCAAATGAGTCCCTCTGGGCGATTATCCTAAGCAAGTGGTCAGAACGAACAACAAAACCCATCTGCATCTCCCATCACCCATCGGTACCTCAAGAAGCACCGATCGACTCAAGCAATATAAAAATTAATAGCTGCCCTGAGTCAATCCGGCCTTTGCAGATGTCCCAGATCCTCTTGTCGGTTTTGTCCGCGACAGCGGGCAGGCTGAAAATTATGGGTAAACATGTTTCGGACATCAGTGCGCCTATCTCCACAGCATCTTTAATCACTCTTTTTTTCTTTTGAAATGCGAGATTTTGTCTGAACCTTAAAGCTCACCTCGACATTCTGAAGGGTATCATCTGCCAGCTTCAGTGATGAAGGAAGGAGCATAAGGCCTACGTTCACCTTACCGTCACTGACTATTTTATCCAACGATATTGATTCGGTATACACAGCACGCATATCTTCAAGAGCGATATTGCCACCTGCCACCTCCACATTTTTAGGTATTATTGAGGTTTCCACGAGAATGATATCCTCGGATAATTTCCCGGTCCAGTTGGCCTGGATGGGAAGTGTTTTTTCCCCGGGAACATCAAGGTTTATAATCAAGGATTGTGGATTTACCTGTTTCAATTCCAATCCTGGCGGCAGAACAATGCCTTCCCTGTTGATAGTTACGGTGTTGTCACCGGGGTCGGTATTCGCGAGGTTCAGTTTGACCTTAAGCTGATCGGGAGTAACCGATCGAATCAGTGAGCTTGACCCACTGATCTGAAGTTCCACAGTGCTTGCCGAGGCGGAAAAGACTTTCATCTTCGGATCCCGGTTGACGAATTCCACCGGCACTTCAAACGTGGTAAGCGTTTCAAGTCCGCGAGCAAAACTGTACCAGATACCGGTAGTGAAGACGAGACATGCCATTGCAATCGCCGAGAGTTCAATCACCTGATTTTTGATCCTCTTTTTCTCGAGCGTCGTCCCAACATACTCCTGCAGCTTTTGATTCAGCTCTGTTGGAGTATCCAGGGAAAAGATCGCTTGGTCTTTAAACAGGGTTATTTCGCCCCGCTCCTCGGAAACAACAATAACCAGAGCGTCAGTCTGCTCACTCAAACCTGCGGCGGCACGATGCCTTGTACCAAATTGTGAAGGAAGAGCATCATTCCTGGAGAGTGGAAGGATTGCACCAACCTCGAGTATCTGATCTCCTTGAATAATTACCGCACCGTCATGAACCGGCGTACCATGCCAGAAAATAGAGAGCAGCATTTCTTTGGAAAGCCTGCCCTGCCAGAGGATCCCACCATGAATAATATCTTCAATTCCTTTTTTGAGAGGAAGAACGATCAATGCTCCCAGTTTATGGTGTGCCAGTTCGCTGACACTATCAACGATAGTATCGACGGGAGTCTGCAGCTGGCGCTGCGGAATACCCCAGAAAAAGGATTTTAGACTGCGCGTCTGAAAGACACTGGCAATTTCATTACGAAAGACAATTATGATCACTAGAGCCGCAACTGCAATAATAGCCTGGATAACCCAGCTGGTAACAATCAGGCCGATTGTCATTGCCAGTCGCTTAAACAGCCAGAGAACAGCTATTGCCAGAAGTACCCGTATTACATTGGTACCCCGGAAAAGAATGTAGAGCCTAAAAAGGATGAAGCTATTGATGACGATATCCAATACATCCTGCCAGCGCAGGTTTACAAAGGAGTGTATAAATATTTCCATATTATTCCGTTATGCTGAATCGCAAGGTTTTGTAGATGATGCCGTTTTCATCGGTAATGTCGACTTGCCATGGTCCTTTATCTGTTCCTCTGAGCTGCATGCTGGATAACGACGACCAGCGAGGTGGACTAAGGGTCAGCGGTTTGACGGATATCAACATCCCCCTGTGATACCACTTGTGATAGATGATGAGTTTCTCCGGCACCGGGTCAAAACCTGTAAAGCAAAAAACCTGCCCGATATCGACGGAGAAGACGACAGCCTCGTTGATGGGGACAAATTTTTCGATTGACTCACACATGACCGCCTCAACCAAAACCGGCTTATAGGGTGAGGGAAAAAGATCCTCGGCAAAGGCGGAGAGGTTCCCAAACAGATAGAGTACCAAGAAAAAGATTAAAACGTTTTTTATGGAGATCTGTCTCATAATTTGCCTGGTGTTAAAAGTTTATATACCGGTCTGGGGTATAGAGAGTACCATATAGGTCTCGCGTGACGTAAGCTTTTTCACAAATCTAAAAGTTAAACTCTCTACATAATTCCTGCACATGTCGTAAGTGATAATGCCCAAAAAAACTTGCCCGAAATGGAGCACCATAGTATCGATGAAGTCCCTGTTGAAATTTCTCCGATCGCACTCCGGTCGTTTGGGAAGAGTGAATGATCTCGATAAGGGCAAGTTTCTCCTGACATTCGGATATGCTACCGGCTGCAGGGTTGCGCGTTCGCCCCGGATGCTCGACAGCACTTTCGTGTCAACCACCCGGTTAATGCTACAATCTGCATTTTTTCATGGTAGAGATGCTTTCTGAACAACGCACAGCAAACTCGTCATTTTAAAAATATATATCTTAACCTGCCCACCGACATTCCTGTTCATACCCGCAGTCAACTCTGAAAAAAGTTTTCGAAAAAGCCCGAGCCCTCTGTGCCGTGCGTTTCTCACAATCCAATGCCCAGCAAGTGTTTCAGGCGAACGGCATGCAACCAGACCCCAAGCGAAGAGATTACAAAGAAGTTCAGAAAAACTGGAACCATTGGGAAAAGGATAAACATTGGGAGAAAAACAATAATTGGGGCGTTCAAAAAAAACAATACAACCAGAACGAACAACGAAAAAAGGATGATAGAGGAAAATACGATCGAAAAGACAAGCACGGCAAGCACGACAGGAATGAAAAACACGGCAAGAATGGCAATCATTAGAGTTGATCTTGGCTGAAAGCGTCACATATCTGGCAATAATTTTGTGAGGCAACCTGCAAAGAAATGCTTTTTTGCTGTAGGTCCTTTTTTCGTTTCCGGTCGAGGTCTGGTCGTTGGAGGGGGCGGTATTGGGGTTTTGGGGTTCTTGACAGGCCCCTTTCATGTCATACTTACAGAGAGAAGTGCAAATTTGGTACTATCGCTTCTTCCCAATAACAAAAAAATGCGCCTTCCCTCCTGCCGCTGATCTTTCAGTGCTTCTTGAGCTTGCAGAGCAAGAGGAGCAGTCAAGGAAACGGAGTGCCGATCTCGGACGTCCTGTCATGTCCTGAGATTTGTGCGGTATACCGTCTCAGTCAATAATTTTATCAATCAATCTCCAGATTTTCCTCAGTGATAGGCAGCAGCTAAAGAATATAATAAAATGCTAAATTGATACAATGTGGCACACCTTTTGCTCTATTGTCCACAGCGTGATTTACGTCCAAGGGGAGCCCGGTTATTTACGCAACAGTGGTCTTCACTAACAAGAAACCCTGGAGGGTTGTATGAAGAAGGTTTTAATTGCAGTAATCTTAGGTGTCTTGATCAGCAGCGCCGGTTATGCTGCTGATCGAGACATACAAATGTCAACAGCGCCGACGGAAGCGGTGATCGGGGAAAGCGTTCGGTTCCTGTGTACCGGGGAAGGGAACTGGAGTCGCCGATTGCGATCAGGTAGAATAGATATAGTAAATTCAAAGGGAACTACCGTAGTTTCCAACGCTGACATGAAAATCGACGGTCGTAATGCCAATTACTCTTTTGTCATCCCTTCCAGCGAACAAAATGGAAATTGGCAATTCCAATGTGAACTTCGGGACCAGAAAAATCAAGCAACCCGGACTGCTATTTTTATAGTCGCCAATTCAGCAATAACTGAGCCGCCGGTGGTTGACGCACCGGTCGAAGGTCCTATTTCTGCTCACAACAGCATCACTGAATATAATGGCCCTGCAACCTGTATTGGTTGTCACCAGGTAGAGGCAACGGAGATGCTCCAGAGCCTGCATATGCAATGGTCCGGGCCAACGCCTGATCTGACCAATACCAAAGGTGAATCGTTTGGAAAAGGCAAGGATGGGATAAACACCTTCTGTACCTACGCCATGTCATCGAAAGGTGCCTGTTTTTCCTGCCATGTGCGCGCCGACGGCAATGCCCCCGACCCTGTGAAAGCTGAGGATGTCGACTGCCTTATGTGTCATAACGACACCTATCAGCGAACATTTGTTACAGACCCGAAGAATACAGTGACCGTAACGAATATTGACAATGTAGAAAAGACCTACGTGTTCGGCAAGGTCGATGCCCAGGGCAACTATACCACCGTGCCGGATTTTGCCAAAATGCCTGTCGGCACCAACATGGTCAACATAGCCAGAACGGTTCATTTGCCGACCAATACCTCCTGCCTGCGCTGTCATGCTACAGCTGGTGGCGGTGACTGGACCAAGCGCGGCGACATGGGTAGGAACTCCGCCAGTGCAACGGTTGAGCAGGATGTCCATCTGGCCAAAGACGGTGCGGGCCTCGCATGTGTAGACTGCCATTCGGCCCTCAATCATAAGATCGCCGGACGTGGTATCGATCTGCGCCAGACTGAAGCTGTGGCACCAACCTGTAATTCCTGTCATACCAAGACACCGCACTCCAACTCAACATTGAACAGGCATGCCCAGGGCCAGGTCAGCTGCCAGGTCTGCCATATTCGTACCTTTGCCAAAGGTGGGGCGACTGAGATGTCCAGAGACTGGAACCAGCCAGCCTGGAATCCCGCCTTCTGTTCCGGCCAGGGCGGTTTTGTTGGCCATGAGGTCAAGGAAGCCAACGTGAAGCCCGATTATGTATGGTTTGACGGTACTTCCTATGTGTACAATGTTGGCGAAACGATTCAGCCCGACGCGAATAACATTCTGCATATGGCCAAAGCCAACGGCGCGCCTTTTGACGGCAGGTCGTACATTGTGCCAATCAAGCGGCATTTCTCCAACATGCCATTTGATATAGGCAGCGGCAGGATCATTCCGCCGGCTATCATGTGGATGTTTATGACCGGTGATTTTGATCAAGCCGTGCAGAAGGGCCTCGAAGAGCAGGCAGTCAAGGGCAGGGCCGGTGATTATACGGGTACCTACGCAATGTACCAGGCCGATGCCGAAATGCTCATCACCCACGGGGTTGAACCGAAGGAAAAGGCCCCTTCCTGCATTGAGTGTCACAATAATAGAGGTTCAACCCCTGACGGTGCTGGCATGCTCCCCTTTGATGCGCTTGGTTACCATCAGGTTCCTGATGCCGTACGGTCATGTACTCTTTGCCATGAACGAAAAAGCGAAAGCTGGGAACCCATGCACAACAGACATCGCCAGGAAGTATCCTGTAGCAGCTGTCATACTCAGGAGCCCACCGGCGTGAAAAAGGGTGTCTGCAGCAGCTGTCATGGGAACACGTCTTGGTCGTCTTCGGAAGGTCATAAGAAGCATGTCGTAGAAAAAGGATATGACTGTATCAGGTGCCATACCTTTTCGTAACATTTTGATGTAGTAATATTCTGCAAGGTGCACCCATTCGGGTGCACCTTTTTTTTGTCCAGGTGAGGTTGGTGAAAAGTAGTCGCTTTCTTCCGGGTTTTTCAAAAAAAAGCTCCTCCCAACGAAGAGCCACCTGATTCACTGATAGAGAACTACCCATGGCATCAAAGCTCGCTCAAGAAATTTTGGCAGCGGTACATGTGGCCCCCTGTCTAGTTCATAATAAACTTTTAAGATTCCAAGACAACACCGCTCGAAAGCGCAACATAATTCCTGTTAAGGGAATCAATAAGGCGCCTCAAAAACCTAACAATACACAAATGTCTTCTGGGCCTTTGAAAAAGCAAGACATTTCTGACAGAAAAAAATAATCTGAAATCCAAGATTTTTCCAAATTATTTTTGATGATCACTCTAGAAAGTTAGTTAGGCAAGCTGGAGGACAACACGACATAATCAACCAGCAGAGCGGGTTTGAAATCGGAAGGTGCCCAAGACAATATAATTCCTGAAACTAGACAAGTAGGCCACCTCTAAAACCTAACAACAAAAAAGCAATGTCAGATTAGAGCTTGTCCGTGAGAGGTTAAAGGGTCACACGAAATCAGGATGCGGTGAATCGCCTCAGAATCGCGGCGCATGGAGAGTTCCCTTGTTTCATCGAAGTGTGTCCAAAGGTGATGGCCTTTGACACAGAAAAAAAGATAGGTAACATATTGAAATCACTAGAGCGAAAACTGATTTAACGGACTTCTTATCCGTAGGTCGCAGGTTCAAATCCTGCCTGGCGTACCAATAAAATCAAGGTGTTATCTGAGTTTTCAGGTAACGCCTTTGTTGTTTAATTTGTCTACATTTGGCCACATTTTTATTGGCCAAAACAATGTGGACGGATGTAATCCAAAGCATATTGCAGATATTTCCTCTTTCATGTTAGAATTATTTGGATTAGAAACGCGAAGCATCTGGCAAGAGTCAATCAGAGGAATAATTGAGTCAACCGTAGCGGAACATTCTTCACATATAAAGGGAAATAACATGCAAATTCTGGTAGCCTATCGAGGGACCATCGTTGGTAAAGATCTGCTCAACCTCGCGGTACAACACGCAAAGGCTTTTGGAGGAAAGATTCAATTGGTTACCTCTTTACCGGGGGGAGAAAAAACGACTAAAGAAATGATCGCTGAGGCAGAGGAGCACCTTTATAAAGCAGTAAATTTTCTGAATGAGCAGGGTATTGAAAACGAATCGCATCTTCTTGTCAGGAACAAAACAGCCGGTGAAGATATTATCGCATTTGCCGCGGATAATTTTTCCGATGAAATTATTGTTGGAGTGAAAAGTCGCTCCAAAGTCGGCAAAATCCTCTTCGGCAGTACAGCTCAACATATTATTCTTAAAGCGAGCTGCCCGGTAGTCTCTGTAAAATAATTTGGTCGAAATAAGCCTTTTTGATACGCCCTACTTCTGGTTTTCACACATTTTCTTGGTGGATAATATGTTTAACCAGATTTTTGCGATACAGTTCACTGAGCAAATTTTTCAAGGTTCTGAGACTCACAAAAACCGTAACCTAATCTGTAAAGGTTACGGTTTTTGCAATTCGCTATGTGTCTAAAATTCCATAAAAAATAATATCCTGTTTACTACGTTTATTGTAACCGCCGGGTAGTGTATCAGGGTGCTAGCCACCGGCAAGGAGTCCGAGGAGCACTATTTCGGCTTCTTGGTCGTCTGGTTTGTCAAGAGGGAAGATTGCACCGTCAATGACCTCTGCAACCAGCAGCAGTGACGAGACACCTACCCGTTCGGCAATCTCAAAAAGAGTCAGGGGTGAAGACAATTCCACCGTCTTTTGCCTAGGCAATGTGGGGATAAGAACTCACAGGTTGTTTGCTAGGCTGACCCCGTATTTCGTCGATTTTTTTTCCTGCAAAACCTTATTCAAAATTTCCAGCGCGATAGGCCTTGAGATACTTCATGCAGAAATTGTCTCTGCCGGCCAGGGCCTCTGCAGCGATTATATTGGCCATCATTTTGCGGTCCAGTGGATTCATGATGGCTCCGTCGAGTCCTTTGCCTATGGCCATGACCATAAAAGTTTGGTTGAGAAATTTTCTGGCAGGTAGGCCAAAGGAGATGTTGGAGAGACCGCAAGCAGTATGGATCCCTGGGAATTTCTCCATAATAGCTTCCACAGAGTTGATAAACTCAACACCAAAGGAGTTGTTAACCGACATTGGTTGAACCAGTGGATCAACGAAGATATTTTCTACCTTCACATTATTTTGAACCAGCCCGTTGACCAGCTTGTCGGCAATTTTCAGCCTGGCATCCAAGGTTTCCGGCATCCCGTCATCGCTCATACAAAGGGCAATAACTTTATAGTCGGTGTTTGCTATCACCGGCATGAGGTTGTCATACCGGTCTTTCTCAAGAGAGATTGAATTGATCATCGGAGTGCCTTTGTGCACTTCCAAAGCTACTGCGATGGCCTTTGGATCCGGACTGTCGATCGCACAAGGCAGGTCGGTTACTTCCTGGACTGTTTTGGTCAACCATTGAAGGTATTTTGGTTCCTCTCCTACAAAGATACCTGCATTCACATCGATATAGCTTGCACCTGCCTCCGCCTGATCGAGTGCAACCTTTTGGATTACTGCTAGGTCCCGTGCCTTAATTGCCTCACCGATAGCTTTTCTTGAGGCGTTGATAAGTTCTCCGATGATGATCATTTTTCTCTCCCTGGATTGTCCTCATATGGAGGTAACTGAATTTTCGGCAAAGGCTTTAGACAGCCATCAAGTTGCGGGCGAGCTCCACCGCTCGAGGGGCATCTTCACCATAACCATCTGCATGAATCTCATCGGCGTATTCCTGGGACACTGGTGCACCTCCGATTATGGTGCTGATACCCAATCCGGATTCTTTAATGGCTCTCACTGTTGAGGCCATTGCCGGCATGGTGGTAGTGAGCAGGGCGGAAAGAGCTACAACCCTGGCTTTATTATCATGGGCTGCTTTGACAAAGGTGTCTGCGGCAACATCAACCCCCAGGTCAACGACGTTAAAGCCCGCTCCTTCCATCATCATAGAAACCAGATTCTTGCCAATGTCATGCAGGTCGCCTTTAACCGTGCCGATAACTACGGTTCCTTTAGATTTTGTATGGCCTTCTCCCAACAGCGGTTTCAGGATTTTCAGCCCGCCTTTCATCGCCTGGGCTGCCATCAACATCTCCGGGACAAAGAGATCGCCCTTGGAAAATCTCTCACCCACCTCGTCCATTGCCGAGATAAGACCGTCGTTGAGGATAGACTCTATTGCTGTTCCGGCTTCGATTTCTTTTTGCGTAAGCTCGCTGACCTTCGCTGCGTCAAATTCCAGAACTGCTTGAAAAATATCTGTTACTGCCATGATGATCCCTCCGTGAAAGAAGTTACAACTATGCCTATATTATCTCGAATGATAAATTACGAGACTCGTTGACTTTTTACGCACCGTATTTGTTGTTTATATACTCCTGTAATGCCTTATCGACCTGCTCGGGGAGAGATGGTTCTACATAGTTTTCAAGTACCTCTTTCCACTTTTTGTTTGCAACCTGTGCAATTGTAAGACTTCCTTTTTTCTTCCAGTTCTCAAAATTATCTCGCTCTTCAATTATTGGTTGGTAGAGCTCTTTTCTGAAATTCTGAAAGGTATGCATGTTGGTGAGATATTCGCCGCCCGGACCAACCGCTTGGATGACATCGATAGCCAGTTTTTCCGGAATGATGTTTTCACCACGTTTTATCCGCTTGCACATGCCGCAGATTTCATCGTCAATGATGAATTTTTCATAAGAGGTTGCGATATAACTCTCTAGAATTCCGGCAGAGTGGAGAACAAAGTTGACTCCGGAAAGTGTTGCCATTAACTGGCTCATCATTGATTCAAATCCTGCTTGCGCATCGGGAGTCTTGGCATCCGACAGGGCGCCACCCCCGCGGCATGGGATTCCATAGAATCTCGCCATTTGTGCGGTCGCGGCAGTATTAACCGCCATTTCAGGAGAACCAATGCTGAGGGTGCCGTAGCGCATTGCCGCATTTGAGGATGAACCTGCAAAAACTACCGGAGCACCTGGCCGCAATAGCTGAGTTAAAACGATGCCTGCCAGCACTTCTGCATTTTGTACAACCAGTGTTCCCTCCATAGTTATGGGAGAGGTCGCACCGGCGATGGAAAGCGATGATATAAGCTGGGGCATACCTGCTTTGGCATACTCCATTATTGCGCTAAGCATCCGGTCGTCGTAAGCAAGGGGAGTCAGAGAACAGAGGATGCTGATAAAAGGTGGTTTGTCAGCCAGTTGAGCTTCGCCGCCAAAAACGAGAGAGGCCATTTCGATAGTTTCTCTCGCTGCTTCAGCACCCATTGCTCCCCCCATGAACGGTTTGTCCGAATATTTCATGGAGGCGTATATCATCTCAGCGTTTCGCCTCTTGTGGGGAATATCCCCCGGTTCGGCCATCATGCCGCCGGTAATATCCATAGATTTGCTCGCATAACTCAGTTTGACGAAATTCTGATAATCTTCAAGGACACTGTTTCGTCTGCCTCGATCGAGATCAGTTACTACCGGGGGGCCATAGCAGGGAATGAAGGCGATATTATCACCACCAATTGTGATATTTTTTTCGGGGTTGCGAGCGTACAGGGTGAATTCAGAAGGAGCTTTTGCAACCGTCTTTTCAACGAATTTAGGCTCGAAATAGACACGCTCTCCCTCGACTCTACAGCCTGATTCTCGAAGTATGGCCAGTGCCGGTTCATATCCGAAATTAACACCAGTCTCCGCCAGAATTTTAAGGGATGCTTCGTGAATCTGCCGAATTTCACTTTTGGAAAAATACTCAAAATAGTGCATAATAATCCCCAGTTTTCATTAAACAGCTGGTTATAGGAGGCGATTAATTTCCTCCCTTTATCTCGTTTTTCTCTAAATATGCAATCAAATATACTTTAGATATATCAAAGCAAAACTCATGCCAACTATTATGATTTCGTTCAGTATTGCAGAAAGTAGTGTATATGTAAGATAATATAGGGGAAAAATTTTATTTTTTTGTAAGAGTACATATAGCAGGGTGGAAAAAAGACAAAATATTTTGTTTTTATGTTAAAGACAAAATATTTTGACAAGAAAACTTGTTTTGCGAAATGAGTGGATTTTTTTCAGGTGTCTGTTTCAATAAATACAGCTCTTGTTAAATTGAGTTTTTTCATCTTGTATTGGAGAGCCTGGGGGGAAGAGAGACCAAGCGTTTTTGCTGCTTTTGCAATATTTCCTTTCGAAGAGCTGAGAGCACGGCTTATAAGTGATTGCTCAGCGGTACGATACGTTTCGTTGAGTTGTTGCAAGGAGTTATGAATGTCTGAAATCGCAATGGGAGATCCGTCAATAGCCGATGGTGAGGGAGTTCTATAATCCTTTCCCTCTGTTGCTTTTGAAACCTTAGGATGTACAACGTTGTTAGAGGTTACTTGAAGAAAATGCTTGGGCAATTGAGGTTTTTCAATAATTTTGTTCTTTCCTATGAGATTCATACTTCCTTCAATAACGTGTTCGAGTTCTCGAACATTTCCCGGCCAATGGTATTCCAGAAAGAATTCCTCTACCTCCGTTGAAATCCCCGCAACATTTTTCTTTAGCCGAGTATTGAATTTTTCGATAAAATGATAAATCAATTTAGTCAAATCCTGTTTTCTTTCGCGCAGTGTTGGAATCTGGACAAAGACAACCCCCAGTCTGTAAAAGAGATCTAAGCGAAGGTTGCCCCTGTTGATCTCTTGGTGTGGATCCTGATTGACTGAACTGATTATTTTTACGTTCAGATCAGTTTCGCTATGAGATCCGATTCGGCGAACTTTCTTTTCCTGAATAACCCGCAGCAGTTTCGTTTGCAGAGTAAGTGGCATTGAGTTTAATTCATCTAAGAAAAGAGTTCCATCATTTGCCTGCTCAAAAAGCCCCCCTTTGTCTATTGCCCCGGTGAAAGCACCTTTGGAGGTACCAAATAGTATACCTTCGAGCAAGTTCTCTGGGATGGCTGCACAGTTAATCGGGATAAAAGGATTCTTGCTATAGCTTGAAAAGTTGTGAATGGATTGGGCAAAGAGTTCTTTTCCTGTCCCAGTTTCTCCAGAAATTAATACCGGCGATGGGGATTCTGCCGCCATCTGGGCAATTCGTACACTTTCTGATAGATCAGAATTGCGGCCTATTATGTCGGCAAAAGAATACCTGGTCCCATTTTTCCTTTCCGGCTTGTCATGTATTCTTGGCTCCGAGGTGGAGAATATTCTCTCAACCATGTGATAGTCTTTGGTATAACTGATTGCTCCTATCAACTTGTGATTATTAAAGAGTGGGTAAACGTTACTGATCGCGTTGGTAACCTTGCCAAGATGGGTGCGATAGAAAATCGGCTCGTTCTGAATGACCTGCCTGCATCTCAAACATCTCATTGTGGTGCTTTGCTGTTCGCTGAGATCATAGATCTCCAGAAGCCCTCTACCGATGGCGTTTGGCGGTTCTATATCATCTATTTTACCCATCGAACTATTGTAATAAAGGATAATCCCGTCTTTGTCCGTAATTACAATACCCTCATGGAAGTTGGAAAGGATTGAGGAGAAATCTATTGTGGCCAGATCAATACCATTTGCTAAAAGAGTCTTCAGTGTTTTTTCCATTGATGTTAGAAAAGTAATGCCTGAGGAGCTAAAGAGTTTTGTGAATATTCGAAAATATTTCGTACCCTGTTTAAATCCGTAAAAATCACCTCTTTTCTATAAGCCTCTGCTTTGTCAAGGTTCCTCTCCCTGAACGTCACAATCGACCGCCTCATATATTCCAGCTCATCATCAACGAGGAGATTGAAATTCATTTTGTCGAAAATAAGGTGCCATAGTCGTTGGGTCTGGTAATAGAGATAGTCTGATGTTTCTTGCAATGATTCATTATTTGCTGCTTCGTGAATGATATTTCGAAATTTCATATCGACTTCTAAAAGAGCCTTTCTGCTTCTGTTTTTGGGAATGTCTTGGCATTGTAGAAGTACGTCTTCCAACTTGGAAAAATGGAAATCGTTCATTTGTGCTGCTGCAATCCTGGCAAGAAGTCCCTCCAAAGGGGCACGGGTCTGGAAAACCTCACGAAGCTGCTGAAACTCAACTTTTGCGACCATTATCCCGGCTCTGGGAATGATAGTAAGCAGCTTTTCCCATTCAAGTCGCAACAATACCTCACGGACAGGAGTTCTGCTTACGCCAAATTCCACCGCCATCTTTTTTTCGTTTAACATTTCCCCCGGAGCATAATCAAAGAAAAGAATGCGCCGCTTTATAGTATCGTAAATTGATATATTCATAATTGTTTTTGATCAAAATTGTATTTTAAGAAGAATACTGCCTACCTGCTCTAGAATATTATTGATATATCATCTTGACAAGATTTTTTATTACGATTTTCATAAAAAGGTGAAGGTGTATTGATCGACGAGTACAATCAGTGCGATTAGCCCCTGAAAACACGAATGTAATAAAAACCTGAGACACATGAAAATTGGTTAATAACCAAATTCATTTGGGTGGAATAACGAAAGAGGTTAGAGAAGAAATTGGATGAGCGTGTTTATTCGAATGGTACCCTACTATTGCCGATCCCTCATGGTAGAGTTAGAAGACAAGGCGGATAAGCATCGTCGATGCAATATTGATTAGCTGTAATCTTTCAACACAAGATTGTCGCGATGAATGATTTCATCGTAATGTTTGCCACCCAGGCAACTCTTGATTTGAGAAGTTTTGAGTCCCTTGATCAAATTGATGTCTGAAGACCTGTAATTGACCAGACCAATACCTATAACTTCATTGTCTGATGTCCTGAAATCAACTGCCGCCCCTTCTTCAAAATCTCCTTCTACTGCTATAACTCCTATGGGGAGCAGGCTTTTGCCGTTCTGCCTGACAGCGCGAACTGCTCCGTCATCAATAATAATAATGCCCTTGGGGGCCAAGGTGTGTGCAATCCAGCATTTTCGACTGGCCATTTTCCCTTCCTTTGGAACGAAATAAGTTCCCAGAGCCTGGCCATCAAAAAGTTTAAGTAACACATCTTCCGTATTCCCTCTGGCGACTATCATGGGGATTCCAGCTGAAGCAACCTTCTGGGCGGCATGAATTTTACTGAGCATTCCACCTGTACCCAGAGTACCGGGAATGCTACTTGCGTAATCTTTAATATCCTTTTTAATCTGTCGTACTTCTGAAATCAATTTGGCGTCGGCAAATTTCCTGGGGTCTTTATCATACAGACCGTCAATATCAGTCAGAATGAACAGGAAATCTGCATCCATCAGTAACGTGATCATGGCCGCGAGGTTGTCATTGTCGCCCAACTTTATTTCTTCTACCATGATTGTGTCGTTTTCATTGATGATGGGGACGATTTTCCAATCAATGAGGGTGCGCAGAGTATTTCTTGAATTGAGATATCGCTTTCTGTTGGTAAGGTCATCTCCGGTCAATAAAATCTGGGCAATTTTTATTCCATGCTTGGAAAAACATTTTTCGTAGGCATTCATAACCCCGCTTTGTCCGATAGCAGAGATTGCCTGGCGTTGAGGTATTTCATCCGGACGGCGGGCCATGCCCATTTTTCGCATCCCGGCAGCCATGGCCCCGGACGAAACCAGGATTACTTCAATTCCTCGACTCATGAGGACGCTTATCTGATTGGATATTGTCTCTATCACGTGCAGATTTAAACCATCATCTGCCGTGATGACATTGCTGCCTAATTTAACAACAATTCTTTTGGCATGTGACAATCTGTGCTTTGACATACTTTGACTCTTAAAGATTTAAGTTTTCTTGTAGCAGAAGGGCGGGTGAACGTCAGAGGTTCGCTGTCCGGGCGTTGGAAAAACGATATGTTTTTCGATACATTGTACGATGAGCTTGCCTTTAATAGGTTTTTTCAGGATAAAATATAGTCATTTCGATGTGCAGTTGTAAATATCGACTATTGATAATACTGTGTTCTCGGAAGCAACTCATTGTTTCCTGTGTTGGTCTAAAACGTTAACTGGCTTCTGACATGTTCCACGAAGAGTTTTGTGTGTTGTTCCAAAAGATGTGCGGTCTTCTCTTTGTCATGCTGCTCCAGAGCTGCCGCAATATCATCAAATTCCTTTTCAAGATTTATCCAGTATCCGCCTTGGGCCCCGGCAAATGTCCAGATTCTTACCGCCTGGTCATGTAGACCATTTAACATTTTGACCAGGAGCTCATTTCTCGTCGCATTATTGATGATTTGGTGGATTTCCCCATCGAGACGCATCAGGTCTTTGGTTTCCTTTGTTACTCTCATGCTGTCGATTCGTTGGCGAATTTCGATGATCTCCTCTTTATGGATGCGTGCTGCAGCTAAATTACCTGCCAATAGCACAAGATGTGCTCGGACCTCAAAAATATCCTTTAGCTGCTGGAAGCTCACCTCTTCGACAAACGTTCCAACATTCGGAATAATCCGCACCAAGCCATCCATCTCCAACCGCATCAGCGCTTCCCGAACCGGCGTACGACTGACATCAAAAGTCTCCATTATCTCTTTTTCGCGGATGACGCTGCCGGGCTTTTGCTCCAGCAGGATGATTTGCCTCTTTAATTCCTGATATACATTTTTTTCACTCATCGTGTCCGTAATATAACATTTTTATTGTTTTTGTTATGATCATAAGTGCATTGAAGCACAGTCAATATAAATTCTTGACGAATCGGACTAGGTTTTTGCAGTTAGGCGGATACGGCCTGTCTCAAGAAGTTCATTCTCTCATTTCACCAAGATTGTGCACCGAAAAATCGACCTTTGGCGGTGGCTCAGCGTGCTTTAACACACTTGATGCTTTTAACAGTTGATCCATATCCTTATTTAGACTGCCCTCGCAACTGCCGGCAGCATCTAACATAAGCAAGTCTGGTATCTTTATCAGCTAGTATTTTGTCATTCCCGCGCAGACGGGAATCCAGAGATCCTGGGAGTAACTGGATCCTCGCCTACGTGGCAATGACCACCCGAGTAGATCTTATTTTTCATTTGTTATCAGTACATTATGCCTATGCCCACAAAATTGGCTGCGTTTCATACGTAATCAGGTTTCGAATCGTCCCGTCTGTAGGCTCGTTAAGATACCCAAAACCCAATGAAATGGGAATGTAATTTGTACCGTAATAGTTCACCGGGACGCAGTAGGCGACCCGTAATACCCTGATCTGTAAACGTTCAACCATTACCCCATCTTCGTCCGATAAGGTCCCCTCACATAACCCGTACGTTCAGAAACCGATGATAAGACAGATGGGGTGCTGGTGAACGTTTACAAATTTTCCATGCTGCTTTTTGGGGGATGGAGAATGTTTTTTATGCAGGAATTGAAAATATCACACATTGTGACTTTTCGAGTTGACATCTAATATTCAATGGGATATACAAACGAATATTAAATGTATATCGGTTGTATATTGGTTCGTTTGTGGTCGTAAATCAAAACAGTAGAAATGTTATATTGCCAACGTGATGAGTGAAAAAAATGTTTATCAGGAATTGAAGAGGCAGATCATCCTGTTGGAACAAAAGCCTGGCCAAGTTATCCGCGAGAAAGAGATAATGAAGGCGTTTGATGTCAGTCGTACGCCGGTTCGAGAAGCGCTGATGCGGTTGGAAATGGACGGGTTGGTAAGGATTATTCCGAATGTTGGAACGTTTGTCGAAGAAGTGAGTTTCCAGCAACTGAAGGATGTTTTCGAGATCCGATCACATCTTGTGTTACTGGCCGGTAGCTTATCTGCAGCGCGCATCTCCAAAGAGGAAATCATCGAAATTCGCCGGCGGATCGACGATATGAGGGCGACACAGGAAACTAAAGACCTGATACGACTCGATGGTGAAATTCATCAGATCATCAATAATGCGACGAGAAATGAGTTTCTGATAAAGATGCTTAATGGGCTTCTCGATCAGGCGATTAGAATCTGGACATTTGCTGGGGCCGAAGGCGGCTACTGGAGAAAACTTGAAAAGGAATTCGATGAGATAACGGTAGCTCTGGAGCAGCATGACGAGGAGATGACCGCACGTCTTTTGGAAGAACATACGAAACTTTTCGTGGAACATGTCAGAAGTCAGTTAACATTTTAGACTTTAAATACCTAACCATCAAAAAAACAGTGAGGTCTGTTATGAGTGCATTTCCGAAAAAAGCAAAGGTCGTCATCATAGGTGCTGGTATTGTTGGTAATTGCGTCGCCGGTCATCTTGCAGAAAGAGGCTGGAAAGATATGTTGTTGATTGACAAGGGGCCACTTCCTAACCCTGGTGGATCGACCGGTCATGCATCCAACTTTATATTTCCAGTGGATAACGGGAAGCCCTTGGCTCAATTAACCATGGACAGTAAGAGACAATATCAAGAGCTTGGTGTTGAACGTATTTGTGGTGGTATAGAAGTGGCCAGAACAGACGCGAGTGTGGCTGACACTAAGCGAAGAATAGCTTCTGCCAAATGCTGGGGAATTGAGGCTGAACTCCTCGACGTAGATGGATGTGTTAAACTCTTTCCATGGCTGAACAGAGATAAAATTAAAGGTGGATTTTATACACCTTCTGTCAGTGTTGTTGATTCTCTGCGGGCAGGTACGATAATGAGAGAAAAGGCTCAGGATATGGGAGCTCTCTCGGTTTTTGCCAATACTGAGGTGTTGGATGTTGAGGTTGAGGATGGAAAAATCAAAGGGGTTAAGACCGACCGTGGTGATGTAGAGGCTGAATATGTAGTTATCTGCTGTGGTGTCTGGAGCCCCCGCATAGGTGAGATGGCTGGTGCTCAAATTCCACTGGCACCTGTTGTACACCAAATGATCGACGCCGGTCCTATTCCACAGTTGGCACATGTAAAAGGAGAGATCGGCTATCCAATTATCAGGGATATGAGTGTGAAGATGTATGAGCGTCAGACCTCAGGTACTATGGAGGTTGGATCTTATGCTCACCGCTCAATTTTAATTGATCCGAATGACATTCCATCAAATGAGCAGTCAAAACTATCTCCTACGGAGCTGCCTTTCACCAAGGAGGATTTTGAGCCACAGCTGGAAGACGCGATGGATCTCATGCCCGAACTGCTTGACAACGATAAAGTTGAAATTCAGTATGCAATCAATGGTCTTATCTCTCTTACTCCTGACGGCGAGCCTCTTATTGGCGAAACTCCAGAGGTTAAAAACCTCTGGGTTGCGGCGGCAATCTGGATAAAAGAAGGACCAGGTGCAGCTCGGATGTTGGCAGAATGGATGACCGATGGTACTCCTGAACTGGATCCAAACCATGTTGATATTGCCCGTTTCTACCCTTACGCAGGAACCAAAAAATTTGTATGGGATCGTGCAACTGAAGGATTCCCAAAACTCTACGATATCGTCCATCCAAGTGAGCAGTATTTGGATTCAAGAAACATTCGTTTGAGTCCCTTTCATTCTCGTACCAAAGAATTAGGAGCAGTGTATTTCGAAACTGCCGGCTGGGAACGCCCTCAATGGTACGAAAGTAACAAAGGGCTTCTCGAAGAATATGCGGATAGATTAGTTGAGCGTACCAACGACTGGGATAGCCGCTGGTGGTCTTCAATCATAGACGCAGAGAATATAGCCCTGCGTGAACGGGTTGCCATGACTGATTTGAGTGCCTTTACCATCTTTGACATAGTCGGTCCAGGTGCACTGGATGTGGTACAGAAGGTAGCTGTTTCTCAGATGGACATTAAAGTTGGAAAGGCATGCTACACGCTCTTGCTCAACAATAAAGCGGGAATCCGTAGCGACCTTATTATTGCGAGAATTGGCAAGAATTCTTTTCGTGTCATCACCGGTGGTGGTCATGGCGGCGTAGATAAAAAATGGTTCAGCGATCATCTTCCTGAAGATGGTACTGCCCAACTCCATGATCAAACTTCAGCTTTGGGTACAGTTGGCGTCTGGGGGCCATCGGCCAGGGCTCTGCTCGAATCTGTCACTGAAGACGACATCTCCAATGAAGCCTTTCCGTATGCCACCGTCAAAAAATTTCGGATTAAGGATATCCCTGTCTGGGCACTAAGGATGTCCTATGTTGGTGAATATGGATGGGAGCTCTATACCGCAGCCGAGCATGGTCCAAAACTCTGGGATATCCTTTGGGAGGCTGGTCAGAAATACCGCGTAGTTCCTGTAGGTATAGGGGTTTACGGAACAAACGCCCGTCTGGAGAAAAGCTTCCGCCTCTTCGGCAATGAGTTGGACACTGAGTACAACCCGGTTGAAGCCGGACTGGCTCTTCCAAGAGTAAAAGCTCAGGACTTCGTTGGCAAAGAAGCATACCTTAAGGTGCGTGATGAAGATCCTATAACCCTTCTCTGTACCCTGACCGTCGATGACCATACAGATTCCAAGGGAGAGAAGCGGTATATGGTAGGCAACTTCCCGATATTAACTTCAGACGGGAAATCCATTGTAGATGCTAAAGGCCGGCCGGCCTATGTTTCAAGCTCCGGTTATGGTGCTGTTGTAGGAAAATACATCCTCATGGCTTACCTGCCGCCCGAGTATGCAAAGGCTGGGAATAAACTCAAAGTTGAATACTTCTGCGAGCATTTTCCTGTAACGGTCGACGTAGTTGGTGCCGCACCGCTCTACGATCCGAAGCACGAACGTCTGAAAGGCTAGAAAGAGAAATTGAGAACTCATTTCCAAAGTAAATGAGTTCTCAATACCTCTAAATTTCCCAGGGAGCTGTTATCACAAAGAGCTCTCTGGGCTAGGATTAACGAAAACCCCTCATTATTTGAAAATATCGGGGCAGGAGAAATAATATGAACATTCTTGTCTGTGTGAAACGGGTTCCGGATATCGGATCCCGGATCGATCTGAGCGAAGACCGACAAACGATTAGTACGAAAAATCTTGGATTTTGCATCAGCCCCCATGAAGAATGTGCGGTAGAAGAAGCCATTCAGCTGGTTGAAAACCATGGAGGACAGTCAACGGTGCTCACTCTGGGACCTGCCGAGGCGGAGGAACAGATTCGTGATTGTCTGGCCCGCGGTATTGATCGGGGCATCCTGATTGAAACCGACGGGGTTGAATGGGATTCCAAAGAAACTGCCGAGGCCATCAAGTCGGTGATTCTTGCTGAGGCGCAAAAGGAAGCCATTGACTTGATTCTCTTCGGCACCGAATCTGCCGACAGTGGCGGGTGTCAAGTGGGAATAAGGGTGGCCCAAGGCCTTGATCTGCCATGCATCTCCAGCGTCAAAAAACTCGAATTTGGTGACGGTGCGGCTACGGCCTCGAGGGAAGTCGACACTGGCTGGGAGATTTACGATTTGCCGATGCCGGCGGTGGTGACCGTTAAAGAAGGGATCAACCTGCCTCGATATCCGAGTCTCCGTGGAACTATGAAGGCTAAGAAGAAACCGGTTGATAAAATGTCGGCTGAGAAAATCGGGGCCGGTCTGCAGATGAAGCAACTCGTCCATCCGCCCGAGCAGAAGAAAGAAGTCAATATGCTCGGGGAAGGGCCGGCTGCAGCAGCCAGGATCGTCGAGGTATTGAAATCTCTGGAGGTGATATAGCCATGATACTTGGAGTAATAGAATACGAAGATAACATAGTGACGGAAACGTCACTTCAGATGATCACCTTCGCCCGGGGTGTAGCCGCCGCGAGCGATGATGAACTGGTTGGCCTGATTATTGGCTGCAAGGATACTGCAAAACTTACCGGACAGCTTGGCAGCTATGGTGTTTCAAAAGTCATAGAAGTCGGACACGAGCAATTGAATGACTATGCACCCGTTGCCTGGGCGAAGATAGTCTCCCAGGTTGTTGCGGAGAAATCTGCGAAGGTTGTCATGGCTGCAGGTACCGACAGGGGCAACGAAGTAATGGCGAATCTTGCGGCAATTTCTGATTTGCCCATGGCAGCGAACTGTTCTGCGATATCCCCCGGGGATCCCTTTCAAATCACCAGGCTTCGCTGGGGCAGCAGCCTTCTGGAAGAGGCCGTTCTCACAGGCGATTGTAAACTCTTGACGGTGGCCCTGGACGTGGTGGAGGCTGAAGAGTTATCCGCACCGGTTATAGTGGATGTGCAAACCTTTGAGCCGAGCCTTACCGACAAAGACCTCCGTGTTCGTTTGGTCAGAAGAGAAGCTGATGTTACAGAGGGAATAACCTTGAAAAACGCCGATGTTGTTATTGGGGGCGGACGGGGAGTCGGCAGTCCGGAAGCATACTCGATGCTGGAGGAACTGGCGGGGATGCTTAATGGTGCGGTCGGGTGTTCTCGGGTTGCCACTAATAACGGTTGGCGGCCGCATTCTGATCAGGTAGGCCTCACGGGTACACGTATTTCGCCGAAGCTCTATATCGCTTGCGGTATCAGCGGGGCGATTCAACATCTGGTGGGCTGTAAGGGGGCGGATAAGATTTTGGTCATCAACAAAGACCCGGAAGCCGCTTTTTTTGGTAAAGCTGATTTTGGTGTTCTGGGAGATATCCATGAAATAATTCCGGCCCTCATTCAAGAGCTGAAAAAATAACGAGTGTAACTGGGAATTAGGGGGAAGCCATAACGCTTCTCCTTTTGTTTATTGGCCTTTGGCCGTTTTGGAAAAGGCCAGGGAGAAAAAACGGCTTAATGAGAGTTTAAGAACTTAGATTGAGGAACAGGATGACGCTGGAAGAAAAAATCATTCAAATGCTTGAAAAACAGGGAATAACCTACGAAGTCAAAGAACATGAACCTGTTTTTACCAACCCGGCCATGGCCGAAGCCCTTGGGGTGAGCGAGTCACAAACGGTCAAATCGCTAGTGCTTACTACCAAGGAAAAGAAGACGGTAGTTTTTGTCATGCCGGGAAATAAAAAGGTAGATTGGAAAGCGGCAGCAAAAACTGCTGGTACCAAAAAGGTTGGCTTTGCCAAACCTGAAGAGGTCAGCGAGTTTGTGGGCTGTGAAGTAGGATGTGTTCCTCCCTTTGGTCACTTGACTGATCTGCCAATTTATCTGGATGGTGAGTTGATGCATCAGAGCTTTGTATATTTTAACCCCGGTGTGCATCATAAATCTTTTAAAGTGACACCAAGAGATCTTAAAAAACTCTGTCAGACAACATAACCTGACTTTGATAAGACCTGAGTCGGAAAGAACAAACGTAATTCGAACATTGTAAAGAGGCTCATCGAATGGCTACACGTGAGATTTTATGGAACATTTCCGGCGCAGGTGAGGTGGTTTTATATATCCTCGCAGCTATTACGTTGGGAGTTCTTGGCTGGGGCATATACAGGCATGTACGCCGAGTCCTCAACGGACAACCAATCACCTTTCCCAAACCCGTCCCGGTAGGCCGACTCGGCCGTGCACTGCTTACCGTCTTATCGAATCGTACAGTGCTCAACCGTCATAAACTGGGCGGTGGATTGCATTTGCTGATCATGTGGGGTTTTATCGTTCTTTTCGTGGGGACGACCATAGTTGCTATTGAATATGATCTGTTCCATAAAATTATGGGAATAGAACATCTCATGTTGCAGGGATGGTTTTTTCTAGGGTTCGAATTTGTTACCGACGTTTTCGGCGTTTTGCTGGTAGTAGGGCTGGTCATCGCCTTGATCAGAAGATATATACTGCCTCGTCCACAACTGAAACGACAATCTGTCGACTGGATACTGCCGGTGCTGTTGCTCATCATTGGTGTGACCGGTTTTGTTGTAGAAGGCTTGCGCTTGGCTGCAAGTGGTGCTGACCTCGGTTATTCGCCTGGATGGTCACCCGCCGGGGCTCTTTTCGCCGGTGTAGTCAGCGGAGCCGGACTGGATTCTTTAAAAAGTGCCCATGTCCTTTTCTGGTGGCTGCACGTGTTGCTCGCCCTGGGGGCTATTGCCGTCCTGCCTTTTGTCCCCAAGGCAATGCATCTGGTTGCTGCAGGGTTCAATATATTCTTCGAAGATCTGCGTTTTAAAGGGAGGCTGGCTAAACTCGACGTTGAAGGAGCCTTTGAGCGAGACGAAAATCTCGGATATGAAACCTTATCCGACCTGACCCGTAAAGATCTGCTTGATGTCGTCTCCTGCACCGAGTGCGGCAGATGTGAAATGAACTGCCCGGCCAACATTTCCGGCAAGAGTCTCTCGCCCCGCGAAATAGTTCTCGGCCTGCGCAGGCAGCTGAATGCCGAAAAGCCGATAGCCGGCACTCCCGTGGAATCCAAGCGGATTTTGGATGCAGAAATCTCCCCTGAAGCTATTCAATACTGTACTACCTGCATGGCCTGTGTAGAAAGCTGTCCGGTATTCATCGACCCATTAGCCAAGATTATGGAAATACGTCGCAATGAGACAATGATCCATGACCGGTTCCCGGAGACGTACGCCGATGTACTCATGGGAATAGAAAAACGTGGCAATCCATGGAACGAACATCCCACCGCCAGGATGGACTGGGCAAAAGGGCTCGATGTGCCGGTCATGGCGGATATCGCCGAGGCAGGAAAGGGCGTTGAGTACCTGTTCTGGGTTGGTTGTTCTGCTGCCTATGATCCGAGAAACATGAAGATTGCGCAAAGTATGGTCAAAATTCTTCAAGCAGCCGGTATCAACTTTGCCGTGTTGGGAGAAGAGGAGCGCTGTACTGGTGATGCTGCCCGGCGCATGGGGCAAGAGTATCTGTTCAGCGTTCAGGCGGAAGCGAACGTCGAACTCCTGGCCGAGTATACGTTCGATCACATTCTTACCATCTGTCCTCATTGTTATAATTCTTTTGCCAAGGATTATCCGGAGTTTGGCGGTGAATATTCGGTAATCCATCACACCGAACTGATCGAGGAACTGATCAACGCCGGACGTCTGTCACTCATCAAATCCGTCGATGCAGTAGCAACTTTCCATGATTCCTGCTACTTGGGCCGCCATAACCGGATTTTTGATGCCCCGAGGAACATTCTGACCAAAATCCCAGGCCTTCAAACTGTGGAAATGGAGAGGAATAGAGAGATGGCCATGTGTTGCGGTGGCGGTGGTGGTTTGAGCTGGTTCGAAGAAGATACCGACAAACGGGTCAATGACCGGCGGATACAGCAGGCAGTTCAAGCCGTTGCAGGCAGTAACAGTGACAAATCCAGCTTGATGGTCACTTCCTGTCCGTTCTGCCTGACCATGCTTGAAGATGGACTTGCCGCGGTCGAGACGTCGATGGTAGACAAAGACATCGCTGAATTGGTAGTTGAAGCCATGGGGGAAGCAGGGAGCTGATGTCGGCCGATCTAAGGATCAGAATGATGTAACCGTCTGACCATTGGACTTACGAAGTGGATATTTACTCGTCTCGGGTAATCGACGAGCGGGATAGCAGAATATTTGGAAAGCAAAATTAAAAGGAGATTTGAACAAAATACTTAAAGTGCTGCCCTGTCGTTCACAAAAATGTGATGGGTTGATCTTACTCTTTCTTGCTGAATCGTTGAGTATTACAGACTTAAGCAATGTCTTAATGCAACCAAGTAATAGATGGCTATGAAAACTTCAATGCACCACTCTATCCACAGGACGTTAGATATTCGATATGAAGATCTGCTTCCTTTTTTTAAAGGATTTAGCGAGGGAGTAATCTTTTACAATGTTCTGGAAGAAACCATCTCTTCTCTCCCCATTTCCCGCTCCAAAAAACTGAGAACTAACGACACCCGCATCGATTTCGGATCAATAATTCACCGATCGTTTCGCGAGTATTTTTTCGAGAAAGAAAAATTACTTTCTTTTGAAAAAGGATTCTTGCGGAGAGTAGATTTTAAAAGGGAGGAAACGTTCCCATCCTGTCTCGATGAAAATTGATAACTTGTTGATTGAGTATTTGAAAATATAGTTTTTATGCGCTGTTCAAATGGATGGATGGATGAATGAATGTATGGATGTACGACGGCATGGTAACTGTTCAATGAGTTACCAGTAATTGATTGTTTGGGCATGGCTTAGTTAGAAAATTTCTCAAACAGCTTTAATAACAAAACCTTAACGGAGGGCCCCATGATTAGAAAGAAGTTCATCTTAAGTGTCTTAATGACCTGCTTTACCCTGTCGACGTTTGTTGGAATTGCTGCAGCCGAAAAAGTTCTCAAGATTGGAGTTCTCGGACCATTTACCGGTTCAGCGGCAAAGACCGGCGCCGAGTTTAAAGGATCGGTCACAATGGCCTTTGAAAAGGTTAATAACATGATCGGCGATTATAAACTCGAGCCGGTCTGGATCGACAGTCAGAGTGATCCGGCAAAAACCGTCAGTGCCTATGCTGAAGCCGCCGAACGGCTTGGAATTCAGGCAGGTATTCTCAACTGGCATAGCTCTACCGCCGTGGCCGCCATGGATGTGGTTGCCCAATACAAGGTGCCCCACATGTTCGCTTTCGGTGCCACAGATGTGGTCAATACGAAATGGAAGAGCGATCCGGAAAAATACGGCTACTGGGGTGGCAAGGGTTGGCCTATCCCCGGCAAATTAATGGCTGGGTATGCAGAAACAATCGACAATGCCGTACAAAGTGGTGTGTTTAAACCCAAGGAAAAGGTGATGGCGATAGCCTGTGAAGATACAGACTGGGGGCATAGTGCCGGTGATGCCATGGCCGCTGAGTTTGAGAAAAAAGGCTGGACAGTTGCGGCAAAGGATTATTTCCCCATCACCCAAACTGATTTTTACCCGATGTTAGGTGCGTACAAGAAAAAAGACGTGGCTGTTATCTTCAGCACCAGCACCGCTGCACCAGTTACCGCGGCTTTCATCAAACAAACCCGAGAGGTTGGTCTTAAGTCGCTCATCATCATCGATGGTCTGGGCTGGTCCGGTGACTGGTACAAAATGGCCGGTGCAGCATCGGATGGTGTTTTGGACATGATTCCTCAATTGACTACCCCGGAAGCAAAAGCCTGGGCCGTGGAGTTCGAAAAACGCTTTGGCATGAAGCCCAGTCCTTCATCCGGTGGGCTGTCCTATGACGGTACCAATTTCTTTGTAAAAATCCTCAAGCGGACTCTTGAGTTATACGGCAAGCTCGACAAAGAAACTATTTATAAAACGATGTCTGATGAAGTCTACACCGGCAAGCTCACTTATAACAAGGCAGACGGTGCCATCATCATGAATGAATACCGTTATAACATGGATACCATGCCCGACCCGGTCGTTGCCCGGGACGGCTATTTCTTCCCGGTAATTCAATACAAGGGCGGCAAAGGCTCCATCGTTTATCCTGAGGATTGGGCCGAAGCAAAATTTACGGCTCCGTAAGCATCCGTAATAAATTATTTTACAGTTCCGCCGGGGCAGCCGAGAATGGCTCCGGCGGAAAATCCAACTCCTCAACCAGGTAAGATTCAAATGATTGTATTGGAGACCAAGGAGTTAACTAAGCAGTTTGGCGGCCTGACAGCTGTCAACGCGGTATCGATGCACATTAACGAAGGAGATATTGTCGGTTTGATCGGTCCTAATGGAGCGGGCAAGACAACCTTGGTCAATGCCCTTTCCGGGTTGAATCCGCCAACCTCGGGTCAGGTGATAATGTTCGGCAAGAACACTACAGGGCTGGCTCCGGAAAAGATGTGCCGGCTTGGATTGTCCCGTACTTTTCAGATTCCCATACCTTTCCCCAAGATGTCCGTTTTGGAAAATGTTATGACTGCCGCGATCTTCGGCAATAAGCCGGGCAGCATCAAGGATCCGGCCGCCCATAGCCGCAAGATACTGGAATTTGTCGATTTCCCTATCGCCGAAGATACCATCAGCGAGCAATTGAATACCGTGCAGTTGAAACGCTTGGATTTGGCTCGAGCCCTGGCCAGTCAACCAAAACTTCTTTTCCTCGACGAGTTGGCCTCGGGACTAAGCGAAGGCGAACTCAATGATATGATGCAGCTGATTTTTAAGATTCGTGACCAGGGTATCACAATACTGATGATCGAACACATCATGCACCTGATCATGAATCTCTGCAATCGATTGTTATGTATTCAGTTTGGAACCAAGATTGCCGAAGGCCCAACTGAAGAGGTAGCTAATGATCCGAAGGTAGCCAAGGCGTATCTGGGCGACGCCGGGGAAGCCTGTCCAACCGAAGCCTCATAAACAGCTCGGTGCTTATCCAAGGGAGACAGACAGAATGTTATTGGAAGTAAAAAATCTCAATGCAGGATATGGCTATCTGCAGATCCTGCGCGACGTATCGCTGACTGTGGACACCGGTGAATACGTCTGTCTGGTAGGTCCTAACGGGGCCGGTAAAACCACGATCCTCAAGACCATTGCCGGACTGGTTTCCCCCATGAGCGGGGAGATTATTTTCCAGGGCGAATCCATCAGCGGCATGCCGGGGAATAGGGTTGCGCAAAAAGGCATCTCCCTTGTATCTGAAGCGATGAATTTGTTTGTCAACATGACGGTGCATGAGAACCTGGCCATGGGGGCCTACACCATTCGTGATAAACAGATGGAAAAGGATCGACTGGATTTTGTCTACAACCTCTTCCCACGTTTGGCGGAACGGCGTAACCAACTCGCCGGGACCATGAGCGGAGGAGAACGCAAAATGCTGGCCATTGGCAGGGGGCTGATGCCTAACCCTACACTGCTGCTTGTTGACGAACCTTCCTTCGGCTTGGCACCATTGCTCACGGAAACAGTGTTCCAGTCGTTGGATATTCTGGTGAAGCAGGGACTGACTATAATGCTTGTCGAGCAGAACGTGACGAAGACTCTGGCAGTGACCGATCGGGGGTACGTTTTGGAAAACGGCCGCATCGAGTTGTCCGGGAAAAGCAGTGAATTGGCCTGTAACGCCCATGTGCGTAAGGTTTTCCTAGGCGTATAATCGGAGAGGTAAATAATATGATTCAAGAGCCACAAAAAAGTTTCTGGAAAAGAGTGAGCGGCAGCATGTCTCTTGCCCGTTTCTCCGTTATCGCTACCGTAGTGATCGCTCTTCTAGCCACCATTGATCGAGGTGGCTACGTGTTAGTAAACACCATCGTCACCGGGGGCATGACTGCTCTGGTGGCAATGGGACTTGCCTTGACGCTGGGAGTACTCAATATTCCAATGTTCGCCCACGGAGAGTACTTCATGATCGGAACCCTGGTGGCCTACTATGTGTTCACTCCCATCAGCGCTTATGTCAGCACCCATCCCGAAAGCTTCCTGGTCTTCTGGGGACCGTTAATCACCATAATAGCTGCGTTGGTTGTTGGTGCCCTTGCCGGGGTGGTCACCGAACTTCTTATTTTCAGGCAACTGAGAAAGCGTAGCCGGGAAAACTGGGTGATGAATGCATTTCTCTTAACTGTTGGACTGTCGGTCGTCCTGATCAACTGCCATCAGCTCTTTTTTGGCGCAGATTTCAAAGGAATAGTCGGCTATTACAGCGGTGCTCCGTTCACTATCATGGATGTGTATATTTCAAGGGATCGTGGTTTTGCCCTTATAGTTGCGGCTGTCGTGGTAGCCGGCTTCTGGTATTTCATGACATACACCCGTACCGGTCGCGCCATACGAGCAGTATCACAGGATGAGACCGGAGCGCTGATGGTGGGGATCGGCCTCAACGGTATCCTGCTGCTGACCATGTCTCTTTCCTGCGCCCTGGCAGCCATTGCCGGCGCCGGTCTGCTCTTCATGTATCCGTCATATCCTTCTGTCGGCCTGGAGCCATTGTATATGGCATGGTTCGTGGTGATTCTTGCCGGCCTTGGCAATGTACTGGGTGCGGTGATGTGTTCTTTCATGGTGGCTCTGCTCAAGGTTCTTACCATTGAGTACATTGGGTCCGGCTGGGATTTTGTGGTGCCTTCTATCCTGATCATTCTGATTCTTATTTTTAAACCCAGTGGCATATTCGGTTCCGAAGTGCGCGGCGTACTCGACAAGTAATGGAGATTTCATGAACACTACAACACCGACTCTTAATCCCTTTGACAAATTTTTGAATTTTTTGTGTTTTACGCCACTGGGCCTGTTTTCCCTCATGGTTTTGCTGGTATTGCCGGTGATTCCACCGTTTAATCAGGAATACCTGATCCGCTGGCTCATCAGCGCTGCCTTGATAGCCTCACTCGCCATTGCTTTTGACTTTACCGCCGGCTTAATCAATATTGTCAATTTCGGCTACGCCGCCATCATGGGGCTTGGGGCCTACACCTCCGCTATACTTGCAGACCGATTCGGTTTGACTCCATGGTTCGGCTTGCTGGCCGGAGGCCTGGCCGCAGCACTAATGGGGGTTATAATCGGCATGATAACCCTGCGTTTGCGCGGCATCTTTGCCGCCTGTCTAGCCTGGTTCTTCGGGCTGGCGCTTATGGGGCTGGCGACAAAGCTGGTCTGGCTCACCCGTGGTCCTATGGGCCTGCAGGTAGATCGGTTGATCGATACCCAGTCCAATGTTCTCTATTACTATCTGATCGTGGCGATGATGACGGTCATCTATACCATGTGTAAATGGGTGACACGAACCCGGATGGGGGTGGCTTTTAAAGCAATTGGTCAGAATATGGAAGCGGCCCGTACCTCAGGCATAAACCCTGTGTTTTACCGGCTGACTAATTTTGTCCTGTCGTGCGCAATTGGCGGAGTGCTCGGAGGATTTTATGCCCACTACTATGGCATTATTACTCCGGACATCATGCACACCTCAAAAACAGTTGAGGTGCTGGCCGTTGCCTATATCGGTGGACGAGGCAGTCTCTGGGGAGGAGCGGTGATTGCTTTTCCATTTGTCTTTGCCATGGAGTTAATCCGGTCCTCCCTGTCCAACCTGCCGGGGATTAATCTGATTCTGTACGGACTGCTTTTGATTCTGGTGATGATCTATTACCCTGGCGGCTTTGCTCAGTTCTTCAACACCTATGTCCGAAAACCTAAGAACAAGCTGCTTTACTATCTGCTGAATGGAGCCTCAGCGGGGCGCAACTAAGCAGGCACAATGCCGAGGGTATTACAAGACGAAACTAGAGCAAGCACGATTGGTGTCGATGCTGAAAGTGAGATATCCCCAAGAAGCAGAATACTGACTGACGTGAAATGCCACCTAAGATCCCTCTACTTGCCCTCAATGCGGCCATTGAAGCAGCCCAGCGAGGTGAGAGGTCGTCGACTAACAAAACAATCTAAGGAGCTTGATATGAGTCATAAGGCACTGGAAAGTACAAACAAAGCGTTGGCACTCGAGAATGAATTCAGGTTTAGGGAAGCACGGGATATTTATGAAGATCTCAAGCAGCATGAAATCGAGGAAGATATCGCTCGTGTGGTCGACTTTCGCCTGGAGGATATGGACCATCTCATAGCTGAAAGAGAGTTGTACCAACGGATTCATGATAATGGCAAAAAAGTTCTTTCAGAAATTGGGATGAATATTTCAGAAAGCCCTGAGTTGATGGAAATTTTGATGGATGCCGATGCTATTAACTTTGATAATGAATTGGCAGTTTTTATACCGCTCAAGGAGGCATACATTGATCAATGCCTGGAGCAATGTCCGAGGAATTGGTCGGGAGACCCTGGGAAAAACTCATTCGGAACAGGGGCTACGCCACCCTTTTTAAAGAGGATCAGTGACAATGAACTGCGCCAGGCAAACCGCTCAGAATTTCAGGATATTGTTCGATCGGTTGCACGAAATGAGGATGTGATTGGTATTTTCAGTCTGCCTGTTGCCACGGATAAAAGTATTACGGCTTTTGAGGTTGCCCAACTTATGGAGGGGGGGTACTCGGGGCTGAAGATGACTGCGACAAAAGGTTTTTCCGATGATGAGATGAAGTTTCTTGTTGGTAAGGATGACTGGGTCGATGGCACGAGTCTTATCACGTCTTTCACCCAGATGAATACAATGGTTTCACCATTTCTGAGAAGTGCACGTAGCGGTGCTAACCTGCTTCTTCTGGACTTGACCATAGCCGGTTCTTCGGGACCCGGCAGCCCTGAAGCTTTGCTCACCCAGATCCATGCCCAGGTACTCTTTATGATGGTTATTGCTCAGACAGTTAATCCAGGGGTTCTCTGTCTGCACGGAGGTATTCCTGGTGTCACCGAGGCGGGCGGGGATCTGTCTTACAGTTCCTCCCATCAGCCATTGATTAATGCAGCAATGGCCAGGGTCAACACTTGGATAACCAAGCTACCATCTGCGCAATCTGGAGGTAGCACCAGCATTTGTGAACTAACGAGAGAGTCTGTATTCGAATCTGAGCTCAGCCGGAATACTCTTAGAAAATACGGTGCTCATATTATCCGCCACGCGATGGGTGCAATGGGAAGTCTTAATTTCTTCAGTCTTGAGAAGTTTGAGGAAGATTGTGAACGTGAAAGAAAAAATTTGAAACTATTTTCTACGGCACCTGTTGATAGGGGGGTTATTCCTCTTTACCCACCTGTTGACCTGGATGCCTTGGAAGGTATCAGGGAAATAGCCGAAAAAGGAGGTCCTAAAAATGCAGAACACACCCTTACAAAGGTTGATTCCTTTATCAATTGGGAAAAAACAATCAATAAAGCGGCTGAGAACAAACTCTATTATCCCAACATCAACGACACGGTCATAGAAATGATAGGTAAAGGAATCATGGTGCCTTGAATTTCAGAAGATTGCCAATGGTTGTTCGTTGGATTCTCCTTCTCTCATTGCTGATATTGCATTTTTTAGGTGAACCACTTCCCTCTTTTCATACAGGATTGGCAGAGCCCATATTGCTCGCACTACATTGACTGGCGCCTCAGATATATCAAAAAAAAGGGTTGAGGGCTCTAGTTTTTTATCGGGAATATTTATTTTTCTGAGCATTGTTCGCACAATTACCTGAAAATATAAGATATAAAATATTTTTCTATCTGTTTTGCTCAAGTGTGACACAAGAAACTCTTTGATATTGTATAAATTTTCTTGACATTAGGGTCATGTAAGATATATCAGCAATATGCACTGGAAATATCTGATGGTAAACAGGCATATAGTGAAGGTGAAAATTTAAGTTAGCGTATCTTTTTATGAGGTTTCATGCGGTCATGTTTGGGCCTAGAGTAAACAAAAAAAATCGTTAAAAACCAGTTCAGGAGATAGCCTATGTCGCTTTTTAACTTTGTAGTTTCAAAATCAATCATGCATGTTCCCTCACCGATAGTGCGGTATTTTGCAAAGGATTATGTAGCGGGACCATCTATTGATGATGCAGTGAACCTCAGTCGTGAACTGAGCGCAAAAGGTATTGAAACAACAATTGATATTCTAGGCGAGTACATCACTGAAAAAGACCAGGCAATTCCTGTTAAACAAGAATGTATACGGATTCTTGAAACGATTCACAAGGAGAAGCTGGAAGCCAACTTGTCAGTAAAACCAACCGCGATGGGAGTGTTGCTTGACCGAGACTTTGCCTTCAAAAACTTGCATGAAATTGTTTCAAAAGGAGCAGAGCTGGATATTTTTATTCGCGTTGACATGGAAAATACGGACTGCCTGAAACCGACCCTCGATATTTACCGGCGACTGAGAGACGAATTTCCCAAGCATGTTGGAACAGCTATCCAATCCTATATGCGCTCATCATATGATGACGTAGAAGCACTCAGCGATAAGCCTATGAATTTTAGGCTGGTTAAAGGCATCTTTATTGTTACTCGGCAGGAAGCATGGAAGGACATGGCGCTTGTTACGGCGAATTATGTTGAACTCCTTGATCAGATGCTCAGTCACGGTGCCTATGTGGGTATCGCAACCCATGACGAAAAACTCTATTTTGCCGCACAAAAACTCATTAGAAAATACGGCTTAAAAAGAGAACAATATGAATTTCAGATGCTTTTAGGGGTAGACCCCGAACTCCGCGACCTTATCGTCGCAGAAGGTCATCGTTTAAGAATTTATGTGCCTTATGGGAAAGACTGGCTTGGTTATTCACGAAGAAGGCTTTTGGAAAATCCAAATATTGCCCGAGCGGCTTTGGGTCAGATACTGCGTGGAAAAGGTAGCAAATGATCTGATAGAGGGTTGTTTATTAGATGCTGTTTTGAATGGGAGGTGAATTTTTACATATTGAAATGAATAATAATTTTGCGACAACCATGCCATCTTTCAAGTTGGCATAACGGGAAGGCCGGCAGTATCTCAAGTACCGCCAGACCATAAACCTAAGTAATGGGGATTACAATGAAAGAGCAGTCTAGCGCGATTGATATAAAAGTAACAATTGCTTCGGTAATTACTTGTGGCATATTTATTGTTGCTTCAATGATCTCACCCGACGGAGTCAAGGGGATATTCGATACACTCTTCAACATTTTAAAAACTAATTTTGGCTGGGTATATATGGCAGGCGTTGCCGGTTTTGTGTTGTTTTGCTTGGTTATAGCCTTGGGAAAATATGGTAATATAAAACTTGGAAAAGACAATGAGGAGCCTGAGTTTGGACTTATGACCTGGTTTTCCATGCTCTTTGCTGCAGGTATGGGGATTGGTTTAGTTTTCTGGGGAGTCGCAGAGCCTATTTTTCATTTTTCCGGTCCTCCCTTTGCTGAAGCGAAAAGCCCAGCCGCCGCAGTAGAAGCAATGCGTACCACTTTTTTCCACTGGGGTCTGCATCCCTGGGCCTGTTATGCCGTTGTTGCCTTGATCATGGCATACTCTCATTTTAGAAAGGGAAACCCTGCTCTCATCAGTTGGACACTCGAACCTCTCATCGGTAAAAAGAATGTTGAAGGCGCCATTGGAAAATCAATCGACGCCCTGGCTATTGTGGTTACCCTTTTCGGTGTGGCTACTTCTCTGGGTCTTGGCGCAATGCAGGTTTCAACCGGAGTGGCTAAAGTTTTCTCAATACCTGGAACCAACACTCTGTCTATACTAATAATCGTTGTGGTCACTTGTCTTTTTATCTTTTCGGCTGTTTCTGGAGTGGATAAGGGGATAAAGATCCTCTCTAACACAAATATGATCATGGCGTTTGGACTTATGCTGGTGATGCTTCTGGTCGGGCCAACCTTATATATTTTTAAACTTCTTATCGGTTCACTCGGTAACTACTTTCAGAACATTATATTCTTGAGTTTCTTTGTCGATGCTGCCGGAGGAGTTGAAAAACATGCAGGATATGACTGGATCGGCTCCTGGACAGTTTTTTATTGGGCCTGGTGGTTGACCTGGACTCCTTTTGTCGGTGCATTTATTGCGAGAATCTCAAAAGGGCGCACAATCAGGCAATTCATTTTTGGAACTCTTTTCGCACCGACGCTTCTCTGTTGCCTCTGGTTTAGTATTCTTGGAGGCTCTGCCATATACCTCGAATTAAGTGGTGCGACCGCAGGGATCGTTGAGGCAACGAACAAAGATGTCACCTTGGCAATCTTTGCACTCTTTGACAATTATTCTCTGAGCACAGGTTTATCTATTTTGTCGATGCTCATTGTCTCAATCTTTTTTATAACCTCTGCAGACTCAGCAACCTATGTAGTTGGTATGATGAGCTCGTATGGCACTGATAATCCCAAAAACTGGTTAAAAGTTATGTGGGGACTTTTATGTTCAACAATTGCAGCTATGTTATTACTGACAGGTGGACTTAAAGCTATACAGACGGTCTCTTTTGTCGTCTCCTTGCCTTTTATGATCCTGATGTATTTTATGATTGCCGCATTTATGAAAGGGCTCAAAGATGAAAAAGTTATGTATATAAATACAAGCTTAGTCAATGAAGAAAGCCTGAAAATATTGCCCGATTAACGAATGAGTGGGATGGGCAGCTGTATAGTCCCATGTGATTAGTGCCAACAAAAAAGCTCTTTTCTACACACCTCGAGGGAGTAGAAAAAAGCTTTTTTGTTAATCAAACCCACCAAGTTCCGAGGTTATTTTATTGGCGGTCTTGATGAGAAGTGCGGTGAGGCTTTCGCGCACCGATTCCTCTCCCATCAGAGTATCGGGAGCAGATACGTTTACAGCGGCTACCACCTGTCCAGCAAAATTCTTAATTGGTACTGCAATTGCGGTAGCAAAGTCTGAACGGTTCAGGCTGAATCCTCTGTCACGATCCTCAGCAATTGTCTGCCGCAGAAGGGGCAGCGAGGATGGGGAAGGCGGGGTCGAGCGATCCAAAGCAACGCCAGAGAAAAGGTCGGTGAGTTGTGCATCCTTCAAACCTGTGAGCAAGGAGCGACCAGCTGCAACAGTATGGCAGGGAAAGCGGCTGCCGATAGGTACGTTTACAGAGAGTTTTTGTGGAGATGTCGCGCGATATATGTAGATTGCCTGAATACCTTCGCGGATAGCCAGGTGGCATGAAGAACTGGACTCATCTCGTAACTCGAGGATGTAAGGCGCTGCTATCTGTACTATTTCTCTGGCAGCGAGGTAGATGAATCCGTTTGAGAGGACCATTGAACCAAGCTCATAACTGTTCCGTTCAACTTTTTTAAGATAGTTGAGCTCCGTGAGCGTGACCACTGTTCTGTAAATGGAAGAGGTGCTTACGCCAAGCCTTTCAGCAAAATCGTTGATAGTGAGCAGCCGATCTATTCCAGAGAACATCTCAATGATCTCCAGACCTCGTTTTAAAGCTGGAACCAGATATGTGTCCTCAGCTGTCGGTTTCTTTTTAGTTTTAGTCATCTATGTAACGCCACCATTGCGAAGATATCCTAACGAGGTAAATGTCGATATTGGGAAAAAATAATTCACTGGCGAATCTATTATTATCGAAAAAATCCTCTTATACGACAATTATGCATTCTCCTTCATCTTGCAACGTTTTCTTCTGAAGCTCCTCCATAAACATTCACTCATTTTGTTTTAGGCCCGCACGGGAATTTTTGTTGTCTCCAGGCAAGGTTTTGATCAATAAATATCATATATGAAAAATAAAAAACACTAGTAAATTTTAATTACCCAATATTGCCAATTTATAAAAATTGAATTGACTAATATGATAGTGATATTTTATAGATAAATAAAAAATTGTTAGTCAATCGTTATCGAGATGTACTTTTTTAAAATTGTTTGGAGGACAAAATGTCTGAGACAAGTTGGTCATTGTTATATCTAAGTCAGGAAGATTGTGTGAAGGCGGGTGGGGCGGAAATGTCTGAGAGTTTAAAGGCAACGGAACGTTCTTTCTTTCTTCATGGTGTAGGGGATTATATTCAACCGGGAAAACCGGTAATTCGCTGGGGGGATGCTTCAACTGAAGAGACCACCGGCAGGATAATGTCGATGCCGAGTTATCTTGGGGGGAAGAAGTTTTCAGAAGAGCTAAATCTTCGTGGACTTTTGGGTCCGGTTGATACCTCGGGAATCAAATTCATTCCGAGTCGTCCGGATAATCCAAAACGAGGTTTGCCAAGAGCAACTGCAATTATAATCATTCTCGATCCTGAAACATTTATTCCGATCTGTGTAATGGACGGTGCAATCGCAAGTGCCATGCGTACTGGAGCGGCCAGTGGTGTTGCTGCCAAGTACCTTGCTAATCCTGATTCAAAATATTTCGGTTTGGTTGGTGCAAGTGTTCAGGGGATGACGCAGGCTACCGCAATTAAAGCAGCAGTCCCTTCTCTTGAAACCTTAAAGATCTTTGATATTAATAAAAATGCATCTATTGCCTTTGCTGATAAGATGGCTGAGCGACTACAAATGGAAATCGTTCCGGTAGACACCGTTCGCGAAGCCTTTGTTGAGATGGATGTCATCTCAACTGCTACCATGGCACGAGAAGCGTACGTGAATAAAAATTGGTATAAGCCAGGTGCTTTCCATGCAGAGATTTCTTTTTGGGATACTCCACCAGCCGCATTGACCGTGTTTGATCGCATATTTGTTGATGATTGGGGCCAGGTTAAGCATCATGGAGTTGATGTGAGTTGGCGTGCTGTCAAAGAAGGGTTCATTCCAGAAGACAATATCAGCGGAGAACTTGGTGAGGTTGTTTGCGGCAAAAAGCAGGGGCGCAAGAGTAAGACAGATCGCATCTTTTTTAATCCAATTGGCATGGGTATCCATGACCTTTCTGAAGCTTATAGAGTTTATCAGAATGCAATGTCAAAAGGAGTAGGTACAACACTTACCTATTTCGAGAAAAATAGTGGATGGCTCGACTCCCTGACTCTGTAATTTTTTTATGTCTCTTGATGAGTCACTTCTTTGTTTTAGATAAATAAGGTCTACATTATCTAGATTCCAGAGTGTCGGAAGAAGGTGAATAGTAAGATTACAAGCCACCGGCGAAACAGGTGGCTTGTTGCATTAAGCAAGGGTCAAGTACCCATCCCGTTAAGTTGTATATTGCTGTTTCAACGCAAAGGTGAAATGAATTGACTGATACAGGGGTTGTCTATGTTATCGGTTGTGGTGTTTTAGGTCCTGAAATTAAGCATCTCGCCAAAAAGTTGTCCTTAGGGATGGAGATGAAATTCTTGCCCGGACGTCTGCATAATACACCTGAGCTGCTCCGCATCACTCTCCAGGATGCAATCGATGAAGCATCCCGTGACCCTCATTGTTTACGAATCATTATCGCCTATGGCCTTTGCGGTAAAGGAACCGTTGGCATAGAAGCACGAGTGGTTCCCTTGGTCTTCCCAAGAATTCACGACTGCATCTCACTTTTTTTAGGGAGTGATCATGCCTACCAGCAACAATTTAACAAATATCCAGGGACCTATTACATCACCGAGGGGTGGTGTGAGGAAAAGAAAAGTCGCCAGGAGGAGAAAGATGAAATTGTCTGGGCGGGCGATCAAGCACTTGGATGCAACGAACTGCGGCAGATGTACGGTGAAAAAAACGGAAAGACCATCATCGACTTTTTAAGTTCCTGGAAGGAGAACTACCAGCGTGCTGCCTATATTAATACGGGAGTGGGGAATAGGGATAAATCATACTCCTATGCAAAAGAGATTGCCAAAGAGCACAATTGGCTGTTCGAGCAGCTCGAAGGCGATCTATCGCTCCTGAAAAAGCTCCTGGTCGCACTCGAATCCGATGATGAGGTGCTTTTTGTGCCGGCCGGTCACAGAACTATTTATTCTACTGCGGAATCTTCAATCGGATCGGCTCCGATTCAGCAAGGTTCTCAAGCTCAATCCGGCTCCAGGCATCTGGTTTTTGGCAATGAATCAAAAGAAAATGAAAAAGTAAAAACAGTCAGATTTGGCTTAGGGCTTGATGCCGGGGGCACCTATACCGATGGAGTGATTTATGATTTTGAAAAAGGGAAAATAGTATCCAAAAACAAAGCACTCACCACAAAATGGGATTTTTCCAAAGGAATCAAAGATTGTCTGGATGGATTGGAAAAGACCCTATTGCAAAAGATTGAATTGGTCTCTGTATCCAGCACCCTGGCAACCAACGCTCTAGTCGAGGGGGAGGGGCAAAGAGTTGGGCTGCTTCTTATGGATGCAGGGCTTGCCTCCGGTGACCGTATCAAGCACACTCCAAAGCGGGTTATCAAGGGTCGACAGAATATCTTTGGAGAGGAGACCGAGCCGGTAGATGAACAGGAGGTTCGGCAGGTAGTAAGAGAGATGGTGGAAGATGAGGAGGTGACTGCGTTCGCTGTTTCAGGTTTTGCCGGTACCATCAACCCGGCTCATGAGCAAATGGTTCGTGAGATAGTACAGCAGGAATCTGCATTGACTGTCTGCTGCGGTCATGAACTTTCAAGCGAGTTGAATTTCGTGGTCAGAGCCCACACGGCAACAGTAAACGGGCGGATTATTCCAAGAATGATTTCCTTCTTTCGGAATCTGGACAGGGTGCTTGCAAGTAAAAATATTATGGTTCCGGTAATGGTTGTCAAAGGTGACGGAACTCTAATGGAAAAAAACCTGGCCATGGAAAAGCCTGTGGAGACAATACTCTCCGGGCCTGCAGCAAGTGTTGCCGGAGCTCGACATCTTACTGGTCTTGACAACGCCATGGTTGTTGATATCGGCGGCACCACTACAGATAGTGCAGAGATAGTAAATGGGGAAGTGGCCGTCTGCGCAGAAGGTGCGGTGGTAGGCGGGGTATCGACCCATGTACAGGCCCTGAAGATGAAAACAGTTGGTCTCGGAGGAGACAGCCATATTCAGTTGCGCGATGGCATTTTCACCCTTGGGCCAAAACGTGTCGCCCCGCTGGTATGGGCAGAGGATATTTCCGGGTACAGGATTTCAACCATACTTGAGGAGTTTTATGCTGCGGGGCTGCGCCAAACTACTCAGACAATTCTGGTAGCATTACCCGGTCCCTTAGGTTTAAATCCAACCAGTGACGAACGTAATATTTATGATCTTCTTCACCGGCAACCACTCTCACCGGAAAAGTTAGCCAACAAACTCGGCATACTCTCACACCGTCTTCTTCCTCTCTCTCGACTTGAGGAAAGCGGCCTGGTTCAGAGATCTGGTTTAACCCCAACGGATATCTTGCATGTGTGTGGCGAATATCTTCGTTGGCCAGTTGAACCGGCGCTTCGTATGCTTGAGCTTCTTTCTCAGCTTCTAGATAAGGATTTGGAAAAGTTGAGGGTACAGCTCCTTAACTTAGTAACTGAAAGTCTTGCAACGGAGTTGCTGAAAAGTTCGGTTTTTGGCGAATTTTCTCCAGAAGAACTCACAGATTCGCCGGTATATCTGCACATTAGAGATACCTTTCTTGGCCATAAAAAGGCAGACTATTCCATGCAGGTGAAATTCCGGCATCCGATAATAGGAATTGGAGCTCCTGCTGCCTACTTTTTGCCAAAAGCCGGGAAATTGCTTGAAGCCCATGTTCTGGTGCCGGAAAATGCAGATGTCGCCAACGCTCTGGGGGCCATTACCAGCCATATCCTTGTACGAAGAAGCCTTACCATCAGGCCGACCGACACCGGTGGGTTTGTTGTTGAAGGCATCGTAGGTACTCCGGCCTTTAAGACTATCGCCGCGGCCGAGGAGTGGGCCATTGCTCATCTCCGTGCAAATATACTTGAGGATGCAAAAAAAGCCGGAACTAAGAAGGAAATGATAGAGATTGATATCGATGATCGTCTGGTATTCCTGACGGACGGTAATTCATTGTTTCTCGAACGAACGGTTTCCGGTTATTTGAAAGGGAATCCCGATATTGTAATCTAATTGATCTTGGAAATATTTGCTAAAAATGGTTCTTGAAAAATATCCAATTTCATATGGCGATGGCGGAATTATTGCGAAAACCGATCTTGAGCTGTCCCTTAAAGAGGTGAGAGCAAAACTTGGAGGGGCGCAAAACCGACCTGCAGTCATTAATGCTGCTGCGAAAACTTTGAAAGTAGCAAAGTTTTTATGGCAGCCGAAGATTGTTTATCGATGGTTAGAGGTCTCGATTGTTGACGAGGCCGGGATGAAGTTATGCTGTGCTCAATCAGGACAAAGCGTCACCTTAACTATGGGGTTTTCCACCGGCTTTGTGAAAAAAGCCACCAAGGCGCTTATTGGCATATATACGGTGGGTAAGGCCCTGGAAGATGCTGCGGTAAAGGCATCTGGAGAAGGGCGGGTTCTTGATGGATATATGTATGATATTATTGGTCTTGCAGTGTTGGACAGATTGAAGATAGAAGTTAGCAGGATTGCTGAAGAATATTGCAAAAAACAAAACTGGGGAGTAAGTCCGTTTCTTAGTCCCGGCTCTGTTCATGGCTGGGAGTTAGAGGATCAGCCTGTTCTCTGCTCGATGTTACCCTTGGGCATGATTGATGTTGCAATTCAGGAAAATTGTATTCTGCTGCCGTTCAAAAGTATCTCTTTTCTGATTGGAACAGGGCCGGGCTATCAGGTGACTGCAATCGGGACTACTTGTGAAGTATGTTCAAAAAGAGATAATTGCCAGACGCGAATAGAGGAATAAATGGCAAACCATATCGTTCAAATTTTGCCCCATGGTCGTGAAATAAAGATAGAGGAAGGTGAAAATCTGTTAGCCAAATTGATTGAGCATTCTAACTTTTTGCGCTCAGATTGCGGTGGTAAGGGGATTTGTGGAAAACGTTTGGTGAAAATACACCATGCCGATAAGAAGCCGGAGACGGCAGAGGCTTGTTGTGTGCGAGTGTTTCGGGATGTTTCCGACGCCAAGGGCTACCTATCCTTCCTATGGCGTTGCGGTGGATCTTGGCACCACAACTATCGCTCTCTATCTTTGTGATATGAACACGGACACTGTTGTCTCTACACTTACGGTGAAAAATCCCCAGGCAATTTACGGGTTGATGTGATGAGTCGCATTGGTGAGGTGGTAAAAGACAACGGGAATTTGGCGAGATTACAAAAACGGTGGTGAAATCCATCGAATGGGGCTGTGGAAAGCTAGTCCAGGCTCACAAAATTTCGATCGATGCCCTGGCGAAGATGGTGGTAGTTGGGAATCCTGCAATGATCCATGTTTTTTTAGGCATCAATCCTGAGGCTATTGGCGTTGCGCCTTATCAACCTGCTTTCTTCGAGGACCAGTGTACAGGGTAAACAGTTAGGATTTGAACATACCTTTGGAATCTTGTTGATATTTATCAGGAATCTGTCGGAATTCGTCGTATGTTGTCCAAATAAGTTATTTGAAATGGCAAATGTTGTTGCTAAAGAATTGAAATCTAACAAGGAGGTGAAGAGGGATGAGACAGAAAAAGATGTGGCTGAGCATAAATGGTGCCGATCGTATGCTTATCTGTAATTCTGAAGAGGACTCTCTTGCTAAGGTACTTCGCCGAATCGGGCTTACAAGTGTCAAAATCGGATGTGGAACCGGCGTCTGTGGTTCATGTACGATCATTCTTAATGGGAAGCTTGTACGTTCTTGTGCTAAAAAGATAACCAAAGTTGAAGAATATAGTAAAATAGTAACCCTTGAAGGAATCGGCTCTCCTATGAAGCTGCATCCTCTGCAAGTTGCATGGATGAATTATGGTGCGGTGCAGTGTGGTTTTTGTTCTCCTGGTTTTATTGTATCCGCTTATGCACTTCTTCTTCAGAACACCAGCCCTAGCCGGGATGAGGTGCGCGATTGGTTTCAAAAACATAGAAATGTCTGTCGTTGTACTGGTTACAAACAACTCGTTGATGCTGTTATGGCAGCTGCTAAGGTTGTGCGGGGAGAAGCGACTATAGATGATATAACCTATAACGCTCCTGAAGATAATGAATGTTATGGTAAACCTCTTGTACGTCCTGCTGCACTAGCAAAAGTAACCGGCCTTGCCGATTATGGTGAAGATATGGCATTAAAAATGCCTCCAGAAACTCTGCATGTCGCAGTTGTTCAGCCTCGTGTTGCTCATCATGCTAAGATTTTAAATATAGACATCTCAGAAGCATTAAGGATGCCAGGGGTTGTCAAGGTCATCACTCATAAAGATATTGTTGCAAATGGTGGAACTAATCAGATGGCTGAGGCAAATCTTCATGAGCGAAGTACTGTTACACTGCCTAGCCGTAAAATTCTTTGTGATGAGAAGATATTTAGGTATGGGGATGTGGTAGCCCTGGCCATTGCCAACACTCCCCAGCAGGCACGTGCGGCAGCAGCTAAGGTTAACGTGGATTTTGAACAACTCCCTGAGTATCTGAATTTTCTCGATGCAGTAATGCCTGATGCTATCCGTGTTCATGACGATACACCTAACATTTTTGCGATGCAGCCAGTTTTAAAAGGAGACGCTTTAGAAGATGCCGAGAAAGTACCTGCGATTTTAGATAATTCATTTTGCAGCGTTGAAGGGAGTTTCTATACAACGCGTGAGCCGCATCTATCTATAGAGGGGTGCACTGTACAGGCTTACTTTGATGACGAAGACTTTCTTACCTTCCAGTGTAAGTCTCAGGGATTGTATACATCTATAAGTCGTATTGGGGTTTCACTAGGTGTAGCAAGAGAAAAACTGAGAATAGTGAATAACTTTACCGGAGCAAGTTTTGGCTGGTCGACTAATGCTGGCGACTTATGTCTCGCAGGGGCTGCAGCTGTTGCGGTTCAAGGACCAGTGGCTCTTTCTCTTAGCTATGAAGAACACCAACATTTCAGCGGTAAGCGTTGTCCGTCTCATTCCAACGGTCGTGTGGCTTGTGATGAGGATGGAAAAATAACAGCAGCAGAATTTGATTTTGGTATTGATCATGGTGCTTATTCTTGGGGAGGCGATCATGTGATGGAAAAACAGGTTCGTTTCTCATTTTTTCCCTACAAAGTTCCACATGTGGCTGGACTCACCCGCGTGGCTAATACCAATCACACTTTTGGAACAGCGTATCGGAGTTATGGCTCCCCCCAGGCATATACCATGTCTGAATCATTGATGGATATGTTAGCTGAAAAAATGAACATTGATCCTTTTGAATTCAGGTGGAGAAATATTGCAAGGCCAGGGGATACTAACATTAACAGTCATCTCTATAAAGAGTATCCAATGGAAGAGATGATGAAAAAGATGCGCCCTTATTATGACCAGGCAGTTTATGATGCAAAAGCTGCTGATATTCCAGAAAAAAGAAGGGGCGTAGGTATTGCATGGGGCGGTTTTAATGTTACAGAAGGTGGTACTGATCAGGCAACCATCATTCTTGAATTGAATGAGAAAAATCTCATCCTTAAGTACGATACATGGCAGGATATGGGCCAAGGTGGTGATATTGGTTCGTTGATGGTTACCCTTGAGGCATTAAAACCGATGGGTGTCACACCAGAGAGAATTCGACTCTGTCAAAATGACACTAAAATTTGTCCAGACAGTGGCATGTCTGCAGCAAGTCGTTCCCACTATATGAATGGTCATGCAACCAAACTAACTGCAGAGAAACTGATGGATGCTATGCGTAAAATCGATGGTACGTATAGGACATATGAGGAGATGGTTGCTGAAGGTATTAAGACAAGATACGAAGAGACCTATTCCTGCACAACAGATGAAAACATTACTCGTCTTGACCCAAATACCGGTGTCGGGGATCCAACTCCCGCCTACACCTACGTATTGAATCTTGCTGAGGTTGAAGTCGATACCAAAACTGGAAAGACCACTGTTGTGAAGTTTGTATGTGTATATGATGTCGGTAAAATTGGGAATATAGCTGCAGTAAGTGGTCAGGCAAATGGTGGTATTTCACATTCCATCGGTTTTGCACTCAGTGAGGATTATAGCGATGTGAACAAGCACACCAATATTTTTAAAAGTGGTGTGCCGTACATTAAAGATATACCTGATGAAATTATTCTTATTCCATGTGAAAATCCTCGTGCCGATGGTCCATTTGGATCTTCCGGAGCGTCCGAGGCTTTTCAGTCTTCAGGTCATATGGCAGTTATCAACGCTATTTATAACGCCTGCGGAGTTCGAATCTACGAATTGCCTGCATTACCCGCAAAGGTAAAAGCAGGGCTGAACATTCTTGCTGCTGGAGGAAGAATTGAGTCACCTAAAAAGTACTTTCTTGGTTCTGATCTCTATGAAGAACTGGAAAATATTAAGGCTAATCCCGTCAAATTTAGAGGGCATGATATGTTTAATGCCTTAGGAGTGAGTGATGGCTCTAAGTTTTATTAAGCTGATATCTTGAGAATAGTAATTTTATATTAGGAATAGAGTTTTACTCTTTGCCCGGATAATGTCTGAATGATGCTATTCGGGCATTTTTCTTTCGTGTTAATTCTGTAATGGCATTTTGTATATAATTCGATTTTAAGAGAACCGAGCATTTTTGGCTAGAGGCTACCCAGGGTTATTTATGAAGAAATTACTGATAGAAAATTTGGAATACTGCATGCAAAATGAAAAGGCTTTTTGTACAGCTGTATGTCCTTTTCAACTTGACGTAATAGACTTTATTAAGAAGCTGGAACAAGATCGTTTCAATGCAGCGTTTAGGACCTATCATACAAGTGTTGGTTTCCCGGCTATTGTTTCTAGCTGGTGTGAAGAACCGTGTAGGAATGTTTGCATCCGTAAAGATGAAGATAGTGCAATTTCATTGCGTCTTCTTGAAAAAGCTGCCCTTGAAAATGCTACCAGGACAACTCCGAATAATTTCAATCTTCCCGCTAAGGATAAGCATATTGCAATTATAGGTGCAGGTATTAGTGGTCTAGCATGTGCTCTTCGTTTGTGTGGGAAAAAATACAGTGTCACTCTCTATGAAATGTCCGATAGGGTTGGTGGGCACTTGTGGGATGAATTACCGACTAAATTGTTTTTAGATGAAATTGAGAAACAGTTTATGTATGAGAAGTATACGCTTTTGCTAAATAGCAAAGTCATTTCTATTAACGAAATGAGAGCAAAATTTGATGCTATTTATATAGCGACCGGTTTAGACGGAGATGATTTTGGACTGCAGAGGAATCATAGTGGTGCTTTTGCAAGTAATATTCCTGGAATTTTCCTGGGAGGAGGCCTTGTTGGCAGCAAAAATTGTGAGGTAATCGCTGACGGATTGCAGGCTGTAAATCCTATAATACGCTATCTTAAAGCCAGGAGTATGAATTCTCCTGCACAATCGCGGGAAACGCATCTCAATTTAGATATAGAGAAGATAGAACACAAAGCAGAAGTATTGCCGTTAAATGGAACGTCCTATACTAAGCTTGAGGCAATACAAGAGGCTGAGAGATGTCTTCAATGTAGCTGTGATGCTTGTATTCGTTACTGTGACCTACTGCACCATAGTAAAAAATTTCCGAAAAAACTGGCAGATGAAGTTGAGGCTACTATTAATCCGGGCACTATGGCTGGTGATGGTACCATTGCTACACGATTAATTTCTACATGTAATCACTGTGGATTATGTAAAGAGGTGTGTCCTCAAGACATAGACGTGGGAACGTTCTTATTACAAAGCCATAGGATTATGACTCAGAAAGGTGCCATGCCTTGGGCATATCATGATTTCTGGTTAAGAGATATGGAGTTTTGCAACAGTAATGAGGTGAACATTTCTGCTACTCCTTATGCAGAAAAAAATAGCAAGTTTATGTACTTTCCTGGTTGTCAGTTAGGTGGTTCAGAGCCTAAGTATGTCACAGAGAGTTACAGACTACTCTTGGAGTACAATCCTCGTACTGCTTTGATGCTTATGTGTTGCGGTGCCCCTGCCGAGTGGGCGGGGGATGAGGATAAACATTCCAAGGTGATTAATCGAATCAGGGAAGGGTGGGTTGCTTTTGGTAAACCGACTGTTGTTTTTGCCTGTCCATCGTGCAAACAGATGTTTGATACCTATCTTCCTGAGATTCATTCAGCTTTTCTTTATAATATTATTTTAGCCCATAGTCATTTCCCCGATAGAAGGAGTTGCGGAGAAACTGTTTCAGTTTTTGATCCTTGCTCCAGCAGGTATGAACCTGAATTACAACTATCCGTTCGGAGCTTGACGGAAAACTTAGGATTTAACTTATTACCATTGGAAACGGAGGGAAAATTAGCAAAATGCTGCAGTTGGGGGGGGCAGATTTCTATTGCAAATCCTGAATATACAAAAGAGATAGTACGATTGCGAATTGAGCAAAATAATTCAACATATATTACCTATTGTGTTAACTGCAGGGATGTTTTTGCCGCCGCGAAAAAACCTGTTTTTCATATTCTAGACCTTGTATTAGGCCTACAAAGGCCTGATCGGCTGCTGCCGACCCATACCGAGCGAAGGCAAAACAGGATCCAGCTTAAAGATAAACTACTCAGCGAGTTTTTTGGGGAGGAATCAACCTGTGAAGAAAAGAAAGGAGGTGTCATGAGTGGTGATAAATTGAAACAAGGTGCAATTAACCTCAAAATAAAACCGGAAATCAAAAAAGATTTACATCAGAAAATGATTCTGGAGATGGATATGGAAACGGTGGTATCTCACTGTGAAAAGAGTGGGAAAAAAGTGATTAATCCTACAACAGGGCATTTCTCAGGACATCTTGTGGTCGGTTTCACAACCTTTTGGGTGGAGTACATGGTTATCGAAGATGGTTTTGAACTAATAAAAGGCTATAGTCACCGAATGACAATCGAAGAGGAATAGCTTATGAAGAAAGAAGAGGTACTCATTTGCAATACCTGCCAGATACAAATGGAGCCACGAAAGACTTCTTTTCAGTATCTTGGGCACAGCTTTGCAACCAAGATTCTTCGGTGTCCTGAATGTGGTGAAGTGTATATCCCGGAAGAACTTGTAGAAACGAGAATGTCTGAAGTAGAAAAGCTTCTTGAGGATAAATAATTATTCATCATCTTTTAGAAAAGCTGTTTTATGTTATGCGTCCTTTAGAAACTTGCCACGATGCCCGCGGGGAAGTGCCTCTCCCAAACCTACACACCTCATCCAACGCTATTTCTGTCCATCCAGCCTTCATACAAGTGTCTCCACTCCACTGTCTTTGAAAACCGAGATACTCATGAAAAAATGGTTAAAATTTCTTGTAATAATGGACCAGAGGAACTTATATAGAAACATGTAATGAACTGGGAAGGGAACCTAAAAACCATTTTAAGGACAATTTCATGTTCGGGTGTCACCTGATTTGCACGAGAAAGCAGGTTAACGGCCATGGCAGATGGCACGTACCTAACGAGCCATCGTTGGTTGTGTAATTTCTTTTTACCCATGAATAAGCAATTACAATATCTGCTCCCCCGAATTGTTACATATATTTTTGAGAAGCTGCGCCAAGCCTGCACCGACCTGTTGCCTATTGCTCTGGTAATCGTTTTTTTTCAGTTGGTAGTCATTCGTCGCCCACTCCCCAATCTCTCCGAGATTATTGTTGGTACCTGTCTGGTTATCGTCGGTTTGAGTATGTTTATTCAGGGGCTACAGATGGCGCTGTTTCCTTTGGGCGAAAATATGGCTGAATCCCTGATGCGCAAAGGAAGCCTTTTGTGGCTGCTGACATTTTCGTTTGCCCTTGGTTTTTCCACCACCATAGCAGAGCCCGCACTCATCGCCATTTCTGCTGAGGCAGCAGACATTGCCATTCAAGGCGGACTGTTGGCCAATGACCCGAAAATAGCTGCGTCTTATGCCCTTGGTCTCAGGCTTACCGTCGCCATCTCAGTAGGGTTTGCGATTCTTTTGGGGGTTCTTCGCATACTCAAGAACTGGCCGCTGCCTGTTCTTATAATTGGCGGTTATGTTGCGGTCATGCTGATAACCATCGTCGCTCCGGAAGAGATTATCGGTATCGCTTACGATGCCGGCGGAGTAACAACCTCGACTATCACTGTACCTCTTGTTACGGCCTTGGGAGTTGGCCTTGCTACTATTATCCGAGGCCGTAATCCGTTGATCGATGGATTTGGGCTGATTGCCTTTGCTTCGCTTCTGCCAATGATATTCGTTATGGGGTATGGTCTTGTCGTTTTTTAATACCTTGGTAATAATATGGAGTTACTAGCTGATTTCTTTGCAACATTGCTCATCACATGTCGAGATGTGATACCGATTGTGTTGCTGTTTGGCCTGTTTCAGCTCCTTATTGTGCGTAAGCCAATTCCCAATTTCAAACGGATTCTGGTTGGCGCGGGCTATGTGCTCTTGGGGCTGGCACTTTTTCTTCTCGGATTGGAGAAAGCGCTCTTTCCTCTCGGCAAAATTATGGCCGCGCAACTGTCGGATCCAATCTTTATTCAGGGGAGTAAAGAGAGTGTTGATCTTCTGGATTGGACCAATTACGGATGGGTTTACCTCTTTGCAGCAATGATTGGCTTTGCCACGACTATTGCCGAACCGTCTCTCATCGCCGTTGCCTATAAAGCCAAAGAGGTATCCGGAGGGACCATTAACGACTGGGGGCTGAGAATTACTGTCGCCATCGGTGTTTCTATTGGGATAAGTCTTGGTACCTTTCGAATCGTCACCGGTACTCCCCTTTATATTTATATCATGATCGGCTATTTTGTGGTGATTATTCAGACCATTTTTGCCCCAAAGACACTTACCGCACTGGCCTATGATTCCGGCGGTGTTACTACCTCTACCGTGACGGTGCCCATAGTCGCAGCCCTGGGACTTGGTTTATCCGGAGCAGTTCCGGGCCGGAATCCTGCCATAGACGGTTTTGGATTGATTGCCTTCGCCAGCCTGTTTCCAATCATTACAGTTCTTGGGTATGCGCAATATGCTCACTGGGCGGCTACGCGACCAACGAAAAAGCAAAGAGGAAAATAATATGAAATTCAAAGTCATCCTGGCTTCCGTAAAAGCCGATATTACCGACAAAGTAGTTGATGCGGCAAAGAGCTCAGGAGCCACTGGTGCAACTATCATCCCTGCCCGGGGGACAGGTATCAGAGAGGCGAAAACTTTCTTTGGGTTGTCGCTTGAAGCACAAACCGATATTATCATGTTTTTGTTGGAAGAGCACATTGCTCCTACCGTTCTTGAAGCAATCGCCAAGGCTGGAAAATTCGACCAGCCAGGAACTGGGATCGCCTTTATGATTCCCGTCGAGAATGTTGTTGGTCTTGAAAGCCAGATTGAACGCTTCAAGCAGGAGGTCCGGGATCAGTATTTTTAGAAATTACCATGTAATATCGGGATTTTTGACCGAAAATGACAAACAGTACTACGAGGAGTCAGGAAATGACCGGAGAGCAAAACAGAATTGTGCGTGCCAGGGATGTAATGAGCACCAGGATTATTTCCATTGATGGAATGGCAACGGCCAAAGAAGCTGCCCAGAAGATGAAGGAGGAAAATGTCCTGTCATTGTTGGTCAGCAAGCGGCACGAGAACGACGCCTGGGGACTTGTGGTCGTTCAGGATCTTATCACTGGTGTCTTGATTCCCGCCAAAAAAGCTGAGGATGTAAATGTCTATGAAATCATGACCAAACCAATCCTTTCTGTGCCGGCAGATATGGATGTCAGATATGTAGCCAGGCTACTGTATCGAACCAATATGCGTCGTGCACCAGTGGAAGAAAATGGTCAACTGGTGGGTATGATCACCCTTTCTGCATTGGTATTAGAGAATGATTTGTTCTAGAACCTGCTCGCCCTGCTCGTCGGCTGAGGCAGTTTCATCGCTCGTGGACGCTGAAGTATTGTAGCAGTAAATAAACAGAGACAGGGATTAACAGAAAATTTACTGGAAGTCCCTGGCTTGTTTTCCGACGTTCTTTCCATTTACCTGGATCAGGTCATTACTCCGTAGCGAAATTCTTTGGTTGACCGCTGTTTATTCTGCTGTTTGGTTCCCTTATGCTGTTGTGCCAGCTTGACTCTTTTGGCAATCATTCTCTGATTGCCGGAATGGCACTCGAACTCGACGGTGGCACCGGCCTTTAAGAATTGACAGTTAATTAAGTCGGCTTTATGAACTATTATATCTGGCCCATTACCGTTGTCGAGTATTCCAGATTCCTTATCACGGAACCATTTTTTCACAAATGTCTGCAAAAAATCACCTATAATGTGTATTGATATCTATCCTATGAGTTGGGAAAGATGCTTCAGAAGCATGGTTGCGATAGTTCAACGAAAGAAGTATCGATGCTCTTATTAAATCTCTTGAACCTGGATACCGGGCACTTTGACTAGGAATTTGGCGCCCTGGGCAATTGATACCTGCTTTTTTCCTTCAAAAATCACTTTGATGGTGCCGCAGGTATCTACGGTAACAATTTTGCCGACACCCCATTCTGATTTTGCCTTGTGTCGCACATTCTCACCTGCATATAAATTGGCTTTCATTGGTGCCTCCGGGAAAAAGAATTATACATAACTTTAATATTGTATACATTAATTAAATAAAAGCTCGCACTGTTTGACAAAAGAAGAAAGAAGTGGAAAATATTGACGCTGAACAGCTGGTTTCACTTAATCGGTTTTCGGGCAAATTGGCAACAGTCTGCCTAAAAAATAACAAAATTATAAGAGTCTTAGAAATATATGCGTCTCACATTGTGCGTTAGGTCCTCTTTCTGGAAATCGGCAGTTTTGTTGGGTATCATTTTACTTAACGTCTCCTTGTCTGGGGCAGCGACGTATCCGCTGTCGCCGGCGGATGATGATCTCATCGGAGAGATTCAGAATGTTCAGGCTCGTGCCGATGATACTTTGCTCGATATTGCCCGTCGCTACGACCTGGGTCAGGATGAAATCCTGCTGGCTAACCCGGATGTCGACCGCTGGATGCCTGGTGAGGGAGCAGAGGTAGTTTTACCCACCCGGTTCATTCTTCCCCGTGCCGACAGAAAGGGCGTGGTGCTGAATCTTCCCGAGATGCGCCTTTATTATTTCACCAGAAGCGAGTTGCTGAGCGAGCCACAGGTGATTTCGTATCCGGTGAGCGTTGGGCGCATGGATTGGAACACACCTCTAGGAATGGCGACAATTGCCAGGAAGGATCGGGACCCAGCATGGTATCCACCGGAATCGCTCAAGTTAGAAGCCATTGAAAAAGGCGATCCATTGCCGGATGTCGTCCCCCCTGGCCCCGAAAATCCACTGGGCCGTTATGCCCTGCGTCTGAGTATCCCCGGTTATCTCATTCACAGCACGAATAAGCCTTTTGGTGTCGGAATGCGAGTGACCCATGGCTGTGTGCGAATGTATCCCGAGGATATCGAGGAGTTTTTTCCTCTTGTACCGGTTCGGACGATGGTTCAGCTGGTAAATCAGCCTGTCAAACTTGGCTGGCAGAATAAAACTTTGTTTCTCGAGGTGCATCCTTTGATGGAAGAGGATCAGGAGAAGAATCAGGATTTATCTTGTACAGCCTATAAAATGATCCTTGATACAATCGAGAATAAGGATGCGATACTTGACATAAAAAGTATAAAAAAAGCCCTGGAGGAAAAGAACGGCATCCCCGTTCCTATCACAACTTTTGTCGCAGATGGCTTTGAGTTTTAAGGGCGTTAGGATACTGCTACTTTTTGTTATCTCCAGGATGCCCCGTCGTATCCGACGGGGCTCCACTGAAAGAACGCCGCAGTATTATTTGTACATAGCCTTTTTAAACATCCGGTCGAGCTTTTCTTCCGTAGCGGCGGACGTAGCTTTGGCATCCTCAGCCGCGGTTTTAGCCTCTTGGGCAATAGCCTTGGCTTCGTCAGCAGTCGCTTTCGCGTCATTTGCTGTCTTCAGAGCCATTTCTGCCGTTGATGTGGTTTGCTGAAGGTTAGACCTCGTCATATCCAGATCTTTGTTTGAGGCACAACCTGTCAGACCGATTGCAATGAACAAAGCTAAAATTGTAACGGTTTTTTTCATGGTACTTTCCTCCTTATTAAATTTTTAATGATCATTACTACGGGCATTGTCCGATTATCTTCTAATAATTCTCCTATAATAAGACCGAGCCACACGATCGGCTAGATATTTTTTAAAGCTTAACAAGAAAAACCACCTCAGTGGATTTCAACCGAAGTTCCAATCTTTACCCAGATCGAGAGAAGGTCACTCTGCTCGTTGGTCAGTGCGACACAGCCACTCGTCCAGTTGAATTGTTCATGGATGCTTTTATCTCCTTTGCCGATACCATGTATTCCCAAGTTGCCCCCGAGAACGGTATTTTGGGGAGGGAGACGACCTGCGGCCAGAGCCTGACTGATTTTGTTCCAGCTCTTTCTGTCCAGTACGCCGGCTGTAAGAGCACGATCCGCCTGTTCCTTGCCTGGATAAAGCAGACCGAAAAAACGGTGAAAGGAAGTGTCATCGGTTATCCAGCCAATGGTGAAACGTCCCAGGGGCGTTTTATGATCTCCTTTCCGACGGTCGACCGTCGCGCCATATCGACCGATGGCGATATTTGCAAAGTGCAGAGTTTCTTTATTGTTTTGCATTACCTTTAAGGTCAGTGCGTTGGTATCTATTACAACGCGGATGGAGTCTTGCCCGGCCATTAGTGGCGAGACTTGAAGCATCGCGATAAACGATACACAGAAGGTCGCGACCAGAAGAGATGATACACTTAATCGAGACAGGAGCAGGGAGATTGGGTTGCGGCGGATATTCATACTAACTGCCTTTCTTCTGCAGCCTGTTCGAGAAGATCGAGCATAGTCAAGGAGTTTTCTGATTGCAGGATTGATTGCCGGTATGGATTTTTTAAAAATCCTTCCTTTTCGGCAGTATCGAGCAGCAGTTCAAGGGGCCGGTAAAATCCATTCACGTTGAGCAGGCCGCAGGGTTTTGCGTGAAATCCCATCTGACCGAGAGTATAAACCTCAAGAAATTCTTCGAAGGTGCCAATGCCGCCGGGCAATGCAACAAAGCTATCGGCAAGCTGGACCATCAGATTTTTTCTTTCGTGCATGGTGGGTAAAATGTGCAGCTCGGTCAGGCCTCGATGAAAATCTTCCCGATCTTTGAGTGCCTGCACCGTGACTCCTATGACTTTGCCACCGGCTGCCAAGGCGCTGTCGGCCAGCTGGTTCATAAGTCCTGTTCTCGATCCGCCGTAAATGCATGTCAATCCCCGTACTGCAATTTCATGACCCATCTCGCGTGCCGCTGAAGTGTATGCGGGATGCTTGCCGTTGCTCGATCCCAGAAAAACGCAGACTGAATCCATTTTATCCCTATATATTATTAATTGTCGTTGCCGAAAATATCTATGGTAAGCCAAGAGAAAACGCATCGATATCGATGAGCCCAGAAAATATTGTTAAATTATACTCCTTTTGCAAGCTGCTGACAAAGTGTAACTGTATATGGGAAAATGAAACAAGGCTGAACCGATAGAAGATTGGGCAAGGCTGCTGGCGTTGAGGCTCTTAAAAAGTTAGGATACGCAAGTCGACGCAGCAAACAATCCTGGTTATAAAGGACAGCGGCTAAGCGGATTAATTTTTTCTCAAGCCTTGATAAAATAATCAGAGATTATTATTATAAGTTTCGCATCATAAAATTTTGCGCTATGAAGAATAACCAATATTAATTCAGAGGATTATAAAATGAATGATTTTTTGAGAATTATTACCCACGCTCGTCGGTTTAAAAGTGCTATAAAAGAATTAGGTATTGAGCAATTAGAAGAAATTAAAATAAAATTGCAAAAGATTATTGATGATCGAGTAGTCGAAGAAGAGGCGGCTAAAATAGAAAATGCTGAACGGATCGAAAAAATCCGCAATTACCGCGTAGCGCTGGCTGCAGATGGTATAGCTCTGGACGAATTGCACGAAGGGAGTCCCGTGGAAAAACAGAATAAGCGGCCGCGTCAGCCTAAATATGAGATCTGGAATGAAGCGGGCGAACATATTACCTGGACGGGGCAAGGACGTATGCCTAACGTTTTCAAGGCCCGTATTGATGCCGGTGAAACCCTCGATACATTTCTTATTGACCAGTAATTCGTTATTATTAAAAAGGCCTCTCTTTTGGTGAGCAGGCCTTTTGCTTTTGTCTCACTTCAAAAAGTACTTCTTTTAATATCTTTTAGATTTCCTGATCGTTCGCCGGAAAACAATACCAGCCCGCGTAACCTCTTGATTGTAATGGTGTCGCAAAAACTCTTCATTACATTACGTAATAGTTCACCGGACCGCAGTAAGTGACCAAAGATCCCGGATCTGTAAACGTTCAACCAGTGCTTCAGTTTCGTTCAAGCAGGCCTGCGAGCTATAGTTGGCTATGTGAAGGGGCCTGATCGGACGAAAATGAAGTGCTGGTGAACGGTTACTACATTACAACCGCCGTAGGGGCACACACACAGGTATGCCCCTACGGAGCAATTATGGAAATCACGTTTTTACGAGACCATATTGTAAACGTTGACTATTTTTTATTACCGCAGGAGAGAAAGCGCTGGAGCTTGCTCGAATTTTCGTACTGAGTGGTTATCATAGTCAGAATGTAATTGGTTCAATTGCTCAAGAAGCGTCAAACTGTAAGGAAATTATGGCAAATATTATTCTTCAAGCGGAAAAGCTGGCCAAATATTATTTTCTTGGTGAACAGAAAATAATGGTGCTGAGAGATATCACCTTGTCGATCAAACGGGGAGAGTTCGTCGTTATTGCCGGCAGCAGCGGCAGCGGCAAAACAACCTTGCTGAGCGTACTGTCTGGGCTTGACAGGCCGAGCAGCGGCAGAATCAGTATGGTGGATAGGGATATTACCAATTTGACTGAAGACCAGCTGGCACCGGTACGCAACACCTTGACGGGTTTTGTGTTTCAAGCTTTTCATCTGATCCCCTCATTAAATGCTCTTGAAAATGTGATGTTTCCCGCCGAGCTGAAAAAAGACCCTCATGCTCGGAGAAAAGCGCAAGATCTTCTGCAGCAGGTCGGCTTGCAAGACCGGGGCAAAAATTTTCCCGAGCAACTTTCCGGAGGAGAACAGCAGAGGGTTGCCATCTGCCGTGCGCTGGTCAATGATCCACAGATTATTTTTGCCGATGAACCTACCGGTAATCTTGATTCGGATAATAGCACGGCTATCATAAATATACTGGTCAAGTTGCATCAGGATCGGCAGATGACCCTGATCATCGCTACCCATAGTCAATCCCTGGCCAGCCGTGCCGATAAAGTTGTTCGTCTCCATGACGGTCGGATTCAGGAAGGAAGAACGCCGCGATGAATATTTGGTTTTTGATCCGGGAGATTTTGCATAGCAAAAGCCAGGCTGTTGTTTTTATTCTCTGTGTGGGCTTATCCCTGGTAAGTATTGTTGCCATCAACAGCTTTCGCAGTGATGTGCAGCAGTCTCTTGCCAGTGATGCACGGGGCTTGCACGGTGGGGATATCATCGTCCATTCGCATTATGAATTTTCCCCAGCCTTGCAGCAGCAAATTGCTGCAATCGCAGCAGAACCAGGCAATAATGCCGTTTCTACCTGGGAGTTTTACTCCGTTGCCAGACGAGGAGACGGTGGCGACTCACTGTTTAGCAATATCAAAGTGGTAGAAAAGGGATATCCCTTCTACGGTGCGGTGGAGTTGGCATCCGGCCGTGACTTTTCGTCGGTTCTGCAACCGGGCCAGGCGATTGTCGCCCCGGAAATACTTGAGCGGCTGGGTCTGGTCGTAGGCGACAATCTGCTGCTGGGAGACAGCTCTCTTGTGATCGTTGATGTGGTCATAAGGGAATCCTTGCGTCCGGTAGATTTTTTTAATTTTGGCCCGAGGATCCTGGCCTCATCTGCTGATCTGGCGAAGATGGACCTGGTCCAAAAAGGCAGCAGGGTACAGTATGAAACCCTCTTGAAAGTTGCCGACCCAGCTCGCATCGATATGTTCGTCGCGAAACTGCAGGAGAAATCCGTTGCCGGCCAGGAACGCATAGCCACGTATGCGACGGCGAGTTCGCGGGTGAAACGCTTTTTTGACAACTTATTGTTTTTTTTATCGCTGGTTTCTGTTTTCACCTTGTTGCTGGCCGGCATCGGGATGCAGAGCTCGCTTGCCGCACTTCTGCGCCGAAAGGAGAAAAGTTTTGCCATCCTTCGCTCTTTGGGAGCGACCGGTTCTTTTTTGCTGCGCCATTATCTGGTGATCATCCTTTTGCTCAGCAGCCTAGGCTGCGCCTTGGGAATAGCGTCGGGGCTCCTTCTCGAAAGGAGCTTTGCGACTCTTTTTGCGGGCCTGCTGCCGGAACAGATCGTTCTTGGCGGCTCGCTTCTTGATGTGCTGGAGGGATTGGGGCTTGGACTGCTGGTAGTGACTTTTTTCACTTTTTTACCGCTCAGCCGGATAAAAAATATTAAACCGGCTGCGGTTTTTCGTAAAGACAACGGTAACGGCAGACAGAGTCGGGGCGCCTATGTGCTCATTGGTTGCGGCATCATTCTTCTTACTGGGCTTGTTGTCCGGCAACTCGACGACTTGCAGATCGGTGTATATTTTATTGGCGGCGTTTTGCTGCTCATCACCGTCATTTCGGGGCTGATTGCCCTTATTCTGCTGCTGCTCGCCCGTCTGCGGATTGATTCCCTGCCGTTACGACAGTCGGTGAGGAGTCTGCTCCGGCCCGGCAATGCCACCCGGGCGATAGTCGTGACCCTGGCCTCGGCGCTATCGGTATTATTGACAATTTACCTGATGGAATACAATCTGCACGCTACTTATATTGCCTCCTATCCTGCTGATGCACCCAATCTTTTCTGCCTGGATATTCAGAAGGATCAGAAAGGTGCATTCGTTGAGCTTGTCGGCAGTGAGGTAGAGCTTTTTCCGATTATTCGCTCTCGTCTGACGTCCATTAATGGAGAGAAAATTCACCGGGAAGAAGAGAGGAAAAAGCGTGGAGACTCTCTGACCCGCGAATTTAACCTGACCTATCGTCCGAAATTGCTTGATGATGAAATCCTGATCGAGGGTGATGCTCTTTTTGGTGAGGTGCAGGAAAAGAGCGGTCGTATCCCGGTCTCCATTCTTGATACGGTGGCCGAGATGGGGGATATGAAAATGGGTGATGTGCTGTTGTTTAATATTCAGGGTGTGCCGATCCAGGCTGAAGTCAGTTCGATACGCAGTCGCACCAAATCAATGCTCTATCCGTTTTTCTATTTTGTCTTTCCGGAAAAAAATCTGCAAGCTGCCCCGCAGACTTTTTTCGGCGCATTGAAGGTGAATAAGAACGAAATTGCCCAACTGCAAAACACCATTGTCAACCGCTTTCCCAATATCAGCACAATCAATGTCGGGGAGACGGCTGTCGAACTTGAAAAAATTATGCAGAAACTTTCGACGATCATCAACTTTTTCGCCTCATTTTCAATACTTGCCGGGGCCTTGATTTTGATCAGTTCGATCCTGGCCACCAGGATGGCCAGAATTAAGGAGGCGGTTTACTACAAGGTCCTTGGCGCGAATACGTGGTTTGTCCTGCGGGTCTTTTTCCTGGAAAATTTTTTATTGGCCCTGCTCAGTGGCGGATGTGCCATTCTGGTTGCTCAGGTGGGTAGCTGGGGGCTCTGTCGATTTTTCTTTGCTATCGATTATGATCCGAGTTGGCAGGTAACCCTCATTATGCTGGCGCTGACCGTATGTCTCGTTGTTTCGTTAGGCCTGCTCAGTTCGGTGTCGATTTTGCGCCAGAAACCAGTGCGATTCTTACGTGAACAGTCATGAATAAGCTATCTGTACCAAGAATAATAAGAGAGCACCAAAAAATCATCAACGACTTAATACGCTATGACAAAGATACTTTGTGTGATTATGTTCATAACTTTCTGGACTATAACCGGTTGCAGCCAGGAACAGACCAAAAAAACCGAACCAACGGCCGGACCGATGAAAAAAATTGTCGCGGTGGGTGACAGTCTTACTGCGGCATATGGGCTTGACGAAAGTGCCGGTTATCCAGCCTTGCTGGAAAAAAAGCTGCAGGCAAACGGTTATAATTACCAGGTTGTCAATGCTGGGGTGAGCGGAGAAACCAGCAGTGGCGCGCTCAGTCGCATGGAATGGATAATGACTCTAGATCCGGATATTGTCGTGCTGGAAACAGGTGCCAACGACGGCCTTCGGGGGATTGATCCGCAGGTGACGGAAAAAAATATTCGCACCATCCTGCAGCTTCTTAAAGAAAAAAATGTTGTCACCCTGCTGGCCGGGATGAAAATGGTCGCAAATCTCGGCCCGGTCTATGTGGTTCGGTTCAATGGTCTCTATCCTCAGTTGGCCAAGGAATTCGAGGTCATATTTATGCCGTTTTTTTTAGAAGGGGTGGCGATGAATAGGCAGATGACCCTGAGCGACGGTGTGCATCCTAATAGTCAAGGTTATAAAATTATTACTGAAAATATATATCCCTATGTCGTGCAGGCGATCGAAAAAAGAGCAGAGCAATGAAAGATCGGGCATCAATAGCAACGGCTGCCAATGAAATAATTCTCGAATCGATTTCCGATGGCGTTTTCACTGTTGACCATAACTGGCGGATCATGAGCTTTAACCGGGCCGCCGAAGAAATCACCGGCACCAGCCGCGAGGAGGCGATTGGCCGTTATTGCTGGGAGGTCTTTCGCTCCAATATGTGTGAAGGCAATTGTGCCTTGAAGCGGACCATGAAGGAAGGCAAATCCTTTGTCTCCAGCTCAACGTATATTATCAATAACCGCCAGCAGCGGGTACCCATCAATGTCTCGACATCGCCTCTGAAAAATGTGGCGGGCGAGGTTCTCGGGGGCGTGGAAACCTTCCGCGATCATAGCCTGGTGGAGGAGTTGCGGCGTGAGCTGGTCGGTAATTTTGAGGTGGGTGATATGGTCAGCCGCAGTAAGGAGATGCACAAAATCTTCAATATTTTGCCGCAGGTGGCCGAAAGTGACAGTACCGTGCTGATCGACGGGGAAACTGGGACCGGCAAGGAATTGCTCGCGTCTGCTCTGCATAACCTTTCTTTTCGCAAAGAAGAACCTTTCGTTGCTATAAACTGCGGTGCTCTTCCCGATACGCTGCTTGAATCTGAGCTGTTTGGCTATAAAGCCGGGGCCTTTACTAATGCCGATAAAGATAAGCCCGGTCTCTTTCAGGCCGCCGGCAAAGGGACAATTCTGCTTGATGAAATAGGTGATACCAGTTCCGCCTTCCAGGTAAGGTTGCTGCGGGTGCTTGAAGAAAAAGAGTTTCATCCCCTGGGCAGTGTGGAAAAGATCAAAACCGATACCAGAATCGTTGCTGCAACCAATCGTGACTTAAGTCTAATGGTTGAAAAAGGTCAATTTCGACGGGATCTTTTTTATCGGATCAATATTATTCGCTTTCAACTGCCGCCGCTACGCGCGCGAAAAGAAGACATCCCTTTGCTTATTGAGCGGTTTATTAAAAAAATGAACGATATCAAGGGACGTTCTGTGGCCAATGTAAGTAAAGAGGCGATGGCATTGTTGCTTGCTCATGATTATCCCGGCAATATCCGTGAGCTGGAAAATATTATCGAACATGGCTTTGTCCTCTGTCCGGAGGGGGAGATCGAGGTGACGCATTTGCCGGGGTATCTGGGGCTGGCGGAAAGTCCGCGGCCAGCGCAGCCATTATCGATGGAAGAAAGTGTGGGGCTCAGTGAAAAAGAAAATATAATCAAAGCCTTGAAGAATAATAACTACAACAGGTTGGCTGCAGCGCAAGAGCTCGGAATTCATAAAAGTACTCTTTTTCGCAAACTCAATAAGTACCACATTACCCTGCCGGAAATTGACGGTCGCTCGAGTCGCAAACAATCGTATTAGAGTTGCGATACTGCGACTCTATGCGACTCATTAGGGTCGCGTAAAGTCGCAGTGTCGCAACTCCATTCCTGCCTGGTTCCCCTCTAAAGATGTTAATAATTCCCTAATCTATTGAAAAATATACAAATAATTATTTGTGGTCATATTGGCCTGCACTTTGCAATATTTTTGCTTGATAAAGCAAAAGGAGCATTGGCTATGACTGTCGCCATAACTGTATGGGGTAATAGAATTTCACCGGTTTTCGATTCGGCGCAAACCTTATTGGTTGCAGAAATCCGCGATAAACGGGTGGTGGAGAGAAAGCTCCAGCGGTTTCAGGCAACCATGTTCAGCCGGTGTCTCACTCTGCTGCAGGAACTTGATGTCCGGGTATTGATCTGCGGCGCTCTCTGTGAGGGACCCGTCAGATTGCTTGAATTTCACGGTATTGAGGTTATCCCTTTTGTTACCGGCGAGGCGGAGGAAATACTGGAATGTTATGTTCAGGGCAAGGATTTGCAAGAATTCGCCATGCCCGGTTGTGGTCATGCGCGATGCTGCCGGTGGCGTGATAATCGGCAACTGCCACAGGAAATAAAAAATAATAGTGAAGAATTAAAGCGAGTTCAATAAGAAATAGGTCTGCCAGGATGGAGGTTGTAGAATTATGTTGAATATATTGTTGGCTGGTAAAAGTCCGCAAGGATTGGCCGCTTTAAACGCTGCCTTAAAGAAAGAAGAAGGAATCCGGATAATGACGGCGGTATCGGCGCAGGAGGCCTGGGGGATCTTGGGCAATTGCAAGATGGACGTCGTCGTTACGGATGAAAAATTGGCAGACGGCGATTCCCTGGCCTTTGTCAAAGAGCTGGTAAAGCAGCAGCCACTTATTAATTGTGCCATGGTCAGTACTCTTGATGCCAAAGATTTTCATGAGGCAACCGAGGGGCTCGGCGTTTTTATGCAGTTGCCGGTAAAACCCGGGGCTGATGAAGCTGGAAAAATGTTGCAGTTATTGCAATCGATAGGCGCTCTTATGGGGTAAACGTTCACCAGCACGCCATTTTCGTCCGATCAGGTCCCCTCACATAGCCAACTATAGCTCGGAGGCCTGCTTGAACGAAACTGGAGCACTGGGTGAACGTTTACAGATTCCATATGCGGGCACCTACTGTTTTCCGGTGAACAATTACCTCATGGCCAAGTAACAATTGGCAATGAGTACCTGTGGGAGAAAAATAGTAATGATAATAAGTATAGCGAGCGGAAAAGGGGGCACCGGCAAAACAACGGTCGCCACCAACCTTGCCTTGTCTCTTGGTCAAGGCACGCGAATATTGGATTGTGATGTGGAAGAACCCAATGCCCATCTTTTTCTTAATCCGGAGATAACCAGGACTGAGGACGTGAGCACGGCCATTCCGGTCATAAATGAGGAATTATGCACCGCCTGTAAAAAATGTGCAGAAATTTGTCGATTTCGAGCCTTGACGGTGGTTGGTAAAAAAGTGCTGGTCTTCCCCGAACTCTGTCACAGCTGCGGCGGGTGTATGGAGGTTTGTCCGGAAGGTGCGATCACCGAAGGAGAACGGTTGTTGGGCGTGATGGAATCCGGTCACTGCGGCGAGCTTGGTTTTAGCCAGGGCCGCCTGCGCGTCGGCGAGGCGATGTCTCCGCCGCTTATTAAAAAGGTGAAAAAAAATCACAATGGTGCGCAAACCATTATTATCGACGCCCCTCCCGGTACCTCATGTCCGGTCATTGCCGCGATGAAAGGGAGTGACTTCGTGTTAATGGTGACCGAGCCCACCCCCTTTGGCCTGCATGATCTCAAGCTTGCTGTGGAAGCGGTGAAGATTCTTGGTATTCCCAGTGGTCTGATCATCAACCGTGCTGATATCGGTGATGATCGGGTGGTTGCCTATGCCGAGGAGGAGGGACTGCCGATTCTGATGGAAATTCCCTTTGATCGAAAAATCGCCGAGGCGTATTCCTGCGGCAAACCAATTGTCGAGATTATGCCCGCCTGGAAGGATAAATTTCGCAGCTTGTATCAGCAGATAGAAAAATTGGTTGAAAGTGGAGGGCAACCTCAATGATTAGAGAATTAGTTATTGTCAGCGGCAAAGGCGGAACCGGCAAAACCAGCGTCACTGCGGCTTTTGCCTCCCTGGCGCAAAATAGTCTGCTTTGTGATGCTGATGTGGATGCGGCGGATTTGCATTTACTAATGGCGCCAACCGTGCAAAAAACAACCGATTTTATGGGCGGCAGCCTGGCGGAAATAAGAGCAGAGGATTGTACCGAATGCGGCAGGTGCAGGGAACTGTGCCGTTTTGAGGCGATCTCTGAAGACTATGTGGTCGACACCATCGACTGTGAAGGATGCGGTGTCTGTGTTGATCTCTGTCCTGAACATGCCATCGATTTTCCCATCCAGAAGTGCGGTGAGTGGTATATCTCGGATACCCGTTTGGGTCCTATGGTTCACGCCCGATTAGGTATTGCCGAAGAAAATTCCGGTAAACTGGTCAGTCTGGTACGCCAGGAGACCAGAAAACTGGCTGAGACTCAGGGCCTTGATCTCATTTTAACCGATGGTCCTCCCGGAATTGGCTGTCCGGTGATAGCTTCGGTTGGTGGGGCGACGGCGATTGCTATCATCGTTGAACCAACGGTATCGGGATTGCATGATATGCAGCGGGTTGCCGAACTGGCCGTGCATTTTAAGGTGCCGGGGCTGGTCTGCATCAATAAATACGATCTCAACGAGGATATGACTGAAAAAGTCGAGGCGTATGCCCTGTCGCGGAATATGACCCTGCTGGGACGCATTCCGTTTGATCCGGTATTCACCAAAGCGATGATTGAAGGCAAAAATGTAATGGAATATGCCCCCGATTCGGTGGCAGCAGAAGCAATAAAAGAGGTCTGGGAAAAAGTTATGGCTTTCCCGGCAATGAATGTGATGGGAATTAAGGATTTTTCATCAATAATCAAATAACCAGGTAAAAGGAGCAAAAAATGGCACTTGTACGAATAGCAGTACCTTCAGAGGGGCAGGGTGGTCTTGATGGTTTACGGGCCGGACATTTCGGGCATTGTGATGTGTTTACCCTGGTCGATGTCGAAGATGGGCAGATTAAAGAGGTTAGCATCCTGGCCAATAAAGAGCACGTTCAAGGTGGATGTATGGTTCCTGTGCAGTTGCTGGCGGAAAACAAGGTACAGCAGCTGGTAGTCGGTGGTATCGGTATGCGACCGCTGATGGGTTTTAAGCAGGTTGGCATAGATGTTTACTACGATGGGGAGCGTCGGGACATCCGTCCAGTGGTCGAGGATATGATCAAGGGGTCCCTGTCGATGATTGGTGACGATCAGGTCTGCGGCGGCGGTGGTGGCCACTGATCCAAGGAGCTGAGATTCTTGGTTCTTATGCGACGCATGGGAACCAGGTGATTTTTACGACAGCATCAAAATTGCACAAGGAGATATTATGTTAGTTGCAGTTACGGCAAAAGGAACCCATCTCGCCGATGCGGTGGACCCCAGGTTTGGCAGGGCGCCTTATATCCTGATCGTTGATACCGAGACGATGGATTATGAGGCCCTTGACAACAGTGAAAATGTCAACGCCTTTAAAGGTGCGGGTATCCAGGCTGCGACGATGGTTGCCGACAAGGGAGCAAAGGTGCTCATGACCGGCTACTGCGGACCAAATGCCTTCAAAACTGTCGAGGCGGCAGGGATAAAGGTAGTCAGTGATGTGGCCGGGACAGTAGAAGAGGCGATAAAAAAATTACTGGCCGACGACGTTACCTATAGTGACAATGCCAATACGGAAGGACATTGGTAATGGACGATCTCGAATTTGATGCGCTGGTCAATAAAATCCAGGGTGAAGTTTTTGCTGAAGCAAAAAATACCCTCGGTGAGAAGGGTTTTGATCGCTGGCGCAACCCCAAATTCTGCGGGGTCATGGATAATGCGCACAGTCACGCGCGGATCAAAGGCAGCTGCGGCGACACCATGCAGATGTTTCTTCTGGTGAAAGACGACCGGGTGCAACAGGTCAGCTATATCACCGATGGCTGCAGTTCCAGCTCCATTGCCGGTTCCTTTACTGCTGAGCTGGCAATGGGCAGGAGCTTGACCGAAGTTTTGGATATGACCGGGGATGATGTCCTTGATGCGATCGGCACTTTTCCGGAAGCTGAAAAGCATTGCGCCCATCTCGCAGTAAGTACCCTGCATGAAGCAGTTAACAGTTTCATGGCGGTACAGATTAAAGAAGCTACCCAGAAGATGTAACCAAAGTATTCTCCTGTAGAGAAGAAGAATTAATACTAATTGACAACTCTTCCAGGCTATGGATATATAAATCCTGTCAATGGTTTATTTTGATCGGATTTTCCGATCAAAATCGCATAAACTTTCGCTACAGGAGACAATTATGCAAAAGGATGTCAAAAAGATACTGGCAAGCCTTGGCGTGGCTAGCTTGATCAGTGCTGGGGGGATCGTGTCCGGAGCCCATGCTGCAGGCAGTGGCTGAGGAGCCAAACCCAGCGCAGGTAGCGCTGAAGTCAGCAAGCCGGCTGCAGCGAGTGGTTGAGGCGCGGCAAAAGCAGGCGCCGTGAGTGCCGACCAGAAAGAAGCAACCGATAAAGCTGTCGAAAAAGTTAAAAACGCCGCTGAAGATAAGGCCAAGGAGGCAGCGCCGGACGCCATGCCGTTACCAAAGAAAAAGCCCGTAAAGAGCGGCTGAAGCGGTTGATAAAAGAGTGCGGTCCGCACTCTTATTGATTGATGGCCGGGGCCTGAGGTCTCGGTTTTGTGTGACATGATCCCGGAGTCTTTGTGATTGCCGAGCTGGAAACTATCTATCCTGTAAGCGCGAAACTGCTTCCCCGGGATTTTGCCTGCACTCCAGCTGAAAAACTTGTTGCTTATCTGAAGCAACATCCACAAGTTTATCCCAAAACCCCCTATCTTGCAGATCTTGCGTCGATTGAACTGGCAGCCTATTTGCTGGCGGAACATCCCGTACCTGTCCCCCGCCAAACCAAAGAAACAATCGTGCGTCCTGGTCTGGAACTCCTGGAGGTCCAGTGGCAGGGACTGATCGAGGTGCTCGAAGGACGTTCTTCTTCTCCGGTTCCCGGCCATGGGTTTATTTTGTTACTGCCGGGCACTGACGGAAATGGTATCCAAATCCTAACCCCGAGCAATTATGATCTGCTGGCCTTAAAAATTACTGCTGAGAAGATTGACAGCCAAAGCGCAGCGAAGCAGGCCGGGGTCAGTATCGGTCTGATCGACAATATCATCTATAGCGCAGGACAAAGAGGTCTGCTGCTTCTGCCGCCGTCTAAAATTGTTCGGCCAAAGGATTTTTGCCCAGGCGATGCCGTTGCAGAAGATTTGTGTGCCACCCATGCATTTACCCTGCAATGGCATATAACCCAAAACTGCGATCTGCATTGTCGGCATTGCTATGACCGCAGTGACCGGGTGGCGATGACGCTTGACCAGGGCCTGCATGTGCTCGATGATTTCTACCGGTTCTGCCAGGCGCAAAATGTCTATGGTCAGGTGAGTTTTACCGGGGGCAATCCGTTACTTTTTCCGCATTTTTTTACGCTGTACCATGAGGCGGTAGCGCGTGGTTTTTTGACTGCGGTACTTGGTAACCCGATGGACAAATCATATCTGGAGCGGATGTCGGCAATCAAGATACCTGAGTTTTATCAGGTCAGTCTGGAGGGAATGGCGGCGCACAATGATTATATCCGTGGGCTGGGCCACTTTGCCAGGACTCTCGATTTTCTGAGGCTGCTGAGAGAAATGGGCATTTTCAGCATGGTCATGCTTACCTTGACCAGGGAAAATATGGCGCAGGTTCTCCCCTTAGCAGAAGAGCTGCGGGATAAGACGGATCTGTTTACTTTTAATAGATTGGCGATGATGGGCGAGGGTGCGGCTCTCGCCTCAGTGGATCCGGCGCAGTATCCGGATTTTATTACAAGCTACATCAAGGCGGCTGCCGACAACCCGGTGCTGCACTTAAAAGATAATCTCTGTAATCTTGAGCTTTACCGCCAGGGCTTACCGCTGCAGGGGGGCTGCGCCGGCGTTGGCTGTGGTGCCGCCTTTAATTTTGTTTCCCTGCTCCCCGATGGGGAAGTCCATGCCTGCCGCAAGATGCCGTCCCTGCTGGGCAATATATATAAAAATTCCCTGGCTGATATTTATTATACCCCTCTTGCAAAGCGCTATAGAATGGGGAGTTCGTCCTGCCGATCTTGCGATATACGCCCGGCCTGCGGCGGTTGCCCGGCGGTTGCTCTTGGCTTTGGCTTAGATATTTTTAACGCGCTTGATCCCTATTGTTTTAAGGAAAGCCTGCCCTGAAGCAAGTGCCCACTTTTAGTCCTCGGCCATCTTGAATGCCTTGAACAGCGTGCCATGGCGGATCATATCAGCGCCATGCTGGGTCGCTTCGAAGATATCCTTTTCCGTCCAGCCTAATTTCTTTAATCCGTCGATATCTTTTTGTTCTGTTGCATCAGGTGTCTTGACGCATTTTAAGACGAAAAGAAGCATTGCCTTATCTTTTTCGCCAAGAGGTGCGGTCGCCGGGTCGGCCTTGACGGCGTCGAGTTGTTCGTCGCTGATATCGGTCAGCATCTGCAGCAGGCTGGTGTTGAAGTCCACACAATAAGGATAATTAAAATGGTCGGATACCAGCAGCCGGATATGGGCGAGCAGGGCAAAGCCAAGAGTGGGATGGCGATAATAATGGTTAAGAAATTGCACCTGGATTGCCAGCAGATCGGGACTGGCACTCATCATCTGCATTGGCCGGGGAATGACCCTGGCGGTTTTCATCAACTGGTCATAAACTTCCTTGACCTTTCCCGTTGCTTCCTCTGCGGCTATCGTGTGCAGTAATGCCATATCATACCTCCTGACTATTTCAATTGGTCAAAAATCATGTATACGGTATAAGTATACTCCGCGCCGCCAGGAGTGCATTCAATTTATCTTGATTTTATAATCCATTCGTTATGTAATACAATAAATTCATGTTGGACTCTTAAAAACCTCAAATTTACCACGGTTAAGTAGATAAGCGCAGACTTCGAAAAGCTTCATATTCGAGGCGTACGAATTTTACTCTTATTTCGGCGTACACAAGTACGTTGTAATGATAATAAAATTAGTACCCCAAGGGCACTTCCTTCGGGCGCGCAACGAAGAAGATGAAGAATTTTTACGACATCATCAGTTTATGAAAATAGAACAAATCATCAGTCCAGACGGGTATATCAGCGATATTCCCGGCAAGATAGACGGGACAGACATCCTGCAGGCGCGATTTTCCTTTCCCGATGTCTCTGATTATATTCGCGGCGCAATAAGCGAAGACAAGCCGTTTATCTTTTCCGGCCGCAGTGGAAATGCTCAGATCGGTATTAAAACCGATCTGTTAGCGCCAAAAACAACGCCGGTGATCGACAAGCGAGATGTCCATCTTGACGGCAAGCTGCACAATCTCAACCCGCTGCTGGGTGATGCCGTGAAGCTCTTTAAAATCGGTGACGAGATTGGCCGGCTGGTCATTATGGATCCTGAACTGAGGATCCACGATGTGCGCCATTATCTGCACAAGCGTCTGTTTGTCGGCCGTGAGGACAGTCAGGGCCACTATGCCGGCTTTGAAATCAAGCAGGAAATCGACCCGGCGACCGGCAAAGAAAGCGACTATATTCTGGCCGATCTGGAACCCTATCAATATTGCTTTGAGCCGAGCGCTCTCAATGAATCTAGTATCAATGACGTCATTAAAAAAGGACGTCTCGCGCTGGCTAAAATCAGGTCTCGGATCTCGTTGAACCTAGACCAGGCGATGCTGAGGCCAGGGGAACTGTTTATCGGCGCAATTAAGATATCGCTTGGCGATATCTATGGCATTATCGACGCCGTGACCTACCCGGCGGACCAGGATATCGTTCATCTGCCGGCCAGGGTACTCGATCCTTTTCGCACCTTCCGCGACCGCCAGGTGGAACTCTATCACTTTGGCGACACGCCGGTGCCGCTCAACCGGATCAAGGTGATCATCCGCTTTTTCCGGGCAAAAAACCCCCTCACTGTTCCGCTCATCAAAAACAAGGTGAAAGACGGCTACCGGCTCTTTGACCTGCTGACCAATGCCGAGGTGAGCAACCTTTTTCAATTTGTCGATGCATCGTCCTTAGGGATGATTCTCAATAAAAACAATTTTATCCAGATTGCTTCCGCGATTGATTCGCAGGGGCAGGCCCAACTGGAGATCATCAAAAATGCAGTCGTTGCGAGCACGGCGCGAAAACCCAACCAGGCCCAGCCAAAAGGCGGCAATGGTGAGTTCACCAAAACCCTGGAGAAGCTTTCGGTCCTCGGCGGTATTAACAGCCGGGTTTTTATTGCCGACACTTTTCCTTCTTCTGAAGTGATCGATGCCCTTCGGACCAGCGGAGTCAGAACTTTTCTCATTAATATGGCCAATCCGTCGTTTGAAGACGATTATGTCAAGAAAATGATCAAATTGACCCATGCGGTGGCTTCAGACTGCGAGTTCTTACGCTACGATGCGGAAACCGATAAACTCTATACCTTTTATCATGGTTGTTTTATCGAACCCGATGACCGGGAGCGCTTCGACGTGGTGCGCTATTGGTTTGCCTTCTATGGTTCGCACTCCAAAGAAGCGGATAACCGGTTGACTATTGATCTGATCAACAAACTCGCCCTTACATTCGGTCCGGAAATGGGTATTGTCCATGGTGGCGGGCCGGGCCTGATGAAGGAAGCCAATGATCTGGCCCGGGAGCATAACATAATGAGTGTCGGTATCGCCATTGACTTAGAAGGAGAGCACCAGTTGTCGCTGACCACCTGCGATGGCCTGATTAAATACCGTGAAGGGCTGCGTTTGGCCCGCCAGGACCATCTGCAGAAATTGAGCAATCTGCCGATAATCAACACCGGCGGCTACGGTAGCGCGGAGGAATTATCCATCACCATCACCTCGATGAAACTGCATGAGAATCCCCTGGCGCCGGTTATCCTGCTTGATCCGGACAGCTTGTGGGCCCATATGCAGGCGCAAATAACCGAGATTGCCACAAATAATTATGGCCCGCAGTTTATTCCCCAGCTAGTCAAGTCATGCCGCAATGGCGATGATGCCCTGGCAGAGCTGGTGCATTTTTGTCTGGACCCGGATGCCTGGTACGTCAAAAACGGCATCCCCGAGAGCAGCATCCTGATTGCCAGGGTCAAAGCAAGCCGCATCAGGACCGAAACCCTTTACCAGAGCGATGTAGAGGTATTTGATCGACCCAATCCCCGGCTTTCGGATTAGGAGCTCGTCGGATTATGCCATTTTTCTCCATATCTTTGTTAAACTAAAAAAAATCATCCTATAATATTAACTATATACCTGCGGTAATTTTCTCGAGTTTGCCTCGATCTGAGAAAAAATTGTTATAACCCGACAAACTCCCTTAGCCGGGGGGCTGCCTGCGATTAAAAGTTAAAAACCTTCGCTTCGGCCGCCATATCAATAAGGTGTGGTCCCCCGTCGAGCACCATATTACTGTTGAAATTTGCCTCGTCGAGGTTTCTGTTTTTGGCACAGGGGGTGCACACGCCGGTAGGAACTTCTTTTTCGATCAGATACGGCAGATAGTCATTGACGCAGTCGCCGGTTACCGTTTTTTGGCCGCCGTCTTTGTCTTTTATCGCCCAGTCGACCGCGCTGTCGATTAAAAAGATGTTTACCTTATGGTTCTTGGAATGGGCTATTTTAGCGAATTGAAAACACCGGGTTGCCTTTTCGTTATCGTTGGACCGCAGCACAAAGAGAAAATTTGCCATGACTACCTCAAAGTTTATGGATTACTGGAAAAAAAAGGTTTATGCCTGTTCCCATACGTTAGGAATGATACTTTTAAATATACCGTAACATACGCCTGTCTTAAAGCATTATTATGGGTTTATCAAGATCGTCTCAATGCATAAAAGAACGCTTGAAAAAGATCGATACTGTGCTCTGTTCATTTGTTATTACATTGTGGCATGTATTCTTGGGGAGAAGGTTTCGCACCCCGTTATTTCCTTGATAAAAGTAAAATTTCGAGGTAAGGGGCGACTGGCAAACTAAAGTCCTTACCACCTCAATATTAAAAATGAATTTTGATGATAGTTCCATGAATGAGGAAACATTCTTTGATAAGCTCCTGAAAAAAATAACGGAGTACCGTTCCAGTGAAAGAAATGGGAAATTCCTGTTGTACCGCAGTCCGTCGGAATTGACCGAAATTCTCGATCTTGACCGCCCGGCGGGCACCGGTGACTGGGAAGAGATTTTGCGCTGGATTGAAACCTATCTGGCCTATTCCGTGAAAACCAACCACCCGGCATTTGTCAACCGGATGTGGGTCGGGGCTAACCTGCCGTCCCTCGCCGGGGAGATCATCACTGTCCTTACTAATACCTCTGCCTGCACCTTTGAATCGGCGCCCGTCGCAACGCTCATTGAAAAATATATGATAGCGCAGATGCTTGCGCTGGCCGGTTTTACGGGCGGTGAGGGGCAAATGACCACCGGTTCGAGCAATGCCAATATGATCGCCATGATGACGGCAAGAAACCTGACCAACAGTTCGATAAAACGCGCCGGACTATTTGGGCAACAGAAACTTTTTGCCTTTGTCAGTGCCGATGCCCACTATTCGATGGATAAAGCGGCAAATATCCTCGGCCTGGGAACGGACCAACTGATAAAAATACCCCTTGATCAAACCGGGGCAATGCAAGCTGAAGCGCTCGATTCGGCCCTTGACAAGGTCCGGATTAGCGGCGGCGTGCCGTTCTTTGTCACGGCAACTGCCGGGACGACGGTCCGCGGCGCCTATGATCCCATAGAACCGCTGCTTGCGCTTCGGCGTAAATATGGTTTCTGGCTCCACGTCGATGGCGCCTGGGGTGGGGGAGCGATATTCAGTCCCACACTGAAAGAGCAGTTTTTACCTGGCCTGCAGCAGGCTGATTCGTTTACCTGTGATTTTCATAAGATGCTTGGGGCGACGTTAATGTGCAACGTTTTGTTGATAAATAATAAAGACCGGGCTTTGCACAAAACGCTCTCTGCCGGAGATGGCAGTTACCTGTTTCGCGACGAGTATACCACCGAATTAGAAGATCCGGGCGTGGCCTCCCTGCAATGTGGGCGAAGAGTTGACAGTCTGAAATGGTTTCTGGATTGGAAGTTTTTTGGCCGGGAAGGTCTGGCCGAGAGAGTGGAGAAAAATCTTGCGCTCTGTCAATATGCCGAAAATTGGGTCCAGCAAAGCAGCGAGTTGGAAATGGTCGTGCCGCGGACATCTTTTAATGTCTGTTTTCGTTTCAAGGTGGGCGAAGAGATAAGTAATTCTTTTAATTTAGCATTACGCAATCGGCTCTACCGGCACGGAACAAGCCTGGTTGGCGTTGCCTATATCGAAGGGCGGATGGTCATGCGCCTGGTGCTGAACAATCCTGCCGCTGAACAAACGGATATCGACACCTTTTTTCATAATGTGTTGCAAACAGGTCGGGAATTGCTCGAGAAATAAGGCGCTGTCCACCTTTGCAAACAAAGTAAAAGTCAGCTACAATATCAGCGACAACCAGGTAGAGGAGCAGTTTCCATCCACTTTCACAGATTAAAAGTATCCGGGTAGAGTTTTATGGGAAAATCATTTCAGGAACAGTTGCTGCAATTGGGTCTGGTCGATAAAAAAAAGGCCGGTCAGACCAAGAAGGAGCAACATCAGTCGAAAAAACAGCAGGCAAAGGCCGGCAAGAAAAATGTGGTGGTTGACGAAAATGTGCTTTTAGCGCAACAGGCTGAGCAAAAAAAGAAGGACCGGGCGCGGAAATTAAATTTGCAGCGGGAGTTAAAGCTGCAAAAAAGAGCGGAAGATGGGCTGGTGCGGCAGCTGATAGAAGAGCATCGGGTGGCCAAAGACGACCAGGGCATAGCCTATCGCTTCACTGTCGCGAGTAAGATTCAGCGTATTTTTGTCGCCAAAGAGATCGCCGACAAACTGAGCGATGGCCGTCTGGGGATTGTCGGCATTGCTGATCAGTTTGACGTCCTTCCGAGGCGTATTATAGAAAAAATCCAGTCAGTCAGCGACCGGGTCTTTATCGCGCTCAACATTGCCGCTGCTGGGCAAGCCTCTGACCCCGAAGACCCATACGCCGGATATGAAGTGCCGGACGATCTCATGTGGTGATGGGACATTACCGAGCACTCACTTGCGGACGCAGACTGAGCTGAATGGCTTGCGGTCTTGCCTGGATGTCGGCAATTGTGCTGTTAATAGTGATGGTCTTTGAGCCGGCCCTGGCGATAAGAGGATCCAGCTCCTGCATGGTTATCGGAAATTCCTGGCCGTTCAGCAAGCCAACTAATGCCTGGCCGATATCGGCATCAGAGCCGGGGGCGTTGGCGGCGACATTTTTGACCAGCGGCTTGATATAGAGTATCTGTTTTTTTGCATCAAAGCGAATTGCTGCATCGGCCTTGAAATCTATTTCAACTGATCCCACCTGCAGTTTTATTTCATGGCCGGCTATTTCGGTAAGCAGGGCCAGTTGCGTACCAGTCAAATGGAGGCGGCAGGCGAGATGGCCATTGGTCAGACGGAGTTCGCTGATATTGATGATCTGAATATCGCCCTGGATAACTTCTGAGTGGGCGTCTATACGCAGCGGCAGGATGGCTGCGACCGCTTTGGTAATGACGGCTTCCGGCAGATTAAGGGTGATAAATTCTTCCGCCATAAGGGATTTTGCCGCAATGGTCGCAGAAAGAATGGCAAAAACACCAAGAAAAAAAAATATTCGTACCATAATAGTCCTCAGGGTGGAGTCGTTTAGGTGGGGATAAGCTGGGCTATTATTAACGGCTGCAACAAGAAAGTGCAAGCCATAAAACGGCTGTATAATGATGGTGACGCCCTCGTTATTGAATAGGTTATGGAACCAACACTTACCGTCTGTTCAGATTGCCTTATCGTCGGCATCGATTTCGAATTCGAAACGGAACTGAAGAGTAGGCTGACCATAGACAACCCGCAGTATGCCGCCGCCAAAAAATATGGCCGCTGGGTGGGAAAAAAATTGAAGCCCCAGCTTAAATATTATGATCCGGTCCCGGGTGGCCTGCGCTTTCCACGCGGGTTTGCCAACCAGGCAGTGCTTTTATGTCGGCAATTTACCGGTCAGGATCCACAGATAATCGATCAGCGAAGAGTACTCCCGGAGATCGATTTGAAATTACATTGCGTGTTGCGGCCTTACCAACAAGAAGCCGTCGCCACAGCAATGAAGAAGTCGTTTGGCGTTATTGAGGCGGGGACCGGCAGCGGAAAAACGGTCATGGCTCTCGCTCTTATTGCCGCGCGTCGCCAACCGACCTTTGTCGTGGTGCATACCAAAGAGCTGTTGTACCAGTGGTATGAGCGGGCGGTCCAGTTTCTCGGCATAGAGCCGGGAATCGTTGGGGACGGCAAATTTCTGCCGGCTCCTCTTACCATCGGCATTGTCAACAGTGCCGGAAAACGGATTGAAGAACTGGTGCCGCAGTTTGGCCATTTAATCGTCGATGAGTGTCACCGGGTGCCGGCGAGCCTGTTTACCGATGTGGTATCCCGCTTTGACTGCCATTATCTGCTTGGGCTTTCGGCCACAGCCTATCGCAGCGATACTGAAATGACCAAGCTGATTTATTTTTTTATGGGGGATCGACTGCACCAGGTTGACCAGGATGAATTGAAGTCCACCGGTGCCATCCTGGCGCCTGAAGTTATCCGCGCCGTAACCTCTTTTACCTACCGGTATCGTGGTGATTATCACGCCCTGATCAAAGCCCTGGTGGCGCATGAAGGGCGCAACCGGCAGATAATCAACGATATCTTGAAAATTGTGCACGAACCGGACAATGGAACAGTCCTGGTTGTCTCGGATAGGGTCAGTCATTGCCGGCTGTTTGCCGAAAAGCTGGCGCAGCAGGGCGTAAAAGTACAATTGCTCCATGGCCAGCTTGCCCCGGAGATCCGGCTGGAAATTGTCGAGGCGGTCCAGGCCGGGTTGGTCGAGGTACTGGTTGCCACCCTGCAGCTTATCAGTGAAGGTTTTGACTGCTCCGGACTTGCCACACTTTTTCTGACGACGCCGATTAGTTTTGAGGGGCGACTGCTTCAGGTCATTGGCCGGATAATGCGCCCGGCGGTAAATAAACGGGCACGGGTCTTTGACTATATCGATGAAAATGTGCCGACCTTACTTCGCTCGGCTCGGGCGCGCAGTGTGGTTTTGTCGCAACTTTAGCGATTTATGAGGAAATCATGGCTATTGTACCTAATTGACGTCTTCCTTGTGTTAAACGCAATATTGGGGTATACTATAAAATTTTTAAAGTTAATTATTTTATTACGAAGGCACTGCTGGTTGCGGCATGTGCTTTTTTTGTTTGTATAATCAGGTTGTTACCCAGTCATGTTGGCGTGGATAATTAAGCCGTAGTAGTTGGAGGCCTTACGGGCACAAGATGGAACAGAGTAAAATTCGTAATGTAGCAATTATCGCCCATGTCGATCACGGTAAGACCACACTGGTGGATCAGCTTTTTAAGCAGTCGGGTATGTTCCGTGACAACCAGGAGGTGACCGAACGGTTGATGGACTCCATGGACCTGGAACGGGAGCGGGGGATTACCATTACCGCCAAAAACGGTTCGTATAAATATAAAGATTACTGGATCAATATCATCGATACCCCCGGTCATGCCGATTTTGGCGGGCAGGTGGAACGTGTCCTGCGCATGGCCGATGGTGCCCTGCTGCTGGTCGATGCCCAGGAAGGCCCGATGCCCCAGACGTATTTCGTGTTGAAAAAGGCCCTGGAAAACAACCTGCCGGTCATCGTCGTCATCAATAAGATCGATAAACCGGCTGCCCGATGCGATTGGGTGGTTGACCAGGTCTTCGATCTGTTCGTTAAACTCAATGCCCCGGACGATGTGCTTGATTTTCCGGTGGTCTATGCCTCCGCCAAGAACGGTTATTCCCTGCTCGATCCCGATGAACCCCTGGAAAACGGCGGCAGCATGCAGCATATTTCCCAGATGATTGTCGATCATACCCCGGCACCTGCCGGTTCGAGTGAAGCCCCCTTGCAGATGCAGGTCGGCACTATCGATTATTCACCCTATCTGGGCAGGCTGGGTATCGGCAAGGTGGTCAACGGCACCATGGCCATTAACCAGCCGATTGTTGTCGCCCGCCGCGACGGCTCGATTAAACCGGTGCGGATTTCCAAGATCTTTCACTTCGAGTGCGATGAGAAAGTGGCCGTTGAGTCGGCCGGAGTGGGGGAAATTGTCGCCATTGCCGGGATGGAGGATGTAACGGTCGGGGTCACCTTTACCGATCCGGAAAATCCGCGTCCCCTGCCGCTGGTCACCATCGATCCGCCGACTATCTCCATGAATTTTATCCCCAACGATTCGCCTTTTGCCGGCAAGGAAGGCAAATATGTCACTTCCCGCCATATCAATGATCGGCTACAACGAGAAATTCTCTCTGATGTCGCCCTGCAGTGCGAACCTCTGGAAGATGCGGTAGGTTTTAAAGTTTCCGGCCGTGGCGAGCTGCATCTGTCTATCCTCATAGAAAAAATGCGCCGTGAGGGATATGAGCTCCAGGTGACCCGGCCCCAGGTTATCCTGCGCGAAGATGACAAGGGCAAGGTCCTTGAGCCCTATGAAAAACTCACCGTCGATGTCGATGAGCTGTATCAGGGAGCCGTCATTGAAAAACTGGGCAAGCAGAAAGGCCAGCTCGAAGAAATGAACAGCGCCAATGGCATGGTCCGGATGGTGTTTAATATCCCGACCCGTGGTTTGCTTGGCTATCGTTCGCAGTTTATGACCGACACCAAGGGGATGGGCATGATGTCCTATGTTTTTTCCGAATATGGACCCTATGCCGGGGATATCATCAACCGGGTGAGCGGGGTTCTCCTGGTCAAAGAACTTTGCACAGCGGTGGCTTTTGCCTTATTTAATCTCCAGGAACGGGGTAAACTGTTTATCCATCCCGGGGCACCTTTGTACCCGGGGCAGATCATCGGCGAGCACAGTCGCTCGACCGATCTGGTGGTGAATCCGGCCAAAGGCAAGAAACTGACTAATATGCGGGCCTCCGGCACCGATGACGCAGTTATCCTGACGCCGCCGATAACCATGTCCCTGGAAGAATGTATTGCCTATATCAATGATGACGAACTGGTCGAGATAACCCCGCAGTCAATTCGTCTGCGCAAAAGAGCGACCCAAAAAATAAGGGCATAAGAGTCCAATGAAAGAAATATTCATCCTGGTGGGCGCAGCTCTGATCGGGCTGGCCACCTTTGGTTTCATCGCCTGGAAATACGGCAGTAAATGTACCCCCTGAATGATGCTCTATGGATCCATCGGGATGGGTCTGTTAGGGTATTGGCTACTGGGATTGCTGTAATGCACATTACGGCTCTAGCTCCCATGCACTGCATCCATCTGGCTCCCATGCGTCGCATGGCAGACGTGTAAGTGCCAGACAGATTATTATTTCGAGTTAAAGTAATCAGCCAAAATCTTGCCGTGATCAAAGGCCAATTGCGGCAGTGAGTCTTCATCAAAAAGCTCCGCCTTCGCCGCATCGTCTCCTGCCTGGGGAGACCCCTCGGCCCGGCCGATAAAAACCGTTGAGGCGGTATGACCGCGCGGGTCACGGTCTGGGGCGGAATAGGTATGGAACTGGCGCAGGCCAACAACCGTTAGACCAGTCTCTTCTTCCGCCTCCCGCGCCGCAGCGGTCTCGTAAGATTCGCCGTAATCGACAAAGCCTCCGGGCAGCGCCCAGCCATAAGGTGGATTCTTACGTTCAATAAGCACTATCTTGGCGCCGATTTCGATGATAATATCGACAGTCGGTGTTGGATTTCTATGGGTGTCAATTTTAGTTTTAATTTCACCCTTGCAGTGGGGACATTGCATATGATTTCTCTCCAGATTCTACCCTGAAACAAGGTTGCGGATCTCCTCCCAGTTGGCGACGGTCTGCAGGGTGTGCCGATTTTTATTCCACGGCTGAGTGAAGACAAAGGGGGTTATCCGCTCCAGTACCAGCCGTTTGCAGGTTTCCGCCCGATCATCAATAAAATATTTCAGAGCGTGCTGGTGAATGTAGCGAATTTTATCATCATGGTCGCCGGTGGCAACTACCCGGATATTTTTTCGGGCTTTTTTGCTGAAAAAACAGTCGAGCCAGTCGAAAACCGGACCATCGAGCGGGCGAGCGGTGATAATGGTCACCATGGAAGACCGAGTGAAATGTTCCAGACATTCGATCGCGCCGGGGATTGGGCGAAGCTCAGCGGCCAGAGAATCGGTGAGGATATCCAAAAATATTTTCTCTACCTGGTCGCAGGGGATATTCAGGCAATTTTCCAGTTCGAAATTGGTGATATCTTCCTGGGTGAAAGAGCAATGACCATATTGCGTACAGACCAGACGAATAAATGCTTCGGCGGTATCGGCAATGACGCCGTCGAAATCAAAGCCTATTTCCTGAACGCTGATATTTGCCTTCGGCTGGATATATGGGCTACTGTCGAACATACTCGGCTTCCATTTTTTTTATTTGCCGGCACAGTAGTTCATTTTCCGGGGTACTGATTCCAACACTGCTTCCTAAAGCGGCAACAGCGCCATTGATGGCATCAATTTCGGTGCGCTTTTTCTTGCGCACATCCTGCAGCATTGAAGAGACATTTTTTGCGGTCTTGCTGCAGACCATGCGGGCTGTCTGATAGGGATCATCTATAATCGGGATACTTTTTGCCCTGGCCAGGAGAACCGCCTCATCAACTGCCGCCTTCATTCGTTTATCAACCCCGGCCAGGGTGAGCAAATCCCCGTTGGTGCAGTCGAGAATTGCTGTTAAAGCATTGATTCCGACGTTGACGAACAATTTTGCCCAGAGCCTGGCGAGAATATTGTCGGTGAGATGCGTTTTTAGGCCGCCGGCGGAAAAAACCGCATGGGTCGCCTGCAAAAGCTTTGCCGCATATTTTTCCGGAGGCGCCAGAAACCCCAGGTAGGTTATGCCGCTTCCGGCGTGCCGGACGCGACCGGGACCAAGCAGGGTCGCTCCTTCGGTGGTCGTAGCAAAGGCGGTGGCGATTTCGCCCAGGCTCTCCTGCAGGTCCAGATGGCTGATCCCGTTCTGCAGCAAAAGAAGAAGAGTATCCTTTGCTAAAATTGATTTACAGAAGTCCAGGCTGTCCTTTACGTCATATGATTTGACGCAGAGCAACACCACATCAACTAACGCAAGATCGAGCGGATCGGCAACGGCGTTGACCGGAAATATTTCCTGCTGCTCACCAAGGGTATAAACAATCCCCTTTTTATTCAGATGGCGAGCCCGAGCCGCATTATAATCAAGGATTGTTAGCTGGTCATCCTTCCCCATTCCTTTAGTGATGACCGAGCTGAGCAGACAGCCAAGCGCGCCTGGACCAACCAGTAAAAAGTGCATCTTGTGCCTTTAATGGATTCCCTACTTGATGATTGCGGCATCCTCAACTATAGCAGCATATTTATAGCCTGCACCAAAATCTTTTTCAGCAGCGAGAGTGCCCTCAAGAGTGACAATGCTGCCCAGTTCGACAATTTCAGCGCTGGTTGCCACCAGATCGTGAGTGTTTTGCATGGGGTCGCCGGTTCCGTCCTGGAGATGAATCCAGTTTTTCCCCATAATCTTCGGGCTGAATTTGACGACTTTGCCATGGACCTGAACTTTTTGACCGTCGAGTTCTTTCGCTTTGGCAAAGATTTCTGCAACGGTGTAACCGTTGGCTGCCGCTGCTTTTTCAATGGCAATATCTTCGAGTGGGGCAATTGCTCCAAGGCTGCCACCGGATTTTTCCATTGCCGGTGCCGGTGCGCTCAGACCTTTTTTCGGCCTTGATCGCAGCCGAGAAAGAGTCGTTGGTATTTGCCGGTGCCGGATGCGGCGCCGTTTCATCTTCTTCACCAGCCAGTCCTGAGCTGAAAACAACAGCGTCGAAGGTCCGATCAAGGGTCTTGCTGGTGAAATTTTCCATTACCATTCCCTGGTAGTATTTAATTTTGGCTCCTTTTTCCACCGTTGTAGCCGGGATGGCAACCCAGGTTTTTTTATCCCCGCTGTCAACGAGCATATAGGTGTAGCCGGAGGCATTCATTGTTTCAACGATTGTTCCGGCAACACTCGGAATATTAGTTGCTGCCGATGCTTTGGGCATAGCCATCAGCGGCTTCGAGGTGAACAGGGGACTGAGCAGAAAAAACACGGCAACAGCCAATGACAAAAGTTTACGACCCATGAGTACAACTCCTTAGAAAAAAATGAGATCCGGGTTCTGCGGTCACTTAATGCACCCCAGTGGACGATTGCTGATTAGATTGTTTACAACAGGTGAGCAGTTTAGTCATTTTCAATAAGAAAGGCAATATGCTCAAGCAGGGCTCTGGCCCAGATTTCATAGGCCGCCTCGGTAATATTTATGCCATCTTCAAGAAAAACCGGTTCATCGGTGGTGCTGAATCGGTGGTATGTATCGAGGAAACAACAGCCGGTCTGCATGGCGAATGCCTCAATATGACTGTTGATATTGGGGATGGTGTAGTGCGGCAGGCCGGGAAGATTCATCGGGAAGAGACTGCTGACCACTACCTCCGCCGTGGGAAAGTCGTGATTGAGCTGGACGAATATTTGCTTTAAGGTGCTGATGAATTCAAGATTGCCGGTAAGTACATCATGCGTGCCTACCATGATCATGATCACATCGGCATAAGCGACTTGTTTTTTGATGTCGGGCAGGGAGGCCAGCAGATCGGCGGCCGTTGCTTCGGGCACTCCGAAATTGGTTACTTTATAGGATGGCATACGCGACTGCCAGTAGAAATACGCAATATGCGAATCCCCTAAGAGTAATACCTGTGTCATGTGCTTGTCTTCAATTCTCTATTTATTAAGATGGTTTTGTCAAACATCTGCGTCGCAACCTCTTCGTAGCTTAGCATATGACGATTACGCTGCCAAAGATTTTTACGACACCCTCAATAATCGGACTGTAAGACCACACAACCAAAAGGAGGAACGACAATCCGGTTTCTGGTTGACTGTGGAATTGCCGCCTCAAGCGGGCAGATATCCTCCGGGGAAACTGCAGAGGTGTCGATAATCCGATACCACGCTCGGCCATTTCTTTGCGGTTCCGGAGCTATAAACGGCAATTTCTGCTTCCCGTTGCCGTTGAGCATGACGAAAAAGTCACTTGACCCCTCGCCGCAGCCTGATGCCCGAAGCAGAAAAGCAAGGCCATGGCAGTTCTGCGACCAGTTCTGCACCCCGGGCCGCAGGTATTGCCATGCAATTTCCGTATCAATTTCATAAGAAGTGGCAGAATCGTTTCTTTTTTCCACCGGCGGGAAAAATTCTTTGCGGCGAAAAAGGGCATGCCTTTTCCGAAGCGCGATGCATGCCTGGAAAAGTCGGTGGAAGCCACTGTTGGTTGTAAGAAGCGACCAATCCAGCCAGCCTGTCTGGTTATCCTGACACCAGGCATTGTTATTGCCGTTTTGGGTGCGGCCAAACTCGTCGCCGGCGCAGATCATCGGCACCCCCTGAGAGAATAGCAGCAGGACTGTGAACGTCTTTATCCGACGTAGTCGTAGCATCCGAACTCCGGCCGAACAGTCAAGGCCTTCCTCACCGCTGTTCCAACTCAGATTGTGATTGTCTCCGTCCTGGTTGTTTTCGCCATTGGCCCGGTTATTTTTCTGATTGAAACTGACCAGATCGTAAAGAGTAAAACCATCGTGGCTGGTCAGAAAATTAATCGAACACAAGGGGCCGCGGCCGCTTGCCTGATAGAGGTCCGAACTGCCGGCAATGCGGGTAGCCAGGTGTGAAACCGTGTCTTTTCCACCGATCATAAAGGCGCGGACGTCATCTCTAAAGCGACCGTTCCACTCCGCCCACCGTGGATCGGTAGAAAACGATCCGACCTGGTAGACGCCGGCTGCATCCCATGCCTCGGCGATCATCTTGGTGTCGCGCAGGACCGGGTCTTCACCGATAGCCTCGATCATCGGCGGATTGGGCAGGACATTACCCTGCTGGTCCCGGCCCAGGATGGAGGCGAGGTCAAAACGAAAGCCGTCGATATGCATTTCGGTCACCCAGTAGCGCAGGGAGTCACGGATAAGATGGCGGACCACCGGATGATTGCAGTTGACGGTGTTGCCGCATCCGGAAAAATTGAGATAGGCATTGTCTTTATCGAGCAGATAGTAGATAGGATTGTCGATTCCCCGGAAGCTGCTGGTGTTTCCGGTGTATCCTCCCTCACCGGTGTGGTTGTAAACCATATCGAGATAGACTTCGATCCCGGCCTGGTGCAGAGCCAGAACCATGGCTTTGAATTCATTGACGGCCTGCGCCGGGTTGCAGGCATATCCGGAGTTGACGGCAAAAAATGAGACTGGATTATAGCCCCAGAAATTCTTCAATCGCCTGCCGGTATCCGGGTCGTAAAAGACGTTATCGTTCTCGTCAAATTCGGTTACCGGCATCAGTTCAACCGCGGTGATGCCCAGGCTCTGCAGATAGGGGATTTTTTCAATAATTCCCAGATAGGTTCCCGGTGCGGCAACACCTGCGCCGGCTCCGCTGGTGAAACCACGCACATGGAGTTCGTAGATGATTGTTTCCGACAGGGGCGTTCTGAGAGGCCGGTCTTTTTGCCAGTCGAACTCCTCGGTGACGATTCTGCCGCAGGGTTTTTGGCCATATTCGGTAACTTCTCCCCATTTTCTGGGCAGGAGTTCGCGACAATACGGATCAATGAGTATCGTCTCGTAATTAAAAACAAGTCCTGTGCCGGATGGAGCCGATGGACCGTCAATGCGATAGCCGTAGCTGAAATTCTGGTGCCGGGGCGTCAGCAGAATATGCCACATATCGCCGGTCCGGTTTTCTCTTGGGTCCAGCTCGAATTCGTGGCGATTGGGCCCCAGCGCACCTTTTGGCCAGTGATCGATAACCAGGGTGACGCGGGTGGCATGGCGGCTGAAGATGGCAAAGTTAATACCTTCCTGCAGTCTGGTGACCCCTCCGGGAAGCGGATAGCCCCTTTTTCGTATATCCGGTTTATTCTCTGTAGACATGCTGATAATGCTTATTATTGTTGAGAGAGCTATATTTTTTTAATCGGGAATGAGAAATGAGTAAAAATCTAAGATTTGCGATGGTTACGTAAAAAGCTTCATATTCGAGGCGTGTGAATTTTGCTATTATTTCGGCGTACTAAAGTACGTCGTAATGATAGTAAAATTCACAACAACGAAGCAGATAAGCGCAGACTTCGGATGAAGAATTTTTACGACACCATCAGTAATGTTACTCCAGCCTCGGCAATAAGCAAATGATATACGGTGAATGACACCTGAAAATTGGCAACAGGGAGATGAAAAACTTATGGGTATATTTCATAAAGTAAAAATAGGTGACCAGATTATCAGTCCTATTGACTGGGAGATGACTCCGGATATTTCTTTTGGGACTTTTGAGTCCTGGGGGGGACGGGAGAGGGTTCGCAACAATGAGGAATGTGTCTATTATTTTTTCGTCGACAACTGGGGGGATGAGGCAAAGCTGTGTCTGATGGAGCGGGCGGTGAAACACGCCAAAATTCTGGCGGAAATCAAGGCCCCGGCTGACCTGATTAAACAGTGCGTCACTGCGCAGGGAACCTCGTCTCTATTTGAGAAGAGTTATGCTATCAACGAACCAATCAAACAGTGGCTGATAGACAATGTCCTCGACGGGGGTGATTCGGAGCTGATCGTGCCCCGGGTTGAAGTCGTTCTGATCGAAGATATGGGGACGCCATTGCCGGGAGCTGATGCGGCAGTGTTTACTGGAGAGGGGGTTCAGTTACCCGCCGAACCGGCCATTATTAACGATGACGAGCTTGCCGAGGTACTCAAAAAATGGAATTTTTTCGATGCTGAATGTAATCCAACTGGGCGATTTAAAAATTCTTTCGTATCCACCGGTGATCCGCAGGTCATTGTCGATCAACGGACGTCCCTGATGTGGCAGCGGGACGGTTTGGATATCAATTCCATTCGAACCATGCAGAGAAATATCGAGGGGCTCAATAAAAATAAATTTGCCGGCTATACCGACTGGCGTCTGCCTACCATGCAAGAGGCAATGTCGCTTATGGAGCCTGAGAAAAATTTCAAGGATTTGTATCTGCAGCCGTGTTTTAGTAAAGAGCAGCCGTTTATCTTTGTCGCCGCCCAGCGTAAACCCGGCGGCTACTGGTTTGTGGATTTTAAACAGGGCCGGGCCTTCTGGTCGTCGGGGACTATTCCGGGCGGATTTGGGCGGTTGGTGCGAAGGGTTGATTGAGGATAAATATTCTGTTTTGCACCTGATCCCCATGCGTCGCATGGGGATCAGGAACTATTTGTACGTTAGATGAGATCATCCTAAGTTTTAAGGTAAATTAATGGTGTAGGCGGTGTTAACGGTCATGCTTTTAGATGCGTCGGGCCATGTACTGTTTTCTGGATTGTCTGGCTGCCGCTATAATTCTCACTAAAAGTATATTGCCCGCTATTGCAGATTGCCTCTCTGGTGGGTAAGCTTCTGTTCTCTCCACGATTTAGCTGTAACTCTTTTTCGAAGCTGGTTTCCATGGGCCCCATGGGAACACCTTCTCTGTAACATTACCTGAACCAAATGTGACAACTCCCAAGCTGGTTTCCATGGGAACGAAATATGCCGTAAAATGTATATTGACAAAGCAAAATGTATATGTACAATAAGCCATAATGTACATATACATTTGGAGGCGTGGCTATGGAACTTACCGACAAACAACAGCAGATGCTGGACTATCTGATGGCGCGAATGGATGAGGAAGGGCGCATCCCGAGCCTGCGGCAGGCCGCCGTCGATCTGGGCGTCAGCCATACTGCGGTTGCCCAGCTGATAAAGCAGCTGGAAAAGAAAAACGTTCTTGAACGTGAAGGATATTATGGCCGGACGGTCCGCCTCTATCCCGAACCCCGGGAAAACAATCTTTCCAGCACTTCCAGGATGGGCCGGGAACTACCCATCATCGGCTTAATTACTGCCGGGCTGCCCATGTATGCCCAGCAGGAGTGGGAGGGAACGGTGGTGGTCGACAGTTCGGTCTTTCCCGGTGACAATTTGTTTTGCCTGCGCATCAAGGGGCAGTCGATGCAGGATGCCGGCATCTTCGATGGCGACCTGGTGGTCTGCGAACCGCGGCAGTATGCGGAAAACGGGGAGATCGTCGCCGTTTTGATCAAGGGCGAGGAGGCGACGGTGAAGCGATTCTTTCGTTATGCCGATCATATCGAGCTTCGCCCGGCCAACGATGCCTATCAGGTCATGTGTTATCCGTTTGGCGAGTTGCTGGTCCAGGGCAAGGTCGTCGGCGTCATCCGGGGCAGGCATGCGGAGTTTGACGGTGAGCGAAAATAACGATCCCTGTCCGGCAAAAATCGATCTTGTCCTGCCGCCCGGACCGACGGCGCCGGGCCGGGTCTGCCCGGTGTATGTAGGCACCTGCGGCTATTCCTATACCGAATGGGTGGACAGCGGTTTTTATCCGGAAAAGACCAGAAGCGCCGAGATGCTCGGTCTCTATGGCCGCTGCTTCTCGGTGGTTGAACTGAATTATACCTGGTATCAGATGGCCCGCGCCGACGCTTTAACCCGCATGGTGGAAAAAGCCCCGGCCCATTTACTGTTTGCTGCCAAGCTGACCCGGACCATGACCCATGAACGGACGGATCACTGGCGGGAGCAACTGCAACAGTACCGGCAGGGGATTGCCCCGCTGCGGCAAAGGCTAGCCGCGATTTTAATCCAGCTGCCGCCGGATTTCGATCGATCGATTGCCAACCGCAATTATCTGGCTGCCCTGCTTGATGGGCTGCAGGGGCTGCCGGTGGCGGTGGAATTTCGCCACCGCTCCTGGGCAATCGATCCGGTCTTTGCCGAGCTGCAGCGGCGGCAGGTCACCCTGGTGAGTGTTGATACACCGGCACTGCCCGGACTTTTCCCTGCTCTTGACGTGGTGACCAATCCGGCCCTTTTCTATGTCCGTTTCCACGGTCGGAACAAGGAGGGCTGGCAGTCGGGCAATATGCAGAAAAAATTTAATTACGATTACTCCGACCACGAACTCAAAGCCTGGTGCGAGCAGTATCTGTATCCGATGGCCGTGAGAGCAGAGCGGGGCATCCTGGTTTTCAACAACCACGTCCGGGCCCAGGCGCCGAAAAACGGCCGGCGGCTGGCGGCGATTTTGACCGCTTGCCGCCGCGGAGAAAGTTGATGGCGCAGGGATTTACGCTGCGGGAGCGGGCGGTGCTGCATTTCAACGTCGCCGATTTTGCCGTCGCCGTCGAACGGGTTGCCGACAGCAGTCTGCGCCGGCGGCCGCTGATTATCGCCCCGCTGCAGGCAGCCCGGGCGGTGGTCTATGATATGAGCGAAGAGGCCTACGGTGAAGGGGTGCGCAAGGGGATGGATCTCAGGCAGGCGAAGCGAATGTGCCGGGGAGCGGCATTTCTTGCCCCGCAGGTTTCTCTCTACGACAAGGCGATGCGGGCTTTTTTCAGGGAGCTGCAGGGCTATTCGCCGCTGATTGAATGCGGCCGGGCGGACGGCCATTTTTTTGTCGATGTGACCGGCACCCACCGGCTGTATGGCCCGGCACCCGATGTCGGCTGGCGGGTCCGCCGGCAGGCTCAATCGAGTCTTGGCATCAACCCGATCTGGACCCTTGGCACCAGCAAGCTGGTGGCCAAAGTCGCCTCCCGCCTCGTCAAGCCGGTGGGGGAATATATCGTCACGGCGGGCGATGAGGAGCTTTTTCTCGCGCCTTTGCCGGTGCATTTGCTGCCCGGCCTTTCTGGCCAGGAATTGCAAAAATTACAAGAGTTTCGTCTGACTACCATCGGCGCGTTGGCTGGCCTCGATCGCTATCAGCTAATGGTCCCTTTCGGCAGCCGTAGTGAGTATCTTCATGCGGTGAGCCATGGGCTTGATGACAGCAGGGTGGGCACATCTTCTGAAAAAAACCAGGATATTGGCTGTGAACATATTTTTGCGAGCGATACCAGCGATCAGCGGCAGGTGGAGGGCATTGTTGCCACGCTGGCCGGTAAGGCTGGATTTCAGCTGCGCGGAAATCGGCAGGTGGCCAGGCGGGTGGGGATCTGGCTGCGCTATGCCGACGGCGGCCAGGTGGTACGTCAGGCCTCCTGCAAGGCCGGAACTGCCGGTGATGTGCTGCTGCGTGAACTGGCTTTGACTGCTCTGCAGCGTGCCTGGATGCGAAGGGTCAGGATTCGCAGCTGCCGTCTGGTCTGTGACCGGCTGCAGCGTCAGTCGCCGCAGCTGGCTCTTTTTGTCGAACCGGATATCCGTGGGCTTCGGCAAAAAAAGGTCGACGGGGCTATGGATACGCTGCGTCACCGCTTTGGCGACCACGTGATCGGTGTCGCTCGAGAGCTTCCAGGTGCCTTTGTTACCGACGATTCCGCCGGTTTTTCCGGGCATTGATTGTTGCCTGCATGTCTGTCCTTTGCGTTCGCTCCTATTATTCCCTGCTGCAGGGAACTGCCTCACCCGCTGCTCTTTGCCGACGGGCAAAAAAAATCGGCTATTCGGCCTTGGCCATGACCGATCGGGATAATCTCTACGGCCTGTGGGATTTTATCAAGGCCTGCCGGCAGGAGGACCTGCGGCCGATCATCGGCGCGGAAATCTCCGAGCCGGGATCGAAGACAAGTATCACCTGCCTGGTACAAAATAAAGAGGGTTATAGTAATCTCTGCGCCTTACTGACCAAGCGGCATATGGCAAACAATTTCCGCCTTATGGACGACGTCGTACCTCTTGCCGGAGGGCTGGTCGTGTTATGCCGTGCGGTCAATCTTTTACAGAAATATACCGCGCAGGGCGTGCAGGTTGCGGCTGATCTTGGGGCGCGGCCTGATGCGCTGAGTCGGACGCTGCGCAATTTCGCCCGGGATCATGGTCTTGCTGCGGTCATCACCGCGGACAGCGATATGGCTCTAGAGAGCGAGCTGCCGCTCTTTATATTGCTGCGGGCGATCCGCACCGGTAAGACCATCAGTCAGGTGCAGCAACAAAGGCAGGCGAGCGTCAACTCACTGGCCGAGGCTCGGGTCTATCGCCGTAATTTTGCCATCTGGCCGGAGGTTATATCGGCAACCGAAAAGCTGGTGGCAAGCTGCACCTTTACCGGTCCGAATTTCGGCATTGTTATGCCGCCCTGGCGGGGCGAAAAAGATCGAACGCCGACGCAGGTGTTAAGGGAAAAGGCCTATCAGGGGGCCAAAATTCGTTACGGCGAAGACCTGGGCGAGCCGGTAATTGAACGGCTGGAGCATGAGCTCAAGGTGATTGACAAGATGGGGTTTTCCGCCTATTTCCTGGTAGTGCGCGATATCGTCCACCGCAAGGGAGCGGATGGAAAACGAAAAAAACGACGGATCTGCGGTCGCGGGTCGGGAGCCGCCTCCCTGGTTGCCTATTGCCTGGACATAACCAATGTCTGTCCCATCAAGTATAATTTGTATTTCGAGCGTTTTCTCAACCCCGGTCGGACCGATCCCCCCGATATAGATATTGATTTTTCCTGGGACGAACGCGATGAAGTGCTCGCCGATGTGCTGCAGGATTATGCCGGACATGCGGCCATGGTCTGTAACCAGGTCTTTTTTCAACCGCGGATGGCCATCCGGGAAACAGCCAAAACTTTTGGCCTGCCGGAGGGTGAGATATCTCAGTTGACCCGTCGCCTGCCCTGGCTGCACAGCAGCGGTGAAAAAAGCCTCGAACAATCTCTGGCCATTCTACCGGCCCTGCGTGACCAGGATCTCTCCCCTCCCTGGCCGGAGATTTTAGCCCTTGCCCAGCAACTGATCGGGGTGCCGCGTTATCTTTCCGTCCATCCAGGCGGCGTGATCATTACTCCTGAACCGATTGCTACCTATGTGCCGATGGAGCGGGCGGCCAAAGGTGTGCCGATTATCCAGTGGGAAAAAGACGGGGCGGAGACAGCCGGTCTCGTTAAGATTGATCTGCTTGGCAACAGAAGCCTCGGCGTTATTCGCGACAGTATTGCCGCGTTAAGGGCGGCTGGCGAGGATCTTGATGAACTCACCTGGCAGCCCGAAGACGATCCGGCGACCAGGATGTCTGTGGCTATGGGGGCGACCATGGGCTGTTTTTATATCGAGAGCCCGGCCATGCGTCTGCTGGAGAAAAAGGCCGGCACCGGGGATTTCGAGCAGCTGGTGATTCAATCTTCAATCATTCGTCCGGCGGCCAATGAATTCGTGCGGGAATATGTCCGGCGTCTGCATGGCGGCAGCTGGCAGCCGCTTTGTTCACAGATCGGCGATGTTCTCGACGACACCTTCGGCCTGATGGTCTATCAGGAAGATGTCTCTAAAGTGGCCGTTGCCCTGGCAGGTTTTAGCCATAGTGACGCCGACGGGCTGCGTAAAGTCATGTCCAAAAAGGATAAAGTCCGCCGGTTGCAGCACTATAAAACCATGTTCTTTGCCGGCTGCGCCGAGAACCATGTCGATCCCGCGGAGGTGGAGAGAATGTGGCAGATGATGATGAGCTTTGACGGCTATTCTTTCTGCAAACCGCACTCGGCCTCCTATGCCCGGGTCTCTTTTCAGGCCGCCTATCTTAAACGCCATTATCCGGCGGAATTCATGGCCGCGGTGATCGCTAACCAAGGCGGCTATTATTCGAGCTTTGCCTATGTCTCCGAGGCGAAAAGGCTGGGGCTTAAAATTCTCCACCCGGATGTTATGACCAGTACGATTGCCTGGACGGGAAAAAAAGAGTCGATCCTGGTTGGGCTGCAGAGTGTGCATGGCCTCTCGGGTGGTTTTCTGGATCGGCTTATCCTGGCCCGTAAGGACAAGAGCTTTACCGATATCGGTGATTTTTTCCGGCGCACCCAACCGGCGGACAATGAAGCCCGGGCGCTGATCCATGCCGGAGCGTTGGATAGCCTGCATCCCGCAGGCAACCGGACCGTCATGCTCTGGCAGTGGGCGAGTTGGCAACGGCTGGTGCACGATGCGCGGCGCCTGTCTCTTTTTGCCGCCAGACTACCACCGGCACCGCCGCTGCCACCGCCGGATCTTACAACCACCTTGCGCCGGGAATACAGGGTGCTTGGCTTTCTCTGCGACTACCATCCGCTGCAGTTGTTGCCGCCGCAGGGAAAAGGGTTGTCGAAGGTGGCCGTGCTGCCGGGGCGGGTCGGGCAACGGGTTCAGCTGGTGGCCTGGCTGTTGTCCGGCAAACTGGTATCGACCAAAACCGGTGAGGTCATGGAATTTCTCACTTTCGAAGATGAGACCGGGCAGCTGGAGACGACTTTTTTCCCCGAAGTCTACAAGCGTCACGCCCATATGTTGCGCAGTGGCAGAGGGTATCTGCTGCGTGGGATGGTCGAGATGGATTATGGGGCACTCACCCTTACCGTGGATAACATTTGCTCGATAGGATTGGCCGTTGGTGCCCATGCCTTAGATGGGAATGCGTTGCCAGTTGCATGAATGTGCTAAAATTAAAAATGTTTTGAAATTTTTTTAAAGTAGCGTATAAAGTTAGAAAGCTCTTTTTTAACAAAAAGAAAAATATAGACGACTTATAATGAATGACCGCAAACGTATCCTTGTAATTGATGATGAGCCAACAGCCCTTGACCTGCTCCGCAGGATCCTTGAAATGAATGGATACGAAGTCTTGTCGGCAGTAAATGGTCAGAAAGGAGTCGAGCTTTTCCATCAATATCCCTGTGATCTGGTCATAACCGATATGGTCATGCCGATAAAAGACGGACTGCAGACTATTCTCGATCTCCGCAGCATTGCCCCCTATCTTCCGGTTATCGCCATCTCGGGTGGTGGAGCTATCTCCAAAGAGCGATATCTGGCCGTTGCCGGGTATCTGGACAATGTGCTCACCATCGCCAAACCATTTGCCATAGAAGATATCACCGAAGCAGTAAAAAAACTCCTCCAGAGTCGCCCCCCTGAGCCTCCCGAAGAAAGCTGACTGGGCCTCAACATGCTTTGCGGTTCTTCGCGTTTCATCTTCATAAAATACCTGGTGGGCTCCACTTGCAGCCTACCCCCTGCTCTTAATTTCCTGAAATATACTCTCTTGTCGTCTTCCATGATCCTTGCCAATTGACGGCAAAATTCCTTTTGTGTATTATCTCGAAGGGTTGACCAAATAATCAGGATGAACTCGTAAAAAGCCCGATCTCCTTCGTTGTAGGTCTGATACGGTGATTTGCTTTACTCCATGTACTCGTAAATCGCCGTATCAGACATTACGCCTCGTATATCGAACTTTTTCCAGAGGCCATCCTGCGGGCTGAAATGACTTTTTATGACATCGTCAAAAAAACTCATTTATTTTGGACGCAGACATATTTGCCTTACCACGAGTGAGAAGTGCCGGGGCAACAGACAGGGGTGGACCATGAATTCAATTGTAGAAGTCGGCATGACTCTCAATTATGTTATCGATTCCAGCTGTGCAAAATATAAAGATACCCCGGCAATAGGCATGGCGATGGAAAGACCTCTTTCCTATGGCGAATTCCTGGGAAATATTTTCGGCCTCGCTGTGGGTCTGCAACAGGATGGGGTTGGCAAGGGCGACCATATTGCTATTTTGAGCGAGAACTCCCCCAACTGGGCTATAGCCTACCTCGCCATTGTCCGCCTGGGGGCGATTGCCGTTCCCATCCTGCCTGATCTCCCGGAAAGCGACGTGCATCATATTCTTAACGAAATGAAGGTCAAGGCGCTGTTTATTACCCAGAAGCAGATCGAAAAAATCTATGAGCTGCGGCACGAGCTTAAAGGACCGGTCATTACTCTTGATGATTATAAACCTGAGATTAGCGTGGTGCCGGTAGACATTTTTTCCAACTATCTGGCGGAAGGTCTCGCCGCGGTTAAGGAAGATCCGCAAGGTCCGGTTTTTCCGGCCGTGGGTGAAGATGATCTGGCTTCGATTTTATATACTTCCGGAACCTCCGGCTATTCAAAAGCGGTGATGCTGTCACATAAGAACCTGACGGCGAACGCCTATGCGGCTGCCGGGCTGAAAGATATCAAGCCGGGCTCGGTCTGGCTGTCGATTCTGCCGATGTCGCATACTTATGAATTTACCTGCGGCTTTATCCTGCCGCTCTTGTGCGGCGGCCGCATCGCCTATGCCGGGAAGACCCCCACCCCGGCTATCCTGCAAAAACTCTGCGCTTATGAAAAACCCTTGGCCATCTTTGCCGTTCCCCTGGTGCTTGAAAAAATCTATAAAAAAAGGGTCCTGCCGCAGATTGAAAAAAACCGCCTGTTAAAAGGGGTGTGCAAATTCAGCATGGGCAGAAAAATTATTTACCGCAAGATTGGTCAAAAGCTGATTTCTTTTTTTGGCGGCAACCTCCAATTAATGGGGGTTGGCGGGGCTGCACTCAATCCTGATGTGGAACAGTTTCTGCATGAAGCGCGATTCCCCTACCTGGTCGGATATGGCATGACGGAGTCGTCCCCTTTAATTGCCGGCGGACCGGCAGGGGACAAAACCATCAGCATTGGCTCGACCGGCAAACCGATTCCAGGGGTCCAAGTGAAAATAATCGACCCGGATCCAAAAACAGCTATTGGCGAGATCGTCGTCTGCGGCGCTAATGTAATGCAGGGTTATTTCAATGATGCGGAAGCCACCCAGGCAGTTCTCTCCAAAGACGGCTGGCTCGCCACCGGTGATCTTGGTTTTATCGATAAACAGGGCAATTTGCATGTCCGTGGCCGATTAAAGAACGTGATTGTTCTCAACAATGGGGAAAATGTTTATCCGGAAGCGATAGAGCATAAGATGAACACCTACCCCTGGGTTATGGAAAGCCTGCTTATTGAAAACAACGGCCAGTTGGAAGCGTGGATTTATCCCGATTATGAATGTATCGATGACTTGACAGCGGGTAGTTCCCGTGTGGAGCGGCGGGCCTACATTGAGAAACTGCTTGAGTCGATGCGGCTGGATCTCAACAAGCAACTGCCGAAATCCTCTCGCTTGGCGAAGATTTATGAGCGGCGGGAGCCTTTCACCAAGACGGCTACCCACAAGATAAAACGCTATCTCTACGATGGGCAGGTTATGTTAGGGTAGCTTACCCGGATATTCATATGACTCCGCCAATTTTCAAGAAAACTATTTGTCCGCTGGATTGCCCCGATACCTGCGGCATGGTCGCCACGATTGAAGACGGGAAGATTACTGGCCTGCAGGGTGATAAAGACCATCCTTATACGGCCGGTTTTATCTGCCGGAAGATGCGCCGCTATCCTGAAAGGCTCTATTGTCGGGAGAGGATCCTTTTTCCCCAGCTCAGGGTGGGCGATAAAGGGGCAGGGAAGTTTCGCCGCATTAACTGGGAAGAGGCGCTGGACATCCTGGCGGCAAGGCTTGGGGCGGTCTGGGAGCAGTATGGCGGCGAATCGATCCTGCCCTATTCCTATGCCGGAAATATGGGAGCGATCAACCGCTTTGCCGGCTACCCCTTTTTCCACCGGCTGGGAACGTCACGCTTGGACCGGACCATTTGCTCTGCGGCGTCAAATGCCGGCTGGCATAAACAGTGTGGTGAACTTCCCGGCTGTCCCCCGGAGAATGCTGCGGATGCCGAGCTGATTATCGCCTGGGGAATCAATATCAAGGTGACCAATGTCCACTTCTGGCAATATGTCGCCGCGGCCCGCAAAAAAGGCGCCACGCTGCTGGTTATTGATCCGTATCGTAATCAGACAGGAAAGTCGGCGGATAGCTATCTGCAGGTAAAACCAGGCGGCGATAGTGCTCTGGCCCTTGGAGTGCTTAAATCGCTTATTGAAAAAGACCGAGTAGACCATGAATTTATCAACCAGCAGACCGAAGGATTTGCACACCAGGTAAAATACTTAACAGCACTGGACTGGGAGGAATTAGCAAGAGAGAGCGGTGTTGCAAAAAATGAAATGGAAGCACTCGGTGTCTTGCTGGCCGAATCCCCTCGAACGTTTATCAGGATAGGCGTAGGTCTCTCGCGTAACAGCCGGGCAGGTATGGCCGTACGGGCGATCACTTCGCTGGCTGCCGCCTTAGGTCTTTTTGGCGGAGGACGGGGGCGGGGAGTGTTGCTTTCTTCCGGAGCTTTTAAGGGCGATAAAAACAAACTGACCTGTCCCCATCTGGCCGGAGCGCGTACACGGACCATTAATATGATCCAGCTAGGTCACGCCCTGACGACTCTCACGCCTCCGGTTAAGGCGTTGATTGTTTACAATTCCAATCCATTAAGTGTCAATCCAGATGGGCTTATGGTGCGGCGGGGACTGCTCAGAGAGGATCTGTTTACCGTCGTGCATGAACAGGTTATGACGCCAACGGCGAAGTATGCCGATCTGCTTCTGCCGGCCACCACCTTTTTGGAAAACCTCGATGTCTATACCGGTTACGGTCATTTTTACCTCGGGGTTGCCCAACCGGTCATTGAGCCGATGGGAGAGGCGTGGAGTAATTTTAAACTGTTTCAAAACCTGGCGTTGAAGATGGGCTTCGACGAGCCGCCCTTTCACCAGAGCTCTATTGAAAGAATTGTCGATTATCTGACGGACATGCCCGGACTTCCCGAGCAATGCGACGTGCAGCAAGTTTTGTCCGGTAGACTTGTCCATTCTGAGTACAGCCACGGTGATGGACGGGTTATGAGCAGTTCGGCGGAGCGGTTTCGGTTTTTCTCCGCCGACTCAGCTCCGGAACCGACCATGGCCTGCCTGACTGCCGGTGGTGAATTTGCCGATCCCGATTTGCAGGCGCGATACCCTTTTCGCCTGATCACCCCGCCGCATCCTGACCTGTTGAACAGCACCTTCGGGGAGATGTATACAGCAACGCCCGGCACCGTTCTTATTCATCCGGAAGATGCGCTAGCGTGCGGTGTGCACGATGGTGAGGCGGTGATTCTGTATAACGGCCGAGGCCGGACTAGGCGGCTGGCCAGGGTAACTCACGATACCGGCCGGGGCATACTGGTTGCCGAAGGCATATTCTGGCCGGTTGAACAAAGCGCGGAACCTGACGAAGTCGCAGGGGCAATGTCCGGCGGCATCAACGATCTTACCTCGCAAAAACTTACCGATATGGGCCGCGGCGCCACCTTTCATGAATCGCTGGTGGCAATTACTAAAGCTTTTCGGTGAATTAAGACAGCAGCAGAGAATGAGCAAAACTAATAATCGGCACGATCACCTTGGATAAGATTCCGCTGAAGGCCAGAATCAGGATAAGAATAAAGCCGAACCGCTCCACCCGCATATAAGACAGGGCCAGGCGGTCGGGCAGCAGCCCCATAAGGATGCGGCTGCCGTCAAGCGGCGGAATGGGCAGAAAATTAAAAATACATAGGACCAGGTTAATCCAGACACTGGCTATCAGCATGGCATTGAGCGGCACGAGGATGGCCTCGATAGCTGCCGAATAGGGGAGGATGGTCGCCAGCAGCCAGATGCCTTTGGTCAATATTGCGCTGGCTACCGCGACTGCCAGGTTGGTTGCTGGTCCGGCGAGAGCGACCCATAACATATCTTTTCTGGGGTTTTTGAAGTAGCTTGGATTGACCGGCACCGGTTTGGCCCAGCCGATTTTTATAAAGAAAAAGGCCATGGTTCCCAACGGATCGAGATGCTTGAGGGGATTCAGAGTCAATCTTCCCGCATCCCGGGCGGTAGGATCACCAAGACGACTGGCGACAAAACCATGGGCAAACTCATGGATGGTCAGGGCAAAAAGCAGGGGTGGGGCGAGGATGATAAGCTGGCTAAGGAAATTGTCCATTGGTTATATGGTAGCTTTGAGGTTGGTATGATGGCGCTGAATTGGACTCGTGCTTACCGCCGGGGAAATTTCTTTTGTACTAGTGCGGCTGCTTCTTCCGGATCCAATGCCGGATTGTCGAGCTGCATGTTTTTGAGGTAGCTGAGAATTTTTTTAAACTGCGGGCCGGCTTGGTAGCCCATGGCCATCAGATCATTTCCAGTAAGGGCTGCTTCAACATGCCGCAATGAGGTTACGTAGAGCGATATGGCCTTTTTAACATGGTTTTTTCGGGCAATGGCCATCATATACAGCAGACCCTCCAGACTGATTCCGCTAAACGATTCGACTATTTGACTGTTCTTATGAGCTTTTTCTCGAGATAGTGAATGCATTGCCTGTTCCGTCTTTTTTTTCTGGTCGAGCAGATATTCCGTTATTTTAGGTGTTTCGTCAAATCGACCACAGAATGTCGAGAGTTCGCTTACCCCGGATCTGGACATGACCGCCAGGAGATACACCACCCAGTTGCGGCAGGTCTCATCGAGGTAGAGGAGGCGGAACCAGGAAATCGCCAATTGGGACTGGGTCATAATATGCAGGAATCGTCGGTCAATCTGGTAATGCGGACGAAGTTCGGGCCAGAGAAACTGAAACAGGTCGAACTCGGCCAGGCGCTGAATGGCCGGGAGTGGATTCTCTTCAGAAAAAATGCTTTTCAATTCCGATAGAAAACGTGAGTCGCCGCTTTTGCCGAAAAGTTTCATATTGACCGCGTTGACGATCAAGCGTTTGGTATGCGGGGATATCTGAAAATCCATCCGTTTTTCAAACCGTATTGCCCGAAAAATTCTGCTTGGATCTTCAACAAAACTGAGGTTATGCAGCACTTTAATTGATTTTTGTTTAAGGTCATTCTGGCTGTTGAAAAAATCGATCAGCGTACCGAAGTATTCCGGGTTGAGGTGAATAGCCATGGCGTTGATGGTGAAGTCGCGGCGGTAGAGATCAAGTTTTATTGACGACAGCTCAACCGTCGGCATGGCCGCCGGATATTCATAATATTCGAGTCGCGCCGTGGCGATATCTATTTTAAAATCATTATCCAGCAGTACCACCGCGGTCTTGAATCGCTCATGCGTCCGGTATCTACCTCCCAGCTGCGCTGCCAGTGTTTTGGCGAAACCGATGCCGTCGCCTTCGATGACGATATCAAGATCGAGGTTCGCCTTTTTCAGCAGCAGATCGCGGACAAAACCGCCGACGGCAAAGGCGTTGTCGTTCATTTTGTCGGCCACTTCCCCGATAGTCTGGAGCAGTTGGATCATTTTTTTGCTTAAACAATCAACAATGAGCGCGTTGAGACTTCTCTTTCTCGCCAGAGATGGGTGATCGGCCTCATGCAACAGGTTTTTGGGCAGATGGGCAGGGTCGTTGACCAGTCTGTTGAGTAGATCGGTCCGGGTGATGACCCCCATGAGGATCGTATCCTGGACAATCGGGATGAGGCGCTGCCGGTTCTCGATGATCAGTTCCTGGATATCGGCCAGGGTTGCTTTGAGGGGCAGGCTTTTGACATCGCTGGTCATATAGTCGCTTACCGGCCTCTCACCAAGGGCATGGTGGGTCGCCTTTTCAACCACCTGCCGAGTGATTACTCCCAGGATCGGATGCTTGCCCTCAGGAGTTGCTCGTGGATCATTTCGAACCGGGGCGGCGGTAATATTATAGCGGGTAAGCAGGGTATTGGCCTCGGCGATGGTTGCATCCGGGGTGATGGTTATGGCCGGTTTAGACATCATTTCGCTGGCAATCGGCTGCGGGAGGATATGCCGGTGCAGGGTATGGATCAATTTTTCCTCCGCCTCGATAAGCGTCATCTCCCTGAGCGTTGCCGAGGCGGCCATGGCATGGCCTCCCCCGCCGAGATCACGGGCGATGATACCGACATCCACATCGGCGATCCGACTGCGGGCGATCAGATAGATCCGTCCACCCATTGAGACCAGGGCAAAAAGGACATTCAGGTTCTCCATGGCCATGAATCTTTTGACGATCAGGGCGAATTGATCGACATAGTCGAGAAAGGAGTGGGTGATGACGACAATGGGAATGTCCTGGATGATATATTTCTGGGCGCTTTTCATCAGTTCATGCAGAATGGTAATCTGCGCTGAAGTAAGTTCATGGGTGATGAACTGGGCGACCAGGTCGAGTTTGGCACCTTTTTCCACCAGCCATGCCGCGGCCAGCAGATCTGCGGGGGTGGTCGTGAGATGGGTAAGACAGCCGGTATCTTCATAGATACCCAGAGCAAGTATGGTCGCTTCACTCGGGCTGATATCAAGGTGTCGTTCTTTGAGAATGTTGACCAGCAGGGTGGTGGTTGAGCCGTAGTCCTCGATGACTTCGACTTCACCCCGCAGATCCCCGCTGTTTTGCAGATGGTGATCATAAAGATGGAGCTTAATTCCGGGATTTTTGAGGCATTCTTTAAATGGGCCGATTCGATCGGAAGACCGGGTGTCGACGAGGATAAGGGTGTCTACTGCCTGCAGATTAATATCCTTGGTCCTTTCGAAATCGTAGGCGTAGAGCAGGTTTTGGCCGATAAAATCGCGGACATTTTTTTCCTGCGAGCCGGAAAAAGCCATGACCGCATCCGGATAAATTTTTCGGGCGGCGACCATTGCGGCGAGTCCATCAAAGTCGGCATTGATATGGGTGGTGATAAGGCGCATACTAAATGTATAAGTGATGGGTTTCTTATGAGTCCATCATACGAAGAAGATGAAGAATTTTTACGACACCATCATACTATGATAATGATGGACTATAGGGCATATACAGAAATTTGGCCACAACCAGTGAGAGTTTCTTATGCTCTCTATCCCCGGGGATGAAATTTTTTATGGATATTTTTTAATCGATCCTGGTCAATATGGGTGTATATCTGGGTGGTCGCAATGTCGCTGTGGCCGAGCATCATCTGTACAGCGCGCAGGTCGGCGCCGTGGCTCAACAGATGGGTGGCAAAAGAATGGCGGATCATATGCGGTGAAATGCTTTTGTCGATGCCGGCGGCCAGGGCAATTTTTCGAACTATCTGCCAGAACCGCAGACGGGTCATGCAGCTGCCGCGTCCGGTGATAAAAAGATAATTACTGCGCTTACCTTTGAGGATATGCGGTCGACTCGTCTGCAGATAATGGTCGATTTTTTCTTTTGCCTGCTCGCCGAAGGGAATCAATCGTTCTTTATTGCCCTTGCCCAATACCCGGACGAAACCAGCGCTCAGATTGCAGGCAGCCAGCGGCAGTTGGACCAGCTCAGACACCCGCAAACCGGTTGAATAGAGAATAAACAGCATGGTGTTGTCTCTTTGCGCAATCGGGGTCAAACCGGCGGGTGGGACCAGCAGACGCAAGACCTCTTTCTGGGACAAAGCTTTGGGCAGACTCCTGCCGCTGCGTGGCAAATCGACTGCGCTGAACGGGTTATGGACGATCAGGTTTTCCCGGAGCAGGAAGGTAAAAAAAGATTTCAGGGCGGAAATACGCCGGGCATTGGTTCGATGACTGACGAGTTGCTGCTGCCGGCATTGTTCCAGAAAACCATGAATCGTTGTCGCATCGACCGCGTTCAACGATCTTTTCCGGCGGGAGCTCAGGAAGCTGAGAAAAAAATTGATATCGGCGGCATACGCCTGAACGCTGTTCTCCGCCAACCTTCGTTCTGAGATAAGGTAGTGGAGATAGAGTTCGTGCGCTGCGGCAAACTGTGGGGGGATTGTAGGTGTTTTTATAGCGCTTCAGCTGTCAGGCAAGGGCTGCGGGCTACCCATATGGACCTCTTGAAAAGCCTGAACAGAATCAGGCTCTCAAAAGAACGCCTATTAAAAAGATTTTTTCATTCGGTTGAACTTACGAAGTTTTCTGCGGGCTTCCGCCTGCTTCCGGCGTTTTTTAACACTCGGTTTCTCGTAGTACTCACGACGTTTCAGCTCTCTTTTAATACCGTCTATCTGTAACTTTTTTTTCAGCTGGCGAATGGCGTACTCAAGATCTCCTCGGACTTCAACTTCGATCATTTGGGGCTCCGTTTAGCGGGTTAGTCATAAATCTTATTAAAAGATCGGGATGTTACCGTTCTTTTGGATAAGCAGCTATGGTTTCAAGAAAACAATCTTGTTTATATACTAAAGAGCAATGGCCTTTGTCAATGGATTTTCGAAACATTGCCGCGACTCTTTTCGGCAATATTCATAAGAGATGTGAGTTCGGCAGGCGAATAATCACTTCGTCTGTTGCTCTTTACCAGAGGATGCGATATTGATAAATCGTCATGGCGTCGTAAAAACACTTCAACAAAGGAGCTCCCCTTGGGCTTTCGGGAAATTACCCTGCAACTCCCCACCGACTATACCGACGCTGCCCTCGAATCGGCCATTGCCAAGGAGCTCGGCATTCGTCAGTTCTCATGGCAGATAGAGAGTAAAAGCCTCGATGCACGAAAGAAATATAATATCCACTGGTTACTGCGTCTTGGTATTATCTCCGAGGAACTTACAGGGGGAGATCCCTTTGTTTACCCCTCCCTGGATATTCCCTGGAAACCCAGGAATACCCGGGTGCTGGTAGTCGGCAGTGGCCCTGCCGGTTTTTTTGCCGCACTGGTGTTGCAGCAGGCGGGATTTCAGACTGTCCTTATTGAACGAGGCTCCCGGGTCGACCGGCGGGTGGCCGGTATCAGGGCATTTGAGTCGTCGGGCACCTTTGATCCCCTCAGTAATTACGCCTTTGGTGAAGGTGGCGCAGGAACTTTTTCCGACGGAAAGCTCACCTCTCGAACCAAGAAAATCGGGCGGGAAAAGCAGTTTATTTTGTCGAGCTATATCCGGGCAGGAGCACCACCGGAAATCGAATATCTGGCTCATCCCCATCTCGGCACTGATCATCTGCGCCATATAGCGGTCAATCTTAGAAAGGAGTTCGAGGGTTTAGGCGGCGAAGTGCGCTTTGAAACCCAGCTCATCGATTTGATCGTCACAGCAGGCAAGGTCGTCGCCGCCGTCACCTCGGCGGGAGAGATTCCCGTCGATGAGCTGGTTATTGCCCCCGGGCATTCGGCTCATGAAACCTATCGCATGCTTATCCGCAACAAGGTACTTTTTACAACCAAGAACTTTGCTCTCGGCTGTCGCGTCGAACATCCCCAGGAATTGATTAACCAAGCCCAGTGGGGCAGAGCCTCTCTGCCCGGAGTGAAAGCTGCCGAATATCGGTTGACCGTCAAGGGGGATGGCTTTCTGCCGGTCTATACCTTCTGCATGTGCCCCGGTGGCACGGTGGTGCCGGCGACGGCCTATGCCAGCACCAATATCGTCAACGGCATGAGCCGGTATCGACGCGGCGGCCGGTTTGCCAATGCCGCCTGTGTGGCCGCTTGTAATCTCGATTCGCTGCTGGCAAAAGCGGTGTCGCCCTTGGAAGCCCTGGACTGGCTGGAGGCGCTGGAGCAAAAGTTTTATCAATATGCCGGCGGCTATCAGGCGCCATTTACCACCATCAGCGGCTTTATTCATCGTAAAACCAGCTCGCGGGCAGCGGATTCGAGTTATCCTCTCGGCCTCTGTTCCGCCCCTCTGTGGGAGTTACTGCCTTCGGAAATTAGTCGTTCGATTGCTTTAGGGCTAGTGGAATTCAGCAAAAAGTTGTCAGGTTTTGATTCCGGCATCATCCTCGGCCTGGAAAGCAAAACCTCCTCGCCTCTGCAGGTAGTCAGAGAGCCTGACCGATGCTGTCGGGGATTTACCAATCTCTACCTGGCGGGTGAAGGCTCCGGCTGGTCCGGCGGGATCATCTCCAGCGGCGTGGACGGAATCCGCACTGCTCTGGCCATTATTGACAAGGTCGAGTAATCCATTCGCTGCGTTCTCATACAAGTTCCAGATGATAAAAGGTTTCTTACATCTTTCCAGACCGGAAAATGGAGATGATCAGCCACAGGCCAAGGGAGGTGGCAATACAGTAGCTGGTAACGCCGAGCATGGCGGTAAAGGGAACAGTGTATCCCGCAAAAGATATATCGAAGATGCTGACCGGCGAGTTCAGCAACAGTGATCCGGCAATAGTCGAGGCGGCAACGATCATTCCCATAACGGCGCGATTGAGGCCCTTTTCCAGTTTGGTGATGAGAGTCGGTGAACCGTTATGCAGGATTTCGAGGCGGTGCTTTCCTTCGGCCGTTCGTTGCAGGATAGTGTGGGTCAACCGAGGCATCGTTTTTAGATATATGGCCAGGTTTCGACTTTCCCGGCCCAGGTTCTTCAACAGACTCTGCGTGTCGTAGCCCCGCTGCACCAGTTTTTTCGCATAGGGACGAGTGACCTCCAGAATACTGGCGGTGCTGCCGAGGATTTTGCCGAGGCCTTCCGTCTGAACAAATGTCTTGAGCAGAAGGAGCAGATTCCTCGGGAAGCGAATATGGTATTTATAGGCGAGGCGCATGACCTGCTCGTAGACATCCTTGACGGCAATGGATTGCAGCGACCGGCCGTAAAAAGGCTCGCTCATGTCTTTCAGATCCGTGCGAAACCGTTTCAGGTCGATACTGTCATCGATCAGGCCTGCGTCGCGAAAGGCATCCATCACCATATCATAATCGTGTTCGGCGTAACCGAGAAAGATATTGGCCACCTGCAGCATCGCCTCCTGGTCCAGATAGCCGATGATGCCGAAATCGACCAGGCTGACCCGTCCGTCGTACATGACCAGGGTATTGCCGGGATGCGGATCGGCATGAAAAAAACCGAAATCCATCAGCTGGCGCGAAAATGACCGCAGGCCGATCATGGCTATCTCCTCTGGGTCGATGCCTGCCTGGCGAATTTTCTCCACCTCGTCCATTTTTATCCCGTCGATGTACTCCATGACCAGTATCGACTTGGCGGTATATTCCCAATACACCCGGGCGGTATAGATTTCGGTGCTGTCGGTAAAATTGGCGGCGAATTTTTCAATATTACCGCCTTCGATATGCATGTCCAGTTCGCGGAAAATCGTGCGCTCGAATTCTTTTACCAGGTTGACCACCCCGATAATGCGGGCAAATTCGAATACCTTTTCCAGTTTCTCGGCAAAATATCCCATCACCTGAATATCCTGGCGGATCTTCCTCTCGATGCCGGGCCGGATGACCTTCACCGCTACCCGATCGCCGTTCATCAGCCGGGCTTCATGGACCTGGGCGACTGAAGCAGCGGCGATGGATGTCTCTGAAAAGTGTGCAAAAATATCTTCTACCGGCTTGCCCAGTTCTGTTTCCAGCACGGTCTTAATCGAGAAGTAAGAGACCGGTGGCACGCTGTCCTGGAGCTTTTTGAATTCTTCGGTGTATTCCGGCGGGAATATATCGGCTCGCACGCTCATCAGTTGACCAAGTTTTATAAAACTCGGGCCGAGTTCTTCAAGCATCAAGCGGATACGGACCGGTGAGTGAAACGCCGCTGGGATGCCGGCGTTGCTCTTTATATCACTATCGTTAGCTGTCGTATTGGAATTGAACAGACGGTCGATGACGTTGCCATAACCATGTCTGGTCAACACCCGGCCAATTGCCCCAAAGCGTCGTATTCCTTTCACACTAAAATTCATAGCTTATCAACCTCAAGGGTGATTCCTGCGGGAACCAACGGCTGCATCCAGCTGCGCAGTTCATGAAATTGCGGCAAAAATTGGCGGTACTGGTCTTTGTGCAGGTATCGGTTTGCGCCACTGCTGTCCAAGGGAACTATAGCACTCTGCCAGAGGGATCCATGATCGGCGAAAAACCCGGCCAGATACTTGTTGAGCAGGGTCGATGAATAAAGGCTGCCCGAGTTTTGCATAAACCACTGCCGCGGAGTAAAGGTATTGTGTCGGTCAATTGTCGAAGCGATAATTCCCGGCAGCTGCGCATCGTCGGCAATGGTGCCGGTTAGCGTATTGAAGATGTCCCGTCTTATCCCGGCTGTCGCCGAGGAGACCACGCAGGGAAGGTCAGCTCGAAAATATTCATAGATACAGCGACATGAATTTTCGTATAGGGATAGATGCACCCCCGTTCGGCACCGGGCATAATAACGGGGAATGTCCAGTCGCCGCACATTGCTGATCGCGACAACGCGATCGGTCAAGCCGCGACGATCAACTTCTTTTCTGAATGCCGAAACATTTTTCGGTGCGCCACGCCCGATAAATAATGCTTTTTTGGTTGCCAGGTGTCGATCTTTTAACAGCTGGAGCATGAATATATGCCGTTTACGCGGCATATCATCAAATGTTGCATTAAAAATGATATCAATATCTCTAAGCGACGCGGGTTCCGGTAAAGTGACATCCGGCAGGAAATCGCCATGAGCCAGGTGAATAACCTTGGTATTGGCCTGTCGGGCAACGAAATTTCGGTCTTCCTCCCCACCAAGGCCAAAAATACATGGCTCGTCCAGCTCCGTGAAAACCCGCCACCAGGCATGCCGAAAGACAATTCCCATGGGTGGTTCCACAAATAAAACATAATTATTCGCTATTTTTTGCAATAATTGTTTTTGTAAAAAGAGGTAGGGGAGTGAAAAAATCCGCAGGACACCCTTCTCACCCGGTAACTGTGGCGCTTTTAATATCTGGGTGAAATGTCTTAAGGCAAATTTGGACCGGTTCTTGTTGGTCAGCTTTTGCTTTATAGCCTGTCGTTCGGTGGTGAGGAACTGGCCGATTTCAGGCTCATCGGCAAGGCTCGTTATGGCCTCAGTCAACCAGCGCCACTGCTTGGGAACAGGGAGGAAAGCGAGAAAAAGCAGGGCTTGTTTTCTGGCCTCTGCGTCGGCGTCTTGACTGTATATTTTCTCAAGGTGAGGGGCGATAAGGGTGCACTCCTGATAGGGCCAGTCAATGCCTCGATGTGCCGCAAGATACGGTCGGCCCCAGACCAGCAGTTCATTGATTGCTGCCAGTATTCGATGGCGCAACGCGGGAAGAGTCTTCGGTGCGATAGAGGCCAAGCCGTCGCTTTTAACGGTATCGAAAAATCGGTGCAATTGGGCAATCTGCTTATCGTAATGATATGAGTCGGTCATCAAATTTCTCCTGTAAAAAACGACACCATCACAAATGACGAAAATATTGGTTTAATGTCAAGCAAATATCAGGCCACCGCCATGATGATCACGTTGGCGCATTGCTCTAAACAGCTCAAGGAATGCAGCGTGAGTACGTTTTTAGGTGATCTTGAGGGCAGACAGGAGTACCTTTACAATAGTTGCGTGTGCAAGCTGGAGTATCGGCAGAAGATGCTCCTGAGATTGATTCGATAGCATGAGGAATGAAATCTATGCCGAAAGAAAAACTACATATTGCTTTAGTGGCTGGTGGAGTATCGGGGGAGCGTGCCGTTTCGCTCAGCGGTGCAGCGAGTGTTGAGAAAGCCCTGGACTCGGAAAAATTTATGGTGCGACGATATGATCCGGCAACGGATCTGGCCAAATTGGCCGGCGATGCGCCGGAGATCGACTTTGCCTTTATTCTCCTGCATGGCCTTTTTGGCGAAGACGGCACCATGCAGGGATTTCTCGATCTCCTTGGCGTGCCGTATCAGGGGTCCGGAGTGCTTGGTAGCGCCATTGCCATGGATAAGCAATTGGCGAAGGAGTTGTATGCCTTAAGTGGCCTGCCGGTGGCTGATTCGACTCTTCTGACCAGCCGCGACAAAATTGATGCTGTGGCGCTGGTGCAAAGGTTTGGGCTGCCGGTGGTGGTCAAACCGGTCCATGAAGGTTCCAGCCTCGGGTTGTCGCTGGCCCAGACGGAACAAGAACTGCTGGCGGGGATAGAACGTGCCTTGCGCCACGATTCTCATGTGATGGTGGAAAAATATATCAAGGGCCGGGAACTGACAGTTGGGGTATTGGGCAACAACGAGCTGGAAGCGTTGCCGGTGATTGAAATCGTGCCCGACAAAAAGTTTTCTTTTTTCGATTATGACGCCAAGTATCTGCCTGGAGCTACCGAAGAAATATGTCCGGCGCCGATTGCCGATGCAATTACCAGCCTCGCCCAGCAGCATGCGCTTGCTGCCCATAAGGCTCTGCGCTTACGAGGTTATTCGCGAACGGATATGATTCTGGCTGCAGACAATTCTTTGTATCTGCTGGAAACCAATACCATCCCCGGTATGACAGCCACCAGCCTGATGCCGCAGGCGGCGGCGGTGCATGGCCTGGCTTTCCCGCAGTTTCTTGAACGCCTGATTGCGCTGGGGATGGAAGATCGGCCGAAGAAGTAACGGGGCCGGTCATACGATAATGCGGTGAGGCGCGTGGAAGATATTGAGGCGATCCGGCCTGGCATAGGCGGCCAGGGTCGCTCCTGCCCTTCTGGCAATGGCCAGGCCCAGAGAGGAAGGCGCGGTTCGGGACATAATTATCGGGATGCCGATCCGCGCGCACTTCAGCACCATATCCGAGGTGAGGCGCCCGGTGGTATAGATTGCGCTCTTGGGGGTTGCCTTCCCGAGCAGGATGGCGCCCAGCACCTTGTCGACGGCATTGTGTCTGCCTACATCCTCGTAGAAGAGCTGTAGCCTGCCGTTCTCCCACAAGCCACAGCCGTGGATGCAGTGGGTTTGGGGGCCCAGCGGTGAACATTGCAGGGCCTGGCGGATGAAGGCGCTGATCTCCGGAAAGGTAATGGTGTATTCCTGCAGGGGCTCAAAGGCTCCTTCGAGCATTTCCCGCGAAATCTTACCGGTTCCTCCGCACCCGGAGGTAATGATTACTTCTTTCGGTTCCGTTCGCTGCACATCGGCATAGACGGCGATGCGGCCCTCCGGGCAAATATAAATTTCTTTAATTTCCCCCGGCTCCTTGATATATCCCTGGCCGAAAAGAAAACCGGCACCGAATTCTTCGAGGCCGGTGGGCAGCACCATGGAAGAGCCGATGGTTTCATCATTAAGGGCTATGGAATAAGGCGTTTCGATGGCCAGCTGTTCCAGCTGTTCGGTTGAACCATCGGGAGTGACCACGGTGGTCATATGACTCATGGTGAGACGGGTACTTATCGGCTGTGAGGTATTCATGGATGTTTGTGTCGATTGGCGACAGATTACGTAAATTTTCTTGGGCAACATACCGGAAGTTGCCCGAAAAGCAAAGGTTGCTGACGGTGCGTTAAAGGTTGACTAAGTAAGAAGTAGAGCCTGAAGATGTTTTTGTCAATGTATCCGGCCGGTGCTTAGTTTATGGAGGAACGAATGTCCAGATATGTCGGTTTTGTTATTTTTATGGTACTTGGTTATTTTTCCACCACTCATGGTGCACCGCAGCCGCTGTCCATCCCCATTGTTCTGGGCCAATCCTGTGTGCTGAGCGGGCCTGCCCAGAATCTTGGTCTGGAGATGCGGGCCGGCCTGCTTGCCGCTTTTTCAGCCATAAATGATGCGGGCGGCATTCATGGCCGGGAGATTATTCTGCTCAGTCGTGACGACGGCTACGAGCCCGATGAGGCGGTGCGTAACACCAAGGCACTGATCTACGACGATCAAGTCTTTGCCCTGGTCGGTGCGGTTGGCACGCCGACGGCAAAGGCGGTTGCACCGATCGTCAGCGAAGAAAAAATTCCTTTTTTTGGTCCTTTTACCGGGGCGGAGTTTTTGCGTACTCCTTTTAATAAGTATGTAATAAATGTCCGGGCCAGTTATTTTCAGGAGATGGAAAAATTGGCCTCCTATCTGGTCGATGTGAAAGAGCTGCACCGCATCGCCTGTTTTTACCAAAATGACAGCTATGGTTTTGCCGGTCTACGGGGTATTGAGATTGCCCTTGCCAAACGGGGGATGACCCTGGTCGCCAGGGGAAGTTATGAGCGAAATACCGTAGCTGTTATGGGCGCGCTGCGCGATATATACCAGGAAAAACCGGAAGCGGTCGTCCTGGTAGGAGCCTATTCGGCCTGTGCTGAGTTTATAAAACTGAGCAGGAACAAGATTGACGAAAAACTGATCTTCGGCAATATTTCTTTTGTCGGTACCGCAAGCCTCCGTGAGGCGCTCGGTGGGTATGGTCGGGATGTCGTGGTTTCCCAGGTGGTCCCTTCGCCGTACGATACCAGGCTCGCCTTAATTGACGAATTCAAGAAAGCGATGACCAAGTATCAACATGACGCACCTATCAGCTTTACTTCTCTTGAAGGATTTATCGTTGGAAAACTCTTTGGTGAGATTGCCCTGGCGGTGAAGGGAGAGCTTACCAGGGAGAATTTTATTGCCACCATGGAGGCGGTTGGCCGCTTTGATTTAGGTGGACTGGTGCTGCGCTTTGGTCCCTTGGACCATCAGGGTATGGATACCGTGTATCTGACCCAGCTCTATCCGGTCGTGCAGGATCTCCCTTCGGCTCGCGGGCTGAATGGACATTTTGTTAAGCCCTGAAGAGGAGCATCTCGTGCCAAGACCGTCAAGCCGATTTTTTAACAAAATAACCCTCTCCTCGGCACCATTCTATGCGTCTCTCGTCGTTGTCACAAGTCTTGCGGTCTTTATTGGTATGTTCTGGACAATCAACGAGTTTCAAGCCTATCGGGAGAGTATTGACAATATTCGTAAGACCTACAGCCACCAGTACGAGGTGCGGCTCAAGGAGGAGTTGGCCAACGTTGTCGAATTGATCGATTACCGGAGGCAGCAAAATGAGCTTATGGTCGAACTGGATATTCGCGAACGGGTCCAGGCTGCTTACACCATAGCTTCGCACAACTATCGGCTGTATAAGGATGAGAAGAGTCTTGATGAAATCCGTTCCACCATAATTGAGCTGTTGCGGCCGATGCGCTGGGATAACGGGCGGGGCTATTATTTCGCCGGTCAGGTGCGAAATGAGGGTATCGATCTTTTTGCCGATGAGCCGTTTTTCGAAGGAAAAACAGCGGCGCAATTTCAGCAGATTGCCGGCCACGACGTGATCGGCGATATCCTCGCAATACTTACCGAAAAAGAAGCCGGCTTATATCGCTACAACCTGAAGAAGCCGGCTTTTCCTGGAAAAATATTCCCGGAAATAGTTTTTGTTAAGTATTTTGCTCCCCTTGACTGGTTTATCGGCGCCGCGAACTACATTGAGGAGCTCGAAGAGACGCTGCAGCAAGAGGTCTTAGCCAGAATCGGCAATATCCAGTTTGGTAAAGACGGGGAGGTTTTTTGCTTTCGCACCGACGGGACCATTCTCAGTAATCAGGATGGGCGGCTTATCGGCCGGTCGATGCGAGGCCTGGTCGGTGAGGCGGGCGTCTTATATGGCGAAGCACTGCTGCAAACCGCCCTTGGTGAGCAGCATCAAGGATATGTGCAGTATTCGGTCCTGCGCAGTAGCAGCGAAAAGACGCGTCAGAAACTCGGTTTTGTCCAGCTCTATCCAGATTGGGGGTGGGGCCTTGGAACCTCGATGTTTATGGATGCGATGGAACAGAGCATTGCCGCTGAAACAACATCCTACCAGGGAATATCTTTTAAAAATGTTTTTGTTTTTATGGTGCTCTTTGCCCTCGCTGTGGCATTTTTGCTGTTTAGCACCTTTTTTTATTCACTTAAAATTAAAGAAGGCATCAGTCTTTTTACTGCTTTTTTTCGAGAAGCGGCTGATTCGAACGTGAAGATTAACACCGAAGATCTGACTTTCAGAGAGTTTGAAGACCTTAGCCATCTGGCCAACCGGATGGTCGATGAACGGATTAAGAACGAGCTTTTGCTGCATCGGGACGAATTGCGCCTCGATTCCCTTCTGCGCCTGGGCATGATGGAAAAATATTCGCTACAGGAAAAATATGATTTCATCCTGCAGCGCATTGTCCAGATTACGAGAAGTGAAGAAGGGTATCTTGCCCTGGTTGACAACACCCAGACGCATATCACTCTCTGCTCTTTTTTCGTAGGTAATACTGAGCCTGGAGTCGAAATGCTAAACGAGCAGCAGATGGCTCGGTCGATAGAATCTGGTGGATTTCCCGGCAAAGCCGTTCTGCGAAAAACGGCCATAATTGCTAATATGCTCAAGCCGGAGCAAAAGGAGGACATTTATCCCTATCGCACCCGGTTGCAACGTCACCTTGATGTGCCTATTTTTTACGATGGTAGGATTGTGGTGGTTGCCGGGGTGAGCAATAACACTGAGAATTACAATAACTCCGATATCCGTCAGATGACCATGCTGCTCGAAGGCATGTGGCTCCATGTCCTCAATAAGTGTGCTGAAGACGAACTTGCCCGCCTTGAGCGGCAGATTATTGCCATCAGTGAGGAGGAGCGATCAAGAATCGGCAGAGATCTGCATGATGATCTTGGTTCCCACCTGACCGGTGTCGAACTGCTCAGCAAAGTTCTTCAGCAGCAACTGCGCCGTGAAGCCCCGGAACGGGAAGATCAATTGGCGACGATTCGGGACTTGATCCGGGAGGCCATTGAAAAAACCAGACGGCTGTCCCAGGGACTCTACCCGGTTCACGTCGTTGAATATGGTCTTGCGGCGGCCATCGAGGAACTAGCTGCCGAGGTAGAAAAGATATTTAAAGTGCGTTTTGATCTATCCTGGGAAGTTGATGAAGACGAGATGGCCCTGGGCAAGAATACTGCGACCCACTTGCACTATATCATTCGAGAAGCTGTTTTTAATGCGGCACGTCATGGCAAACCGCAAAAAATAGGGGTATATATGCTGCAGAAAGATGGCGGTTTTGCATTGAAAATTGTCGACGACGGGATCGGCTTCGACGGTACCCCGGCGGCAACCGGAATGGGCTTTCATACTATGAAATATCGGGCCAAGGCTATTGGGGCGGAGCTGAGCATTAACTCCGGCAAAGGGGGCGGTACGATAATCTGTGTGACCGGCATGGGGGAAGAATGAAATCGAGAGTAATAATAGTCGATGACCATCCCATTTTTCGAATGGGCATGTCCGAGTTGCTCAATCAGGAAGAAGATTTTATCGTCTGTGGGCTGGCGGAAGATATCAGAAGCGCCGAAAAAGTGATTGAAGAAACCCATCCTGAACTGGCGATTGTCGATATTACCCTTGCCGGCGACAATGGCCTTGAGCTGGTCAAAGGACTCACCAACCGGAAACACCCGGTTCGTATTTTAGTTCTGTCCATGCATGACGAACAGGTCTGGGCACAACGGGCTATTCGTGCCGGAGCCCGTGGCTATATCATGAAGAAAGAGGCCAGCGAAAATGTTATTTCGGCACTGAGAAACATCCGCAACGGCAAGATTCATGTGAGCAGCAAAATCATGGATCGCTTGCTTGACCGGCTGCAGGTGAACGCGGATACTGCAGCCGGTGGTACCGTCGACCTGCTGACTGACCGGGAACTTGAGGTATTCAGACTTCTTGGTGCCGGGCATTCCACCAGGGAGATTGCTGAGCAGATGAAGCTTGGCATCAAGACAATCGGTACCTACCGGGATCGTGTCAAACAGAAACTGGGCATTAAAACAGCGGCGGAGCTGATTCGCCGGGCGGTATTGTGGACCGAACAGGATGCGTTGGGACCGAAAAAAACGGGGGAATTATGACCGCAAATATGTTGTCTGTCGTCACCTTTATCGGCTGGCACGACAGCGGTAAAACCACCTTGGTGAAGCAGGTTGTCGCCGAGCTGAGAAAACTGGGTTACCGGGTTGCCGTTATAAAATCGAGCAACGATACCGGCATACAATTTGATACGCCGGGAACTGATACTTATCTGCACCGACAAGCCGGAGCGGAGAGTGTGATGCTGGTGGCGCCGGACCAGATGGTACTGCAGACAAAAAACACCGGCCTTTCTCTCAGGACATTAGCCCACCGCTATTTTCCCGATGTAGATATAGTCATAGGAGAAGGATTTAAGACGGCGCAAAGAATTGCCAAAATAGAAGTTTTCAGAAACCGCGACCAGAAACTACGTGATGAAGTGCAGGGAGTTATTGCCATTGCCACCAACCTCCCAGGAGTCGAGGGCAACTATGTTTTTGGTTTGGACGAGGCAGAGCAGATTGCTCTTTTTATCGAAAAAAGATTTATTACCAGAAAAAGCGGCAAAGAAACAACCGTATTGCTGGTAAACGGCAATAAAATACCCATCAAAGACTATATCCAGGAGGCCCTGTCCGGGACAGTCCATGGGTTTGTCAAAACCCTTAAGCTGGATAAAGATATCACCGAGATTGAGCTGCGCATCAAAATTTGACGGGGAAAGGTAGTCTTCAAGTAAATTTTTCCCGTCCAACGGGCATTGAGCTGCAGGTAAAGAGAAATCGGCTGGTCTCTTTGCCCTTGACAACAGGTGTGTTTTGACCGTATTGTAACTGCTAATAATGATCATATGCTCATTATGCGACTTTGTCGTACTCTGATATGGAGGAAACAATGGCAAAAAGAACTGCAACTAGCAGCCGAATGGTTATCGTGGCCACTTTTCTTACGCTGGCCTCGCCACTGATGTTGAGTGGTGCAGAATTGGGCCATGACTGGTATTGCCCGGATCACAAGGGACATGCAAGTTACGTGAAGCATCTGAAGCTTCATCTCGAGCATGAATCGGGAGCTATCGCCGATATGTTGGGAGGAATTTATTGTGATCCATCGTTGACCAAAGAACAAAAGCGTGCCAAGACAATAGACATCCTCAACAAGTATCTGTCTAAAGAAAAAGTTGGTCCGGGAGTCGGCGATTAACAGCAATGGACTGGTTGTCTGGTTCCCATGCGTGGCATAGAAACCAGACGACCTGGTGAGGAATTATTTGGTCCACACTTCAGGTTCCAAAGAGCCTTGAGTACAGTATTCTATCCGGTATGGTTCAATGACGATGACACAGTATTTTGGGTCATCCGGACCGGTGAAGGTCGATTCGAGCATATCATTCCAGAAGGCATGGCGTTCCACTTCATCGGTTGCTATCTTGGCCTGTCCCTGAATCTGTAGATATGGCTGCAGTTCCTGCAGACTGTTGATACCGCAAGTGACATGCACATTCGGATTGTTGTTGATTTGTTCCACCTTGCGCGATTCTCTATAACTGGCGCAGCGCAGAATCAGATTGCCGTCGCCAACCGTTACCACATATCGAACCCAGGGATTGTTCATCTCTGTCACCGTCGCCAGGGCGGCAAGTTGCGGTTTATGGATGATATCCAGAATACGCTCTTGTAGTTTGTCCATATGCATATCTCCTTGTCTATTTTGATATTTTCGCAAAACCTTGATTTTCAGAATTGCTCCGCAGGGGCTCACCTCTGTGTGCCCATTTTTTGCTATCTTCTAGAAAGGGCACACAAAGGTGAGCCTCTACGGTGGCTATAATGAAGACTTTTTACGACGCCATTTAAAAACGAGTTTCGAAATAGGGTTGCAGCACCTCCGGCAAGGCAATGCTACCGTCTTCCTGCTGATAGTTTTCCAGGATGGCCAGCAGCGTGCGACCGACGGCGAGGCCGGATCCATTTAAGGTGTGGACCAGCCTGCTCTTTTTCTGGCCTTCCGGCCGGTATCTGATACCACCGCGACGGGCCTGAAAGTCGAGAAAGTTAGAGCAAGAAGAAATCTCCCGGTAGGTTTTCTGACCGGGCAGCCAGACCTCGATGTCGTAGGTCTTGGTTGCCGAGAAGCCAAGATCGCCGGTACACAGAACGACAACGCGGTAATGCAGGCCAAGCAGCTGGAGGACTTCTTCTGCGTCGGCCAGCAGTTTTTCCAGCTCCTGTTCCGAGGACTCCGGTGTGGTGAACTTGACCAGTTCGACCTTATCAAATTGATGCTGCCGAATCAGCCCTCGGGTGTCCCGGCCATGGCTGCCGGCTTCTGAACGGAAGCAGGGGGTGTAGGCGGTGTATTTAATTGGCAGTTGTTTCTCGCTTACGGTTTCGTCCCGGTGGATATTGGTGACCGGCACCTCGGCAGTGGGAATAAGATAGAGATCGCAGTTGTCGATTTTAAAAAGGTCTTCTTTGAATTTAGGCAACTGGCCGGTGGCGGTCATTGACGCAGTATTGACCAGAAATGGCGGCAGAACTTCGGTATAGCCGTGTCTCTGAGTGTGCAGATCGAGCATGAAATTGGTCAGGGCGCGCTCTAGTCTTGAACCGAACCCTTTCAGCAAGGCAAATCTTGCCCCGGAGATCTTCGCCGCCCGCTCAAAATCGATGGTGTCCTGCTGTTCGCCCAGCTCCCAGTGCGGTTTAGCCGTGAAAGCAAACGTTGGTTTTGCTCCCCACTGCTTAATCTCGATATTATTCGAATCGTCCTGACCGACAGGGACACTGTCATGACAGAGGTTCGGAATGGCCATGACGATTTCCTGCAGGGATTGTTCGATGCGGGTCAGCTCGTTATCGAGATCTTTGATTCGCTGGCTGGTCTCACGCATGGCAATGATCAGAGGATCGGCTTTGCTTTTTTCTTCGGCGGTGCCTCGCTTGAGCACGGCAATTTGATCGGAGACGGTATTGCGTTTATTTTTCAGGCCTTCAACCTCGGCAAGGAGGGCCAGTCTTTTCAGGTCGGTGGCGGCAAAATCATCTATCAGGGTTGGCTGCATACCGCGGCGGCTGCAACGCTCTTTGACCAGATCAAGATTTTCGCGGATAAATCGAAGTTCAAGCATAGTGTATGGTTTATGTTGATTGAAAATTGTTTAGAAGACTATTCTGCAACGAAGAATGTATTGTTTAGCACGGCTGATTCGTGAAATCAACCTCTATCAAATTGCATTTTTGCCATGCTTCTGATACCTTGTCGCTCAAATGAAAAGCGAATGATTTTTTTCCTGGCGTAACCACCGGTTGCCTTCGTTCACCGGAACGGATTAGATGACTGAATAAGCCCCGGAACAGGAACCGTTCAACCAGTGCTCCAGGTTCGTTCAAGCGGGCTTCCTTGCTATAGTTGGCTATGTAAGGAGGCCTGATCAGACGAAAATGGGGTGCTGGTGCACGGTTACTCACCGGTCGATCTGAACTTTCCCTATGGCTGCACATACCAAAATTGTTACCTTTATCGTCGAATTGCGTAAATCCATACGCAATCTGGCACTGGCTCTGGGCGGCTGCACCTTGGTTATTTTTTTTCTGTCGCCGCATCTGCTCCAGTTTGTGCAGGGGCATCTGGCTGAAAAACTTTACTTTTTTTCAGTGGCCGGGCCATTTCTCGCCCACGTGAAACTGGCACTTTTTGCCGCGCTATATATCTTGATGCCCTGGCTCACGCTGGTCATGTGGCGGGCCATGGGCAAGCCGTTTGGTGTTTCCGGCGGGCAGTTGTTTTTCTTTATCTTCTTTACCTGCCTGCTTTTTTATGCCGGCACGATTTTCTGCTACTATATTACCCTGCCTTTTGGAATTAAATTTTTGCTTGGCTTTAGCTCTGAGGAATTGAAACCGGTAATCTCCGTCAGTCGATTTGTTAATTTCACGACGATCTTTATCCTGGCCTTCGGTCTTATCTTTGAATTGCCTATTTTTATGGTGTTTCTGGCTAAGGTAGGGGTGTTTAAACGACATTTTTACGAAAAAAATCGGCGCTATGCCGTGCTGATTATCGCTATTGTTGCCGCACTTTTGACACCGACGCCGGACATCGTCAATATGCTGCTTATGGGAGCGCCCCTTTATTTACTGTATGAATCAGGTATACTTATCCTGAGAATCTTACGGATTGGTATATAGCGAGAGGGGATAGAGTGTCATTATGTCGTTTATAAACAATAAATCAAGATCCAGGCAGAAACTTTCGGTACAACAGGAAAATCGTGTTATCAAGATCATTGTAGCGCTTCTCATTTTGGCCCTACTGTGGATTATTTTTGCTCCCGGTTCAGGGGTGGTCACGCTTCTGAGCAAACGATCCAAGCTGGAAAAACTGCAGCAGGAGACAACGCGGCTTCAGCAGCAGATTGATCAACTGCAAAATAATATTGACCGATTACAAAATGATCCGAAATACCTCGAGGAAGTAGCTCGAAAAGACTTCGGCCTGCTCAAAAAGAATGAGAAGGTCTATGATTTTTCAAAGACCAAGCCGGAAAAAAACAAGTAAAAATAAAAGTAAAGGTTCGCCCGGAACCTCCTGTCAGGAAGCTCAGGAAAATCCTGATTTGCCGCCACAGCCTGAGGAGGAAGCCGCAACAGGCGATGTCGCCGAACCGCGCCTGAAACTTCCGGCCGAGATTATTTTATTGACATTGCTGCTCTGACATTTGCTGCATTGAACTTTTTCCGTGCCATTGCTCGACGTTGTAATAACTTCGAATATCGTCTTGCAATCGTTGCATTGATATTCATATATCGGCATTAATGTGTCCTCATGGAAATTTATCGCATCAACTCTGTAAAGATATCACATGTTTTGCATATGCTCAGCTTTTCTTTCTGGGAGACTTCCTGGGTGCATTCGCAGAGGGTTCCTGATAAAAACCAGCAGAGGTGGCCGCTCTGAAATTCCCAGGCGGGACAATCCTCTTTTATGGTGCACATCTTTTTCTCCCAACATGGCTTTAGGCTATCCTTTCTGCCTCGCTGATTAATCAGCAGAAAATAGAGATGCCTCTCTATATGTGCTGGTATCGTTCGCCAACCCTGTTCATAGCTATGGATAGTCTTCAGCGACATGCCGAGGAGTTCAGCCAGTTTTTTTTGGGTTTTGCCAAGCTTTTTCCTGGCTAAACTGAATTCTTCCTTGGTCAAGAGAGACCTCTCTTTTCAGAATTTAAAAGAGTAAGCTTCATACCTTGGCTTGAGTCTGAAGCTGTAATAAGGATTTCTTTACTCTCTGTTAATAATGATAATCATATGGTCGATGAATACCAAATTTTACCCGAAATGGCTTCGATTTTATGCTCATAAAAGAGAAAATATTATCCTATTTTGCCGGGCAATGCTTATTATACAGTTGAACAGTTTAATGCATCCTTATTTTTTCTGACATCCACTAAAACGGCGTAAGATACCAGGAGGCTTTTTTATGACTTCTCATCCGGTGACCAAATTTTTTCTGATAGTGCTATTGTTTGGTGTTTTGTTTCTGACCGGATGCGCCGGTTATCTCAAACCTGAGATAGGCGCCACAGCCCAACCGGAAGCTCGCATTGAACTGAAGGCCGAAGGGGTACAGGGTGCTGCCTGGCAAAGCAAAGATCTCACCTTGGCCTATTCGTACACCGAATCCGGCAATATTTTTACCTTCTCCGGAAGCCTCAGTTTTGATTCGAGACTGACCAATTCTTTTAATTCGATAAAAACTTTTTCTCTAAAAATGAGCTTTCTTGATAAGGACGGTAGAGTTCTGGAAACTGTAGACATAACCCCTTTGTACACGTATATGGGAGCGATCCCCGACGAGCTGCCGGTGCAGACCTCCGCATCGAAACCGGTCGATGCAGCGGGTATAGCTTTTAATTATTTTGGCATCTTCAGAACTGGCAGTATGGATGATATGGGCGGTGATGGATGGGAAATTTTTTACTTTCCGTTTAATTGATGGGCTCAAATTGGTGTGGCGTGCGTACTACAAATAATGAGATCCTCAGCGAATTGCAGTCTTTGCTCCGCTATCATAATATAATTGGTATCAGCAATTATCCGCGCACCGCCGGTATTAATTCGTTTCTTACGCGGATGCCCCAGGGGGCTTCGCCCGGCGGGTCGCAGAAAAGGGTAGCCGGCGCTGCGGCTGCACCGAAAAAGAGTCTTCCCCCCGCCGCCGGATCATCGGTCAAAATAGGTGATATAGAGGCCGAAATAAACAGCTGTCATGCGTGTGAGCTCTATAAGCAGCGGATCTATCCGGTTCCCGGTCGAGGCCCGGAGAAAATCCGCCTGTTGCTTATCGGCGACTGGCTGGCCGCTAACGCGACAGGAGATCTCCCTGCCGGCCGGCTATTCGGCGTGCAGCAGGATGAGATGCTCAGCAAAATGCTGATAGCTATCAACTTGTCCGCCGATGACGTGTTCATCACCAACGTCATTAAATGTGCAGTTCCCGCCAATTGTCAACCTCAGGCTACTCATGTGCAGAGGTGCAGTTCTTTTTTGCGGCGGCAGATCGCGGCCCTTGCCCCGGAAATAATCTGCACCATGGGAATTGTCGCCGCCCGGGCTGTGCTGGAAATGGCCCAGCCGCTGTCTCGATTACGCGGTCATTTTCATACCTACGAAGTGGAAAAAAATAACACTATACCCGTCATCGCCACCTACCACCCAACCTATCTCCTGCAAAATCCGGAAATGAAACAGGCAACTTGGACAGACCTCCAGTTTCTCGCCAAAAAGATGGGACTATTATAATTAAAGGATCAGCACCAGTCCGCGCCTGCCCAACTGACGAAGAAAGGCGGTGACTGATATTTCCGTCTCTAAAAGAGACAGACCACTCTGTTCGGCCATTTCAACGATGATCGTCTTGACATCTTTAACTCCGTCAAACATCTGCCAGACTTTGCTGCCCATTGCGTCTAACTGCAGTTTTTTGGTTAATCGCTGCTCTTTTGCCCTTGCCGAACGATTGGCAAGCTGCAGAAAAAAAGGTTTCATATTCAAGGGATACTCGAGCAGAATATCCCCATTTTCCAGCATCTGCCAGGTGACCGATGGCGATTTTTGAGGAATGCCGGCTAACGCTTCGGTTCTGGTCGGTTTTTTTGATTCTGGTATTTTTTTATTAAATAATTTCATATCTTTGCAGGATCTCATGGGCTGCTGTTGGGGCGAGCGGGCGTTTGGCGGAAAGCACCGCAGCAAGCAGCCGATTGGTTTTGGGGTCATGGCGGATTGCCGCCCGGATAAATGGTTTTTTCCGACGCAGCCGCATGGCTATCTGCTGCCCCACAGGTGGATTACTGAATCCTTCGCACCAATTGGTGTTTTCTCCGCTGACTACTTGCAACTGCGGTGCATCAGACAGAGTGATAAGAATTTTCTGAAGAGACTGCTGTTGCAGGCGGATATCGGCGGGGCCAAGGGTGCAGGTTTGCAGCAGGTGATCGCTACCGGAAAATGACAATCGGGTGAGTCCGGCCGCAAAGGTATAATCAATGAGAGTATAGTCAGGCGGAAGGTGAAGAGCGAAGTCCTGAATACACCAGATATTCTCTGCACCCTCACTACACGAAAGAGTTGCCAGGGCAGCACGCACCTTTTTTACCAGAGCTGAGTCCTTGGTAAGTATGTGGAAAAGAATCAGCTTTCGGCAGTCAGGGCACAGGCAGATACCACCGGTTATCATGCCGTTTGCCGTGCAAAAACAGTTTACCCGGCCAAAAGTATCTGCCAGCGCCTGCAGGTCGTCAGGCAACGTATCGGCGGCACGCACGGCACCCAGCTCCGCCGCCCATCGGTCTATTTTCTTGTGCAGGGCGCGGGAGGAGAGAGAGGCCGATTGTTGCCGACGGATCTGTAACAAGGGTTGGAAGTCAAACTCAAAGACAAGATGGTAGGGGCCGGCAACACGGACATCCCAGGTTTTTTCTACATAAAGTTGCAGACCGTTCCAGGCGATGTGTTTTATCAGTGGTTCTTCCTTGGTCTTTATCACCATTTGGCCATCAAGATTATCTCGGGATAAGATAGGACCAGCCGGATTTCTTCTGTTCCTCTCTTCTTTTTACATCGACTTTATCATTGCTGATCCGGCAGACTTCCATGAAACAGCGTCGTTCTTCGTCTATTTTTCCAGGATAGGAAAGCCTTATCATATTGCCGATGGTTTCGTTGGAGTTCTTGCCGTTATATTGCAAGACCAGACTGACGTGGTTTGTGTCTTTGTCGATAAACTGCCATTTCCAGATGCGTATGACACCAAAAGAATCGCCGTGCCAACCATCGGGTTCACCAAATTGTTCACGAAATTTGCCAAGTAACTGATGATAAAATTGTTCGCTTTTATCTTCATATTTCATATCCATTTTGAGGATCTGGTTGATGTACTTGCAGGTACCGTAGGAGATGTTGCCTTTTCGAAAACCATGCCAGTCCGTTACCACAACTTCCTGGAGAAAATTATTCTGCATGATATCCGGATAATCGTTGACATTGTCGCCCAGGGCAATGCCGGCAATCTCATGCGGAACTTTTTGCGTTGCAGCAGCAACGGGCGCAACGACATAGAAGAGACTGAAAAGTGCGATTAAGAGGAGGTTTATTTTATATTTTTGCATAAAACTGATTAGCGGCTTTTTACTGAGCCGTCATGGATTTCAGGTTTTTATGATATTATAATGGCTTATAATCCTATATAAGAATATTGAGCTGCAGATGAGAATGTCAAGTTGCTGTACTGGGGAATTCTTCTTAGTTTTTAGTAAGCCATATGGCCAAGAGATTTCATAATCAACGCAAAGCCCATGGCGAACATGCCGGAGAGGCCCATGCCGCAGGAAAAACCAGCCAGCAAAACCGGGGCGTATTGTCGCCACATTGGGCCGTATTTTTTCAGGAAAAAATAACGGCCCAGCAGGGCACCGGCAACTTCGAGAATCATGCCATGGGGCGTAGACTGGCCGAGTCCGCGCACGACCCCGTAAATAAGCAGTACCGGCAAGCCAAAAATACTGAGCAGCATATACATGACCAGGCCGAAGCCAAGTCCGGAAAAAACGGTCGTGCCGCTTAAGGCCTGATAAAACATCGAGGTGCCTTCGAGAGTCGATGTCTGCATAAGCAGCGTATTCAAGGCCTGCAGATGCCATAACTCCTGGGCGAAGGGATAGTTGGCCGAAGGTATCGGCGCCAGGCGCCAGATGAATTGCGAGAAAAGCAGGCTGGCCACCATGACGATGGGAAAGACCAGCAGCTCCGCCTTGATAATGCCGCGCAGCGAGGTGCCGGTCAGCTCGATCTGGCGAAACTGGACGGTGGCCTCACCGTAGTTGTGGATGGGTATCGGCGCATACCAGATCTCAATCCCCTGATAGCCGAAAAAACGGGCCCCGGCGATAAAGCTGGCTTCCCGGACCAGGGGAAGGCTGACAAACTGGCCGGCGATGCCTTCCATGCGCGCGGTGATATACGAGATGATCGGGGTATAGATGAAACCGTAGGCAAGAAAGAACAACCATGGAAAAGACGGCACCAGCCAGACACACAGTCCAACATAGGCCAGGGTGGAAAAGAAATAAATACCGATAGCAATCCAGAAATTGAAATCGCCCCGTCCGGCCGGGGGATGAAACAGATCGTGGAGGGTGCCCCGGTTGCCGTCTTTTTCCCGCAACGAGCGGACTACCGACCAGACGCCAATCAGACCGATTGCCAGCCCTAAGCCGATGCCAAAGCTCATATAAAAATCGAAGTTATTGGCAAAAACCGTGTCCACGGTGGCCATCCCGGGATGCCATCGGTTCAGAATTCCGGCGGAATAAAGGATTGGATTAAGAATGATGGTAATGATCAGCCCGATAAGACCACCGATAACCGCCCAGAAGGGCAGAACCATGCCGACAAAGAGCAGGCCGAGATCAAGCTGCAACCCGGTGGCGACGGCGGGCAGGATATCTTCCGTGTACCCGGTCAGCTCGATCCACGGGATCGGGATGAGCCTGATCTGTTCGGTAAAGATCAGTCCGGAGATGATCGGCAGTACTACATAGATAAAGCCGAAGGCGATTCCGATAACCCCGCCGATGGCAAAGACCCGCCATTTCCAGCTTTCTTTCTTTTCTTCCGCCGATTCGGCCAGGGCCATAGTGCCAAGTGCGGCGACGGGAGCCATGGGAAAGGGTAATTTTTCCACATCGGAGGTGATGCGGTAGAGGGCGTAGCCCAGACCAAAATGATCGATGCGCTGAATGATCTGCGAGCCGACCAGCAGCAGGATCGGCGCCAGCCAGTCGCGATGAAAAAAGGAACGTTCCAGCATCGACTGCGATTCCGGGCCCGGCGCGATCCAGCTCGGGATAAATTCGGTCACCCCGAGCATTCTCGCGGCATCCGACTGGACCAGGTATTGACTCCACAGCAAGCCCGAAAAAGGTGAGGCCAGCGCCGCCCCGGCCATATAATAGAGCAGGAATATCTCCTGCTGTTTCAGGTCGGAATGGGCTCGTTTGGCAATCTCGGCAAAGAGGATTATGGTGACCCAGCGGGCAGCCGGGCCGATGCCCTGGCCAATGACCAACTGGAGGTACATCGAACCCGGCATCATCAAAAAGCCGATGAAGATGGCGCCGATGATGGTCTTCCAGTCAAACCCTTCTTCAAAGTGGCTGGGCGGTTTGAGCAGGTCGCGATATTCTTTTAATTCTTTATCGTCATACATGATTGTGTATTATCCACCCTCGATTGCCGATAATTAATACTGACAACTTCGTAAAAACCTCAGATTTTCGATGGTTAAGTAACAAGCTTCATATTCGAGGCGTGTGAATTTTACTATTATTTCGTCGTACTAGAGTACGTCGTAATGATAGTGAAATTTGCAACAACGAAGAAGATGAAGAGTTTTTACGACACCATCAATCCGGCAATACCTGATAACTCATATCGGTAAACAAGCCGACCAGGGCCCAACCACCGCCCATAAGAAAATCGCCGATTATCAAACCGATAAAAAAATATTGCAGTTTTTTAAACAATACTATACCGCCATAGCGCATGCACAGGGCATTGCAGGCCCAGCCGATAAAGAAACTGACCCATAAAATCCGCATCGCCGAACTGTAGGCGGTGAGATAGCCGAGCGGATGAATCGGCCACCAGTACAGACGATGATAACAGGTGACCAAAACCAGCATCACCACCGCTCCCGCCAGGGCGAAAATATAGATCCAGCTGCCGGTTCCGGTGTCCATGGCGACCAGGCGATAGATATTTTCATAGACCGCTATGGTGGTCTGGCTGGCCCAGTCCAGCTGCAGTTCCCGGATACCGTAGCGGTAGCAGAGGGTCATCATAGCCAGAATCGATGCGGTCATGGCGGCGACAATGGTCAGCGCCAGACCGGAAAAAAGCAGCAGTGCCGGGCTCTTGTTCTGCTGCAGGTGGCGGGCATGCAGCAGCGAGGGCATAAGCGATTCGCGCAGGTCGACAAAAAGGACCTTCTGGCTCATCCCGGCCAAAAGACCGCTGGCGCCGGCGAATAATTTCGTGCCGAAGAGGGCGATCATTCCGTCGGTAGGGGCAGCGGTGAGGGTAAAGTAGGCAAGGCCTCCCTGGCAGATAATTCGCGTCGCCACCAGCATAATCATAAAAAAGGCACCCACGATTATCACTGCCGTCACCGGGGCCATGCCGAGCCGGATGTACCACCAGATTATCGCAGTAAAGCAGATAATTGCCCCCCAGAAGGAGATCCGCACATCGAACCATTCCGATCTTTCCGGGGCGGGCTGGGTAAGAAACAGCGATTGCCGGATGACATCAAGCAGATGCAGCCGGGCCAGCCAGACAAGAAAGAGGAAAAAGATCCCATAAGCACCGATCATCTGCATTTCTTCGGGTCGTGCCAGGGTAGGGCCAAAGGTGATGCCCAGTTCGGATACCGGGATCGAATAACCGAACAGATTGAGGACTCCGTACAGTAAGCAACCGCCTAAAAAAAAGAACCAGAACGAAAACGAGATCTGCCGCGAGGTCAAAAAGGCAAAACCGATAAAAGACGGATAGATATAGATCTTCAATTTCTGAAAGCCGGTCAGTATGCCACTGTCGGAAAAGTAAGGTCCGGCCAGAAAAAGGGTGGGAATGGAGGGAATTGTTGGATAATAGAGATTCAAGCCGTTGATCAGATGCAGAAAAATGGGAATAGACAGCCCGGTCAGTAAAAAACGATTGAAGAAAAAATTGCCGGTCCGCCCCTCGCTTACTGCCTGGCTGATCATCTCCGGCACCTTTAACAGCGGAAAATTCATCCGCTCATTGTGGATCCATTGCCTGGATAAAATGTTGATCAGAAAAAGCATCACCAGATAGCTGAGCAGGACAAAGGTGCCCCAGAGCAGCAGCGGGCTCAGCCAAGCCCCCCAGGGAATCTTCGATACCACTTCCAGCCAGTTCATATCCCGTCCGCCGTCAATGCCTTTATACAGCAACTCGATGGCCGCAGGGTCGGTGGGCGTCAAGGCCGGCGGAATAAGTGGGTTGAGTACTTCGTTCCAGCGATTTCCCGGCGTGGCAAAATGCACCGGGGCAGTCAAATTGATGAGAAAGGTGCGGGCAAAACCGGTGTAGGCGATACCCGAGCCGATGACCATTTCAATCCAGACCACCAGCAATTCAGGTCCGGTCAACAACAATGAGGCGCGAAAGATTCGGGCAATGAGGCTGACGCAGACCGCCAGGATTAAAAATATAAAGAAGGGAGCAAGGGGAAAATGACCCCCGCCAAGCGGCGTCGCCCGGAGAAAAATATTATTGTAGGGCGTAAGAAGACATATGATGACAGCCAGCAAAAGACCTAAGACGGGGGCTCGGAGACGAAGGCTTTTGGCACTTGGACTCGGTGACGAATGCGGCATGTCAGATGACCTCCGGCGCCAGGTCGTGGTCGGTGATGACGTGTTGAAAAGATCGTTGCAGTTGCATATGGGTGGCTTGGTCAAAAGAACGCCAGATGAGCAGTTGTTTGCGCACCTCATGCAGAAAGGAGGTGTTAATCCTTTGCCATACTGCCGATTCGCCGGACTGCCGGTGCAGGGTAATTTTTATTTCGAGAAATTCCTCACCTTCCATTGCCGGACAGAACTGGATGTCAACGGTCTGCATGATGCCAAAATCAAAAGGTGCGAGCCAGACATTGGCGCGTAAATGCAGACATTGTAAATCGCAGGGATTATCCGATTCGGCGACCATTTTATGGATTTCATCAACGGTTGAACAGCTGAAAACAACCTCGACGGGACCGGTCGAAAAAACTCCATGCGACACATCCCGGTGGCTAGTCAGGTACTCGTAGATAAAGCCGCCGATACTTTCATGTTCGCTGAATTTCATGAGAAACGGTAAAGTTACCTGGATGCTGTTATCGACAGGCGGCGGTAGTTTGAAGGTTCGATTGACATCGGGAATAGCGATCCGAGCCGCAACTCTTGCCGGATAAAGTACCGAAAGCAAAACGACGGCGATGACCAGCACCATGGCAGCAATTCCGGCGCCGGACGAGTAATTGACTGTAATCCCTTCCCACAGCGGGGTTGCCGCCAGAAATGCGGCGGAAACCTGAGCCACCAGGTAACCAAGCACCACGGAGATAACCGCCAAAGCCATTGCCTCGGCGACAAAGAGGAAACCGACATGGGCCGGGGCCAGACCGACGGAGGTGTAAACGGCGATCTCCCCTTTGCGCTCATAGACCGAGCTGATCATGGTGTTGAGCACGATCAGCACCGAGATAAGCAAGGGAATAATAATATTGGGAACCCCGCTGTAGTTCATAGTGTCGCTGATATTGTGCAGCCAGACGCCATCTTTTTCGCCGGTAAAAATGGCCAGGCTGAACCTGTCAGTCAAGGTGCTGACCAAATTGCCGATCTCGTCAGGGTTATTCGGTTTGACGGCGATGTTTTTCAGTTTCCCGCCGGCTGCCAGCAGGGTTTTCGCTGGGATAATTGCGGTCTGGCCCGCAGAGATATGGATGTACCTGCTCTGCATGGAGCGGATGTCGTCGCCCGATTCAAGGGCATCCATTTCCTGTTCGGTCAGATCTTTTCCCACCTCGTCGGGAAAGATGACCGGTGTCAGCATTTCACCGTCGAGATCGAGTGCTTTTTCATAGTCCGCCGCCTTGAAGGTGCCGATAACGGTGAACGGCGCACCCCACAATAAGACGGTTTGTTCGCCGGCACCACTTACGCCGAGGCGGACGGCCATCTGTTCCTCGAGGATAATCGCGGCCTGGTCATCAGCGGTAAACCATCGGCCGGAGCTGAGCAGGGAATCAAGACCGGTGACGCTCGCCTCGTTCGGGCTCAGGCCGATCAGGCCCTGGATGTTGATCTCCTTATCCCCGTGCCGCAGCGGCACGCTAACCGCTCGGGCCGGGTCGTTGCCTTCAAGCCAGATTCTCGGTGCCGGTTTACTGATTGAGGCCATGCTGTTGACCAGGATGTCGGTGGCCTGAGGCGGCAAGCTCTGCCAGTTGACCCGTTTCAGCAGGAGACCCTGGTACGGGGCAACGGGCTGGAAAGGCAGTCGGACCTGCTGGCGATTGGATTTGATGGTGGTGAAGCTCATTATAGTGAAGGTGAGAATGATCAGTGTAGTGCAGGTGAGCAGGGTACGCAGTCGTCGCCTACGCAGGTTGGAGACGCCTAAGAAAAAAGCGGCGACAAATGCCTTCCAGTGACTGATTTCATCCGGACGTTTGTGGGTGGCCCGACGCTGCAAGCGGATCATCTCCTCTTCGAAGCGGGAAAAAATGATCAGGGTGACCATAAAAGACAGGCCGATAATAAAAAACGCCAGGATGACCACCATCGGGCTGTAGGCAAGTTCAAAGGCCGGATGAATATTATAGATTACGGCAATAAGCAGTACCAGGATCAGGCTGAAGCCGACGATGCGCTTATAGATAGTGGCAAAATTGAACAGAAAACGTTCCATGACAAAGGCAAAGGGAACAAACAGGGCAATATAGAACAGCACGCCGAAAAGGACATCTTTCTGAGTCTTCTCGATCTGCACATACACCCGGGCGGCCAGAGCCAGGGCCTCTTCGGCGCTGGTGCGAGCGATTGAATAGTTAAAATCGGCAAAGCCGGCGGTGCTGGTGGCAAGCGCGTCAAGTCCTCTTTCTTTCAGACTGTTAATCCGGGTGTCGTAGATACCGTGTCGTTCCAGGTTGTCGATGCGCGGGCCGAGAAGTGTCCAGGCATCACGCGCCGCATGATAAATGGTGTTGGGGATGGACGGGTAGTCATCAACCAGGTAGCCAAGGCCAAGTTTATCGTCCTCGGTGCCGTTGGTGAGGATCATCTTATTGGTGAGAACCGTATCGGACAGGGTCAGTTTCAGGCGGGTGCCGGGTTCAGTGAAGACGGAGGAGATAATCGAATCACGGGTGTCGATCCGGCTGTACCAGTAATGTTCCGGGGGGGCGTCGCGTCTCCCGTCAAAGAGATGGATTTTGGTCATGTAATCGAAGGTGCGTGGTTCCAGCAGATCGAAAAGGGTTGTCTGCCGGCAGTTGAACATGACCAGATCAGTCTGCATCGATTTACGCAGCAATTTCAGGCGGTAATTGTCTTTGCCGGTTTCTTTCTTGTCGATAGCCCAGATAACCTTGCCGGTATCTTCGTCAAATCGGTAGCCTTCAATGATCAGTTTATCGAGGACATGTTTTTTATCGGCCAACCCTTTGATCGTAAAATAGCCGGATGCATCGACCATGGCGTAGAATTTATTGTTGCCCTGGTAGGCGAGAATGGTCGTATCCGTTGCCGGATAATTGGCAAATAGCTCGCCCTGGAGCAGCAGGTTGGTGCGCGCGGTAACCGAAACAAAACCGTCTCTTGGCGAACTGTCGGTCTTGAGGCTTCTCGTTTCACAGAGACGAGTAATCAACCGTTTAACCAGGCTGCTCTGGTCGTGAAGATAGGCCCAGTCAACTTTATCCGCAGTGTCTGCTGGGGTGCCCCATAATACCCGACCATCTCCTGTCGTCACCAGGCTGAGGCCGAGAAAACCGGCCAGGGCACTGACCTCGCCGCCGAGGTTTGGTTGATCGAAAAACCAGGAATCCCACGAGCGCAGATGGCTGGGCCGTAAAGTATCCCGGTATCGGGCTCGACCGCTGGCCGACTCGCCGGCATCTTCGAGAATATCGGCGATGGGACTGTACGTTGAGGTTCGGTTGATCGTCTGTTTAAGATTATAGAGGTAGCCCCGATGAAAACCGCCGACGCCGTCACCGTGGCTGGAGAGATGCAGGCTTATAACGGCCGCCACTTCGTAATCCCGAACCTGGTTGCGAAAGCTCGATGCGCTCTGCAGGGCTTTCAGCTGGTTGTCGGTGTCCTGCACAAGGCGCTCATTCCGGGCAATAGCGCTGGGGATAATCTTGAGCAGCAGCGCAGTTTCTGCCGGAGGGAGATTGTCAAAGCTGTCCGCCCAGCCGAGCCTTCGATAGAGCAGACGCTGCTGCGCGTTTTCTTTGATCGACTGTTGGACTGCATCGGTCTGGGTGCCAAGGCGCAGTTGCATGAGCCGTCTCGATACCTGATCGATTGCCTGATCGAGGCTGTGTTTGACTGCTGCGGCTATCTGTTCATCTCTATTGGTCTCTTTATTGCTTTCTTTATTGAGCGGGAAATGCAGCCCTTGTAGCAGATCCAGACTGGCTTTTCCCCGGGCTCTCTTTTTTTGCAGGTTACGCTTTTCATCGCGCAGATCTTTGGACCTGATATTGGTGCTCCACATCATATCGCGCATTCCCGCAAGGGTCTGGGCTTGACCGCTGGTGGCCACCAACATGACCGAGCGTTGCGGCGGATTGGTGGTCAGCGTCCGGGCGATCTCCAGCAAGGTGGCAATGGATACCGCGGCGTCGGCACCGGGAGAATTGCCGGTGACAAATGCTTCGTTGTCAAAAAAAGCCTCGATAATCAGCAGTTCTTTTTTCAGCTGCGGGTCGACGCCGTCGATTTTGGCATAGATGTTCTGCGCCTGATAATTCTCCCAGATACATCGGGATTGCAGCTCTGCCTGAGCAAAAAGAGGTATTTTCTGGTTGGCCAGCGGTCCAAAAAATTGCGCCGCCTGTTTTTTTGTCATCCAGAAACACGGGAATTGCAGCGGGGTAAGTTCTTGTTTTTCAGTAAAAAAAATCCGTGACTGGCTGTCGTCGCCCTGCAGGAAAATAGCCGCCTTAGCACCAAGCGAAGCGAGCAGCTGCCAGTTTCTGCCGGAATCGAAATCGAGCAGGACGATACTGTCTTTGATGTTTTTGCCGTCAATTTCCTGCAGCCGTCCTTTGCCGACATAAAAGAGTGGCGCGGTCACTGTACCATCGGTAGCTTCCGGGGTTATGGCATTGTTGGTGAAGGGCACTAAGGGGATTTTCTTGTCACCCACGCGTAATTGTGCTCCCTGAAAACGGCGAATGGGCAGTTCATAGAAATAGGTCTGCGGTGCCAGTCCAAGGGTGTCAAGCTGCTCCTTGACCAAGGCGACGGTTTTTTCATAGCCCTTCGAGCCGGTGGTTCTACTGGCGAAGCTGCTGAGGGTCTCAATCGTTTTGCGCAGTGAATCTTCCTGCACACTGGTCTCTGCCTGGGCAGGAAGAAAGAAGTGCATAACCAGAAAAAAACTGATAGCCAGAAAAAAACCTTTTCTCATTGCCTTAAAAACGGGATCCTGGTTGAGATTGAGCATACTTAAAAAAGAGCCGGTCGATCGTCAATGTGCGGCGCTTTCCAGCCCGCCTGTTTTAATATCAAGTTCGTCTCTTTGTTGGATCTTGTCGACCCGGCCATCCCTGATCCAGACGACCTGGTCCGATACATTGAGCATTTTATAATCATGCGTTGCCGATATGACGGTGACGCCTTTTTGCAGGCTGAGTTGTTTCAACAGCTGGATAATATCCTCGCCGGTTGCCAGATCGAGGTTGCCCGTTGGTTCATCCGCCAGGATGATCGCCGGGCTATTGGCCAAAGCCCTGGCTACGGCCACCCGCTGTTGCTGGCCGCCGGACAGCTCCGATGGTCGGTGGCTCTGCCTGCCGGTCAAGCCCACCTGGTCGAGCAGTTCCATGCCGCGCTGCAGAGCATCGTCATTGGACACCCCGGCAAAGGTCATGGGAATGGTGATATTCTCAAGAGCGGTCATCACCGGAATAAGATTGAAGGTCTGGAAGATATAGCCGATCTTGCGGCAGCGAAGCCAGGCCAGCTCATAGGCGTCGAGCTGGGCGATATCCACCTCATCGATAAAAACCTTGCCGCTGGTCGGTTTATCGAGCCCGCCGATCATATTGAAAAGAGTTGATTTTCCCGATCCCGACGGCCCCATAATGGAGATATATTTCCCTTCCTCGATCTCGAGATCAATACCTTTTAGAACCTTAACGACTATTTTACCCAGATCAAAATCTTTGGTAACTCCGGTGACACGGACTATTTTCTTGTTTTCGGTCATGCTCAGTCCACCTTTGTCATACCTTTATACAGTTGATCATCTATTGTTCCACCCGCATGGCATCAATCGGCAACATGCGGGCGGCGATAATAGCCGGATAGAGAACGCCCAGCAGGCTGAGGCCGGTCCCGGCAGCGATGGCATACCCTGTTGTTGCGGCGAGAGCAGACCATGGCATATAAACCAGGGCAGACAGACCAAATCTGACTAATGATTCGGCAAAAGCCACAATGGCGCCGATCAGGGCGCCGGCAATACCGCCCGCGAGACCCTGCATGGTCGCTTCAAGAACAAATATTCTGACAATAAACCTATCCAGAGCCCCCAGGCATTTCAGGGTGCCTATTTCGCGAAATCGTTCGGTTACCGACATGAGCTGCGCATTGATTATGCCGACAACGCAGACCAAAAGCGAAAGAAAAACGATCCAGCGCTGCTTGGCGGAACTGCCGACAGTGCTCGTTTCTGCAGTACCGGCAGTTGCCGGAGTGATATCAAAACCGATTTTGCTGAGGATGGGGATGAAGGCTGGGTCCTGCGAGACGATCAGGCTATCGGTGATCTTATTGCCCGCCTGGGTAAAGGTGAGAAAGGCCACTGCCAGAACCAGACTCATGGTGGTAACCAGCGAGCGAAAAAAACGGACCCGAATTGACTGGTAAGCCATCTGCAGGGATTTGGCGAACGGCAGGGCAACAAGGCGTCTCATGGCATCGGATCCCGGTGTTGAGGTATCAGTGGGTCGTAGGGTCGTATAGGCAGGCATGCGGACACTCACCATAAAAACGAATCTAGTTTTTAATCAGCACCTTGTCAACGAATGTTACATTGAAATTCACAACAAAAAAGAAGATGAAGGATTTTTACTTACCCATTATCATTATTTAGCAGCTCGGCAAAATGCACCGGGACGAGCTGTTGATGATTTTTTATCAATCTCAGCAGGGTATCGAGCAGTTCCAGTGCTGCGCCGTTCATTCTCTGGTGGTGGATCATAATGCCGCATAATCCCGAGGCAATACTCTGTTCAATTTCCATCATAAGGTTCTCAAGACTCTGTGCCGGTTCAACTTCTTTTCGGGTATGCAAATCGACATTTACCTGAAAATCAGGCAGATGCGGCAGTGTTTTCGGGCGTGCTCCCTTGCTCCTGGAAACAGCTTTGAAACCAAGCGCAACAAGTGCCTCGAGAGTGTCGCTGCTGCATCTGTTCCATGGCGGGGTGAAAAAAGGCTGGAAGTCGAGACCCAGTAACTGCTCCAGTTTATTTTTGCCTTTGCCAAGACTGGTGTAAATATCATTCTTGCTTCGCGACCCAGCAAACTCCTGGTTTTTACCGGCAAGTGCAAAGTTGCGATGGAGTCGGCCATGCTGGTGCCAGCACCATTGAGAACTGCCTGTCCCGGTGACGCGGCGCAACTCTTGCAAGCGTGGTTCGTTCAACCAGGCAGGAACAGTTGCCAGACAGAGCGGCATCCGGTGTTTTTGAAAACAGGCAATCAACTGCTTAAATTGATGGGAAATAATGCCGATATCATCGGCCCGAAAGAATACCAGGGGATGGTCGGTTGACTGCTGCACGCCGCGGTCAATATGGCGCGCTATTCGGCGTGCTATTGCCTCACTCAGGCCAGTATGCTTGGCGGTATAGAGGGCTGATAGTTTTTTACTCATGACGCGGGATCTCCTGGAGTCGCCTGTTCCAGATATTGAGTTGGCTTGCCGTCTGCTCCGCGCCATCGAGGCTGATCTCTGCCGAAACCCGCCTGTTTTTCAGGTGCTTAACTATATGGTCGGCGAACAGTTCCGGTGCCAGGTCGGCTTGAGTTAAAATTGTCATCGGGAATTTTTTTCCCAGCCTTTCCGCACGAAGCCGCTGTTCCCGGTTCTGCCCGAAGGGATAAACGAGCGCGGGAATCCCCGCTTGGATAAGATTCATGCAGGTATTGTAGCCGGCCATGGAAATGGACAGATCGGCGGTCGCCAGCCAGGCAGGGAGGTGGTCGGTGAACCGATCAATGGTGATATTTGGTCTTTTTTTTGCGAGCAATGACTGATATCTTGCCGCGTCGCAATACGGTCCGCAAAAAACCTGCAGATGGGCGGATAGGGAGCCTTGCAGAAATATAACGGCCGCAATCGCCGCATCAAGCAGTTCGCTCCCCACGCTGCCGCCGCCGATACTGGCGACAATTAACTTGTCCATCGGTGCCAAGGTCAGTTTCTTCCTGATGCCGGCGCTTTGTTGCTGTCTCTCTTGGGCTCTCGGTTCGGCACTGGTGACAAAGCCGGTATAGTGCAGAGGGATATGGATATCGTCCAATCGGCTGAAGGTTTCGTCTAAGGTGATTATAGCGGGATCGGCATGGACAAGAATCCCGTCAAAATATGAATTGATAAGCTGTACCACCCGTTGTTCGAATTTTTCCCGGCCGCTTTTTTTTTCCACCAGGATGTCCCGCACGCTGCAATAGCAGAGGCAATGGGGCAATGTTCCTTCGCTAATTGCCGCAAGCAAGGGGTCAAGTTCAAATTTAAAGGCTTTTCGGCCAAAAGGATACAGCTCGCTGATAAAAATATCCGGTTTTTCGGTCTGAAAATAGGCAAACAACTGGTTTCTACGAGCGATTTTGACCGCCTCAAGGGAAAAGGCGGGATTACAAGGAACCATGGTAGTAAAGCTGCTGTCCATCTGCAGGCCCGGCAATCGCAGTACTTCTATGCCGGGAAAGTCAAGAACAACCGGTGGCCCGCCGACAATAAGGGTAGTTAGGTGATGTCGCGCTATCGCCCGGCATATTTCCAGGCTGCGATGAAAATGACCGATACCAAGGACATGCTGACAATAATACGCCACCTTCATGGAGTATTTGTCTGCAGAATATTGAGTTGCAGCGGCGCGAAGTCCTGGCCGGTGCAGCTGATCAAGTGCAGTCGATTATGTTGCAGCAGGGGATCTTCACCGGGAAGAAAATCGCGGCCGTCAAACGAGTAGAGCACCGATTTTATCACCCCCTGATGGCAGATAACGAGAATCTTTTGCCCTGGCCACTTATGCGCACTTTCCCGCAGTGTCGTAAAGACCCTGTCTTTCACCGCCCGCCGAGTCTCGCCACCGGGGGCGGCGAATTCCCAACCCATGGCCACCCTGCGGGCCAGATCTTTTTTGTAGCGCTGCTGCACGTGGGGCAGAGTCAATCCTTCCCATTCTCCCCAGTGCTGTTCGCGCAGCCGCGAATCAAAACGCACTGGCAAGCGGAGCTTTTCGTTGAGGATTGCAACAGTAGCCCGCACTCTGCCGAGATCACTGGCAATAATTCGCTCCCAGCCATATAGCTGCAAAGATTCTGCCCAGGCTGCACTCTGTTGTCTTCCTTGTTCGGACAGGGGAGAATCCGCCGAACCCTGGATTTTTTTAATGATGTTCCATTCTGTCTGACCATGGCGCAGCAGCCCGAAAACGGTGACCAGGGTACTTGCTTTACTGGTGTCGGCTGTTTTTTCCATGTCGAGACTATCTGGATATGAAGGATTACCGGAAACTTTCGTTATGCCGGCGAAATGTTTTAGCCAGTTTCTGGATTAATTGGCTGTTATCAAAGTGGTCTTGCACCAGTCGCTGCCCCCCGGCAATTACTCTTTGCCGCAACGATTGATCGGTAAGCAGGCGCAGCATTGCCTCTTGCAGTTGCTCCGGTTGCGATGGCGGCACGGTCATGCCGGTCTGCCCATCGATGAGGATCTCCGGGATAGCCGATACCGTGGTTGATAGCGCCGGGACACCCATCGCCAGACTTTCCACCAAAACATTGGGAATACCGTCCCGATCGCCGTTTTCGGCAATTTCGCAGCTCAGCACAAAAAGATCGCTGGCTTGAAAATGGTGCAGCACCTCGTCATGGGTCTGGGTACCGATCCATCGGCATTGCTCCGTCAGGCCAAGAGAGGTTATCAAGTCGAGTATTTTCTCCCGGTCATCTCCGTCACCGATAAGGGTATGACGAAAGGTGATGCCTTTTTTCCGGAGACCGGCAAGGGCCCGGTAGAGAGTCGGCAGCCCTTTTTTCTCGGTCAATCGCGCCACCGTGAGCAGGGCGTAAGGTTCGCGAGGTATGCGCTGGGCAACCGGCTGGCGGAAAAGCTCGAGGTCAATGCCATGATAGATGCAATAGATAGGAGTCGGGCATTCTTCGCTAATTGTCTGCAAATATTGGACATTGTGCCTGGTGCAGGTGACGACAAACTTCGCTCGAGCTATCTTTTTACGCAGTTTTTCGGGCTGCGAAGTATAGATATCCTTGGCGTGGGCGGTAAAACTGAACGGCAGGCCGGAGAGTAAAGCGGCAAAAAGGGTGACCGAGGTCGGAGAATGCGCAAAATGGCCATGCAACTGGGTGATGTTCACATCTTTCACAAGATGCGTATTGGTCAGAAAGCCGGCCTGCAGAAGATGTTTCAGCGTGGCCAGTTCCTTGCCTTTGGAAATTCCGGCGGCGGCGGTTGCCAGGGCTTTTGTGAAATTTCGCGGTTTTTTGGTCGCGAGAAAAAAAGTTGGCCGGAGAAGACGGAAAAAATCGGCGTAGAGATCGGTGGGCAGATAATCGACTCGCGCCTTGATCTGTTTGACCGAGGCATGGCTGAAAGACTCACGGGGCAGCCGCATGGGGAACAGCCGCATGGTAAAGCCCAATTTTTCGAGCAGCAGCACCTCATTGGAGATGAACGTCTCGGAGATCCTCGGGTAGCCTTTTAAGATGTAGCCGAGGGTGGATTGTTTACGCTGCATGTGATGCTAATATCCTTCCCGGTAGCGGACATCTTTTTCTTTAAAACAGGCGAGCCTGGCCCGCATGGTATCGAGCCCGGTAAGCGCAAAAGAACTGATCTTCTCGGTATATTGCTGCTGGTCTCGGAAAAGGGTGAAGATTTTTTCGCGCAGCAGCTGCGGGGTGACTTCCGTCCAGGGAATGAAATCAAGGAGTCCCTCGCTTTTCATCCTTCTGGCCCTGATCAGCTGCTCTTTGCGGGGCGTCTCCCGGGGAATGATCAAGGCGGGGGTGTGCTGCGTCAGTATCTCGCAGATAGTATTGTAGCCACCCATGGAGATGACTAAATCGGCGGCCGAAATTAATTCTTCCATTCGAGGATGAAAGGGCAGGGTCTTGATGCCGAATTTCTTAGCCCGTTTAGAGAAACCTTCCCGAACCTTTTTGGGCATGAACGGTCCGGTGATAATGATTGACTTGAAGGGCAGGGAGACGGGATAATAATCATGCATGGCAAGATAATGATCGATAACTTCCAGGCCATCGCCACCGCCGCCGGTAGTTACCAGCACAAAGATGTCATCGTCCATTATCCGATACCTTTTTCGGACACTGAGTTTGCCTTTTGGGGTCAGGGTCTTGCGGGGGATATAGCCGGTATATTTGACCCGGCTGTGAATGGCTGCAGGGATTTTATACATTTCCACCGGATCGTAGATGTCCTTGTTGCCATAGACCCAGATTTCATCGTAAAGCTTGTCGAGATAGGTATAGACATTCTTTTCCCGCCAGTCGTTTTGAATGACCTGCGCTTCATCGAGGATATCGCGTAAGCCGAGGACGGTCATGGTCGACGGGCTCTCTTCTTTCAACCATTCCAGGGTCGGCAAAACCTCGCGCTTTAAGCCAAGGGGTTCTTTGTCGACGATAAAGAGATGCGGCTGAAAGCTCTTCGCCGTGGCCAGGATGATGTTGGTCCGAATGGACAGGGCCTTTTGTTCATCAATGCGAATGGAAAGCGACTGGTAGTCATCATTGGTATTCTTGATCATGCCGGGGATCCGGACAAAATCGACATGATGCGAAAAGTGAAATCGACCGGCAATCGGCGAACCGGTCAGGATAAGAACATTGGTGTTGGCATCCCGTAAGTGGCTGGCGATGGCCATGGTGCGGCGGATATGTCCCAGACCATAGGTGTCATGGGAGTACATCAGAATATTATAAGCGGGCAGGGCGTTGTCCATGGGCATGACCGGGAAGGTGAGGCGCGCGATATTGCTCTTTCGGTGTCGCTAGGAGACTGTATTATTCCACCGCGACGCACTTGTCAAGTTAGCGCCTTTTTTCATGGACAAAAAAAGGCCCCGTAGAATAACAATTCTTACAGGGCCGGATAAAATATCCCAAAATATCTGCAGGGCAGCAGTCGGCTAGAAACTCAGGCTAATTTTATTACTGATCATGATAATGCTTTCGACATCAGAATAGCTGTTGCGATCGCTGAACACCTTGCCGGTGTCCATGTAGCCAAAATGAAGTTCGTAGGACAGATTATTGAGAAACTTGTAAATCACCCCTAAGTTGGCTTCCCAGCTTGCATCATTTAAATCTCCCATCAAATCGGGTGTCCACAGGTTGCGGGTTACCCCTACGGTGCCTTGAAGAGAAATATTGCTGGTGGCATCAAGCCGGCCGGACAGAGCAATACTGCTGATATGGGATCCATCAGTCGCAGTTCCTCCCAGAGTAACCGCCTTTTCTTGACTGTTGTTCAGTATATCGGCAATGGTGCTGGTGATTAACAGCGGCTGAAAAGTACGCGAGGCAAGAGGGCCTTTCCCCTGGAAATTGTCAATGGCACCAAGGTCATAAGACGTCACTTTGAAGGCATAATGGGTCCCACTGTCGGCTGCATTGGCCGCCCCTCCCCAAAAGAGGAGCAGTAGGATTAAGACGACAGGCAGAATAAAGTTCTTCATCTTTACTTGGTCGCAAAAGACTGGGCTAAAGGAGATCTTATTACAAGTGATTCTATATTAATATATTTCATATCCCAGGCGCAAAAGTCAAGGGAAAATAACATGGTGGAGCACAATATACTTGTCTTGCCTGAACAAGTAAATTGCGATATAGATAGCAGTTTATGACTACTTCGATAGGTTCTTGCAATGCTCTGTCGGGGCAGCGCAGGAAGTATATAATATGGGGGAAATTATGCCGGCCAGATTTAAAGTGCTCATTTTTTGTTGTTTTTGCTTAACCCTGACGGCTTTTGGCCAAGGAATCGGCGCAGAGGAACAGCAACCATCGCCGTCAAAGAGACAATACCAGATTGTTTTTTCAACCTTTGATAAAAGTTCCGCCGGAAAGTATGCCTATTTGCGCGACAGTGTCCAGGCAATGCTTGCCGGCCGCCTGGCGGCAAAAGACCGGGTCAAGGTACTGGAAAAAACGTTCACTGAAGAGGAATTGCTCGCCCTGAAAAAAAAGGGCAGTCTAAAAGGATTGGCGGTTGGCGGTACGAACGCCGATTATTTAGTTACCGGCGCCCTCTTTTCACTGACCGGTGGACTGGAGGTTCAGGTGGAATTGTATCCGCTGGTGCCGGATGAGGAAATACTGTCTTTTTCCGTTCGCTCGCCAACGCCTGATACCCTTATTGCCGATGTTGAACGACTGTCCCAGGAGATCGCGGTCACCGCCTTTGGCTATCCTGCCGCGCGGGCGGTTGAAGGAGGCAAGGAGGGGGCTGCCGAAGGCGATAAAGGCTTTGTAACCGTGCATCCCGAGGCGGCCTACAAACGCAACCAGTACAGCGGCGCGGTGATCGGCGTTGCCGGCAGTGGGGTAGTGACCCGCGGCCGGGGAGCGAAGATGACCGAGACCTTGCCGGTTGATATGCGCACCATGGCTGTGGGCGATGTCAACGACGATGGGCAACAGGAGATTCTCCTGGTGGCGGGACAGGATCTCTTTTTATATGGCATTAGCGACAACGCTATCGCCCTGCTTGGCAAGACCTCGCTGCCGTCAACCCAGGTGGTTCATGCCGTCAATATTGCCGACCTTAATGGCGATGGCAGGCAGGAAATATATCTGAGCGGCACCGATGGTTTGTATGTTTCTTCGACCATAATGCAGTATGGTGCGACTGGTTTTCAGACCCTCGCCCAAAATATTCGCTGGTATCTGCGCCCGGTGTTTATTCCCGGTAAAGGCTGGCAGCTTGTCGGCCAGAAAAGAGGACTGGAAAAAATTGATTTGGTCAGCCCTGGCGTATACCTCTTAACTGTGGATCAAAAATATAAGATTACCAAAGAGGAGCGCCTTGCCCTGCCGAATTCGCTGAATCTTTTTGATTTTGTCTATGCCGATCTTGATGGCGACGACTTTTATGAACTAATTGCCGTTGATCAAAAAGAGAAGCTGCGCGTCTACAATCCAGGCAATGAACTGATGTGGGTGAGTCAGAAAAATTTTGCCGGCAGCAAAGTCTATCTTGGTCCGAGCCGGGGGGGGGCAACGTCTAAAAATGATCAACGAAATTTCAGCCCGGACGAGGACTCCGATCGAGATTTGATATTTGTACCGGCCAGGATCATCGTCACGGATATCAATAAAGACGGCAAGCAGGAGATTATCGTCAGCGAGGGTACTAAAAACGCCCTGAGCTTTTTCCACCGGCTGCGGCTCTATGATAGCGGGGTGGTTGTCAGCCTGGCCTGGACGGACTCGGCGATGATTGAATCATGGCGGACGAGTAATTTCCGGGGTTACGTTGCCGGCTATGGCTTTACTCTGCTTGACGAATCCCTGATAGAGCAAAGCAAAGGAACAAAAAATGATACTCTAGCCAAGACCGAAGCGACGGTCGGTCGATTATTTATTGCCAATCTGCCGAAAAGTGGCTCCCTTGCCGATCTTATACCGGGTGGAGCTGAAACTGTATTAACAATCTATGATCTTGAATTTACTCAACAAAAAGAAAAGGAAAAGTGAGCTGTCCAGAGAAGGTATAAAAATTTATACCCATGGGTAAAAAAATCTTGACAAGGGTCGGGGCCGGATGTACTATTGACGCAGATTCGTAAGATCTTTGTCGGTTCGCTTCTGTTGTTGAGAAGATGCAGCTGGTAGTCAGTCTGCTGAGCAGATAAAGAAAAGTGGCCCTTGCAAGAGGGTTAAATCGGTTTTTTCAGGAGAGAGAGAAAATGAAAAAAATAATTGCTTCAGCAGTAGGCCTTATGCTGGTTGGTGGTGTTGCAGTCACTACCGCTTCAGCAGTGGAGAGTCAGTTCGGTGGGTATTGGCGTGCCCGTGCATTCTTCCAGGACAATTTTGTTCAAAATGGCAATATTAATAGCCCTGGTTATAACAATAACAATTCATCCTACAATAGAGCAGACAGTCGTACCCGTCTGTACTATACTGCCAAATTCAACGATGATTTCAAGTTCGTCAACAAATTCGAGTTCAACACCCTCTGGGGCGACAACAATGGTGGTGATATCGGCGCTGACGGTAACACCTTTGTTGTCAAAAACTCTTATATTGATTTCACCCTTGGCATGGTAAACACCAAGGTCGGTATCCAAGGTGGGAGAATTTCTCGTGGTTTTATCTTTGATGACGATTTTTCCGGTCTGACTGTAACGGCAGATTTTGGAATGGTGAATGTGCCTTTTTGGTATATTATGGGCCCGCAGGCAGATGTGAACAACGCTACATTTGTACTTAATTCTTCAACTGGGCAAATTGCTTTAACCGGTGGAACAGATAATGATACCCATATCCTTGCGACGGCACCAAGCTTTATGGTTGGTGAGAACCTTAAGCTGACCGTAGATGGAATTTATGCATATGAAACTAGTACAGATACGGAACTCTACTGGATCGGTATGGATGTTGACGCAAAATTCGACGCATTCACTGCCTGGGGTACCGCCTATTATAATGGTGGATCTATCGATACAAACCCCGCCAATAGTGTTGGTGACAGTAATGATGTCAGTGGCTATCTGTTAGCTGCAGGTGCCGATGTAAATATCGTTCACGGACAGGTTTTCTACGCCTCTGGTGATGATCCGCAAGGCAATACAGATGATCTCGACGGTTTCCAATTAGTACCTGGTCGGTCTTACTACTGGTCTGAGATCATGGGTCTTGGTATCTTCGATAACACTGCTTCACAAGGTTCTCCGGCCGACGGAATCACCAATATTATGGCAGCTAATCTTGGTGTGACCATTAAGCCTATGGATAAATTGACCCTCAAGGTAGACGGCTGGTATGCACAGCTTGCAGAAGATAATCTTGCCGGTGAAGATGAGCTTGGTTGGGAATTTGATGGCACATTGTCCTACGCCCTGATGGATGATCTGACTGCTGATGTTGTCTTCGCTTACCTCTTTGCTGGTGAAGCAACCGGTCCTGAAGATGTAATGGAAGGTGGTGTTCGTCTTTCTCTCTCATTCTAATTTGAGAACAAAAGCAAGTTAGTACTGTAGAGTCCTAAAAGCCCGGTGGAGAATATCCGCCGGGCTTTTTTTTTCATTTTTTTTCAGGAGCGAGTTGGTGGTAGGTAAAGACGAGCATAATCCCAACCGCTGGCTGATTCTGGCACTGGTGATGACCGGCGTCTTTTTGTCGACCATGGACAGCGGCATGATCAATGTGGCCTTGCCGACGATCATGCGGGCCTTTGACCTCAGCCTGGAATATGCCGCTTTTGTTATAACTTTTTATCTCACCACCATAACCATTACCCTGGTTTTCTGGGGGACCCTGGCCGATCGGCTGGGCAGAGGCAATATCTACCTGGCCGGGATGGCATTTTTCAGCCTTGGTTCGCTGGCCTGCTCATATGCCCCCCGTTATGAATGGCTGCTGTTCTGCCGGTTTATTCAGGCCCTCGGGGCTTCGATGATGATGTCTTCAGGACCGGCGATAATCAAAACGGTTTTTCCGGCTGATCAGCTTGGGCAGAGTCTTGGGCTGGTTGGCATTGCCACGGCTTGTGGCTTATTGACAGGCCCCCTGGTCAGCGGCCTGTTGCTGAGTCACTATTCCTGGCGGGCGATTTTTTTGGTTACCTTGCCGGTGGGCCTGGTCACGGTGGTTTTAGGAAAATTTTACCTGCTCGAGCAGCTGAGCGAGGAGGAGACGCAAGACGAAGCTCCGTTTGACTGGATGGGCAGCTGCTGCTGGGTTGTCATCGTCGTTCTGGGTATTTTCATCATTCACCGGTTCGATCGATTTTTCAGCCTGGCCAATGGTCTGCTTATTCTCTGTTTTGCTGTTCTGGTACTGCTGTTTATTCGTCTGGAACAAAAAAATACTCATCCCATTTTACCGGTCTCTCTTTTTCATCATAAATATTATTGGACCGGGGTGGCCACTGCGGCTATCTCCTTTGCCGTCCTCTTTACCGTCCTGGCTCTTATCCCTTTTTATCTGGAATATATATTTTTATACCCGGCTAATAAAGTCGGACAACTGATGATGGCCGTGCCGGCAACGATTGTCGTGCTCTCACCATTGTCTGGATGGCTCTACGATAGGATCGGCGCCCGGTATCTTACCACTGGCGGCCTGGTCCTCAGCGGTCTCGCTCTGTTGGGCCTGGCCTTGCTGAAGGCGACTAGTTCGCCACTGGAAATTGCCGGCAAACTTGCCCTGCTCGGGGCCGGGCAATCGATCTTTTTATCGCCTAACAGCGCGTCGGTTTTATCGAAGGTAAGTGAAGAATATTTAGGTATAACATCAGGCATTCTGGCCACCGCCAGAAACCTTGGCATGGTTATCGGGGCGACTCTCGCAGCGGCGCTTTTTTCCTGGTGGTATAGTTTTTTCAGCGGCGGGGGACGGCTGGAGCAGTATACCTCGGTGCACAGTGACAGCTTTCTTCTGGCACTGCGCGTAAGCTTTGTTTTGACTGCCTGCCTGGCTTTTTCCGGATGTTTTCTATCCGCCTACCGACGGTGAATTTTTCGGCAGGCGCACCGTGGCAAGGGTTCCGCCACTCCGAGCGCCGTGTATGGAAAAAATACCGCCGTGGGCCAGCACTATCTGCTCTACCAGGGCGAGGCCTATACCGTTGCCGTATATTTTGGTAGTGAAAAAAGGGTCTTTGACGAGCGGCAGTGCTTCCGGCGGGATTCCCGGGCCGGTATCGCTGAGACGAATGGTGACAAAATGTTCCTCTTCTATGGCCTCGATTCGCAGGGTGCCTCCATCCGGCATCGCCTCCACACTGTTTCTGATAAGATGGAGAAAGACCTGACGAATTTTATTTTCGTCAATAGTCAGCGATGGCCCCACCCCTTCAAGAATCAGCGAATATTCGATGTTTTGATTCTTCATCGTTATATAGAAGATCATGACTGTCTTGCGGATAAGTGAGTACAAGGGATGAACGCCAAGTTTAAGCTGCGTATCCTCGACAAAACTGAACAGGTCTTCGAGAATCATCTCGATTTTTGCCGATTCCTGGGTGATTATGTTGAGGAAATTAGAGATATACGGATCAGTGGTCTTTTTAACCAGCAGGCGTGAGGTTCCGCCAATCGAGGTTAATGGATTTCTGATCGCATGCAGGAGCTGCGCAGACATCTGACCGATTGCCGCCGTCCGTTCGGCTTCAACGAGCAGACTCTGGCTTTTTTCCAGTTCCTGGGTAACCTGCTCAAGAGCGGTTATTTTTTCAGCCATCTCGGCATACAGATGGCTATGTTCAATGGCCAGGCTTGCATGGCTGGCAAAAATTTCCAGCCCGTTAATGTCTTCTTCGGTGATTGGTGCTCCGGTTACAAAATTATCGACAATCATCACCCCCAAAGCTTTGCTGGGCGAATAAAGTGGGACAACGACGAAGGGCGATTCGCCAAAGGTGCGCAAAAAATCTTCCGGAATTCGATAGCCTTCCGCCATATTATTTTGCACAAGTATTGGCTTTTTCAGCCGACTGGCATGGAGCAGTACATGGTCATGTTCCTGGGTGGAGACGCGCAGGGTATGGATAATCCTGTTCACCTCGACGTCATCCATACTATTTTTTTTCTGGATAGTTGAGAGGATATCGTCGAGCTGCAAGCCTTTTTCTTTAATTGAATTCCACAGTTGTCCGGCGTGCTCCCGAGAAGCAGGGCCAATGGCCATTTTGCCCTCGAGCCAATTGCCGTCTTTATTGTACATCGCCAAAAAGGCTCGATTAAAACGCAGGCCGTCATTTGAGGTAATGCCGACTAAAATTGCTTGCAGAATGCCCTGGAGCTCAACGGTATTGAGATAGGCGGTGTTCATTTTTAAGGTGAGATGATGGAGAAACCGCATCCGGGCATTGGTTTTCTCCAGTTCCTGTTGAAAGAGGCGATTGTTGATAGCCAGACGCCGCTTTTGCAAGGTGTTCTGCACGGTGTAGCTGAGCTGGTTGACACCGATCGGTTTAGGCAGATAGTCATCAGCTCCCTGGCGCAAACAATCAAGAGCGACGATAATATCAGTGGTCCCGGTGACCATGATAATACCCAGATCGGGATGGTTCGGGGCTATGTCTTTTAAGATTTCGTAGCCGCTCTGGTCGGGTAGTCCGATATCAAGGAGGACGAGAGCAATTTTTTCCGAAGCCAGGAGTTCATAAAATCGGTTGGCATTGCCGGCGGAAACGACCCCAAAGCCCTGACTGGTAAGATAATGCGTGAGCAGAAGGACAATTTCCGCCGAATCATCAACCACCGCGACAACCTCGCCGGGTGAAAGCAGTTCGGCAACGGAAAGTGAGGTGATGGAATTCTTTGGGAAAAGGATTTCAACCATGGCTACAAGTCGAGGAAAATTGTCGAAAATTGTCATCCGCTGGAAAGAGTATAAGAACCCTTATCGTTTTAGCATAAAAGGTTAGCTCTTAGCAAAAGTAATCATCTGTCTGGGGGATTTTTTGGTATTCGGCTTAAGAAATATGGTAAAATCGTCTTACAGCACCCGGAGTTCTATTGTATAGTGCATTTTCATTTCATGGGGTTTGTTTTTTAAATGACGCAATTAACAGATATTTTTGGACAGGGCGGCAGACTTGCAGAATGTCTTCCCAACTTTGAGTCGAGATATGGCCAGCTGGCGATGGCTGAGGCCGTGACGGCAAATCTTTTCGGCGAAGAGGAATACCGGGAGAAAAACAAGGCGAGAATTCTGGTGGTCGAAGCGGAAACCGGTATCGGCAAGACCCTGGCCTATCTTATTCCGGCGGCATTATCCGGCAAACGTGTAGTCATTGCCACGGCAACACTTAATCTGCAGGATCAGATTATCGACAAGGATCTTCCCCTGGTCGAAAAAGTAGTCACCAAAAAGATTGCCGCATTGTGCATCAAGGGGCGCGAAAACTATCTCTGCCAATATCGCTGGTACCAGTATCGTTCGAATCCGCAGCTCTCGTTGGTCGATGACCCCTGGGTTGAAAAAATCGACAGCTGGCTGAAAAAGACGAGCACCGGCGATCGGGCAGAACTTACCTGGTTGAGCAAAAGGAACGGCTTGTGGTCGAAGATATCCGCCCAGGCAAATCAATGCCTGGGGGCTGATTGTCCCGAGGCTGCCGGCTGTTTTATTAGTCAACTTAGGAAAAAAGCCGGGTCGGCGCAGTTGCTTATTGTCAATCATCATCTCTTTTTTTCTGATCTGGCCCTGAGAAAATCAGGCTACGGCGAACTCCTGCCACGATATGAAGCCGTTATCTTCGATGAAGCCCACCATCTGGAAAACGTGGCTTCAGCTTTTTTCGGCAAAAGTTTCAGCCAATACCAACTGCTTGATCTGCTGGGTGATATCGAACGTCAGGCAGCGTTAGATCTGCCGCCGGATATTATTGACAGTCTGCTGCCCTCGGTGCATGGGCTGAAGATGCGCGTTGATGCATTTGGCCGACTCTTTCCAGGACAAGTGGGCCGATTTTTTTTACAGTTGCTGGTTGATGAACTGACCGAGAGGGTCTGGCAGGATCAGGTAGAGCTTCTTTCTGTCGGGATAGTTGAGCTTACCGACCGGATGGACGATTGTTTTTCATATGGCGATAGTTGGATTGCGCTGTCGAAAAGGGCGAACGAACAGAACGATAGACTGCGTGACATCGCTCTTTTTTTTGAAAAAATTGATCACAACTTTGTCCATTGGTATGAGAAAAGAGAGCGTACCGTCATTCTTTCGGCAACACCGATTGATGTCGCCGGTGCGCTGCAGAAAAATTTGTACTCGACTGTCGATAGTTGCATTTTAACTTCGGCTACGCTTTCTTCCGGGGGATCCTTTGCCTATATAACCCAGCGATTAGGCTTCGATGCAGACGCGAAGTTTATGCAATTCAGTTCTCCTTTTGATTATCGAAAGCAAACGCTGTTGTATGTTCCGGAAACACTTTTTCCGGAACCGACCGATAAAGATTTCCAGAGCTGTGTCGGGGATAAGGTACTGCAGATATTACGTCTGAGTCAGGGGCGGGCCCTGATTCTCTGCACCAGCTTTAAAGGAATGGATGCCTTAGCTGCATTTCTCGAAGGTGCAGCTGATTACCCGGTGCTGGTCCAGGGCAGGGCGTCACGTAATGCCTTGCTCAATCGTTTCCGGGAAGAAACCCATTCTGTTTTACTGGCGGTTGCCAGTTTCTGGGAAGGGGTCGATGTCGTCGGCGAATCACTGAGCTGCGTAATAATCGACAAACTCCCCTTTGAGGTACCCAGCGATCCGGTTATTAAGGCGCGAATTGAACGAATTAAGGAAGAAGGCGGCAAACCCTTCTTTGACTTTCAGGTCCCTCGGGCCATTCTGACGCTGCGCCAGGGGGTGGGGCGGTTGATGCGCTCCGTGACTGATAAAGGTGTGATCGCTATTTTGGATGTACGTCTGTATAAAAAAGGATATGGCCGGGTATTTCTTAAAAGCCTTCCCCCATCGCCAATTACCCGTGATCTGTCCGATGTCGCTCAATTTTACGCTGAGCCTGCTCATGCCAAGTTTATTGAAGGTGATATATAAATGTCAAGCATCGCCCTGCCGGAGCAGATTCTCGTCGCGGTAAAAAAAGAAGCTGGAAAAATAGATGCATTCATGCGGATAGATCTTGATCGCCAAACGCCTGATCTTGACCCGCTGCTCGTTGAGGTTCTAAACTATGGGCTGTTTAACGGCGGCAAGCGAATTCGTCCGCTCCTGGCGGTTGTTGCATCAAGGCTCTGCGGAAGAAACGATGACGCGGCGTACAGCCTGTCTATAGCTTTTGAGTATCTGCACGCGGCTACGCTTTTTCATGACGACATTATCGATCAGTCGGTGACACGGCGAGGAAAACCGTCGGTATATCAAAAATTCGGCACGATTGCGGCTATTCTTGCCGGTGATTATCTGCATGCCCTGGCCATGGCTACAGTCGGTAAATATGCCGGCCAGGCGGGGCTGGATGTTTTTTGCAAAGCAACATCCGGGATGGTTGACGGTGAGTTTATGCAGCTCAGGAACAGCAAAAGACACAATCTCTCTGAGCTGGATTACTATGAAGCGATTATGGGTAAGACCGGACTGTTGATTGCCGCCGCCTGCGAAATCGGCGCGCTGTACGGGGGTGGTGATATGGGCAAGGTCAAAGCGCTTCGCCAATACGGCGTCAATTTAGGCTGTGCTTACCAGATTATTGATGATCTTCTCGATTATCAGGGTGATCCGGAAAAGACTGGTAAGGCGGTAGGGAACGACCTGGCCGAAGGCAAAATGACCCTGCCTTTGATTCTGGCTTTCAATAAGGCCTCGTCAATTGATAAAACTCGTATCATGCAGATCCTGGCCGACGAAGGTACCAGAGCTCAGTGTATTGATGAGATCTGTACCCTTATACAGCAATACGATGGTTTTACGGCGGCCAGAAAAAAGGCTGAAGATGCGGTTGCCGATGCATCGGCGACGCTCATTGTCTTTGCTGATAAAGCTGTTCGTTTTGAACGGGGACTGCTGGATGGATTGGCCCGCTATGTGATTACTCGTGAGAAATAGTGGTGTTTTCGGGATGCAGTCCAGGATTATTCATTCGATAGGGTATTGTATGATATTTGGTAAGAAAAAAGTAACTCGAAAAAAAAGATCAACTAAGAAAAAAACATCGGCAACCGGCATCATTCGGGTATTTTCTCTGCTGTTGCTGCTCATTGTCCTGGCATTTTCCGTCTGCACAGCCGGCTATGTCATTTTTTTCCGCACCGTTCTGGTCTAGCCATTACAGTCGACATACAGCCGGGCCTCGCCACCAAAGGACCGCATACAGCAAAACCCTGGTAACCATGGGTATCAACAATATTCAGCCCTGGTTTCCATGGGCCCCATGGGAACTAAAACACCATGGGTACCAAAATCAGTGCTTAAAAGATCTTTGACCGGTATACATCATAGCAACTTGCGGGTCTGCCTCATTACAAGCCTGGATAGTTTCGAAATCGCGCTGAGAACCACCGGCTTGAAGAATCGCCGAGACACCCTGGGCAATCCCCACATCCGCCCCGTCTCTGAACGGAAAGAAAGCATCGGAAATCATCACTGAGCCGGGAAGATTGGCTCGATCTTTTTGTACCTGGGCATCAATGGCTTCTCGTTCAGCCTGATCTCTTGTTCCTTTATGGATGGCCAGAACCAAATCGGCATAGCCGATACCATAGGCATCAAAAGTGAGGATATCGGCATATTTTATATATGCTTTATGCACGGCAATTTCAGCTACGCCGACCCGGTCCTGTTCTCCGGTGCCGACTCCCACCGTGCAGCCGTCCTTCACGTATAATACCGAGTTGGAAGTCACCCCGTGCTCAATGGCCCAGCCAAAAATCATATCATCAATTTCTGCCTGGGTGGGCTGTCGGGCGCAGGTGTATTCCTGCCCCTGCCATGTAGCGGTTGCCGCAGTCAGGTTGTCGATACTGCGGATGGAATTCACCGCTGACTGCTGGGCTATAATACCGCCGTCGATGAGGCTCTTGAAATCAACAAAGCGGAATTTCTCAAATTTGGCCAGGCGGCTTATATCGGCTATTTTAATGATCCGCAGATTCTTCAGTTTTTGTAATATTTGCAGGGTCCCTTCGGCAAATTCCGGCGCACAGACAACTTCAAGGTAATTATTTACCAGCAGCTTTGCGGTATCGATGTCGCAGGTTCGGTTTAATACTACCGCTCCGCCAAATGCGGCAATGCGGTCTGCACGCAGGGCACGGTTGAAGGCTGTGGCCAAATCGCCCCCGTAGGCGGCCCCGCAGGGATTATTATGTTTAAGGATCACCGAGGCTGGTTTATCCATCAGGTATTTAATAATGTTCAGGCCGTTATCAATATCGGTAAGATTGATTTTTCCCGGGTGTTTGCCGACCTGGAGCATATCGCGAGCAGTAATTGCCGAAACCAGACCATTGCCGGCTTCGATAAAATGACAGTCACCAAGGGTAAGGTTGCCATTGACGAGCTCATATAACGCTGCTTCCTGATCCGGGTTCTCGCCGTAGCGCACGCCCCGTTCGTCCAATGTTCCGTCTTCCATGGGTATTTTCCAGGTTTTCTTCCTATAAACAAGCTTTTGATCACCAAAAGAAATGGTCATCTCCATCGGAAAACTATCGCCCAGAATTGACGAATACATTTTTTTTAAATCAGTCATGATGCATCTCCCTTGAATGTTACTGATCTTTTCATCTGAGATCAGCTGGTCAGTTTCTGCTGAATGGAGGTAACGTTGTTCCGGCAGCAACCGTACAATCAGACAGACAGCTATAGGGACCAATAACAACCTTATCACCTATCTGACAGTTTTGTAAGATGGCGCCCTGGCCGATTCGACACGATTGGCCAATCCGGCTTCTCTCAGAAATACCGACCAGCGGATCAATCAGAGTGTCTTTTTCGATGGTGGATTCAGGGCATACTCTGATCGTCTCAGGGTTGTTCATCGAAACCCCCTGCAGCATTAAGGCTCGGTTGCGGCGCATCTGCAATTCATTTTGCGCACCCGCCAACTCTACCCGGGAATTGACGCCAAGGACGTCGACAGGTGACTGCATCTGATACTTTTCCACGACCAGCTTGTCCTCCACAGCGATTTTTACAATATCAGTGAGGTAAACCTCACCCTGGCTGTTGTTTGTGCCAACTTTTTTTAAGGCTCTAAAAAGAAATGTTTTATCAACACAGTATATTCCAGCATTGATTTCTTTTACCCGGCCTTGTTCTTCGTTAGTATCTTTTTGTTCGACGATGCCCAGTATCCTATTATTGCTATCGCTGATGATCCGGCCGTAGTTGGTCGGATTGTCAAGCACAGTCGTCATCAGGGTGAGAGCTGCCTGGTGTTGTTGATGGCGGGTATACATCTCCTGCAGGGTTTCTGCCTGGATAAGTGGAGTGTCACCGCATAAGATCATTATCGTGTCGGCTTCAGCAATTATGTCCTTCTCAGCGACCAGAACCGCATGTCCTGTCCCCAGTTGTTCCTCCTGAACGACACAGGTAACGGCAAAAGACTGCAGGACTTCAGCAACTGCAGTTTTCTGATGGCCGATAATAACCACCGTCTGCAATGGATGAAGGGGCAGCGTTGCAACCAGTACATGGTGGATCATCGGTGCATAAAAAACTTCATGCAGTACCTTGGCTTTTTCTGATTTCATCCTAGTACCTTTGCCGGCGGCTAGAATGATAACGGATAGGGGGGTGGTGGTCATCGGGTTCACGTGAGTTGGAGCAATTTTAATTCTGGTTTTCATGCGCCGCATAAAAACCAGGTGTTTAAGCCAGGCGTTAGAAAGTATATATAAGAAAAACCATCTCCTGGCAAGCTTGCTATAAACGACAAAAGCCCCAGCAGAGAATCTGCTGGGGCTTTTGCTTTATAAAAAACGGCGGTGACCTACTCTCCCACACAGTCGCCCGTGCAGTACCATCGGCGCAAAAGAGCTTAACTTCCGTGTTCGGAATGGGAACGGGTGGATCCTCTTTGCTATGACCGCCGAAAAACAGATGACAGATGACAGAGGACAGATGACAGAATAGTCAGCCGCTTGCGGCGGGTTGACAACGACAGTCATGTCCTTTGTTGGCTGTAAAACAGCGATAATCGAATAGTAGGGTAGTCAGTAGTTGTTCAATCAAGACTAGGCAGAGTTCCAGAGGAAGAATCCATAATCAAGTGCGCGGGGCGCATCCTGATCTGTCTTCTGTCCTCTGTCCTCTGTCATCTGATATGGATAAGCCTCACGGCTGATTAGTATCGGTAAGCTCCATGTATTGCCACACTTCCACACCCGACCTATCGACGTTGTGGTCTACAACGAGCCTTCAGATGGTTTACACCATGGGATATCTTATCTTGAAGTGGGCTTCCCGCTTAGATGCTTTCAGCGGTTATCCCTGCCGAACTTAGCTACCCAGCAATGCCCCTGGCGGAACAACTGGTGCACCATAGGTTCGTCCATCCCGGTCCTCTCGTACTAGGGAAAGATCTTCTCAAATATCCTGCGCCCGCAACAGATAAGGACCAAACTGTCTCACGACGTTTTAAACCCAGCTCACGTACCACTTTAATTGGCGAACAGCCAAACCCTTGGGACCTGCTTCAGCCCCAGGATGTGATGAGCCGACATCGAGGTGCCAAACCTCCCCGTCGATATGGACTCTTGGGGGAGATAAGCCTGTTATCCCCGGAGTACCTTTTATCCGTTGAGCGACGACCCTTCCATGCGGAATCGCCGGATCACTAAGACCTACTTTCGTATCTGCTCGAGGTGTCCCTCTCGCAGTCAAGCTCCCTTATGCCTTTACACTCTACGGCTGGTTTCCAATCAGCCTGAGGGAACCATCGCGCGCCTCCGTTACTCTTTAGGAGGCGACCGCCCCAGTCAAACTACCCACCAGACAATGTCCTGGATCCGGATTACGGACCGCAGTTAGATTCCTAAGATAACAAGGGTGGTATTTCAAGGGTGACTCCACAGACACTAGCGTGCCCGCTTCAAAGTCTCCCACCTATCCTACACATGTTATCTCAAAAACCAATGCCAAGCTATAGTAAAGGTTCACGGGGTCTTTCTGTCTAGTTGCGGGTAACCGGCATCTTCACCGGTACTACAGTTTCGCTGAGTCCCTGGTTGAGACAGTGGGGAAATCGTTACGCCATTCGTGCAGGTCGGAACTTACCCGACAAGGAATTTCGCTACCTTAGGACCGTTATAGTTACGGCCGCCGTTTACCGGGGCTTCGGTTCAATGCTTTACCTTGCGGCTGACATGTCCCCTTAACCTTCCGGCACCGGGCAGGCGTCAGACCCTATACTTCGTCTTTCGACTTCGCAGAGTCCTATGTTTTTAGTAAACAGTCGCTCCCCCCATTTCACTGCAACCTGACTGTGCTCAATAAGTAAATTATGTCACACTGCAGGCACACCTTCTCCCGAAGTTACGGTGCTATTTTGCCGAGTTCCTTAACCAGAGTTCTCTCAAGCGCCTTGGTATCTTCTACCTGCCTACCTGTGTCGGTTTACGGTACGGTCACATTCATAACTAGATACGAGGATTTTCCTGGAAGCATGGAACCAGCCACTTTGTTGTCTAAAAGACATCGTCATCACGCCTCAACGTTAATGAGAACCCGGATTTGCCTAAGTTCTCCGTCTACACGCTTAAACCGGGACAACCAACGCCCGGATGGCCTTACCTTCTCCGTCCCCCCTTATCATCAAACGCTATGCAAGTGGTACAGGAATATTAACCTGTTTCCCATCGACTACGCCTCTCGGCCTCGCCTTAGGAGCCGACTAACCCTGAGCAGATTAACTTGACTGCAGGAAACCTTAGGCTTTCGGCGTGAGGGTTTCTCACCCTCATTTTCGCTACTCGTGTCAACATAAGCTCTTGTGGAACCTCCAGCACTCCTTCCGGTGTACCTTCACAGGCGGCCACAATGTTCTCCTACCATTCAGAAATCAGAGGACAGAGGACAGAAGTCAGTTTAGTCAGGCGCTTCGCGCTCTTATTGACTATTCCAGCTTCTGTTCAAACCCATAAGCATTTTCGAGATTTCCTTGTATTCATCTCGCCACTGCTTCCAGGTATCTTCTGATATATATTCCAGATCAAGACAGTATCGTATCCAGACTCTCATCTCGTCACTTGATCCAACGGCTATTGCAAGGTAGCGCTTGAATTCAGCTACAGAGAAACCTTGTTTAGCAAATCCCTCTGCAATGTTCGCACAAATGGATTTACTTGCTCGCCGTATCTGTTCTCCAAGTCCATATTGTTCTCTCTTAGGAAATTCTAAACTCAGTCTGTGAATCTCCAAAGAAAGCTTATACGCTCGTTGAAAAACTTCCAAATCTTCAAATGAGGTAATCATCTGTCCTCTGTCCTCTGTACTCTGATTTCTGAATCCGTAGCTTCGGTACTATGCTTAGCCCCGGTAAATTTTCGGCGCGGTATCATTAGACCAGTGAGCTATTACGCTTTCTTTAAAGGGTTGCTGCTTCTAAGCCAACCTCCTGGTTGTATAAACAATTCCACATCCTTTTCCACTTAGCATAGATTTGGGGACCTTAGCTGACGGTCTGGGTTCTTTCCCTTTCGACCACGGAACTTATCTCCCGTAGTCTGACTCCCGCACTCGAACTTGACGGTATTCGGAGTTTGAAAAGAGTTGGTAATCCGGTGGGACCCCTAGTCTTGTCAGTGCTCTACCTCCGTCAGTCAGCATGCGAGGCTATACCTAAATATATTTCGGAGAAAACCAGCTATCACCGAGTTTGATTAGCCTTTCACTCCTATCCACAGCTCATCCGAACAGTTTTCAACCTATATCGGTTCGGGCCTCCATCTCGTGTTACCGAGACTTCACCCTGGCCATGGATAGATCACCCGGCTTCGGGTCTACCCCATACAACTAAACGCCCAGTTAAGACTCGCTTTCGCTGCGGCTCCGCCTCAATGGCTTAACCTCGCTGCATAGGGTAAGTCGTTGACTCATTATGCAAAAGGCACGCGGTCACACTGTATAAATACATAGTGCTTCCACTGCTTGTAAGCTAACGGTTTCAGTTTCTATTTCACTCCCCTCCCGGGGTTCTTTTCACCTTTCCCTCACGGTACTCGTTCACTATCGGTCATCGGTTAGTATTTAGCCTTGGAAGATGGTCCTCCCGGATTCCCACAGGGTTTCACGTGTCCC
>CAWCLE010000006.1:0-112500 GCA_963796255.1 uncultured delta proteobacterium | reverse complement strand
AGGTCGGCGAGTTTAGCCTTGATCTCTTCGAGTCGAGTTTTTGACGCGCTGTCACTTTCTTTTTTAAGTGCCTCCTGCTCGATCACCAGCTTTATCTTCTGGCGTTCGAGTTCATCAATCTCGGCAGGCATGGAATCTATTTCAATGCGCAGTTGTGAAGCTGCTTCATCGATAAGGTCGATTGCCTTGTCCGGTAAAAAACGATCGGTGATGTAACGACTGGATAGGATAACCGCCGCAACTGTGGCGCTGTCCTGGATTCGAACCCCGTGGTGAATTTCATATTTTTCCTTAATGCCGCGGAGGATGGCGATAGTATCTTCTTCGGACGGCTCCTGAACCAGGACCGGTTGAAACCGCCTCTCCAGGGCGCTGTCTTTCTCGATATATTTCCGATATTCGTCCAGGGTTGTTGCCCCGACGCAGTGCAATTCGCCTCGAGCGAGAGCGGGTTTAAGCATGTTTGAAGCATCCATTGACCCTTCCGCCGCACCGGCTCCAACCAAAGTATGGATTTCATCGATAAAAAGGACGATCTCGCCGGCCTTTTCTTCAACTTCTTTCAGCACTGCCTTCAGCCGGTCTTCAAACTCACCACGATATTTTGCGCCGGCAATAAGAGATGCCAGATCGAGGGTTATGACCTGTTTATTTTTCAGTGTCGCAGGGACATCGCCATTGATTATACGCTGCGCCAGTCCTTCGACGATGGCCGTCTTCCCGACCCCGGGTTCACCGATAAGAAGGGGATTGTTTTTGGTTCGTCTGGATAGAACCTGGATGATGCGGCGAATTTCCTCGTCACGGCCAATTACCGGATCGATTTTGCCGAGCTTTGCGAGCTCAGTGAGATTGCGGCCATACTTTTGCAGAGCCTGGTATTTTTCTTCCGGATACTGGTCGGTGACTCGATGGCTGCCGCGCAGAGCCGACAGTGCTTGAAGAAAACCGGATTCGACGACCCCCCGTTTGTTCAAGGCCTTGCCGACACTGCTCTCGCTATTCTTGAGAATGGCGAGAAACAAATGCTCCTGGCTGACATAGTCGTCCTGCATCTGTTTGGCAACGGCAAAGGCGCTGTCAAGAATCTGTTGCAGTTCCCTGGATGCATAGCTTTGCCCGGCACCCTGTCCGGAAACTTTGGGCAACTTTTCCAGCAGCTGGTTCAGATCCATTAAGACCATAGCCGGATCGGCACCCAGCTTTTGCAGGACCGGGACCACAATACCTTCCGGCTGGGTCATAATCGCCTTAGCCAGATGGGCGATATGAATTTCCTGATTATTATTGTCCTGGGCGAGTTGCTGGGCGTTTTTGATCGCTTCCTGAGATTTCAGGGTAAATTTATCAAATTGCATGGAACGCTCCTTTCACCAATTATTTCATTATATTGTCCTTATGCAGAAGATCTGCATTCCTTATCGAAAGCACACAGAATATAAGAATGGCAAAGCCGAGTGTCAAGTTTTTGACACTAGCGTCAGAGCAAAAAGAAAGGCGAGCCCTATAATGGACTCGCCTGGAAGTTTTACGAAAAAACCTCTACGAACACAATTACATCAACCACAACTCCCTGACCCACATGATCCTGAACTGCAACCACCACCAGAACTGATCGGATTGACTGAGGTAATACCAAACCCCGAGCGAGGACCAGCATCGACATAATCGACGGTGATTCCTCCACAAGTGCTCATTAGGCTATCTTCAACCAGAAACTTGAGGCTATCGTTTTCAAATACTTTATCGCTGTCTTTTGGCTCATCCAGAGCCAACCCCAATGAGGGGCCTGATCACCCACCCTGCATCAGCGCGACGCGCAATGCAGATTCGATATTGTTTGCCTGCATGTATTCTTTTAATTTAGTAACAGCTAAATCTGTTACATTTAAGTCAGACATGAAACTCCTCCTTGAATTTTATTGCTTTCATACCTTCTCATTATAACGTCTTACTTGACTAGAGAAGCCATACTAATATTGAAATACATTAAGTTGAGATGAAAAATAGTCAATCTCTCTATAGAGAGTAAAATAATGGTTGTGCTACTGCGTGCAAGTGTTTTTTTAATTTTTTGTTTACTGTTTGCCTTATTTTTGCAAAAAAGCCCAAGAGAACTGGTTAAGTTCTTTTTAAATACTACTATATTACCAGAATAGGATCGGGTAAATATGCTATTTTCTATATTATGATAGATTAAGGAGTGTTTATTGGTTTATAATTCTTACGATGAGTACAGTGTTCGGCATCTGCGGATAAACTGCTTTTCTTATTACCTTCCCTGAAGTTTTCTGGATCGCTATCTAAATTTATAAAGAGGAATAATTGGTTATGAAAAAAATAGTCATTTCGACAGGAGGCGGCGATGCACCCGGTCTGAATGCTGTTATATATGCAGTCGTTCACGCCTCTTATCGCAAAGGATGGGAAGTGTATGGCAGCAGAAATGGCTACGGCGGTTTTCTGGATATTGATGATTTGATCCGTCTTTTTCCAAAAGATGTGGAAGGAATTTATTCGACTGGGGGGACCATTCTTGGCTCGACCAATAAAGGCAATCCGTTTTCACGACCAGTTGAAAACCTTGCTGGAGAGATACAAATTATTGACGTTTCCGATAAAATTCTGCGAAATTTTCATCGAATGGGCTTTGACTGTCATATTGCCATTGGCGGTGATGGCAGTCTGGATATCGCTCATCGCTTTGCTGAAAAGGGCATGCCCGTCATAGGGGTGCCGAAAACCATTGACAATGATCTGGCACAGACGAACCGAACTTTCGGCTTTGATACTGCTGTATCGACAGCCACTGAGGCATTGGATAAGCTGCATTCCACGGCAAAATCCCATAATCGGGTAATGGTGGTCGAGGTGATGGGCCGAGATTCCGGTTGGATTGCCCTCTACTCCGGCATTTCCGGTGGTGCCGACGTGATTTTGATACCGGAGATACCGTTTGATATCGAGGAAGTGTGCAACAAGATATCCGATAACGAATTGCGTGATAAAAATTATTCCATAGTGGTTGCTGCCGAAGGGGCGATAACCATCAATGGTCGAAAATTTAATAAGGGCAAAGGGGAGCTGGGACGCGAGGAGATGATCTTAGGTGGCGTGGGGGAATGGGTTGCCTCGGAAATAAGGGCACGAACAGATAAAGATACCCGCTCCCTGGTTCTGGGCCACCTGCAGCGAGGCGGATCGCCGACGACTTTTGACCGGCTGCTCGCCTTGCGTTTTGGTGCCGCTGCAGTCCGTCTCGTAGAGGGAAAAGTGTTTGATCATATGGTAGCTTTGAAAGATTCTCAGATGGTAGCGGTGCCGATTGCCGAGGCGATTAAAATGCGCAAAAAAGTTGATCTCAGCAGCGATAAGGTTTTAACGGCAAGAGATATTGGGATCTGTTTTGGCGATAAAGACACCAGCGGCCTACTGGAATAAAGAAAAGGGCTGCTGCATTGATAATACCAGTGAACACCAACAACTACACCGAAGCGTTTCAGCGGTTATACTATCATTTCGGACCGCAGGGCTGGTGGCCGGGAGATTCGCCGTTTGAGATAATGGTCGGCGCTGTTTTGACCCAGAATACCAACTGGGCCAATGTGCGAAAAGCCATCGACAATCTCAAGCTCGAAGGGCTGCTCAGCTATCAATCGCTTGTTCTTTTAGCTGCGGATGAGATAGCCCCATATATTCGCCCGGCAGGATATTACAACCTCAAGGCCCGGCGTCTGAAAAATCTGCTTGATATGATCGCTTCCGCCTATGCGGGAGAGCTGGCTGCATTTCTTGCCGATGATCTTCAAACTGCCCGGGAAAATTTGCTTGGCGTAACAGGAATTGGGCCGGAGACCGCCGACTCGATTCTTTTGTACGCCTGTGAACATCCGGTTTTTGTTGTCGATATGTATACTCACCGAGTCTTCAGTCGACATAATATGGTGGAAGAGGAGACGGATTATCATTCCATCCAGGAGGTTTTTCTTACCAACCTGCCGCAGGATAAAGAGCTTTTTAATGAATTTCACGCCCTGATCGTGCGGGTTGCAGGCATCTTTTGCAAAAAAAACAAACCCCTGTGTGCGGCGTGCCCGCTAAATGGCCTGAATGTATGATTTTAGATGCAACAGCGTTCCCGTCATGTCGTTGATCGTTTGTATTATTTGGTGGTTGCGATAATTTGATCGATAAATGACGCCGCCTGTTGTTCCGAGTACTCAGCTTTTAAAAGTGCCTTCCGGTAGCGCTCTAAAATCTCTCTTGCCTTCAAATGATTGTTGTTACGGCAATAGAAGCTATAGAGAAGTATGGTCAGAGTTTCTTCGAGATAGTTGAGCAAAAGAATTCGTTCAAGAACTGCGATAGCTTCATCCAGTCTTCCGGCTTCGGCGAGATTTTTTGCCCAGATGGAGCCTGTTTCCGTCAGCAAGCCGGCCAGAGCGTCATTAAAAGTAAGCACTTGTTCGCTGCGGAAGGTGTCTTCCGGCATGGCTCCATGCCACAGCGAAATTGCCGTTTGGAAGGCGTTGTGGGCCTGCAGAAAATCACTGTTTTTACTGTGCGATAATCCCGCTTTGGCAATTTCGATAAAGTGCAGGGCATCGATATCGTAATTGGTCAGACAAAGGATGCCTTTTTGTAGAAAGAGGTACTCTTTGACCGGCCGTGGCAAATGCGGTGCCAGCAGTTTTCGCAATCTGGTCAAGAGGGTATCAAAGCTCTTCCTGGCGTTTTCGGGAGTGCTATCGGGCCAGAGTTCCAGCTGAATTTTTTCCTGGGCGATGCGCTGCCCCCTGGCGGTGATCAATAAACCTAAGAGTTCGCGTTGAAATGGGGTGAGGTCTTTCGCTTGCAACAAGACTTTGCCGGCCATTCTTAGTTCAAAGCTGTCCATCAGTTTAACCTGCAGCAGCGCAAGCGGTTCTCCACTGTCTGAAAGATTAATATGCAATCGGGCCTTGGCCAGATTGCGGGCGAAACTTTTTTTAATGCCTCTTTTTACCGCCAGCGAGAGCAGGGTGGTTATCATTGCCGGTTCCCAGCCCCAAAAGTGATTGTAGCCGTTTATTCTCATCAGAGAAAGCCCGGCCTCCAGGTCATCGACTGCCGCGTCGGGACCTGTCGCCTGGAGTCTGCAGAAACTGAGATGAAAATGGGCGCACATCGTCAAATAGGACGATGATATGCTCCGGCTGAGTGCCAAGCCTCTGGCAAGATGATCGCCTGCCTGTGCGAATTTTTTTATGCGGGTGAACACGGCACCGGCCAGGATAAGGCTAAAGGCGGTATAGAACGGCCCGCCGGCTTTTTCTCTTAATTGTCCTGCCTCGATAATTCGTGCTTCAGCTTCTTCGTCTTTGCCCAGAAGCGCAAGACCAAAGGCCTGCCACTGCAGCAGCTGGCTGTGCATATGGTTGGTCGAGGCGTTCGCGCTTACATCCAGACCTTTTGCCAGCAGTCCCAGGGCCTGTTCGGTTTGGCCCAGGGAAAATAAATTGCTGCTGCCCCAGACATATAGATACGGCGCAGCAACCGTCTGGTCGACGACCGTTTGATCAATGCTTTTTTGCAGGGCGAGCTGCCGGACATAAAAATTCTGGTGATCTCCGGTCATGGAAAGATAGCAGAGATTCATGACTCGTAAGGTTAGACGGTTCGATTCACCGACCAGCGGGTCGTTGAAAAGTGAGAAACAGACCTCTGCCTCTCGGAGATACCGGGCTCGGTTGCCGCTGAGAAGTTCAATGTATCCCTGGATAAATCTAGTTGAAGCAATAAAATTGTGGATTTGGTGTCTGCTTGCCAGCGTCGTTGCAATCTGGATATAGTGGCGCGCTTTGTCCATGTCACCCATAAAAAAACAATAGCCGGACGCCAGATTACGCGCCGCCATAATGATTATCGGGATGGGCAGTGTCGGCCTGTTCTTTTCCAGCAGCGCCTCAGTCCGGGGCAGCAGTTCCGCGCCTTTGTGGTATTCACCGGAGATAACAAAATGGAAATAAATGGTTTGGGAGAGGGCGATTAATTCGCCGATATCTTCTTTTGCCTTGGTGAATTGCTTTCGGGCGGAATCCCAGAAAGGCAGGGTCGTTTGAGGGGTGAAGTCAACCCGGAGCAACCCGGAATACAAGGTCAGCCATCGATGCCTATAAAGAATTTCCGGGGCGATACTCTGCAGCAGACTGAGGATGGAAAATGTTCTGTTTTTGGCGATCAGCTCCATGCCTTTTTCCCGAAGGATATCTTCCATTGCCTTAAAATCACCGCCATTTTTATAGCAGGTAAGGGCTTTTTCAATACGGTTTTGCTTTTGGTAGTAACGGGCTTCCTGGTGGTAAATTTTGTTAATTTGCTGCTTGGGGAGCAACAGTTTTGCGCGCTGCTGGAGAAATTCCTGAAAAAAATGATGAAAACGAAAAACTTGCTGCCGGTCATCGAGATGGTAAATAAAAAAGTTTTCCCTGGCCATTGTAGTGAGAATTCGACCCAGATTATCAATGCCGGACATCTCACCGGCCAGTTCAGTGGGGATTTCCTGCAGAAAAGAAAATTTCAGAAAAGCTTCATGCAGGTTCTGAGGAATCTGGGCAAAAATCTCATCTTGAAAAAAATCAAGCATATGTCCGGATTGCGGCGTGTCCGCGACAGTTTTCGGCGACGATTCATACCAGAACCTGCTCCTGCCGGATATCGGGTGGCTGGCCAGGATAATGCCCATAATCCAGCCATTGGTCACTTTTTCTATTTTGATGGCGTCTTGTCTGCTGATCTCTTTATGCAAAACATTGGTATAGAGCACTTCAATATCCCGGCTGCCAAGAGCCAGATCGGCAGTGCTGAGATAAGCAATCTGCGAACCGTTGCGAATGGTCGTTCCTTTGATCTCCAGAGGTTGTCGGCTGATGAATATAAAATGCACGCGGGGAGGCGAGGTGTCAAGAAGATGTTCGAGGAGCTTATTGGTCAGGGCGCCGAACTCGATTCGGTGCAGGTCATCAAATACCAGGTAGATATCGTCTTTGAGGTAGGCATCGAGATCCTGAAGAAGGATATTGGCACAGCGGGTCAGATCAAAAGGTCCGACACTTCCTTCAGTGAGAATAGTAGCCAATTTGGGAGACGCGAACTCCGGCAGGTTGGCCCGCAGGTTCATCAGCAGGGAAGAGAGCAGCAGAACCGGATCGGAGTCCTCCGGACCGATCTGATACCAGATGGCGGTAAAACGGTTGGCGTGGAGAAACTGGCAGGCAAGGGTTGTTTTTCCCTGGCCGGCCTGGGCCTCGATGATGATGAGTTTTTTGCCGTGGTTTTGGTTGGGGAATTTTGTCTGGAGAAGACCGGCGCGGAGCAAGGATTGAGAATGATCTATGTGTGGGGGATAAAATTTATTGGAAGCCATCATAGAGTTGCTTACATTCTCTTCTTGTTTCATAAATCACCGTCTAGCTCGCTGTGTCGTTGTTGTTGCTGCAACAGAAATTTCTTGCTGATACCTCTGATAATATTTGCATCTTTGGCGGTAAGCCGCATTCTGCCGAAAAAGTTTCGAATATTGCTCATCCAGTAAGTATGGCTTACTTTTCCCATAAAATCAATTTTGAACAGCGATTTTTCCAGGTAGGCGTACATGCTTTCGAGTTCAAAAGTTGTCGCCAATTGGGGAGAATAGTGCATATCTTTCGCGGCATGGACAATACTGTAGTGCAGTTCATAGCAGTGGATCGCCACCGCCTGGGCGAGATTGAGGGAGCTGAAATCGGCGGTGGGAATGGCGGAGGTCATCTGGCAATATTTGAGATCGTCATTGGTCAGGCCGGTGTCTTCCGGGCCGAAAATGATGGCTGCCTGGTTGTTGGCCAGGAGCGGCAGCAGGGCATCGACCATCTCCCGCGGGCTCTGGCTGACAAACCGCTGGCGGCCTCTGCGAGCGGTGGTGCCGATGACTACTGAGAAGTTGGCCAGGGCTGTCGGCAGACTGGGGTATAGCTCTATTTCATCGATCAGGTGCACGGCTTTATGGGTGGCCATTTTGGCCATGGCTTCCCGGTCCGGCAGGCTGTCTCGGACGATGATCAGGCGATTGATCCCCATGTTCCAGGCAATTCTGGCTGCAGCACCGATGTTTTCGGCGATTTTTGGACGGACCAGGACTATGGCGACATGCGCGAGCAAGGAAGTATCTTGAACCATCGTTGCTTATTGTTTCGGGAGGCCGGCTAAGGTGAATAGAATTTTTTTACCAAGAATATCCACCTCGTCAACCGTGACCTGGAGAGAGTCGCCGATCTGATAGGTCTTGGTCGATATCTCACCGAATAAACGGTAATTTTTCTTATCGAAGAAAAAATGTTCATTCCCCAGTGCTTCTATCGGGAGTAAACCGCTGATGCAGAGATCCTGGATCTCGACATAGAGTCCGTTCTCGGTTACCCCGGAGATAATCGCGTTGAATGTTTCGCCTCTACGGTGGTACATATAGCCGATTTTTAGACGCTCATTCATATCTCTCTCGGCCATGATCGCGGTTCTTTCGCGAGCTGACAGAAATTCGGCGGCCTCGGCAAAGGCTTGCTTTTTCTGCCGACTGCCCTGAATCAGCTGTAACAACTGCCGGTGGACGATGAGATCAGGATACCGTCTGATGGGGGAGGTAAAGTGGGTATAATCGGCTGCCGCAAGGCCGAAATGACCGACATTGTCGGCTGCATACCGGGCTTGCTGCATACTGCGGAGCAGCAGGTTATTGATGATATAGTCGTATTTAGTCTCCCGGCTTTTCTCTAAAACCTTGGCAAACCAGGCGGCAGTGTTGGAAAAAGGTGGTACGGGGAGGCCGATGGTTTTGACAAAAGCGGAGAATTCTTCGGCCTTGGTCATATCAGGGCATTCATGCACGCGGTATACGAAAGGCCGTTCCCGCCGACTGAACAGTTCCGCGACCGCTTCGTTGGCGGCCAGCATACACTCTTCAATGAGCTGGTGGGCAAATTTCCTCTCTGCCGGGTGGATTGACGCTATTTTTCCGGAATCGGCCAGGATGAATTCCGCTTCGATCAGATTAAAGTCAATCGACCCGCGTTTTTTTCGTTTTGCCTGCAGAGCGGTAACCAGTTCCTGGGCCCATTTGAGCATGGTAAGCAAGGGTTTGTGCTCTTTTCTGGCTGCCGGGTCTTTGTCGATAAGGATTTTTTGGACCGTTGTGTAGGTGAAGCGTTGTCGGCTGCGGATGATTGATCGGCAAAAGCGTTTTTTAATGAGGCTGCCCAGGCGGTCAAAGTCGAGGATAGCCGTGACGGTAAACCGGTCCTGGTCAGGCACCAGGCTGCACAGGTTATTAGATAGTTTTTCCGGCAGCATGGGAATGACTCTGCCCGGAAAATAAACCGATGTTCCCCTGGTGTATGCTTCCCCATCGATTGCCGAGCCTGAGGTAACGAAATGGCTGACATCGGCAATGGAGACAAACAGACGATAGCCTTTGCGGGTTTTTTCCACGCATATTGCGTCATCAAAATCCTTGGCACTCTCCCCATCTATGGTCACATGGGCGTTGGACCGGAGGTCTTCCCGATCCTGTTCCGGGATAAAGCTTTCGTTAAGGTTCGCCGTTTCCTGGAGAACCTCGGCGCTGAATTGGTGAGGCAGGCTAAATTGTTCAATGACGAGGCGCATCTGGGTGTCGACGGCATCGGCTGCACCGAGTATCTCGATAATTTTTCCCTGGAGATATTTGCCCGAGCCGTTTGTTCTGTCAAACTCGGCGATTACTCCATCGCCACTCTTGGGCTGTAGAGTGCCGGATTCAGTGATCTTGATGGTAAATGGAAATCTTCGATCATCGGGAAAAACCAGACGGTCCCGGCCTTTATGCTGGTATATTCCACCCACCCTATTAGTGCCGGGGACAAGTATTTTTACCACACTGCTTTCCGGTCGCTCATCGGCGCGGATGCGAAAAACTCGAATAAGTACCGTGTCACCGTGATGGGCGTCGCCGATCTGGCCGGGCGAAACAAAAGGATCTCTGGTCAGGCAGGGGCTGTTGCCGAAGCTTTTGGTTACCCGGATAAAACCAAAACCCTTGGGATGCTGGGTTAGAATGCCCTCGTAAAGAAGGATGCTTTTATGCAGCTTGAAGCGCTTTTTACTGTCTTTAGCGATCAGCTTAGCGTGCAGTAAGGAATCAAGAGCAGAGCTGATGTCTTCTTTCTGGCGGGTGTTGGCAAAATTGTTGTAGAGCTGGGCAAATGTCAACGCTGTGGCGGCGGTATGCAAAAAGCCAAGCACCATATTTTCTGCCTGGCTGCATTTTTCGTCGTTTCTCTTGCTGTGGGATTGTTGCTTTTTAGGGAGTGAGGTATATTCTTGGGAAGATTTTCTTTTTTTAGGCATTTTAGGATTTTTGATTTCTCCCATAGGAGAATTTTGTTAAGTTGCATGAATGATGCGGCAATGATCAGTAATAATTCCATCATTAATCTAACACACATAAAGATTCTGTCTACCGCCATTTTTAATAGTATCAGGAGAGTATGCGGCGTATTTCGTTTGATCTTGAGCTTTATCGCAATCAGATGCTGGCCCTGATTGGTGAACCGGAAACGGAGACTTTCTGGCAGGCGCTGGATTTTTCAGTTGAGGCCCATGCCGATCAATGGCGCCGTTCCGGCGATGCCTATATCCTCCATCCCTGCTCCGTGGCCAAGATACTTGCTGAAGAGATGGATGTAACCCATCCGGAAATCCTTGCCGCTGCCCTGCTCCATGATACGGTCGAAGATGTCGAGGAAGTGACCGCCGAGCTGGTCGGCGAGAAATTCGGCAGTTATGTCCAGGCGATCGTTGAAGGATGCACCAAAGTGACGCATGTCTCCGGCGATAAGCAGGCCGACAGTCAGAACACCCATCGGAAAATTTTTACCGGTGCGGCCATGCGACCGGAGGTAATGCTTGTAAAACTAGCCGATCGTCTGCACAATCTTCGGACCCTTCGCGCCATGCCCAAGGCCAAACGGCAGCGGATAGCCGATGAAACCATTGATATTTATGCACCGCTGGCCACCGTCTTCGGCCTATTTAACATGAAGCGGGAGATGTATAACCTCGCTCTTTTGTATAAGTACCCAAAGCAGGGAGCCCGGCTTAACAACCATATCCGTCAGCTGCAGAAATCGCCCCTTGGGCAGACAATTGTTGAAAATGTCCTCAAGACTGCAGAAAAGGAAAACTTTTCCTGTAAAGTGACCGTTCGTACTAAAAAATTGTGGGCCTATTATGATGTGACCAATCGCATCCTGGTCCAACGTATCGACACGCCTCTTGAGATTCTTATTGTGGTCGATGATGTGTCGTCCTGTTACAAGGCTTTGGGAATCGCCAATCAAACGTACAAGCCGATTCCGCGCACCATTCGTGATTTTATTGCTAACCCCAAACCCACCGGGTATCAAGGATTGCACGCCAGGGCTATTGCCGAAGGGCAAAAGTTCCTTGTTAAGATCCGCACCGATGAAATGGAACGTAAAGCCCAGAGAGGCTTGTTTCGCAACTGGAGTTCAAAAACCGGCAAACAAGTTAAATTTATTCGGGAAATCCAGGAGATGTTCGATGTGATCGGCTCTGAGGATTCTTTTTCTTACCGTGATGTCATCGCGGCCAGCGGGGTCAAGGAGATTTATACCTATACCCCCCAGGGAGATCTGATATGTCTTCCGGTCAATTCCACCGTCCTTGATTTCGCTTTTCGGGTTCACACCGAAATCGGCCAGACCTGCCTTGGGGCAATGATTCGCAATAAACGCTTACCGCCTTCGCATGTTTTAAAAGATGGCGATATGGTGCGCATTGTCAGAGCTGATCAGCCGATCAGGTTCGAGCAGCATATGCTGACCATGTGCAAAACGCCAAGAGCACGGGGAGAACTCGCCAAGAATTTCAAGGCCAGATGCAAAAAAGTAACCCGTGAAGTAGGGATGTCGATACTACGCCAGGAGATGCTCCGTTATGGTATTCCCTTTGACGTTCTGGAAAGCAAGGATTTGCCCGAACTTCTGGCGCATGAAGCCATTGCCTCTCTTGATGATCTGTATGTGCGGATAGGTGAGGGGGGAGTGCGCCTGAAAGAGTTGATGGAGGACATCAAAAAAATTCTTTTCGGTGGAGTCTCTCCCTTGGTGACGCCGACTGGTGCCTTTAATAAAATTGAATTAACGACGCTTGATCCAGTCTCGGTCAAGTTGTCCTCCTGCTGCAAGCCCAATCCCACGGCCAAGGACAACTGTGCGCTGCTCACCCCGAAGGGGCTTTCCGTGCATCATAAAAATTGTGAACGTTTTCGCAAGCTAAAGTTTCAGCGGGAAGATGCGGTGAATATTTCTTGGAAAATCAGGCAGACCCATGTCAGAAAAAGACAGATTCTGCATATTCTGCGGGCGACAAGAAAAAGTGTCATGGAGACAATCGGTTCTGCGCCGCAGGAGCTGGACATGGAGAGTCTGGAAATTCTATCCAGTTATTCCTCTCTGTACCCTGCCTGGGAATTGGTTTTCAGAGTTGTCAATCTCTATGATCTGCAGCGGGTGTTAAAGCATTTCGATAAATCGGCGCTGCCCTATGAGTTTGATCTCGACTGTTAGGATGGTGTCGTAAAAACTCTTCATCCGAAATCCGCGCTTATCTACTTAACCATCGTAAGTTTTAGGCTACAGGAGCCTCTTTTTCGGCGGTTTGCCGGGTCTTTGCTGCAGCCGGCTGCTTCTGGTATTTGGCGAGTATCTTGCCGAGCATGTCCGGCAGGTCATTTGGTTGCCGGGAGCTCCTCTCCAGTTGAATTAGCGTTTTTTCGAGGGTGAGTCGCTCACTGATAAAAATATGCCGTAAAATAAGAGAAATAAGCCTGGTTATAGTGGTCAGATTAGAGATGCGGGACTGAAGATGCTGGTCCCTATCGAACGCCGTCGAGGCAAAAATCTCAACCGGATTGCCGTCAAGTTGACTGATCGAGACATACCAGGTATTTCGTTCTCTGTCGGTGGTTCGGTGTCGGACCCCGTCGAGTACGTCGGGAAGTTCCTGTTCGAGTTGGGGCACGCTCATGCTCGAAATCTTCGAGATCCCGGCAAACCTGGACAGCCTCTCCAGGGCGTCCGGCCTGCTTTGCAAGAAAGTGACGATGCCCATACACCTCGGACACAGCGCGCCTTTTTCCGTTGCGGTCAAAGGGGTGTTTTTTTCACAGAGCGAACATGTTTCATCTGTTTTTCTTGCTTTCATGTTTCCAGTCATCATTGGCAATACTGTTTTTAATGTTTTCTTTAAGGTGTCGGCGAAACTCTTCGCCGCTTATTTCTCTTGCGCCGAAACGTAATAAATGATTGGTCGTCATCTGGCAATCAATCATTTGGCAATTTCTGCCTTTTAAATACTCGACTAAAGCGATCAAGGCAAACTGAGAAGCACATTTTGTCCAGGAAAACATCGATTCGCCATAAAATACTTGATCCAGGGTAATCCCGTATAAGCCGCCAACCAGCAGGCCATTCAGCCAACATTCGAATGAATGGGCAAAGCCGAGATGGTGCAGTTTAATATAGGCCTCCTGCATTTCGGCGGAGATCCAGGTCTCCGTCCGGTGCGCCGATCGCGCATTGGCGCATGCACTGATAACTTGGCCAAAGGCCTGGTTACGAGTTATTGTAACAGAAGAATTTCTGGCATATCGAGCCACGCGTCTGGGAACTCTGAATTCCTCCGGAAAAATAACCAGACGTGGACTGGTGAACCACCAGAGAATGGGATCCCCAGGTGAATACCAGGGAAATATTCCCTGGCTGTAGGCCATCAGCAACCTTTCCGGGCGAAGATCCCCGCCTATTGCAAGCAGGCCACTCTCCTCTGCATACTGCGGATGGGGGAATTGAATCTGCTCATTGAGACGAAATATCGGCATAATGCACAAAGTGGTTCTGCTGTTTTATTTATTTCTTGAGTAGAGTATTATCATGCCGTTCTCTTTTTTACGACGTTATCAAAATATGTAATCAAAATATAACAAACTCCAATTGATCATGATAGACATTAATAGAGATACAGAGGATGGTGAACAGTCACCGTTTCAGGACGAGATTATCCTTGATAATTATTTTCCCTGTGCCGGTCGGGCTGAAGTATTGTCTCGAATACAGCAGGCATTACAGGACGGTGCGTCCCTCATGGCGCTTACCGGGGAAGAAGGGAGTGGTAAAACAATGCTGTGTCACATGCTGGCGCATGAAACATTGGATCACGCCGTTTTTTTTCCCCACGCTGTTGATTCCTTTGACGAAGTCGTCCAAGATATCGCTGTAAATCTGGGTTTGGACAAAGAGATGGATAGCGAATATGCCGGACTCGATCAGTCTCTGCAGCATATCACCGATTTTCTGCTCAACCAAAGGGCGGAGCTGCTGGTTATTTTCGATGAAGCGGAGAATATATTCCTTGCCACTCTCGATCAAATTCGCCGGATGCTTGAACGAATTACCGGGGCCGGAGCACAAATACATATCCTTTTGTCCGGCCGAAAAACACTCATCGAGAATTGTGACCAGATTTCTTTCGGCGATTTTCATCATCCCGATGCGTACCTCTTTGAGCTTGCCCCTCTTACCGAAGCTGAAACGACCTATTATTTGCAGTTCTGCGCCGCGCGATTGCCCGGTATAGATGCGGCCCAGGTGTTTACTGATGAAGTAGTTGACGATATTTACCGTCGAGCTAATGGTAATTTTCGCATGACCAATATTCTTGGCGAAGAGACAGTGCAGCCGCACCGTGAGGATACCTCGTTTATGGTGCTTCTTGAAGGCGTTGAAGAGCACGGCGATACCCGAAAGAAAAACTCGGTCGTGATGGAATACCTGCACCTAGATGGTAAAATAAGTCGCTATCTGCCCTGGATTGGCGGGGTGGTATGTTGTCTCTTGCTGATCTTTTTTCTGTTCCGCCCGGATGGTGATAAGAGTGAGGTCGGCAAAGAAGTGATCCAGAGCCCTCAAAGCGATCCGTCGGTCAAGGTAACGACTGTCCAGGAAACCGGTGCTAATCTCCTTGAGAAAAAAGAGCTAGCGACCCTGGTTCCGGTTGAGGAATTAGAGCCACCGGACGAGGGGGGAGCTCCTTTAGCGGCAGCGGATAAAAGCGGTTCCGGAGAAGAATCGGTGACAGCCCCTCTGCTGGTGGAAAAAGAAACGCAGCCGGTGAGCGACGAGATTCAAAATTTAGACGATCAGGCTTCACCGCAGATGGCTGATACGACAGAGGAAGTCGAAACGGTATCAAGCAAAGAGAGTGCACCCGTTGCCGAGATCAAGAAACAAGACGCTCCTTTGGTGGTACCGGAAGTCCTTACGCCCCCAGCAACGTCCCAGGAAGTTAAAGATATTGCCCGGTTGCACCCAGGTCATCAGGTGAAGAAGAAAAACAAGCTGCCGGTGGCACAACAGTCCCCGCAGCCGGCGATGGCAAAAGCGGTTGTCGCATCGACGAATCCTGCTGCCGACCGGTTGTACCAGGCAAGACTCTTGGCAGGCTCCAGTTGGCAAGGTACAGAGAAAAAGAACATGTTCACCGTTCAGCTTATGGCTCTTAACTCAAAAAATGGTGAGAGAAATCTTAAAAACATGCTGGCCCAGCTCAATTACCGTCAGGAGGCCGGAAATTTTTATATTTTTGAGCAAAAGAATGCCCCTGAAAAGGTTTTTGTCTTCTACGGCGAATACCAAAGTCTCGACATGGCACGCTTGGCACAAAACAGTCTACCGCAGTTTCTTCGCGACCATAAACCGTATGCGCTGTCGATTAATGAGGCCGTCGCCAAGATCGGTCGGTAATAGCTCATCCCCGCCATAGCGGCACCTAAAAAAGAATTAAAAAAAGGGTGATACAGCTGTACACTGTATCACCCTTTTTTTAGTATTTGGTGGAGCTAGACGGGATCGAACCGACGACCTCTTGACTGCCAGTCAAGCGCTCTCCCAGCTGAGCTATAGCCCCTTCAGGTACACAACATTGTCTACGTCATAAAATTGCACCATCAATAACAGGGATTGTTTTTCATGTCAATATAAAACAGGACAAAACAGAACAATCTTTTGCGGGGATGTTCCGCCATATTTGTTGCTAATGGATATGAGGTTTGTTATGCTTTCATGTTTCGTGAGAGTGCTTTCATTTCTCTTCCTGCACATTACTGTGATAACCCTCCGCTCTTTAATCCAGCGGCTACTAATATATTTTAAGAGGCGCGGCAAGGCGCCTTTTCCTGCAAGGATGAATGTATGTATTCACCATTTAATTTTTTGTTCGGCTGGTTGTCCAATGATCTGGCGATAGATCTCGGGACGGCAAATACGGTCCTCTACGTCAAAGGTAAGGGGATTGTCCTGCGCGAGCCATCGGTCGTTGCCGTCAGACAGGACGGGCGGATGAGCAAGGTGTTGGCTGTCGGACATGAAGCAAAAATGATGCTCGGCAAAACTCCTGGAAACATCACTGCGATCAGGCCCATCAAAGACGGGGTAATTGCCGATTTTGAAGTAACTGAGGCAATGCTGCGATATTTTATCAATAAGGTGCACAATAGAAGGACCCTGGTCCATCCACGCATTATCATCTCGGTTCCCTCCGGAATTACCCAGGTCGAAAAGCGGGCGGTACGCGAATCGGCTGAATCGGCGGGAGCAAGGGAGGTTTACCTTATCGAGGAACCAATGGCTGCCGCAATAGGCGCTGGTTTGCCCATTACCGAGCCGACCGCCAATATGATCATTGATATTGGCGGAGGGACCACCGAAGTGGCGGTTATATCGCTTTCCGGTATTGTCTACGCTAAATCGGTCAGGGTTGCCGGTGACAAGATGGATGAATCTATTTTGCAGTACATCAAACGCAAGCATAACCTGGCCATTGGGGAGAGGACCGCAGAGTTGATCAAGACAACTATCGGTAATGTTATGCCGGAAGAACCCTATGAAACTATGGATATCAAGGGCCGCGACCTGGTTTCCGGGGTTCCGAAGACCCTGCAGATTACTGCCGATGAAATTCAATCGGCGATAGCTGAGCAGGTCGATATTATTGTCGAGGCGGTACGCATAGCTCTTGAGGTCACCCCCCCCGAGCTGGCTGCGGATATTGTCGACAACGGCATCGTGTTGACCGGTGGCGGGGCTTTACTGAAGAATCTTGATAAATGTCTGCGCGAAGCAACGGGTATGCCCATAATTGTTGCCGAAGATCCTTTATCCTCTGTTGTCCTTGGTTCCGGAAAAGCGCTCGATAATCTTGATATCCTCCGCGAGGTCACCATCGAGTAATCTCTTACTCCGGTAATAAAATTTTGCGCCGGTTGTAGCATACCGGTATTTCATGTGCTGCTCTAACCTGTTGTGATCCGTGCGAAAGAAAAAGAAAGCCATTCAGGGACGATCTCTCTTTACAACTGTTAGAATCCTGCTTCTGGTAATAATATTGGGCATCGTTGGGGTGTTGTTGCTTGCCTCGATGCTGGGCGGGCGGTTTGGTACGCCGCATCAACTCACCCTCGATTTTATCGGTCCGGTGCAGAGTGTGATGACCCGAATGGTTGCCGGAATCGTTACTATAAAAGATGACTATATTGCCCTGTGGAATGTTCGGGCAGACAATAAAAGGCTGCAGGGGCTGGTTGACAAATACCTCAAAGAACTCGGGGAATATCGTGAGGGTTACAGCACTAATCTGCATCTCGAAGAGTTGCTGGCTTTTAAGGATAAACTCAGCTTTCAACCCCTGGCGGCCCGGGTCGTCGGCAAGGAACCGGCCTACTGGTATCAGACTATTGTCGTTGATCGCGGTCGCAAGGATGATGTCCTGGAGGGCATGATTGTTCTTTCCCCAGTCGGCGTTGTCGGCCAAGTTATTCACGCGGCGGAGCATTATTCCAAGGTGTTGCTGGCCAATGCACCAAGCAGTGCCATCGATGCAATGATCCAGAAAAACCGGACTCGAGGAATTCTGAAAGGAGCAGGTGAGCGTGGGTTTGTCCTCGAATATGTCTTAAAGAACGCCGATGTCGAGGAGGGGGATTATATAGTTACCGCGGGAATCGGTGGTGTTTTCCCTGCCGGCATTCCCCTTGGCCGGGTGTCGAAGATATATCAAAAGAAAAGGGGGATGTTTCAGGAGATCGAGGTGCAACCCAATGTCGATTTCCAAAAATTGGAGTTTGTCTTTATTGATCCGACAGATCGCCGGAAAATACTCGATTCAACAAACCTTTCCCCCAGAAGGTAGGAGCCTCATGTTGTTTTTTTCATTCTGGCTGCTGGGGATTGTGCTGATTGTGCTCCAAACAACCTTGATGCAGTCCCTGCCTCTTTGGCTTGGTCGGCCGGATTTCCTCTTTATACTCGTGACGTTTATCGCCTATCGCTTTGCCTGGGTTCCGGGCATCATCCTGGTCTTTACGCTGGGATGGGTTATGGATGTTATCGTCGGGATTTACTTAGGTTTTTATCCCCTGATGTGTCTTTTTACTTTTGCCGCCCTCAAATTCCTTACCAACAAGAGCCCCATCAAAGAATCGACGTACCAGATTCCTCTTGTTGGCCTGAGTTATTTTCTGGTACAGATAATTCTTTATTGTTTTTATTCTCTTGCCTTGCCGGAAGAACTCCCGGAATGGTCTTGGGGAATTACCCTGCAGAGAACTGCCTTGCTGGTTGCTGCGGCGATCCCTCTGTTTTTAATCTACAGCGGGTTGTACGAGTTTCTTCAGAAACATCGCTGGCGCGCTAAACCCCTTCGCCGTCGCCCCCCGAAACCACGGTAATCAGGAATGGGAGAATGAGACTTAAATTTTCATTTAGAAAGATAGCCGATATCGCCGAGCGCGATGAAGGAGCACTCGACCTGTTAAAGAAACGACTGCTGGCAGTTTTCACCGTGGTGGTTTTTTTTCTGTTTATCATTGTCCTCAGGCTGTGGATTCTGCAGATCAACGATGGCGATGAGTATGAGAAACGGGCCTACGGCAACAGAGTCAGAATTCGCCAACTCGCTCCACCCAGAGGCCATATCCTTGACCGCAATGGCAAGGAAATCGTCACCAATCGGCCATCGTTTAATGTTGTCCTGACCCAGGAAGATTCCCATGATCTGGGTAATGTCCTGAAACGATTGGCGCCGATTCTTGATATGGATGTTTCTGAATTGTGGGAAAAAATCCGTGATGCATCCGACATTCCCAAGTATGTACCGGTACTTTTAAAAGAAGATATCGACTGGCAGACGCTTGCTTATCTGGAGAATCATAACCACGAATTTTCCGGGGTGAGGACTGAGGTGCAACCGGTCCGGGTGTATAATTACGAAGATCTGGCGGCAAATATCATCGGCTATCTTGGTTCAATCTCCAAAAAAGAGTTGGAAACGGCTGATCGTGAAATCTATACCGGCGGCGATATTGTCGGCAAAAAAGGCTTGGAAAAAGAACGTGAGGAAGACCTTCGTGGAGAAAAAGGATTCAGTTATTCGGAGGTTGATGCTCGTGGCTTTGAGCAACAGTTACTAAAAGAGGTTGAACCACTGCCCGGCAGAGAAATACGTTTAACCCTGGATGTAGATTTGCAGCAAATTGCCGAAAGCTACATGGCGGCGGGAGACAAATCTGGAGCAGTGGTGGCGATGGAGGTAAAAACCGGCCGATTGCTGGCCGCTGTTTCTGTGCCAACGATTCACATTAACGATTTTATTGGCGGAATATCAGTAAAAAAATGGCAGGAATTGCTCGATAACCCTAAACATCCTTTGATAAATAAAGTGGTCCAGGCGACATATCCTCCCGGATCAACCTATAAAATGGTCGCCGCACTGGCCGGGCTGGCGACGGGGGTCATTGACGAAGATACGGTTTTTTACTGTCCGGGACATTATTCGTTTGGCAACAGAGTCTACCGTTGCTGGAAACATTCGGGCCATGGGCCGGTAAACCTGTTGAAGGCTATTAGTGAGTCCTGTGACGTGTATTTTTATCAGGTTGGTCAGCGGGTGGGAGTCGACCGGCTCGCGGAGTATGCCAATAAACTCGGCTTAGGGCATAAGACAGGGGTAGAGATGGAATATGAAAAAGAAGGTCTTGCGCCGACCAAAGCATGGAAAGAAAAATATCGTAAAGGCAAGTGGCAGGATGGTGAAACGCTTTCGGTCGTCATTGGCCAGGGCTTCAATCTGGTCACTCCCCTGCAGCTGTGTGTGATGACTGCGACGCTGGCCAACGGCGGCAAACAATTTCGACCGCAGCTGGTTGAACAGGTTACCGACCCGGAGGGGAATGTGGTTGAACGTTTTGTCCCGGAATTGGTGAATGAAATTAAAGGCTTTGATCGGTATTTCAAGAGGATAAAAAAAGGGATGGAGGAGGTGGTCCAGGGCAAACACGGTACCGCCCGTGCCGTTGCCATCGATGGGTTGACGATTGCCGGTAAAACCGGTACCGCGCAAGTGGTCAAATTAGCGCAATATCGTCACCTCAAGGAAGAAGATATTCCCTATAAATTCAGGGATCACGGCTGGTTTACCTGCTTTGCCCCGGCGGAAGATCCGGAGATTGCCGTGACCGTCCTTGTTGAGCACGGCCTGCACGGCGGCTCAGCTGCCGGCCCTATTGCCAGGGCGGTTTTGAATCAATATTTCAGTGGGCGGCTGAACCAGACGGCACAAAAACAGGAGTAACCATGATGTCAAAGGAATTTGGATTGGGCGGTGCCAGACAATGTTTCGCATAGACCGACGCTTGTTTGAACATTTTGATATGGTGTTGATGCTGCTTATTTTTTTGGTGTGCATTATGGCTTTTTTTAACCTTTACAGCGCCTCGTTTCCACCAAAAGGCTATGGCATGCCGCCCTATATCAAACAGGGCTACTTTTTTCTCATGGGGTTTACCGCCTTTGTGTTTATTATCAGCTTTGATTACCAGGAGCTGCATTCGTGGAATTATCCGTTTTATGTCATGACCATCCTTCTGCTGCTCTTTGCCTTTGTCGCCGGCCATGAAGCAGGAGGGGCGCAGCGGTGGATTAATCTCGGTTTTTTTAAACTGCAGCCGTCGGAACCAGCCAAACTTATGCTTGTCGTCACCCTTGCCAGCTATTATTCGCGAAAGGAGATTAACGACGGCTATGCTATAAAAGACCTGGTTATGCCTATTGTTCTGACCGGCATACCCTTTGTGCTTATCTTGTTGGAGCCTGACCTGGGTACGGCCTTGATGCTCGGCATCATTTTTGTATCGATGACCGTGTTTGTCAAACTCAGGTTGTCCACCTATCTGGTAATGGGTAGTCTTGGCCTCGGCGCGGTTGTTTTTGCCTGGGGGCAACTGTTGAAACCTTATCAAAAGCAACGGATTGCCACTTTTCTTAATCCGGAACAAGATCCGATGGGCCATGGTTATCAGGTTCTACAGTCCAAAATAGCTGTCGGCAGCGGCGGAAAGTTCGGTAAAGGGTATATGGAAGGAACCCAGGGACATCTGCATTTTCTGCCTGAACGACATACTGACTTTGCTTTTTCGGTCTGGGGTGAAGAGTGGGGCTTTGCCGGTAGTGTCATTTTTATAGGCACCTATTTCCTGCTGTTACTCTGGGGCCTTTATGTGGCAATGTATGCCAAGGATCGATTCGGGGTGCTGCTCGCCTACGGGGTGGTAATGCTGATCTTTTGGCAGGCGGTCATCAACCTGTTTATGGTGATGGGTTTTCTGCCGGTCGTCGGTATTCCCCTGCCGCTGGTTTCCTATGGTGGTTCTTCGTTGATGACCACCATGCTTGGCCTGGGTCTCTTGATGAATGTGCGGATGCGCCGTTTTCAGAACTCCATGGGCAGAGCGGAGTAAGCGCTCAGTTGTTGGTCTGCAGGACCAGAGACCTGAGTCCTTTAATAAAGAGCGGATTGGTGTTGAGAGAGTCACTAGCTTTAAGGCATATGCCAAGCTGTGCCGCCTGATCCCGATACAGTATGTTTATCTCGTACAGGGTCTCTATATGATCTGAGACAAAGCTTATCGGTACCATGAGAATATTCCTGCACCCTTCGCCGGCAAGGGTCTTAAGCATTTCCGGGGTTGAGGGAGAGAGCCATTCAACCGGACCGCTGCGGCTCTGATAACAGAGTCTGCCCTTGTGCCCGGTTATTTTTTCGATTGCTTTTATACTTTGTTCGATATGTTCCACATAAGGGTCCCCGTCCTTAATGAATGAGACAGGGAGGCTGTGTGCGCTGTATACCACTTGCACGGGCTGTGCCCCATAGTCCCTCAAGCCATGCACAATGTTCTCGGCAACTGCCCCAATATATTCGCTTTGAGTGGGCCAAAAAGAGATGCAGCTCAGGGGAATTTCCGGTGCGAGCCGCTGTAGAACCATCTCCAACTGCGTAATAGATGATCCGGTGGTGGCTTTTGAATAGTGCGGATACAGGGTGAGAGCGATAAGACGATCTACTCCTGCGGTAAGCAATTGCCCTATCGCCTGTTCGGCAAAGGGCGGCCAGTAACGCATGGCGACATTCACGCTATAGTCACCATCGGTGGCCAGGGCAGTCTCCAGGGCTTTTGCCTGGCGAAAACTTATATCTTTCAGCGGCGACCCCCCGCCTATTTGGGCATATATTGCGCTGCTTTTCGGCGCTCTACGCCGGGCAATGATCCAGGCCAGAAATTTCTGCAGAAAAGGGGGGCCCAGAGGAATTATTTGCCGATCGGAAAAGAGATTAAACAAAAAAGGCCGGACATCCTCTATAGTGTCCGGTCCGCCCATATTGAGAAGGATGACCCCGTTTTTGCCGCTTTTCATTGTCCGCTCCACCAGGATCCATTGTTTATTTAATACACTTCAAAAGTATGAAATTATACTGTGAAATTGTTAGAATAGCTACGTTTGTTGGTTTCTTTCAGGTAAAAAGTTAGCAGCGCTTGGATCACTCCGGATAAAATGATCTGCGGCCTTGATTCTATACCAGAGGGCAATATAATAGTAACCAGAGCAGGCCATCTTCGACCAGGAAGTTTGAGATGTTCCCTCGGTATGGGTCGTTGATGAATTGCAAGGGATGCATCTGATGATGCATAAGTAAAACAGCGGCGGACCTGCTGTTTGAAACAGAGCTGGAGGAACTATATGGAACTGAAGATCGAAGCCCGAAATGTTGAATTACGTAAAGGTTGGCAGACCAAGATCGAAGAGGAGCAAGAAAAACTCATTCGGTTCTATCCTAATTTTGTTTTGCACCTGCGTGTCAGCATTGAAGCCACTACCTCTTATAAAGAAGGTGGGTTTGAGATCAAACTGGTAGCGACGGTACCCAATGATACGGTTGTTGTCACCAGGAACGCAGAGACTGTACGTGCAGCGCTCACTGAGTCCTTTGATGTGTTGACCTTACAGCTCAAAGAGATCCAGAGAAAAAAAAGACAAAATCATAAACAGCCGGGCCAGGCTGTACCCACTGATGGTCTGGGGGTAATCCGCAAACTTTCTCCCCATGAGTCCTATGGATTTATAACCTCAGCCGACAAGAGAGATATATATTTTCATGAAAATGCCCTGAAAGATCTTAATATGGACGATCTGACTGAAGGAGATAGTGTTACCTTCGGGGAAACTCTTGGTGATAAAGGTCCGCAGGCCTCCTGGGTGAGATCGCCCAGATAGAAAATACCAAATAGACCATGAAACGCCCCGGGCATTAGATGTCCCGGGGTTTTTTTTGGCAATTCTTTAATGCAAAACCAACGAAACCCGCTATAGTCTAAGCAACACCAAAAGTGCTCGATCGCTCATCGTATCCGTACCCCGGAGAATGAACCAAGGCCGCATATTTTCAATCCACACATGGAGCCAGGCTGTGCAAGAAGAAATTTATATCATTGACGGGAGTGCTTACATTTATCGGGCTTACCACGCCATAACCCCGCTTTCCAACAGCAAAGGAATGGCGACCCATGCCATCCTCGGGTTTGTTACCATGGTCAAAAAACTGCTCCGGGAAAAAAATCCGCGTTATCTGGTCATGGCCTTTGATTCCCGAGGACCGGTTTTTCGCCATCAGCTCTATGACCAGTATAAGGCGAACCGGCCGCCGATGCCGGAAGACCTCAAGGTACAGATTCCATTTATTAAACGTTTTGTGACTGCCTCGAACATCCTTATGCTGGAGGAAGGAGATGTCGAGGCCGACGATATAATAGCCTCCGTGGTAAAAAAGTTTACTCCTCTTGGTCATAAAGTGGTCGTTGTTTCCGGAGATAAGGATCTGCTGCAGCTGGTTTCAGATGATGTGGTTATGTGGGACCCGATGAAAGACAAGGTGATGGATGAGGAGGCAGTACAACAGAAATATGGCTTGCCGACAAATCAGCTGCTCGACTATTTCGCCCTGATCGGCGACAGTTCCGACAATGTTCCAGGGATTCCGGGAATTGGACCGAAAACGGCGGCCAAACTGCTCGGCGATTTTAACAGCCTCGATGGAGTGTACGCCCATCTTGATGATTTGAAAAAATCGAAGATGAAAGAAAATATCAGCGCCCATCGGGACCAGGCGTATCTTTCCAAAGAACTCATCCGCCTGAAATCGGATGTACCGATTCCAGAGCAGCTCGATAGTTATCTGGTACAATCGGCAGATGACCACCATTTGGCCGAAATCTACACTGAACTCGAATTTTCCAGCCTGCTCAAAGGAGTCGACACCTCGACGGCGGTACCGGTCGATGGTTTTGTAACGGTACGAAATCTTCGTCAATTGGCCGATCTTAGTAAAGCTTTGCAAAACGTCAGCCTTCTAAGTGTCGATACGGAGACGACTTCTTTAAATGCCCGCAAGGCGCGTCTTGTCGGCATCTCACTCTGTGCTGATCTGACGAGAGCATGGTATATCCCCATTGGCCACTGTGATGCTCACGGCAATGCAGCTGCTGGCCAACTTGATGGCGAGGAGGTACTGGCGGCCCTAAAGCCATTCTTGTTATCTGAAACAATTACCAAAGTTGCCCATAATCTGAAATATGATTTCACGGTCATCAAGCAGCAGTGGGGGATTGAGCTGGGCGGACCGCTGGCCGATACGCTGATTGCCGCCTACCTGCTAGAAAGTGAGAATCGTTCACTTAAGCTTGACGCCCTGTGTCTGGCACGCGGATTGAAAATGACCTCTTTTGCTGAAGTCGTCGACGGCGATAAACGCGAAGATTGTTTTGCCTATGTGGCCATTGCCAAGGCCGGGAACTATAGCTGCGAGGATGTCTACGGCACGCTGCTGTTATGGCAGGAATTCGAGCCACTGCTCAGTGAAAATGGGGTCAGGGATCTTTTTTGGGATGTTGAAATGCCTATTGTGGTTATTTTGGCCAGGATGGAATTGGCTGGAATTTGTCTTGACCCGAGTGTTCTGGCCGCCCTGTCGGTTGAGTTCACCGGCAAGCTGACCATTTTAGAACAACAGATCTATGCTCTTATCGGACATCCCTGTAACCTCAACTCGCCGTCCCAGTTGGCCCAGATACTCTTTGAAGAACAAGGATTGCCCCATGGCAGAAAGACCAAGACCGGTTTTTCCACCGATGTAAAAGTACTGGAACAACTGGCTAAAAAACATGAACTGCCGGCGCTGATTCTACGCTATCGGACGCTGACCAAACTGCTCACCACCTATGTCGATAAGCTCGGTTTATTGCAGGATTCGCTAACCGGGAGGATCCATTCTTCCTTTAATCAGGCGATCACTGCAACCGGTCGGTTATCGAGCAGCGACCCTAATCTGCAGAATATCCCCATTCGTACCGAGGAAGGTGGGCGCATCCGGGGTGCCTTCGTCCCGGGCGATGGCCTGGTGTTTTTGTCGGCGGATTATTCCCAGATCGATTTACGGGTTCTCGCCCACTATTCGCAGGATGTTGCCTTATTGACAGCATTTCGAGCAGGTGAAGATATTCATACCCGAACCGCCGCGGAGATTTTTGGGGTATCACCGCTGCTCATTACCTCCGAGATGCGCCGGGTGGCAAAAAGCATCAATTTCGGTATCGTCTATGGCATGAGCAGCTTTGGTCTGGCCAATCAGCTGGATATTGGCCGCAAAGAGGCACAGCGGTTTATCGACAGTTACTTCCACCTGTACACCGGGGTGGAAAAATTTATGCATGATATAGTCGATAAGGCTCGACAAAAGGGCTATGTGACCACCTTGCTCGGACGCCGAAGAGCTGTTCCCGAGATTCACTCAAAAAATAAGACACGCCGGGAGTTTGCCGAGAGAATAGCCATCAACACCCCTATTCAGGGGACTGCTGCGGATATTATCAAACTAGCCATGATCCGCTGTGATAAGGCTCTTAAACAGAGCGAACTGGCCGCCACAATGCTGCTACAGGTCCATGACGAACTGGTTTTTGAACTGCCCGAGCTTGAGCTCCCGCAGACCAGGCCGATCATTGCTGAAGCCATGGAACAGGCACTGCCCCTTGATGTACCTCTAGTCGTTAATTTTGCGGTGGGCACGAGTCTTGCGAAATAGGCCAGCAATTTATAAAATCTCTACAGGTAGGATCAGTATGCCGTTGGAAAATAACACCCGCCAAGCAATCGAAGAAATTAAGCTTTTCATCCAATATTCCGTACCGAAAAATCAACTGCACTCGGCAGTTTCCCTGGTTGAGAAATACAAAAATAATAATTTTGTTGTACGATTATTGCTAGAATATTATTCGAACCTGCCTGAGGCTCGGGAAGAGGCCGTGGTGAAAATCGCCCGGCTTATTAACCAGAAGGGCGTGCATCTCTTTGTCGTCACAACTTTATCTTTTTCATATGTATACGCCGTTACCGCCGAGCATGTCCTTTTACTGGGCGAATATTTGCAGGCTGTCGATACCGAAGTGTTGTCTTTTTTTGGCTTGGAGACTCAGGAGGAGTTCTTAAAACTATGTCTGCCGGTAGGCCAGCTGAAAGAATATGTTGCAAGCACAACAACCGAACCAATAAGCTGCCCGGTATGCGGCGTGCCGGAAAACGAGAACCATTTATTGGGATGTACTGTGGAGATCTGCCCCTGGTGTGAAGGACAGTTAAGCTATTGCAACTGTCGCTTTGAGCAACTCGATACGGATGTTATTGACGACGAACAGCAACTGGAAACATTTTTCGAAATGCTTACCGAAAAAGGCCGAATCCCTTACCAAAAGAGCCAGGCTCCGGCATATCCGGGAACCAGTGGTGGCCTGGATAACCAGACCACCAAATAGTTTTTTCTTAGTAAACGGTTACAGATTCGGCTTACTTACCATCCACTGATTTAAGGAAACGATAGAGATCTGAATCGGAAGAGAGTACCAGGGAAGTGTTGTTGCCGATGATCCTGCTATAACTTTCCAGGGTTTTTTGAAAGCCGTAAAAATCCGGATCCTCGGAGTATGCTTCGCCGTAAATTTTCGTTGCTTCGGCATCGGCCTTACCTTTTACGGTCACCGCCTCAAGATTGGCGGTGGAAATTATTTCTTTGAGCTTACGCTCCACCGTTCCCAGAATCTCCGCCTTCTGCCCTTCACCGGTCGATCGTTTTTCGGCGGCAATTCTTTTCCGCTCGGAAATCATCCGGTCATATACCTTGAGCCGTACCGAATCGATATAGTTGACCCTTTTGATAATGACGTCGATAAGTTCGATGCCGTATTGTGGGGTGGTTTTCGAAGCTATCTCGCGCACCTGGTTAGAGATGCCATCCCGACCGTTTTTGGGTTTGGTGCCGATGGACGACACGGCGGTGGTTTCCGACATGGTATTAATCGACCAGTCCGAGCTGCGGATAATTTCGATCAGGTCATTTTTATTGACCATATCCCGGATTGTTCCATCGATGATATCGCTGAGTAGAGATTGGGCGCGAGCTTCGTTATTGACTGCCTGGAGAAATTTTAAAGCATTGGAGATGCGCCAGCGGGCGGTAACATCGATAAAAACAAAGGTTTTATCATTGGTCGGGATCTGATTCGGTGCCCCGTCCCAGATGAGGATTTTTTTCTCGAATACCTGCGTCTGCTGCACGAAAGGCATTTTGAAATGCAGACCGGCCTCGGTAACCGGGTCGCCTACCGGCGCACCAAACTGGGTGATGACCACCTGTTTGCCTTCTTCGAGAATAAAAAAGCCGTCATAAATCACGACAATGGCCAGCAGGACGAGTCCAACTAGAAAAAACTGGGCTATCTGTTTCATATCTAATTCCTTTGTGTAGTATCTGGCTCTTTCGCTTGCATTTTCGGCAGGCTGCCGGAAGAGATGTTCAGAAGCGGCAGTGGTGCCTGCTGATCTTTGTCAATGACATAGACGGATTCTACGCTCGGCAGAATGTCCTTCATGGTCTCCAGATACATCCGCGTGCGGGTTACGTCAGGAGCATTTTTATACTCTTTGAGAATGTCTTTGAAGCGCTGGGTTTCACCTTTCGCGTTGTTTACCCGTTCGGCTTGATAGCCATAGGCTTCTTCAATAATTTTTTTGGCATCACCGGATGCCTTGGGAATGACCCGGTTATAGGTTTCCTGCGCTTCATTCACCAGTCGTTTCATATCCTGATCGGCTTCGTTTACTTCGTTAAAGGCCGGTTTCACTTGGTCGGGCGGGTTAATGTCCTGAAACTGCACGGTGCCGATGTTGACACCGCTGACACCTTTAGGAAAAAGTTTATCGAGTTGTTCCTGCAGTTCTTTTTTTACCGACGCGGCCAGAAGATCACGATTACTGAGGACATAATCAAAATCCATATTACCCACTACCCGCCTGGTAACGCTTTCCGAATTATCTCGAATTGCCTGGCGAACATCGGCTACTTTAAACAGAAAAGCGTAGGGGTCGGCGACCCGATACTGCACAATCCAGGCAACGCTGATAACATTTTTATCGGCAGTCAGCATCAGCGATTCAGTGTTAAAATCCTGATTGTTAAACGAGGTCTGTTGTCCAGACGTACGATTTCTAAAGCCAAATTCTTCCTTACGGATATTTTCCACATCGACTTTATAGAGGCGGTCAATATACGGAATTTTGAAATGCAGGCCGGGAGGAGTCGTCCGTGAGTATTTACCGAGTCGCAGCACCACGCCGACCTCGCTGGGCGCAATCTTGAAAAAAGATGAATACACTCCCTGCAATACCACAAGGATAAGAATAACGGCCAGGAGCTTGCCCAGATTGGCAAATGGGGAAGAGGGGGGTGATGTCGTACCCTGGTTGTCTCCCGGCGGGGGAGGCGGTTTCTTTTTGTCTGAGAAAAAATCCTGCAGCTTATTAATCAGCTGGGCGACAATCTCTTCAGGGGTCTGTGGCTTATTCTTTTTTCCCCATGGAGGCTGTTGATCCTGATTGGCCATAAAAATCTCCTGCTCGTATTGATCTTGGCAGCATACCTTAGTTATTAAACTCTTTTTGCTCTCAAAGTCTTAATGGTTAAAGAATGCCTGAAAATGTAGCGATGAATTGAAGATGAGCTCCTAAGAGTAATAATTGATGGGCCTGATTGCAATCTGAATCGTACCATCAGGATGAATCTCTCACTCTTTTAAGCTATCTTCTGCGGGAATTTTTTTGCAATTGCTATTGCATGGCCAAAAACCAGCAGAAGCCGAAAATACCAAAGCTGATAAAACTTAAGAGTGTCTGTAGCGCAAATGAGGCTCGCAGAGAGGCAAAAAACGGTAGACGGACAAAATTGCCGAAAACGAGACCAGCAAAAAGACCGAAAAGATGCGCACCGAGATCAGTTCGTTCCCCGCTTGAACCAAGAAATGCGAGAAGTGCCGAGCCGGCCATGACCGGCATGAAAAAATGCAGGGAAAGCCGTCTGGTCTGCAGGGCAAAGCTGATCGTGCAGAGCATGCCGATAACACTGAAAACAGCGGTGCTAAATCCGACAAACATATGCCCTGGTCCATGAATCAGTACATTGATAAGATTGGCCAGGGCTGCGCTCAGGAGCATGGCAAACAAGCCGATGCCGTTGCCGGTCAGGTGAAAAAAAAAGTGCAATAAAAAGCCGCCGAGAACGCAGTTACCCATAAGATGGACAATATCGGCATGCAGAGTGAGTGCGGTTACCAGTCGATATATTTCAAAATGCTCGATGATTGCCGACGAGTCTCCGGCCCCTTTTTGAAACCACCAGGATTTGAGGTGCCATTCTCCGGAGAGGCCGTAAATGAAAACCAGACAACCGATGACTACCGCACTCATCGCCCGAAATGTCGGGCTGAAGTCACTTGCGACCGGTGCCGGTGGCCAGTCCCGATTTTCCCGGTCATAGGTGGCGATTTCGTACAGCGCTCTTTCTCGCTGCCTGGTTGTCACATAAATCTCAATATGATTGATCTCTAGATACTGAATGCGATGGGTGATATCGGCTGCAGAAAGAACGAGAGAATAGGTATTGAGCAGATATGGGTCGGAAACAGTGGCAACCAGACTCTCCGAGGTCTGTGCCGAAGTGGAGTTCATTATGGTATGGGGTCGCCAAGAAAGTACCACAACCCGACGACTGGCTCGGGTTGTGGTACGAAACTATCAGCCAAGTTTATCCATGGTGATAACAGTGCCTAATTTCCCTTTCAGTTCAGATAGCTCTTTTTTCTGCGTGTCATAGATCTCAAAAAGGACCGGTGGGATGTCAGGTTCTTTACTGTACGCCGCCTTTTGCAGATCAAGGCGGGCGACAATTTTGTCCACATACAAAGCAAACTGCATGTCATAAAGAGATTGTGGATACTCCTTGCCAATTGCCGTAAACAAGGGGACCAGGTCCTGGTATCGAGGCAGGTAGCCAATCGGCGTGGAGATGGCCTGTACATCACCGTTGGCGAATAGCTCCAGCCAGCCGAGCCAGGCCCTGACATCCTTTTTCTCACCCAGCAACTTATCGCCGGTCCCACCCCGATTGCCATGAGTGAGAAAATAATTCAATCCGGCCATAACCGGTCGGGTCTCTTCTGAGAATTTTGCTGAATTAAAGAAGGTGAACTGCGCCGCCATATAATCGGCCAGGGCTCCGGGAATAAAAGGTGCGTTGGCCCAGGGCTGGCGGTTAACGCCCGTTGCACCGACTTCGGTGGCGGTTGCTTTGGAGACAATCGAGGCGCCGATCACCACCCCTTCATTGGCGTTTTTGGCGACCCAGACCGGAGGCATGGTGTCGGCATCCCGGCCGGAATAGGTAATGACCTTTATTGGTACGCCTTTGGGGTCTTCAGACAATGCCGTTGCATGGTTGGCAATTGCCGAGGCGAGAAGGGTACAACGGGAATTTTTATGGGACATCGGCACTGGTTTGCCGTCCTGCCCGGTTTTTCCCTTGAACCATTCCCCCTGGAAATTGACGCCCTTATCCGGCACTTCTTCGCCATTGCCCACCCAGTAAGGAACTCCGTCGGCAATAAGCACGTTGGACCAGATGACTTCCGTATCATCGCCACGCAGACATTGCATTAAAAAGGGGTCACCCTCATTATTGACATCCTCGACGATGCCGAAGATGCCTTTTTCCGGGTTGATCGCCCGCAGCACACCGTTTTTATCAATCCAGAACTGGGCCAGGTCATCGCCTATAAAATCAGTACCCACCATGGCAGTGGTGGTTTTGCCGCAGCCGGACGGGGCGGCGCCGGCGAAAAATGTTTTCCGGTCATTAGGACCGGTCATGCCGGTGATAAACATATGCTCGGAGAGTTGCTGCTCGACTTTGTAATAGGTCGCATAATCAACGCTAAAACGGTGGTTGCCTTTTTTCAACAACAGGGTGTTGCCGGCATAGGTGCAGAAGGTGGAGAAGGTGGTCATCCAGCTTCGGTCCATAAAGATACGGGCATTGGGTACATCGGCGGAAGTATTGGCGCCCTCGGAGTGCACGTTGGTGAAAAAGAGGCCGGTCCGTTGTGCTTCGGCATCAAAATCGCTGAAACAGTTGCGATACAACAACTCGGCGGAGTGCAGAACATAACCCGAAGAGGATATCTCAATTGCCGGAAAAGCGGCTTCGGCACCAACCGGACCACGGCTATAAAAGCCGACGATCAAGGTTTTACCGGTCATGATCCCCGGCATAAATTTTTTAACGTATTCGGTTGCCTCCTGGCGCAATACCGTTTTCGCGAGGGAGCTCATCTTTTCTCCCTCGTTGATGATATAAAATGTCTGGTTGACCAGTCTGGCCTGATCTTCAGGGAGGTCGAAGTGGATAGTATGTCCAGCTTTTGCCAGTTTTTTCTCTTCGCCCTGGCCCAGCGAATACTCTCGAATCCATTGGACGTCGGCAGCGGAACCGGTATTGACAAAGACGCTGTCCGGACGGCACATTTTTATGGCATTGGCAATTTTAATTAGTGCCTCTTGATTTTTGATCTGCGCCAATTTCTTGCCATTTTCAGCATCGATAGTGTCGGCAAAGACCTTCTGGGCATCGGCAAAGTTGGTAATGCCACCAACTACCGCAAGAATTTCGTCACCTTTTTTCAGTTCCAGCATGCTCCACTCCTTTATTTATGATAGCTTGATTTGCACCATTGATCGAAAATTAGTCAACATTTCAACTCGGTCAATCGTCGTATAATAGGAGCTTATCCCAGAACCGTCAAGTTCAGAAACCTTTCATTGCCGAAAAATAAAGTGGGAAAATGTCTTGATTTTAATGTTAAAGTTCTCATTTTGACTGTGCCGGCTTGCCGGAATCATCACCGGTTTCCTTCACAATGAATTGTAGTAGGTATAAGTAATTGTGATGATTATTTATCTCTTCCCTAACAATACCTGACATTTTCTTTTAGGTGCTATCCAGCTTCGTGTAAATGGCTCGAATGCACGGCAGTACGCTGTTAAAAGAGATTATTTGGTACAGTGCTGCACACGGCTGGTTGAAAAAGAAGCCAAAATTGATGAAACTCATTATAATGTGGATTCTAATGCAGATTCAGATTTCCTGACCCTACTGCTGGATTGCTTCTATGCTGAAGTTTACCGATTTAACTAAGACCCTGTCGCTCCGATCATTAGAATTATCGGCGGGTGAACACCAATTGTTGATTCAACGAGCTGCTCGGGAAATGGCGGAACGGTCTCTCCCCGGCGCATATATCGTCCCTCTCTGCTTTGTTCTCGCGGTTGTCACTTCCGGGTATATGTATTCCTCGCCGCTCTCCTGTATATTCCTTGCGGGTGTTATGTTGAGCGGCGCGGTTATGCGCGTTCTGGCGATTCAACGAATAAAAAAGTATTCTGCACCAATCTTGTCCACTTGGATACGGATTTTCTTCTGGTCGTGCCTGGCGATGGCCGCTGTCTGGGGCACAACAACGGCCATTTTTATTTATACCTACACCGAAGGTTTTCCAGTCCTTCTCATCCTGGTGCTTTCATCGGGCATCGGGGCGGGATCGATGGTTAATTTCTGCATCTGGCGGGCCCTGACCGCCAATATTCTTTTGCTATCATTTATCCCGGTTATTGTTGTTGGTTTACTGATGCAGGAAAGCGCACTTTTGCCACCTCTATTCGGTATTGCCCTGTTTGTTTTTTATCTGCTGGCCCAGACGAAACGATGGAATTTCCATTTTTGGGATTCACTGATTACCACCTATCTCTTCGAGAGACAGGCTGAGAAACTTTCCGATACCAACAGCCGCCTGGCTGAGACTATCGCCATGGAGCAGCAATATCGCCGGGAAATGGAGAACAGCCGGATAAGGATTCGTGAACTGTTCAACCTGACCAATGACGCTATTGCTATTTGCGCACTCGATGGCCGGGTGCTGGATGTAAACCGGGCAATGCTCGAGATGTTTGCCGCTAGTCGCGAGGAGATTGTCGATTCCTTGCCGTTGCAATACGTTACCATACCTGCCGACAGTACCCTTGGCATAGATGATCACTGGCAAAGAGCAGTTGCCGGAGTTGAAGAGGATTTTGAGTGTGCGGTTAGTCGAATAAAAGTTAAAGAGCCTTGCAAAGAGCCCGTTCTCGTTCATATCAATTTACGCCGGGTGAAGTGGCAGGAAGAACAAATCGTTTTTGTAACCCTGCGCGATATTACCGCTAGAAAACAGATGGAAGATGCCCTTAAATTGACGAAGAAATCTCTTTCTGAAAGCGAAGGATATCTGCACGCGATACTGCGTAATGTTGAGCTGCCTATTTACTGTAAGGATCTCAATGGCCGTTATCTTACCGTCAACAAATCTTTTGAACAACTCTGCTGTCGAACTCTGAGCGAGATGCAGGGGAAAAATGATCTGCAGATTTTTCCGGAGAACCTGGGTCGATTTTTAAGCTTTCGTGATCCGGAAATTGTCGTAACCGGGGAGTCGTTGGAGCTTGAAGGGACTTTCCCGCTGGGGAACCAGGAAAAGAACCTGCTTGTGCACAAATTTCCCTTGCGTGAAAGTGGTGGTTTTATTTATGCGACTGCTGGCATCTGCACCGACGTGACCACCATGAAACAGGCGCTGCAAACGGCGCAACTTGCCCAGGAGGCAAAATCGGAATTTCTGGCCAGTATGTCGCATGAACTGCGAACCCCCATGCACAGTATTTTAAGTGTCGCCAGGCTGGGGCTGAAGCGGGCCGACACTGCACCCCGGGAAAAACTGGAATCGTATTTCACTCTGATTGTCACCAGTGGTGACCAATTGCTCGAGTTACTCAGTGATCTTTTGGACTTGAGCACTCTGGAGTCGGCGAGAGCCAGTTATAGTTTTCGGGAATATGATCTGGCCAAAGACCTGGAAAAAGTGGTCACTGAATTTACCACCATGATGGATGAAAAACATATCTCCCTCTCTTTTGAACCGCCTCTGCACCCTACCCCGGCACGATATGATAAGACGAAATTTTATCAGGTTATGCGCAACCTGCTGGCCAATGCCATGAAATTTACTGCGCCATATAAAGAGGTGCGAATCGTTCTTAGTGAAGATTATTTAGCAAGCAACGGCGACCGGCAGGCTGCCTGGAAAGTCATGGTTATCGATCAGGGAATCGGCCTTGAAAAAGACGAGCTGGAATCAGTTTTCGGCAAGTTTGTCAAAGGCCGAAAAACCTCTAGGGCGGTCGCTGGCGTAGGCCTTGGTCTGTCTATTTGCAAACGTATCGTTGAGGATCATCACGGCACTATCTGGGCGGAACAGAATGAACATAAAGGTGCCACTTTCTGTTTTAAGCTACCGGCCTTGGCTTAGCTTTCTGGCGAAACTACCTTTTTTACGCTGCATAAAATGGCAAAAGAGGGTATTGAGCCAGTGGATGGTGGGAAACAAAAAAAGGGTTTAGCCTCTTATGAGGCTAAACCCTGAATTGTTGATTGGTGCCGAAGAAAAGACTCGAACTTTCACTGGGAAACCCCAACTAGACCCTGAACCTAGCGCGTCTACCAATTCCGCCACTTCGGCAACGCGCATGAATATGCTTCTTGCGTAAGGTTTTGTCAAGACTTTCTTAATGAGGGCGTCGTAAAAATTCTTCATCTTCTTCGTTGCCACAAAATTTCTATCCTTACAATGTACTATAGTACGCCGAAATGATAGAAATTTTACGCGCCTCGAATATGAAGCTTTTTACTTAGCCATCGTGAAATCGGACTTTTTACGAGTTCGTCTTAGTATTGAAACATATAAAAATTCTCTTATCCCGTAACTATGAAAATTTATCGAAAAATCGAAGATATTACCAGGCCGTTCCCCAATGCCTGTGTCACGATCGGAAACTTTGACGGAGTCCATTATGGCCACCAGCAGATTTTTGCGACGGTCGTAGAAAAAGCTCGAGCGCTTGGTGGCACCAGCGTGGTCATTACTTTTGACCCCCACCCACTGCAGGTTTTATTGCCGGGCGGAATAAAACTTATTTCAACCTACCGCCAGAAAGAAGAACTCATCGAACTCTCGGGTATTGATGTTCTTCTGGTTATCCCTTTTACCAAGGAATTTGCGGCAACTAGAGCTGAGGCCTTTGTCGCCGAGCTGCTGGTAAAAAAACTCGGAGTCAAAGAGCTGATAGTGGGCTATGACTATGCTTTTGGCAAGGGACGTAGCGGCAATATCGAATTTTTAAAACAGCAGGGGCACATCTATGATTTTCCGGTGACGGTAGTCGAGGCCTGCTACCTTGGCGATCAGCTGGTCAGCTCCACAAAAATACGTGAGCTGGTAAAAGAAGGAGAGATGGCTGCCGCGCGTGATCTGCTTGGCCGCTACTACCAGATCCGCGGTACGGTGCGGGTCGGCAAGCAGCGGGGAGGCAAGGTGATTGGTTTTCCAACTGCGAACCTTTCTTTCAATAAAGAAGACCTGGTTCCCAAACACGGCGTGTATGTCACCCAGGTATGCTGTGAGGGGAGAGAGTATGGCGGCGTACTCAATATCGGCTATAATCCGACTTTTGCCGAAGAACAATTGGTGGCGGAGACGCATATATTTGATTTTAATGAAGATATTTACGGAAAGCCGATCAAGGTCAACCTGTTGCAATTCCTCCGGGCAGAGAAGAAATTTTCCGGCCCAAAAGAGCTGTCGGAACATATAGCTAGAGATGTCTTGCTGGCTAAAAAGATCCTCGCTAAGCAATAAATATCTGGACTGTATCAGGATCGGATTTGCGCCGTTTGTCCATCCATTGCATGGTGCTGTCAAGGAGTTGCGCTGCCAAACCGGCATATTTTATTGTTGCAAGTACGCGCAGGGTGTCTATATTGTATGCGCTCGTTGCGGACCGGATATATCTCGTCTTGCTCAGCGTTTCTCTAATGCGGATAAGTTTGCCGGTTGTCAATTGTTCGGGCTGCAATGAGAAAAAATTTTGCGACGCCATCAAGAAAATGTAGTTGGATAAATATAGAGGGAAAATTATGTCGGAACAATTGCAGGAAGATTTACCGAAGATAATAGAAGAACTTGAAAAAAAATGTAAAGAACATCCTCAATCGGTAATGGCCTTCCATCATCTCGGGCTGGTGTATTTGAAAGCAGGCCAGATACCTGAGGCAATAAAGGCCCTGGAGCGGGCCATTGAGATAGATGATCTCGGCAGTGAGAGCATGATAAACCTCGGGGCGATTCATTTTGGTCAGGGCGATCTGGATAAAGCGCAGGAACTGAACGAAAAAGCCCTCTCGGTCAACCCTGAAAGCGCTCAAGCGCATGCTAATCTTGGCCTGATCTGGCAGCAGCGCAATGATTTCGATAAAGCTATCATGTGCTATGAAAAAGCTATTCAACATGATCCCAAGCTGTCCAGCACCTGGATAAACCTCACTGCGGTGCTGACCATGAAAGGCGACGATGATCGCGCTGTAAAAGCTGCCAGAAAAGGTCTTGAACTTAGTCCTGATTCCCCACTTGGTCATAATAATCTGGCAGTGGCACTCTATTTTAAAGGCAGCTACACCGATTCCAAGATGCATCTTGATAAAGCACGAGAGCTCGGCTATTCGGTGGATCCTCAATTCGTCTCGAGTCTCGATAAAAAACTGGCTTAGACAATAAATATTGGAGAAAGTGATGCAGGAAAAGAGCTGGTTTTATGCCTAAAGAAAACATTATTGTACGACCATGGTGTCCGTTTTGTGGTCAAAAAGTCGGCAGGCCTTCCCATGCGCCGGTTCGAAAAATGACCGAATTCCCTGTTGGTCGCTGTCAGTGTGGCGCTGTGTATACCTGTGAGGCGACCGGGCATAACGTTGGTGCGGCTATTGTTGAGACACTGGTGTATGCATGTAATGATAATGCTGATTTAGCCTGGGAGCTGATGCCTGAAGATGATTATTTAACCGGGCGCATTGAGAACTACGACGAAGCACAGCATCAAGTTTTTGATACTGGAAATATGGACGGTCGAGCGATACGCGGGGTGCTTTATTTTGTTCGCCTGCATACCGATATTCGCGAAATTGCCCAGCGGATAAAAGAAAAGAAAGCTGAGATTGCAGCTAAGCCAGGGTCAAGCTTACCACCAGTACATTCTACGGCAATAGAACCGGCACCCGATGCCAAGCGGACCCGCAAGAGAGCCGATAAAAAAGTAATCAAAGAACTGGTAGAAAAAGAAGACATTGACGCCTTGGTCGCTTTCTGTTTTGACGACAAAAAGACGCTGCGTTTGATGCAGCGCCTGCTCTATGATCCAATGGAAGCGAACCGCTGGCGGATAGCCTGGATCATTGGTCGGGTGACTGCGCGAACATCAACCCGGGAACCGGGACCGGTTTCCGAGTTGCTGCACCGCCTTTTCGAAGCCTGTTCGGATTCGGCGGCAACACCCTGGGGCATGGTGGAGACCGTAGGATCTATTATTTCCTTGCGAACCGACATCTTTGGTGCGTTTACCCGCCATCTCTTGAATTATATCGGTGATGCTTCCACGCAGAACCAAACTCTGTGGGCACTGGGTGAGATTGCGGCAACGCGGCCGGACCTGATTCGTGATACCCCTTTTTATAATCTGTTTCATTTTTTGCAACATCCCGAACCACAAATACGGGGCCAGGTTGCCCGACTCATGGGCCGTATAAAAGCTACCGAAGTCACGATGCAGCTTATGGAGCTTGGTGTCGATAAAGAAGAATTCTGGTATTGTGCAAATGGACAACTTGTCCAGTCTACCGTCGCTGAAGCGGCGCGAACAGCACTCCAGGTGATACAAGGAGAAACTAAAAGTGGTTGATAATTTGCAATCAATAGAAAATATAGGTCCGGTGAGTAGGCCCGAGGCCCCAAAAACTTCTGATCCATTGCAGGCGGAATACGAAGAAGGGAAAAAATATCTGGCCAATCAGCAATACGGCCAGGCTGCTGTGGCTCTGCATAACGCTTTGGTCGGATTTAAAGAGAAAAATGACGAGACCGGTATAGCCAATGCGAGTAATCAGTTGGGAGATGTCTGTCTCGGCAGAGATGAATATGCCAGTGCCCTGGAACATTTTGAGCGCACTCTGGCCATCTGCGAAAAATCCAACGACCGGATGAGTATTCTGAGCGTAATGAAAAAGATTGTCGAGGTACGGACGCAACTGGGTCAATATGATGAGGTTATTAAAGACTGCCTGGTAATCCTTGACCATTATCATGACAACCGCGATCCGCAGGGAACTGTGACAATCCTCGAAAAAATGGCGAAAATTTACCATAAAGCCGGTAATAACGACAAAGCTGCCGACGCGTATCGGACCATCGCCTCGATTCATAAAAATTTTCGGCATGACAACATGGCGGCTAAATTTATTGATAAAGCGGCCCAGCTTGGCAGCCAATCCTGAACCAAAGCGACGTAAGTAATGTTCACGGGGATAATCGAAGGTCCGGGGAAGATAATCGGCAAAAGAACGGTCGGCGGTGGTTTGGCGTATGACCTTGAAGCAGGTTTTGCCATCACTGAGCCGGTGGAAGGTGAATCAATTGCCGTCAGTGGCGTGTGTTTAACGGCTTATACGATTCGTGGCCGGAAATTTTCCGTCGATGTCTCGCCGGAAACCGTGTCGCGAACAAAACTTGGTTTGCTCGGTCCTGGAGCCATAGTTAATCTTGAGAGGGCTCTTCGCCTCTCCGACCGGCTTGGCGGACATCTTGTTTCCGGTCATGTCGATTGTCTGGCGACGGTTGCCGGCAGGAAAGAAGTTGGTCATTTTACGCTGTTTTCTTTTTCGCTGCCAAGCGAGCAGGGTCGATATATTATTGAAAAAGGCTCGATTACTATTGACGGCGTGAGCCTTACGGTGAACAGTTGTGCGACGGGGACTTTTACTGTGTCGATTATACCGCTCACCCTGAAAATGACCACTCTGGGCGAGCTGAGAGTTGGCAGTAAAGTCAACATTGAGGTGGATGTGATCGGTAAATATGTCGAGAAATTAATGGCTCCCAGGTCATTGATGACCAATTCCGATGACCGGCAGAAGAGCATTAAAGGTGAGGGTATTCTTCCGGGATTTCTCGCGCAACACGGTTTTATGTGATCCCGGTAATGGGATGAAGTTAACTGATATTTATCAATATAAGTGTGGATTATTATGGCTGTGAGTTCAATTGAAGCGGTAATCGAGGACATCAAAGCGGGCAAGATGATTATTCTGGTCGACGATGAAGACCGGGAGAACGAAGGTGATTTGTATATGGCGGCCGAGAAAGTTACTGCGGAAGGTATTAACTTCATGGCGACCTACGGTCGAGGCCTTATCTGTCTGACTTTAAACGGTGAGTTGACTGATAAACTTGGCCTGCCGATGATGGTGTCCAAGAACACCTCACCATTTGGCACTGGATTTACCGTGAGTATTGAAGCGAGAACGGGAGTTTCAACGGGTATTTCCGCGGCAGACAGGGCGCGAACTGTCCAGGTTGCAGTCGATGCCGATGCCAAGCCTCAGGATCTCGTCAGCCCCGGTCATATCTTCCCCTTACGGGCTAGAGATGGTGGGGTACTCGTACGGGCCGGCCAGACTGAAGGTTCCGTCGATCTTTCCCGGCTTGCCGGCTTGATCCCCGCCGGGGTGATCTGTGAGGTCATGAACGATGACGGGACCATGGCCCGCATGATCAATCTGGAAAAGTTTGCCGAAAAACATGATTTGAAAATCGCTACTATCGCCGACCTGGTGGCTTACCGACTGCGTGAGGATACTCTTGTCAAGCGTGAAGTGGAAGCGCGGGTTCCAACCGAACATGCTGGTGAATTTAAAGCAATTGTGTATTCCAACTCAGTGGACCATCTTGATCATATTGCTCTTGTCAAGGGCGATATCTCCAAGGTTGAACGAGTCCTGGTTCGGGTCCATTCTGAATGTCTGACCGGCGATGTCTTTGGCTCCTCACGTTGCGACTGCGGGCTCCAGCTCAATGCGGCAATGAAGATGATCGATCAGGAAGGAGCCGGTATTGTTCTGTATATGCGACAGGAAGGGCGCGGCATTGGCCTCGTAAATAAATTAAAGGCCTATTGTCTGCAGGACGATGAGGGGGTGGATACGGTGGAAGCGAACCATCTGCTTGGTTTCAAGAGCGATCTGCGTGATTACGGTATCGGTGCGCAGATTCTTCGTGATCTGGGGGTGAAAAAGATGGCCATCCTGACCAATAATCCGAAGAAAATAGTCGGTCTTGAGGGCTATGGTATTGAAGTGGTCGAAAGATTGCCGCTGGAAATGCAGGCTAATGCGGAAAACAAAGGCTATTTGATGTGCAAGCGCGATCGGATGGGACACCTTATGACCGTGGAAGATAAATAGGTTTTTGTATACTACATTTTGCCGTTCCAGGTAACGGTTACGAATTTTGCAGATATATACTTTCAGGTGAGTGGATATGGCCAAGTTTATTGAAGGGAGTCTCAATGCGCAGGGCAAAAAATTTGCGGTTGTTGTTGCCAGGTGGAACTCATTTCTCAGCGAGAGATTGTTGGAAGGTGCGCTGGACAGCCTGGTCCGTTCCGGGGCGAGCGCTGATGATATCGATGTAGTTCGGGTTCCCGGCGCTTTTGAAATTCCTCTCATCGCCAAAAGACTCGCCGGCGCGCAAAAATACCATGCCGTTATTGTCCTGGGAGTCGTTATTCGCGGCGCGACACCGCACTTTGAAGTCGTGGTTAATGAAGTCTCTAAAGGGACCGCCCAGGCAGGTCTGGAAACCGGGGTGCCGGTGCTTTTTGGGGTATTGACCACCGAGACTATCGAGCAGGCAATTGAGCGCAGCGGCACCAAAGCCGGCAACAAAGGTGCTGAAGTTGCGGTGGCCGCCATAGAAATGGCTAACCTGATCGATCAGTTGAACTGATAAATATTTATGGGGACGCGTCGAATATCGCGGGAGGCTGCGCTGCAGTTTCTCTATCAAGAAGATTTTACCCTCGGGCCTGAACAGCAGTTTGGCTACGATCTGGCCGAGAGGTTCGAGCTCTTCTGTACGCTTTTTCAGGTAAACAAGAAGGCGCGGCCATATGCCCTGTGCTTGTTGCAGGGCATTGCTGAACATCTTGCGCGAGTCGATCAGTTGCTCGCCGAGGCGGCAAGCAACTGGCGACTGGTTCGCATCGCAGCAACCGATCGAAATCTGCTGCGCATCGCTATCTTCGAAATGATGGAGATGGACGATGTGCCGCCGCAGGTCGCGATTAACGAAGCGGTGGAAATTGCCAAACGTTTTGCCGGCGAAGAATCGCCCAAATTTATTAATGGCGTATTGGACGCTATTCGAGCCACTCTCGCCGCCGGATGATTGCCTGCAAATGGGCCTCTTCTTGCATTTCTTGTCAATTCCGAGTACATCTTTTGGCCGGAACACTCACCAAAATTGCACCTTCAGGAATGGCACAGCTTCATGGCACAAACATCACATAATTCGACCCTTAAACCAGGGCTAAAACAGGAAGCTCTGGCTGTCCTCGGTATATTTATTTCGCTCTTTCTCTATCTCAGTCTTATTTCCTATTCGCTTAAAACCAGCGGGAACTGGTGCGGCGAGATGGGTTCTTTCATAGCCCGGACGCTGATCGGCTTCACCGGCTGGGGAGCATATCTGCTGCCGGCTCTGTTGCTGTTGTCATCCTTTCTTTTTTTCAGTCCGCGGATGTCCTTTCAGCGTTTGCCGCAGGTGGTTGCCGGCTTGACCGGGGCTATTCTCGCTTTTTGCGGCCTGCTTTCCTCGTTGACCATCAAAGACCCCGCTTTTCTTGACGCTGGAGGGTTTTTAGGCAAAACCGGGTTTACCCTGCTCTCTTCCGTCGTCGGCCATGGCGGGACAGTGCTAGTTTTCGTGATGGTCTTTCTCATTTCCCTGATGCTTTCCAGTCAGTTTTCTCCCTATCAGCTGATGGGTGTAGTAAAACGTTTGATCGGCCGCGGCATCAAGATTATTGCCAGTCTGTTTGTCAAGGATGAGGTGAAAAGTCGGGAGAAGAAAAGTCCAAGACAGAATGGTTCGTTCTCTAAGATTCTTGAAAAACAAGATCAGCCTTTACTTGCCCCCCAGGTTCTGCAGACCCTCAGTGTACCGGAAGTCAAGGCGCCGACGCGGGCGGCAAAAGAGGCCGAGGCCGATGATGAATTTGCCGCCAAACCGATTGCCAGAGGGGATTGGAAGCTGCCGCCGCTGTCGCTGCTCAGTAAAAGTGACAAGGTGCAGGAAAAAATCGACAATGAAGTGTATTACAAGCTTTCCAAGCAGCTGGAACAAAAGTTGAAAAACTTTGGTGTGTCGGGAAAAGTTGTTGGTATCTCTCCGGGCCCGGTGGTGACTACCTATGAATATTCCCCCGCGCCGGGAATTAAAATTAATAAAATTGCCGGACTGGCCGACGATCTTGCCCTGGGGCTCAAAGCCCAGTCGGTGCGGGTTGTTGGCTCTGTTCCAGGCAAAGCAGCGCTTGGCATAGAGATTCCTAATGAAATTCGCCAGATCGTTTATATTCGAGAGCTTATCGGCACCGAGAAGTATCGGGCCAATTCGCATAAATTGACGATTGCTTTGGGGCTTGATGTCATCGGCAATCTGGCCATGGCCAATCTGGCCAAGATGCCGCACCTGCTCATTGCCGGCGCAACCGGCGCGGGCAAGAGCGTCGGCATCAATACCATTATTGCCTCCATCCTCTATAATGCCACGCCTCAGGAAGTGCGTTTTCTGATGGTCGATCCCAAGCGCATCGAATTGTCCGGCTACGAGGGTATACCGCATCTGCTGCATCCGGTAGTTGTCGATCCAAAACTGGCATCAAGAGCACTGAATTGGGCAGTCAGGGAGATGGAGCGACGCTATCGACTACTTGAAGAAGCTCGAGTGAAGAGTTTTGATTCGTACAACGAAGTAAACGAAGAAAAGCTTCCGTATATAGTAGTGATCGTCGATGAATTGGCTGATCTGATGATGGTCGCCTCAAAGGATGTGGAAGCAGCCATTGCCCGACTGGCGCAGATGGCGAGAGCTGCCGGCATCCACCTGATTCTTGCTACCCAGCGGCCCTCGGTTGATGTCCTTACCGGGCTGATTAAAGCCAACTTTCCCACCCGCATCTCTTTTAAGGTTTCTTCGAAGATTGATTCCAGAACCATCCTCGATGCCTCGGGAGCTGAACATCTTCTCGGTGCAGGTGATATGCTCTTTCTGGCCCCCGGCACTGCCAGCATCAAGCGAATTCACGGGGCATATATCTCGGAAAAAGAGACCGCCGACATTGTTGAGTTCTGGAAACGTCAGGGGAGTTCAGGGTACGACGAGTCCGTGATGCAGGAGATTGAAAAAGAGCCTAATGGGATGAACGATGACAATGATGACGATTTTGACGATCGCTATGACGAGGCTGTGGCGTTGGTCAGCGAGGCCGGTCAAGCTTCAATATCCATGGTGCAGAGAAGGTTGCGAGTTGGCTATAACCGGGCGGCTCGAATGATTGAAATGATGGAAAAAGAGGGAATCGTCGGGCCTGCTGACGGGGCGAAACCGCGTGAGGTTATTGTGCGCAATAACTACACATAGGCATAATCGGAGGATTGTTGAATTGTCTTGACAATTACCAGGCAACCTAATATAAAAAGTTCTCAAGAAAAATGAGTAGCCATTCAGTGAAAACTAAACAAGTTGTTCCCAGTTCTTAGAAAAAAATGTGAAGTGTTACTTGGTTGCCCGGTATAAGGTTGGTGCTGGGGAACGAAGGGATTTTTTAGTAGGACATAGTTTAAGTGGACCCTGTCGGTTCAGGGTTACAACAGTTAATACAAAACTGAGGAGGTAGTTGAATGCCAAGTTATGTAGATCCTGCCAAATGTGATGGTTGCAAAGGTGGAGACAAAACGGCGTGCATGTACATCTGTCCCAACGATTTAATGGTTTTAAATGTTGAGTCGATGCTGGCTTACAATCAAGAGCCGGATGCTTGCTGGGAGTGTTATTCCTGCGTTAAAATCTGCCCGCAAGGCGCAATTTTTGTCCGTGGTTATGATGACTTCGTACCCATGGGCGGACAGGTTCATCCAATGAGATCTTCTGATTCCATCATGTGGACTGTAAAGTTCCGTAATGGCAATCTGAAGCGTTTCAAGTTTCCTATCCGCACTACTGCTGAGGGTGCTGCCAATGCTTATGCTAGTGAGAAAGGTGCCAGTCTCGATGACGAATGCCTGATCCTCGAGTCCAACCTTCCTACCCCTAAATTAAGCTGAGTTAGAAACTTTATAACGACAAAATCTTTATTGTAAGGAGATTTGAAAATGGCATTACCTAATAAACCAAAAGGTGAACTTAACGCCGTAGTGAACCCAGAGGTGGTGGAGCATGATGTTGATTGTCTCATCATCGGTGGTGGTATGGCTGCTTGTGGAACTGCTTTTGAAATTAAAAAGTGGGCTCCGGAAGGCATGAAAATTGTTCTCGTTGACAAAGCAAGTCTTGAGCGTTCCGGTGCTGTCGCTCAGGGTCTGTCCGCTATCAACACTTATATCGGTGAGAATCCGATCGAGAGCTACGTAAAAATGGTTCGTAATGACCTCATGGGCGTTGTCCGTGAAGATCTTATTTACGACTGTGGCCGTCACGTTGATGAGTCAGTAAAACTTTTTGAAGAATGGGGCCTCCCCGTCTGGAAAAAAGATGCCGACGGCGAAAACCTTGACGGTGCCAAGCCTGCTAAAACCCTGCGCGAAGGTGGCCAGCCGGTACGAACCGGTAAATGGCAGATCATGATCAACGGCGAATCCTATAAGCCGATTGTTGCTGAGCCTGCTGCAACTGCCCTCGGCGCCGAAAACATCATGGAGCGTATTTTTATCGTCAAGCTGCTCCTTGATAAAAACAAACCTAACCAGATTGCCGGTGCCGCCGGTTTCTCCACCCGTGAGAATAAAGTGCATGTCTTCCGTTGCAAAACAGCTATGGTTGCCTGCGGCGGCGCGGTTAATATTTTCCGTCCACGCTCAACCGGTGAAGGTAAAGGCCGTGCCTGGTATCCTGTATGGAATGCCGGTTCCACCTACACCATGTGTGCGCAGGTTGGCGCTACTCTGACCATGATGGAAAACCGTTTCACGCCAGCCCGTTTCAAAGATGGTTACGGTCCTGTCGGTGCCTGGTTCCTGCTTTTCAAAGCAAAAGTACAGAACGGTCTTGGCGAGTTCTATGCCAACAGTGATGCAGTAAAAGACGAGCTCGAGAAATTTATGCCTTATGGCGCTTCTCCTGTTACGCCTACTTGTCTGCGTAATCACCTGATGATCAACGAGTTAAGAGCTGGACGCGGTCCTCTCTATATGGCAACCGACGTTGCTCTTAATGCCTTCCTCGATGATCGTAAGGCAAAAGGGATGGATGAGAAAAACCTGAAGAAATTCTGGAAACATCTCGAGTCTGAGGCTTGGGAAGATTTCCTCGATATGTCGGTTGGTCAGGCTGGTCTCTGGGCCGGTGCGAACGTTGAGCCGGAGAAAGTTGGTTCCGAAATTATGCCGACCGAACCGTACATGCTCGGTTCTCACTCAGGCTGCTGCGGAATCTGGACTTCAGGGCCGGAAGAAGCGTGGGTACCTGATGTAAAGAATGATTCACGTGTTCATAAGTATAAGTGGGGTTACAACCGTATGACTACGGTTGATGGTCTTTTCACTTCTGGTGACGGTGTTGGTGCTTCCGGTCATAAATTCTCTTCCGGATCCCATGCTGAAGGTCGTATTGCCGCTAAGCAGATGGTTAAATTCTGCCGCGATAACGATTTCAAACCTGAATTGAAGCAGACTGCCCAGGAAATAGCTGATGAGATTTATGCACCGGTTAGACTCTATGAGGAGTTCAAAGGTGCCTCAACTGCTGTTGATGTTAATCCTAACTACTGCAAGCCTGCTGGTCTGATGATGCGTCTCATGAAAGCCACCGACGAATATGGTGGTGGTGTTGCGACCTATTATATGACCTCCGGCAAACTGCTGGGTATCTGTATGGATCTGCTCAAGCTTCTTCGTGAAGACGCTGCGAAGATGGCTGCCGGCGATCTGCATGAACTGCTCCGTTGCTGGGAGAACTACCATCGTATCTGGTGTGTCGAGGCGCATATTCGCCACATCGAATTCCGTAAAGAATCCCGCTACCCTGGATTTTACTACAGATCAGATTTTCCGGGTGTTGATGACGAAAACTGGAAGTGTTTTGTCAACTCTACTTTCAATCCAGAATCTCAGGAATGGAAGTGCGAGAAGGTTGAATGCATCAATATCTTCCCAACCGATCCTTGGCTGTAATAGCTGGGGATGCAGTTGAACTGATGTAAAGAAAATCTCCAGGGGTCTTTGACTCCTGGAGATTTTTTAGTGTGCAGGAGAGACTGAACCGCAGGCGAGTGTAGTAGACAAACGGCTCAAAATCTCATTTTTCAGCACGGCATGAAGGGTTCTCAGGGCCTTTTGCTGCCCAGGTGCAAGATGACTGATTTTTGGTTTATGCCGGCAAGAGATTCTTGCAACTCTTGCCGGCATAAGCTAAAAAAATCAGAATTTTTTTTGGCTGGCCCTCTGTGTTTAATAGTTGTCATTTTTTGTGCTTTTTTTGAAGAGAACGAGCATTTGCTAAAAATGATGATAGGACAATATTTTAAGAGCAATTATGGAGGTTAGGTATGACTGACGAGCAAGGCACCTCTGGTGCAGTATTGGTCGTAGGCGGGGGCATCAGTGGATTGACTGCTGCTCTGGAGACCGCTGAAGTCGGAAACGATGTGTTTATTGTTGAAAAAAGTGCATCTTTTGGCGGACGCGTAGCGCAGTTAAATGAATATTTCCCGAAATTATGTCCCCCATCCTGTGGTTTGGAGATCAATTTTCGCCGGATAAGGGATAACCGCAGGATCAGAACGTACACCATGACGACCGTCAAGTCGGTCACCGGCGGTCCTGGCAACTATGAAGTTACGCTTGAGACTGCACCTCGATACGTTAACAGCAATTGTACCGCGTGCGGCGATTGTGCGGCGGCTTGCCCCGACGAGATCGATAACGAATTCAACTTTGGTATGAATAAATCCAAAGCCGCCTATCTTCCTCATGAAATGGCTTTCCCGAGACGATATGTGATCAATAAGGCCGGGTTAAGTGCGGCTGGTGCTCAGGCGGTAAAAGAAGCCTGTAAGTATAATGCAGTTGACCTGGAAATGAAGACCGAAACCTGCACAATTAATGTTGCTTCCATTATCTGGGCCACGGGCTGGACTCCCTATGAGCCTACCAAGATGGAAAATCTTAAGTTTGGTCAATCAAAGGCTATTGTCACGAACATGATGATTGAGCGCATGGCAGCGCCAAGCGGACCGACCGGTGGCAAAATTGTTCGGCCTGGCGATGATAAAGAAATTGAATCGATCGCTTTTGTCCAATGTGCCGGCTCGCGTGACGAAAATCATCTTGAATATTGTTCTCATATATGTTGCATGGCGACATTTAAACAGATGACCTATGTGCGCAAGCAGTATCCCGATGCGAAGATCTATGTTTTTTACATTGATCTGAGGACTCCTGGAAAATATGAAAAATTCCGTGAAGTGCGCATGGCGGATGAGAATGCTGTTTTCATAAAAGGCAAAGTTGCCGAAATAATCCCGGAAGCGGATGGCGGGGTTTCAGTTGTTGCCGAAAATGCACTTACCGCAGAAAAAATGACCCAAAAAGTTGACATGGTCGTTCTGGCGACTGGAATGCAGCCTTCGCTTGGCCTGCAGGGTGCACCAACCAATCTGAAGATGGATAACAGTGGTTTCGTTATTTCTGAATTTGATAAAGCTATGATTGCAGCTGGGTGTGCAAAAAAAGCCGCGGATGTTGTTACCTGTACTCAATCTTCAACTGCAGCTGCCTTAAAGGCAATTCAGGTTTCCAGGAGGTAAATATCGATGGATAAGAAATATTGCGCTTATATTTGTGCCGGTTGTGGCATTGGCGATGCGCTTGACCTTGAGGCTCTTGCCGAAGTTGTCACTGGTGAGATGTCCATGGAGTGCAAAACTTCGGCGTGCCTGTGTGGTGCTGAGGGTCGCAGTTTGATTGAAAAAGACATCGTCGATGGGGTAAATACCGTCGTTGTCGGTGCCTGTTCTCCTCGCGTCATGACGCGGGAGTTTGATTTTGGTCAAGATAAAATAACCGTGCGGGCCAATCTCAGAGAGCAAGTCGTGTGGTCTCAGGTCAAACCTGCTGAGGGGGCAGAACCACATAGTGAAGCCGCTGAATTTATGCAGGAAACTGCATCGGACTATATGCGGATGGCCTGTACCCGAGCAAAAAAAACCGACCTGGCCGATCCCTACAAACTGGAAGTAATCAATAAAACTATTCTGGTTATGGGCGGTGGACTTGCCGGGCTTACTGCGGCCAAGGAAGCTGCGGCTGCCGGATATGAAGTCATCTTGGCCGAAAAAGAAGATAAACTTGGCGGTAAAGCTGTCAACTGGCGGAAAAGTTTTCCGACCATGGCTCCCTGGACAGAGTTGGAAGAGAATCCCATTCATGCCCTGATTGCCGAAGTTGAGGCAAACTCGAAGATCACTATTAAAACGGGTACCGAAGTTGGTCGTATTACTGGTGCTCCTGGCGATTTCGGCATAAGTTTTAAAGCCGCCGGCAGCAAGACCGAATGGGACGCTCCGGCAAAAGTGACTACCGAGGAAGCCGATCTGATTAGCAAAGGGGAGAAAGAAGATCCTAATGTTGGTCTGATGAAGTACACCAAAATTAATCCCGATGCGGTCATGGTGGGAGCTGTCGTTTTGGCCACCGGTTGGAAACCGGCCGATGTTTCACAATACGAGCATCTGGGCTACGGCAAAGTGAAGAATGTCGTCACCAATGCCGAGTTTGAAAGAATGGCCAAAGAAGGCAAGGTTCCTGCCAGTGTTGCTTTTATTCAGAGCCCAGGTGGCAAAGAGAATGACAAAGACTTTCCGTACTGCAACTCGGTTACCTCAATGGTCGCCTTGAAGCAGGCGCAGTATGTCTGTGAAGATAATGCCGAAGGCAAGGCCTATATCCTCTATCAGCATATGCGAACTCCTGGTCATATGGAGCTGTTTTATAAAAATGCCCAGCTCAATGATGGTATTTTCATGACCAAAGGCAATGTCATGAAGGTCGAAGAAAACGGCGGCACTCTTTCTGTTGCCGTAGAAGATACCCTGCTTGGCGAAGATATTACTGTTAATGTTGACATGGTCGTTCTGGCTGCCGGCATGGAGCCGACCACGCTGCATGAAAAGAGTATTAATCTTGCTTATCGTCAGGGACCTGGTTTTAACGATCTTGACCTGTTTGATGGATATGCTGATTCGCACTTTATTTGCTTTCCTTATGAAACACGGCGAACCGGTGTTTACGCCTGTGGCGGTGTGCGTAAAGCGGAAACCATGGAAGAGGCGGTAGACGATGCGACCGGGGCTGCATTAAAAGCCATTCAATGTATCGAATCTACCGATCGAGGGGTGTCCGTTCATCCACGCTCAGGAGATGCCACCTATCCCGAATTCTTCATGCAGCGATGTACCCAATGTAAACGCTGTACTGAGGAGTGTCCATTTGGTGCACTCGATGATGACGATAAAGGAACACCACTGCCCAATCCGACCCGTTGTCGACGATGCGGTACCTGCATGGGTGCTTGTCCCGAGCGAATTATCGGCTTTAAGGATTACAACATTGATCTCATCGGTTCTATGATTAAATCGATTGAGGTCCCGGAAGACGATGATGAGCGATTGCGGATTTTGGTTCTGGTATGTGAAAACGATGCCTATCCTGCGCTTGATATGGCGGGAATGAAACGCAACGGCATCAGTCATATGGTTCGTTTTATCCCGGTCCGCTGCCTTGGTTCAGTCAATATGGCCTGGATCAGAGATGCACTTTCCGCCGGCCTCGACGGTGCCATGCTGCTCGGTTGCACCTATGGCGACGACTATCAGTGTCACTTTGTCAAAGGTTCGGAAATTGCCAACAAGCGTATGGAAAATATTGGTGATACCCTGTCGACACTTGGCCTTGAACCGGAACGGTGTGCTGCAAATCAGGTAGCTATCACTGATTATGATAAAATCCCGCAGATTGTTAATGATTTCGTTGATGAAATTGTTGAGATGGGACCGAATCCATTCAAGGGTTTTTAAGCTGTTTTATCTTTATGACCTGCAGTGGAGTGTTCTCGCTGCGGGTCATTTCAGCCGGTGGAACGGCCGATTTTGATTGAATGATTTTCATTGATATTATGCAGGAGGAACAAATGAATGTTCAACCCGATTTAGAATTTATAAAATCCTTGAAGGAGGCGGGGGGTGATACACTGAAAAAGTGTTATCAATGTGCAACCTGTTCGGTCACCTGCCCCCTCTCCAAAGACGGTAAGCCGTTTCCCAGAAAGGAAATGATCTGGGCCCAGTGGGGCATGAAAGAAAAACTGGTCACCGACCCCGATGTGTTTCTCTGCCATCAATGCGGTGATTGTACAGCCAACTGTCCGCGAGGGGCCAAGCCTGGTGATGTTCTGAGTGCTATCCGGGCCTATGCCTACACTTTTTACGGCTGGCCGGCACCTCTTGCGAAACTTGCTTCAAGTGCCAAAGGCCTGCCGGTTTTGATTGGTTTTCCGGTGGTGGTGATATTTATTATGTGGCTGCTTTCCGGAGCGATGCATATTCCGACGCAAGAAGATTTTGCCAGTCATGGTTATCAGCGCTTTTTCGGCCATTGGGATTTTTACTGGTATGCTAAAAACGCTTTTTTTATCGTATTGATCATGGTGCCGTCTTTAGGTCTCGGTCTCTATGCTGCATTCAGAGGCATCAGTAAAATGTGGAAAACCATGAGTGCAGAGGCCGGCCTTAATAAGGATTATCGCCCTTCAATCGGTCAATTTACTAAAGAATTTCTCTGGCCCTCTCTTGTCGAGATCGTCAAGCATACAAGGTTTCGTGAGTGCACCGTAAATACTGACAGAGTTCGCGGGCATCTGCCTTTGCTGTTGGCATTTATCGGTTTATTCATTGTAACCTGTTGGTCTCTTTTTAGAATTGATGTCCTTGGTCTTATATGGCCGTCTTTTCACAGTCCTATGCCGATGACGGACCCTTTCAAGATTCTGGCCAATGTGTCATCTATCGCATTATTGTTTGGTATCGCCGTACTGTGGAGTAATCGAAAAAAAGCCGAGGCTGAGCAGAATACCAAGCCGACTTTTTATGACTGGTTTCTTATCTGGGAGATAACCGCTGTCGGCGTCACTGGACTTGGCGCGGAACTTCTTCGCTGGGCCGGCATGCCGGTTTTAGGGTATATAGTTTATTTCTTGCATCTGGTATCCATTATGATGCTCTTCTTGTATCTGCCCTATACCAAATTTGCTCATTTAATCTACAGAACCGGTGCATATACCTTTGAGAAGTATCGTGAAAGTGTTTATGCCAAAAACTAGACAGAAAAATACTTCACTGTCTGAGTAATTTTGCAGGCTCTTTTGCATTAAAAAAGCCGAGTCCGAAGACTCGGCTTTTTTATTGGTCTTTACAGGAGGGTGTATTTTTGCTGTGGCGGTCTGGCAAAATACTTAATAAATAAAATTAGTGGTTGATTTAAAATTTTGAAGTGAGTATATTCTCCGGTCTTGTAAGCTGGCGTAGCTCAATGGTAGAGCTCCTCACTTGTAATGAGGTTGTTGTGGGTTCAAGTCCTATCGCCAGCTCCACTTGAAATATCGCTTTACAAAGGAGCTGGTAAAGTATAAAGAATGTCTGTCTCAATCAGACGTTCCCCATGGAGGGGTTCCCGAGCGGCCAAAGGGAACAGACTGTAAATCTGTCGGCTCAGCCTTCGGAGGTTCGAATCCTCCCCCCTCCACCAACTCGTATACTTTGTGAAGTAGCTGATATCCTGAGCGGGAATAGCTCAATTGGTAGAGCATCAGCCTTCCAAGCTGAGGGTTGCGAGTTCGAGTCTCGTTTCCCGCTCCACAATTAACTCTTGTGTGTTGCACAAATGTTGCGTTAAAGCCCACGTAGCTCAGTTGGTAGAGCGCATCCTTGGTAAGGATGAGGTCACCGGTTCGACTCCGGTCGTGGGCTCCACGCACCGGTAACAATCTGAAAAATTTTTCAACGGCCTGAGGAGACAAGGAAATGTCAAAGAAAAAATTTGAAAGGACTAAACCGCACGTCAATGTAGGTACCGTCGGACATATTGACCATGGTAAAACCACGCTGACCGCGGCAATTACTCGTGTCTTATCTCTTAAAGGTCAGGCCACATTTACTGACTTCAGCGAGATCGATAAAGCACCGGAAGAAAAAGAGCGCGGTATCACTATCGCCACCGCCCACGTGGAATATGAGACGACAAAACGGCACTATGCCCACGTTGACTGCCCAGGTCACGCCGACTATATCAAGAACATGATCACCGGTGCGGCTCAGATGGACGGTGCAATTCTGGTTGTTGCCGCAACAGACGGAGCCATGCCGCAGACCAGAGAGCATATTCTTCTGGCCCGTCAGGTTGGTGTTCCATCGATTGTCGTATTTCTTAATAAATGCGATATGGTCGATGATGAAGAGCTTATCGAACTGGTTGAGATGGAATTGCGCGAGCTGCTGGACAAGTATGATTTTCCCGGCGACGATATTCCTTTTGTGAAGGGCTCAGCCCTGCTGGCCCTGGAGAATCCGGAAGACGAAGAAAAAGCCAAATGCATCTGGGAGTTAATGGATGCTATTGACTCGTATATTCCTGAGCCCAAGCGCGAAGTCGACCTGCCGTTTTTGATGCCGGTAGAGGATGTTTTCTCTATTTCCGGCCGCGGCACGGTTGCCACCGGTCGTATTGAACGTGGGGTTGTCCATGTTGGTGACGAGCTTGAAATTGTCGGTATTCGTGATACCCAGAAAACGACCTGTACCGGCGTTGAGATGTTTCGTAAGCTGCTCGATGAAGGGCAGGCGGGCGACAATATCGGCGCACTGCTGCGTGGCGTGAAGCGTGAGGAAATAGAGCGTGGTCAGGTACTTGCCGCTCCAAAATCGATTACGCCGCACACCAAGTTCAATGCTGAGTGCTATATCCTTGGTAAAGACGAGGGTGGCCGTCACACCCCATTTTTTAACGGCTATCGGCCCCAGTTTTATTTTCGGACCACAGACGTAACCGGCGTTGTCACTCTTGCCGAGGGCGTTGAGATGGTAATGCCCGGTGACAACATCAGCGCGGCGGTGGAATTGATTACGCCGATTGCCATGGATGTGGGTCTGCGCTTTGCCATCCGTGAAGGTGGGCGAACTGTTGGTGCCGGCGTTATCAGTGAAATTCTTGCTTAACACGATTATTTAATGATATCGCTCTCTTTGTTGTTAAAAATAAATGAGGGCGATTTTTCATATGGGAAGATCCAATGAGAGATACCGTAACGCTTGCATGTGGCACATGTAAACGTCGTAATTATACCACGACGAAAAATAAGAAAAACACTCCTAACAAATTGGAATTCAACAAATTCTGTCCATTTTGTCGGGCGCATACACCGCATAAAGAGACCAAATAATTTTTTGCAGGCCAGTAGCTCCAATTGGTAGAGCGCCGGACTCCAAATCCGGATGCTGGGGGTTCGAGTCCCTCCTGGCCTGCCATCTTTATTTGTTGGTGCCTATATTTCTTCAAACAACTCGGTTCTTTCTCTAGAGTGAGTGTTGTAACGGTACGGAGGTTCTGTTGCTATGGCAGCGAGCACAAAATCAAAAAAGAATAGTCCTGATAAGTCGGAAAAAACCTCATCGTTCTCACCATCTCAAATTAAGAAATTTATTGAAGAGGTAAAAGTAGAGTTTTTAAAGATTGTCTGGCCGGATAAGAAGATGACTCTTGGGCTAACAGGTGTGGTTGTGGTTTTGACGATTATCATTTCTATTTACCTCGGCTCTGTGGACCTGCTGCTCGGCAAGCTTGTCGCCTCGTTTCTGCGATAAATTGTCAGGGTAAGTCGTTATCAATTTCCTAACGGGTTGCACCGATACGGCAATTCGGAATCTCCAAAATATTACATTTCTGGATCACATGGCAAGACAATGGTACATACTCCAGGTCCACTCAGGATTTGAAGACAAAGTTAAGGTAACTCTTGAAGAAAGGATCCGCAAAGACGGCCTGGAGGAATTTTTCGGTGAGATACTGGTCCCAACCGAGCAGGTTGTGGAGATGATTAAAGGCTCAAGAAAGACTTCTTCTCGGCGATTTTTTCCTGGTTATATGTTGGTCAGCATGGATCTCAATGATGAGACGTGGCATACCATACACGATAATATGCCACGGGTTGTCGGCTTCGTCGGCGATGATCGGGATCCGATTCCTCTTTCTGATGTGGATGCTGCTAAGATTATCGGCAGAATTCAGGATGGTTCTGAGCGGCCACGCCCAAAAGTCGTATTTGATATCGGCGAGGTAGTCCGGGTGGTCGATGGACCTTTTGCTAATTTTCAAGGGGTGGTTGATGAAGTCTTTCCGGAAAAAGGGCGGGTTCGGGTTATGGTGTCGATCTTTGGCAGAGAAACTCCGGTCGAGTTGGAATTTGTCCAGGTTACCAATACCTAAAATATAATCTTGATTATTGTAACTTCTTGGGGCGGTAGGCGAATTTTAATTTACCCGGAAGTATCTGAAAAATAGTTAGTGGAGTGACATAATGGCCAAAAAAGAAACGGCATATATCAAGCTGCAAATCCCAGCTGGTAAAGCCAACCCTTCACCTCCTGTCGGTCCGGCACTTGGACAGCATGGTGTGAATATCATGGAGTTTTGCAAAAACTTCAACGCAAAGACCCAGTCAATGGGGGATACCATTGTTCCCGTTGTTATCACCGTCTATCAGGATCGCTCGTTCAGTTATATTACCAAGACTCCTCCTGCCTCTGTTTTGCTTTTGAAGGCGGCCGGGTTAAAAAAGGGCTCCGGTAATCCCAAGGCGGAACGGGTCGCGGAGATTGGTCGGGATAAAATTCGGGAAATTGCCGAGTTGAAGATGCCCGATCTTAATGCCTATGACGTGGAGAGTGCGATGCGCATTATCGAGGGTACTGCACGAAGTGCCGGGATTACCGTTGTCGATTAAGCAAGATTAATTTTAACATACTGCTGCTAAGATGTCTCTGTCTTAGATAGGTAGGAGGCTGCTATGCCGAAACACGGGAAAGTTTACCGAAAAATTGCTGAAGGAATTGATCGTAGTGTCTTAAAAGAACTTGACGAGGGGATTGAACTCGTTCTCAAGTCGTGCTATGCCAAGTTTGACGAGACGTTTGATGTTGCTATGAAACTTGGCGTCGATCCACGCCATGCCGACCAGATGATTCGATCTTCGGTCAGCTTGCCGCATGGGACCGGAAAGGTGACCAGAGTCCTGGTTTTTGCCAAAGGTCCCAAGGAAGCCGAGGCTCTCGAGGCTGGTGCCGACTATGTCGGTGGCGATGATCTCGTCGAAAAAATAAAAGAAGGCTGGCTTGAATTTGATAAGACTGTTGCCACTCCGGATATGATGGGAGTCGTTGGTAAAATCGGCAGAATTCTTGGACCACGCAACCTTATGCCCAACGCCAAACTGGGCACCGTAACCATGGATGTCGGCAATATAGTGCGCGAGATCAAGGGTGGCAAAGTTGACTTCAGGGTAGATAAGGCCGGAATCATTCATGCCGGTATCGGCAAAGTATCATTTGGCAAGGAAAAACTCAGTGAAAATCTGGTTGCTTTTGTGCAGAGGCTTATCCAGCTTAAGCCAGCCACCAGCAAGGGTATTTATCTTCGCTCTATCACTATCTCTTCTACCATGGGACCAGGGGTAAAGCTTGATCCTCTTGCGGTAAGGGCGGTAGCCAAATAAATTTATTTTTTAAATTGCCGGGCTTTTTATGATGAGAAGCCGGCAATGTAGTGTAGTCGAAGACAGCGGGCACACCATGTTTAATCGTGTCGATCACGACCTGCCGAGACGAAAAGGCCGAATATAAAAGTATTCTGAATCAGAAATTTATTATCTGCCGGTCTTGAAAAACGCGTACCTGCTGTTTTTGAACAATGTTCACATTAACCAAGGAGGAGTACTTTGAATCGTGATGATAAGTTAGCAATTGTTTCGGCATTGAACGACTCGTTCAACCGAGCCGGATTTACGGTTGTCGCTGACTATTGTGGTTTAAAGGTTTCTGAGTTGCAGAAAATTCGTGTTGAATTGAAAAACTGTGATTCTGAAATCCGTGTAGCCAAAAATACTCTCCTGAAAAGAGCAGTTACGGATACCGGCAACAGTGCGCTCAGTGATAGCTTCACTGGTACCACAGCGGTTGTTATGGGATACGCAGATCCAGTTGCCCCTGCCAAGGTGGTTGCTAAATTTGCCGATGATCATAAAAAATTTATAATTCGTTGCGCAACTCTTGATGGAGAAAAAATCGGCGTGGCAGAGCTTATTGCTCTTTCCAAACTGCCAAGTAAGGAAGTTTTGTTGGGCCAGTTGTTGTCTACCTGGAAGAATGTGCCGACCGGCCTTGTCCAGGTGCTGACCGGTGTTCCACGCTCTTTCGTCTACACATTGCAGGCCATCAAGGACCAGAAAGAAGCTGCAAACAATTAATGTTATTTTTCAGAATACAATTTTTTTACTAAAAGAGGTAACACATTATGGCAGTAACCAAAGAAGAAGTAATCGATTTCATCGCCAATATGTCCGTTCTTGAACTCTCTGAGCTTATCAAGGAGTTTGAAGAGAAATTTGGGGTATCCGCAGCCGCGCCCGTGGCTGTTGCTGCCGCCGGCGGTGCAGTGGCAGACGCCCCGGTTGAAGAGAAGACCGAATTCGATGTTATTCTGGCCAGTGTCGGCGCCGAAAAGATTAAGGTCATCAAAGAAGTTCGTGCAGTAACCGGTCTTGGCCTGAAAGAAGCGAAGACGCTTGTTGAGTCGGCACCCGCTCCATTGAAAGAAGCCACCACCAAAGAAGACGCTGCTGAAATAAAAGCGAAAATCGAAGCTGTTGGAGCAACTGTTGAGATTAAGTAATTGATTTAGCAAGTGTTGCTCGCAAGATGAGCAACCCGCCTGGATATCAACACGCTACGAGCTTGGCATCGTGGCGTGTTGTGTTTTGTAGAGAATATAAATTTTAAAGTAGATGAGATATAAGGTGGTTCCGTCTTATGTATGGAGCTGATTTGTCGTTAAAATGAAAATTGCACCAAAGGAATGATACTATGCTTGCAAACAATGCTTATGTTTTTCCTGGCGATACTCAGAACCTCGACGGTCAATCTAATCCAGTAGCAGTGCATTACAGTGACCATCCAGAACCTCCCCAACCGACGTATTAGTACCTTACAGCTTATTTCTTGTTTTTTTGCAAGGAAATAAGCTGTCTCAAGGTGCTTACACCCCTCAAGGGGGTACTGAGCTGAGTCCCGGCTTATTGCTCATTTACCGGGGTTAGCCTGTAGAACGGCATTTCTGAGTAGTAACTTCAAATCATCTAGTTAGATTCATAGGCAATTTCGAGGAAAAAATATGGAAAGAGTGAGAAAGAACTTTGCCACGGCGGCCACTATCCTGGAGCCACCCCATTTGATATCAATGCAGCGCCTGTCGTATGAGAAATTCCTCCAGATGGATTGCGATCCTGATGAAAGGGAAGACTATGGCCTGCAGGGTATACTGCAAAACGTTTTTCCGATTAACGATTTTAACGGCATTTGTTCACTTGAATTCGTCCGCTATAAATTCGGCGAACCAAAATATACCATCCATGAATGCCTGCAGCGTGGCATGACCTATGAGATTCCTCTGAAAATTGTTGTCCGACTGATTACCTTTGATGTGGATGAAGAAACCGGCGTGCAGTCGATTCGCGACATCAAGGAACAGGAGGTATTCCTTGGATCATTGCCGCTGATGACCGGGGATGGGGTTTTTGTCATCAACGGAACAGAAAGAGTCATTGTTTCCCAGTTACAGAGATCTCCCGGGCTTTTTTACACCCATGACAACGGCAAAAGTCACTCCAGCGGGAAGTTATTGTATTCTGCCCGCATCATTCCGGTACGGGGGTCCTGGATTGATCTGGAATTTGATATCAAAGATATCCTGCATGTCCGGATAGATAGAAGAAGGAAATTTCCGGTTACGACGCTGTTAAAAGCCCTCGGTTTAACCAGTGAAGAGCTGCTCAAAGAATTTTATCCCACTTCGGATGTGGTCAAAGACGGTGAGCATTATAAGCTCGGCTTTGATTCAGAACTGGTCAAAGGACAGCGGCTCGAATTTGACATTGTCAGCCCCGTAGACGGGGAGATTCTTGGCCGAAAAGGCAAGAAGGTTTCGAAAGTCCTGTGTAAAAGACTTGATGCGGCCGGAATTACCCACCTGCCGGTCTCAAAAGAATCGTTGTTTGGTGAGATTGTAGCCGAGACCATCGTCAATAAAGAGACCGGCGAGGTGATAGCTTTAAGCAACACCGAACTGACCGAAACGCTCCTTGATAGCCTTGAAGCTGAAGGTATCAATGAATTCAGAGTGCTGCATATCGACGGTGTCAAATACTCGCCGTCATTTAGTAAAACTCTGGCGTTAGACAAAGCAAAAACGACGGAAGAGGCCCTTATTGAGATTTACCGCCGGCTCAGACCGTCAAGTCCTCCGACCCGCGAAATTGCTGAGTCATTTTTTCATAACCTGTTTTTCAATCAGGATTTGTATGATTTGTCGGAAGTTGGTCGTTACAAGATAAACGCCAAATTGCATCTGGATATCGATATCACCAACCGTGCTCTAACCAAAGAAGACATTATCTGTTCCGTGCGGCACTTGGTCCGCTTAAAGGATACCCAGGGTGGAGTAGATGATATCGATCATCTTGGCAACAGACGAGTGCGAACCGTTGGTGAGCTGGTGGAAAATCAATATCGCATGGGACTGGTCCGGATGGAGCGCGCCATTAAAGAACGGATGACCCTGCAGGATGTTGAGACCTTGATGCCGCATGATCTGGTCAATCCAAAACCGATCTCCGCGGCGATCAAAGAATTCTTTGGCACCAGCCAGTTATCGCAGTTTATGGATCAGACTAATCCACTCTCGGAAGTGACCCATAAACGGCGTTTGAGTGCTCTCGGACCAGGTGGTTTATCTCGGGAAAGGGCCGGTTTTGAGGTTCGAGATGTGCATCCGACGCATTATGGCCGTATCTGTCCGGTAGAAACCCCTGAGGGACCGAATATCGGTTTGATTGTTTCTCTGGCGACCTTTGCCCGGATCAATCCTTACGGTTTCATCGAGACCCCCTATAGAAAAGTTGAAAATCGGATTGTTCTTGATGATGTGAAATATCTGAGTGCCCTGCAGGAGCAGAATCAGTTTATTGCCCCGGCCCTTATTGAAAGTGATAGCGATAACCGGATTGTTCCCGATAACCTGATCGTTCGGGAGGCGGGTGAAGTTATTACTGCAACAGCGGAAAATGTCACCTATATGGATATCGCACCAAATCAGATGATCAGTGTTGCTGCATCCCTGGTGCCGTTTCTAGAAAACGATGATGCCAACCGTGCCTTGATGGGTTCCAACATGCAGCGTCAGGCTGTCCCTCTTCTGATCACGGCGGCGCCCCTGGTGGGAACGGGAATGGAGAGATATGTTGCCCGGGATTCCGGTGCCTGCCTGCTCAGTGCAGGCAATGGTGTGGTCGAGGAAGCGGATGCAAATCGGATTGTGGTTCGTTACGATGAACCCGGCACCGATGGGTTTGATACCGGGGTTGCCGTGTATCGATTGGAAAAAAACAAGAAATCCAATCAGAACACCTGTTTTAATCAGCGGCCGATTATCCTGCCTGGAACGAGAGTTGCCAAAGGAAGGGTGTTAGCCGATGGACCTTCCTGTGAAGCAGGAGAGCTTGCTATCGGTAAAAATGTGACCATTGCTTTTATGCCCTGGCGCGGTTTTAACTTTGAGGATTCAATCCTCATCAACGAACGGCTGCTCAAGCAGGACACCTTCACCTCCGTACACATTGAGGTGTTCGAGACTATGGCCCGGGATACCAAGCTCGGCAAGGAAGAGATTACCCGGGATATTCCCAATGTCAGTGAGGATACTCTAAGAAATCTTGACGATTCCGGTATTGTTCGGATAGGGGCTGAACTGAAGGCGGGTGACACGCTGGTCGGCAAGGTTACCCCCAAGGGCGAGACGGTATTGTCGCCGGAGGAAAAACTGCTGCGGGCAATCTTCGGTGAAAAAGCCCAGGATGTGAAAGATTCCTCACTGCGTGTGCCGCCAGGGGTCAGCGGTGTGGTCATCGATGCCAAGGTTTTCTCCCGCAAGGGAGTGGATAAGGATGAACGATCTTTATTGATCGAGGACCTCGAGATAGAAAAACTCAACCAGGATAAACTCGATGAACTGCGCAGTCTTAAACGCGGTACTTGTCGAGAACTCGGCAAGATTTTAGAAGGCCGTACTGCCAAGACCGATATCGTCAACAAAAAGGGAGAGGTTATCGTCAAACTCGGCAAAAAAATAGCTGCTGAGCAGGCCGAGCTTATCGGTTTTTCCCTGTTGCGGGATATTGATTTCAGTGAAAAGGCCAAATACCTTGAACAGATCGATGTAGTCTATACCCGTTATGATAAGCAGGCAAAGCTCATCACCGAACGCTACGACGGCATTGTCGAAAGATTGAAGAAGGGCGATGACCTGCCTCCCGGTGTGGTCAAGATGGTTAAGGTCTATGTTGCCACTAAACGCAAACTCTCTGTTGGCGATAAAATGGCCGGCAGACATGGCAATAAAGGTGTGGTGTCGCGGCTGTTACCGGAAGAGGATATGCCGTTTTTTGGCGATGGAACCACCGTTGATGTCGTTCTTAACCCCTTAGGCGTTCCGTCGCGTATGAATGTCGGCCAGGTACTTGAAGTGCACTTAGGTTTTGCCGCTAAAAAACTTGGTGAACAACTGGAGCTACTGGCCCGGCGCGAAGCGGTGTCCGAGATTAAAACGAAGATGCAGGCGGTCTACTCGGCGGCCGAGTTCACGTCTCTTACTGAAGAAAAAACCGATGCAGAGCTGATTGAGTGGGCGAGAAGGCATCAAGCCGGGCTGCATATGGCTACTCCGGTTTTCAACGGCGCCCCGGAAGCGGCGATCAGAAAACTTTTGGTAGAGGCTGGAATCGACGAGGTCGGCCAGGTGCAGCTTTATGATGGGCTCACCGGCGAACCCTTTGCCAATAAGGTTACTGTAGGTGTCATGTACATGTTGAAACTGCACCATCTAGTCGACAATAAGATTCACGCGAGGTCTACAGGTCCATACTCTCTGGTCACCCAGCAACCGCTTGGTGGAAAAGCCCAGTTTGGCGGGCAGCGACTCGGTGAGATGGAAGTCTGGGCGATGGAAGCCTATGGCGCCGCCTATACCTTGAAGGAATTTTTAACGGCTAAATCAGATGATGTCGAGGGCCGTACCCTGATGTATGAACGGATAGTCAAAGGAAATAACTTTCTGACAACAGGACTACCTGAGTCTTTTAACGTTCTGGTCAAAGAACTACAGGCCCTTTGTTTAAATATGGAACTTATTGAAGGATAAAGGAAAAGAATGCAGGCAATGGCGGGCAGGGGTGGAATGTATGGCACACTCCAGCCGGATCGACTCCGGTGCTGCCAGGCAAAAGAAGGTTGCAGTATTCCTTTAACAGATCCTTAAATATAAGGGAGAGGTGATTTCGTGGAAGAGTTATTCAATTTTTTTCAAAAACCGAAAGCTCCAATAAAGTTTGAAAGCGTCCAGATTTCTCTAGCATCGCCGGAGAAGATCATGGATTGGTCACACGGCGAGGTGAAGAAGCCGGAGACCATCAATTATCGAACCTTCAAGCCGGAAAGAGATGGTCTGTTCTGTGCCAAGATTTTTGGACCGGTGAAGGATTTCGAGTGCAACTGTGGAAAATATAAGCGGATGAAGCACCGCGGAGTGGTTTGTGAAAAATGTGGAGTAGAGGTTATCCAGTCCAAAGTGCGGCGTGAGCGGCTTGGCCATATTAAACTTGCCGCACCGGTAGCGCATATCTGGTTTCTTAAGAGCTTGCCCAGTAAAATTGGTGCGGTTCTTGACATGACCTTGAAACAACTGGAAAAAATTCTCTACTTCGAACAGTACGCGGTTATAAGCTCCGAGGTGGAAGGGCTGCCCATCGGTACTTTGTTGACCGAGGAAAAATATCGCACTGCCCGTGATGAGCATGGCGCGGGGTTTACCGTGGGTATCGGCGCCGAGGCTATTCGGGAACTTCTCGCCGCCCAGGATTTGGTCGCCCTCTCCAAGCAGTTGCGCGAAGAGATGCTGGCAACCAATTCGCAGACCAAGAGACTGAAGCTGGGCAAAAGGCTCTTTGTCATCGAAGCCTTTCGTGATTCAGGGAATAAACCTGAATGGATGATTTTAGAAGTCATTCCGGTACTGCCTCCTGATCTTCGTCCGCTGGTACCGCTGGAAGGCGGGCGCTTTGCGACATCTGATCTCAACGATCTGTATCGACGCGTTATTAATCGAAATAATCGGTTGAAACGACTGCTCGAACTGGATGCTCCGGATATCATCATCCGCAATGAAAAAAGAATGCTCCAGGAAGCGGTCGATGTCCTGTTTGATAACGGTCGGCGGGGACGGGTTATTACCGGTGGCAATAAACGGCCCCTTAAGTCTCTATCGGATATGCTGAAAGGCAAGCAGGGCCGTTTTCGCCAGAACCTGCTCGGTAAACGGGTCGATTACTCCGGTCGTTCGGTCATCGTGGTCGGTCCGCACCTGCGTCTGCATCAGTGCGGCATCCCGAAGAAGATGGCGCTTGAGTTGTTTAAACCCTTTATTTACAACAAGCTGGAGCGTAAAGGCTTTGTCACCACCATCAAGAGTGCCAGAAAGATGGTGGAAAAAGAGGTGAAAGAGGTCTGGGACGTACTTGACGAGGTGGTCACGGAATACCCAGTCATTCTTAACCGGGCACCAACCCTGCATCGACTCGGCATGCAGGCTTTTGAAGCGGTTTTGATCGAAGGTAAGGCCATCCAGCTGCATCCGCTGGTTTGCATGGCTTTTAATGCCGACTTTGACGGCGATCAGATGGCGGTCCATGTGCCGCTGTCGGTTGAAGCGCAGGTTGAAGCCAGGGTTTTGATGATGTCGACCAACAACATCCTGTCGCCGGCCAACGGCGAGCCGGTTATCATCCCGTCGCAGGATATCGTCCTTGGCCTCTATTACATGAGCCGGGAGCGGTTGAATGTCGCCGGTGAAGGCAAGGTTTTCAGCGGCGTGGAAGAAGCCATCATTGCCTATGATTATGGCGAAGTGCACCTCCAGGCCAAGGTCAAGGTTCGAAAGGACGGCGAATTGGTTGAGACGACCATGGGCCGGATCCTGCTTGGAGAACTGCTCCCGCCTTCGGTTAAGTTTGAGGAGGTCAACAAGGTTTTGACCAAAAAAGCTCTGGCTACTCTGATTGATCATACCTATCGGCATGCGGGCACCAAAGATACGGTTATCCTTGCCGATAGATTGAAAGATACCGGGTACGAGTACGCGACCAGAGCGGGGATTTCTATCTGCATCAACGATATGAAAATCCCGCTGGAAAAAGAAAATTTTGTCGAAAAAGCCGAAAACGATGTTCTTGATGTAGATCAACAATATACTGACGGTCTTATCACCGCCGGTGAAAAATATAACAAGGTTGTCGATATCTGGTCAAAGGTAACCGAAGATGTGGCCAACGCGATGATGGAAGAGATCAAGGTTGACTATGTCCGGGATAAGTCGGGGAAACTAATCGAGTGCCCGAGTTTCAACTCAATCTTCATCATGGCCGATTCCGGGGCGCGTGGTTCCAGAGACCAGATCCGCCAGCTGGCCGGTATGCGTGGCCTCATGGCCAAACCAAGTGGGGCGATCATCGAAACTCCCATCAAGGCCAATTTTCGCGAAGGGCTTGGTGTGCTGGAATACTTTATCTCCACCCACGGCGCCCGGAAAGGACTTGCGGATACGGCACTGAAGACCGCCAACTCCGGATATCTTACCAGAAGACTGGTTGATGTCGCCCAGGAAGCGACCATTGTCGAGGCCGATTGTCTAACGCTTGATGGCATCATCGCCGAACCCTTGATGGATGGCGGGGAGATTATTGTCCCCTTAAGCGATCGCATACTTGGCCGGGTGGCACTTGATGACATTGAGGATCCTTTCAACGAAGATGAGATTATTGTTGAAGCCGGTGAGGAGATTACCGAAGATATCGTCGAGAAAATTACCGCCGCGGGACTCGACCGGGTGGCAATCCGGTCAGTGTTGAGCTGCCGGGCCAAAAGAGGGGTTTGTGCGGCATGTTACGGCCGGGACCTGGGCCGTGGCCATATGGTCAACAGAGGGGAAGCTATCGGGGTTATTGCCGCGCAGTCCATTGGTGAGCCTGGAACCCAGCTCACCATGCGTACCTTCCATGTGGGTGGTACGGCCAGCAGGTCGGTCGAACAGGCGGAACTCAAGACCAATATCGGCGGCACTGTCTCGTTTAAAAATCTGCATTCGGTTACCAATGCTGAAGGCACTGAGATTGTCATGAATCGTAATGCAGTCATTTCAATCAAGGATGATCTTGACCGCGAGCGGGAAAAATTCAAGGTCAACTACGGGGCTCAACTGTTGGTCAAGGAGGGCCAGGTTGTCGCCCGTGATACGATCCTCGCCGACTGGGATGCCTATACAATTCCGATTGTCGCCGAGGTGGGTGGTACCATCAAATACGGTGATGTTATCGAGGGTATCACTATGCAGGAAAAGGTTGATATGGTTACCGGCCGATCTTCGCTGGTCATTATCCACACGGCGGGCGGAGCGCAGATGAGTCCGAGGATCACCGTTAAAAATGATCGGGGAAAAACGGTGAAACTTGCCGATACCGAAACCTATGCCAGGTATAGTCTGCCGGTCGGTTCGATTATTTCCGTCAGCGAGGGGGACGTCATCCAACCCGGAACGATTGTCGGCAAAATTCCTCGGGAGACGACCAAGACCAAGGATATCACCGGTGGTCTGCCACGGGTTGCCGAGTTGTTTGAGGTTCGTAAACCAAAAGACCCGGCGATCATTGCCAAGATAGACGGAAAAATTAGTTTCGGCAAGGAGCTGAAAGGTAAACGACGGGTTGTTGTTACACCGGAATATGGCGAGCCGCAGGAATATTTAGTGCCCAAAGCCAAGCATATTATCGTTCATGAAGGTGATTATGTTCAGGCCGGCGAGCCGCTCATGGAAGGCACCATCGTCCCCAACGATATCCTCGCCGTGCTCGGGGTTAAGGAATTGGCCAAATTCCTGGTTAATGAGATTCAGGAAGTGTATCGACTGCAGGGTGTCAAGATCAATGACAAGCATATCGAGGTCATTGTGCGGCAGATGCTCAAGCGGGTTATGATTACCTCCTCCGGCGACTCACGGTTTATGATCGGCGAGCAGGTCGAATGGTGGAAATTTGAAGAGGAACGAGACAAGCTGGTCGCTGAAGGAAAGACTCCGGCTGTCGCCGAACCGCTTTTGCTGGGCGTCACCAAGGCATCGCTGTCGACTGAAAGTTTTATTTCCGCCGCATCTTTCCAGGAGACCACCAAGGTTCTTACCAATGCTGCGGTTGCCGGGAAAATCGATGAACTGGCTGGTTTGAAAGAAAACGTCATCATGGGCCGGTTGATTTCGGCTGGTACTGGTTTGTCGAGTAAACACTGAGGAGAGAAAGTGGTGGGAGATATACTTTTTCCTTGACACTGCTGTGCCGTTAGGGTAATTATCACCACTTTCGTGTTTAGAAATGAGTGTCCAGATCGGCAGAAGAAGAGCTGGAATTCTACAATAGGGTATGTAAACAGGAGCAGTTAACGTAATGCCAACTATTAATCAACTGGTACGAATGGGCCGGAAGAAGTCTGTTAAAAAGACCAATACTCCCGCTTTGAAAGGGTCTCCCCAGAAGCGCGGCGTATGTGTAAGAGTCTATACTACGACCCCCAAAAAACCAAACTCCGCGCTGAGAAAAGTAGCCAGGGTGCGGTTGACCAATGGTATTGAAGTCACTTCGTATATTCCAGGTATCGGGCACAATCTTCAGGAGCACTCGGTGGTTATGATTCGTGGCGGCAGGGTAAAGGATCTTCCTGGTGTTCGGTACCATATCATTCGTGGTACTCTGGATACCCTGGGTGTTTCCAATAGGCGTAAAGGTCGTTCAAAATACGGTGCAAAAAAACCAGCTTGATTTGCTGCTGCTTGATACGAGGATAAGAAATGTCACGAAGAAGAACAATAGAAAAACGGCCAATTGATCCGGATGCCAGGTTTAACAGTGTGCTGGTTTCAAAATTCACCAATGGTTTAATGGAGCGAGGTAAAAAAAGCCTGGCCCAGAGAATTTTTTACGGCGCAATGGACATAGTCGAAGAGAAAATCAAGGATGCTGACCCATTGACTGTTTTCGAAGAGGCTATGGAAAAAGTTCGTCCCCGGGTCGAGGTTAAATCCCGTCGGGTTGGTGGTGCTACATACCAGGTGCCAATGGAAGTTCGGCAAACCCGGAGAAATGCCCTGGCTATTCGCTGGCTCATCAGTTTTTCCAAATCCAGATCAGGGAAATCAATGGCCGAGAAACTGGCTGCGGAGTTGATGGATGCCTACAACAACCGGGGAGCTGCCGTCAAGAAAAGAGACGATACGCATCGCATGGCAGAAGCCAACAAGGCCTTTGCCCACTACCGCTGGTAAAAAGCGGTTGTAGCTTTGTGACAGGTTGCCGCAACAAAAGGTTGGCGAAAATTTACCGATAAGAGCTAAACGATTGTTATGGCAGCACTGAAGGATTTAAAGGGTGTGCGCAATATTGGCATCATGGCTCATATTGATGCCGGAAAAACCACCACAACCGAGCGCATACTCTTTTACACGGGAAAATCGTATAAGCTGGGCGAAGTTCATGAAGGCACCGCCGTCATGGACTGGATGGAGCAGGAACAGGAAAGAGGCATTACCATAACCTCAGCTGCTACCACCTGCTTTTGGAAAGACAAAAAAATAAATATCATAGATACTCCCGGTCATGTCGACTTTACAGTAGAGGTCGAACGGTCACTAAGAGTATTAGACGGAGCGGTAGCTGTTTTCTGTTCCGTCGGCGGAGTGGAACCGCAGTCGGAAACCGTATGGCGACAGGCTGACAAATACCACATTCCGCGCATAGCTTTTGTCAATAAAATGGATAGAATCGGCGCGAATTTTGATCGGTGCGTGACGATGATATCCAACAGGCTCGGTGCCAATCCCGTGCCAATTCAGCTGCCGGTAGGAAAAGAGGCTGAATTCGCCGGTATCATCGACCTGATAGAAGGGAGGATGCTCGTTTTTGATGAGCAGTCTCTTGGACAGGAAGTAACAATACTAGAAGTTCCTGCCGAATATAAAGAAAAATTCGCGGCCGCACGTATGTTGCTCCTCGAGAAGTTGGCCGACTTCGATGAGGACATCATGGAAAAATACTTAAGTGATACACCTGTATCTGCGCCTGAGATAAATAACGCTCTCAGGAAAGCGACATTGTCGCTGGACATTGTTCCGGTACTTTGTGGCAGTGCTTTTAAGAACAAGGGCGTGCAACCGCTGCTGGATAGTATAGTGAGTTATCTTCCATCTCCGCTTGATGTCAAGGATGTTGAAGGGGAAGGAACTGATGGTTCGATAATCAGCCGGAAAACTGATCCCGAGGAAAAACTCGCCGGCTTAGTGTTTAAATTGATGAGTGATGCCTTCGTCGAGAACCTGGCATTCATCAGGGTTTATTCCGGGACGATTAACGTTGGCGACAAGGTGTATAATCCTGTCAAGAAAAAACAGGAAAAAATATCCAAGCTGATGAAACTACACGCCAATAAGCGTGAAGAAGTGCAGGAGATTTCGGCTGGGGACATTGGCGCAATTGTCGGTTTGAAATTCACCACCACCGGCGATACCTTATGTGCCAAGGGCGATTCCATCATCCTGGAAAGCATGGATTTTCCAGACCCGGTGATCGGCGTTGCCATTGAGCCCAGGAGCAAAGCCGAGGAAAAAAAGCTTTTTGATACGCTGGCAAAAATTGCCCTGGAGGATCCATCTTTTACGGTTTCAACCGATACGGATTCAGGGCAGACCATTATCTCCGGCATGGGCGAATTGCACCTGGAGATAATTGTCGACAGGCTGCTCAATGAATTTAAGGTCTCGGCAAAAGTGGGCAAACCACAGGTTGCCTATAAAGAGACCATAGAGAAGAGCCATAGGTCAGAAGCTAAATTTGATCAGTTGACTGGAGCTAAGGGACAGTATGGCCATGTCATTATCGCCATCGAACCTTTGCCGCGCGGCTCGGGGATTGAGTTTGTCAGTGTGGTCGATAAGGAATTGATTCCTGATCAATTTCTTGGTGCTATTAAAAAGGGCATTATCGACAGTCTCGACTCGGGCCCACTGATTGGTTATCCGTTAACGGATGTTAAAATTACCTTGGTTGGTGGTTCCTACCATGAAGAGGAGTCGACCGAGATGGCTTTCGGGATAGCAGCAGCGATGGCGATCAGAAGAGCGACTGCTGAAGCAGGACCGAAGCTACTCGAACCGATTATGAAGCTTGAGGTCCTTACCCCGGAAGAATATATCGGGGATGTGATAGCTGATCTCAATAGTAAGAGAGGTAAGATAGTCGGGGTGTCTGCGGAGGCGAACCTGCAGGTTTTAAATGGTCATGTCCCCCTGGCGGAGATGTTTGGCTATTCGACATCCCTCAGGTCAGCTACTCAGGGGAGAGCCAATTTCACCATGCAGTTTTTAGAATATGATGTGGTACCTGCTCAGAAGGCAGAGATAATTATTAAGAAAATTAGAGGGATCTAAGTCCAAACATATTGAGGAACCATTATGTCGAAGAAAAAATTTGAAAGGACTAAACCGCACGTCAATGTAGGTACCGTCGGACATATTGACCATGGTAAAACCACGCTGACCGCGGCAATTACTCGTGTCTTATCTCTTAAAGGTCAGGCCACATTTACTGACTTCAGCGAGATCGATAAAGCACCGGAAGAAAAAGAGCGCGGTATCACTATCGCCACCGCCCACGTGGAATATGAGACGACAAAACGGCACTATGCCCACGTTGACTGCCCAGGTCACGCCGACTATATCAAGAACATGATCACCGGTGCGGCTCAGATGGACGGTGCAATTCTGGTTGTTGCCGCAACAGACGGAGCCATGCCGCAGACCAGAGAGCATATTCTTCTGGCCCGTCAGGTTGGTGTTCCATCGATTGTCGTATTTCTTAATAAATGCGATATGGTCGATGATGAAGAGCTTATCGAACTGGTTGAGATGGAATTGCGCGAGCTGCTGGACAAGTATGATTTTCCCGGCGACGATATTCCTTTTGTGAAGGGCTCAGCCCTGCTGGCCCTGGAGAATCCGGAAGACGAAGAAAAAGCCAAATGCATCTGGGAGTTAATGGATGCTATTGACTCGTATATTCCTGAGCCCAAGCGCGAAGTCGACCTGCCGTTTTTGATGCCGGTAGAGGATGTTTTCTCTATTTCCGGCCGCGGCACGGTTGCCACCGGTCGTATTGAACGTGGGGTTGTCCATGTTGGTGACGAGCTTGAAATTGTCGGTATTCGTGATACCCAGAAAACGACCTGTACCGGCGTTGAGATGTTTCGTAAGCTGCTTGATGAAGGGCAGGCGGGCGACAATATCGGCGCACTGCTGCGTGGCGTGAAGCGTGAGGAAATAGAGCGTGGTCAGGTACTTGCCGCTCCAAAATCGATTACGCCGCACACCAAGTTCAATGCTGAGTGCTATATCCTTGGTAAAGACGAGGGTGGCCGTCACACCCCATTTTTTAACGGCTATCGGCCCCAGTTTTATTTTCGGACCACAGACGTAACCGGCGTTGTCACTCTTGCCGAGGGCGTTGAGATGGTAATGCCCGGTGACAACATCAGCGCGGCGGTGGAATTGATTACGCCGATTGCCATGGATGTGGGTCTGCGCTTTGCCATCCGTGAAGGTGGGCGAACTGTTGGTGCCGGCGTTATCAGTGAAATTATCGCGTAAAATTGCTTAAAATTGCTTAAAGGTGTGTCATGATACCAACAGAAAAAATTCGTATCCGGCTGAAGGCCTATGATCACAAGCTGCTTGATCAATCCACAACCGAGATAGTCGAGACTGCCAGAAGAACCGGATCTGCGGTGGCGGGGCCGATCCCCCTACCGACTACCATTAACAAGTTCTGTGTGCTTCGTTCACCCCATGTGGACAAAAAGTCTCGCGAACATTTTGAAATGAGAACCCATCGTCGTTTATTGGATATTTTAGAGCCGACCCAGCAGACCATTGATCTGCTCATGAAGCTGGAATTGTCCGCGGGCGTCGATGTAGAAATCAAGTTGCCCTAACACGGCACGACGTAAAGGTTAATTGAAGTATCGGGTAATATTATGCCAAAGTCGATGGGTATATTAGGAAAAAAAGTTGGGATGACTCGCGTGTACGATGAAGTGGGTCAATCCGTTCCAGTCACTGTAATAGAAGCTGGGCCATGTAAAATCCTCCAGGTTAAAACTGAAACCAGAGATGGTTATAATGCCATTCAGGTTGGTTTTGGTGATAAAAAAGCCTCCAGGATTAACAAGGCACTCAGTGGCCATTTCAAGAAATCCAATTCCGATGGCTATTACTTTGTCCGCGAGTTCAGAGTAGACGCTGGGTCGTCTTATGAAGTCGGCCAGGAGGTTTCTCTGGACACCGTTATGAAGGTCGGTGACCAGGTTGACGTTCAAGGAACCAGTAAAGGGCGAGGCTTCCAGGGGGTCATCAAGCGTCATGGCTTTTCCGGCGGTGGCTCTGGTCATGGCTCCATGTTTCACAGGGCACCAGGTTCTATTGGTTGTAGTGCCTACCCGGCCAGGGTCGTCAAAGGCAAGAAAATGCCCGGGCGTATGGGCAACGATACAGTGCTGCGCAAGAACGTCATAGTGGTGGATGTTCGAGCCGAGGAAAATGTCGTACTCTTGAAGGGACCGCTTCCTGGAGCAAAAAACGGCCTGTTGAAGATTTTTAAGAAATAACAGCAATTGGATCTGACAGGTTCGAGGAGATTATAATGTCGACTGTAAATATAGTTAACACAAAGAATGAAAGTGTTGGCCAAATCGAGCTGAACGATGCGGTGTTCAACCGGGAAGTAAAAGAATATATCCTGCACGAAGTTGTGCGCATGCAGCGTGCGGCAAGGCGTGCGGGTAATGCCTGTACGAAAACGCGAGTGGAAGTGAGCGGCGGCGGTCGAAAACCGTGGAAACAAAAAGGTACCGGGCGGGCGAGAGCAGGCACCAACAGATCTCCTTTATGGCGGGGTGGTGGCGTGGCCTTTGGACCAAAACCAAGAGATTATAGTTTCAAGGTAAACCGCAAGGTAAGGTTGCAGGCCGTGGCTATGGCGCTCAGTGCCCGGTTCCAGGAAGGCAATCTGGTTGTGCTCGATGATTTTGCCATGGAGCAGATCAAAACGAAAGATTTCGTGCAAATCATGAATATCCTTCATGTGGATAACGGCATCATAGTAGCTGATAATGCTCCGGAAACTCTGACGAAGTCCTCACGAAACGTTAACGGCTTCAAAGTGATGTCATCTGAAGGTCTCAATGTCTACGACTTGCTGTTACATAAGAAGGTGGTTCTGTTGCAACCGGTAATTGAAAGCCTTGAGAAGAGGTTAATGGCATGAAAAACATTTATAGTGTACTACAGGGACCCTGCCTCACTGAGAAGGCTGCCTTGATGCAGGAAGAAAACGGCCAGATCGTTTTCAAAGTCCATCCCAAGGCGAACAAGATAGAAGTGAAAAATGCGGTTGAACTGATGTTCAATGTCAAAGTGAAATATGTGAAAACCGTTTCGCTTCGCGGTAAAAAGAAACGGGTCGGGAAGACGGTCGGCTTTACCAGTGATTGGAAAAAGGCCTATGTAACCTTGTCGGAAGGAACCATAAATTTTGCTGATGAATTGTAGATCGTAATTCGACAACGTAAACGATCATCTACTTTCTACTGTGCAAGATTTTATTTAATCTAACCCCGCTAAAGGGGATAAGTACCCGGCAGCAAGAAATCTCGACTACGAGATGCTCTTACGGGGTACTCATTATGATGGAGCGATTGGGAAATCATGGCTATTAAAGTATATAAACCAACTTCACCTGGGAAGCGACAGCACGTTTCGTCGAAAAATCCGGATCTGTCAAGTAAGCGACCGGAAAAGAGTCTCGTCAGCAGTCTCAGCAAATCAGGTGGCCGTAATAACTATGGTCGTATTACCTCACGACATATAGGTGGCGGGCATAAAAGAAAATACCGTATCATCGATTTCAAACGAAATAAGATTGATATTGATGCAGAAGTGATCGCAATCGAGTATGATCCGAACCGCTCAGCGAACATCGCCCTGCTGAACTACAAAGACGGCGAAAAAAGATACATCCTTTCCCCCGATGGTATCACAGTTGGCGATACGGTTGTTGCAGGGGATTCGGTCGATATCCAGCCGGGCAACTGCCTGCCGCTCGTCAATATTCCGCTTGGTACTATTATCCATAATATCGAGATGAAAATTGGCAAAGGTGCGCAGATGGTGCGCAGTGCCGGTACGGCGGCGCAGCTGATGGCCAAGGAAGGTGCCTATGTCCTGGTTCGACTGCCATCGGGTGAAGTACGGAAGTTTAATAATAGTTGTCGCGCCTGTATCGGCCAGGTCGGAAATCGCGAGCATGAAAGCAGCAAGCTCGGTAAGGCCGGCCGGACGAGGTGGATGGGCAAGCGGCCTCACGTCCGTGGCGTAGCAATGAACCCGGTCGATCACCCGATGGGTGGTGGTGAGGGTAAAAGTTCGGGTGGGAGGCATCCATGCAGTCCTTGGGGTATTCCGTCTAAAGGTTTCAAGACCAGGAAAAAGAAGGCTTCTGACAGAATGATTGTCAAGAAGAGATCTTAAGTTACGAGGAGTTACGTATGTCACGCTCAATCAAAAAGGGTCCTTTCATAGATGATCATCTGCAGAAGAAAGTGACTGATGCATTTGAAAGCGGGTCCAGAAAGGTCATCAAGACATGGTCGCGGCGATCCGATATAAGTCCGGAAATGGTTGGACTTACCTTCGCCGTGCACAACGGCAAAAAATTCATACCGGTTTTTGTCACCGAGAATATGGTCGGACATAAGCTCGGTGAATTTTCTCCGACCAGGACGTATTATGGCCATGCCTCGGACAAGAAAGGTAAAAGATAGTTGGAGAAGCAGGTAGTTTCCGGCAGGAATCATCAGGAGCATTAACCATGGAAGCAAAAGCCGTAGGCAAATACATTAGAATCTCTCCGCAGAAGGCACGTTTGGTTGCCGATGTGGTGCGGGGTATGGGGGTTGATCAGGCGATAACCACCCTTCGTTTTATGCCCAAAAAAGGTGCCGGCATCATTCAGAAAGTACTTGAGTCGGCCGTTGCCAACGCTACTCGGGACGACCAGGCGGATGTCGATAATCTGTACGTGAAAAAAATAGTAATTGATGGTGGACCGTCTTTGAAAAGAATTCGTCCGCGGGCTCAGGGCAGGGCGACCGGCATCATTAAGAGATCGAGCCACATTACTGTTGTTTTGGATGAGAATTAATCGGTTTCACGCAACACCGGCTCAAAAGAAATAATAACCCGATAAACGGGATAAGTGCTTGTTTGTAATGCCTTGATACACTGTGTCTCAGCGTTGCTAAAGTGCTAAACAATTAATTGAACAATGGATTTGTTGGAGGACTGTTTTGGGGCAGAAGGTTAATCCACTCGGACTTAGACTGAATATTACCCGGACATGGGATTCAATCTGGTATGCTGATAAGGAATATTCCACTTATCTGATTGAAGACCAAAAAATTAAGAAGTTTCTCAAAAAGCGTCTCCAGCATGCTGGACTGTCCTCCGTCAAGATCGAACGGACAGGAGAGCAAGTGCGGATTAAGCTTTTCACCGCCCGGCCGGGGATTGTTATCGGCAAAAAAGGTGCGGAAATTGAGATCCTTAAGAAAGAGCTCGAAAAGCTCATTACTCGCAAAGTAACGCTTGATATTCAGGAAGTTCGACGGCCTGAAGCGGATGCACAACTGGTTGCGGAAAATATTGCCCAGCAGCTTATTCGACGAATTGCTTTTCGTCGGGCAATGAAAAAAGCGGTCAGCTCTGCTCTTCGTTTTGGCGTTAAAGGGATTAAAATCTCCTGCTCCGGTCGACTTGGTGGAGCGGAAATGTCGCGATGCGAATGGGTTCGCGAGGGAAGAGTTCCTTTGCACACTCTGAGAGCCGACGTAGACTATGCCTTGGCCGAAGCCAATACTACCTATGGCATTATTGGTGTAAAGGTATGGATTTTCAATGGTGAAGTCCTGAGCGACACCGATGCGGGGACTGTTAAATAAGTAGGCTGTCGACGGGATTCCATAAATTATTTGGAGTAAAAGATGTTAAGTCCTAAAAAGGTTAAACATAGAAAAATGTTTAAAGGCAGGTCGAGAGGCGTCGCCCTTCGTGGCTCCTCGATCTCCTTTGGTGATTATGCTCTCAAGGCAACCATATGTGGTTTCATGTCGGCACAGCAGATTGAAGCTGCTCGTATCACCATCAATAGAACCATGAAACGTGGGGGAAAAGTATGGATTCGTGTTTTCCCCGATAAACCGCTAACTTCAAAGCCTGCTGAAACCCGTATGGGTAAAGGTAAAGGCGCACCTGATTCATGGGTTGCAAAAGTAAAACCGGGAACTATTCTCTACGAGATCACCGGGGTGAGCGAAGATGTGGCCATCAAGGCGCTGACGCTTGCCGGCGCTAAACTGCCCTTTTCTACCAAGGTTGTGACTAAGAGAGGTACCCTATGAAAGTTGAAGAAATTCGTAAGATGTCCGCAGATGATCTGAAAAAAAATTTGCATGACCTGCACGAAGAATTGGGCAACCTCTCATTTAAACACCGCATCAGGCCTTTGGAAGATACATCTCGACTAAAGAAAATTAGAAAAGACATTGCTAGAATCGAAACCATAAAAAATCAAGGCGTCAACTGAGTCTTGACAAGAAATTTAGTGCGTATGGTCGAGTTCTAAAAAACATCACTAATTGACTAAATTATGAGTGAAATAAATAAATCTAGAAAGACAAGAACTGGTTCTGTTGTCAGCAACAGAATGGAAAAGAGTGTTGTCGTTCGAGTAGAGCGCAAGGTTCGCCATAAACTTTATGGTAAATTCATGAAAACAAGCGTCAAGTATTTGGCCGACGATCCTGAGAACCGCTGCAACATCGGAGACACCGTTTTAATAGAAGAATGTCGCCCGTTGAGCAAAAGGAAAAGATGGCGGGTCATGACGATACTGGAACAAGCGGTGTGATGACGGCCTTATGTGCCCAGTCGAATCAATCGACTTGTCTCGGATGAGAAATCAGGTGAAATTATGATACAGACAGAAACAGTACTTAATGTTGCTGATAATTCCGGTGCCAAGAAAGTTCTCTGCATCAGGGTTCTTGGTGGTTCCGGCAAACGCTATGCAACGATTGGTGATGTCATAGTCGTGGCCGTAAAAGAAGCTATCCCAAATGCCAAAGTAAAAAAAGGCGATGTCATGAAAGCTGTTATTGTTCGTACAGCGAAAGAAATGAAGCGCATGGACGATACTTGGGTCAGATTTGACGATAATGCAGCAGTTATGCTGGCGACTTCGGGGGAACCTGTGGGAACTCGTATTTTTGGACCAGTCGCTCGAGAATTACGTAACCAGGGGTTCATGAAAATTATATCTTTGGCGCCAGAGGCACTGTAAGCAATTAGGCCTCAGCAAGCAGGCTTCTCATCGTACAAAGATACATTGATTGGATAAAGGTAGAGCAATGAGACAGGGTATGACATACCTGAAGAAAAACGATCAGGTTGAAGTAATTGCCGGCAAAGATAAAGGCCGGGTAGGGAAAGTTCTTCGGGTTCTTCGTGAAGACGACAAGGCCGTGGTTGAGCGTATTAATTTGATTAAGCGACATACTAAGCCGCGAGAGATGAATCAGCAGGGCCAGATTGTGGAAAAGGAAGCACCAATCCACGTTTCCAATCTTCAGCTTATTTGTCCTGAGTGCACCAAAACAGGTCGCATAGGAAGGAAGGTCCTCGATGATGGCAGCAAGGTACGCTATTGCAAAAGTTGTGGCGAATCCATCGAGAGTAAATCATAGATTATCAAATACTGGTACGCTAGGAGTTATACATGGGTACGCTAAAAGATATGTATTTAAATGAGTGTGTTCCTGCACTCAAAGAGGAATTTGGTTATACAAACGCAATGCAGATTCCTCAGGTGGAAAAAATTGTTCTTAATATGGGCCTTGGCGAAGCGGTGCAAAATCCTAAAATCGTTGAAGGCGCCGCCGAGGAGCTGAGCCGGATAGCCGGCCAGAAGGCTATTATTACCAAGGCCAAAAAATCCATCGCCACCTTTAAGCTGCGCGAGGGCATGCCTATCGGCTGCTGCGTCACGCTGCGCGGCGATAAGATGTACGATTTCTTCAGCAAGCTGGTAAATATAGCTCTGCCGCGGGTACGTGACTTTCGCGGACTGTCGCCCAAAGGCTTTGACCGTCGTGGTAACTACTCGATGGGGGTTCAGGAACAAATTATTTTTCCGGAAATTGATTACGATAAAATAGATAAAATTAAGGGGCTGAACATAACCATAGTTACCACGGCAAAAACTGACAAAGAGGGACTTTCCCTTCTCAGAATGCTGGGTATGCCTTTTAAAAAATAGCTCATTTCGTTTTAACAAAATCATTTTAATAGAGATAATCTGGAGGTCGGTTTGGCTAAAAAATCCATAATCGCAAAATCGCAGCGCAAGGCTAAATTCGGTGTGCGAAAGTATAACAGATGTCCACTTTGTGGTCGTCCAAGAGCATTCATTAGAAAATTTGGTGTGTGTCGAATTTGCTTTCGTAAACTGGCTCTCGGCGGGGAAATAACCGGTGTCACCAAATCCAGTTGGTAGAATTTCTATCGCAGGATGACCCGTTTACAATTTTGAAATAAGGAGTGTTCGCTATGTCAATGAGCGATCCCCTGGCAGATATGCTGACCAGGATACGAAATGCAGTAATGGCGAAGTTTGATTCTGTTGAGATGCCAACCTCCACTGTTAAAGTTGATGTTGCGAAAGTTCTCAAGTCCGAAGGCTTCATCGGCAATTATAAAGTTGTCCCCGGCGATAAACAAGATACCTTGAAAATCGATCTAAAATATGGGCCGGACAGACAATCGGTTATTACCGGTATTAAAAGAGTGAGCAAACCTGGCCTACGCCAATATGCCAAGGTCGATGCAATTCCGAAGGTGTTGAACGGTCTGGGCATTGCCATTATATCCACTTCCAAAGGTGTTGTGACTGATAAGACAGCCAGGGCACTCAATGCGGGTGGAGAGATCATTTGTGAGGTCTGGTAGACCCGCGGCTAACGGAGGAAATTATGTCTCGTATTGGTAAACAACCAATTCCGGTACCCGCAGGGGTGAAAATTGATCTGCAGGGTCAACAGCTGTCGGTCACCGGAGCAAAAGGTACTTTAAAACGTGAAATTAACCAGGATATTGAGGTCCAGATCCAGGATAATGTCATTCAAGTCAATAACCGGGTGGAAAACACCAAGGTCAACGCTTTTCGTGGTCTTACGCGAAGCCTGATCAACAATATGGTGATCGGGGTTGTCGACGGCTTCAAGAAAACGCTGCTTATTGAAGGTGTCGGCTATAAGGCCAATGTCAATGGTTCTACCTTGACGTTGAATGTCGGATACTCCAATCCGGTTGATTTTCAGTTGCCCAAAGATGTTAGCGCCACGGTTGAAGGTAATACCAAGATCACTGTCGAATGCATTGATAAGGAACTGCTTGGACTGGTTGCCTCAAGAATACGCCAGGTGAGAAAACCCGAGCCTTATAAGGGCAAGGGAATTCGTTACGAAGGTGAACATATCGTCAGAAAGGTTGGCAAAGCCGGTGCCAAGTAATACGTGCGGTCGAACAGCCCAATATTAAACTGAATGGTAAATTGCAATGGCTAAAACAAATCCCAAGACAACAGCGAGAGCCAAACGTGTGCGCCGGATCAGGAAGAAAATTTCTGGTACAAGCGAACGGCCGAGGCTGAGAGTCTATAAGAGTAATAAACATATGTATGCGCAAATCATCGATGATGCTGCCGGACATACGCTGGTCTCCATGTCCACGATCGATAAAGAATATGCGGCGGGTGATGAGAAAGGAAAAGTTGCTGCAGCGAAAAAGATCGGTGTTATCCTGGCGTCTCGCGCTAAAGCTGCCGGGATCAATAAAGTCATCTTCGATCGCGGTGGGTCTCTTTATCATGGCCGGGTAAAATCGCTTTCTGAGGGTGCTCGGGAAGGTGGTCTGGAATTTTAATGATTTCTATTATAACGGGGGTGTCCCTTGTCTGATTTCAAACGTTCCAAAAGTGCTCCTACTGAGGAACTGATCGAAAAAATAGTATTTATCAACCGCGTCGCCAAAGTTGTTAAAGGTGGCCGCAGGTTTAGTTTCAGTGCTATCATCGTAGTTGGTGACGGGAAAGGCAAAGTCGGCTACGGCCTTGGTAAAGCAAACCAGGTTCCGGATGCGATTCGCAAAGGCATTGAGAAAGCTCGCAAGAGTATGTTTGCGGTCTCTTTGACGGAAGATTCTATCCCCCATCAGGTCGTAGGCAAATTCGGTGCCGGAAAAGTGTTGCTGAAGCCGGCTTCAGACGGTACCGGCCTTATTGCCGGTGGCCCTGTGCGGGCGGTTCTCGAGGCTGCTGGTGTTTCTAATATTCTCACCAAGTGTCTAGGCTCGCATAATCCGCATAATATGGTAAAAGCTACCCTGGATGGTTTAGGTGCGCTGCGGTCGGCGCAGAGTATTGCTGATTTACGCGGAAAAACCTTAGAAGAAATCACTACATAATTACAACAGAACCGGAGTCGGACGTATTGTCGGACGGCACTGTTGGCAAATATTTGATAAAAGAAGGTAGTTACATGGCCGAGACAATTACTTTTACTCTGGTAAAGAGTGGTATTGGCAGTACCAAGAAAATTAATGCGACCTTAATTGGGCTGGGGCTCACTAAAATGAATAAGACTGTAACAAGAAAAGATACTCCCGAAATGCGCGGTATGCTGCGCAAGGTATCGCATCTTGTACGTATGGAAGAGGTATAACATGTTATCCTTAGCAAATCTTTCTCCCAATGCCGGCGCCAGAAAACAGAAAAAACGGTTAGGCCGAGGCCCCGGTAGCGGGCATGGTAAGACGGCAGGGCGAGGCCATAAAGGATTTAAATCCCGCTCCGGTTCCGGTGTTAAACCTGGATTTGAAGGTGGGCAGATGCCATTGCAGCGGCGTTTGCCGAAACGTGGATTTACCAACACTTTTAAAAAACAGTTTGCCTTGGTTTCGCTGAGCCAGCTCAATAGCTTGGAAAGTAACGAGGTAATTAACGTTGACACTCTCGTTGCCGCAGGAATTGTGAAAAAAGGCATGTATGTTAAAGTCCTGGCTAACGGTGAAGTGACCAAGGCTCTGAAAATTCAGGTCGATAAAGTCAGCAAAGCTGCGCAAAATCTCATTGAAGCTGCGGGCGGTAAGGTAATTTCAGGGGAAGAGAAAGAGGATTGAACGTTTTCTTTTCCTGAGTTGATAATGTAGAGAGTAGCATCGTAAAATAGGATCGCAATAGGTACTGATAATGAGTGGATTGCAGAGTGCTGCAAATATACCCGAGTTACGAAGGCGTGTGTTGTTTACGCTGATCATGTTGGCCGTCTACCGGATGGGGGTGCAAATCCCTACGCCTGGTATAAACGGTGAAGCATTATCGGCATTTTTCGCCCAGAATGCCGGTACCCTGTTCGGCATGTTCAACATGTTTTCCGGTGGTGCTTTAGAGAATTTCTCTATTTTCGCCCTGGGTATAATGCCCTATATCAGCGCCTCTATTATCATCCAGCTGTTAACCGTGGTCATCCCGCAACTTGAGGCTTTAAAGAAAGAAGGCCAGTCAGGGACCAGAAAAATCACCCAATACACTCGTTACGGGACCGTTTTTCTCAGTATTATTCAGGGAACGTTTATCGCCGTTGGCCTCGAAGGAATGAGCGGACCGGGAGGGCAGGCGATTGTTCTTGTACCGGGAATAGAGTTTAAACTGATGACCATGCTCACTCTTACCTCCGGGACTGCATTTATTATGTGGCTCGGCGAGCAGATGACCGAAAGGGGAATCGGTAATGGCATATCACTTATCATCTTCGCCGGTATTGTCGCCCGTGGTCCGGCAGCTATAGTGAACTCGATACAATTGGTCAAAGCCGGTGAGATTTCTCTTTTCTTTGTCCCTTTTCTTGTCCTGTTCATGTTGGTTGTAGTGGCTGTTATCGTGTTCTTTGAAACGTCGCAGCGACGAATTCCAATTCAATATGCGAAAAGGGTGGTCGGTAGAAAGGTATATGGCGGACAGAGCTCGCATCTTCCCTTGAAAATTAATATATCCGGAGTTATTCCGCCTATCTTCGCCTCATCCATTATGATGTTTCCGGCAACAATCGGCAGTTTCATCAAGATTGATTGGGTTCAGCGAGCCTCAGCGGCGATGCATCCGGGAACTGTCTACTATTATATTTTTTATATCGGGATGATTGTTTTTTTCTGCTTTTTCTATACTGCAGTAACTTTTAAACCCGATGATGTAGCGGAAAATCTTAAAAAAAATGGCGGCTTTATTCCGGGTATCCGGCCCGGCAAAAAAACTGCAGAGTTTATTGATAAAGTGCTGACGCGTCTTACCGTGGTAGGAGCGATTTATCTCAGCACGGTGTGTGTGTTACCGACAATCCTGATATCCCAATTTAATATACCCTTCTTTTTTGGTGGAACCGCCCTGTTGATTGTGGTGGGGGTTGGTATTGATACGATTTCTCAGATCGAATCCCACTTACATATGCGTAATTATGAAGGTTTTATGAAACAGGGACGGATTAAGGGACGGCGGTAGCTCAACTGATGGTGGCCGATGGAAAAAATCGGAGCAGAAATATCGTCCTTAAGAATCAAGACGAGATTCTACTCATGCAGGAGGCCAACCAGATTGTCGCCGAAACCCTGAAGATGCTCGAAGATGTGCTCACTCCCGGGATAAGCACCTGGGAACTTGACCGCCTTGCGGAGGAGTTGTGTTTGGCCAGAAAAGCGCAGCCCGCTTTTAAGGGATATCGAGGTTTTCCCGGCAGTCTGTGCGTTTCCGTCAATGAAGAAGTTGTTCATGGGATCCCGTCCAAAAAAAGAAAGCTGCATAAAGGTGACATCGTTTCTATTGATTTTGGGGTCCTTTATAAAGGCTTTTATGGTGATGCCGCGGTTACGCTCCCCGTGGATAGAGTTGCTGAGCCGGTGCAAAGTCTGTTACATGTAACCCAAAAGAGTCTGCAAAAAGGGATTGAGCAGGTCGTTGTCGGTAACAGGATAGAAGATATCTCCAAGGCGATACAGCAGTACGTCGAAGCAAGCGGATTTTCGGTCGTCCGCCAGTTTGTCGGCCACGGGATCGGCAGCGAGTTGCATGAAGCACCGGAAATTCCCAATTTTCATCAGGGAGAGCGGACCGCTCGATTACTTCCGGGTATGGTCCTGGCTATTGAACCGATGGTCAACATGGGAACATATAAGGTGAAAGTACTGCAGGATGGGTGGACAGTTATAACTGCTGACAAAAAGCCCTCTGCCCACTTTGAGCACTCGATAGCCGTTACTGAAAATGGGCCACTCGTTCTGAGTTCCTTGAAATCGTAGCGGTTCAGAAAGATATTGCTTCTCTTTTTCAAGAAGTTATATTATACTGCTCCGTTTTTAACTGAACTTCGAATTTTCAGGATACTACATGTCAAAAGAAGAAGCAATTGAGGTAGAAGGTACTATCATTGAACCGTTGCCCAACGCAATGTTCCGCGTTGAATTGGATAATGGTCATAAGGTGCTTGCTCATATCTCTGGAAAAATGCGTATGCATTTTATCAAAATTTTGCCCGGAGACCGGGTGACTATTGAACTTTCTCCCTACGATCTCAGTCGGGGCAGGGTTACGTTTCGGGCAAAAAATGCCAAAAAGAATAAATAGAGAGTTTGTTTATCATGAAAGTACGCGCGTCTGTAAAAAAAATGTGTAGTGATTGTAAGATCTTCAAGCGACACGGTATTGTTCGCGTTTCCTGTAAGATAAAAAAACATAAACAGAGGCAGGGATAAACAAGTGTTGCCGCTTTTAATTACCTACTTCTTTTAAGGAGATGTACCTTGGCACGTATAGCTGGAATTGACCTTCCCAAAAATAAGCATATGGATCGAGCGTTAACTTACATACACGGTATTGGGTTAACTTCCGCTCGCAAGATTCTTGAAAAAGTCGATCTGCCGTTCACCATGAATAGCGACGACCTGGACGGTGACGATGTAAACCGGATTCGGAAGGTACTCGAGGATGAGTACATCGTTGAAGGGGATCGTCGGCGTGAAGTGTCCATGGATATTAAGAGATTGACTGATCTTGGATGTTATCGAGGCCGCCGTCATCGCATGGGTTTGCCTGTCCGCGGACAAAAAACCAAGACCAATGCTCGTACCCGTAAAGGACCTCGCCGCAACGCAGGTCGGCGCAAATAATTGAACTCAATACAGGTGTAAGTTATGGCTGTCGCTAAAAAAAGAAAGATAAAAAAGAACATACCCGAGGGTATTGTTTTTATTTATTCTACTTTCAATAATACCATCGTTACCATTTCCGATAAACAGGGTAACGTTGTTTCCTGGTGCAGTGCCGGCGTCCTTGGATTTAAAGGTTCGCGGAAGAGTACGCCCTTTGCGGCGCAGAACGCTCTGACAGATGCTGCTAAAAAAGCCGCTGATGTAGGAATGCGCAAGGTTGAAGTAAAAGTGAAAGGTCCAGGCCCGGGGAGAGAAGCAGCTTTGCGTGCTCTCATTACTACCGGATTTGAAGTCAGTCGTATTTACGATGTCACTCCAATTCCGCACAATGGATGTAAACCTCCAAAACGTCGTCGTGTATAACGGCACAGAAATTATACACACATACACACACAATAGAGTAAGAGAATCTCACCCTGCGGTATTAAGCAGGATAAGAACCTTGGTGGATTTGCTAAAATGATACTCGGAATCCTCAGGTACTAAAGATAATGGAGGCCTAAGTTGGCTAGAAATATTGGTGCTGCATGCCGTCGATGCAGAAGAGAAAATTTAAAATTGTACCTCAAGGGTGATCGTTGTTACTCTGATAAATGTTCTTTTGAAAGAAGAGCTTTTGGACCAGGGCAACATGGACAGGCCAGGTTTAAAAAATTATCCGACTATGCCATCCAGTTGCGGGAAAAACAGAAAGTGAAAAGCATGTACGGGATGCTTGAAGGGCAGTTCCGTCTGTCTTTTAAGAAGGCTGATGCGCAGAAAGGCGTTACCGGTGAAAACCTGCTGGTAATGATCGAGAGGCGTTTGGATAATACAATTTTTCGCGCCGGCTTTGCCTCTTCTCGAAAGCAGGCACGACAATTTGTCCGGCACAATCATATCCGTATCAATGAACAAAAGGTCAATATTCCGTCTTTTCTGGTATCGCCCGGTGATGTTATAACGGTCAAGGAAAAAAGCCGTGCCAATGGCACTATCAATGAAAATTTGGAAGCTGTCATACGGCGTGGAATACCCACCTGGCTTGAGCTTGATAAAGACAATTACAAGGCCACCGTTAAGGCATTGCCGAATCGTGAAGAATTGACATTGCCGATTCAGGAACGACTGATTGTCGAGCTTTACTCCAAGTAACGGAACCGGATGTATGGCGAGCATCTTTTGGTGGATACCGGTCATGCAGAGGGAAAATTATTTAGATACTAAGAAATGAGTCAGACGCATTGGCGATGACTCTTTTCCGCGCTCCTGTTAAGGGGCTTCAGTGCTCCATGATTGTTGTTAGGATGAAACAATTGATGAGGTACTCATAAGGCATACACTACTACGTTAGTAGAAACGCAGAGAAGGACACTATGACTCAAGCTGCCGACGAAAAAATACCGTTTCACAGAAATTGGCACGAGCTGATAAAACCTGAGAAATTAGAGGTTGACCGCGAAAAATATACCGAAATTTACGGTAAATTCATTTGTCAGCCTCTCGAGAGGGGATTCGCCACCACTATAGGAAACTCATTGCGGCGGATACTTTTATCCTCCATTCAAGGGGCAGCAATCACCTCGGTGAAAATTGAAGGAGCGCTGCACGAGTTTACCTCCATGAAAGACATCATGGAAGACGTCAGTGAGATCATCCTGAACCTCAAACAGGTACGAATCAAGCTCCATTCCGCTGATTCACAAAAAATTACTGTTGAAAAAAATGGCCCCGGCGTTGTAACTGCTGGGGACATCAGCGAATCTGGCTTTGTGGAAGTGATGAACAAAGAGCAGGTTATCTGTACCTTGACCGGGCCCACGACATTCCATGCGGAAATGACCGTTGAATGGGGCAAAGGCTATCAACCGGCCGAGAAGATGGATAAAGAAAACCTGTCCATAGGACAGATTCCTATTGACGCGATATTTACTCCAGTCAAGAAAATACAATACAGCACCTCTCAGGCTCGAGTGGGACAGCAGACGGATTATGATAAATTAATAATCGAGATTGAAACCGACGGCAGTCTGCGGCCGGAAAATGCCCTGGCTTTTGCCGCCAAGATTCTCAAGGAACAGTTGACCATCTTTATCAATTTTGATGAAGAAGATGCTGAGCCCGAGGTGGTGGAAGATAGTGGAAAAGACAGTGAGCCCTTGAATCCTTATCTCGACAAACCGGTGGAAGATCTTGAGCTTTCTGTTCGTTCTGCGAATTGTTTAAAGAATGCCGATATTAATTATATTGGTGATCTTGCGCAGAAAACTGATCAAGAGATGTTGAAAACGAAAAATTTTGGTCGTAAGTCGTTGAATGAAATAAAAGCGCTTCTTGCCGAAATGGATCTTACCCTGGGGATGAATTTTGAGAACTGGGTTCCCCCGCACCAGCGGGCAGAAAAAGAAGAAGGGCAGTAAAAACTACCCCAAACAAAAGTTACCATATCTGGTACCATATCAGGTTTCAAGCTGTAGCTAAGGATAGAGAAATGAGACATAAAATATCAGGCAGAAGATTAGGACGGACCACATCGCATCGGATGGCAATGTTCAGAAATATGGCCACTTCTCTTTTTGAGCATGAACGAATTGTCACCACTGCTGAAAAGGCCAAAGAACTGCGTCCTATTGCTGAGAAGATGATCACCCTGGCCAAAAAGAACGATTTGCATGCAAGGAGGCAGGCCTTATCCTTCATCAGAAGCAAAGATGTCGTCGAGAAACTTTTTACCGACATCAAGGACAAATTCTCCGATCGGAAGGGGGGCTACACACGCATCCTGAAAACCGGCGTCAGAAAGGGCGACTGTGCCGGGATGGCGATCATTGAACTAGTCGGCTACGAAGAAATTATCGAGGCACCGAAGGAAAAAAGCTGAAGTGCAGACTTTTTACAAGTTAAAGCTGGCTGGAGCATATGTTCCAGCCGGCTTTTTTTTTGTTGATTGGCCCAGGCTCACGTAACTGGAGGTGATACTTGGACAAAATTGAAAAAAAATTTCCCGAAGGGATGATTCCGCTTGGCGATACAACGTTTCAATTTTCATGTCATCCAGGAGTTTCATGTTTTACCGTTTGTTGTCGAAATGTCGATTTGATCCTTTATCCCTATGACATTATTTGCTTAAAACGTGTTCTCGATATCGATTCGGAACACTTTCTGCGCAACTATACCTTTGTTGCAAAAGGTGACAACCCATTTTTCCCTTCTGTAAAGCTTAAGCTTACTGATGATGAGCACAATGCATGCCCTTTTTTAAAGAGTTCCGGCTGCACAGTTTATAATGATCGCCCTTCAGCGTGTCGAACCTATCCTCTGGAAAGGGCACTCGACCGATCCAACAATGGCCGCGCAACTGATGAATATTATTTTTTGACCGACCATCCCTACTGTCTCGGTCATCAGGAAAATTGTGAGTGGACCGTTAGCAGCTGGGTCCGTAACCAACGGCTGGTCGAGTACAATGTGATGAATGAATTATGGGCGGAAATTGATACCGTCTTTCGCCTCAATCCCTGGCGTGGCGAAGGCGCGGCTGGGGAGAAACAGCAGCTGGCCTTTATGGTCTGCTACAATATCGATGGTTTTCGGCGCTATGCCGCAAGCCATAAACTCCTGCAGCAATTTAGGCTCGACAAGGATTTTAAAAAGCGAATAGCCAGAGATGATGGGGAATTGCTTAAATTTGGTCTGCAATGGCTCAAGTTTATCCTTACCGGAAAATCATCTCTCATTCACAAGTGAAATCATCTTGCAAATTTTCAACCAGGAGTTGCGAAATATTTCATGTCGTGGTAAACAGTAACGTTGTCCTTTTTATTTTTTAAGCTGTAAACGAGTACAATTTATTGCTGATCAGGCGGGTGCAGTAATCCCTGTCTACAACACACATCTTCGCTCACAACTGGTGTCGGAGAACAGGCAGATGCTGTTCACGATTACAGAAGGTGGAGGAAAAACCAGAAACGGAGAAAATTATGGCAAGTGCAACAGTAAAAGACATGTTGAAGGCCGGTGTCCATTTCGGGCATCAAACCAGGCGCTGGAATCCCAAAATGAAACCCTACATCTATGGGCCGCGCAATGGGATATATATAATCAACCTGGATGTTACCAAACGTCTCTTTGATAAGGCATGTGATTTTATTACCGAGCAAGTGAAAAAAGGCGGTTCGGTCCTCTTTGTCGGAACCAAGCGCCAGGCTCAGGCGATTATCAGCGATGAAGCCAAACGGGCAGGGATGTTCTATGTCGACCATCGCTGGCTAGGCGGGATGTTGACTAACTTTCAGACCATCAAGAACAGTATTGACCGGCTGAAGTCGATTGAATCGATGCAGGCCGACGGCTCTATCAATCGATTTCCTAAAAAAGAGATTCTTTTGATGGAAAAAGAACGAATTAAGCTCGAAAGAAACGTCGGAGGTATCAAGAATATGCGTTCTTTGCCATCGGTGATGTTTGTGGTCGATCCCCGCAAAGAAACGATTGCCGTCAACGAGGCAAATAAACTTGGTATTCCGGTCGTAGCAATGGCCGACACCAACTGTGATCCGGATAATCTTGATTTTGTCATTCCCGGCAATGACGACGCCATAAGATCTATCCGCCTTATCAGTCTCCATGTCGCTGAAGCGATATTGACCGGACAGGCGCTTCGTGACGGAGAAGATGCCTCGGAGGAAGCCATAGCTGCTTCAATGGGTGAAATCGATAACGAAAGCGCTGCTGATCCCTCAGCCGAATCCGACGGTGACGGAGTCGAAGAAAAAGCGTGATTTCGTCCGGGGTTGTTAGAGTTCACGGAACGTAGGCGGTAACCGTATAATCTCGATTTTTAAGCGTTTAGCAGGTGCGCAAGGTTCGTTCAAGCTGGCCTCCAGTAATAAAGCAAGAGTGAAGAAGGGGCTGTCTTGTGACCGCCCCCTTTTGCGTATGTACATGTTTAAAATAATTTTCAATACCAGCCTCTGGGTGGCAATGAAAAAAATATAATTCTTTTAAGAAATACCAAAAGGAGATTTACCATGGCGATCACTAGTAAGATGGTAAAAGATCTACGCGATAAGACACAAGCGGGCATGATGGACTGCAAGAAAGCCCTTGAAAAAACTGATGGCGATATGGAAAAAGCGCTCGATTTGTTGCGTCAGAAAGGATTAATGGTAGCTGCTAAAAGAGCCGGCCGGGCAACGAGCGAAGGTGTTATCGAAACGTATATCCATGCCGGCGGCAAGCTCGGGGTAATGGTGGAGCTCGGTTGTGAGACTGATTTTGTTGCAAAAAATGATGATTTTCGGGAGTTTGCCCGTGATCTGGCTATGCATATTGCCGCGACGAATCCAATTTCGGTCAGCAGGGATCAGGTTCCTGAGGCGGTGATTGCCCGGGAAAAAGAAATCTATGTGCAGCAGGCACTGGAATCTGGAAAACCAGAAGCTATTGTCGAAAAAATGGTCTCCGGCAAGGTGGAAAAATTTCTTGCCGACATCGTTCTTCTTGAGCAGAAGTTTGTTAAAAACCAGGATCTGTCCATTCAGGATATTCTTAACGAACTGGTAGGACGGATAGGTGAAAATATATCGATTAAAAAATTTGCCCGCTTTCAGGTAGGTGTAGAATAGTCGCACAATAGTATTTCCTCCGGCCGGCACTACTTTCGCTGATTGCCCGTCAGAGAAACCAGTCTTCATCTTGATAAATTTCTTTCCAGGAAAATACTATGACCACAATATTACACTACCGTAGAATACTGCTGAAGTTGAGCGGTGAGGCGCTTATGGGCAACGATGCTTATGGCATCAACACCAGTGTCCTTGCGTTTGTTGCGGCTGAAGTAAAAGAATTAGTGGAGACGGGTGTTGAACTTGGCCTGGTGATAGGTGCCGGGAATATTTTTCGGGGAGTCGCCGGGGCGAGCAAAGGCATGGATCGGACGACCGCTGACAACATGGGAATGCTGGCCACGGTTATGAACAGTCTGGCCATGCAGGACGCCCTGGAGAGAGCAGGTGTTATTACGCGGGTTATGTCGGCTATCCCCATGCAATCCGTTTCCGAACCGTATATACGACGCAGAGCAACCAGGCATCTGGAAAAGGGCCGAGTCGTTATTTTTGCCGCCGGTACTGGCAATCCCTATTTTACTACTGATTCAGCAGGGGTATTACGAGCTCTGGAAATCGATGCCGATCTCGTTATCAAGGCAACCAAGGTTGATGGGGTTTACGATAAAGACCCGGTATTGCATCCTGAGGCCGTTAAATTTGATCGGCTTACCTATGATGATGTCCTGCAAAAAGGACTACGCGTTATGGATGCGGCCGGTATTTCTTTGGCCAAAGAAGACAAGCTGCCGATTATGGTTTTAGATATGTCGGTAGCCGGGAATATAAAACGTGCCGCTATGGGTGAAAATGTCGGTACGCTGATAACATCATAGATCCTGATCGAACAACTGTTCGAAGAACTGATCGAACAAAAGGTCTCAAGCAGAGGTGAAATCATGAATGAAGTGATCCTGGAATCGTCCGACAAGATGGAAAAAAGTGTCGATGCATTTAAAAATGAGTTGGCTAAAATCCGTACCGGGAGAGCGTCTTTATCCATTCTCGATGGTATAATGGTTGATGCCTATGGCAGTTCTATGCCGCTTAATCAGGTGGGAACGATCACGATTCCTGAGAGTAGACTGATTGTTATTCAACCGTGGGACCCACAGATGCTGCCGGCGATTGAAAAAGCCATTCAGAAATCGGGGATAGGTCTTAATCCTATTGGCGATGGGAAGGTCATCCGCCTCAATATCCCGCAGTTGACCGAGGAACGCCGTAAAGAGCTGGTAAAATTGGTCCGCAAATTTGCTGAGGAATTTCGGGTGGCCATTCGCAATGTGCGTCGGGACGCCATCGAGACCTTCAAGAAGCAAAAGAAAGACAAGGAAATCTCCGAGGACGAATTGTTCAAATTCCAGGACGAAGTCCAGAGCGAAACAGACTTGTACATTAAAGAAATCGATGACGTAACCGCGCACAAAGAAAAAGAAGTGATGGAGGTCTGATCCCCGCTTCTTTTTACCGTCAATTTTGTCAAACAGTCCAGGTCCTATGTCCACCCATCACCCAAGTAGAGATAGTCTTGATAGAGATCGTCTTCCGCGTCATGTCGCCATTATTATGGATGGCAATGGCCGATGGGCGCAGAGAAAAAAACAACCCCGGTTGTTTGGTCACAGTGCCGGTGCAGAATCGGTCCGGGAGGTTGTGGAAAGCTGCCGGGAAATAGGCATCGAGTATCTCACCCTGTATGCCTTTTCGTCGGAAAACTGGAGTCGTCCTGATCAGGAAGTGAACGGATTAATGAGTATTCTCAAAAAATATCTGGAAACTGAACTGCCCCGGATGCAGAAAAACAACGTTCGCCTCATGTCAATAGGTGACCGGCAGCGTATACCGGACGTGGTGCGGGAGGTATTGGAACGAGCAATCAGAGAGACTGCCGACAACACCAAGCTCACCTTGAACCTTGCCCTGAGCTACGGCAGTCGTGATGAAATAATCCGGGCGGTAAGAAAAATCGGCACCTTGTGCGCGCAGGGGGTTCTAAGCCCCGACCAGATCTCCGATCAGTCGATTACTAAAAATCTTGATACCAGTCTTCTGCCGGATCCGGATCTTTTGATCCGAACCGGAGGGGAGGCCAGACTGTCTAATTTTTTGCTCTGGCAGCTATCCTATGCTGAGATATATTTCACGGAAATTATGTGGCCGGATTTTCGAAAAAAGGCGTTCCTCCAGGCACTCGCCGAGTACCAGTCTCGGGAGAGACGGTTCGGCCGCACCGGGGAACAGCTGCATTCGGTATAGACTATGAACCGTATTGTCCCCGGCTTGTGCATTGCTGGTTTCTGGCTTCTGCTATTGCTGAAAGGGTCGACCCAGCTGTTTTGTCTGGTGATCATTCTGATCGTCCTGATTGCCGCAGGCGAATATGTTAAGATGGCTGATAGCCGGCAGATCTCGTTGCCGGATCGCTGGCTAGTCCATTTTATTCTAACCGCACCGGTTATTATTGCCTGCCTTCATCCAAATGCGGTTGCACTTTTAGGTGCGCTGCTCTGCTCTTTTTTCGCGTTGAGCGGTTATTTCATTTTTCGATACCAGCATATTGTCGACAGTTACAATCTCTTTTGTCGCCTTGGCTTTGGCGTACTCTACGTGGGTGCACTTGGCGCTCATCTTGTCCTACTGCGCTTTCTCCCCGAAGGCGGGAGCTGGCTGATAATAGCTTCGGCTATAACTGCCTGCTCCGATACCGGGGCCTATTTTGTCGGCAGGTCATTTGGTAAGAGAAAACTCTGCCCGCATATAAGCCCTAATAAAACAGTCGAAGGAGCTGTCGGGGGTATTTTGTGCGGTCTTTTTGGTGCAGTTTTATTTGCTGCCCTGCTGCTGCCGACGGTCAACTGGTTTTTTCTCGTCGGCGCGTCGATATTTCTCGCTGGAGCGGGAATTTTCGGTGATCTCACCGAATCAATTATAAAAAGGGGAACGTCTACCAAGGATTCCGGCAGCTTTCTGGCCGGGCATGGCGGGGTGCTGGATCGGGTCGACTCCTTGCTGTTTGTCTGTCCGATACTCTACTACCTTCTTGTTCTCCCGGTGCCCTGATGCGAAATATTTCGTTATTGGGAGCGACCGGCTCGATCGGTATGAATGTGCTGGATGTCGTCCGGCAGTTTCCCGAACGTTATAAGGTGGTGGCCATGGCTGCCGCAACGAACGTGAGGCGGCTTGCTGAGCAAGTAAAGGAGTTTTGCCCCGAATTGATCTCCGTTGCTGATGAACAGCGGGCTTTCGGCCTGCAGCAGCTTTTACCCAGGGCTTTTCACCATCGAATTGTCCATGGCACCGAAGGCAATGTGTTGGTTGCGGCCTTTGCCTCGGCTGATCTGACGCTGTCGGCCATTGTCGGCGCGGCCGGATTGCTGCCGACTCTTGCCGCAATCGAAGCAGGTAAGGATATCGGTCTTGCCAATAAAGAAACTCTGGTTATGGCCGGGGCAATAGTAATGCACGCAGTTGCCCAAAAAGGCGTCAAACTGTTACCCGTCGATTCCGAACACTCGGCTATCTTTCAGGCACTGGAAGCGGGCCGACGAAGGGATCTGCGAAAAATTATTCTCACCGCCTCCGGCGGACCTTTTCGCGGAATGAATCGTGCGCAGCTGCAGCATGTCTCAAGAGAGCAGGCCCTGGAGCATCCCAACTGGAGAATGGGCCAAAAAATTTCTATCGATTCGGCAACCCTGATGAACAAGGGGCTGGAGGTGATCGAGGCGAGTTGGCTTTTTGCAGTGGCCCGTGAGGAAATCGAGGTGGTGGTCCATCCGCAGTCGATTGTCCATTCCCTGGTGGAATACCAAGATGGCTCGGTTTTGGCGCAGCTTGGTATTCCTGATATGCGCATTCCCATCTCCTATGCCCTCTCTTATCCCGAGAGGTTGCCGCTGCAGCTTAAGCCACTCAATCTTGCCCAGTGTGGTCAGCTGGAATTCCTCGAACCCGATTACGCCAGTTTTCCCGCCTTGGAACTGGCATTTTCTGCCCTTGACAGCGGCGGGGTGTTGCCGGCGGTTTTAAACAGTGCCAATGAAGTGGCCGTTGCCGCATTTCTTGATCTGAAGATAACTTTTCCACAAATAGCGGAGACAGTTGCCCGAACAATGGATATTGTACATCAGGGCAGTGAGCATATTCTTGACGACATTCTGGCGGCGGATGGTGCTGCTAGACGGGAAGCCAATAAAGTTATCGAAAGAATCCACTGATATTTAATCTCTACTTTTTTTGTCCTATGACTACTCTTTTTTCATTTATTCTGGTTCTTGGCCTGCTCATCTTTGTTCATGAGCTGGGTCATTTTCTCTTTGCCAAATTATTTGGTGTACGGGTGCTGAAATTTTCTCTCGGTTTTGGGCCAAAAATTGCCGGCAAGGTGATCGGGGAAACCGAATATGTTCTGTCCGCCTTTCCGCTCGGCGGCTTTGTCAAGATGTTCGGCGAAAACCCGGACGAACAGGATATAGCCCCTGAAGATAAAGATCGGTCCTTTGTCCATAAACCGGTTTGGCAGCGATTTATGGTGGTGCTGGCCGGACCGTTGTTTAACCTTATCTTTGCCATCGTCCTCTTTTTTCTGGTCTTCACTTTTGTCGGTATTCCGACATCTGTTGATACGACCCGCATCGGCAAAGTAAATGATAATTCTCCGGCAGCAATGGCCGGGGTGCTAAAAGACGATGTGATAGTCTCCATCGACAGTAAAGAAATGCAGGGTTGGATGGATGTGCTGGAAGCGGTGAAAAACAGTCAGGGTAAAGCCATCCGGGTGGTTGTTGCTCGGGGAAACGAAAAGGTGCCGCTTGAACTGGTGCCGGCGATTGATAGTGTTAAAAATATTTTCGGCGAAGAAGTCGAACAGCGTTATATGATCGGGATAATGAAGTCTGATGAGCTTACCTATGAAAAAAGTAGTATTTTAGGGGCATTCGCCAGTGCTTGTCAGCAGACATGGATGTATATCACCCTGACCGTTATGGGCTTTGTGAAAATCATTCAGCAGGTCGTCCCGGCCTCGGAGATAGGAGGTCCTATCCTTATCGCTCAGATCGCCGGAGAACAAATGAGGGCCGGGTGGATGAATCTCATTTATTTTATGAGTCTGCTCAGTGTCAATCTGGGCATTCTCAACCTTCTACCCATTCCGGTTCTTGATGGCGGTCATTTAGTCTTTTTGACGATTGAAGGCCTCAGGCGAAAACCGATGAACGAACGGGCGCAAATTGTCGCTCAGCAGGTCGGTATCGGCCTTCTCGCTTCGTTGATGATCTTTGTCTTTTACAACGATATCGTCAGGCTCTTTCATTGATGGCTCACCACCATCCGCTGATACTGTCGATGGATACGGCGACGCCGTGCAGTGCGGTTGCTGTAACTTCCGGGACCAGAAAAGACGGCAGAGTATTGGCATCTCTTTCCCTCACCGGTAATGTCACCCACTCCCGGCGCCTCATAAAGGCGGTGGATTATCTGTTGCAGGAGGCCGGGCTTTCCTGGCCGCAGATTGATGGCATCGGGGTGAGTCTGGGACCGGGCAGCTTCACCGGTCTGAGGATTGGCATGGCTACTGCCAAGGGTCTGGCGGCAGCCGCCGGCAAAGCTCTGGTCGGCATATCAAGCCTTGATTCGCTGGCGGCAAAATGTTCTACTTCTCGGCTTATCTGTGCGGTTGTCGATGCGCGGAAAAAAGAGGTGTATACCGCCTTGTATCGCTGCAAAAGTGATGGGTTGGCGAAGCGTATCAGCGATATCACTGCGGTTACCCCTGATAAACTCGGTGGTATCATAACCGAACCGGTGCTGATGATTGGTGACGGCGCGGTCTTGTACATCGATCTCATTAAAGAAATGCTCGGGGATCTGGTGCTCTTTGCGCCGGCCATGCTCCATGAACTTTCCGCCGCATCGCTTGGAATGCTTGCCGGAGAAAAACTTGTTGCCGGCGAGACGCTGGATGTGGCAGAAGCGGTACCGCTGTATATTCGCAGCTCCGATGCGGAGCTTAATCTGGCCCAGAAAAAACACGATAACGCCATACTCACCTCGTAATAATACATGATCAGTAGAAGAAAAACACGACAGATCAGGGTCGGCAAGGTTGCTGTGGGGGGTGACAGCAGTATCAGTGTGCAGTCGATGACCAACACCGACACCAGGGATGTGCCGGCAACGGTTGCGCAGATTGGTCGTCTGCAGGCCGCCGGGTGTGACATTGTACGGGTGGCGGTCCTGGACCAGGAGGCGGCTGGTGCTCTATCTGCTCTTCAAGATAGAATTACCATCCCGTTAATTGCCGATATCCATTTTGATTATCGTCTGGCTATTGCCGCCATGGAAAACGGTGCCGACGGCATCCGGATTAATCCCGGTAATCTGGGTGGGGAAGACAAAATTGCCTTGGTCGTTGCGGCAGCAAAACGGCATGGCGTGCCGATCCGGGTCGGAGTAAATAGTGGGTCGATAGAAAAAGATCTGCTGCACAAGCATGGGTATCCAACGGCTACTAATACTATAGCCTTAATCGAAAGTGCCATGCGCAATGTCCGGCTGGTAGAAAAAAACGGCTATAACGAAATAAAAATATCGATCAAGTCGGCGGATGTATTAACCACGGTCAATGCATATCAGCAACTTGCAACGATCACCGATTACCCGTTGCATCTAGGGGTTACCGAGGCTGGTGGGTTGATAGCTGGGACCGTCAAGTCAAGTGTCGCGCTTGGCATTCTCTTAAACCAGGGTATCGGCGATACCTTCCGTATCTCGCTTACCCGCGATCCGGTGGAAGAGGTGAGGGTCGGCTATGAACTGTTACGCGCCCTGAAAATAAGGGAACGGGGGCCGGAGTTGATTTCCTGCCCTACCTGCGGTCGCACGCAGATTGATCTGTTCAGCCTCGCTGAAGAGGTTGAACGCTTTATTCAGACCATGGAGACGCCGCTAAAAATAGCGGTGATGGGCTGTGTCGTCAATGGTCCCGGGGAAGCAAAGCAGGCAGATATCGGGGTTGCCGGCGGCAAGGGGGTTGGTATAATTTTCAAAAAAGGGAAAATTTGGCGACAGGTCGATGAAGATAAACTGCTCGAAGTCTTTATGGCCGAGTTGAAAAAAATGGAAGAAGAGGGACGAAAAAAATAATATGCGCTATTCTCAGACATTGTTACCTACTTTGAAAGAAACACCCGCCGAAGCCGAAGTCGTCAGCCATCGCCTGATGCTGCGGGCAGGATTTATCCGTAAGCTGACCGCCGGCGTTTACACCTATATGCCAATTGGCCTGGCCGCCATCCGCAAGGTTGAAAATATCGTCCGCGAAGAGATGAACCGGGCTGGCGCCCAGGAACTGCTCATGCCCATGGTCCAGCCTGCCGATTTATGGGCTGAGACCGGACGTTATGAAAAATATGGTCCAGAGCTGTTGCGCTTTCGCGACCGGCATGACCGGGAATGCTGCCTTGGGCCGACCCATGAAGAAGTCATCACCGACATCGCCCGTAAAGAACTGCACTCGTACCGCAATCTGCCCATTAATCTGTATCAGATCCAAACCAAGTTCCGTGACGAGATTCGCCCACGTTTTGGACTGATGCGAGGGCGTGAGTTCATCATGAAAGACGCCTATTCCTTTGATGTAAGCGATGAGGCAGCCGGGCTTTCCTACCAGAAGATGTATGACGCCTACAAACGGATCTTTACCCGATGCGGTCTTTCCTATCGCGCCGTCCAGGCCGATTCCGGCGCAATCGGCGGCAGTTTTTCCCATGAATTCATGGTGCTGGCCGATACCGGAGAAGATACTATTGTTGTCTGCAACAATTGTGAATACGCTGCCAATATGGAAAAAGCGGTGGTGAAGCTGGTGCCTGGGCCGCAGACCGCGGCTCTTGAGCCAATGGTAAAAATTGAGACTCCCGGCACGCGCAAGGTGGAGAGCGTCTGTGCTTTTTTGGGGATTGAACCGACCCAGCTGGTAAAAACGCTGGTGTTCAAGGCAGATGGTAAGCCGCTTGCGGTACTGGTTCGCGGCGATCGTGAAGTCGAAGAGGTGAAGCTGAAAAATGTGCTTGGCGCTACTGAGCTTCAATTGGCCGACGAGCAGGAGGTCTTTGATGCCACCGGAGTACCTACCGGATATCTCGGACCAGTGGGGGTTTCTCTGCGTATCGTCGCTGATCAGGAAGTTGCCGCCATGGACAATTTTTACGTTGGCGGCAATGAGAAAAACATGCACCTCAAAAACGTCAACCTGGGGCGCGATTTTCAGGTGGAGACAGTGGCCGACCTGCGGCAGATCACCACTGACGACCCGTGTCCGGAATGCGGCGGCAAACTGGAGACGACCGAAGGTATCGAGGTTGGTCATGTCTTTAAGCTGGGGACCGGGTACTCCGAATCGATGAACGCTACTTTCCAGGATAAGAACGGCCAGACCAGGCACTTTGTCATGGGCTGCTACGGCATCGGCGTCAGTCGGATTGTCGCCGCTGCCATCGAACAAAATCATGACGACAAGGGTATCATCTTCCCCGTGCCCCTGGCGCCTTATACCGTCATTATCGTTAATCTTGGCGGCAGCGACGAAATCATCAACTCGGCTGCCGAAAAGCTTTATCAGGACCTGCTGACGGCTGGGCTGGAAGTGCTACTTGATGACCGAGACGAACGACCGGGCTTCAAATTTAAAGACGCCGATCTCTTAGGTATTCCCTATCGTGTGACCGTCGGCAAAAGTTTTGTCGAAAACGGCACGATGGAGATAAAGCATCGCCGCGATGGAGTTATCGAAGAGTTGACTCCGGAAGAGACGGTCAGACGTCTGAAGACTGCCGTTTCGGCCCAACTGAGCAAATAACCAATTCGTTGTTCATGACCAATCCATCGACAGTAAACCCCAATGGGCTGAAAATTCTTGCGGCCAATTATCTGCACGGTGTCGATCTGACGCCGATAGATAAGGCCTGGGAGATTGTTGTCCGGGTCCATAAGGGGCAACGACATTTTTCCGGGGAACTGTATATCATTCATTTGCTGGAAGTCGCATCCATGCTGGCTTCCATGCACCTGGATCTGGATACCATCCTGGCCGGTTTGCTCCACGGAGTTTTAAAAGAAGGGGTGAGCATCAAGGAGCTCACTGATTCCTTCGGCAAGGATGTGGCGGGCATTGTCGAAGGTTCGACCAAGATAACCAAGGTCACCTACAACAGCAAACTGGTCAGTCAGGCGGACAACCTGCGGAAAATGCTGCTGGCTATCGCTACCGATATCCGCGTGTTGCTGGTGAAGCTGGTCGACCGGCTGCTCGATATGTTTCTGCTCGACATGGTCGATAGAGAGCAACAGCTGGATATGGCCAAAGAGACCATGGATGTCTATGCGCCTCTGGCCAGTCGGCTGGGGATTGACTGGCTCAAGCGTGAACTCGAGGACCATGCCTTTAAATTTTTATACCCTGAAGAGCACTATAACCTTTCACACACCCTGGAAAGCTCTTTGGACGAACGGCAGCGCTATGTCGATGAAGTTCTCACCATCCTCCATGAAAAGCTGGCGGAGAGTAATATTACGCCTCTGCGTATTATCGGTCGCCCCAAGCACCTCTACTCCATCTACAAAAAATTACTTGCCCAGAACATTCCACTTGATAGGGTGTACGACATGGTCGCCTTTCGGATCATTGTCGATACCGTGAATGAGTGCTATGAGGCGCTTGGCACCATTCATGCCAACTGGTCGCCGGTACCAGGACGGATCAAGGACTTCATCTCCGTCCCCAAGGCCAATAATTACCAGTCGATGCACACGACGGTGGTTGGCCCGCGCGATCATTTTATCGAGATTCAGATTCGTACCGACCAGATGGACCGGGTGGCGCAGGAAGGGGTGGCAGCGCATTGGGCCTATAAAGAAGGGCAAAAGGTCAATAAAAACGATGTCAAACTTTTTCGAGAACTCAAAAAACTGGTCACCTCTTTGCAGGAAGTTGAAGATCCGCGGGAGTTTCTCGATAGCCTTATCGGCGAGTTGTACGATGCCGAGGTGTATGCCCTGACGCCGACCGGAGAGGTCAAAGAATTTCCTCTGGGCAGCTGTCCGATTGATTTTGCCTATTCCATTCATACTGAGGTTGGCGATCGTTGTGTGTCGGCAAAGGTCAATGGCCGCCAGGTACCGCTCAAATACCAGCTGCAGAATGGTGATATTGTCGAGATTGTCACTTCTCCTACCCAGGTTCCGCGGCGGGGATGGCTGGATCTGGTCAAGACCAGCCGGGCGAGGACCAGGATACGGTCCTGGCTGCGCCGTGAAGAAAAAGAAAAGGCCTTAAAACTAGGTCGAGAGATTTGTGAAAAAGAGATTAAAAAACATGACACGTCTCTGAAAAAAATAATTAAGAGTGGGCACATTCGTCTCATTCTCAAACAGCTGCACTGCAACTCGCTTGATGAACTGCTGATCAAAGTCGGCAGTGGGATGATTACTGTCCAGAACCTGATAAAAGGACTTCAACCACCTGAACTCCGCCACGACAGTGAGCCCATTGTTGTTGATCTGCCGCCGGAAGAACTGGCCAGTCGGATGGTGAGCCAGCAGGTCAGCGAAAACGGCAAAGATATATCAGGAATAACCATCGATGGCATTGACGGCATGCTGGTCAAGGTAAGTCAATGCTGCCGTCCGCTCCCGGGAGATCCGATAGTCGGTTTTATTACCATGGGTCGTGGGGTTTCGGTGCATAAAGCGAATTGCCACAATTTGCTGAGCTCCGATCCGAAACGATGGATTGAAGTATCCTGGTCCGGCATTGCCGAAAAAACCTTTAAAGTCGGCATTCATATAAGCGCGGAAAATAAACGGGGTATTTTTTCTGAAATCAGTGGGGCTATCACGCTGGATAATGCCAATATTGTTGATGTGTCCGCGCATACTACCCAGACAGATCAAGCCGATATGACCATTTCGCTGGAGGTGGAAAACCTCAATCACCTTAATATCCTGATCCAGCACCTCCGGCAACTCCCGGCGGTTATCAACGTGCGCCGGCTGTAGTGGTGGCAACGAGGTGGCGGTGACAGGATGGAGATAGTCTGTGAGGTCTGTGGCAATACCCGGGCAACTGCAAGCTTGACCTGCCCCTTTTGTGGCAGTAAGACTGATGTTGCAAAGTTTAAAACGTCAAACAGTTATATCCATAAGACCATTAATCTCGAGGCTGGTCGACCGGTGGTGGATATTGCTCTTACCCGACTGCAGGAGATAATCGAGGATTCGGCAAGAAATAAGGTCAATGTGCTCACCCTGATTCATGGCTATGGCTCAAGCGGCAAGGGCGGAGCGATCCGCACCGAATGCCGAAAAACGCTGAATTTTTTTAAGGCCAAAGGGTTGATCAGCGAGTATATCGCCGGTGAGGATTTTTCCAGGCGATCCGGGCTGGTCAAATCCCTTATCCGGCGATATCCACAGCTTGGTACCGATCGACATTTGAACAAAGGCAATCGCGGCATTACTCTGGTACTTTTTTCGTATTGTTTACTGGTTTTGCCTGCGCTGTTTGCAATCTATAACGCGACTTTGTGGTCGTAAAATGCGGTAAAATATAAAACTTCGAAGGAGGAGTTTCTGATGAAAAAATACTTGGCGTCGGCAGTTCTGGGACTATGTATTACATTGCCTGCTGTCTCTCAATCTGCACCCCCAGCCAGCTTTCAAGAAAAGATCAGCTACAGCATGGGTTTTGAGGTGGGCAATTATTTTAAGGGGGCGGGCGGAGATATTCAGCAGGAGTTTTTAGTCAAGGGTATTGAAGATGCCTATAAGGGCGAGAAACCGGCAATGACTCCTGAGGAGATGCAGGCCATTCAGAAAGAATTCGCTGAAAAAATGCAGGCCCAGCAAAAAGTCAAGATGGAAGAAATGCAGGCGGCAAACAAGGCGGCCGGAGCAAAGTTTCTCGAAGAAAATAAAAAGAAAAAAGGGGTAATCGTCACCGATAGTGGCTTGCAATATGAGATCATCAAACAAGGTGAGGGAGAAAAAGCCCAGGCAACCGATAAAGTGAAGGTAGAATATGCTGGCACCTTGATCGATGGGACGGAATTCGATAGTACCAAGGCTCATGGTGAACCGGCGCAATTTCAGGTTGATCAGGTTATTAAAGGATGGGCTGAGGCGTTGCAGTTGATGAATGTGGGCACCAAATTACATCTGGTCATTCCTGCCGAACTGGCCTATGGAGAAAATGGCGCTGCCCCGAAGATTCAACCCAATTCCGTGCTGGTCTTTGATGTGGAATTGCTTTCTATCGAAAAATAGCAAACGTCCACCAGAAAACAAAACAAGGCCGCTGGGATCTATTCCCAGCGGCCATGATACCGCATCTCTAGCGATCGTTTTTGATAAGCAGAAATATTCCAGTGCCGGAAAAAATAACGTGAATGCTGACTGCCGCGATGACCGGTGACAGATAGCCGGCAATTGCCAGCGATTGCAAAGCGCCCCAAATCCCCCAGGCGACAAAGGCCAGGCCGCAGCTTACTGGTATGGCCACAGACAGATCCCGCCCCCATTTTCGGTAGGAATACAGCAAAATAGGCAGACCAAGCAAAAGTAAGGGTATGCCGAGTAATATATAGGAAATACGGCCCAGGAAATTGGTCAGTGCAGCTCGTTTTTGGTATTCTGCCTCATTTTGTGAAATATCTTTATAGAGGCCGGTCAGTGACTGTTCCGCCGCCTTATTGGCCGGGACGAGAAAATCTTCGGGCTGCTCGGGTAACTTTACTCTTCTGGTGGTAAAGTTGGTGATCTGGTAATTATTGTCCCCTTCATGCTGTTGGATTTGGCCGTTGTTTAATATCCAGTAGCTGTCATCCTGTTGCCAGCTGGCATCCGCCGCCGTGGTCAGAGTTTCAAGATTGTATTTTTCATTCCAGCGGGAATAGGAAAAATTGTTAAATACATGTTCTTTCGGGTTGGGCCAGTCGAAAGAGTAAAACCCCTCTTTCCCTTTATAGTAGTAGCGGTCATTGCGCATAATCCCCAGGGGTACTTTACCCTTGATCTGTTCGTACCAGATCTTGTTGGTTCTGGCAATGGTTGCCGGCAGGAGCCACTGGGCTGAAGCAATAAAAAGCATGGTGAAAAGTACAGCGCCAAAAATGAGCGGCCTGATAATCAATCGCAGAGGTACGCCGCCGGCTTTTAAGGCGGTGAGTTCGTTGGTGTGGTTGAGAATACCCAGAGAGATGACCCCGGAGAGCAGAATAAATATCGGTCCCAACTGATCGACTACAAAGGGAATGTTCAGGAAAAAAAACTCAACAGCCAGGGACAGTGGTTTGCCGGCAGCGTTGAAATCGTCGAATTTTTCAAAAAAATCGACGAGCAGATAGAGAGCTGCGAAGCCGGCGTTGACTGTGAAGAAATATTTAACGAATTGACCCAGCAGATAGCGGTTAAGCAAATTCACGAAAAAGACTCCACCTAGCGAACGAAACGTTGACTGAGGAAAAATCCCAAGGCAACCATGGATATTCCCAGCAGGTTGCTGAGTAAAATATAGGCAACCGCATGTAATGATTGACCTGTTTTAAAAAATTCTTCAGTTTCCCGGGCAAAAGTGGAGAAAGTAGTAAAGCCGCCAAGAAACCCGGTGAAAAGAAAGAGGCGGAACTCGCGGCTTATATGCACCCTTTCAAAAGAACTCCAGAAAAAACCAATCAACAGGCAACCAAGCAGGTTTGCTGTCAGGGTCCCAAGTGGGAAGTTCACCGGAGTCAATTTTTCGGCACAGACGGCGACTGCAAATCTGGCAATGGCTCCAATACCGCCGCCAATACCAATGGCGAGTATTCCTTTCATAGTTGATGGGTTGTGCTTGACATAATTTTTAAACAGTACAATCGTTTAGATGTAGGTAACATTATCGTTTCGGTGCGTCAAGAACCGCCTGGGCCATAGGGGAGGAAATTCCCCGCCCTTGCAATTCCATTAATCGATGTGGTATATTCGCAAGTTGTCTTAGTGTTTACTATACTTCAGAAGTTGAAGGGATATTAACAAAATAATTTGTATGCACTCCGAAAGGCGGGGGGTGTGAACAACGATATCGTCTATTGGGGGGCGCTCTATGCCTGCGCCTAACTGTTCTGTTCGTTTGATTTTCTATCAGCTGAACAGATTTTTTTTCAATAGGAGATGGCTGACATTTGGAGGCTATTGCCAGTTGCTCATTGTGTTCTGCCATAAGAAGAGGGCAAGGAGAAGGCAGGTGATTGCATCATCGACGGATACTGGTACTTTTGCCGCTGCCCTAAGGGCAGTTAAGCATCAGTATTCGTGATGCCAATATGTCACTGTTACCGGATATGGCTCAGAAACAAAAAAAGTGTGTTACTATCTGTACGACGTATAAGAATACCGCCAAGGATCGTTTACTCGCCTTCTGGAGTATTTTTGGCAAAGACGATGAAGTCGTGGTTATCATTAACGCCGATCCGGATGCCCTGGCGACGGCGATGGCTGTCAAAAGACTGCTCCGTTATAAAGTAAAAAGTGTCACTATCGCCCATCCCAACGAAATTCGGCGTCTCAATAATCAGGCGATGGTCAAGAGGCTGAGAATTCCTCTTGAAAAGCTCAAGGATGTAAAGATTGACAATTACAGTAAAAGGGTAATGGTTGACTCCCAACCCAACCATCTACCGTGTTTTGAAAAAATCAAAATTCATGCAATCATCGATCATCATCCGGTGGCCGGCGAGTTTGACAGTGAATTTATCGATATCCGGCCGGAATACGGGGCCACGTCGACAATGGCTGTAGAATATCTGCGAGCAGCCGGAATGAAACCTTCGGTAGCACTGGCGACCGCGCTCTTTTATGGTATAAAGGTGGATACCCAGGATTTTGAGCAAAAATCGGTCTTAGCGGATGGTGTCGCCTTTCGCTATCTCTTTAATATTGCCAACCGGGACCTGGTTCGCAAGTTCGAGCTCACTGATCTTAGGCGCTCGGAGTTGAAATATTTTTCCATCGCCCTGGCTGAGCTTAAGTTTTCAAAAGGACGTTATTATACTCATTTAGGGCGAGTGCGGAGCCCTGATGTGCTGGTAATTGTGGCTGATTTTTTGAATCATGTCGGAGAAATAGATTGGGTTTTTGTCTCCGGGGTGCATGGTGAAAAACTCGTGGTTATCTTTCGCTGCGATGGTTACCGTAAAAGTGCCGGCAAGTTGGCGGATAGAATTTTTGGTTCTCTTGGCTCGGCAGGCGGGCACAAAGGAGCGGCACGGGCGGAAGTACCTTTGAAAAATCTCCAGCTGGGAGATAAGGAGTTCACTTCCGATACTTTAAAGCGCTTTATTATGCGCCATATTTAGGGCTTTTGATCGAGCGCGTCGGTGCAGGCCTGCGCAAAGGATCGATTTATTGCAATAATTATGACAGACACGAGGCAAGGATGCGCTTGCGGATCTCAAGATTTTGCGTGCATCCTCGGGTAAGTTTTCTCTACTTAAGGTGCCCCCCATGCTGAGACCTTCCACGCTGGCAATGATCCTGGCGGGTAGTCGCGTTGACGAGTTAAACGTCTTGACCTATTACCGCCCCAAGTCGGCTGTCCCGTTTGGTGGGGTCGGGCGAGTTATTGATTTTTCACTCAGCAATCTGGTCAATTCCGACATCGAACAGGTTGCCCTCCTCAGCCAGTATCATAGCTATTCACTTATCAATCATATCGGCACCGGATCCGCCTGGGATATGATCGGGCGCTATCGGCATGTATCTATCCTGCCGCCTTTTCTCGGCTCGGAGGCAACCGACTGGTACCGGGGGCCAGCCGACGCTATCTATAAAAACCTGGAGTATGTCAAATATCACCGTCCTGAAGAGGTCCTGATCCTGTCCGGTGACCATATCTATAAAATGGATTATCAGGACCTGATCGACTATCATACCGCCAAGGATGCAGACCTGACAGTGGCATTTACCAGGGTGCCTGCAAATGAAGCGGGCAGGTTTGGCATTGCCCGCATTGATAATGAGGATGGCCCAAAAGGAGGTAAAGTCGTTCAGTATTGGGAAAAACCGGCACGCCCCGAATCGGAATGGGCATCCATGACGGTCCTGTGCTTTAAGCCGGAGGTTCTCTATCGGGCCCTGGAGAAAAACCAGGAGAGCGATTCGTATCATTTCGGCAAAGACATCATCCCTATGCTGCTCGAGCAGAACAGCAAAGTCTATGGCTATAAATTCAGCGGCTATTGGGGGTACACCCGGACTATCAATGAATACTGGCAGTCGAATATGGACCTGCTTGGTGACGAGCCGCTTATCGACCTGGAAAAATGGGTGTTTCGCACCAACCTGGAACATCGGCATATCCGCGATAACGAACCGGCCTTTATGGGGGAGCAGGCAGTGGTCAACAACAGCATGGTCTACAATGGCTGTAAGATTGATGGGACGGTGATTAATTCGATCCTCTTTCCCGGCGTCCATGTGAAAAAAGGGGCGGTGGTCGAAAATTCGGTGATTTTTTTTAGCAATGTCATCAATGAAAACTGTCGATTAAATAAAGTTGTCTCCGATGTGAACAATAACTTCGGCAGAAATGTCCTTATTGGACCTGCGTTATGTGATGCGACCACCCCGGTGACGATGATCGGCTGGAACAACAAGATTCCGGACCATACCGTTATCGGTGAGGGAGCCACGGTTTATCCGCGCATTCCCATCAATAACTGGCCGATCAGCGTAAAAGCGGGGGAGGTGCTGCGATGAAAAGAGCAAAAGAAGCTCTGGTGCTTATTCTTGCCGGTGGCGTCGGCAGTCGCTTAAATATTCTGGTGCAGAAAAGAGCCAAGCCGGCGGTGCCTTTTGCGGGGATTTATCGAATTATCGATTTCAGCCTCAGTAACGTCATGAATTCCGGGTTGAAAAGGGTAGGCGTGCTGACCCAGTATAAACCGCTATCGCTGATGAATCATCTGGGCATGGGGGAAGCCTGGGATTTTACCGGACGCAGCAGGGGTGTAACGATATTACCGCCACGTACCGGGGAGAAAGAATCGGACTGGTACCAGGGGACCGCTGATGCGGTGCGCCGTAATCTGGATTTTTTAGAATCGAATCCATCTGATGAAGTGGTGATCCTGTCCGGGGATCATATTTATCATATGGATCTTGATGCGATGATTGAATATCACCGCTCAAAAAAAGCCGATGTTACCGTTGGCATGATGGTCGTTCCGAAAAGCGAGATGTATCAGTTTGGTTCCGGTATCGTCGATAAACACGACAGAATCATTGAATGGGAAGAGAAACCGAAGGAACCACGGACTAACTTGGCCTCCATGGGGATTTATGTTTTTGACTATAAATATCTGTGTGATACCCTGATCCGTGACAAGGAAGAAATCGATTTCGGCATGCATATTCTCCCCCGGGCTATTGCCGAAGATAATGTTTTTGCCTATCCTTTTTATGGGTATTGGCGGGATGTCGGTACCATTCAGGCCTACTGGGAAGCCACTATGGATGTGCTCAAAAAGGAAAGTGGTCTTTCCCCGCAGATGTGGCAAATCCGTACCAACATCGAGACCGAGGGACGCACCGCTGATCGCGCCCCGGCACGCTTTGGGGCATCCTGCCGGCTGGAAAACTGTATGGTCGCCGCCGGCAGTAATATCCAGGGTTCGGTGATTAACTCGGTGCTGGCGCCGGGAGTAGTTGTCGAAAAAGGAGCATTAGTTAAAGATTCCATTCTTTTTGAGGATTGCGTGATCAGAAAAGGAGCGATTGTCGATCTCGCCATCCTCGATAAAAGGGTCCGGGTCGGATCGGGTGCAGTGATCGGCTTCGGGGATAATTACACCATCGCCAACCGGCTCAAACCAAGCCATCTTTATACCGGCATCACGCTGATCGGCAAGGGTGCCGTGGTGCCTGCCAAGCAGCAGATCGGCAGAAACTGCGTAGTGAACAGCAATATTACCGAAGGCGACTATAAGGGGCAAATTATAGAGGACGGCGAATCGCTCTTTGTTGAGGAACAAGACGCCTAAGCTGATAAAGATGGTTTTTGCCAATCAGGAATGCAAATGGCTTATTCCTGATTGAAAAAGATTGCGCTTTGACAAAACTTGAGTATTATTCCGCCTGATTTTCAGCCATCCAAAAGTCAATAAGCCCTCGTAGCTCAGGGGATAGAGCACAGGATTCCTAATCCTGGTGTCGCGCGTTCGATTCGCGCCGAGGGTACCAATTTTAAAGGGTTTTCGGGTTTTCCGTGAATCCTTTTTTGTTTGTGTAAGCACTATGTAAGCAAAATAAAAAATGTAACAACCAATCAAAAACCCCGATTCAGAATCAACTGAACCGAGCGGCATGTCCCTGTCTTATTTTCTGCCTCCTACAAAATATTGTTACAGTGTAACGAAAAGATATTTCAATTTGTGCGAATCGTTGTTACAGTGTAACGGAAATAAGGGAGGAAACACCATGTCAAAGAGCAATGCAGATCGACAACGCGAATACCGAGAAAGAGCTTTAAAAGATCCCGATGGTTTGCTGCTGTCCAGGTTGCAAGTCATGTTATCGCCAAGTGCGGACGGTGCATTAAAAAGGATTGTTGCGGCAACCGGGAAAAGTAAGCGAGAAGTGATTGAATTAGCCCTTCGAGAATTGGAGAAAACCGTTACAGTGTAACGCATTATCACAGGACGCAAAAAAGCCCGGCAATCGTCAAGATTAAGGCCGGGCTTCTAATCTGTCGGTCTATTTTCGTTTCTTCTGTAACCGGACAATCTCGCCCCTATTAACCTGCATATCACCAACGCCGCCAACATGGTAATTGAGTACGAAGGTTGTCTGGCCGGTCCATCCCTCGGCTTTTATTCCTGCCATCCTGACGGCTATACCGGAAAATATTTCAAGCTGGGAAGCGTCGAAGTTCTGTAAAAGTATTTTGAGCTGATCGTGCATTTTGGTCCATACCCCATTGGGGGTTGGTTAATCGTCATTAACTGAATTTGCTCCCCAAAATTGGTGAGCAAAGTCCGGGGGATCGTCATTCGTCAACTTTCATCTCAGCGATAAGGTTCCTGCACTTCGCGATACTTTTTTTTACGAGCATTATATCATGTCCACTTAATTGCGGGTTGCGCCGCTTCATCTCAAGGGGTAATGAATCCATGATCGGTATTATCTGGCTCGCTGCCTTGGCTAATGCCACGGTCAGGAGTGACACCGGAGCAATTATTTTCTCCTCAAGGTCATTTTCCCGGCGCAGCTTCCGTTCCTGCTGAATAGCCAGTTTAGCCCGCTCCTGACTGAGTTCGAGGTCGTCGTCACTGATTCGCACCTGGCCGGAAGCAATGCCGCGCAGGTGCCTAATATATGCTTTGCGGCAATCGTCGATATTGAGCCCGCCAGGGCCTTTTGAAGCTGGTAAAATTCCTTCTTTGATAAGGTCCCGGATTCGCCTATCGCTAAGGTCAAGGTGTTCTGCTAGTTCTGCCTGTGTGCTCATTTTTCAACCTCATCAGATACAACTTTCAGGTGGTCGAGTGCCTTGGCAACTGCCTCCGATATGATAGATTTCAGATCTTTTTTTATGTAAAGCTTTCTGCCTGGTCGTTCTCGAATTTCAGTTTTAAATATTCTTTTCTCAGGTGCTCATTTACGATTTTCATTAGGAAGCGGACCCCCCTTTATTACAATTTTGTAACCGGCGATATATCGAGACGGGAAAATACCCTCTTAGAGGACCCAGAAATTTAAGTAATATAAGACTTTATTTACAGTGTTTATAATCATTATAAAAAGAACCGCCTGCAGGTGTTTTAAGCCTGCAGGCGGAGAGGTAGGTTCACCAGTGAACCGCATAAGCCCACGCTGCAACAAGTAATATCCTCCATAGTTCCGTGGGGTAAAGAAACCGACTCCAACTATATTGCATGTCGGTTGTATCATCTACTGACCTTTTTGGCTATCTTCCGCGCCTTCTTGGTTGTGTGCTCGTCGCCTTTTACACCTTTGCTTATGCCCAGCAAGTTTACACCTTCACCTGAGGCAAGACCGCGGATATCATCCAAGGTTTTTTGCAATTTGGCAATTGATTTGTCCAGCTCCTCAAGTTCAAGTAAGCGCTCTTTTTTCGTCGGTCCCACCTCTTTGGGCCACTCCCAGGTTCTCATAGCTGAGGCCACGCCTTTCTTGATTTGATCTTTAAAACACCACAGAACAGCTTCAGGGGCTACTTTCGCATCAAAAAGCGTCAAGGGATTGAATTTATGAGTACTAAATGTTTTCATCGGATTCGATTCAAGATAATCAAGCCGTAGCCTGAGGCGCTGGGGGTATCTGTTAGCTGTGTCCTCAAACATCAACATTACTTGATCGATTTGATCTTCAAGCGGAAGTGGCAAGATTTCGAGCTTTTCTCTACGTTGCAGGGCTGATTCAAGTTTAGATTTTAAGTCAGACTCTTCACCCTTTAAAGCCGACATTACGGCTCTAAATTTCTTTTTAGTTTCGTCAAGCATCATATTATCTCCTTGCCCCGCCACCGAATCGGATATTTGCATCCCTTCGCTCAGCATGGAAAAAATTTTCAAAGTCGATAAACTCATTTCTCAGTGTTTCTGGGCTTCTATCCCATTCTGCAGCTAGTCTTTTGTACTCTTTTTCTTCCTCGTAATTCTTGAATTTTCTCTCGCTCATGATCGATGTCCTTAATAAAGATTTGTATTCATGATTCGATATGAATCAGGTGTCTTGATGTCTCTACAATCTCACTTCTTCCTGCTTTTAAAAGACCATTTGACAACAAAAAATAGCAGGCGATCAATAACCAAAACAGACGAAAAATAGGGTCCGCCATTTACAAGAAAGCGGTTGCCCGGTCTGCTTTGCCTTCCATATGTTTAATCTCAGCTCTGAGCAACTTTCAGGTGGTCCGCCGGTATGTTTCCAGTTTACAAAAACCCGACTTTCACAAGCCCGGATCTCAGCGGCAAGCATGTTGCACCGGGTCGTGGGTTTTTTGTCGGGGTCAATGGATCTCATAGCCAGCCTGAGATAGTGGTCGCGCTGGGCCTGCTGGTATCGCGTTCTCTGCGATAATATGCCTCGTCGTGACTTAAAACCGAGGGCCTGGTCAAAGGTTATCCGGGCCGGGCTTGTCATGTACTGGTCACAGGCTTTTTCAAACCACGAGGCAATTTCAGGGTCCGCATGCTGCCGGATTGTTTCGAGAGTGCTGATTAAAAATTCGATCTTCTCCATTACTGAGCTGTCCCGGAAAAATTCTCAAATTCCTCATTCTCGCGTTCTGCTTCCTCGATCAACTTTTCAAAATCGGTCACAGAGCGCTCCAGGGCCTCGCTTGCCGTATAAATCGCCAACACTTGCATGGTTTCGTGGTCAGTGCCAGGTGCCGCACCACTTTGAACGACCATCTGTGCCAGGTCAATTAATGCGTTAACGAGGGTTTCAGGATTTGCAGATCTCGCCTTATCAAGGAAGACATTGCAGAAATTTAAACATTCCCCGATTTTTAATTGTTGTCCGTTCATATCAGTTTCTCCATGACAGGCACCATTTTTTCGCGCCTGTCTGTCTTTAGAGTGCGCGCTTTCAGTGCCTCGATAATTTCCGCTTTACAGGATTCGATCATTGCAAGTAGGCATTGGTGTGGTTGCCCGCGAAAGGTAATTTTGAGAACATCACCATCAAGGAAAAGAACTATTCCGTTTTCGCTCGCTGTCTGGATCAATCGTTGTACTGTCAACATTTTTAAGCCTCGTTATTTGGTGGTTTTTAGAAGTTGAAATACTCTTGCGAATTGGTTGTGCCGTCTGGAAAAAATCCCGGCCATGAATCGAACATTCAAATTCAATCGTGCCATCTTCGTGAAGGAATGCCAGGCTGAATGCTTCATCCCATAGCGGCAACCAGACAAGACCGAGTTTATATTTTTTCCGGGTGTAAAGTTCCTCACGGGTCCATCCTGCAGCATCAAGAGCCTGCCGGTGTTCAAGCAACCATGCCAGGGCAACCGGTGAGGGCCTTTTCTTGTCTCGTCGATGTCCTGATACGATCGCCGCTTGTTTTTTGTCTACCGGGGCAAATTCGCGTTATTTTGAAGGGTGTCTTTCAATGCCTTGACCAATACTTGTCGATTTGCTTTGATCGTTTCCCTAATTTCATCAGTCAACAATGCCCGCGGTTCTGCCTTTAACTTTCCATCGTACAGAGATAAAGAAATGCCTTGTTGATTGTATGCCTGAATCGTATCAAAAGTATTCTGCATTTTCGTCCTCCTCGGTATGTTTGGGAGCATCTTCCCCGGTTGATCCGGAAGGGAGATATGCTCCCCCGTAGGGGGTAGTTTTTTCCAGATCAACAGTTTCGCAAAAACAAGGACTTACAATCCGTAAGGCATCATTTTTCCGGTTCAAACCTTCCGATTAAGAATATCTAATGAATCCGGAAGGATATGATCCGGAAGGTCGTTTTTTCCAGTTGTTCCGGACCTAACAGATCAAAGCCTTCCGGATCTCCTTCCGGATTAAAATCGGTTTTTTCCGGTTCTAAATTGACATCGGGTTCAGGGTAATTTGATAGATAGGAAACTAATTTTCCAGAAGCTTTTTTCCCCCTGCGCTCAAATAAGTCGTGGTTCAAAATACAGGCAGCAACAGTTTGATCGACCACCCGCCGTGATATTCTCGAATCAATTTCCTTCCACAATTTGCAGTTGCCATCGAGCAATATGCGTTGTGTCACCATTTGACCTTCAGTT
>CAWCLE010000005.1:47500-96531 GCA_963796255.1 uncultured delta proteobacterium | reverse complement strand
GCCACCGTTTAAATAGCCGAAATTACAAAGATTGTTTCTCTTTGGTTTCGGCTATTTTCTTTCCCCAGTTAGCCTTTGTATTTGTTGAAAGTTTATCCCCGTTTAAATCGCCATCGAATTGCGAGAATACCAAGTGCGAACAAAGTGCTCAAAACAAAAGTCTGGAATGTACAAGCCAATTTCAATAACAAGAGCTGGTTGCTCGTGAGTTCAATTTGGAAGAAATTTGATATCCATTCCGGTGTTTCAGAAATACTCCCATATTCTAAATGGAGATATTAATTGTTCGATTGAGAACCCGAAGCTCTGAAATAATGCACTGAATTTGTACGGTAAATTCGGACTAATTGTCATAAATAATGCTTGGTATCCAAACGCAAAAGCTATAAACAATCCAGTCATTAAAATAAATGGTCGAGCGGTATTTTTCCCATATTCAGAACAAATTAAGTACAATACTGATAGTACCTTAAAGAAAAATGCTGTTCCTGCCTCATTTCTAATGGCTTTTTGTTCTAATGCGTAAAAATACCCTTCTTCAAATCTGGATTTCATCTCGCCTAGCTTAAGTCTTAATGTTCTGTAGGCTCTAGAAGAATGGGGCGACTTCACGTCATAGAACTCTGCACCATTGAAGTTTGTATCTTGATGCAATTTACAATTGTGAAAGGTTGGGGCTTTATGGAATTGGCAGAAGGAGAAGTCAGTGCTATTTAAAAAAGTTCTATTGTTGAAAGATGCATCGTCTTGAAAGACGGAACATTTAAAAGTAATTACTGGAAATGTGGTATTTTCTGCCGAATTTTCAATCTTAAATCCAGAAGGACCTCCGTCTAACGATACTTTACCTTTGAACATAACATCATCAAAAAATAGATAACGCAAAAAAATAGCATGTTCGAATTGGGCTTGATCATGAAATATGGTTTTTTTATCTCCAAAGCTGCTAAATAATACTGTCTGGCGGAATTCTGCGGCAGTGAAGAAAACTGTGCTATGAAATTCGACACCACGGAAGTCGACATGCTGATGAAAAATTGATCCAGCAAAATTTAAAGTATGTTTGAAAGATGAACAAATAAATGTGGCCCTGTCTAAAAACTCCGCTTTATTGAAAATTAATTGGTTTTCAAATTTGTAATTTGTAAAATCAATTTCTGTAGGAAAAACAACTGCATTTAAATTTAATGTGCTATTCGTCTCTTTTTGTATTTTGAGATGATTAGTTAGTTCTCTGTCGAATGCTTGACATGTTTCTATATATTCATCATGAAAATGTATTTTTAATTGATCGTAATATTCTTTTGGTAAATGGAACAAGCAGTAGTTTTTGTCTTTAAACTGCTTTAATGGTAGCTTCATGTGAGAAAATTGGCATAGAGACTTTCTATGTATCCCGAAATGAAACAAGTAAGAAGATTCACAATTTTGGTTTTCCATCTCTAGGCTCAAAAAAATTAGTAGATTGATTTTTTTTCTTTAAATTTTTCTTGTCATTATTGCCTGAAGATTGTTGATAGATCTTACGAATATCATCAGCTCCAATCCTAAAGTATCTTTCAAAAGCATTGTTAGTTTGGTGCATCGTACCTTGCTTGATTTGTTCTGGTGAGAAATCCTTTCTCAGGGCAACAGCGGAACTATGACGGGTATCACCTCGTGGATCCAACAATTCGGCATGAAAATTTTGAAGATTGTTGTTTATTCACGTTAAAATACGAACACTTGCATTCCAAGAATCATATTAGCAGAATAACAATGCGTCAGGATTTGTAGAGGTAGGATAACCACATTTCATTCTCTATCACAATTAAAAATTAGGTTTTAGCTTTCGAAAGTGATGTCGATCCTGGTTAGCATGCTGGCAAGTGACGATAACATTTGTAATTCCTACCCTAACTTTATCGGTTAATTCTGCCCAACCAGCAATCGTATCAATCCAACACCGCAACATCAATCAAGCTTCATCCCAACTCGCCGCTCCAGCCAATGCTACCATCAAAGCTCTATCCTCCTGCACCAACTTATATTCAAAAAAATGAAAAATAATTGCAGGGTACTCACTCTGTGATACCCCTGGTATGTCATAGTGAGATTGTAGGATGGAAAAAGTGATGAGCTGAACATTGAAAGAAGGAGGCATACATGCATACAGAAAAGACGGAGAGATTGTTCCAAGAGTTTCCGGATCTATTCCAGCGAGAGCGATTGATCCAAGGTTTTGAATGCCAGGATGGTTGGTTCGAGTTGATTCGCTCCCTCGCTGTACGGATCAGAGAACACCAAGCTCAGTATCCAGATACCGTGAATTTTGAAATTGTGCAGGTCATACAGAAGATGGGTGATCTGCAGGTAAATATTCGTGGAGGCGACACAGTTATCCAAAATCTTATCCGGGAAGCTGAACAGGAATCTCGGTCGATATGTGAATTGGATGGGGAACCGGCGGTTGGATTATATGTATGCGCCCCTTACTGGTTCAGGTATCTCTGTCAAAACTGCTCGGAACTGCACGGATACATGACAATTGAAGATTATTTAGGCGAAAAAGCTATAGCAACACCGGTACATGAGCAGATTCAGCAATCTGTATAATTTCATTTTGTTCGGTGTTTAATCTTATGATGACGATAACCGTCTGGAGGTACAAAGAAAATGCTATCTCAATCCAAAGTCGATACTTTTAATGCCCTTTTTGCAACCGAGTTGACCAGTCGGGAATTCAACTGAGAGGCGAGCGAGAAAATGGAAGTGCAAGTTGCAGGAGATGCTCATTGGTCAGTACTTGATCATACCGTTGACTTCTGCGAAAATGCTGAAGTCGGAAAGCTACCAGATGAATAATTGCTGCCGAGATTATCATCGAGCAATGTGCGGAGATGACACACTGCCTTTTTTCTATTCGAACTCGAACTAATGAGCGATTGGCGACTCTCGGTCTTGAATATAGATCTTGGTTATTGGCGGTTTGATCAATGTGCTGGTCCGTCGAATACAGAGGTTCTGGAAGAGACCAGGTCATATCTTGATGAAAATGGAGAGCTCCAGGAGGAAATCTATGCCACTGAAATATATTATGTTGCTCACGAAGTAGTTAGATTAATGAATTCTACCGGATGGCAGGAAAATTCACACTGAACAGATGGAAGGTGATCCAGATATGGTTGAGATGCTATTATGGAATCGCCGAAATAAGTGGGACAAAGTAAATTTCGTCATAAATTGGCTGGTTGTGGGGAATTTCAACCAGTAGAGCTTGATAAAGGAATGGTATGATGAACCACGATGAAGATCCCCTCGACCTGCTTGAAGACGACGGTGACGGTGTCAACGAAATGTGTCTGTTCTTCGATGATGGTTCGGAGAAGAAAAATTCCAAAGGATCACCTCAGGGAACAGGGTGCTGTGTTGTGCTGTTGCTTATGGGAGCAAGTATTATATCGGCGGGATTCCTGGTGGGGAAATTTATGAGTTGAGGGGCATACTCCTCCTTTAAAAAGATGAAAGCTGAACTTGATAAAGAAAGAGAAGGGCGCATAACGATGGATATCATTGTTGATGCCTACGGTCCTGAAGAACAGGCAATGGGGTGGTACTACTACCTCAAGGACACCATAGAATTCCCGTTTTCTGCAGTTTGTTGTGAAAAACGTTCCATCTCACCCTTGAAAATTGACGATAAAGTTGTTGTCGCAGGAATGGCTAATGAAGCGGAGTGTGAAAAAGAAATGTTTGTTACCATTCGGTGGGGAAAAAATGAGTTGGCTGTTCCACTGTCCCAAATAATGCCTACCGGTGTAGTTTCAGAGGCAACAAAGGAAGCGGTCGGGGTTTGGCATTATTGGGTAAAAAGAGGATATACGCTATAATAGTACTGACATAATCTTTCATCTGGTGCGGATTTTTAAAGGTGTGAGTCAGATCATTTTACGCTCAGGCCTCTTCTTTATTCTCCTTCTTTTTTCGGAATTTTTGTAGACGCACTGCACTCGCACAATTCGTTGAGCAGTAAGTCCTCTTTTTTTCAGTCGGCATATAGAAAAAACTGTTGCAACGAGGACATTGGCCAAAGCGCTGAGGGACCCATTTCAGATCCCGGTTGATCTCTATCAGCCACAAATCTAAAATTTTTTTGTAGGCATTTTGTTCGTTGCCGACTTTTACCTTTTGTAGCTGAAACTCTTCCCGAAAATGACCTTCCCTTGGATCTATAATGAATTTTGTAGTTGCGCCGGACCACAGATTATCCCACCACAGTAGCGTTGCTTTAGTATGAATATCTTTTAACCGGGAGCGAATGTGTCGCTGCAGGTTATTGATAATTTCGCCAGCAATTTTCTCTTCCGGTTTCCGATCTTGATTCTCCGGATGGAGTGCTTGATGATGACTCAAACGATGCAGGATTTCTGTCCCCAGGTGCTTGTTCTCCTCTAGATTGAGATCGGCGTTTGAAAAGTTAAGCAGTAGCTCGAATTCTTTCCTCCGGTACTCAATGACATCCTCAGATTTTCTTGAAGTCCAATTGTTGGCCATGGCTCACATCATAATATAATTGTTGACATAGTACAGATAATAAGTAATCTTGTTGAAACGCAACATATGTAAAAGATACGTTTCTTTAAGAAACGGATCAGTTAAGAAAGTGAAGTTTCGATAGAGTCTACGTCTTTAACAGTGCCCCGTCAAGGGGCACATCTCACTAGTCAATGAAAACGATGGGGGAAGTTATGAAAAAGACCTGAGAAAACATCAAGACAATTATAGGCAGTACACTCGAATCAGATCTGTCCGTTAGGTGAATATAACCCATCTATATAGAGGGCCATCCACTGATGAACTTAGACAAATTAAGAACGGGAGCTGCGGGTGAGAGTTAAAGGCAATTTTAAACAAAAACTATGGAGGAAATTATGGTTAGTAATGAAGTGGTAAGTCGAGAGCATTTTACTTTATCGACCGGAGCAATTGTTGAGGTAGATGTAAATAATCTTCTGGAAGCATGCAAAGCGATGGATCATCTCTTGGATATGATAATCCAGGAGCATTATAAAGAATTAAAAAATTTAGGAATGAAAAATGGTGATCGCCGTGTGATGGAGATAATTGATGCTGAAATTCAATATTTGTTTGGAAATATGTTACGTGAAGACCATAAAGGAAAAGACCCTAAAGGATTATTGCGCTGGATTCTGAGAACCCTCGCTTCTTCAAGGTTAGTCTATATAAGAATCAGACCTATTACTTAAAGGTGTCTCGTAGACCTGATTGATCACTGATGTTCAATTTAAACCACATAACCTGGACGCCGATTTTATGTCGGTTGTTCAGGTTTCTTGATACTAGGGGTAAAAAATGGCTGTATCAAAAATTGAATGGACCGAGGCAACATGGAATCCTGTCTCAGGCTGCACAAAAATAAGTGCAGGGTGCGCCAACTGCTACGCCGAGAGAATGGCTAAAAGGCTGCAGGCGATGGGACAGAAAAATTATCAGAACGGTTTTGCCGTAACTTGTCATGGACACGCTCTGGATATTCCATTACGATGGAAAAAGTCCAGAATGATTTTCGTAAATTCAATGGGCGACCTATTTCATAAGGATGTCCCTGATGAATTTATTCAGCGTGTGTTCACGGTAATGCAGGAAGCTGATCAACACCAGTTATCAGGTATTAACAAAGCGAGCTGATCGCCTTCAACAGCTGGCACCATCGCTACCGTGGCCGGAAAATGTTTGGATGGGTGTTACAGTTGAGGACACCGACAATACTTCCCGAATTGAATGCCTGAGGACAGTTCCTGCCTCCGTCAAATTTCTTTCGATTGAACCGTTGATTGCTCCGATCCCGAACCTCAATCTTGATGGAATTGACTGGGTCATAGTCGGCGGAGAATCGGGTCCAGGTGCTCGAGAGATGAAAAAAGAGTGGGTGCTTGATATCCGAGATCAATGCTTGAAAAATCGAGTGCCATTCTTCTTTAAGCAATGGGGAGGGACCAATAAAAAGAAGAATGGTAGGCTGCTGGAGGGTAGGATCTGGGATGAGATGCCGGGTAAAAATGGACCGGCGATGGAGCAAAATTAATTGTAAAAATGGGGCGGAAGTGGGGCGCTAAATTTTAACCTATTAAAATTAAAGAGAAAAATAGAGAGGTCGCGGGTTCGAATCCCGCCTCGCCTACCAATAAAATAAAGTACTTAGAGTGTGTTCGATAAGTGATGTTTTGTTTTTTGTGACCTTATTGTGAACCTTCTGGGTAATAAAAAAGTGTATAACCAACATATTGGCTATTCACTTTTTTTTTGGTGGATGAGGGACTCGACAAACCAGACCTATTCCGCCAAAGATTCTCTGGAAGCATCTTGGATTTGAGATTATTTTCTCCTGTCAGGAAAATATTGCTTTTCAAACGTTCAAGAAAACCTTATTTTGTTGTTAGGTTTTGATACTATTTATTGATTCCCTTCACACGAACATCTTCACGGGAGAAGATCTGTAATAGCTAGATACTGCCAATACGAACCTATTGCCCGGGTTTCACGATATAATCGTGGTATCGGCACGACCTTATCCAGAAATAGAGTACCATTCGCCTTCTAACCGCTGAAGATACTAAGATGTGACCGACATGTTTTTATGATGCTCTTTCTTCTGGTGGATCATTATCCCTTTCCGTACATAACCGCTGCCAATATCGGATTTCTGTGCACACGGCTCAATTCTGTAGCCCTGAATTGACTAATTTGAGCCAAGTATGAGTCATACTTGGCCAGTGCTGATGGTTGCATTATGAACTTACCATTCGACATTTCACTCAAAATTCCTTTTTCTATTAGACTTTCAAATGCCGGGTTCGCATGATCAATCCTAATACCAGCGATGTAATAGTCGACAATAACATCTGCAATGGCGTCTTTTTCAACTATTGACAACTGATTAAATGCCTGATGGAATTCAACCGTTCCACTTGGCATTTTTCCAGCAAGCGACTTTACCAAAAAGATTTCTTGTGGTGTCCCCTCATGGATTAACTGAGGGTAGTTCCCAAAACCAAACCTACTGAAGTATGTAGCCAATCCGACAAGCACAATACCTTTACTACTCATAGACTGCAGCATGGCTAACCCACGACTGACCAGTGCCGTGCCTATTCGACGTCCCTGATAATCAGGCAGCACAGATGCCGGACCAAGGCCATACCAGTTGGTTGTTCCATCAGAAATCGTAACGGGCGAAAAGGCAATGTGCCCAACAACCCGCCCATCAACTTCAGCCACAAGCGATATGGTCAGTGCACCAGCGGCACGGAGATCATGAATGATTAAATGCTCAGTTTGTTGACTGAAATAATGATCCTCAAAAGCTGTCTTTGTAACTTCGGCGATCGTCTCAAGGTCTGATATTTTTTCTCCTCTGATAATCAATTAATTATCCTTTCACACACAAAAAAATCTTTTATCCAGTAGTTGTAACAATGGCCATGAGGTAATACACAAATAGCATCATTCACCTGCAAATGCTAAGATGAAAGATCTCAAGGCTATAACGATATCAATTTAATCGAAGGTGCATAATATTGCGGAAAGACCTCATTTGCTACTGTTTTAACTATACTGAGTCAGACATTGAAACAGATATTCTTAAAAACAGAAAATCCACCATTGAAGAACGCATTAAGGCTGAGAAAAAGGCAGGAGCCTGTGAGTGCGCAACTAGAAACCCATCGGGAAAATGATGTTTAGGTGATGTTCACCGTGTAGTGAACAAGATTTTTAAAAAAGAAGGGATTGCCCCACATATAAATATTTCTTTAATGTGACTTGATCAGCGACAATTATAATTGTCGTTGATTAGCCAGTATTGCAGATGTTAGACATTCATCCGCCGACAACTGATGGTCGTTACTTGATACTGTCTCGATATACGCAACCTGCCCGTGATTTAAAATTACTTCGGCGCAGCTTAAATCGACTCTGCCCAAACAGCCTCTACCGCGAATTGTCGCTGCAGCCGTTGGGTTGGAAGGTACCATAGTGCCAACTTTTTGAGGTCGATGACGGGAAATTAAGCAGTTACGAACAGCAGGCGGTGCGAATAGTGAAAGATAGATTAACAGCACGATGTGCCATTGGAACATAACTATGAAAGCTTTCTCAGAACCTTTTGTGCGAGCCTTACTGAAGATCAGTGCCTGCATCTGTATTGGTCTCGGAGTAATAGGAGCCTTTCTCCCGATCCTGCCAACAACTCCTTTTTTGATTTTGGCAACAGTGTTGAGCTATAACTCTTCTCCAAAGATCAGGCGGTGGTTGCTTGATCATCCGGTGTTTGGTCACACCATTAAAAATTATCTTGAGAACCGCTCAATAACTGTTGCCGTATTGCGTCGTGCCCTTGTTACACTCTGGCTCTGCCTTGCCTTGAGTATCTGGCTGGTTGGGAGTATCCCGGTGGGTATAATGCTAGTGGTTACAGGCGGCTTGGTAACCCTCTACCTGCTGCGCCTGCAGAGAACCCATTGATGAAAGTAAGAAAGGCCGCAAAGATATTCAGATCCGGCTGCGAAGTGTTGATCGTAAAATTGTAGAAGGAATGCAGGACAGAATATCGATTCCGTTTGGTGCTCTGTCTTCGATTAAAGGTAAGCTTGGATTAAGACGAGAATACATCTTTCTGAGACATGGAGGCGAGAACTCTTTCGTGAAACTGGTCGCCGAACTTTCCTAAGACAAATTCAACGCACCTTTGAGTATTTTGTTGTGAATTGGCCTTGTGGTATTCCAGATGGTAATACACAGCTTGACTAACTTTCACAATATTGACCTTCTCTGGTTGGATTTAAATGGTCCCTCAGAGAATTAATATATGATAAAAGGTCAGTTCCGCTAAAAAAGGCAGGTTATAGCTGAATCGGTTGGTTGATACAAAATTAGTATCAGGCTTTGGAAAATATTGAAATGGAGCAGCTTTTCTGATTGCTTTATTAGCAATAATGAATCAAAATTACCCAATCTGATTTATACGGAATGTCTCATCCTGCACTTTTGAAAAATCCTGTGAACTTACTTTATCTACCTTCATGTTGCTAGACTTGGCATTTTGTAACAGGCTCTTTCAGTATAACACAAGGAGAACCCACATGGAATTCCACGAAATCACCTTCGAACAAAGCGATGCCATCGGGACACTGACCCTGAACAACCCGGGAAAGATCAACGCCTTGTCGAATCTGATGATTAAAGAGATCACCCACCTCCTGAACGGCCTGTTGACTGATGATTCCGTCAAGGTGCTGATCATCAAGGCGGCCGGAAAACATTTCTGCGCCGGTCATTACCTTGCAGAGATGATTGATCAAGGTGTTAAAGATTATAAGTTTATTTTTGATCAGTGCACCAGGATGATGATGCTCCTGCACGAAATCCCACAGGTGGTAATCGCTCAGGTACAAGGAATCGCTACCGCAGCCGGTTGTCAGCTTGCAGCTTGGTGTGATCTCATTGTTGCCGAAGAAGGTGCGCGATTTTCCACGCCGGGGGTGAAAATCGGTTTGTTCTGCACAACCCCGATGGTTGCCATCACCCGAGCTATAGGCCGTAAGGCAGCAATGGAGATGTTGGTGACCGGTAGGGAATTTTCGGCAGCGGAAGCCCAGGAGCGGGGTCTGGTCAACAGGGTCGTCCCACTGGATCAACTCTCCGAGGAAACTCAAAAAATGGCCAGGCAAATCGCCTGTTCAAGCGGTTTCACCCTGGCCATCGGCAAACAAGCCCTTTATGCCCAGGCGGATATGACTGATGCGCAGGCCTACCACTATGCAAAGACAACAATCGTTTTGAATAATATGGCCGAAGACGCCCAGAACGGCATCAAAGCATTTTTACAAAAGAATGAACCGGATTGGAAAAACAAATGACCCCGGCAGCACTGGCGGCAGATGCCACCGGCACCGGTTGACATCGATGAAAATATTGCATCAAAACAAAGCTCTCAAAAAGGGTGTCCAAGATAATTCCAGACCCTTTGGAAAAATACCCTGATAAGGTTATCTCCTCATTTTCACTCCTTAGGGAGACTAAAAACAAAATTAGGATGCCCATCGGGAGATTCTTCACACCACAAATCTCCTCCATGTCGTCGCACAAGTTCACGACTGACAGGGAGTCCAATGCCTGAGCCACTTTCGCTCTCAAACATTTCAAATATCGAATTCCTCTTCTCCACAGGAATCGGTTTTCCGCTATTATATACGTTAAGGCGGTACATTTTCCCATTATCTTCAAAGCCATACGCTATCACACCACCTTTGCCAGTGTAAGTAATAGCATTAGAAAGAAGATTTCGATACACGATGGCTAACCAATTTTTATTGGCAGAAACAATAATTTTATCACCTGGTATTCCACCGAGGCGATTGTCAATTTGTATATCCCCCTGCACAATATCCTGTGAAAATTCTCCAAGAATCGGGTCAATAATATCCTCACGGAGGTCAAGTAGCTCTTTCTTCCCAATTTCACTGGAACTCATTAGGCTTGATTTGGTCAAATATTCCTCGATAATTTTTTCTAGTCTAATCATACGATTAAACACGTCGGTCAGCGTTTGCTTAACGCTTCCGCTCACCTCGCCAAATCTTCCTCTTGCCAATAATTTGATTGTTAAAGCAATGGAAACAATTGGCGATCGCATGTCGTGTGTTGCTATGGAAAGCATTCGTAGGATATGGTTCTCTAATTTTTTGCGCTTAGAAATATCACGCGAAATTCCAATCACTCCAATAGTCTCTCCGTTAATATCTTTCCAGGGAAATTTAGAAACTGAGATCCAGGATTTGGTGCCATTTAAACGAGTCAGTTCTTCCTCCTTATCCACCAATGACTCTCCGGTTTCCATAATGAAAATTTCATCATCCCGGCATTTCCGTGCCTCCTTTAGGGGCAGAAAATCAAAGTCGGTTTTCCCAATCATATCCTCCCAACGAATTCCTGATCTTCGAGCTTTGGCTTCACTCACAAAAACAAATCTCCCGTCCATATCCTTGAAGAATATGGAATCCTCTGAGTGACGCAAAAGAGCCATCATCTCAGGACACCTTTGATGGAAATTATTTGTCATACCATTGCATCTCCTAAAAGATGATAAGCTGGATATCGAGTACTGAGGGAGTTCTGGAAAATGTGCTCCACGCCATAAACTATCTGCTAAATGACGACAGGTCGCCTTGTTTTTGAACAGGTTTGACTCTATCGAGTATCATTAGATGCCACCTATTAGTTAGCAATATTTTATACTTATGCCAGATAAAAAACAATGCTGCAACGTGGTACTCGAGGTCATGTTTCACAAAGTCGCTGAAAACTGCAACTATGTACTTCAACTGGAGGGGAAAGGCTTAAACAAGTATATGGGTTTCGAGATATGGATTTTTTTAAACTGAAAATCCTTGCACTTAATAAGACAAAACACGCTATATTCGAATGAACCTAATTTTTCATGCTCTCGGTCATGATCCCGTCGACGGGGTACCCATGTTGTCCAGAAGCCGTTTTCTACAGATAATCTTGCTGCCAAAAACAGAGAGAGACTAGACAAAAATCGATTTTTCGACTCATGTTTAGCTTTATAGATGTAAGTGGTGTCAAACCAAACAATTTCTAATCTGATGCACCCTGAGCTGCTTTAAAAGCAGCGTAAGGGCTGGCGATAGAGGTGCCTGCATAGGACAGATCTTTAAAGTGGGCCAAGGCCGGTTCGAAGTGTTCAACAAACTCTCCATAGTTAGAATTTTCCCACTGGCTTCCGTCGGGATTCAATCCCCCAACCGCGATGACGGATTTATATCCAGCCGGGTAAACAGGTTCACCGGTTGGTTCGTTTCCGGCGGCGGCATAAAGCGTCATGCCGTTTCGAACGGCAAAATTCATGGCGGTTTCCAAAAAATGGCTGTCAATCTTTGATCCCCAGCTCATACTGATAATTTTCACGTCCGAGTTGGCGGCATATTCGAGGGCTCGCATAATAGTGTCGGAGCTGGTCATGCCGTTTTGATCGAAAGTACGAATGGAAAGTACCGGAGCCCCGCTCTCGGTTGCTTTTGCGCCAAGGGGCGTAATGACACCGGCCGCAATAAGGGAGGTCAGGGTGCCATGGCCATTGGGATCGCTGATTTTTGCGGTGGGATCAAGCGCATCATAGGTGCCTCGAATGAAGGGATAGTCGGCGTAGGCTGGATCGAGGCCTGAATCGAACACGGCAATAGCGGTCTCGCCGGGCAGCAGGTTGAGGTTGACCTTCTCGTCGGTTCCCGTCAATGGAAGAATATTGCTTGCAATCATTGAAAACGCCAGGTTCGGTTCAGTGGCCGTAACGCCGCTGTGTGCCTGGGCAATGCGTATAGCCTCTTCAACCGACATATCATCTTGGAGTTTAATGCGATATAAACCGGGCGGGTTGATCACTTCGATTACGGTTCCATTGAGCCTGCCAAGTAGAGCTTTCAAGTCTTCAATGGAGGATCCTTGGGTAAAGCCGACTATGATTTCTGCACGGATGTATTTTATGCCATTCTCACCTTCGACCACATCGAGCACTTTTCCCTGCAAGGATAGGCGACGGGCAACAGACGGCTTACCGTCGGAAAAAATTCGTATGGAAGAAATTTGGAAAAGAGCACCGAGAGGGCTTTTCTCCAGTTTCCACTCAAGCATGTAGCTGTGCGGCCTCACCAGATGGGCAATGAGCCGGTCAACCTTAACTTTTTTCCAGTCACCGGAGACATGGTGCAGTGTAAGCGATGGATCGATCAACACCTCCACCCCAAGCTGCTCGAAGAGGCGCAGCACCTTTGTAAGTGGCTCATCGTCAGCCTTCAGCCAGGCGCGTTCACCTTCGATCCGCAGTGATGCCGCCGAAAGTACCAAAGGCAAAAACAGAAATCCAATGAAAAACACTGTACTGCGTCTAACCATTGTCGCTATGCACCATCTTCGTTTCGATAAGTTTGTGTGAGAAAATTTCATAGGTCTAAGATAAGTTACACCTGAAGAAAAACAATGCTTGCGTCTCGGCGTCTGGCTTTTCCACACAGCCTCTTTTTGTTGGGGTCAATGTCGCACATGAACCGCCTACGCTTCTCATATAACAGGTGTCGTTCATGCGGTAATTTCTCTGACACTGGGTGACCTTCCTATGTCGGGCAGAAATGCCGCCAGTAGCCCAATTAACGGCAAAAAAGAACAGATTTGATAGACAAAATCAATGCCATAGATATCTGCTAACCGTCCCAATACTGCTGCACCAATACCGCCCAAACCAAAAGCAAGTCCGAAAAACAATCCTGATACCATGCCAATCTTACCGGGAAGAAGTTCCTGTCCGTAGACCAGGATGGCCGGAAACGCCGATGCTAGCATAAGGCCGATCACAAAGCTTAACGGTCCAGTCCAGAACAGACTGATATAGGGCAACATAAGGGTAAATGGGGCAACACCCAGAATTGAGCCCCATATGACGCGCTTGCGACCGATTCGATCCCCTATCGGTCCGCCCAGGATAGTTCCCAGCGCAACACCAAGCAGAAACACGAAAAGGTGAATTTGTCCTGTTTTGACCGATACATCGAATTTATGCATCAGATAAAAAATATAATAGCTGTTCAGGCTGGCCAGATAGAAGAACTTTGAAAACATCAGGGCCAAGAGAAGCAACAGAGGCCAGGCAACGTTACGAACTGAGACCTTTGGATGAACAACTGTATGCAAAGTACTCCGTCGCTTTTCCGTTATCTGCTTATTTTCATACCAACCACCGACTCGCCATAAGATTAATATAGCCAGCAGTGCGACAAGGGAAAACCATGCCAGGCTATGCCGACCGTGAGGAATGACAATCAAAGCAGCCAGCAGCGGACCTGCTGCTGTCCCAGCGTTACCGCCGACCTGGAAGATTGATTGAGCCAAGCCATATTGTCCCGCAGAAGCCATTCGAGCAACCCTTGAAGATTCGGGATGAAATATCGATGATCCCATACCAACAAGACCGACCGCTGCAAGCAACAATCCGTAACTCGGTGCTGAGGAGAGCAGAAGCAGCCCAATAAGGGTAAATCCCATACCGATTGGCAAGGAATAAGGTTTTGGGTGATGATCCGTATACAATCCAACTGCCGGTTGCAAAAGAGATGCGGTGATTTGATAGGTCAAGGTGATCAAACCGATTTGCGTGAAGCTAAGAGAAAAGCTCTCCTTCAGTTGGGGATATATTGCCGGGATAAGGGACTGGAGCATGTCATTCATAAAATGCGATACACTGATTGCGCCCAAAATCTTCAGACCTATCTTCTCGGTCTCTTCAGGTTGTACATTGAACTTGGTTAAGCGGTTGGTCATTGTCTTGCTATTCCTTATTGATTCGCCAGGTCAATGAAATGGATTGTCATATCCCCGCATGAGAACATGGCTTTGATCAGATATACAGGATTTACTTCTAAAATGTAATAACTCGGGTTACAGGTAATTCCTGTCATGCCACAGGTACATCCTTTACCGTGAAAATTCTATTCGGCTGAAATAGATATCGCGATAAATACCCCTGTTCCAGCCTAAATAATCAGCCTAATCAGGCGGTATGAAAGGGTCGTTGATAGACGATGTAAGCGGCGATCTGCATATTTGATTGTGAAAACATAGAATGGATCTGAAATTCCAGTTTTGAAAAAGTGTTTTTTCTTGACCTGCTCACTTGATGGTTTGCATCTTTTGGTGGTCATGGATTAGAGTAGGGTGTATTGGAAATATGATAGACTAAAAGAATCGTCGGCAACCAGTGGAGTAACCATAAAACCTTTCAGTGACTACAACAAAGAACAGCCGGAATAAGAAACGTGTTTCCTCAGGGAATTCTGAGCTGGACAGGCTCCTTGGCGACCTTTTTATTGGCGATAATGTCATCTGGTATGAGGACGCCGGCAGTTTTTCAGCTGTTTTCTGTCTCAGCTTTATCAAGGAAACGCTGCAATGTAAGAAACCCCTGATTTACGTCAGCTTTGATCGTTCCCCTAAAAATGTCGTCTCTTTCCTGGGCCCTTTAGCCAAAAGCCAGAATCTCACCATCCTTGACTGTTTTACCAATGGTAAGGGAGATAAATCAGAGGTTTTTGATAAGTTTTATGAAAAAGACGGGGCCCTCTGGCCCTATCAGGTTATTAAGGTAAACGACCCGACAAACCCTGTTTTTGTTGGTGAAGCTATCTATGGATTACATAGCAACCTGGCAGGCGACGTACACTTTATCCTGGACAGCCTTACCGGTATGCAGACGCTCTGGGGGGGAGAAGAACAGGTTATCGATTTTTACGCCCGAACCTGCCCGCGACTGTATGAACTCGACACCATAGCCTATTGGCTTGTTGAAAAGGGGGCGCACTCCAATAAACTCAAGGCAAACATCAACAAAATTGCCCAGGTAGCCATTGACCTCTCGGTTCGTCGAGGGAAATCCACTCTGAAGATTTTGAAAGCGGAAAAACGTAATTCAAAATTTCTCAATGAACACCACGAATATCTCTGTGAAGCATCCGATATAGTTTTTGAAAGTCAGAAAAAAATTATCGGCAAATTTGATCTAGGTGCGAGGATAAAAAGTATCCGGCTTCTGCGCGGCTTTTCTCAAAAGCATTTAGCTGCGCTTACCGGCGTTACACCGAGCAGCATCTCGCAGGTAGAAAAAAACCTCATTTACCCTTCGTTGCCTGCCCTTTTTCGTATCGCAGAAAGTCTTTCAGTGGAGGCATCCGCATTTTTAAAAGATGAAAGATCGGAAAAAGATATCCACGTCTATTCGGTAGAGCAAAGATTGACAATTCTACTGGAACGAGTTTCCAAGGGCTATGCTGATGCTGAATTGTTACTTCCCTCCGAAATCAGTACCCCAGTTGAAGCAATTGTTATCAAAATTCAACCAGGAATGAAACTGGCAGGTCATTTTTTCACGCATAAAGGGAAAGAGATGGGCTATCTTCTTTCAGGACGACTTGAAATGATCGTCAATAATCAGATGTATCATCTCAATCCGGGAGACACTGTCTATTTGGCAAAAGATACCCCCGAAAAATGGCAGAACAGTGCGGATAGCACGGCTGAACTCCTTTGGTTAAAATTTAAGTAATACGTTGAGATTACCCAAATTTTTACAGAGTTACCTGCGGCTTGTTACTCAATTTCTTCGATGTTTTTACGGATATGATCAGGAGCAGGGCCGGAAATTCATTCAGCCCTGCTCTTAATTTTTTACGCTGATAATTTACTAAAACTTACCTGAAAAACGGTTTACGACAGTAATATTTCCTTGGCCAGATCATTCTTGGCGTCAGTAATATAGGTAATGCCGGTTTCTCTGGCTGTTTCTCTATTGGCGGCAAAAATTTCATTGCGAGTAATCTGATGCACGTTGAACTTACGTGCCCCCGCCAGCAGTTGCTGAATTCCGCAGGCAAGTTTGTCAGCCATGGTGTACATGGCAATGGCACCGTAGGGTATATTTTTCATTTCATTTTTGCCCACTCTTTTTTGGACATCAAAATACGAAGCAAAAATTTCTTCTGGAGAATTGCCAAGCTCTTGAACGGATTTCGGCAGGGTGGTCCAGTTGCCGTAGATTTTATCTTTTCGATCGGGGTGGAGAACGCCTTCAATATTTGCTCCCACAAATGCGGGAATCATAATTCCTCGTCCCATGCAGATCAGTTTTGTGTAGGGAGCACCTAATGCCAATCCTTTGAATATACTGTCTTCCAGGGCAAAACCTCCGGCAAAAGAGAGATCGACGACATTTTTACCGTTAGCGGCGAGAATACTCGCATACTCATAGGCCTTGGCATGCAGGTTAATGGATGGTACTCCCCAGCTTTGCATCATATTCCAGGGACTCATCCCCGTGCCGCCGCCTGCTCCGTCAATAGTGAGCAGATCAAGGTTGGCTTCCGAGGCAAACTTAATGGCCATGGCCAGTTCTTCCATGCCATAGGAACCTGTCTTTAAAGAGATCCGGGAAAATCCGAGACTTCTAAGGTATGCGACGGACTTCATGAAATCTTCACGCACCAGTTCAACCGAACTCAAATGGGTTCCACCAAGTCGGCTGTGTCGGGCAAATGATTTTATCGATCCTCTGGTGAAGGCCTCCTGCACCTCAGGTAAAGCCGGATTGGGATCAACGACATAGCCTCGTTCTTTGAGAAAAAGGGCGTAATCAAGGCTGGTCACCTGAATCTCGCCGCCAATGTTTTTCGCTCCTTGTCCCCACTTCAGTTCGATGATGCACTTATCACCGTATTTCTCGGCTACGTATTCGGCAACACCATTACGGGTATCCTCAACATTGAGCTGGACAATTATGGCGCCATAACCGTCATAATAGCGCAAATAGGTATCTATCCGGCGATCCATCTCCGGAGCCTTAAGAATTCTACCACCGTGTAGAGTTGATTCCTGGTCAATACCGACGACATTTTCACCCACGACAATGGGGATTCCGGTGAGTGCGGAGCCGACGGCAAACGAATCCCAGTATTTAGCGGCAATAAAGGTCGATCCAAGTGCGCCTGTCATGATCGGCAGACGGGCTTTAGTCTTTATTTTGGCGCCAAATTCAGTGGTCAGATCAACGTTGGGGAAGATACAATCATCAGCGTTACTGGTCAGGCCCTCATTCAGCCCCGCAGCTCCGTACGCATAACCTTGAATTCGCAAAGCCTCGTACGAGACGCCTACGTGGGTCGTCTTGTTGGCCCCGGCGGTCACCAGACCAAAATCTCGGGGATAGAGGAGTTTTCGTCCCACCAGACTTGATTTCCAGGTTTCGCACTTACCGTTGCAATCGGCACGACACAAAGTGCACAATCCGGATTCAGCAGGGTTTCCTCGGTTGGCTGTTCCTAAAACATCATTGATTTTTTCGAAATGCATCATAGCGCAATCTCCCTGTAAAATCTTCGATCTTTTGGGGAGATGCACCGAACTGGCGGGCATTCCTGCAGGCAAAAAAAAGCACCTGTCCCCAAAAGAGGATGCAGACGCCTTTGTCCTGATAACGAACAACTGCACGCCATTGTGCAGGTTTCGAAATTTTCGATGATTACTAATTTAGCTGGACTGCTTTTTTTGTCAAGAAATAAATATTACAGTGGCTAGAACTCATCGGACAAGATGAGCGCTTCGGCAATTTGGAGCATCGATTTACGGGTATCCATGCTTCTTTTCTGCATCCACCGATAGGCTTCTTCACCCTTCATATTCCGGCGTTGCATAAGGATTTCTTTGGCTCGCTCAATCTGTTTTCTGGATTGCAATTCCTGTTCGACAACCCGGGTCTTAATGATAAGATCGGTGTTATGGATAGCAACCGCAGCCTGATTGGCAACAGCCATCAACATATTGATATCTGTTTCTGAAAACACATGCAGTTTCTTGGTGAAACAATTGAGAACCCCACTCACCTTGCCCTCCTTTCCCTGGAGCGGCACACTCACCATCGAGACCAGACCGAGTTTTCTCGCCATGTCCTTTTCTTTAAATCTTTCGTTGTTGAGAACATCATCTATCACATAAGGGCGTTGGGTTGAAACCACATAACCGACCACCCCTTCATGCAGTCTCAGTACGCGGTCATGCAGATAATCAGGCTCAAAAGACTGGGTCGCTTTTAATTTGATAAGCGGCGGATTCTCATTTTCGTCCACCAGCCACAGGGAACATATTTCCACGCCCGTTACCTTCGCAGTAACCATGACGATCAATTTGAATAAATCCTCTAAAAAAAGATCTGAAGTTATCGCCTCGCTGATATGCATCAGCGCTTGAATATAACGGTCATAAGTGTGCAGATTTTCTTTTTCCATACGAAAGATAATCGTCAAAGATAAGGGAGTGTTAATAAATGAAAATGTAACCGTCTATTAATTACTTAATCTACGCTCAGCTTTAGACTGACATTCCCTCATTTTGCAAATATTGTAGCCCTTTGCGAGTGATAAGATTCAGTTGAAGATCAGGATCGGTCTCGATTTCTCCGCCACCTTGCATACTCTTTAATACCTGATGCAGGTGGACGAGACTGATCTTCATTTGTTCAGCAATAAAAGTAGAAGGAACCAGTTGTGGTTGGGTCTTTTTTAGATTCTCAGCCAAAATACTAAGCACTTGGATTTTAGCTTCTTTTAGTGACATGTGTACCTCACGGGATTTGTCTGGAAACTCATGCAGGAAAAATCATGAGTTTTTTTAATGATCTTTTTAAAATATTTCATTTCTATAATTATATTGCTCCCATCTAACGCTTTCAAATGCACATCACCGGCAAGAGTAGAGGATTCCTGCTCTGATTTTATGCAACCTTGGTTTATCTTACGATGAAGAGATTTTGTTTTTGAACATTGCCTTTCTGTTTACTTAAAATATATTATACGATACTGCAAATATAATATTTATTTATAATAAATTTATATGGAATGTATACAGTATTACTTAATTTTTTTAAAAGGAAAAAATAGTGTAATGATCTTAAAAATTTAAACGATAAGATTTGTGTTTTTTGCCGAGTTCCACCCCGCATCTTCTGTAGTCGCATGAAAAAATTGATTTTTTACGGATCGTCTCACTTCTTTTGCCGGGTTTACTTCGTTTTCCTGGTGCTGGTGCACGGTGACTATAATTTTAGGTGAGTATTTTACCCCTCTTGGCTATATTGATTTCGCTATGATTATAACTGCTGTAATTTTGACCATATATAAATAATGATGATGGCCTCATAAAAAGCCGGATCTCCTTCGTTGTAGGTCTGAAACGGCAATTTGCTGTACCACATGTTCTACCAAACCGCCGTGTCAAACACTACGCCTAGTATACCGAGCTTTTCCAGAGACCATGCAGAGATGTATCCATATGCAGGAAGCCACTTCGCAGAATAGAACATTGATCATTATGGCCGCATTAATAGCCCTTTTTTTAGGTGCTCTTGATGCCCTGATCGTCAGCGCGGCGATGCCTTCCATTGTCACTGATCTCGGCGGCATAACCCTGTACAGTTGGGTCTATTCCGCCTATTTTCTTGCCCGGGCTGTATCTCTGCCGGTGTTTGGCAAACTGGCCGATCGGTATTCCACCAGGAGTCTTTTTCTCTTTTCTATCTCCCTTTTTTTTCTGGCCTCGATTTTGGCCGGCGCCGCTCCGTCCATGGTTATTCTTATTGTCGCCAGAGTCTTTCAGGGAATCGGTTCAGGAGGAATATTTGCCTTAGTATATATTGTCCTTTCAGATATTTCGCATCCCGAAGAGCGTGGCAAGACCTTGTCTCTGGCCAGTTCGGTCTGGGGCATTTCGTCGATTATCGGTCCGACTTTAGGCGGCGTTATTGTCACCTATATCTCCTGGCGATGGATTTTTTTCATCAATGTGCCTCTTGCGCTTCTCTCTTTAGCGACAATCGGTCGCTACCTGCATCAGCAGGCCCGTCCTCCGAAAAAGGTGCGATTGGACGTTGCCGGTATTACTTGTCTTTCAGGCTTTATTCTTTCTTTTCTGACGATCTTTATCATTGGAGGCCGGGATTATGGCTGGTTGTCCAATGAAGTACTGGGGCTGGCTGCGTTGTCGACTCTTTTTGCGGGATTGTTTATAATTATTGAAAAAAGAGCGGCTGATCCAGTGCTCGACCTGCGTTTTTTTGCCAGGCCCGTCTTTGCTCTTGGTAACGGCGCGGCGTTTTTCGCAAGCTTTGCAATTTTTTCACTATTTGCCTACGTGCCACTCTTTATCGAAGGGGCATTGGCCAAACCACCCATGCAGGTGGGAGTGACCATGCTCGCCATGAGTCTTGGCTGGTCGGCAGGTTCCCTTGTGCTCGGTCGATTTATTGACGGCAGCGGGAGCAGTCCGGCGGCGATATTGGGTGGGCTTATACTAGTGGTTAGTAGCACGGCCATGCTGTTTTTTAGCCCGCAGACCTCTTTGATCGTCTGCTTTCTGGTCTTTTTGCTGGCCGGTCTCGGTATGGGTTTTGTCACCTTGTCCACCCTTTTGCTGGTACAGGCGGATCTTGCCAAGGTCAACCTGGGCGTGGCAACTTCCTTTCACCAGTTTTCCAGAACCCTTGGTGGAACCATTGGGGTTGGTATCTGCGGTGGAGTGGTAACCACCGGGCTGGTGCACAATCTGCAGCAGTCTGCGGACATGATTCCGCCAGAGACTATGGAACTGCTCCACCAGAGCATGGAGAATATTTTTCGCGAAGAATTCAGACAAATGCTTAGTGTACAGAGTAAAGATCTGCTCGCATTGGCGGTATCGAACGCTCTATCGATAGTTTTCTCGATTATACTTGGAGCAACGATACTGTGCTTTTGCTGCACCTTGCTGCTGCGCTGCAGGGTGCCGGCAAAAGACGAGCGGCAACACGGTTAAATGCATCAGGTATATGCTATGCAGAAAAAAGAAATTATTGCTAATATTGCCAAGAAGAACAAGCAGACAGAGATTGAAAAACGCTCTTCCAGAGAAGAAATCTCCAAATTTCTCCAAGCTGCCGGCGAGATGGATTCGACCAATAACGGCAGACTGATTTTTTCACTGGATGCAACCTTAAGTCGGCAGCCAACCTGGACCACGGCTATGGCTATCCAGTCTTCAATGTTTGATGCCGTCGGCAAGGTAGGTGGCTTGTCAGTGCAACTGGTATTTTTTCGAGGTTATGATGAATGTCGTGCCTCGAAGTGGGTTATTCATTCTGCCGCTCTGCGTGAATTGATGCAGGGTATTGATTGTCGTGGGGGACATACCCAGATAGCGAAAGTCCTCAACCACACCATTCAGGAAACAAAAAAAGTAAAAGTCTCGGCCCTCATCTTCATTGGCGATGCAATGGAGGAGAGTGTCGATTTTCTCTGTCAGCGGGCCGGAGAACTTGCTCTGCATGGGGTGCGCTGCTTTTTCTTTCAGGAAGGGCATGATATGACAGCAGAAAGAGGTTTTCGGGAAATGGCGGGACTTACCCGTGGTGCCTATTTTCGACTTGGCCCAGATTCGGCAAAGGAACTGGCGAAACTCCTCGGCGCGGTTGCTATTTACGCCAGAGGGGGGATGAAAGCCCTCGCCCAAAGCGGCCGGCGTGAGGCACATATTCTGCTTGAACAAATAAATAAAGAGTGATGGATACTTTTTGCAGATGAATAGTTAGATGGTATTGCTTATTTTTTTTCTATTATTGGTGGCCCTTGGGTCTTTTTGGCTGATTCTCAATATGCCGTCGCAAAAAAGTGCACCATTTTTGCTTAAGGCTGGGCCGATTATTCTTATGGCTTTGGGTGGTCTGTTCATCCTCTTTCGGCGAGGGGTGATCGGCGTGCCCTTGATATTCCTGGGTCTTTCGTGGTGGCGGCGCACTCGTGCGCAGCGGCCGCTCAATCATTCCGGCGGCCGAAAATCAACAGTCCGTTCGGCTTTCCTGGAGATGGAACTTGACCATGACACCGGCGATATGGACGGCATCATATTGACTGGCAGCAGGGAGGGTGTTCGACTTTCTTCTCTGAGCGAGACGGAAATTGTCACATTCTATCAAGAAATTAGTGACGATGCGGACAGTGCCGCCTTGCTCGAATCTTTTCTTGATCGTTACCATCCCAATTGGCGGGAACATCACGATTATAACTCTTTCAAAGAGCACGGCGGCACAGTTGGTTTTGCCTCAATGACCAGAGAAGAAGCATTCCAGATACTCGGTCTTGAGCCTGGTGCATCGCCCGAAGAAATCCATAAAGCCTGGCGCCGGCTGGTGCGGGCGGTTCATCCCGACAGCGGCGGCTCAGCCTTTCTCACTGCTAAGATTAATGCAGCGCGGGATCTTCTTCGTTAGCGGGATACGCTGATATCGACCTGCAACTCATCGGCCAGGGCCGTTGCATCGTCTTCGAGTTGTTCCAAAGAGAAATCTTTTGGAACCTGAACATCAATGTCCATGCTATAAACGATCGCTCCGCTCTCCGGGGAGGCGAGGGCGGTAGACTTGAGTTGGACGATATTTAATTTTTTTTCAGCGAGAAAGGAACTGGTTTTGTAAACAATTCCTGCCTGGTCCAGACCTTCGATATGTAGGCGGCAGGTTCTTGTGCTTTGCGGTGGTTGTCTTTCTGGGATCGGCAGCGACCTGATAAAGGCTGAAATTCCTTTTTCCCGTTCAAGCCGCCGACATTCCTGCAGCAAGGGCTCTTCGAGATTGTCTTTAGTGCAGGAAAAGAGCAGATTCAAAGTGAATTCATCGGCCAGCAGATTCATGGCAGTATCTTCGAGGTTGCACCCATTTTCATACAGTAGCCGGGTTACATCGGCAACGATGCCGACCCTGTCCGGGCCAAAGGCGGTCATTATAAAATATTTACTCATGGTTTCTCCTTAATTGGTGGTTGTTATGGCATTGTACCGATTGCCGATTGGGTGGTCACTATAACATCATTCACGACAATTGAAAAATCTTCGAAAAATCAGTGAAAAAGTAGCTTACATCGCGGTATTGAGTATTTCTCGTGAAATTTCAAGGGTGACATCAACGGTTTCGGAAAGCTCTGTCATACCGCGTTTTTAAAGAGATTTAATGATTTTTTCGATATCATCCTTCTTGAGATTATAATCTGATAATCTGGTTTTTATGCCGAGACTCTGAAAAAAATCTTCTGTTTTGTCGATCGACTGCCAGCAAAAAATCAATTTTTGTGGTGCGCACCTAGTCAATTGCTCCCATAAGCTGCGACAATTTTGGATTGGCCCCTATCCCGCCAAATTCGCTCACTTCTCTTGATGATTTAGCGAGTTCTTTTTTACTTTTTTAAATAATCCTCATTAACGCTGCCACCGCCATGGGTGATAAGAATTTTAGCATTTTTACGGACATAATTATCCAATGCCTGCAGCGTCTTTACCAAATAAGATGCGCGTCGGATTATAAAAATTAAAATTGAACAAGGCTTTCTCCTTTCATCCCGGCTGGGTTGCTTATTATTTTTGTGTTTCTGCTTTGGTTCCATGGTAAATTAAGGCATAACTGTGAAATGAAAAGTCGTACGCTGCACAATATATTATAGAGGAGGCACTATGCATCGCGTCATGATCCATCCGGCAACCTATGCCGACTGTCGAAATGCGGTTGATCACGCTTTTGCGCTTTTCCCGCAGAAGATCGCCGGGAAAAAAGTGGTGATCAAGCCGAATGTGCTCCGAACCTCTCAAGCCGAAGAGCATATTGTCACCAATCCTGCCTTATTGCGGGCAGTGATTGATAAGGTTGAGGAGCTGGCGCCGCGCGAGCTGGTAGTTGGTGATAATCCTGGTTTATTTAATTATGGCGATAACGAGAACAGCTTTAAACAAACCGGGCTGATGGAGGCGGCGAAAGGGTATTACAAGAACCTCGGTGACACCGTTCAGCACCTGGTTTTTAATCCGGATTATATGCCGGAAGTAGGGGTGTCAAAAGACATCATGGATGCGGATATCTTCATCAGCCTACCTAAATTTAAAACCCATGGCCTGACGGTTCTGACCGGCGCGATAAAAAACAGCTATGGCATCCTGCCAGGTGCCCAGAAGGCCCGACTGCACCAGCTGGCAGGTAGCCCGGAGCGTTTTCATGAACTGATCGTCGACGTGTTTCGCCTGCGGGTGCCTGATTTTTTTATCATGGATGCGGTGGTGGGCATGGAGGGCAACGGTCCGGCTTCTCCTGAATTGCGGGAAATCGGTTTGATCCTGGCTGCGGATAATGCGGTTGCTCTCGATGCGGTGGTTGCGAGGATGATGGGAGTAGAGCCGTCCCGCCTGCGGTTTCTACAAAAAGCAAAAGAATGTGGTCTGGGTGATTTCGAAGCGAGCGAGATTGCGATTGATGGTCAAATGCCGATCCTGGTCGATTTTAAGCTGCCGCCTTTAGGTGGCGAAGCCATCGCCGACAACCAGGCAATTCAGCAGTTAATGCATTCTAAGATCAATGTCACTCCCCAGGCGGACCCTGAATTATGCACCGCGTGCGGCGCCTGCGTCGAACACTGTCCGGTTTCCGCGCTCATTCTGGAGGGCGCTGTTCCGGTGGTGGATGCCGACACCTGCATTACCTGTTTCTGCTGTCAGGAAATCTGCCCGGAAAAAGCCATGAGCCTTCGTTAGTAATGAATTGGAGTCATGATGCTGCAACCAGATATGCCGTCGATCAATGACCGGGAGGGTACCAAAGTCCCGGTCGGCCTGCCTCCGGTAATTGATACCCATGTCCATATCTTTCCCCGCAATATTGCTGCGGCAATTCATAAGTGGTTTGACACCAACGCCTGGCCAATCAGATATCGGCTTACTACCTCGCGGATCTTTGATTTTCTGCTGTCACGGGGCATACGCCACATCATCGCTCTGCAGTACGCCCATAAGCCGGGAATTGCCGGAATGTTAAATCAGTATATGGCGGAAAAGTGTCAGGAATACCAGCCTTGGGTGAGCGGGATGGCAACAGTTTTTCCCGGCGAGGACAATGCCGGGGGTATTTTGCAGCAGGCTTTTGATCTTGGTCTTAACGGCCTGAAACTGCATGCCCATGTCCAGTGCTTTGATATGAATGCCAAGTATATGGATCAGTTGTATGAATGCTGCCGGAAAAACGGGAAACCAATAATTATGCATGTCGGCAGGGAACCGAAAAGTGCTGCCTATAATTGCGATCCCTATCTGCTGTGCAGTGCGGCCAAATGTGCGCGTGTCGTCCAGGATTTTCCGGAGCTGAAGATATGTGTTCCTCATCTGGGATTTGATGAGACCGCGGCCTATCGAGAGCTGATTGAAAAGTATGACAATATCTGGCTGGACACCACTATGATCATCACCGATTATTTTCCGATGCGAACGAGAAACGATCTTCGTGATTATCGACCAGACAGGATTATGTACGGTTCTGATTTTCCCAATATCCCGTATGCCTGGGACAGGGAATTGAAGGTACTGCAGGCTACCGATATCGACAATTCTCTCCTGCAAAACATAACTTTCGGCAATGCCATTGAATTTTTCAATCTGAAAGATTTTAGCGATGAATCTGCCGACGCTGGGGCAGACTTTAAAAAACCACTTCAGTTCATGTGATCTTATACTTGGTGGATTGGTTTAGTCGAGGATCTCACGGATTTTAATCGACAGCTGTGAAATGGTAAACGGTTTCTGGATAAAGCCGTCACAGCCGCGGTTGAGTATTTCACGAGCCTGACCATCAATGCTGTAACCGCTGGAAAGGAGCACCTTGACCGCCGGATTTATTTTTTTCAACCGGTCAAAGAGCTCGCTTCCGCTCATATGCGGCATGATCATATCGATGATACAAAAATTAACCGTATCCTGGTGGCGAGTGTACACCTCGAGAGCTTCCTGCCCGGAACCTGCGGTCAGGACCTTATAACCAAGCACCCCGAGAATTTCTTGAGCTATATCGACGATCATCGGTTCGTCATCAACGAGGAGAATGGTTTCAGAACCCTTTTCCATTATATCCGTCGGGATTTTTGTTTCAGCGGCGATTTGCTTGTCCGTCGACGGTAGAAGAATGGAAAAGATCGTGCCATTCTTGGGGGCACTCTGCACGGAAATCGCTCCACCGTGGTTGACAATGATACCATAAACCATAGCCAGGCCGAGCCCGGTGCCATGGCCCGTTGCCTTGGTGGTGAAGAAGGGATCAAAAATTTTTGGTATGGTTGCCTTATCCATTCCCTCTCCGGTATCGGCCAGGGTAATCTCGACATAGTCGCCAGGGGCAATGCCATATAGTTGAGCCTCAGTTTTCGGCAGCATGCAATGGCTGGTGGTAATCGAAATTACTCCTCCGTCGGGCATGGCTTGTGCGGCATTGACGAGCAGGTTAAGCAGTACCTGCTCGATCTGATTCTGATCAACTTCAACCGGTTGGAGATTGCTCTTTAGGGAAGTACAGATCGTTATTTCTTTTTTGGTCCTGCCAAACATATCTAAATTTTTTTCGATCAGTTCATTCAGATCAGTCGGCCGAACTTCGTATTTTCCGCCCCGGGCAAAGCCCAGCAGTCTCTTCGTTAAATTTGCGGCACTCTCCACAATTTGTTCAATATTTTTAAGTGGTGAATAGTGTGGATGTGTTGCAGCCAGGTCTTGAAGAAGAAGCGCTGTTCGGCCTTGAATACCCATAAGCAGATTGTTGAAGTCGTGCGCGATGCCACCGGCAAGAGTTCCCAGAGATTCCAGGCGTTGTGACTGTTGCAACTGGTTTTCCAGCACTTTTCGAGATTTTTCGGCAATTTTTCGTTCAGTTACATCCCTGGCGATCCCTCGAAAGCCGCTTAGGGAATTATCTTCGTCGCGAATGCCCGACGCCACTGTCTCGATATATCGACTTGTACCGTCTTGCCGATACACCTCGAGTTCCAGCGTTTTTGCCGGTTTTTCCGTATTGAAGTATGCGGTGAACGCCTCGCTGACCTTTTTACTTGACGGTTCACTTATAAACGCGGCAGCATTCTTGCCGAGAAGATCCTTTTCACTCGAGCCGAGAAGAGTGCACATCGCGTGATTAACCAGAGTCATGTTGGCACTGAGATCTATTTCATAGTACCCGTCATCAATGCTTTCGATGATGTTCCGGTATTTTTTTTCGCTGGCGATGATGGATTGCTCGGATCTTTTCCGATCAATCGCCAGAGCTACCTGGTCGGAAACGGAATGCAGGACATCCAGATCCATATCGTCAAAATGATTTGGGTCATGATAACTCTGGGTGGCCATCACGCCTATGACTTCATCTTTAATATGCAGGGGAACGCCAAGCCATATTTTAGGCGTGGTACCGATAATGCGCTGTTCATTCGCGCGCAGCTGTAAGTCCGATTGGCTGAGGAACACCGGTTTTTTGGCGAGAATAACTTCGCCGGTTAAGGAGTTTTCTTCGCTGAATCGGTCGGAATATGTGGTCTTGGAGTCGAATTCATCGATGAAGTATGGGAAGGTAATTCTGCGTGTCAGTTTGTGGTAAATGGCAATGTAAAAATTACTCAGATCGATAATCTCTCCGAGTATGCGATGAATCGATGTGTAGAGTTCTTCAAGATCCTTGCTGACGTTGATGGCATTGGAGATGCGAAAAAGTGTGCGGGCTACCTGTTCAGCCCGTTTTCGCTCGTTGATTTCCCGGGTGAGTTGCTGGTTGGCTTCAAGAAGCTGCCTGGTGTGAAGGTCGATCTGTTTTTCAAGATTATCAAGACTCTTTTTGGCGAGAGTTTGCTTGCTTAGGCTCTGAGGCTTGAGACTGGTCATGGTGCTTGTATTAATTTTCCTCAGCTATAAGAAATTCGGGTACTTTGGTGTGGTACCAAAGAAGACCAACATTGGCTAAATTGGTGGTAATAGAGATAGTATCAGAGTCTAGAATACTTATAAGCTGCCTGTTTTGCAAGGAACAGCAATTTTTCTACCAAGAAATACAATGACGGATAGTCTTTTGGGAAAAATTCTTATTTATTGAGGGTCGGAGGTGGAAGATGTAGTGTCTGCAGAGCGGTGGTAAGTTCTTTGACCTTAAAATAGGCACGTAGAATATCTTCATTTGCGGCAAGTACCGGGATGGCTTTGGTGGCAATCCTGTCGGCAGAGTCATCAAAGCCATATTCACGTTTAATATAGACCCCAGCCGCACGTATTAATGCCTGCAGGGTTTGCTTCATATCGCCTTGTGCCGAATACCAGGCATGCTCCAGCACTTCGTGCACCTCAAAGAACAATCCCAGGTTCCAGAGCACTACTCCCTGCTCAATGGGATCGGTTATCTTGCCCTGGATACGAGCAAGCGCCTGCTGGTAGCGGGCGTATCGATCTTCGACATATTCTTGATAATAATCGGCAAGGGGCTGTCGGCGCAATTGAGCAACTATTTCAGTCAGTTTATCGGAGTTGCCGGTTTCTACCGCCACCGCCAGTCCTGTCGAAAGGTCATTGCGGATATCTCTACTCCGTCGGTCTTCAAAAGGGTTGAACAGTTGGTTTTGCATGATTGGTCCTTATATTATTTTTTACGACACCATCAGTGTTGATGTTTTTTAATCACAAAATATAGCACCGGCACCGCCATGCGGCTGATCAACAGAGAAGCTATTTCGCCGAACATCAGTGACAGTGCCAGCCCCTGGAAGATCGGGTCGGCGAGGATAACCGAGGCGCCGATAACCACGGCCAGTGCGGTGAGCAGCATGGGGCGAAAACGAATTGCCCCGGCGTCGACCACGGCCTTGGCCAGCGGTTCACCCTGGCTGAGGCGCAGCTCGATAAAATCGACCAGGATGATGGAATTTCGTACGACAATACCGGCTCCGGCCATAAACCCAATCATCGAGGTCGCCGAGAAGAATGCCCCAAATCCCCAATGGGCGGGCATGATGCCGATAAGCGAGAAGGGGATGGCGGCCATTACTGCAAGCGGAGTGATATAGCTTTTAAACCACCCGACCATCAACATATATATAAGCACCATTACCACGCAGAAAGCAAGGCCAAGGTCACGAAAAACCTCTAGGGTGATATGCCACTCGCCGTCCCATTTCATCGCCGGTTCATTTTCTGTAAACGGCTGGTTCAGGTTGTAGATCTGCACCTTTTTCAGTCTGCCGCCAAAATCGCGACCATCGAGTTCGGCCAGCTTTTTATTCATCTGTAAGATGGCGTAGACCGGACTTTCCACTGTATCGGCCACATCGCCTGCGACATAGATGACTGGTTTGAGGTTTTTGCGATAAATCGGTTGCTCGACCTTCTGCTCGGAGACGCTGACCAGCTCTCGCAATGGCACCAGTCGGCTTTGAGGATTACCTGCGGGACGTAGAGAAATATTGAGAATTGATGCGACCCGGGCACGATCTTTCGGGGCGAGTTCCAGAACTATATTGATTGGTTCCTTATCGGTCGGCTGATGGAACAGATCAAGCGAATCGCCCTTTACGGCGATCTCGATAGCCCTGGTAATCTGTTGCTCGGTTATGCCATTTAAAGCAGCTTTTTCCTTGTCGACGGTAAACACCCGGCGTAGGCGATCCGCCTCGCGATACCAGTCAATATCAACCACCCCGGTGGTGGTCGAAAAAATCTTTTTCACTTCCTCGGCCAGTTTAACCCGCGAGGCATCGTCAGGACCGTAAATCTCGGCGATTAAGGTCTGCAGCACCGGCGGGCCGGGGGGAACCTCCGCTACGGCAACGGCGGCGCCGAATTTTGCAGCAATTGCCGCCAGCGGCGGCCGCACCCTGGTGGCAATATCGTGGCTCTGCAGGGAGCGTTCGCTCTTAGGCAAAAGATTAACCTGGATATCGGCCACCGTCGGGCCGCTGCGCATAAAATAGTGGCGGACCAAGCCGTTGAAATTATAGGGCGAAGCAGTCCCGACATAGATCTGGTAATCGGTGACGGCCGGATCGACTCGAATGGTGTCGGCCATTTCCTGAGCCACCCGGGCAGTCTGCTCCAGGGTAGAACCCTCCGGCATATCGAGGATTACCTGAAATTCACTTTTGTTGTCAAACGGTAGCATTTTCACCTTTACCAGGCCGAAATAAACCATGGAGCAGGCGCCAAGAAGCAGAGCGATGATGACGGTAAAGAAAACGATGCGCCAGGCTCCGTGGGCTAGCAGCGGGTCCATGATCCGATGGTAAATTCGGGTAAACCAGTCGTCCGGGCTTTCGTCCTCATCACTGTCTGTTTTAGAAGATGCCTTTTGTTTGAGGATATGGGTTGCCGCCCAGGGGGTAACGGTAAAGGCGATAATCAGGGAAAACAGCATGGCCGCCGAAGAACCGATTGGGATGGGTCGCATATATGGGCCCATCAAGCCGCCGACAAAGGCCATGGGCAAAATCGCGGCAATCACCGCCCAGGTCGCCAGAATGGTCGGGTTGCCGACCTCGGCAACGGCCTCGATGGCGATCTCCGACCTTGATTTTCCTTTGTTGCTCGACAGACGCAGATGGCGGACGATATTTTCCACCACCACGATCGCATCATCAACCAGGATACCAATAGAAAAGATCAGCGCAAAAAGAGTGATTCGGTTCAGAGTATAGCCATAGAGATAAAAAACCAGCAGGGTGAGGGCAAGGGTCGACGGGATGGCCAGCATAACGACGATGGATTCGCGCCAGCCGAGAAAAAGAAGAATAAGCACGGCCACGCCGAAGACAGCGATGCCCATATGCAGCAGCAGCTCGTTGGACTTATCCGAGGCGGTCGCACCATAGTCACGGGTGACACTAATAGTAAGATCAGCGGGAATAAGACGACCTCTGAGACTGTCTACCTTGGCCATGACATCGCTTACCACGGAAACGGCATTGGCGCCGGGCCGTTTGGCAATCGACAAGGTGACCGCGGCCTGCTCGCCGGCACTGCTCGTATCGCCATAGAGGACGTAGTCTGCAGGTTCTTCCGGGCCATCGGTAATATCGGCCACTTCGTGCAGATATACCGGCCGTCCGCCGTATACCCCGACGACAATCCGGCCAATCTCTTCGGCGCTGTGCATAAAGGTGCCGGTCTGGAGCAGTATCTGCTGGTTGAGTGTGGTCATGCCGCCGGAATAGGACTGACTGTTAGCCGCCTGGATTATCGGCGCGAGTTCGGTCAGTGAAAGATTCCTTGAGGCCAGCAGCAAGGGATCAAAGTGAATATTCAGGACTCTTCTGGTGCCGCCGATAATCTTGGTTTCCGCTACTGCATGGATATTTTTAAGCGCATCGTCGATCTGGGCGGCCAGTCGCCGCAGGGTATAATGATCGTAGCCTGGTCCGTGCAGAGTGAGGGCCATGATCGGCACGTCGTCGATGGTGTGTGGTTTAATCAGCGGCTGCCGGACGCTGTGCGGGATCCGATCAAAGTTGGTGGCCAGTTTCTGATTCAGGCGAACAATGGAGGTCTCTAGATTTTCACCGACGTAAAAACGCACCACCAGAAGGCTTTGACCGGCCATTGAGGTCGAATAGATATATTCGACTCCGGGGAGTTCATAGAGCAGTTTCTCCATCGGGATAGACAGCTGTTGTTCAACTTCCTTAGGAGTGGCGCCCGGCATGGCGACCAGCACGTCGATCATCGGCACCTTGATCTGCGGTTCTTCTTCTCGCGGCAGCAGGACGATAGCGAGAAAACCGAGCAGAAGTGAGGCCACTATCCCTAAGGGAGTCAGCTTGGAATCAATAAAGGCCCGAGCCAGTCCTCCGGCAAAGCCTGTCGTGTGCTTTGAAGGCGATTTCATCAGTGTTACCCTGCTTATTTTTAAAGATAATTATTGGATAGCTATCGGCTGTCCGTCAAGAAGGGTCCGGTTGCCCTCGGTTATGACCGTTTCATTTGCCGAAAGACCGCTGAGGATTTCGATATGGCCGGCGCTTTTTGTCCCGCTGCGCACAAGACGCAGTTGCGCCTTGCCATCCTGCACCACAAAAACTCTTTCTATCTGGCCGATCGATTGCACCGCTTCTGCCGGTACGATCAGAGTCTCTGCTTGTTCCGTGGCTAGAGAGATACGGGCAAACTGGCCGGAGCGTAGCCTCTGGTCCGGGGCAATGCGCAGTTTTATCGGGGTGGACCTTGAAGACGGGTCGGTAATCGGTGATACCTCGGCGACAACGCCGGTAATCGTTAACTGGACAGAAGGAACCGAGATAGACAATGAGTCACCTTTTGTAATGTGCAGGATCAGCGCCTCGGGGATATCAGTCAGCACCTGCAGATTGTTCCCTTGTTCCATATACAGGAGCGGTTTGCCCGGGACGGCCAGGTCACCGATATTGGCCATTTTTCTAGTGATAATTCCGGAAAAGGGCGCGGTGATCCGCGCGTAATTAAGCATGATCAAGGCTTCTTTATAGGCAGCTTCGGCGATCTTGGTACTGTCGCGCAGGGATTTGACCATTTGTGGGGTGGCCGCGTTTTTTCGCAGCAGGTTTTCTTCGCGGGTGAAGTTGCGTTTTGCCTGCTCGAGCTGGGCTTTAGCCTGTTGCACCTGGGCGGATACTTCACCGGCGGCCAATTCAACGAGAAGATCGCCTGCTTGCACCTTTGAGCCGAGGTCAACCGGCAGGGTGATTATATTGCCGGTCATCTTGGCGGCAATCTCTGCCTGTTCAACTGCCTGTACCGTGCCGACAAGCTCAACCTGATTTGCTGCCACTTGTTTGCTTACCATGGCCACCGAGACTTGAGCTGTCGGTAGAGTCGTTGTGGTTTTTTCGGACCGTAACCCTTCTTTATCGCAGGCAGTGAAAAAAGCGGTAAAAGTGAGAATGAGGAACATGGAACCCCATTGATTCAGCTTCATTAGTATAACTCCTTTTCCTGTTTCAGGGAAATTGTTCGAGGCCGGCAGCGCGCCGCAGATTGGCGATGGCTACCTGATAGCCGGCTTTGGCCGCCAGTTTTCTGGCCTGGGCGTCGGACAGACGCATCTCAAAATCGATAAGATCGGAGGCTAGAATAACCCCTTCGGTAAAGCGGGCCCGGCTGAGTCGTGTTGCTTCGGTTGCCGCGCCAACCATTTTTTCAGTGACACTGAGTCTTTTCCGGGCCTGTTCATAATCGAGTTTAGCCTGCTGCACGTCAAGGTTGAGGGCAAGTTCGGTTTTTTTTCTCAATTCCTCTATTTCCTGGACTTTCAATTGGGCTTTGGTGATTGCCGCGGAAGTTTTATGGCCGTCGAAGAGGGCGTAGTTGAGACGAACCCCGCCTATCCAGGAATCACCGGCTTCATCCAGAATAAAACCATTATCTACCTGATAGCCGGCAAAAGCATCCACCGATGGTCTATTGCCGCCCCGGGCTTTTTCAAGTTCGGCAAGTGCCGCCTGGTGCATGGCCTCGAGCCGCTTGATCGCATGATGGTTGGGGTAATCAATCGATTCCGGCACCTGTTGCCGAGTGCTCGAGGCAGGATCAATGGTCACTTCTCCTTCTTTAAGCCCGAGCAGATTGAGAAAAATTCGTCTGGTGAGTTCCAGGCTGTGCCTGCTTCGGATCAGATCTTCTTCGGCACGGGATTGCTGCAGTTCTAGATTGAGCAGATCCTGCTGCAGCAGATCGCCGGCATCGTACCTGGCTTGACCGACATTTAAGGCCGCGCTGATTGAGGTCAGCGCTTCCTCGCGGACCGTGACCATCTGCTCGGCCTGGATAATAGCCTGGAAGGTTTTGACTACCTCAAAGCCGAGCTGCTGGTGCACGGCGATACTATCGGTCTGGGATATGTTGATTTGCGCCTGTGCCGCCGCCTGGTCGGCACGGTCCCTGCCCCCGTTATACAGACGATAGTTTATCTGCGCCTTGAGCTGGAGGTTATCTGTCCTGCCGGGATCGTTGAAATCGATACTGTTGTCAAAGGCCCCTTGATTGAGGATATTGCCAAAGGAATACATGGGATTGTCAGTCTGCATATATTCGGCGCTGACATTGATCAGGGGATAGTCGGCGGCTTGCGCCTCTCTTGCTGCCGCCATCGCCTGTTCCATGCGTTTTGCGGCAATGGTGCTGTCGGGGTTGTCGGCAATGGCAAAGGCTACGGCCTGTTCCGCAGTCCAGGTCTTGGGGATTGCAAGCCCTGGCGTCGTTTCGGCACTATGAGCTTTGATTCCGCAGATACAGCTGATCATGATGGTGATAACCGCAAACATTGGGTATCTTTTCATCGACTTGTCCGGTTTATGAGGTTGTTGCGTAGCGGGGATATCAGTATTTAATCATTTAATTAATTAGATTAAATCCTTCCCTGTCTTTTGTCAAAGAAAAAAAGTTACGTGGTTGCTCCCACCTGAACGTCTTCTTCAACTGATTGAATTTATTTCAAGAGAAACTATAAATGTGCATATGACTGGTTCGAAATCTATCGCGCATTAGATGTTGGGTCAAGAGAATAAAGATGTTAGGGGACAAGCACGATGCAGATATTGTTTTATTGTCATTCGTAGCTACTGTTGTGAGTGAAAAGTATCGTAATATGTCGCGGGTTTTTAAAGGTGATGGAGGGAGATGGATGGCAGGAAAAACGTTGTATGACAAGTTATGGCAGGCCCATGTGGTTGAAGACCGTATCAGACGGAACGTCGCTGCTCTATATAGATCGACACTTGCTGCATGAGGTAACTTCCCCGCAGGCCTTCGAGGGCTTAAAGCTCGCCGGCAGAAAAGTATGGCGGCCCGGCGCTAATTTGGCCACACCTGACCACAATGTGCCGACGCTGCTCAGTGAACGTAAAGATGGCATTGCCGGTATTGTCGACCCATTCTCCCGACTGCAGGTGCAAACTCTGAATCGCAACTGCCGGGAGCAGAAGATTGTTGAATTCGGCATGGACGATAAACGACAGGGTATCGTCCACGTGATAGGCCCTGAGCAGGGACTGACCCAGCCCGGCATGACGATTGTCTGCGGTGACTCACATACCTCCACCCATGGCGCTCTTGGCGCGCTGGCCCAGGGTATCGGCACCTCGGAAGTCGAGCATGTGTTGACTACCCAGTGTCTGATTCAGAAAAAAATGAAGAACATGCTGGTCCAGATCGATGGTGAACCGGCAGCCGGCGTTACCGCCAAGGATCTTATTCTTTATGTGATCGGCAAAATCGGCACGGCCGGGGGAACGGGACATACCATCGAATTTGGTGGATCGGCGATCCGGTCGCTGTCCATTGCCGGCCGGATGACCATCTGCAACATGGCCATAGAGGCAGGGGCTCGTGCCGGTCTGGTAGCGGTCGATGAGAAAACGATCGATTTCCTGCGGGATCGACCTTTTGCACCCCAAGGGGCGATGTGGCAGCAGGCGGAAAAATATTGGCGGTCGCTTACCTCAGACGAGGATGCCCTCTTTGATAAGGTGGTGCATATTGATGCGGCAGTAATTGAACCGCAGGTAAGCTGGGGGACGTCGCCGGAGATGGTCGTGGCGGTCACCGGACGCGTACCAAATCTCAAAGATGCGAAAAACGCAACGGCTCGCGAGTCGCTCAGTCTGGCTTTAAGATATATGGGTCTACAAGAAGACCAGCCGGTCATGGACATCATGCTCGACCGGGTATTTATCGGTTCCTGCACCAATTCCCGCATAGAAGATCTGCGGGCGGCAGCAGCGGTGGTGCAGGGCAAGAGAGTGGCGAAAACGATCAAGCAGGCCTTGGTCGTTCCTGGTTCGGGTCTGGTCAAAGAGCAGGCGGAGCAGGAAGGACTGGCGCAAATATTTCTTGATGCCGGTTTTGAGTGGCGGGAACCTGGTTGCTCCATGTGCCTGGCGATGAATACCGACAAGCTTGGTGAGGGCGAACATTGCGCCTCAACCTCCAACAGAAATTTTGAGGGCAGGCAGGGGTTCGGTGGACGAACCCATCTGGTCAGCCCGGTGATGGCGGCCGCGGCGGCAATTGCCGGACATTTTGTCGACATTCGTCAATGGAGTTAAAAAATGCAGCCATTTACAATACATACCGGAATTGTCGCGCCCTTGGACAGGGCCAATATCGATACCGATTTGATCATCCCGAAGCAGTTTCTCAAATCAGTCAAAAGAACCGGTTTTGGCGTCAATCTTTTTGACCCGCTGCGCTACCTGGATGAGGGACAGCCGGGGATGGATAATAGTCTGCGGCCGATAAATCCGGAATTTGTGCTCAATATGGAAAAATACCGTCATGCCTCGATTCTCCTTACCAGGGAAAATTTTGGCTGCGGTTCGAGTCGGGAACATGCTCCCTGGGCCCTGCTTGACTTTGGTTTTCGGGTGCTGCTGGCATCAAGCTTTGCCGATATTTTTTATAATAACTGTTTTAAAAACGGGATTCTACCCATTGTCTTGGCCAAAGACGTTATCGACTCCCTGTTTAACCAGACGCTCTCCGACAAATCGTATCAGTTGACTGTGGATCTGACCGAGCAGCAAATCGTGCTGCCGACGGGCGATAAACTCTCGTTTACTATCGATATGTTTCGTAAAGAATGTCTGCTGCAAGGGCTTGATGAGATTGCCCTGACGCTTGAAAAAGCAGATCTTATTCGGGCCTATGAAGAGCAGCGCCGGGAGAGCTGTCCATGGCTGTTCGGTGATCTTTTGTAAATGACGAAACAGGTTTTGCTATTTCGGTGGTCAGCGATTTCAGGCCTTTTTCAAGGGCCTTTATATCAACAGGTTTAGAAAGATAACTGTTCATGCCTGCAACCAGACATTTTTCCTTGTCGCCGGCCATCGCATAGGCAGTCAGGGCGATGATGGGTATGTTGCGCACATGGCGGTATTGTTCTGCATTGCGAATTATTCTGGTCGTTTCCAGGCCGTCCATTTTCGGCATCTGCACGTCCATCAGCACGATATCGAAAGTGTTCGTCTTCAGCAGTTCAAGAGCTGAATGCCCGTCGCCGGCGATTGTCGCTCGGTGGCCGAGTTTGGTGAGTATTGCTTGCAGAATCTGCTGATTGATTTGTTCGTCTTCGACAATCAAGGCCGCCAGACGGCGGTTTGGGCTGGTCAGAAGAGGGGTCGGCAGTACCTGTTGTGGTTGCGTGCGGGATTCTCCTATGCCCACCACGACCGTAAAAGTGACTGTCGTGCCTTTCGCATAATTTTTTTTTAGCTGCACCGTGCCCTCCATCTGGGTGACCAGCTGTCTGACGATGCTGAGGCCAAGACCGGTTCCCTTGATTTTTTTCTGCCTCGACGATTCCACTTGAGTAAAAGGCTTGAATAACTCATCGCCGATATCCTCGGGGACACCGATACCGGTGTCAGCGATGGTACATTCAAGCCGTATCCGGTTATTGCTCATTTTCTCCAAAGGCTTTATCGCAATATGTATTTCTCCCACGTCGGTGAATTTGACCGCATTGCCCACCAGGTTATAGAGAATCTGGCGCAGCCGCACATGGTCCGCCACCAGAGTAGTCGGCACCTCTGGAGATATTGTACAGGAAAGACTGACTTTGTTTTGGTTTATCGAAGTCTTAAAGGAGATCAACAGGGGTTTGACGATTTCTCTCAGCTGGAACTCCTCCGGCGTCATCTGTAACTTTCCCGCCTCAATTTTTGAGTAGTCGAGGATATCGTTGATGATAGTCAGCAGGCTTTCGCCGGAAGCCATAGCCGTTTCGACATATTCCAATTGTTCATCGTCAAGAGAGGTCATGGTCATCAGCTGCAGCATGCCCAGAACGCCGTTCATGGGCGTTCTGACCTCATGGCTCATGTTGGCCAGAAATTCCGATTTTGCCCTATTGGCCGCAAATGCCTGCTCTTTGGCAGCCTCGAGTTCGAGCATTATTCTTTTTCGCGAAGAAATGTCCCGGGTAACCCCAATGATGCCGGTGAAGTGCTGTGAACTGTCCGGCAGGGGAGAGGCGATGCTTTCAACCCATATCGTCTCCCCGGTGGCGGTTTTCAGCATCGATTCCCAGTGCAGTGACCTGTCGCGGAGCAGAACGAGCATCTGAAAGTGATTTTTGGTGAAAGGGGAGGGAGCAATGATCTCTCGATGAATGGTTGCTATCGATTTTTTCTGTTCAAAACCGGTAAGATGACTAAATGATGGGCTGACATGCCGGGGGACGAGTTGGCCATCGGTGGTCCAGATCACGTCATGGACATTGTCGGCCAGCAACCGATAAAGGTGTTCACTTTTGCGCAGGGCTTCTTCAGCGTCTTTTCTTTCGGTAATGTCCCTGGCAATGGCCATGTACAGTTCTTTACCGTCAATAGTCAGGCGCAGTGCGCTGACTTCGACCGGGAGTTTCGTGCCGTCTTTTTTTATATAGGTCGTCTGGTAGGTGGCGTTGCCTTCCTTGGTAAGGCGGGTTTTGAGTTGGCTGTTGCCGAGAAATTCAGGGTCGTGGCTGATATCAAAAGGAGTCATCAACAGCAGCTCTTGACGGGTGTAGCCGAGCCGTTTGCAGGCGATGTTATTTACGTCGGAAAAGTATCCGTAATCAGGACTTTTTTTGTCGAGTGAGATAACAAACATCGCATCGTTGGCATAATTGAACAATTTGCGATATTTGTTCCTGCTCTGCTCGAGTTGGATTTTTTCATCACCATATAGGCAGAGATCAGCCACACTTGTACGCACAGAACCGGCCTGTTGGGCGATAATCGCTTCGAGTTCAGCGATGCGTTTTTTTGTCTGACGGAGTTCAGATTGGAGTTCTGCAATGCTTGGTGAGGACATGATCAGCGACGCTCTTCATGTTGAGGCGATTAATAACCGGCAATGTCCGGAGCCCATACGGAAAGCTGAGATGAGTTGGTACGACAGCATCAAAGTTAGATGATGGTACCGTATTTCTTTGTCGGGAGTCAAATTGAAAAAAATAACGCCGAGGGGAATTGCCGCAAACGATGGAGATAAACAGCACTCTGGTTCGATCAGCGAAGATGCTCCAGGCCGGGCGCTGGAAAATGACTGCAGAGAGCTTTTACCTCCTGGGCGGTGTCTGCCTGCAGCTGTTCATTTTCCGGATCGGCGATTACCTTTGCAATAAGGGTGCTCACCGTGACCATCTCTTTTTCTTTGAAGCCGCGGGAGGTGACCGCAGGAGTGCCGATGCGAATGCCGCTGGGATCAAACGGCGGACGCTGGTCAAAAGGGACCGCATTATAATTAAGGACGATACCAGCTTTATCCAGCGCCTTGGCGGCAATCTTGCCGGAAATCTTCTTGTTGGTGAGATCGACCAGCATAAGGTGGTTGTCGGTGCCGTTGGTAATCAGATTAAAACCCTTGGCCATAAGTGACTCTGCAAGGGTTTTAGCGTTTTTGACAACCTGCTGCGCATATTCTTTAAACGAATCCGATGCCGCCTCTTTGAGGGCTACGGCGATGGCTGCCGTGGTATTGTCGTGCGGACCACCCTGTACGCCGGGAAAGACCGCTTTATCTATGGCCTGGGCATGTTCAGCTTTGCAGAGGATCATCGCCCCGCGTGGCCCCCTAAGCGATTTATGGGTCGTTGTCGTGACCACATCCGCATAGGGGATTGGTGAGGGGTGGACGCCCCCGGCGACAAGACCGGCGAAATGGGCCATGTCCACTAGAAGCAGGGCCTTGACTTCGTCGGCTATTTGCCTGAACCTTTTAAAATCGAGTATTCGCGGATAGGCGGAATGCCCGGCAATAATGAGCTTTGGCCGCACCGCCAGAGCTTTTAAACGGATGGTATCGTAATTGAGAAGTCCGGTAATCGGATCAAGTTCATAAGATTGTGCGTCAAAGTAGCGGCCGGAGATACTAACTTTTGCCCCATGGGTCAGATGACCGCCATGGGGCAGGGCCATGCCGAGGATGGTATTACCAGGTTGGAGAAAAGCCAGGTAAACGGCAATATTGGCCGGAGAGCCTGAATAGGGCTGCACATTTACATGCTCTGCGCCGAACAAATCCATGGCCCGCTTGATGGCCAACTGTTCGACCTGGTCGATTATCTGCTGTCCTTCGTAATAGCGTTTTCCGGCATAGCCTTCGGAATATTTATTGGTAAGAATTGATCCGGTAGTCTCGAGAATGGCCTGGGAAACATAATTTTCCGATGCGATTAAGCGGATTTTTTCGGCCTGACGCCTTTCTTCCTGTTTGAGCAGAGTATAAATTTCCGGATCAAGTTCTTTAACACTTTCCATTTTTTTCTCCTTACGGCTCATCTGGCAACAAGCCTGTGCGTGTCATGATCGCTGGTTGAGTGGCGCATCCTGGCATCAGTGCGGCACCAACTATAATAAAATCAAAAGTAATTGAACAGAAGAAAGTGGCAGAGTGAGAAAGAAGGTCAATCATAAGGTAGCGTCGCAAAAACTCCGGAAGAAGAATTTTTACGACACCATCAGTTTAGGAAAGTCAGTAATCACGGCAGTAGCGCCCATGGCAAAAAGTTCTTGCTGTCGTTTGTTGGAATTGACCGTGTAGACATTGACCCCCAGTCCGGCGGCACGCAGCTTTTTGATGAGCGAAGCGTCGGTGATCTCATCAGAAGGGTGATAAGCGGCGACTCTCAGGGATTTGAGATACTCGACAAGATTTTTCGGATGCGAGCGGTGCTGCAGGGCGGCAGTCGATACCCACGGCGCGATATCTTTGGCGATGACAAGATAGTCGTGGTTGAAGGAAGAAATCAGGACTCTTGCGGCAGCGTTCGTTCTGCCGATCACATCCAGCACATATTCCGTAACTTTTTTATATTGTGATTTGCCGCGATGGTCTTTGATTTCAATATTAAAGGGCATTTTTCGTAATGCCGGATGACGCAGCACGTCCTCAAGCGTCATTACTTGCTGAGGGAGCTCTTTTATCAGCCGCTCCGCTGTTGTTTCTTGTCTCTGTAAGGTGCCAAAAGGATCGACCTGCAAGAACCATGAGCCGATATCCAGGGTTTTCAGCTGACTGAGGGTCCAATCGCTGACATTGAGAGATTGTAATCCCAGTTGCCCGCTCTGGTCTTTCGCGTTGCTTGTTCTCTCCAGAGTAGAATCATGCATGACCACGGGAACAAAGTCCTTGCTCATCTGGATATCCAGCTCGATGAAATGACAACGTCCGACACTGGCCTTAAATGCCGATAAGGTGTTTTCCGGATAGTATGCCCTAAAACCTCGGTGCGCGGCTATGAGGTGAACAGTTTGAAAATTATCAAAAAAAGTCATGGTCAATATAATCCTGCTTCATTGTGGGTGATCACTGCTGGTCCTCCCAGTCCTGATAATATAGAGCGCATAACACATTGTTGCAACATGTATAGTGTGTTTTCATCGACGAACGGCAGGTATTCCTATAATTTTTTTACCGAAAAGGCGAGCTATTCACAAAAAAAATGATGAATTTTCACTTGTTATGTGAAGTCCACCTTGCAATTTTGATCAAAGCTGAGTTACAATTGAGTTCCTACGTTGTGATTACCGACAATTTCCAGGATTAACTTTAAAAGTACAGAAGGTACCGCTTACCTTATGAAATTTTCAGATGCCCTTTATTTTCGAACGTCCTTTATCGTCTTTCTTCTTCTCGTCGTGTCAGTACCTGGTGTTTTAGCCACCAATGCGCACGCTGGGAAAAAAGAAAAGTATGATATTATTTATATTTTGACCAAGGATATCGACAGGGTGCTGGATTACAAAGCTGAGTTGGAGACGATCTTTGATGAAAAGATTGTCCAGAAGCTGAAAGTGGTCGGACGAGATGATGAATACGCCCTGATTTATGACGGTAACGATTCCGCTGGAACAGTTTCGCGCACTCTCATTAAGCATGCAGAACTCTTAAATAAAGCCGGCTTTGATGAACCCTATGCCACGAAAGAACAAAATTTTCACAGTCTCTACAACGTCAGTTATGGGATGGGGCCAAATCTGGAACCGTTGAAAATGAAGTACGAGCAGATTTACGGTTGCCTGGGCATGGATGTGAAAAACGATCTTTTCATTGAAAAGACCGATTATGGCAATTTTGCCCTCATTTACCGTCGGCGTGGAGATAAAGCATCGACAACTGAGATTGCCCACAAGCATGCTGCAATATTGCGGGCCAAGAAGATAAAAACATCCATTACCGCAGAAAACAACAATCAAATTGTCTACGGCGAATCCAGTCTGATCAATGATGTAGGGCCATCAAAGCCAATCGTCTGTACGCTTCCGGTGGATAATACCAAGAAGAAAGTCCCGGAGAAAATAGTCGCCACTCCTAAGATTGTAAAATCTCCTGCCGCCAAGAAACCGATTGTTGCATCGGCAAAGTTTTCCAAATGCGAAAAATCCATTGAGAAATATATCGATAACCTGCGCAAAGAAGGACGGATTGCCAACGATGAGTCGACCGGCTGGATGGTCTATGACCTGGAAAAGAATCAAAGTGTTGTTAATATCAATGCCGATCAGGAATTTCAGGCAGCGAGTATGATCAAACCATTCGTCGCACTGGCGTACTTTCATCAGGTCAATTCCGGAAAACTAAAGTATGGCGCCGTGAGCCGTAAAAAACTGGAAGCAATGATCCAGCGAAGCAGTAATTCCGCCACTAACTGGGTGATGCGGCAAGCAGGAGGACCAGCACAATGTGATGCTATTCTGAAAAAATATTATGGCAAAATTTTTAAGAAAACTGAAATAAGAGAATATATTCCGGCAGGTGGACGAACTTATCTCAACAGCGCTCCTCCCTCCGATTATGTCCGCTTCTTGCGAGCACTCTGGAATATGGACTTGCCTCAAGGCAAGGAGATTCGGCGCCTGATGGCCTTGCCGGGACGAGATCGTCTCTATCACGGAACCCCCATTCCCAAAGGCACGCTGGTATATAACAAGACCGGTTCGACGGCCCACCTCATTGGTGATATGGGCATACTTGTACCAAAAAAGGCCAAGGGCGGGCAATTTCCTTATGTGATTGTTGGTATAATCGAGAGACGATCCAAAGCACCCAATTATGGCCAGTGGGCGCATTCTCGGAGCCGGGTTATTCGAGAAGTTTCAACACTGGTATATGAAGAGATGAAAAAGGAGCACCATTTGCTGTGATTGTGGTGACGGCACCGGTGAATATTTGTAATAGTTCACCGTACCGCAGTAAGTGACCTCATAACCTTGATCAGCAACCGTTCATCCGGGGCTCTAGTTTCGTTCAAGCAGGCCGCCGAGCTATAGTTGGCTATGTGAGGAGGGCTGATCGGACGAAAATGGGGTGCTGGTTAACGGCTACAGGTTTAATACATTTTCCGCTTGCCAAAGTTAGATCCAATGACATTGAAACTATTCTCAACGATGAATAGAGCATCCGGGTCTATATCAAATACTTTTTCTTCCAGACGTTTCAACTGAAGATTGTTGGTTATAGTCATCAACATCTGTTTATGCCGGCCCGAGTAGGCACCTCGAGCTTCGATAAGCGTTACCCCCTGATGCATCTCATGGGTGATCTTTTCGACGAGACTCTGGTGGTCGTTGCTCAGGATGTAGACGATTTTTCTCTGGTTGAACATGGAGAGCACATGATCAACAGTAATTGAAGCGATAAAAGTCAGGATAATAGAGGCAATCACAATATCCGCCTGGTACTGGCTAAAAACAAAGGTGAAGAGGGCAACATTATACAGCATGAAAAATTTGCCCACGCCGAAATTGAATTTCTGATTTAAAATAATGGCAATAATATCCAGCCCGCCGCCCGAACCCCTTGAGCGGAGATTGATTCCCGCTCCTAATCCACATATCGCTCCCCCGGCTATGGCAGCATACATTTGATCAGTAATTACAAAATTCAGGGTGAGAAGTTCGGCAAAAATTGTTAAGGCACATACGCCATACACGCTGTAGAAAAAGAACCGTCGGCTTAGAAAAATCCAGCCGATGATAAACAGCGGAAGGTTTAAAAGGAGATACCAGGCAGCAGGGGAAAGCAGGTTGGTTTTATAGAAGATGAGCAGCGCCGTACCGTATATTCCACCAATGATAAACTTATGATGCACCAGGATGGCCTCGGCGCCTACTGCATAGACAAATGCACCGAGAGTAAGGAGAATAAGGTCCCATAAAACAGCGATGGTGGGATTCTTTGGGTTCATGGAGTTGCCTTGTTCAGATCAAAATCTAAAATTTACAATGGTTAAGTAGATAAGCAAAGACTTCCGATAAGTGAAGACTTCGAGAAGCATCATATTCGAGGCGTGTAATTTCACTATTATTTCGGCGTACTAGAGTATGTCGCAATGATAGCGAAATTGATACCCCCAAGGACACTTCCTTCGGGCGCACAACAAAGAAGATGAAGAGTTTTTACGACACCATCTATCCTTTTTTGTGCCGCTATAATTACCAGCGAACTCCCATGTGTCAAGCCATACTTGTCCCCGAGTAGTGATTTTAATCAAGACATCACTATAGTGTGGTAATGCCTTATTCGCCAATTGCGGTGGTACATTAAATTAAGGAGAAAGTTATGAATGTTATTATGGATGTATGCGTAATACCCATGGGTGTTGGGGTTTCGGTATCGGAATATGTGGTTGAGTGCCATAAAATACTCAAAAAAGCTGGATTGAAAACCCAATTGCATGCTTATGGGACGAACGTTGAAGGCAATTGGGATGAGGTAATGGCCGCAGTAAAAGCCTGTCATGAAAAAGTGCATGCTATGGGTGCGCCGCGTATCACGACCACATTGAGACTGGGAACCAGGACAGATCGCCCCCAGACGATGGAAGATAAGGTCTCGAGCGTACTGAGCAAGTTAGCTTAACTATCCTACTGTTGTGCAATCTTCGCCTGATTTAGTTGGGTGTCACCTGCAAGTGATGGTGGAGCTTTTGTAGCGCGATTTGCTCCAGTTGGTAGATACTGCCTCTCGTGACTCCGTAAACCCGGCTGATAGCAATAACCGATTGTTCCTGATCTTGATACGGTGGAAAACCATATCGACGCTTGATAATATCACCGGATTTATCTGATAACAGAAAACTAATAGCCTGCAATAATGTTGCGCGCAGTTCTCGTGCTTCCAAGTCTTTTGACGGTTTTACAGAATCCGGGACAGATTCAATGCGAGGAAAATTATCTTCACCGGTAGTTGTTGCCTGTTCAATTCGGTTGAGATATTTTTCGATATCTGCCGTTTGTGCGCTTTTTGCTGCTCTACTGTATTGTTCGATGATATTGGTCGAAACTCGGATCAGACGACCAGCCAGAGACTGGCGTTGAATCTCTTTAAACACCCAGTTGGCGGCATATGTTGAGAAACGAATTCCAGAGGATTGATGATACCGATAGGCGGCCCTGGCGATGCCAAAACTACCGATCTGAACAGCGTCTTCGAAAGTGACTGACTCCTTGTAAATTGCATTGATTCGGGCTGCAATTTTTTTCACCAGGCCGGTGGTCAGCAGGATATAGATATTCCTGATGGTATTAAGCTTTTCGACTATTTGTCGCAACTGGACACATGGTTCTTTTTCCTGGAAGTCACCTTCTGCGGTATGACTAAGAATACGATTCCATACCCGGGCAAGGATGAGATGCTGGAAGGTCATGGCCAGGGGCAGAGATCTTGCGCCTGGGCAGGCACTGAATAAATGCAGTGCCTGCTGCCGTTCTTGCTCTGAAGAGAGTGAATCGGCGGTACCAAAAAATATTTTTCTGTTTTGAAACAGATAGATGTTTTGAACGATGGTCAGTGCTGCCTGTCTGAATTGGGCCGAGTTGAAAACGAGTTCGGTGAAGCGGTGCCTCAGAAGAAGCATCTCCGTTGCCAGTTCTTTCTCGTCAGCGCAGCTCAGATGAGGAGCGTTCTTGATTACAGCATGACCTCTGGGCAGGAGCCTGCCTTCTTGTTGAAACACTTTCTGTTCAAGAGACTTACTGAGACCGAGGTCCTTAACCCGGTTAGAAAAATGCATCTTCGACGGGGTGACCGCCAGGAGATCGATGACCTCCGGGGAAGCTATTTTACCAGCAGTTGGTTGTGGTTGATCTTTTGTTGCAGGGTAAGCCAATTTTTTACCTTTTTGATAGATGGAAGCATATCAAAAAGGATATCACAAAAAAAATCTATTATTCAAGAAATTAGCCAACTCATGCATTAGCCAACTTTGTAAAAACATGATTTTCAGAATTGCTTTGTAGGGGCTCACCTGTGTGTGCCCACTTTTGGCATGAAGCCCAGAAGGGCACACACAGGTGAGCCCCTACGGAAGCCGCAATGAAGAATTTTTACTTAACCATCATTTTTTTAAACTTACTTTAACGGTAATAATTGCAGCACAGACTTCAATGCCATCCTTGTCGGTGATGCTGACGGGAACTTCTTTATCCCCAGCTGTCTGCCAATCAATTTGCCGACCATCGGCGATACCGCGCAGAGCAGTTTTGGCCTTTGCCAGATATTTGACGCTCATGCCGATTGGAATCCATCGACAACTATCGGGAATTGAAACATCGGTCATTATTCCAGCGGCTATTTCTGCCAGATTGCACATAGCTATAGCATGCACTGTTCCCAGATGATTATGTACCTTAGGGGTATTGGGCATGCTCACTTCACTGTAACCAGGTTTAAGATCGATAAACAGAGGATCAATAGTGGCGAAATAGGGGGCAATCTCACAAATCTTTTGCGTGAACAGTTCATTACCTACCGCCAGGTAAAGATCGTTAAGCTGGCTCATACAGGTATCTCCTGAAATTTTACAAGTGCTGAGGTGAAAGTTGGTTGCATCGGTCGACCATAAAAAGTCATTTCCCATTATAAAGCATTTATATGACTTTACACCGAAAAGATGGCATAAACGACAAAAGCCCCAGCAGAGAATCTGCTGGGGCTTTTGCTTTATAAAAAACGGCGGTGACCTACTCTCCCACACAGTCGCCCGTGCAGTACCATCGGCGCAAAAGAGCTTAACTTCCGTGTTCGGAATGGGAACGGGTGGATCCTCTTTGCTATGACCGCCGAAAAACAGATGACAGATGACAGAGGACAGATGACAGAATAGTCAGCCGCTTGCGGCGGGTTGACAACGACAGTCATGTCCTTTGTTGGCTGTAAAACAGCGATAATCGAATAGTAGGGTAGTCAGTAGTTGTTCAATCAAGACTGGCAGAGTTCCAGAGGAAGAATCCATAATCAAGTGCGCGGGGCGCATCCTGATCTGTCTTCTGTCCTCTGTCCTCTGTCATCTGATATGGATAAGCCTCACGGCTGATTAGTATCGGTAAGCTCCATGTGTTGCCACACTTCCACACCCGACCTATCGACGTTGTGGTCTACAACGAGCCTTCAGATGGTTTACACCATGGGATATCTTATCTTGAAGTGGGCTTCCCGCTTAGATGCTTTCAGCGGTTATCCCTGCCGAACTTAGCTACCCAGCAATGCCCCTGGCGGAACAACTGGTGCACCATAGGTTCGTCCATCCCGGTCCTCTCGTACTAGGGAAAGATCTTCTCAAATATCCTGCGCCCGCAACAGATAAGGACCAAACTGTCTCACGACGTTTTAAACCCAGCTCACGTACCACTTTAATTGGCGAACAGCCAAACCCTTGGGACCTGCTTCAGCCCCAGGATGTGATGAGCCGACATCGAGGTGCCAAACCTCCCCGTCGATATGGACTCTTGGGGGAGATAAGCCTGTTATCCCCGGAGTACCTTTTATCCGTTGAGCGACGACCCTTCCATGCGGAATCGCCGGATCACTAAGACCTACTTTCGTATCTGCTCGAGGTGTCCCTCTCGCAGTCAAGCTCCCTTATGCCTTTACACTCTACGGCTGGTTTCCAATCAGCCTGAGGGAACCATCGCGCGCCTCCGTTACTCTTTAGGAGGCGACCGCCCCAGTCAAACTACCCACCAGACAATGTCCTGGATCCGGATTACGGACCGCAGTTAGATTCCTAAGATAACAAGGGTGGTATTTCAAGGGTGACTCCACAGACACTAGCGTGCCCGCTTCAAAGTCTCCCACCTATCCTACACATGTTATCTCAAAAACCAATGCCAAGCTATAGTAAAGGTTCACGGGGTCTTTCTGTCTAGTTGCGGGTAACCGGCATCTTCACCGGTACTACAGTTTCGCTGAGTCCCTGGTTGAGACAGTGGGGAAATCGTTACGCCATTCGTGCAGGTCGGAACTTACCCGACAAGGAATTTCGCTACCTTAGGACCGTTATAGTTACGGCCGCCGTTTACCGGGGCTTCGGTTCAATGCTTTACCTTGCGGCTGACATGTCCCCTTAACCTTCCGGCACCGGGCAGGCGTCAGACCCTATACTTCGTCTTTCGACTTCGCAGAGTCCTATGTTTTTAGTAAACAGTCGCTCCCCCCATTTCACTGCAACCTGACTGTGCTCAATAAGTAAATTATGTCACACTGCAGGCACACCTTCTCCCGAAGTTACGGTGCTATTTTGCCGAGTTCCTTAACCAGAGTTCTCTCAAGCGCCT
>CAWCLE010000005.1:0-42500 GCA_963796255.1 uncultured delta proteobacterium | reverse complement strand
GCTGCTGGACAGTTATTCAAATAGAGTTAATCTCTGCGCAATGCACGAATATAATTTTTAGTAAGGGCGGGATGATCCTTTATAATTTTATCTAGTTCAGATGAGAGGGTTTTGGTCAGGTGCTCGTCAATTTGTGCATAGGTCATTTCCCGGCTAAGAGCCTCCTCAACTTTTTCCATAAAGAGGCTTTGATCTTCTTCCCTTTCTATATAGGTAAAAATACCCGATACGGGGGCCTGTTTGAGACCTGATTCGAGGGTATTGAGGCGCTCTACAAGATTTTCGATCTTGCTGTGTGTCTCCCCATAAAGTTGTTCCAGTTTTTTTATCTGGTCTGCAAGTTCCTGATCGCTACCGGCCTCTATTTTCGTGGTCAGTTTTTCGACGAGGTCCTTTATCTCCTGTTCAGAATTCTGCAAGTGGTCAATAGCAACACTCATTTCTGCGATTCTTTGCTTAAGAGCCGAGTTCTCGTCGGCAAGCTGGGTTACATTATCTTGAAACAGTGTTTTTTCCTGCAGTATTTCGGTGATGTTTTTTTGCAATATTAGATTTTTATCATGAAGCTGGGTGATCTCCTGTTGCATGCGACCGTATGCCTCCGTGGTAATTCTTGTCTCTGACTGCCTCTCTGTACACCATTGTCTATTCGGCAACAGAGCGTTTAACGAGAAGTTTTTTTTTTAAGTCAGAATACATCTGCGATGCCTGTTCGGGGTTGACCATCGCTACAGCTGCAAGAAAAATTGCAATAAGCAGAATGATTGACACGGGAAGAGCGATTGCCATGCCGATGAAAAAAAGGATGAGGTGGCCTATCCCATAAATAATAGCAAGAATCCCTCCCCCGGCGCTGCTGGTTTCTGATGATGCAATTATTGCGAACAGGATAAGTACGCCACCGAGTACCGCAGCGGATTGCATGAGAGGTCCTCGAAATTCATTTTTTTGCATTGTTGTTCTCCTATATTGAGATATGGATAAATATCTTAACGAGATAGGTGGAATACTAATAGCTTGTTCCACAATATAATACAGCACGTATTCAGACTAAAAATAATATTTTAAAATAACCATCTAACCGTCTCTGGTGTCAAGTTTAATGTTATGTTTCATGCTAATCCAATGTTGCTTTTGAACTGTTGGAGCTTCTTAATTCGTCGTAATACCGGAGGATGACTATAATGCAGAAAAACCATCGCCGGGTGGGGAGTAAGATTGCTGAGATTTGCCTGGCTGAGCTTTTTCAGACTGGAGATTAAAAATAGCGAAGAACCTGTTGATTGTGCTGCATAGTTGTCTGCGGCGAACTCGTTCCTGCGCGAGAAGAAATTAAAGAGAATAGAAACCAGAAAGCTTATCGGTGTATAAAGAAAACCAAAAAAAACCAGGCTGGAATAGACAGTTGTCTGCTGCATGCCAAATGCTGCGGAGAGTTCGGTATTGCCAAGAAAAATGGACAGAAGGTAAAATATAATCCCGGTCTGGACGATTGACGCGCCAATCATCTTGACTATGTGCTTTAATTTGAAGTGGCCCATCTCATGGGCAAGAACGGCAACGATCTCAGATTCATCGAGTTTTTCAAGCAGGGTGTCGTAGAAAACAATTTTCCTGAATTTGCCGAAGCCGGTAAAAAACGCATTGAGTTTCGTGGATCTTTTTGATCCATCCATGGTGAAGATCCCCTGCAGTTTGAAGTTTTCTTTTCTGGCATAGTCGAGGATTTGGTCCTGCAGCGGTCCATTTTCCAGGGGAGAAAATTTATTAAAGAGTGGCATGATGAGCACCGGGGCAAGAAACTGTAAAACAATGGAAAAAACCACCACCCCAAGCCAGCAATAGAGCCAGCCATATGTTCCACTATGCATAAAAAACCACAGTATTGCAGCTAAAAATGGTGCACCGATAAGGACGGCCAGCAGACCGCCTTTGAGTATGTCCAAAATGAATGTTTTTACCGAAGTGCGGTTAAAACCAAAGCGTTCTTCGATGACGAATGTGGAATAAATTGAGAACGGCAGATGGGCGATAAAAGTAAGAAGACCCAGTCCGCCAATAAAAAACAAGCCCGTAGTTATCTCACTAAAGCCAAGGCCTCTTGTCCATATATCGACATAATTAAATCCACCTGCGAGAAGAAAGATAATGGTGAGAATTGTCGAATAACTGGTTTCACTAATTGAAAAGAAGGTCGTTTCCCGGGTATATGCCTGTGAATTTTTATATTCCTCCGCATTATAGGTAGTGGAGAATTCCTGGGGAAGAGCAGGGTCAAGAGATCTGATATTGAGAAGAGATACGGTAAGCTCAAGAAGATACGATATGACAAGAATCAGTAGAACTGTATACAGCCAGAAATGCATAATTTCCTGAAAATGGTATTTGTCCGGCAACAATATGCTCGCACGTATGTTGACGAAAAATGCCTGCATCCCATCCTTCGTAATATATAAACGAAGTCGGAACTCGTTATGAGATCAAGGCATTATCAGCAAATGCAATTAGCTACATGAGTGTTTGTATTGCAGATGACGTCATGGCAATAAACTGCGACGGCATAACTCCCATGACAATGATTGTCACTATAAGCAATACCGCAAGAGCGTTATTTAAGCCCGAACTGACAACTGTCCCCCGTTCTTCGGAGTCGGTGCAGAAGGAAACCCGGACAATGGAAAGATAGTAATAGATGGCGATACCGGTGTTAATTGCCGCAAGAATAACCAGGATGAGGTGTCCTTCGCGTAGTGCGCCGAGCAGCAGCAGAAATTTTCCGGTAAAGCCGACGAAAGGAGGAATCCCGGCCAGGGCAAAAAGCCCGACAGTCAGGGTGAGCGCAAGCAGCGGCGCCCGTTTATGCAGGCCGGTGAAATCTTCGACGACTACGTTTTTGCCTTTTTCGGCAACAGTACAGATGACCAGAAAACAGGCCAGGTTCATAAAGACATAGCCGGTAATGTAGTACATGGCGGTAGCAAAACCGGTAAGTTTAAAGGTTAGCAGACCGACAAGGACAAAACCGGCGTGTGATATTCCGGAGAAGCCAAGAAGTCTTTTTACATCTTTTTGGATAAGAGCTGATAAGTTGCCATAAAACATCGACAAAACTGCACAGACCATAAGCACATTGACGATGACTTCGCCTTCCGCACTGACCATGGTAATGAGCCGTAAAAGCAATGCCACTGCCGCAAGTTTGGGTACCGCAGCGATAAAAGCGGTTGTTTCGTTGGAAGCGCCTTCATATATATCCGGAACCCAGAAATGGAGAGGAAAGAGAGCAAGTTTATAAAAGAATCCGGCAAGCACCAAAACGATGGAGGCGACAGCTGCCGGCTGGCTATAGAGAAGGGCTAACTTTTCGGCAACGACTGACAACTGGGTGGAACCGGTCAGACCGTACATGTAGCTCATGCCAAATAGCATGAGACCTGTTGCCATAACCCCGAAGAGCAGATATTTGATGCCGGCTTCAACTTGGTTGCCGGAGGCGCTGGTATTAGTGCGCATCGGAACCATGACATAGACGGCAAAAGAAGAAAGTTCCAACGAAACAAAGATTGACAGGAGTTCGACACTCGAGACGAGCATCATTAATCCTAAAACCGAGGTAAAGAGAAACAGGTAGTATTCTGTCCGGGTTTCTTCTTGTAGATCTCCGTTAGCATCACTAAAAATTAGGACGATAAGGGTAGCTAAAGCGATCAGGACTTTGAAAATCTGGGAAAAAAAGTCGACCTGATACGCATCATAAAAGAGCTTCCCTTCACTTTTAAGGCAAATAAGGCTTACAACCAGGGTCAACGCAGCTAAACCTGAAGCTACATTTTTCATCGTGCCACATGCTGGTTTGCCCAAACTGAAAATGAAGAGAATCAGTCCAGCTCCTAACAGTGTTAATTCAGGTAGAAATAGCATCTCGTTACCTTTACTGGGTCTTAGTGACTTAGAAATAATTTTCTTGTGCTTTTTACAAGATAATTATTTCGTGAAGGAACTTATCCCCCTCTAGGGAGGACTGAAAAAAGTCCCGCAAATCTTTAAAGCGGGGCTAGTGACTTAGAAAATATTTTTTTTAATAAAGTTATTTCGTGAAGAACGCATCCCTCGCAAGGCTTAATGGACAATCGCTTCAGCTATTGCAACCACCTGGGCCTGATGGGCATGAAACTGTTGCAGAAGCTGGGTAACACTCGTATGGATCAGATCCAGAAACGGCTGTGGGCCAAGGCCGATCCAGAACACGAAAAACAAGAAAGGCGCAAGGGTGACAATTTCACGTCGGTTTATGTCGGTAATCCATGATTGATCCGGATTATCAGTCCCGCCCCAGATAATTTTCTGCAGCATCCGCAACATATACGCTGCGGCAAGAACTGCTCCCGGAATCGCAGCCAGTGCCAGATAGGGAAAATTACCATTGACCGTGTCGAACTTGAAAGCGCCGGCTAGAATCATGAATTCGCCGACGAAACTGTTGGTCCCAGGAAAACCAAATGAAGAAAGAGAAAAGAAAGCCAAAAAAGTTATATAAATCGGCATATATTTACCGACGCCAGTGGCGGAACGCAACTCTCGGCTATGGGTTCTCTCGTAGATCATGCCGACACAGAGAAACAGCGCTCCGGTGGTAATACCATGATTGACCATCTGCAGGATTGCTCCTTCAAGGCCATCAACGTTGAGGACAAAGATTCCCAGAGTGACAAAGCCCATATGACCGACTGAAGAATAGGCGATCAGCTTTTTCATGTCACTTTGGGCCAAAGCGGTAAATCCGCCATAGATGATGCCGGCAATCGATAACCAGAGAACGTACGGCATGAGTATAACGGTTGCTTCCGGGGTTATCGGCAGGGCAAAGCGAAGAAACCCATAGGTGCCCATTTTTAAAAGGATACTGGCCAGAATAACCGATCCGGCGGTAGGGGCTTCAACATGCGCTGCCGGTAACCAGGTATGGAAGGGAAACATCGGTACCTTGATGGCAAAGGCGAGGAAAAAGGCCAAAAAAAGATAGATCTGGGCCTGGAGCGGATAATCCTGCCACATCATGGCTGGAATAAAGAAACTGTAATCATTGCTGGTGTACAGCCAGATTATGCCGACCAGAAGAAGAATAGAACCAACCAGGGTATAGAGGAAGAATTTTATCGAGGCATAAATTTTCCGCGGCCCACCCCAGATGCCGATGAGCAGATACATCGGGATGAGCATTGCCTCCCAGAGGACATAAAACAATACAAAATCAAGAGCGACAAAGACCCCGATCATCGCGGTTTCCATGATCAGCAGACAGATCATAAAAGCCTGAACTCTGGTTTTTATATATGACCAGGATGCCAGAACACAAAAAGGCATGATAATTGTCGTCAGGAGGATGAGCAGGATGGAGATGCCATCGACTCCGATGGTGTAGTTTATGTTGAATGTTTCGATCCATGGGTGGTGCTCGACAAATTGAAATTTATCGGTTGTTCGGTCAAAGCCGCTTATCAGGCGAAAAGAGAGTAAGCCGACAACACTGGTAACGGCAAGGGCTAGATAGCGACACAGGGAGTCACTCTTCACAAACAAGAGAACCAGTGCGCCAGCCAGAGGCAGGAAAATGAGTACACTTAAAATGGGCAAGCCGGAGTTAAACAGTAGTTGATCCATTACCAGTGATCCTTGAGTTCAAAATATTATAGCCAGACATATGAGATAAGCAGGATAGCCGCAAAGGTGACAGATATAAAAATTGTCTGTTGTATCTGACCTCTCTGCAAAACGATCGTAACTCTTCGGCCGATTGCCCGCACACATCTGGCACTGCCATCTACCACGCCGTCAATCGCGTGCCAGTCAAACCAGGACCAGAATCTGGCCGTTGTCATCAGGGAGTAGAGGCCGACCACTCGATAGGCCATGCCCCACATAGTGTCCAGCCATTGGATGGGATGCTGAGCCAGCCAGAGAAAGCCGCGGCCCCCCATGCGATAGAACCAGTCCAGATCAAGGCTGATGGTGTCTCTGGCAGCAAGTTTGTCTTTAAGAAAAACAAAAGCCAGGGCGGTAAATGCAAGAATCTGCAAAGTTTCACTCAGGTGGTAACCGCTGTAAGGATGATAAGTGACTCCGGCATTGGGCAGCATGTTGTACAGAAAAGGCGGATAGGAACCAATCAGCAAACACAGCAGTGCCGCTGCACCCATTGCCAGGTGCATATTCCAGGGTGGTTCTTCGGCTTTCGCCCAGGTTTCATCGCTGCAGCGATTTTCCCCAAAAAAGATCAGGTAGGGCAGACGCAGCCCGGCGACGAGAAAGGTGCCGACGGAAACCAGGGTCAGCAAGAAGCCAACGACCAGCAGATGCTCTTCAAAACCCGCCGCGATGATCATCGACTTGGACACGAAGCCGGAAAAGAAGGGAAAAGCAGAGACGGAGACGCCGCCGATCACCATGAAAAAAAGAGTGGTCGGCATTTTCTTATACAGTCCGCCCAAGTCGGTAAATTTTGATTTGCCGGTGGAATGGATAATCGCCCCGGCGGCCATAAAGAGCAAACCCTTATACAGGATATGGGCAAAAGCATGAGCACAGGTGCCGTTGATGGCGAGAGCGGTACCTATCCCGACTCCGGTCACCATATATCCTACCTGGCTGATAATTTCCCAGCCGAGCAGCTTGCGGATATCATTTTCCATCATGGCATACACAATGCCGTAGATGGCCATGATCACGCCGAGAACGATCAGGATTTCAAAGCCGGCAAAGGCGCGGGCCAGAGTGTATATAGCAGTCTTGGTAGTAAACGCGCACATAAATACGGCGCCGGTAACAGTCGCTTTACTGTATGCATCGGGCAGCCAGGAATGCAGCGGTGGCACAGCGGCGTTCAGCATCAGCCCGGCCATGATCAGCCAGGTATAGAGGTGCGTGTGCTCCTGGTCGAGTTGCACAAAAGAAAGGTCCCCGGTGGCCTGGTAACGCAGGACAAAGCCGAGCAGCAACACGATGCCACCGAAGGTATGGACCAGTAAATAACGATACCCTGCGGCGAGCGCTCCTTCCTGCTTATTGAACCAGACCAGAAAGGTCGAGGCAAAGGCCATCATTTCCCAGAACAGAAAAAGAACTAAATAATCGCCGCAGTAAATGACCCCAAGGCTGCCGGACACGTAAAACCAGGCGGCTATATGCTGCAGGTTATCTTTGACATGCAGGCCATAAACCGTGCCGATTATGGCCATAAGAGCCATAATGAAGCCAAAGACCATGGACAGGCTGTCTACTCTGCCGAAGGTGAGGGTCCAGTCACCCATAAAGGTGATGACTCCATGGACACCGGGGTGCCAGGTGAGATAAATTACATCTAAAAAGGTGAGGACCGGGACACTGCACAGGTAGAGTTTACGAAACGGCTCTTTGATAAATGGCAGTATCAGAGCCCCACAGATCAAGATCAGAGACGGATGGATAAAACTAGTTGTCATAGTAATCCTCTCGGGTCATGACGCCACTTTTGCCGAACCACCCGGCAAAGTAAATGAGAAGCACACAGGCGAGCAGGGTAAAGATCGACCAGAAACACGGGATGTGCACTTCCATCCAGGTGTGGGCGTGATGGGTGTCAACCGCCACCATCGTCCATACCAACATGATTGCGATGCCTATGTAGCAGCCTATTTTCACCGCCTGCAACCGCGCTTTTAGAAAATCAATGAGCGTTATAATCATCCCGTCACCGCCTTAACAAATTGCAACATGAAGTCAGGAAAAATACCGAGAAGAACAGAAATTGTGCAAGCTATAAGAATTGGTATGAGCATGGCCAAAGGCGCTTCTTTAATGCCGGTAAAAGGTTCTCCTGCCGGGCGTTTACCAAAAAATGCCCGATAGGTAATGGGGGCAAAATAAGCGGCGTTGAGCAGGGTACTGGCAATGAGGATAAGCAGAATACCCATTTGATGCGCTTCAACCGAGCCAATGAGTAGATTCCATTTGGTTATGAAACCGGCGACCGGCGGCGCGCCTATCATACTGAGTGAGGCTATGCCGAATGCGCCAAAAGTCCAGGGCATGGCTTTGCCGAGACCATCCATTTCAGAAATGTATTTTTTGTGAGTCACCACATAGATGGCACCGGCGCAAAAGAACAGGGTGATCTTGGAAAAAGCGTGATTGACGATATGAATCAATCCCCCCTGAATTCCGGGATCGGTCATCAGGGCGGCACCGAGTATAATATACGAGAGCTGGCTGACGGTGGAATACGCCAGCCGGGCTTTAAGGTTATCTTTGGAGAGAGCAATGATCGATGCAGCCAACACCGTAAAACCGACAAAATAAGCAGTAGGAATACCCAGGTTGAAAGCGTGCATGGTATCGGTGCCAAAGGTGTAGAGCATGGTCCTGGTGGTACAGAAAACGCCGACTTTGACAACGGCCACCGCATGGAGCAGTGCAGAAACGGGTGTCGGGGCAACCATTGCTCCCGGTAGCCAGTGATGAAAGGGCATTACGCCATTTTTGGCAAAGCCGAAGATGCAAAAGATATACAGCATGATAACCAGTGTACCGTTCACCCCGGCAGGAAAGACCCCGTCATGGATATTGGTCGCAAAATCGAGCGTTCCGGTCAACACATAAATAAGGATTATGGCCGGTAACAGAAAGGCTTTGGCGGTGGTGGTCAGGTAGATAATATATTTCCGTGCTCCATTGTAACCCTCTTCGTCCTGGTGGTGGGCAACGAGTGGATAGGTGCATATGGAAACGATCTCGTAAAACAGATACATGGTGAACAGGTTGTCGGAGAAGGCGACTCCGATAGCGCCGAAAATAGATAGCGCGAAGCAGGCATTGAACCGGGTCTGGGCATGTTCATTCAGTCCCCGCATATAGCCCATCGAATAGAAGACGGCGATGGTCCAGAGAGAGGAGGCGACCAGGGCGAAAATCATCGACATGGCGTCGGCGCGCAGCGTAACCGACACCCCCGGAAGGATGGTAAAAAGATGCAGAACCAACGCTTTGCCATGCAGCACTGCAGGAATCATGGAGCCGACAACCAGCAGGAGGAGGATGGAAGAAACCGACGATATCCCTTCCCTGACGTTCTCGTTGTCCCCCTTAAACATCACTCCCAGCGTACCAATAAGCGGAATGAGCAGGGCTATGAGTAATTTATAATCCATTCCAGGTGGCTCCCTTACTAACCTTTAAGTTGAACAGTGTCTTCTGCGTCTATCGATTTGAAATGACGATAGACCGCGATAATGATACTGAGACCAATGGCAGCTTCAGCCGCGGCAACCGCCATGACAAAGAGCGTGAATACCTGTCCGGTAACCGGATCGGGTGACGTAAAGCGGTTAAACGCCATGAAATTTACTGAAGCTCCAGCCAGAATCAACTCCGCGGCAATGAGCATGCCGATAAGGGTTCTCCTGGTGACGATACCGTAAATGCCGATCCCGAAAAGAACGGCACCGATAACCAGAAAGGTGTTCAAATCATTGTACAGGGTAAGCATCGACATCAATTATCCCTCCGATCTTTGGCAATAATCAGGGCGCCAAGAATGGCAATAAGCAGGACGATGGAAATAAGTTCAAAGACCATGGAGTAACGAGTTAATAATTGCAGACCTATGGTCTTTATCGATCCATCATTGACCTTGGCCATGACAGGCCAGTCGGTCCTTATAGCGAGGATAGAAAATCCGCCGGCAAGAAGGGCTGCGGTAGCAAAACCGATAGGCCCGACCAGCACTCCGGAGGGCCCAACCCGTTTCTTCTCCTCCGGGGCTGCCAGCATGATGGCAAAAGATATGGTGACCGATACGGCGCCGACATAGATAAGGATCTGCATCATCGCCACAAAGGGTGAATTCAGGTAATAATAGACTCCGGCAACGCCAACAAATGTGACAATAAGCCCGGCAACCGAACGTACCAGTCGCTCCGAGTTGCAGGCGATGACGGCACCGGTGATAGTGATGCCGACCATTATCAAGAAAACTATCCCGACCAGTCCATCGACACTGAAAACGCTCGGGGACGCAACCATTGACGGGTTCATTTGTTTCTCTCCTCCAGACGTTTGAGAAGGTCAAAGATAAAATCTTCTTTTCTGGTACTCGCAAGGTTGTATTCTTTAGAGAACTCAAGCGCGTTGAAATTGCACGATTCGACACAAGATCCGCAAAGAGAGCAGCGGGTATAATCAAGGATGTATTTGGTCAACACTTTTTTCTTTTCGCCTTCCGGTTTTTCACCGGCAAGAGAAATACAGTTCGATGGACAGGCTTTTTCGCAGAGTCCGCAGACCACACAGTTGGGTTTGCCTTCTTCGCTCGCGATCAATTCGGTATGACCGCGATACTTATCGCACATGGTCAGGGTTTCGTATGGGTAGGAGACCGTGACCACCGGGCTGAAAAATTCCTTGAAGGTAATGCCCATGCCGATAAAGAGGCTGATCAGGCCATGATAGATGTCGGTAAAATAGGTGATCATCTTAAAACACCTTTATTAATCCTGCGGTAAGCAGCAGGTTGAAAAGAGACAGCGGGATGAGGATTTTCCAGCTGAGATTCAACAGCCCATAAATGGTCGTCCGGGGAAAGGTCCAGCGAATCCAGATAAAAGTGGCAATAAGCAGGTAGAGCTTGAGAAGAAACCACCATACGCCGGGGAACAGCCCGAAAGGACAACTCCAGCCGCCCAAAAATAAAATGGTGGTCATGCAGGAGCCGATGACGATATTGGCATATTCGCCCATGAAGAAAAGGCCAAACCCCATGGAGCCATACTCGGTATGAAACCCAGCCACCAGCTCACTTTCCGCTTCGCCCAGGTCAAAGGGCGCCCGGTTGGTCTCGGCCAGCGTACAGATAAAAAAGATCAGAAAAGACATGGGCATCAAGAGGTTGTGGGAGTTGCCCAGCACCGGGAATATATTCCAGTGCAGAATTGACGCGCTTTGCTGATGGACAATCTCCATAAGATCCATCGAGCCAGCGATCATGACCACGGTAATAGTGGTAATAAGCATGGGAATCTCGTAGGACACGGCCTGAGATACCGCCCGAACCGAGGACATCATGGCGTATTTGTTGCGTGAACTCCAGCCGGCAAAAACCAGTGACATACTGCCCATGGATGCAAAGGCAAAAATCATCAGGATGCCGACATTCATGTTCTTGGCGATGATGTTTTCACTGAACGGAATGGTCACAAAACTCATGATGGCCGGAAACATGGCAAGCACCGGGGCGGCGATAAAAAGTACTTTATCGGCACCACCAGGGATGGTCAACTGCTTGGCCATCAGTTTAATACCGTCAAGAGGGGGTTGCAGCAAACCGAACGGGCCATTGATATTTGGTCCGGGGCGACGCTGGATCCGTGCCGCGCCTCGTCGCTCTGCCCAGACCAGATACGCTGCATTGAGGGCGGCAAAAGCGATAGCAATCACGACGGCAGCAATGACATTGATTAGTGTTAAGCTCATAGATACTCTTCCTCTTATCTATCTATCTCGGGAATGACCAGATCGAGACTTCCCATGAATGCCAGCGCATCCATGATCATCATGCCCCGGCATGCCTCATCAAATAAGTGCATATTTGAGTAGGTTGGCGAACGAAGCTTGAGTCGATACGGCGTCTTGCCGCCATCGCTGACCAGCCTGATGCCAAAACTGCCCCGGGCGGTTTCCACTGCCTGGTAATAATCTCCAGCCGGTGGTTTGATCAGTTTCGGTTTTTTCTCCGGCATGATTGGGCCGCCGGGCAGTTTGTCCAGGCCCTGTTCAATGATCCGTAAGGACTGTTCGATCTCTTCCATGCGGACATTGTATCTGGCTAGAGAGTCACACTCGGTAAAGACCGGAACATCAAAGTCAAATTCCGGGTAGACTGAATACGGTTCATTTTTCCGCACATCGAAATTGATGCCGGATCCCCTGGCAACGGCACTGGAAGCCCCGTATTTTCGGCACATTTCCTGGGTGAGCGGGGCTATACCCTCAAGTCTTTTATGGAAAATGACGTTGCCGGTGACCAGCTTATGGTATTTTTTAAGAGATTTTCGCATGCGGGGGATAAAGCGCCTGGCCGCCGAGATGAAATCATCGTCAATATCGTTGTACAAGCCACCGAAGCGGAAGTAACAATACGTCAGGCGGGAACCAGTGACCGCTTCCAGCATATCGAGGATATGTTCTCGGTCCTGCAGGGCGTACATCAGCGGACTGAAGCCACCTAAGTCCATGACGAAGGCACCGAACCAGAACAGGTGCGAGGCAACACGGTTGAGTTCGACCATGATCGCCCGAATATATTCAGCGCGTTCCGGCACCTCGATCCCCGCGGCTTTTTCGACCAGCAGTACATGACCGTGGGAATAGCCGAGGGCGCCGAGGTAATCCATGCGGCTCAGATTCATCAGAAATTGTGGATAGGTCTTTACTTCCCCCATCTTCTCATGCATCCGGTGGATGTAGCCGATGACCGTTTCGGCGTTGACGATATACTCGCCATTCATCTCCATTTTGACCCGGAGCACGCCATGGGTCGCAGGATGCTGGGGCCCAACATTGAGGATGAAGGTCTCGTCCGGCTGCAATATTATTGGAGAGTTCATGCCTTAAAATCCTTTAAGAGTGGGTGGAAATCTGCGTCTTCAGGAAGAAGGAGCGGTACCAGATGCGGATGTCCGGTAAATTTGATGCCGAAAAAATCATGGGTCTCCCGCTCATGCCAGTTGGCTCCGGCATAGATCCCGGTAATTGTCGACACTTGGGGGTTATTGCGATCAACCCTGGTTCTGATGACCACCCGGCAGAGGTCGAAGTCATACCGACAAAAATCGTAGATGACTTCCAGCTGGCCTTCTTTAATCCAGTCGACCCCGGTGATACTCTCGATAAAAAATTCTGCCTCATCAATAATGGTGACTGCTTCCAGGACCTGATCAGGCGCAACCTGGGCATCGAGATGATAGCCATGGACCGCGTAATTACGTTCAACAAGACCGTTTTTTCGTGGCTCCGGCGGAGCTTTCTTGTCTTTTTCCTCGCCTGCCGCATCAGCTGGTGCTGCCGGTGGTTCGGGCTGAGGAAAAAGCTTTTGGAGAGCCAGTTTTGTTTGTTCACAAATCATTTTACTTTGCTCCAAGAACTATAAAAATACCTGAAATAGGCGAATTTGAACGATTTATTGCGCGATTGGCTTATACTTTTGCGGCCTCCGGGTCTTTCCACCTCTTCCAGTCGGAGACTATGTATTCAAGTTCGATAATTCCCTGCAGAAGGGCTTCAGGACGGGGTGGGCAACCGGGTACATAGACATCGACAGGTAGAAACTGATCGGCGCCAAGAACAATGCTGTACTGCCCCTCGAAGGCAAATGGACCGCCGGAAATGGCGCAGTTGCCAAGCGCCATGACCCACTTGGGTTCAGGCATCTGGTCGTAGAGGGTTTTAATGCCCGGCATCATTTTCTTGGTGATGGTTCCGGCGACGATCATGACATCGCTTTGTCTGGCCGAAGGGCGAAAGACCTCCGCGCCAAAGCGGGACATGTCGAACCTGGCGCAGCCGGTGGCCATCATTTCGATGGCACAGCAGGCGATACCGAAGGTTAAAGGCCACAAGGAGTTGGCCCTGCCGATATTAAGCAGTTGGTCTAATGGGGCGAACTGAACTACTGACGAAGGTACGTTTTGCGTTCCCACTTAAATACTCCCTTGATCCATGCATAAACTACTGCGAGTGATAATATGCCGACAAATAATACTATTTCGATAAAATCACGTATAGAAGATGCGAAAAACGCATCGTTGTATGCAGTAGCTACAGGAAATAAGAAGAGAACGTCTACGTCGAAGGCTAAAAAGATGAGGGCGTACAGATAAAAGACAACCCCATAGCGAATCCAGCTATCACCGATGGGGTCCATGCCACACTCGATATGTTGCAGGGCCTTATTGTCTATCTGCCGAGTTTTGCGCGGCATCAGAAGATATACTATGGCAATTGGACCAAGCGCGAAGGACAAACCTCCAATGACAAAAGCAGCAATCCAGAGGACTTGCTCCGGATACAAAAACGCAGTGAGCTGTTGTTCCATACTGTGATTCCTTGTCTGCTTGTATTGAAATTAAATTAATACAATGCCACCAAGTTACATCATGTTGGTTAACATTTTCCGCTGGTCAAATTTGCGACCTATCTTAAATAATTGTTATAAGCGTGTCAATAAGAAACTCATTTCATTATTTTCCATTGAGAAGATCTGTATTACACCGCTATTGCCTGGAAATCCTTGATGTAAAAAGACTTGTGAAACTTCTCAAAGATGCTATTATGACTCCCTGGAATCCAAGTAATTGAGATGTTAACTATCAGTAATATTGATCTGTAATTAAGCGAGGAACCATGTCTATTACCTTGAGACAATTGGAAATATTTATAGCGGTTGCGGAAACGGCCCAGGTCACTAAGGCCAGTAAAAAGCTGTTTGTTACCCAGTCGGCGGTGAGCATGGCTTTGGCTGAGCTGGAAAATCAGTTAGGTGGTTCTCTCTTTGATAGACACGGAAGGAGTCTTCTCCTCAATGCCCGAGGCCGTTTTCTTCTTCCTCTGGCGAAAGATATTACCGGTCAGGTCAGTAATATTGAAACAATCATGTCGGAGCGTAATGATAAGCTCGACGGCAGGATTGAAATTGTAGCCAGCACCACTCTTGGCAATTACATTTTGCCGTATCTTATTGGTGCCTTTAAAAAGGTGCATCCGAATGTACATGTCAATCTGCTGGTTTATAATACCAGATATGCCGAAAAGCTGGTTTTTGACAAAGAGATGGATGTTGGTTTTGTTGAAGGTCCGCTCACGGGAAGAGACGAAATTCAGTGGCGGCCATGGTTTGAAGATGAACTGGTGGTTCTATGCGGACCGACCGATCCACTGGCGCATAACGAAATTTTCGATATTAAAAATGACCTGAAAGGGAAGAAATGGATCATGCGAGAAAGTGATTCAGGCACTATGGCATCGATCAGGAAGCGGTTCGGTAAATATATGGATGATGTGCATATTGTTATGGAAATGGGGCACCCTGAAGCGGTTAAACGTGCTGTTGAGTCGGGGGCGGGAATAACTTGTTTATCGGCTCTTAGTATTTGTCGCGAGGCGGAAAATGGCTGGTTGAAGGGATTGAAAATTGAAGGGCTGGATATGCGCCGTCAACTCAAAATTATTCAACGAAAAGATACGGAAATAAGTGATGCCCTCGCTGAATTCCTTTCTTTCTGCGATGTCATGACCATTTGTGATGATTCAAGAGTTTGTCTTTCTTCTCCCTGGAAGCTCCAGTCACTGCTTGCCAGGCATTCCGCTTTAAAAAAATAGTCTGGAAAGTTCCGGCAGAACCCGAACATGAAAAAATATTTGATTGTGGGCGTAGGGGCGGGTTCTAAACCCGCTCATCTGCATGGTAAAACACCTCTTTTAAAAACAAGCCATGGGCGGGTGCGGTTGCACCGGCCATGGTTCTATCTTTTGCCTGCAAGATAGCCCTGAAATCTTTAACAGACAGTTTTCCCCGACCCACATCAAGCAGGGTTCCCACCAGGTTTCGGACCATATTGCGCAAAAAACCATCGCCGATAAATTGAAAAATGATGGTATCCGGCTCCTGCTGCAGCAAATCTGCCTGATGCAGGGTCCGGATGGCGCCCCGACCGGAAATCTTGCTCTTATCCCTTGAACCACTATTTTCAAATGAGCTGAAGTCGTGCGTGCCGACAATAAAAGTCAGGCAATCGCGCATCACCGCACAATTAAGGTGGGCGGTAACATGCACACTGTATAAGCGGCGATGGGGAGGGTGGATTTTGCCGGCATAGATAAGATAGTGGTAAGCTTTACCGAGGGCGGAAAAGCGGGCATGAAAATCGAGATCCACCTGTAGTGCATCCAACACCCGGATGGCTCCGGGCAGCATTGCATTGAGACCGCGCAGCAAAACCTCGCAGGACAGAGTTGAGCTGGTGGTAAAATGGGCAACCATCCCTTCGGCATGGACTCCGGCGTCGGTACGGCCGGCGCCATGCAGATGGATTTCTTCACAGCTCATCAGGGTGAGGCAACGTTCCATTTCACCCTGAATCGTGCGCTCGTGGTGCTGGCGCTGCCAACCGCTGAATTCGGTGCCGTCATAGGCGATAAGCAGGCGGATGTTGCGCAGGCCGAGCGACATTGGCAGATTATCTCAAGTCAGATCGAAATGTTCAGGGAAAAATCGGCACCGTCTGTAAACCGGTGGTTTCGGCAAAACCATACATCACATTCATATTCTGTACTGCCTGGCCGGAGGCACCTTTGCCAATATTATCGATAGCCGACATGACGATGATTCGGTTGGTGAGCTGATCGATCTTATAAGAAATATCGCAGAAGTTACTTCCTCTTACATGCTGCGTCGCCGGAAACGAGTCTTCGGCCAGAAGCCGGACAAAAGGTTCGTTCCAGTATTGATCATGATAGAGGGCATCGATTTTTTGCCGATCAAAGCCAGGGGTAAGCGAGGCATAGATCGTACTCAGGATGCCGCGAGAGATGGGCAGGAGATGTGGTGTAAAAGATATGTGCACTTGTTCCGCTGCAAGGACGCTGAGCTCCTGTTCGATCTCCGGGGTATGTCGATGGGCCCGGCCGACCTTATAAGGTCTGAATCCGTCGTGCACTTCACAAAACAGTGATCCGGTCTGGGCGGTACGGCCGGCTCCCGATGTTCCAGATTTCGAGTCGGCGATAATGCTCGACACAACAATGGCGCCGGCTTTTAAAAGGGGGGCAAGTCCCAGGATAATTGACGTTGGATAGCAGCCGGGATTGGCGATCAGGCTGCTGCCGGCAATCTTGTCCCGATAGAGTTCCGGGAGACCGTAAATCGCTTCGCTCAGCAGCTCACTTGAGGAATGGGTTTGGTACCATTGTTCATAGACCGATACGTCCCGCAGCCTAAAATCAGCCGATAAGTCGACAACTCTTTTTCCTGCCGACAGGAGTTGCGGTACCAGGTCCATTGCCGTTTTGTGGGGAACAGCAGTGAAAAAAAAGTCGGCTTTGGCGCACAGTTCGGCAAGGCAAAGATCTTCGCACACAATATCGACTCTTGCCCGCAGGCTGGGGAAGATTTCCGCGAGAGGACGACCGGCATACTGCCTCGATGTGGCAACCCCAAGGCGCACTTCGGGATGGTTGCAGAGGATCCTGGCCAGTTCGGCACCGGTATAGCCGGAGGCTCCTATAATACCGACATTAAGCATGGTGGTTAATCTCCAGTAAAAAACAAAGGGGAACAACAGCTTGACCTGTCATTCCCCCTATAACAAACATGGACACTGCAGCCGCCTGCTGTCCTGATATAAAACGTCCTGGGTAAAGCCTTAACGCTTAGAAAACTGGAATTTGGCGCGGGCGCCTTTCTGGCCGTATTTTTTCCGCTCTTTCTCACGGGGGTCACGGGTCAGCAGACCGGATTGCTTGAGCTGCAGTCTTATTTCGGGATTGGACTCAAGGAGTGCTTTGGAAATGCCATGGGACAATGCATCTACCTGGGCCGATTTGCCGCCGCCGCGCAGGGTGGCAATGACATCGAACTGCTCCATCGTCTCGGTGACCTTAAAGGGTCGGACAATTTTCTGTGATTTAAAAGTCTGACCAAAATAAGCCTCTGCTTCGAGTTCATTGACTATAACTTTTCCGGTGCCGGGAGTAAGCCATACTCTGGCAACTGCAGTCTTTCTTTTTCCTGTGGCATAAAAGCGATCTTGAGCCATTGTTGTATTCTCCAAGATTAAATATCTAATTCGGCAGGTTGTTGAGCTGCATGAGGATGATTTTGTCCTGCATATACCTTCAGCTTTTTCAATTGAGCGCGTCCAAGTTTATTTCTCGGCAGCATTCCTTTTACCGCTTTTATGAGCAGGTCGGTAGGATGCTTTGCTAACAGCTCTTTGGCGGATGCTTCTTTGATTCCACCCATCCAGCCGCTATGATGATAATATTTTTTGTCGTTTAATTTGTTACCGGTAAGGTGAATTTTTTCAGCATTGGTAACGACTATAAAATCACCATTGTCAATAAAAGTGGAAAAAGTAGGTTTGTGCTTACCTCGCAACCGGGTGGCTATTTCTGATGCCAGACGGCCCAGAACCTTGTTCTCTGCATCGACAAGGTACCACTTTTTGTCGATCTCGTTGACTGGGGCAAGATAGGTTTTCATTGTATCCCTCGAATGGTCGATCATTTAATAAAAAAAGGTCCGAACAGGAGTGTCGAACCTTTTGGATATATAGTGGAGCGGGAAACGAGATTCGAACTCGCGACGTCAACCTTGGCAAGGTTGCACTCTACCACTGAGTTATTCCCGCTCTGGTGGTTCTTGGTAGTTCTTACGTGTCAAAACAGCGGTGTTTATACAAGGTCTGTAACTGTGTGTCAATTAAAAAATCAATTGAGTTAAGTACGCCATTGTAATTATTTTCTTCATAAAAGTCACGAAAAATAGAGATGGTTTTGTTCGTATAGGGTATATATCCGCCATGCTTTTATTCTATTATCACGGATTCCTTATGGTTATCCATAAGGCAATGGATGATGAAAACAGGTCCGAAGACCTAAAACTTTTGTTGAAACTTAAACCGATATTATGAAATGGGGATTATGACCGCAACTGCAACAGTGACCAGAAAGAGTTCAATTGTCAGAAAAACAGCGGAAACTGCAATAGAAGTGCAACTATGCCTTGATGGTTCCGGACGACATGAAATCAAGACCGGAGTGGCCTTTTTGGACCATATGCTCACTCTTTTCAGTGTGCATGGTTTTTTTGATCTGGTTGTTAAGGCGACAGGCGATACTGAAGTTGACGATCATCATACGGTGGAGGATATCGGCATCTGTCTTGGCCAGGCAATAGCCGATGCTTTAGCAGACAAAGGCGGCGTTGCCCGCTATGGCAGTTGCTCTATGCCGATGGATGAAACCCTGGTCCGGGTTGTTGTCGATATTTCCAATCGGCCCTTTTTACATTACAGTGCCGCTGTCGTCGAACAAAAGCTCGGAACATTCGATACAGCTCTTGCCAAGGAGTTTTTTCGGGCAGTCTGCCAGCATGCGGGAATCACTCTGCATATTGATCTCTTGCATGGCGAAAACGGGCATCATATTATAGAGGCAGTTTTCAAGGGATTTGGTCGGGCGATGCATAGTGCGACAGCCAGAATAGAGTTAGAAGGTGCGCTTTCTTCAAAAGGCTGTCTCTGATCGTTTGTTTCACAGTATCAAGGAAGGGTAATGGATAAATTCGCTAAATATTCTCTTATTTCTCTTATAAAACCTCTAGGTGTCTTCGTGGCAAAATTAATTAGAATGTGTCTTGGGTGTTGTTGTGCCGTGGTCCTGCTCTCGGCCTGTTCGTCACAGTCGACCATCGATTCCGGCCTGCTGACGACGGCGAATCTCGTGCCGCTTTCCTGCATCGCGGTATTGCCGGCGAGCACCTCGGTGGTCAAAGATGAAACTATTGACTATGAGAAGGCGCAGGCTCTGGAAAAAGGTGCCGCTTATGCCACCGAAGTCATGCAGCAACAGCTGCAGGGCAAACCCAGGGTACTCATCGTAGGTGCCCCTCAGCTGGCTGCTTATGGGCCGGATATTTCCGGCGGTATATCGGGAACCGTTGCGGCCCTCGGCCAGAAACTGGACTGTGATGGGGTGCTGTTAACCACCGTTCTGCAGTACCGGCAGCGTCAGGGCACCGAGTACTCTGTTGATGCTCCGGCCGCTGTCGATTTTCATATAGTTTTGCGCCATTCCACCGATGGCAATATCCTCTGGTCTACCGATTTTCGTGAGGAACAGCAATCTGTTCTGAGCAATATTTTCACTTTTGGTAAAGCGCAAAGCAGGGGCTTTAAGTGGGTCACGGTCGAGCAACTCATGGAAGAGGGAATGAAAGATCGGCTAAAGGATTGCCCATACCTGCAGTAATTATGGTGTCCGACCCAAAGAGACCGGCTGGCCATTCATCATGAAGAACAGCTATAGATTGCCGGCTGGATACAATAGGAAAATCGGGCGGGCAATGCATGACTACTCGATGTTTGCCGAGGGCGACCGAGTGCTGGTCGGTGTTTCCGGCGGTATCGATAGTTTAGCGCTTGCCTGTGTGTTGAAGATGTGGCAAAAAAAGGCACCCATCCACTTTGATCTTACCGCCCTGTATATAGCGCATAACTTTCAGCAAGCCCACCAAGGCCTCACCGATCCAGGCGAATCGATCACCAGACAATTGCAGAATGTCTCACTTACAGTGCAGATAGCCCAGGAATGGTTACTCGACGATGCAACCAGGACATGTTTTCTCTGTTCAAGAAACAGACGAAGCCAGATCTTTGATATTGCTCGCCAACAAGGATACAATAAAATAGCTTTGGGACACCATAAAGACGATCTCATAGAAACTTTTATGCTGAATGCCATCTACAGCGGTAATATCTCGACTATGGTGCCAAAACAGATTTTATTTGACGGCACCCTATCAATTGTTCGACCAATGGCCTATCTTGATAAAAATGAGGTTGGTGAGATCGCTTTGGGTTTCCAGCTTGAAGCGGTCGAAAATCTCTGTCCACTGGCTGCCGATACTCGACGAGAAAAAGTGCGCAGTCTTTTACAGAACCTCTATCAAGAAGAGCCGGCAGCCAGGAATTCTCTGTTTGCCGCCCTGGCAAATGTACGAAAAGATTATTTATTATGAAGATTCATGGAGAATGTTTCCCCTGTTTGCTGCGGCAGACACTCCGGACTATCCGCCTCACCCACAGCTCCTCTGAGCGGCAAATCGATATTCTGCAAGCAGTCGCCAGGGTTATAGCGGAAATTGATCCGACGCAGAGTCCTCCCGCCAATGCCCGGGGTGTATATCGCACGATTGCCGAGCACACCGGCTGCGATGATCCCTATTACCAGATAAAAAGAACAAGTAATGCACGGGCATTGCAAATTGTCCCCGGCCTGCGTCAAGAAATAGCTGGTACAAAACAGGAACTGCTATCGGCCCTACGTTTTGCCATCGCCGGAAATATCATCGACTATGGCGCGTACGAAACTTTTGATATTGATGCGGCACTGGCCCGCAGCCGCGTAGCCGATTTCGCGGTTGATCATTTTGCCGCTTTCTCGGGTGCACTGGATCAACTTGCCGAAGGAAGCACTATCCTCTATCTTGCCGATAACTGTGGTGAGATTGTCTATGACGCCCTGTTGGTCGAATATCTGCAACGACGCGGCTTCTCTCTTGTCATCGCGGTAAAAGAAGGGCCCATCATCAACGATGCCTTACTTGAAGATGCCCTGGAAGCCGGCCTGGACAAATTTGGCCGGATAATTACCAATGGTGGCAGGTTTCCTGGCACGGAGCTTACCCATTGTTCCCCGGATTTTCTGGAATGTTTTACCACAGCAGACCTGGTGATCGCCAAAGGGCAGGGGAATTTCGAAAGTTTATCCGAGGTGGACCGGGATATCTTTTTTCTTTTGACAATCAAGTGCCCGGTAGCTGCACAGCATATGGCCGAGCTCGCCGGGGTCGAAACGGCAAGGCTTACGGGCAAAGGGGAGATGGCAATCTATTATTCCCGCAACAATACTCTCAAATAATGACAAAAAATGAAAACACGCATAAAAAATATCATCAAGCAAAAGCCGGTAGACCAGCATATTACTGTTGCCGGCTGGGTACGGACCAAAAGAGATACCGGCAGCTTTTCATTTGTTGAGATAAATGACGGGTCGTGTCTGGCTAACCTGCAAATAATTGCCGATGAAAAACTGGCTAATTATTCTTCTCAGATCAAACAATTAGGCACAGGCGCAAGCGTTGTCATCGAAGGGATGCTGCAAAAATCTCCGGCCAAGGGCCAGGAAGTGGAAGTACAGGCGACGCAGATTACTGTGATCGGCACGGCCGACCCCGAAACCTACCCTTTGCAGAAAAAGCGTCACTCTTTTGAATTTCTGCGTGAGCTGGCCCATCTTCGGCCACGAACCAATGCCCTTGGAGCGGTCAGTCGTGTCCGTTCCCGGCTGTCTTATGCCGTGCATCAATTCTTTCAAACGCGGGATTTTATCCAGGTGCATACGCCGATCATTACTACCAGTGACTGCGAAGGCGCGGGTGAAATGTTTATGGTCACCACCGGCCAGGAGAAGAATAAAACGGAGCATTTCTTTGGTCGCCCGGCCGGACTCACCGTCAGTGGCCAGTTGCAGGCGGAAGTCTATGCACTGGCGTTGGGCGATGTCTACACCTTCGGGCCGACGTTTCGGGCGGAAAATTCCAACACTTCGCGGCATCTCTCTGAATTCTGGATGATCGAGCCGGAGATGGCCTTTTGCGACCTGCAGGGCAATATGACGATTGCCGCCGAGCTATTGAAATATCTGCTCAATGACGCCATGACCTGCTGTGTTGAGGATATGCAGTTATTCGATAAATTTATTGAAAAAGGACTGCTTGATAAACTGCGCGGCGTGGTCGATAAAGAGTTTGCCCATATTACCTATACCGAGGCGGTGGAAAGACTGCAAAAGGCGAAAAAAGATTTTATCTATCCGGTCGACTGGGGGCTTGATCTGCAATCGGAGCATGAACGGTATCTGTCGGAAGAGGTCTTTCAATGCCCCTTGACCGTGACCGATTATCCGGCGTCGATCAAACCTTTTTATATGCGGGTCAACGACGATAACAAGACGGTGGCGGCAATGGATATCCTGGTGCCGGGCATCGGCGAGATCGTCGGCGGCAGCCAGCGTGAGGAACGCTACGATGTTCTTGAAGCCCGGATGCTTGCGGCAGGAATCGAGCTTGCCGATTATGCCTGGTATATGGATCTGCGTCGTTATGGCTCGGTGCCGCATTCAGGATTTGGTCTTGGTTTTGAGCGCCTGGTCCAATTTGTCACCGGCATGGCCAATATTCGGGAAGCCATCGCTTTTCCAAGATCGCCGGGTTCCGCACCCTGTTGATTCTACCCCCGTGACTTATCATAGAGAGGAATACAGGTGAGTAAGGAACCGGTGGTACAGAAGATGTTTGATGCCATCGCTTCGCGTTATGATCTGATGAACCGGGTGATGACTTTTGGCCAGGATCAGAAGTGGCGGCGCTTTGTGGTTGCTATGGCTGGCGATCCAGGTGCCGGATATACCCTTGATCTGGCCACCGGAACCGGGGATATCGGCGCCCTTATGACCTCTGTTTACCCTCAGGCAAAAGTGGTGGGTGGGGACTTTTCGCTCAATATGCTCAAAGAAGCGAAAAAACGTTTTGTCGATCGAAAACAGATCAGCTGGCAGGCCTGCGATGCTAATATGCTGCCATTTAGCGATGCGATTTTTCAATCGGTTACCTTTGGCTATCTGCTTAGAAACGTGGATGATGCCCTCAGGGTATTAAAAGAAGTTCACCGGGTGTTGAAACCAGGAGGAAAGGTCGTCTGTCTGGACACTACGCCGCCGGTGGAAAATATGCTCGCTCCGTTTATCCGCTTATATTTGCAGTATGGGATTCCATTAATGGGCAGATTCATTGCCCGTGACAAGGCCGCGTATGCATACCTCACCGGATCGACAATGGATTTCTATACTGCTAAGCAACTTGCGCAACTGTTCACTGATGCCGGCTTTATCCAGGTTGACTATAAAAAATTTATGTGTGGAACCATCGGGGTGCACTGGGGACAAAAAAGCCTTGGGGACTCTTCTCATTCCCAATTTTGAAGAACTCAATTAACCAAAGCAGGTTTGTATTACATTTTTGTTAATTCCAGGATGGAAACTTACAGAGTTGCGATGTAATACATAATTGCTGGAGCAGACATACCGCCTTACTCCGCCACCGGAGACCAATTAGTAATATTTATCATTATTGGCATATAGATTGCTAGTTAGGGTTTAAGGCTTATTCTCTGCAAGAAGCAGAAATATAAGCCCAATCAGACAATCCTTCTCAACAATAAATAGTTGAGAATCACCTAACGAGAAGTATATATGGATATTGATACCCTTATAATAATATTTTTGCTCGCTGCGGCCATCTGCTGTTGGTGCGTAATGCATATCCAAGAAGAACGGCAAAGCATTAGACAATGCAACAAAGAAAGAGAAGAGAGCCGAGAACGGGCGGAAAGAGTGCGACGTTTGACCAATAAATCTCAGGGTGGTCAGGGAAGTAGTTGACGATTTGACTACGAGTTGGTGTGAGTAAAAATGCGTTTGTATACGAGTTGTGATTTAGCATTTGATATTATTGTACCAACACCCTTTGTGCTGATGCTAAGGCCGCGCAGCAGTGGTCGGCAATGGGTTGCCAGTGAGAAATATGACATCATCCCGACAGTCGCTGTCTCGGAATTTATCGATGGTTATGGTAATCTCTGTCAACGATTAATTGCTCCACCGGGTGCATTTTCGATCCAAACCGGGGCCGAAGTGGTTCTCCCTGAATATGTCGGCCTGGCAGAAGATGCGTCCTTTGTCGAGATCCACAATTTGCCGGACGAAGTCCTGAGATATCTGCTGCCCAGCCGCTACTGTGAATCGGAACGGTTTGGCCAGATGGCGACAACAATAACCGAAGGACAGCTTCTCGGATATAATCAAGTTGCCGCCATCACCTCCTGGGTGCGAAAGACGATTCGCTATGAATACGAGCATAGTGATCTCCCCGTTTCCGCAGTAGAGGTTCATGCCAGGCAGTGGGGTGTCTGTCGCGATTTCTCCCACCTGGCAATCACCTTATGCCGCAGCCTCAGCATTCCTGCCCGGATGGTTGTTGGTTATCTCTACGGTTTACAGCCTATGGACATGCACGCCTGGTTTGAAGTCTACCTGGCGGGCGGTTGGTATACCTTTGATGCGACCCAGAGAAAAGCAAAAGGTGGGTACGTGGTCCTTGGATATGGCCGTGATGCTGCTGATGTGGCCATTTACAACCAGTTTGGGCCGGCAATATATTCTACTTCACAGCAGGTTAATGTACAGTGTGTCGTTGATGAATAACGGTGACGTACGGCAGTATGTTCCTGCATGATTCGACAACAAAGCAGCAAGAAGAATTTTTATGCCATCTATAAGGGAAGGTTCCATGGAAACATTCAGTACCTATGACCATACAGGCTTTTATGATGAATTGATCGATGCAGACGGCTTGCCCCGACCTGGTGTCGAACTGCTGGTGGATAAAATTGAGTCGTTGCCGGGAGGTGATCTCGCCCTGCGTCAGAAAGCCGCCGAGGCCTTGTTGCTGAAAATGGGCATAACGTTTAACGTCTATGGTCGGGATGAAGGGACGGAGAAAATTTTTCCTTTTGATCTTATCCCGCGCATTATTCCCAGCACCGACTGGGTCCAGATCGAGGCTGGTCTGAAGCAACGCATCTATGCCCTTAATGAATTTATTCAGGATATCTATAACGACAAGAAGATCTTAAAAGATAAGGTTGTACCTGCGGATCTCATTCAAAGCAGCCAGACCTACCGTCCAGAATGTGAAGGGTTCACGCCGCCGCGGGGGATATGGTGTCATGTCACCGGCACCGACCTGGTGCGCGGCAGCGACGGTTGTTTTTATGTGCTGGAGGATAATTTGCGCTGTCCTTCCGGCGTTTCCTATGTCCTGGAAAATCGCCAGGTTCTCAAACGCACCTTCCCTCAGGTTTTTGAGCAGTCACGAGTGCGGCAGGTTGATGATTATCCCGGTAAGCTGCTGGAGATGCTGGAATATCTGGCGCCCGATGAAGTCCAGTCACCGACCATCGGTGTACTCACTCCCGGCATTTACAACAGCGCCTACTTTGAGCATTCCTTTTTGTCGCAACAGATGGGAGTGGAGCTGGTGGAAGGCCGCGACCTGGTGGTTGCCGATGGATTTGTCCATATGCTGACCACCAAAGGTCTCAAGCGTATTGATGTGCTCTACCGGCGTATCGACGATGATTTTATTGACCCTGCGGTATTTCGGCCGGATTCCCTTCTTGGCGTTAAGGGCCTGATCGATGTGTACAAGAAAGGCCGGATCGCCATGGCAAATGCACCGGGTACCGGCATTGCCGATGATAAGGTTATCTATGCCTATGTGCCTCAGATCATAAAATATTATACTGGAGAAGAGGCCATCTTGCCCAACGTGCCCACCTATATTTGTCGCGAGAAGAAAGACCAGGCCTACGTTCTTGCCCACCTGGAAGAGCTGGTGGTTAAAGCCGCCAATGAGTCCGGTGGCTACGGTATGTTGGTAGGACCGCATTCTACGAAAGCAGAGCGGGAACAGTTTGCCGAATTGATTAGAGCCCATCCTCGTAATTATATTGCCCAACCGACCATTTCACTGTCCCGGGTGCCGACCATTATCGGCAATCGCATCGAGGGGCGCCATGTGGACCTGCGGCCCTACATCCTCTTTGGTAAAGATATATATGTCCAGCCGGGCGGATTGACCCGGGTGGCTCTAAAGAAAGGCTCGCTGGTCGTCAATTCTTCGCAGGGCGGCGGCAGCAAAGATACCTGGGTGTTGCTGCCCACTGAAAAATAGGGGGAATAGGATGCTCAGTCGTGTTGCCAATTCAATTTACTGGATGTGCCGTTATATCGAACGTGCGGAAAATGTGGCGCGCTTTATCGGCGTCAATCTTAATTTGCTGCTGGATATGCCTTCGGAAAAGGATAAACACTGGTCACCGCTGGTAATGACAACCGGGGATCAGAAGCTGTTTGAAAAGAACGAGGCTGATTACAATCAGGAGGCAGTCCTCTGGTTTCTTACCTTTGACCGGACATATCCTAACTCTATTCTTAGTTGTGTGGCTGCTGCCAGGGAAAACGCCCGCTCCATTCGTGAAATCATTTCCTCGGAAATGTGGGAGCATCTGAATAATTTCTATCTGGAGCTGATTAAGGAAGAAAGCATTAAGATGGCTTTGCAGGATTCTGATCGATTTTATAACATCATTAAGATGCGCAGCCATTTGTTCACCGGGCTGCTGGATAGTACCATGAGTCACGGGGAGGCATGGAATTTTGCCAGGATCGGCATGATGATCGAACGGGCGGATAAAACCTCACGAATCCTGGATGTTAAATATTTCATGTTGCTTCCTCAGGCAGATTTAGTGAACACCCCCATCGATAACATTCAATGGATCTCGGTGCTTCGATCGGCTAGTGCCTTTGAAATGTACCGGAAAGAGTTTCACCAAATAATCCCTCGTAATGTTGCTAATTTTTTAATTTTTGATAAAAACTTCCCTCGCTCCATCTACCATTGCATCGCCAAAACGCAGGTTTGGCTGCACAGGATTGCGGGTACCCCGCAAGGCTCGGTCACCAATGCCGCCGAAAAGCATTTGGGCCGACTTATGGCGGACCTTGAGTATACTGATATTGACGAAGTCATTGATTCAGGTCTCCATGAGTTTCTCGACAATCTGCAGCGTCGTCTTAATACGATGGGGGGCACAATCGGTACAACGTTCTTTAATATCGAACCCCAGGTCACTGCGACGGCCAATGAGCAATCGCAGACAACAATGCTGCAATCCTGATCACCTCAGTCTTCATGCACATCTGTACATTGTTCACTGGGAAAGATGGACAATGTCCCGACAACTTACTACTACAAGGAATACCGGTGGGAATCCATATCGCTATAAATCATAAGACCTCCTATAGTTACGACCACGCCATCAATCTCGCACCGCATATAGTACGGTTGCGTCCAGCTCCTCATTGCCGGACCCCCATCCTCAGTTATTCGATGAAGGTGACGCCCAAAGAGCATTTCATCAACTGGCAGCAGGATCCTTTTAGCAATTATTTAGGTCGTCTGGTCTTTCCGGAAAAAACAACCAAGTTCGAGGTGGAGATTGATCTGTTAGCGGATATGATCATCATTAATCCCTTCGATTATTTTCTGGAACCGGATGCGGAGCAATTCCCTTTTACCTACGAAAAGGATCTTAAAGAAGACTTAGTTCCTTATCTGGCAAGGGATAAGGAGGGGAAGAAGCTCAAAAAATACCTCAAAGAAATCGATTGTACTCCTCGGCGCACCATTGATTTTTTGGTGGCCTTGAATATGAAGCTGAGCAATGACATCAGGTACCTTATTCGTATGGAACCGAATGTGCAAAGCTGTAAACAGACACTGGAACTGAGGAGTGGTTCCTGTCGTGATTCGGCATGGTTATTGGTTAATATCCTTAGGCATTTTGGTCTGGCTGCCCGGTTTGTTTCCGGTTATCTCGTCCAATTAAAGCAAGATGTTAAATCTCTGGACGGGCCATCCGGCACCGAAGTTGATTTTACTGACCTGCATGCCTGGACGGAAGTGTATCTCCCCGGCGCTGGTTGGGTGGGAATGGATCCGACCTCCGGGCTCTTTGCCGGGGAAGGCCATATTCCTCTGGCCTGCTCACCTGAGCCACAGAGTGCCGCCCCTATTACCGGTGCACTGGATGAGTGTGAGGTGGAGTTCAGCCACTCCATGTCAGTTACTCGTATTCTTGAGGCACCACGTTCTACCCGGCCTTATCCGGAAAATGTTTGGACGGATATCGTCAAGCTTGGCGACCAGATTGATCAACAACTCCTGGATCGGGATGTCCGCTTAAGCATGGGTGGCGAGCCGACCTTTGTTTCCATTGACGATATGGAAAGTGGCCAATGGACCACGGAAGCACTTGGTAAGGAGAAACTGGACCTATCTGAAACCCTTATTAAAAAGTTGAAAAAAGAATGGGCCCCGGGAGGGTTCCTGCATTATGGTCAGGGAAAATGGTATCCTGGAGAATCTCTTCCGAGGTGGGCTTTGGGCTGCTATTGGCGAAAGGACGGTGAACCAATATGGAAAGATGATAAGTGGATGGCTGATTTTGCCATAGATTATGGTTTTGGCATTACCGAGGCTAAAACCTTCATCGATACCCTGGCAGGTATCCTCAAGGTGAACAAAAAATATGTCCGTGAAAGTTTTGAGGACACTCTGCATTACCTGCTTAAAGAAAGGGACTTGCCGGTAAATGTTGATCCCACCGATCCCAAAATAGAAGATCCTGAAGAAAGAAAGCGGATTGTCAAGGCATTCCAGCGCGGTCTTGGCGCCGTAGTGGGGTATGTATTACCTCTGCAACACGGATCATGGAAGAGTGGTCCCTGGCCTTTGCGATCTGAGCACATGTTTTTATTGCCTGGTGATTCTCCTGCGGGATTGCGTTTGCCGCTCGATTCTTTACCCTGGGTTGCAGAAAAAGATATCCCGGCTGAATATTCTATGGATCCCATGGCTGATCGGGAACCACTTGCAGTTGGCGAAAAAAGTAAAGACGACAAAAAAGGTAGGGGCGTTAAAAAGGATACAATTGGTACCACACTTATAGCTGGGGACGATATCAGCGCCCAGCCCAAGCCCTTTAAAGATCCGCAACCTGTGGCGGGTGAATCAGCAGCGTGGCTGGTTCGAACAGCGTTGTGTGTGCAACCTCGCGATGGGCGGATATACGTGTTCATGCCGCCTATCACCTCTCTTGAAGGGTATCTGGAATTGGTCAGTTGCGTAGAGGCAACCGCTAAAAAAACCAAATTACCGGTAGTCCTTGAGGGATATGCACCTCCTAATGACTACCGCCTGGAAAGTTTGAAAGTAACTCCCGATCCAGGTGTTATAGAGGTCAACATTCAGCCCATGCACAGTTGGCGGGAGATGGTTGGTTGTACCACTACACTCTATGATTTGGCGCGGGAGACCCGCCTCGGTACCGAAAAATTTATGGTTGATGGCCGCCATACAGGCACGGGCGGAGGGAACCATATTGTCATTGGTGGCGCCACCCCGGCAGACAGTCCATTTTTACGACGGCCCGATTTGTTGCGCAGCTTTGTGACCTTCTGGAATAATCACCCTTCCCTGTCATTTCTGTTTTCCGGTCTCTTTATCGGTCCAACCAGCCAGCAGCCACGTATAGATGAAGGAAGACATGACAGCCTCTATGAACTGGAGATCGCCTTTGCTGAACAGGATCGACAAACAAGTTCGGATTACCCATGTCCTCCATGGTTGGTTGACAGATTGTATCGGAACTTTCTCGTAGACGTTTCCGGCAATACCCACCGGGCAGAATTTTGTATCGACAAACTTTATTCACCGGATAGTTCGGCGGGACGACTGGGTTTGCTTGAATTCCGCGCTTTTGAAATGCCACCCCACGCCCGGATGAGTCTTGCCCAGCAGCTTCTTCTGCGAACTTTTGTCAGTTGGTTCTGGGAAAAGCCATATCGTCAGGATTTGGTACGCTGGGGCACTAGACTGCATGACCGCTTTATGCTCCCGCAAATGATTCGAGACGATTTTGCCGACGTTTTGCAAATACTTAATCAGGCAGGGTATACGGTTTCTATGGAATTTTTCCATCCGCATTTTGAATTTAGGTTTCCAATTTACGGCAGGGTGAATTACCAGGGCATGGATATTGAATTGCGCCAGGCTCTGGAACCTTGGCATGTGCTGGGTGAGGAACAGGGTGGCGGTGGAACGGCACGTTATGTTGATTCATCTCTTGAACGGATCCAGATAAAAGTCTCCGGTATGACCGGAGAACGGTATATAGTGACCTGTAATGGCCGTCGTGTTCCTTTGCAGCCAACGCAAACAGAAGGGGTATTTGTCGGAGGTGTGCGGTATCGAGCCTGGCAGCCACCGTCTTGTTATCATCCAACAATTGGTGTCCATGCGCCGCTTACCATTGATCTCTTTGATACGTGGACCGGGCGAGCAGTGGGTGGATGTCAATATCATGTCGGACATCCTGGCGGACGCAGTGCTGAAGATTTCCCGGTTAATTCATATGAAGCTGAGGGACGGCGAAATGCCCGGTTTATCCCTCATGGCCATACGCCTGGTGATTTGGTATCTTTGCCGGCTGCGGAGAACAATCGTTATTTTCCATATACTCTTGATTTACGGACTCCAAAACGGTAAACAGGCGACAGAAGTGACAATCATGTCGCGCATTCTAGAGCAGGAAAACCGCAGCGAGGCCGTAACAGTATTATGAGCAATACCGATTTTACCGCTGTATCCAGTCAAAAAATGAAGTCAAGATCACTCTTTGACATGGATTCCCTGCCGGTTGATGGCTATTGTGAAGCGTTTTTCGGCAAGGCGCAGCCCCGTAAACACTGGCAGCCAATACTCAGCGCCCTGGACGCCAAAGGCCTCGACCACCTCAAGCAATATCACGAAAGGGTCAGGCGTATGCGTCATGAAGACGGTGCGACGATAAACCCCTTCGATGATCCCACCAGGCGGACTACCTCCTGGGCGCTTGATATGATTCCTTTGCCGATTGCGCAAGAGGAATGGGCGGAAATTGAGGCAGGCGTGACGCAACGGGCACAATTGCTCGAAAAAATTCTGGCGGACGCCTACGGTCCCCAAACCTTATTGAAAAACAGCAGTATTCCCGCTGAGTTGGTCTTTGCCAATCCTAATTTCCTGCATTCCTGCCATGGAATCCAGCCCTCCGGCAACCGTTTTCTGAGCTTCTACGCGGTCGATCTGTATCGTGGTTTCGATGGTCGTTTTCGGGTGCTGCGTGACTATGCTTCCAACCCGGCAGGTCTCGGCTACGCCCTGGAAAATCGCATCGTTATGTCACGGATATTTTCCGAACTGTACCATAAAACCCAGATTCGTCGCTTAGCGCCTTTTTTTCAGAGCTTTCACCGCGCCCTGATCCAGCGAGCGTCTCTTCGCAAAGAAGACCCTGGCATTGTGCTGTTCTCGCCGGGGCCGGACAGTGGGATTTACTACGAACATGCTTTACTCTCTCGCTACCTGGGCTATCCGCTGGTGGAAGGGCAGGATCTCACCGTACGTAATGGCAAGGTATTTTTGAAAAAACTGGCTGGGCTCGAACCGGTAGAGGCCATCTTCCGTCATATTCCCGACCTCAGTAGTGACCCCTTTGCCCTGCGGCGGGAAACGGCCAGTGGCGTGGCTGGACTTATCCAGGTAAGTCGTGAACAAAATATCGATATTGTCAATCCTATTGGCAGCGGTTTTGTCGATACGCCAATTTTAAAAACTTTTCTTCCTCAGCTCTGCCCGCAATTGCTTCACCAGGATTTGCTGCTGGAAAACCATCCCAGTTGGTGGTGCGGCAATAACGATGGACTCAATCATGCCATGGCCAACTTGCACCAGTTGCTTGTCTCTCCGGCCATGGATACCTCGGCAAGGCTCGATGAAGCTGCTGACTTGATGGCGGAAATAAGATCAAATCCGTCTCGTTATATGATTTCCGCTCCGCTTGCTCCTTCTTTGGCGCCATCGTGGGACAACGGCCGGATCAGCCAGTGCTATAATGTGGTCCGCGTTTTTGCCTGCGCCACGGAACAGGGCTTCTCGGTTATGCCTGGTGGTTTGGCGATTAGTGCCGGTGATGTCGAAACCCTGCGGCGAGGCCATCTGGAACAACAACAGAGCAAGGATGTCTGGGTACTCTCCGACAAACCGGTGGAACCTTTTTCCCTGATGGATGGTTTTCATGCGGTCGCCGAATTCAAACGCAGCAATGATCTCCCCAGCAGGGTCGCCGACAACTTGCTCTGGCTGGGGCGGTATCTGGAGCGTGCCGAAGGCTTGATACGTCTAATGCGCTCGGTGTATCGACGCTTATCCGGCGAGGATCGGCTGGAGGATATTCCTGAGTTACAGTTTTTGCTCGATATTCTTCGGACCAAAAATATCATTCCCAAGAATCCTGCGGCGGAAAGCGGCCATCTCTTCTACCGCGAGCTGTCGCACCATCTCCGTGATGCCCTGTATCGCAAGGAAAAACCGGAAAGTGTTGTGTTTATCCTGCGTCGCGTGCAGGAGACCACGAGAAATGTCCGGGATCGACTTTCGGTTGATTCCTCTCGGGCAATTAATCGCCTGGAAGAATTTACCCAGAATCCATTCAATGATCCGATAGAACTCCTGGACAAGGCCTTATTTATCCTGAGCGCTTTTAGTGGACTGGCGATGGAAAGCATGACCCGAGGCCTCGGCTGGCGCTTCATGGATATGGGGCGCAGGGTCGAACGGGCCATGAACCAGGCGATTCTTATCCGGATCGGTCTTCCGCAGATTTGCCGTGATGCCGACAATACCCTGAAATCTTTGTTGGAAGTATCGGATAGCCTGATGACCTATCGCGCCAGATATAAATCCACTTTTCAACTGGCACCGGTTCTGGATCTCCTCCTGGCCGATGAAAGTAATCCTAAATCTCTGGCTTTTCAGTTTAGCCGGCTTGCCGACCATGTTGAACACCTCCCCCGGCAGAGGGAGCGACGATTCTCCTGTGCCGAAGAACGTATCGCCCTGGAAATGCTCACGACTGTTCGCCTACTCGATCTCACCCAATTAGAGTCTGGTGCCCCCACGTATCAGGATGAAATGCTGCTGGGATTTCTCTCATCCATGGAAACCCTTTTGAAAGAGTTCAGCCAGCAAATCAGTGGGCATTATCTTAGTCGGGTGCCGGCAACCCCACATTATTCGGTGATTCAGGGGAGGCGTGCAGAATGAAATATCGCATTATGCATAAGACCGGCTATAAGTATTCTGCGCCTGCTTCGCTGTCTCAGAATGAACTCGTGCTGTATCCTCGCCAGACGCCCTTCCAGGAAGTCTTTGAGTGTCAGCTGTCGATCATCCCCCAGCCGCAGTATCTGCATTGCCGGACCGATTATTACGGCAATACGGTGCACGTGTTCATGGTGCAGCACCCGCACAATGAATTAATTATGTCGGCCACCAGTATCGTCAAAACTTCGCCCCCGATCATCCCGGCAGCGGAGGCAACTGTCCCTTTTGAGATTGTGGCGCAGCGGTTGGCCGAACGGAGAACGCAGGTCGAGCTTGACGCGGCGCAGTTTGTCTTTGCCAGTCCGCTGGTCACCATCAATGCTGCGGCAACGGCTTATGCCAAACCATCGTTTTCTCCTGGGGTGCCTGTGTTGCTCGGTGCCATTGATCTGGTGCGACGGATTTTTACCGAGTTTTCCTACGATAAGACCGTCAGTACCGTGGATACTACGGTTGAGCAGGTATTGATAAACAGAAAAGGCGTGTGCCAGGATTTTGCTCATCTGGCAATCAGCTGTCTGCGTGGGCTGGGTCTTGCCGCCCGCTATGTAAGTGGGTATATGGAAACTATCCCACCGCCTGGAAAACCCAAGTTGGTTGGGGCGGACGCATCGCATGCCTGGATCTCCATCTTTGTGCCGGATTTTGGCTGGGTGGATCTGGATCCGACCAATAATTTACAGGTCAATGAAAGTTATATTACCGTTGCCTGGGGGCGGGACTACGGGGATGTGGCTCCGGTAAAAGGGGTAGTCATGGGGGGAGGGGCGCATATGCTGTCGGTGATGGTTGATGTTGCGGCCCAGAAGCAAGAATAGCAGCAGGGCCCATTAAGAGGTGCGAATATGCTGTGGACCTCGATTGAAAAAGATCCGGAATCATTTAAAAAGACGCCAAACCTTGTGAATTATGCCGACACGGTGGCCGCGTTCTCCTGGGATACTATCCATGGCGAAATGCAGGGGCTGCCGGAGGGCAGAGGCTTCAATATCGCTCATGAAGCGGTTGACCGTCACGCCAATGGATCACTTCGCGACCACCTGGCCTTACATTGGCTAGGCAGCGACGGTGCGTCCCGCAGCTTCACCTATGGCGAATTCAAGGCAGAGAGTAACCGCTTCGCCAATATCCTTAAAGGCCTTGGTATCGGTAAGGCAGATACGTTTTGTGCTCTAACAGGCCGAATTCCAGAATTGTATTTTGCCGCCCTGGGGGTTCTCAAAAACACCAGCATTTTTTGCCCGCTCTTTTCCGCCTTTGGTCCGGAGCCCATTTTTCAACGACTGAGCAGAGGCGATGCGAAAATTCTCTTGACCACTGAACGTCACTACCGGCAGAAGGTGCTTCAGTTGCTGGATAAGCTCCCCAATCTCAGATATGTTCTGCTGGTAGATGTTCAAGACCATATGGAAAACAGGCTTCTGTCTCTGCCCAGACTGATGGCCGACGCTTCCGAGACGTATCTTATCCCACCGACCGATCCAGAGGATATTGCGCTGCTGCACTTTACCAGCGGTACCACCGGCCTGCCTAAAGGTGCGCTCCATGCGCATAGCGCCGCTCTCACCCACTATATGACCGGCAAATATGTCATGGATTTTCATGTCGATGACATATTCTGGTGTACTGCCGATCCCGGTTGGGTGACCGGAACGTCTTATGGTATCATCTCGCCGCTTTTGCACGGGGTCACCAATATTGTTGATGAAGCCGAATTCGACGCGATGCGCTGGGGTGAAATTCTGGCGTCTCAGCAGGTAAGCATCTGGTACACCGCGCCCACGGCAATCCGCAGGTTCATGCGCCTGCCTGTCGATACGGTCAAGTCCTTTGACTTACCTCATCTGCGCGTTATTCACAGCGTCGGAGAACCGCTCAATCCAGAGGCTGTTGTCTGGGGGCAAAAGGCTCTGGGACTGCCTATCCACGATAACTGGTGGCAGACGGAAACCGGCGGCATCATGATCGCCAATTTTCCGGCTATGGCGATCCGTCCCGGCTCCATGGGGCGACCGCTGCCCGGAATTGAGGCGGCCATTGTCCAGCGCACAGATGCCAATACCATCAAAGTACTCGACGAGGCGAACGTGCAGGGTGAACTTGCCCTCCGGCAGGGATGGCCAGCCATGTTTCGCGGGTATCTGCACGAAGAAGAACGCTACCACAAGTGTTTTGTTGGCGGCTGGTATCTTACGGGAGATCTTGCCAAGCGCGATGCAGACGGCTATTTCTGGTTCGTCGGTCGCGCCGATGACATCATCAAAACTTCAGGCCATATGGTCGGCCCCTTCGAGGTTGAAAGTACGCTGATGGAGCACCCTGCCGTTGCCGAAGCAGGGGTCATCGGGAAGCCGGATCCACTCATCGGTGAAATCGTCAAAGCATTCGTTACCCTCAAGCCGGGCAACACTCCCAGTGACCATTTGCGCCTGGAACTTATCGGTTTTGCCCGCAAGAGACTCGGTTCGGCTGTGGCCCCCAAGGAGATTGAGTTCAAGCCAGATCTCCCCAAAAACAAGGCCGGTAAGATCATGCGCCGGCTGCTCAAGGCCCGGGAGTTAGGCCTACCCGAGGGCGATCTCTCGACACTGGAGGATGCAGAGTCTATAAGCAGCAAGCTGTGATCGCAGGAAAACAAGCGAGTGATTTATACTGGTGTCGTAAAAACGCGATTTTCAGAATTACTCCGTAGGGGCACACCTGTGTGTGTGCCCATCCCCTAACCATTCTATCACCAAAATTCTAGCGGAGTTTTTTGGTTTTCTGGCTGATGACGGTCGATTTCTCGCAGTGCGCGCCTGTTTTCGGACTACATTCGAGTAAGATAGTCATGACTTTGTCGGCGGTATTGAAGCACTTCGCTTCTTCCAGTCTGGCCAGCAGATCCGACATCAATCTACTGAATTGTTCGCACTGCGCATAATCAGACACCGCACGCTGGTGCAGAGCACACGCCTTTTCCAGATCTTTTTTAATATCATCCGGCAGAATTTCAGGGATAAATCCGGTGGCTTTCACTCTATTTTGATTCCTTGTTCGGTGCTCCGAGTATTATTGTTCAACATTTTTCTTTATTGCACTATTGTGCTGTTCGGTAAGCTCTTTGGCGGCGTTGGCTTTCTCGATCGGGGTTTTAATACTCTGTACGGCTTCTTTGGCAATTTTGTCGGTCTTTTGTTCAATCCGTCCTTTCTCAACTTGCTCGTCAGAACTCGAACATGCTGCGAGCATAAGTACAACAAGGGTTAATAAAAGTACTCTCTGCAGGAGATGATACATGATGCTGCTCCTTGTGGAAGTGTTGCGGTCTTTTCGGTAAAAATCAAATTCAAATGATCATTTAGATCGTTTTTTAATCACCCAGTCAATCAACGCACCAGAATCCACGTTTTCGGGTTCTTTATTTTCAATCGTATCAGCTTTAGAACTGTTCGGAAATTCCGGTGTTTTTTTTTCATTTGATGGAATTTTCTTAGGGAGAATAGAAGGTGAATCCACCGCGGAGCTCTGAGAACTGCTGGTTACAATACCACTTTTTTCGTCTCCAGGTATCCCAGTCTCTTTGTCAGGCAATTCAGGTGCCGATGGTGTCTGCTCTACAATATCCGCTCTCTCGTCCGCTGATACCGCAATGACTGGTTTTACTTCTTCAACTGTAGGCTCCTCGGCAGTCAACACCTCCTTGGTGCCTTGATCTGTAACTCCTTTTTTAGGATCTGGGCCGGCCCCTTCGGGTGATGAGGTTGTTGCCCGGATCGGTTCTGGGGAGTTGTTTGCATTGAGGGTATTTGCTGTACGGTCACCGCTATGAGACTGTACCTCGTTGTTAGTGTTATGAGACAGAAGATCCCGGTTTTTTCCCTGATACATAATGAATGCAACAATGGCAACTGCCATCGCGATCAGAATGACAGTACTGAATGTTTTCCAATTCTTTCTGGAGTTGACTTTCTGTAGAGGGATTTCCTGTAGAGGTTCAGGGGCAATTTCTTCTATATTTTCTGCGTCAGCAGCAGCGGCAGGTGGCAGATGCTCGTTATTCTTAATTTTAGAAACCTCGGGCAAGAGATAATCCTTTACACACTCCTCGACAATCTCACCGGTTACAGTTTTTACGTTATCGGCGAACCCCTGGAGCAGAGAGTGATCACATATGATATTTACCTTGCGGGGAAATCCGCCGGAGAGTTCATGGACCTTGCGGATCGCATCAGCGCTGAAGATATCTGTTTCGGCACCGGCAACCCTAAGACGGTGCCGTATAAATTCACCAGTTTCATGCACATCCAGAGGGTTAATGACATAGTTGAGGGTGATTCTCTGCCGCAGGGCCCTGTTTTTATGTTCCAGTAGCACATCATTAAATTCGTTCTGGCCCACCAAAAAAATGCTGAGTAACTTTGTATCTTGTCTTTCAATATTGGACAGTTGACGGATTTCTTCAAGCAGAGCAGAGCTCAATCGCTGAGCCTCATCAATAATCAACAAGCTCTTTTTCCCAGCGGCGTGGGCATTGTTTAAAAATTGATCAAAATCGATTAAAAAAGCGTCCTTACTCGTAAACCTTTTGTTCATGCCGAACGCATGAGCGATATAATTCATGAAGTCGATTATTTCCATTCCGGGGTCCGGAACCCTGGCCGCAATGACGTCATCCCCCAAGCTGTTTATCAGCGCATTGATAAGTGTCGTTTTGCCGGTACCGACATCACCGGTGAGAAGAATAAATCCTTGATTCCCGAGATTCCCATACTTCAGGGTAGCAAGTGCTTCTTTATGTTTTTCTCCGAGCCAGAGAAAACTCGGGTCAGTGCTGACCTGGAAGGGTTTTTTATAAAGCCCATAAAAGGAAAGATACATTGTATTCTATTGCCCCCCGGCTGACGATTTTCACCTTTTTTAAAAAAATGTACCAGAGGCAACATACAGGCGCAACAAGAGAAGTGGCCCAGATCCTTAAACTGCAAATTATTGCTATGGTTTGGTGAAAATTGAAGAATCAACTGGAGATGCACAAATCTTCTGCTTATGGGTGGCTCTTTAAGAATTCAGATTCAAATTATGAAAATGTATTGAAAGCTATTGTATACTAGGACAAATTATGCCATCTACAAAGGACTTCATATTCGTCATTATGCTCGATTGTATATGGTTAAATGAGATACCTCTATGCTAAGTGAAAATAATATAAAGGATTACTTTGCATGCGTTTCGGTAATGCAGCCGGAAGTTTCAATTACGTTCATAAAACAACTCCAAAATGCCCATCTAGGTATCATTCCCTTTAGTAACCTTGGCGTACTGCTACACGAGAATCTTTCTCTAGAATCGCAGTTTCTATTTGATAGAGTTGTCACAAACAGGCGTGGTGGATATTGTTTTGAGCAGAATAAAATATTTTTCGAGATACTGAATTCTTTTGGATTTCAATGTGATATAGTTTTAGCGAGGGTACTTCATAATCGTGACATTGATGTTCCAAGAACTCATAGAATAACAAGGGTAGCCTTTGGCGACAGCAATTATATCGTTGATGTGGGGTTTGGGCCATTGTGCCCAAGAGAACCCTTACTTCTCGATTTTGAAGAACCTCAAGACCAGGGTGATGCTGTATACCGTATAATTCAACCAGACCAGGGATGTTATCTTCTTCAACAAAAGGAAGTTGATGGATGGTTCACTCTCTATAGTTTTGATAATGGCAATTATACAGAAGCGGATTGTCTTTGTGGGCATCATTACTCATCAACACATCCCAATGCAAAATTTGTTAATAATCTTGTTGTCTCCAGAAAATTTTATGATGACGTTCGATTATTGAGAAATGGTAATTTTCATCGTATTCGAGGAGGAGAAACCGCGATTACGGAAATTTCGTCAAAAGATCATCTGGGTGTTATTCTTATGCAGGAATTTTGTCTTAGCGTGACTTCAAGTCAACTTTCCGCGTTGTATGAAGGCTACTGTAAATGAAATTGGGAAAAAGGGAGATATAATCATCACTAGCAACCTCAAATTTTTTGCGTGATCCATTAGATTATCTGCGAAAGATCGATTAGTAGAAGTTGAGATCTATAAGAGAACTGACTTTTGGTAAAGCCGCAAATCACCGGCGGCAAAAAGCAGAGCGCGAGGAACAGGGAGCGGCGCTATTTCGGCGTCCGAGTACAGTTGCATTGTTATGCATTTTTCTTTGGGTTAAAAGTTATTGATAGCTGAGGTTCTCGATTTACATTCAGTTGAAAAACATCTGGTCTTGCGTAATGCCCTACCACATCAAAATCGATTTTTGCTTTTGTGATTTCGTCCAGATCCAAATCTGCGTACAAAATCCCTTCTTCACCCCAAAGTGGTCCAGCAATAACTTCACCAGAAGGAGCAATAATTACACTCCCCCCCCTGCACATCACATCGGGTTGATCAGATAGTTCTTCAAATGTTTCTAAATCTGACGGATACATTTCTTTTGTAACGAATTGATTACATCCAAGAACGAAACAGCGTCCTTCACAGGCAATATGACGCATTGTAGCTTGCCAAGTTTCACGCGAATCTGCCGTCGGCGCCAAGTATATTTCAACCCCTTGGCCATACATCGCCATACGAGCTAAGGGCATATAATTTTCCCAACAAATGAGCCCGCCTATTTTCCCGAACTCCGTTGAAAAGACAGTCAAGGTGCTGCCATCGCCTTCTCCCCATATTAGGCGCTCTGAACCTGTGGGTTTTAACTTTCTATGTTTGCCTATTAACTCGCCATCTGGTGAAAAATAGAGCATCGAGCAATACAGCGTTTCTCCGCCAGAAGCACCATCTCGCTCTATAACGCCAATAGACAAATACACTCCAGAATCTTTAGCGGCCTTTCCCAACGTTTTTACTTCTGATCCCGATGTTTCTATTGCATTTTCCCAATAGCGTATCCACAATGCACGTCCTTCTTCATTCCTGCTTCCTATTTTCATGCCAAAAGTAAACCCCCGTGGATAAGCAGGTATGAATGCCTCTGGCAGAAGAACTATCTTACTCCCTTTATTTCCTGCCTTTTTAATCAAATCACAGGCTTTTTCTATTGATGCAATTTTATCAAATAAAACGGATGCTGCTTGAATAACCGCAACTTTTACTCTCCCCACGATATTTCCTCCCTGCTACCTTCTCTAACTGTCATCGTTTTCATGATATCTCCCATTTGTCTTTTTCCTTTTTCCTCTCTTGATATCATAAGCTCTAACCGTATGGTTGGTAAGAGAAAATGGGAAAAAATGAGCTTGTTGAATGTCAGAGCAAGCATACCCATAATTCTCGAGACTGTGGAATTTTCTCCAACTTGACACCGAATAAAATTCAGCCGTTTTATCCATATCAATCCGCATTGGGCCTATTTGGTTCATTCTTTTGACAATCCTTGAGGAGGTTGGTAATCTACGCCGCACTCGCTGAACTTGATTACGAGCTAGCGGATTTGATCCTTCAGCCTGCCTAGCTAAGCGACTATTTATCACCTGTTGCCTTAACTGGTTGCTATAACATTTTTGCCGAGCGTGGTTGGTTTTGTCTTACTGTCGATCTGAGGGGATGTTGGCACAATTATAATATTGCTGCAGGTTGTGTTGTCGAAAAATTGAGATAGTTGACACATTGAAACCTTTCCTTTGATGACTGAGCCATTACTAAGATTTTTCCATAAGATCGTTCTTTATTAATCAAGAGAGGAATGATGACTAAATCATCTATCACCACCCTGTTCCTAGACATCGGAGGCGTATTGCTTACCAATGGTTGGGGCCGTGAGAGTCGGCGCCAAGTCGCTGAAGATCTTAACCTGGACTTTACCGAGATGGACGAGCGCCATCACTTGACGTTTGACACGTATGAGGAAGGCAAACTCAGTCTGGATGAATATTTGCGGCGGGTTGTTTTTTACGAAGAAAGGCCGTTTACACTCGAATTGTTCAAACAAATAATGTTCGATCAATCACGACCCTTTGCTGAGATGATCAACTTAATGGCCAGTCTCAAGCAACGCTATCAGCTCAAAATTGCCACTGTCAGTAATGAGGGGCGGGAACTGACCGAATACCGCATTCGCCAGTTCAAGTTGACCAATTGGATTGATTTCTTCATTGTTTCCAGTTTTGTTCACATTCGCAAACCGGATGTTGACATGTATCGCATAGCACTGGACGTGGCACAGGCACCGCCGGAACAGGTCATTTACATTGACGACCGCGCCATGCTGGTAGAAGTTGCAGAAACGATGGGCATTCACGGCATTCATCATACCAGCATTGAGACCACCAGCCAGGCATTAGCTCAGTTTGGACTAACAATAGAGGTACAATGAAAGAGACCCAATGCCCTACCTTTATGGTTATCTTTGGTGCGGGCGGGAATCATCCATAGCTATAGTTCCTTTGGGGAAGTCATTCTGCACCACAAAAAGTCACTACCGAGCCGTAAAGCTCTATTGTAATGTCAGGAAAGCCAGCCCGTCAACCTGCAAAGTCTAGCTATGACAGTACGACTCATTGACAGTAGCTTCTCGGATTTGATTTTGTAGATAGATCGGGGGGGCGAGGGGAGTGGAAAAAATGCTTAACAAGAGCTTACAAAACATAGTGTAGATAGCATTAAGACAACACGTAAGAAAAGATGAATACACCCAGTGTGTTTGTTGCACCCAAATTGCACCCAAAACAAAAAAGCACCTACAGTAAAAACTGTAAGTGCTTGAAATCAT
>CAWCLE010000004.1:10000-87865 GCA_963796255.1 uncultured delta proteobacterium | reverse complement strand
TTAAAAACAGCCTATACCAGTCTGCCGGCCAATTGACGAATTCTGGTGCGCATTTTTGGCAATTAAGACGGAACTCGATCGGGTATTCTTGCAGATGGAGGATATAGATTCTGAGTGAATCCATATCGAAGATTAAAGTTTGCTTAGAGAGATCACCCCGACAAAAAAAACAGTTGTCCGGAGTGATCTCTCATCTCTTATTTTACTTTTTTAGCAGAATGGCTGGATAGGCATTTTCTTAATATTGCCTGATAAGTATCCCATTCTTTGGTTGCCAGCGCTGCTTGTTTGGTAAACGCAAGTTCATTTTTCGTCATCAGTTTCCTCCAATATCTCTTCTTTTTTTATTTAAAATGACTGAGTGGGCCGCCCAAATGATCAACCCAGATATCAACAAACTGGTCAAATTCGGCGGTTCCTTTCAAGACCGGAACACACGCAATACCCGCCTTGGTGATGATCGATTTCCAAGAATCATCTTCGTCGCCGGCCATATCGTTTTTGGCATGATCACCGGCCACCGACATAAACGGTACCAGGTAGGCTTTCTTGATGTTGTTTTTCTTTAAAAGAGTAAGGATAGTATCGAGATCAGGATATCCTTCCACGGTACCCAAGTAGACATTGGGATCTTTCAGTTGCAGCTGAAACATCAAGGCGCCGTAAAAGGCATTGGCGGGATGATGGGTTCCATGCCCCATAAGAACAACGGCTTCATCTTTTTTTCGTTCTTTGGGAATTGTTGTGAGGATGGCATCAGTGACTCGTTCCATGTCCTTTTGTGTGGCAATCAGCGGGTAGCCCAAAATAACCGATTCAAAACCACCCATCGACTGGAATGCGCCAACAACTTTACGCAGATCGTGATACTCGGCACCGGCAATAGTATGTAGAGACTGTACGGCCACTTGGGTATACCCTTCATCAAGCATTTTGGCGAGAGCCACTTCAGGAGAATCCAGCAGTTTTCCTTTTTTGGCAAGTTTTTTTCTGATGATATGCGAGGTGAAGGCCCATTTTACGGGAATTTCAGGATAGACAGCTTTGACTTTCTTGTCGATATTATCGAAAGATACCTGGGCACTTTCTTCACTGGAACCAAACGCCACTAGTAAAATACCTGTTTTCTGTTCTTTTTTCTTACCATGGGGGGAAGCTACGGCTATTACCGACAAAAGGCTCAACATAACGGCTGCTGTTACGACAAAAACATTCAACTTTCTCATTCCATTTTCCTTTTGAATCATTAAGTGAGTGCATTGTAATTGCTCATCTTCACGTAAGATTTTGCAACTACGACGTCGATGAAAAGTGTGGGCAAATTCTTCAAAAAAGATCCTGAACACCATATGTCTATTGAAGGAGGAATGGGCGGGCCTCCCGGAGACACAGACATACAGTGAACAGGATTTCCCCTGCCGGCTCTGAAAAAAAAATCCCCGAATCATTTCATTAAAAATGATTCGGGGATTCCCAATTTTTCCACGAATAACATCAGAACAACATCCACGGCCTCGAAGATGTATCCATATTTTGTTTCAGACAGGTATTCTGACTCCTGGGTCAACCTACTTGTTGCGTCTTCCCATCGAAAAATATCGACAGTGACATAAATGCAATTTTCGTCTCCAGTTACACCGGATTCCCTTTTCAACTCTAAGAGAGCATCTGAAACTATAACTTTGATTAACAAATTCATTAAGGCTTGTCAAGCAGCATATGTATAGAATACAAAGAGAATTGTGTTCGCTGGTGAACGACCAATTTTCTTCTTTTTTGGGGAGGTAATCCTATGGGTCCGATGAGTTTTCTTCTGGTTGATGATGAAAAGGAATTCATCGAAATCATGGCCGGGCGTTTGCGTCAGAGGGGTGTTACTGTCGACTGTGTATTTTCCGGCAGGGAGGCGCTGACATGGCTGAAAAAAAACAGTGCGGTTGATATTATTATTCTCGATGTCGGCATGCCTTATCCCGACGGTCTGACCATCCTTAAAACAGTTAAAAAGAAATATCCCCTCGTAGAAGTGATTATGCTAACGGGTAATGCCACTGTTCATTCAGCTGTTGCAGCCATCAAACTTGGTGCCTTTGATTATCTGATGAAACCTTGTGCGCTGGAGGATCTTCTGGTCAAGGCGGAACAGGCCTTGGTGAAAAAACAACAGCGGCAGGCAAAGATTCTTGATGTGCGGATGAAACCATTCATTACCGCCCAGGAGCGTGCTGAGCTGATAGCCGGGATATTAGCGAATTAAAGGGCTGTTTTACTGACCGGGAATACCCATCGCCTGGATGGCCAGGGCATTCTTTCCCTCCGCGTAGGCGAGTAGCCGACCTTTTTTGTGGTCGATCCGAAAAGCCAGGGCATAGGCGAGAACCCGTATTGGGTAGTCTCGGGGCAGCCGTAGCAGATAGGGTTGGATAGTGGTGAAATCCGTCACCCCGTATTGTTCCATGATAAAGCGCAGACCGCCATTAGCCGGACCGATATTATAGGCGAGCAGGCCAAGAAAGAGATCATCGTTCATCTGAGCGAGATAGTACCGTAGCGTCGCCGCGCCAAGAAAGGCATTATACCGGTCATTGTTTTTTTCGCGGTTGGCTGGTGGAAACAGTTTATTGACGTCTTTGGTGACTCCCGCAGGGATACTGGTTATCTGAAAAAGACCATGTCCTCCATCGCTGCTTTTACGCGGCAGATAAGAAGACTCGGCGGCGGCTAGACCTTTCAGAAGATCGATATCGACAGCATAGATGTCTGCCGCATCCTTGATGGCTTTACTATACTGTTCGGCCCGGCTGATCATTTTTTGCAGAGCAGCGATGTCCAGGCGACGATAGGCGGCGTAGACCTGATGGGCGAGAACGACTCGACCGGCCTCTTCTTTGCCGCCGACCAGGGTGCGATACGAACCATAGGCCTGCGTAAAATACCCCTGCGGCATAAAACTGCAGATCAGGATGGTCGCGCCCAGCATGATGGCTGCGGGAAGGCGCGGCGATCTTGCCTGCAGCCACTTCCGCAGTCTCTTCCAGCCGCTGAGCGACAGGGAAGCGAGGACGATAAGAGCAAGGATTCCCGCGGCAAAGGGCAGCAGGCTGTGCATAAAATTGGTGCCGGAAAACCGGTTGCCCATTGAACCAAGTAGCACGACAACGGCGGCCATGCCGATTGTCACCAATCCAAGACATTCCAGGCTGATTAATAAAAAATCACTGAACAGGGTTTTCTGTGGTTTTTTCTTGCGGCTGCTCCGTTTCTTTTTACCGGCAGGGGACGTTTTCGCCCGTTTTTTGGCGGGAGGTCGCTTTTTAGACGACTTTTGTGCTGGAACTGACTGGGCCATTCGATAATTAGCAACTTGGTAAAAACTGAAAATTTTCGATGGTTAAGTAAAAATCTTCATATTCGAGGCGTGCGAATTTCACTATTATTTCGGCGTACTATAGTACGTCGTAATGATAGTGAAATTCGCAACAACGAAAAAGATGAAGACTTTTTACGACACCATCACAATTATTGTATGGATGCCAGGCGCACCAGCGGCTCTTTGCCGATCCAGCTTTTGACATATTCCAACAACAATACCTGAACCAGATCCTCATGGCTCATTTGCTGCTGATATGCCTGTGAAGAGAGTAGGGTCTTGAATGGATTGGTCTGCAGCTCTGTCGCTCCTGTTTGGATCAAGGCCTGGAAATAGGGTCCGGCCATTTGTCGCAGGTCTTCGACGCTGTTCTGCTGCAGCTGCCGATAGGTTTTTTCAATCACCGGCGAATTAGGCAAACCAGGGGCTTCCAGCACCGTTTTGAAATCCGCGGCAAAGCGCTTCATACCTTCCAGGATATGGTTCGAGTTGACCATGTTCATTTGGGCCCATCCGCCATTCAGCCATTTGAATGAGCCTACGTGGATAATACCTTTAGCAGTATCTGCGACATAAACAACAACGGAATCGGCCGAGTACATGTATGATTCAACCCAGCCCAGTCCGAAAGTATTCAGTCCTGTCTCTTCTGAGTACAGATAGTTCCAATCCTTGTCGTTGCCGACAATACATCCCTTCTTGCCCACCTGCGAAGCATCTTTCTGGCTTGATACGGAGAGGAGAACCGGCCCGGTTGGACCAGGCAGAACAGTGATCAATCGATCCTGGTCGTAGGTATAGTAGCCACCGGTATTGGTGTCCGGACTGATAATTTCGCGGTCCCGCCCGCGAAGCAGCCGGATATCTTTTGGTGATTGTACCTGACGCGGCAGTCCTTTGAGGGGGGCAATGAGCTCCGGCGTAAGCCACTTCTGTTGTTTGACCGACGACGGCATGGTTACATAAAGGGGAATGTCCGGGTTGTACACATAGTCCAGAAGATGCGTAAAATTACTGTGCACCGAAAAGCTGTAAAACGCCCCGGAAGCACCCTGCCGCTCTTTGAGGTTCCTGCCCGAATTTGCCGCAATGGAACCAACATATTCGATCACTCCGGCTAATTTTTCCGGCTCAAGATCGGCCGAAGATCGGGTCAGTGAAAGAACATATTCCAGGCTGGGATAGACGTTATCGGGAACCGTTTTCGCCTCTTCCGCCCAGACCGGTGAAAACGTTCCAGACAGCAGCAAAATGATAAGAAGTATAGGCAATGGCATAGAGTATCCTGTTGTTTTTAGAAAAGCCAGTATGGCGCTGGAAGCGGGGAATAATTCCTGCGGCAACGATCACAATCATGAGTACCCATCTTATACATTGACGGTTGTTTTGTCAGCAGAGAAGATTGAATAACAGTGATAATCAGTTTTCCCTGCAGTCGGCCGATCATTGACCAGGCAACGTTTTCTCTCGCATTTACCGCTTGTCCGTGATATTTTTCACGCCGCATCTCTTTACTCATGATAACCAGACATCCCACAGAAATATGGTAACCGTTCATCAGCACCCCATTTTCGTCCGATCAGGCCACCTCACATAGCTAACTATAGCTCGACGGCCTGCTTGAACGAACCTGGAGCACTGGTTGAACGTTTACAGATCCAGGTTATTCGTTTATCCATGACTTTCTGATGACCCATTACGAAATATGCAACAAAAATTGACTCTCCAGGAAAAACTGGATCAGTTACGTCATGTCTACGATACGCTGATGCCTTTCCATCGCCTGCTTGGTGTTCGGGTTACGACCCTGACGCCAACGGACATACAAGTCAGAATTGACATGCGTGAGGAATTGATCGGCAATTTTATGCGCCGAATTCTGCATGGCGGCGTCATCTCCTCAGTGCTCGATTTAACCGGTGGCCTGATAGCCTTTGCCGAATTACTTAAACATCTCGATTATATGCAGCCTGAAGAGGTGGCGAAGCGATTTGCACGAGTTGGCACCATCGATCTACGGGTTGATTATCTCCGCATCGGCGAGGGCGAATTTTTTACCGCATCGGGCTCGGTTTTACGCAAAGGCAATAAAGTGGCGGTCATCCGCACTGAATTATGCAATGATAAAGAGCTGCTTATCGCAGCAGGAACTGGGACTTATCTTGTTGGATGAGCGGCACAAGCCTTAAAGAGAAAATTTACCGCGAGAAAGAGACTTATGAAGAGACTGTATCTCATTCGCCATGCTAAATCGAGTTGGTCCAATCCCGACCTGGACGATTTTGTAAGGCCTCTTAATCAGCGCGGTAAAGAAGACTGTGCTAGGATGGCCGGCCGACTTGCCGGGGCAAAAATCCTGCCTGAGCTGATTGTTGCCAGTCCGGCCAAAAGGGCAAAAAAAACTGCTCTATGTCTTGCGAAAGGGATCGGCTATAACAAAGAAACCATTTCTTACTATCCTGATCTCTATCTCGGATCTCTCTCCTACCATTTGCAGCTGCTCGATGAGTTGCTGCGTACGATCGATATTTTATTTTTGGTTGGCCATAATCATACCATCACTGAACTTGCCGAGTATCTGAGCGGCAGATCGATCGGCAATGTGCCGACATGCGGTATTGTCGCCCTGGAATATAAAGAGACGGAAGGTTTGACCGCCGCCGGGAGAGGAAAAATGCTGTTTTTTGATTTTCCGAAAAACCCTCAGCTTGTATAAGAGGCAAGAGAGATGCCGGTAGGACAGCTTCCTCATTGTTTACAGTGCATACATTATTTTATCACCCATGACCCTGGCAGACCTTATGGCTGCCGGGCTCTGTCATTTAAGAGCCGTGTCAATCCCGCCCGAGTGGTATTGGAGAATTCCGGTATGCACTGTCAGCTCTATTGCATAAAAAAAAAGGGCTGCAGTTCACCTGGGGCAAAGAAAGTTGCCTGAAGCGCACTACCGTCGTCTACCCAGCAGTATATAATGGCTATCGATAATCAAAAACAGGGCAACAGCTTGCAAACAATGGTCAGGTCGCTGTTCCGGGAAACCTGGCTGACCAGTTGGGAATTGATCCGGATAACCATTCCGGTGGCCATAATCACCAAGGTACTGCAGGAAGTGGGTTTGATCGGCTATCTCAGCATGGCCCTGGAACCGGTGATGCAACTCATGGGTCTCCCCGGTTCCCTGGGCCTGGTCTGGGCAACGGCAATGCTTACCAATCTCTACGGCGGCATTGCCGTTTTTGCCGCTCTGGCTCCCGAACTTGCCTTGACCAGTGCCCAGATAACCGTGCTGTGTTCGGCGATGCTTATCGCCCATTCGCTACCTATTGAGCTGAGTGTCAGCAAACGGGCCGGGGCAAGTCTTCTGCCTATCGCAGTTCTTCGCCTGGTTGGTGCGGTGGTTTATGCTTTCATCCTTAATCGTTTCTGTCTTGGTTTTGACCTCTGGCAGGAAAAGGCAACGCTGCTTTTTAAGGCCACTACCAAATCGGCGGATATCTGGCAATGGGGCTTGGGGCTCTTGCAGAATACGGGCCTGATAGTGGTTATAATATTTTGTATAATTATCTGCATGCGGATCTTCAAGGCACTGGGCATCCTTGCACTATTGGAGAGGATTCTGGCTCCGGTTCTGCCGTTTTTCGGGATGAGCAGGCAGGCCGCACCGATAACCGTCGTCGGGATGATTATGGGTATTGGTTATGGCGGCGCACTGATTATCAGGGAGACCGCACAAGGTAAAATCGCGAGAGAGGAGGTCTTTAATTCGATGGTTCTGCTCGCCCTTTGCCATGGTCTGGTTGAAGACACTTTATTGATGGCGGCAATCGGCGGCCGATTCGGGGGGATTTTATGGGGCAGGATTATCTTTGCGCTGATCGTTACCTTCATTCTGGTGCGTTTCTTGCGGGTTCTTGCCGCAAGGCGTATGGGAGTATTGTAAAATTTTTGTCTCTTTAATAAATTAACCAAAACAAAGCTTATGGATTTCACAAAATTTGGCAAAAAAATGACCTGCAAGGCCGGGATACTTTCCCTGATGGATGATCTGGGCCAGGCCAGGCTTGCCAATGAAGATATGATTATGATGGGCGGGGGAAATCCCGGCCTGGTTCCGGAATTTCAGGAAATCATGCGGCAGCAGCTTCTGGAAATTTGCAGTGACAAGAAGAGTTTCCAACAGCTGGTCGGCTGCTATGCCCCGCCCCAGGGGGAAAAAAACTTTTGCATTGGCCTCGCCGCTCTTCTTAAAAAAGAACTGGGCTGGGCGGTCGGCCCGGAAAACATTTGTCTGACCAATGGCAGTCAGACCGCCTTTTTTATGCTGTTTAATCTTTTTGCCGGGGCCATGCCGAAGGAATATGCCGGGGTCAAGGAAAAAAAAATCTGTTTGCCTCTTGCCCCTGAATATATCGGCTATGCCGATCTTGGCTTGACCGACGATCTTTTTATCGCCACGAAACCGAAGATAGAACTGCTGGATGACGATTTTTTTAAATATCATATTGATTTTGACAATTTGCAGATCGATGAAACGATCGGGGCCATCTGTATCTCGAGACCAACCAACCCTACCGGCAATGTGATTACCGATCAGGAACTGGCAAAGCTTGCCGACCTGGCTGCCCTGCATGATATTCCTCTTATTATCGACAGCGCTTATGGTCTGCCGTTTCCACGCATGATCTTTACCGAAGCAGAACCTCTCTGGAACGAAAACATTATTGTCTGCCTGTCTCTTTCAAAATTGGGTCTGCCCGCGGTAAGAACTGGAATTGTGGTCGCCCGCCGGGAGATTATTCAGACATTGACCGGCATGAACGCGATAATGTCGCTGACCCCTAATAATTTCGGTGCAGTCCTCGCCGAGCGCCTGGTGGCCAGTGGAGCGATGATCAGCGTAAGTAAAGAGCTTATGCAGCCTTTCTACCGCCACAAAAAGGACAAGACCGTGGCGGTGGTAAAGGAAAAATTTGCCGGTATTCCCTGTCGTATGCATATCCCCGAAGGTGCCATGTTCCTCTGGTTGTGGTTTAAAGATTTACCTATTACCAGCCTGGAGCTCTATGAGCGTCTGAAAAAGCACGGCGTTCTGGTCGTCTCCGGGCACTATTTTTTCCCCGGACTGAGGGAAAGTTGGCAACATACAAACGAATGTCTTAGAGTGACCTACTCTCAGGATGATAACGATGTTCGTCGAGGGTTGGCGATTATCGCCGAGGTGGTACGAGAGGCTTATAAAACCAGGTGTTAAGGAAGAGGATTGTTGATTATGCGCTGGAGCTATAAAACAGTACATTATGAGTTGAAAAAGGAAGGTATTCTCGGCAGTTCTTTTCTTGACGAGCCGGAAATTGAATTGTCCTTAAATCAGTATGGTAAGGCTGGTTGGGAACTGGTTTCCCTGCTCGAAACGATGGATGGCTTGATAGCGGTTTTTAAACAACCGCTTGATCTGGAAATTCGGTCCTTCTCGCCGCCACCGGATGCGGCGGAAAAAACACCTCGATCGCCAAGAATGGAGCAAGAGAAAACTGTGGTTACCCAGGCTCTGGCGGCAAGAAAAGGTCACATTTCTCTGCGTGGGGAGAGCGATGAGCGTGACCACCATGGTAGTCGTGCAGCGCGCAGTAAGGCGTATGACGAGGTGCCGGAAGCCATGATGCTCGACGATTTTGAGGTGGTTGAGGAAAAGGTCGGCAATGGCGAGAGCAGATCCGTTAAACGAGTAGATATCGGTTCGATACGGATTGAGTAGGGGAGTTATAATGAAGGCAGGTACCATGCCGGTGGTTGACCAGCAGTTGCTTAAGTGGATGCGGAAGATTCGCCGAACACTCCACCAGCAACCGGAACTCAGTTATCAGGAACACCGGACTTCGGAGCTTATTCAGAAAGAGCTGAGCCAGTTGGGCATACACTACCGCACCGGCTGGGCAGGCACCGGGGTTATTGCCACCCTCGGCAGTGATTTGGGACAAAACCGTCATGTCGGCTTGCGCGCGGATATGGACGCTTTGCCGCTACAGGATAAGAAAAAGGTATCCTATGCATCAAAGACTCCTGACGTGATGCATGCCTGCGGCCATGACGGTCATGTGGCGATGCTACTTGGTGCTGCAGCACTTTTACATAATCGACAGCTGGCCGGTTGTGTCTCGCTGATATTTCAACCGGCGGAAGAACACGGCAACGGGGCGGAAAAAATAATTAAAGAAGGGGCATTGCAGGGTATCGAGGCGATTTTTGCCGGCCATATCGATATTCATTATCCGACGGGTACAATGACGATCGATGAGGGGGTGATCTGTTCCTCCGCTGACTCTTTTTTGCTTGAGGTCCACGGCCAAAGCGGGCACGCCGCCCGTCCGCATGAAGCCCGGGATGCTATTGTCGCCGGGGCGTATTTAGTCACTGCCCTGCAGACCCTGGTGTCAAGAGAAACCGACCCGAACCAGTCGGCGGTGGTGACCATTGGTCGATTTCACGCCGGAGATGCCAGTAATATCATCGCCGAAGAGGCCAGTATAACCGGCACGATACGCTCTAATGACCACGAGGTGCGGCGGCGTATCCTTGCCGGGATGCAGCGTATCTGCGCGGGAGTGGCCCTGCAGTTTGGCGTGCAGGTCACCGTTCACTTCGGCGATTGTCTGCCGGTTGTGCTCAACTCGGCATCGGCAACTGCTGTGGCGCGGCGTGCCGCCCGGCTGGTAATCGGTGAAGAAAAAATTTTATCGCAGGGTCGGCCGAGTCTTGGCGGCGAAGATTTTGCATTTTATCAACAGGTTGTTGACGGCTGTTTAGTTCGCTTCGGCGCCCAGGGGCGCATCGAAAGTGGGCCGGCTCATAGCAGCACCTTTGACTTTGATGAAAACGTCCTGGCGGTCGGTGCCGCTTGGCTGGCTGGCGTTGCGCTGCAGTGGCTGGAGGAAAATAGCTGGCAATAGAGCTCTGGCATAGATAAAGCTCCAGCATACCACTAGCCAAGATTAAGAAACATCCCCACCTGATAGACGGTCACTGCCATGCCAAAGGCAAAGATGGTGTTGAAAACCATCGAAAATCCCGCCCATTTCCAGGAAGATTCCTTGGCAATACACACCACGGTGACCAGGCAGGGAGCATAAAACATAATGAATACCAGGGCGGCAACGGCAACCACTCGATTCCAGTTGTCATCCTTTTTCAGGCGCTGACCAAGGGATTCTGATTTTCCCGTATCGACTTCTCCCATTGAATACGCCGTACCGAGAGTTGAGACAATCACCTCTTTGGCGGCAAAGCCACCAATCAGGGCGATATTGGTTCGCCAGTCAAACCCAGCTAGTCGGGTTAACGGTTCCAGCGAGCTACCGAAAGTTCCGGCGATGGAGTTTTTCAAGGTTGCTTTGCTCTCAGCGTCGTTGATCTGCCTGATCTTTGCCGCTACGGCTTGTGGATCAGTCTCACTCACCGTCTGCCGCTGCTGTTCATAAAGCGCCGCCTGTTCTGTGGGTAAGCCGGGAAAGGTCATCAAAGCCCAGAGTAAAATGGATATGCCCAGAATAACCGTCCCGGCCTTTTTTATATACTGATAGGTGCGCTCCCAGGTATGAATCAATAAGCCCCGTAGAGTGGGAAAGCGGTATGGGGGCAGTTCCATGACAAACGGCGTCGGCGCGCCGCGCAGAACGGTTGAGCGGAGGAATTTTGCGGCAACCAGGGCGACAAGCCAGGACAAGAGGGTGAATAAAAACATATACATGGCCTTTTTTTCGCTGAAAAAAGCACCAATCAGCAGGGCCAGAACCGGCAGCTTGGCACCGCAGTTCATAAAGGGGACGGTCAAGAGCGTCGCCATCCGCTCTTTGGGTGAGCGGAGGGTGCGGGTCGCCATTACCCCCGGCACCGCGCAGCCTCCGGCGATACCGCCGGAGACGATAAAGGGCATGACCGAGGAGCCATGCAGACCGAATATCCGAAAGATCCGGTCCATCATAAAGGCAACCCGGGCGAGATAACCGGAATCTTCCAGGATGGCGATACTGAAGAACATGAACATGATCAGCGGCACGAAGCCAAGAACGCCGCCAACGCCGTCGATTACCCCGGAGATGATCATTGATTTAAGCAGCCCGTCGGGAAGGATGTTCTCGACTTGGTTGCCCAGCCAGTTGAAAACATTTCCCAGCCAGCTGACGGGGTAATCACTCCAGCTGAAGGTAAACTGATAGACCGCAAAAAGGATCAGCAGCATAATGACCGGGCCAACCAGTCTGTTGGTGAGTACCTTGTCGATTTTATCCGATGTGTAAAGACGATCGCTATCAAAGGTATGGGTCATGACGCCCTGACGCAGAACTGATTTTATATACCCATAGCGATGATCAGCGATAAGAGCTTCGGGAAAGACGTCCAGGGTTTTCTGGGTATGGGCTGCTGCCTTGGTGACGATATCTTCCAAGGCCTGCGCAGTGGGAAGATCACTTTTTCGTCCCTTGTCGACGATCTGATCATCGTTTTCCAGATATTTGATAGCGGTATATCTGGCTGGGTAGCTGTCGACCAGCAGCGAGGTTTTAGTAATTTTTGCCACCAGTTCGGCCAGGGTGATGTCGAGATCCTCACCATAGGAAATATCCCGCGGATGCCAGGGGCTTTTTTCGGTGGCAATGCGCAGGCAGGCATCGAGCAGTTCTTTCTTGCCAAATCCGGAACGGGCGATAATGGGGATGACCGGAACCTGCAGCAGTTTTTCCAGCACTTCGGGTTTGATTTCAATGCCCCGGTCTTTGGCCACGTCCATCATATTCAGAGCGATTACCAGGGGAACGCCCAACTCGAGAAGCTGGCAGCTCAAATACAGGTTCCTCTCCAGGTTGGAGGCATCGACAATATTGATCACCACCTGGGGGCGTTCGTTGACCAGATAATCGCGGGTGACCAGTTCTTCAGCCGAATAGGCAGTCATTGAATAGGTTCCGGGGAGATCGGTCAGGGTGATCCTGCGGTTCTGGTGGGATAAGGTCCCTTCTTTATGGTCGACGGTAATACCGGGATAGTTGCCGACATGCTGTCTGGCCCCGGTCAATTGATTGAAAAGGGTGGTCTTTCCGGCGTTGGGATTGCCCGCAAGGGCCATTAATAAGTGCATTGGTGGATTATTTGTCCGGGGCGGATTTTCGACTGCTGCAGGAGGAATCGGCACAGCATGTGCAGCTGTTACCGCAGGAAATACTATCGTCCTTGCTGGTGGCAACCTGCCATTGACGATAAAATCTGCGACCGGTGAAAAATGCGCAGAGGGCAATGATCACCCATATGAGTATTGTTTCTATCATACTATCTTCTGTTAGTTGGCCCTAACTCGCCGGGCAAAAAAAAGTCCGGCCAAGGTAATCGCCGGATTTTTGGTGCGAGCGGGGCGTGTTATAGACTGGTGACTAAAATGTTATCGGAAACATCAGGGCCAAGACTAATGGTCCCGCCGTTAATCTTTAAAAGACATTGACTCCCCGTTTCGGAACAAAGGACATCAGCTTCAACTCCGGGATACAATCCCATCGCCGCCATCCGGGCGCAAATTTTTCGATCCCCCGTAACTTTACATACCTTGATGCGACCAGTTCTCGACCGGTGCGAGAGTGGTCCGACCAGGTTACCGCATCGCTGTCGGCCAAAACAATTCTTTATTTTGTCGGTGAAGCAGCAATCACCATTCTTTCGTCTTCTGCCAACCATCTTTTTCTCCAGTAATTGTAACCCTTCGTATAATCTTTAGGTACACCAAACAATAACTGTGGTCAACATATTTTTCAAGGTCGAGCAATATTATTAGGTACAACTAAGATGCTTGCGATTGCAGGCTGGTCATTCTGCTGCGCCAGTTTCAACCATAATATAATCGGCTTCATTGTTGCGCAGAGTAAGCGTGCCGCCCATGACTCGAAGCGCTACCGGATCATTGAGCGGAGCCCGGCCCTGAATGGTGATTTCTGTCCCCGGAACCAAGCCCATCTCCCGTATTCGACGACCAAGTTCACCACCGACTTTGACAGATTTGATGATTCCTGATTGATGTTTGGCCATTCGGCGTAAATTGATAAGTGCCATTTTGTTATTTTTTTGACTCCCAGGAGTCTCTCAAGCTTACCGTCCGATTAAGGACCGGTTTTCCGGGCCTCGATTCCACCGGATCGGCACAGAAATATCCCTGCCGCTCGAACTGGACCGTTTGTCCCGGTTGCAGGGCCGCCAGGCTTGGTTCAGCGATGGCGTGCCGGAGGACTACTTTAGACTGTGGATTGAGCTGCTGGAGAAAATCGATATCTTTGTTCGCTTCGGGGTCTTCCACTTTAAAGAGTCGGTCGTAGAGGCGAACTGTCACCGGCAGTCCCTTTTTGGCGCATACCCAGTGGATTGTCCCTTTAACCTTTCTGCCGTCGGGGGCTGAGCCTCCCCTGGTTTCGGGATCATAGGTACAGTGGATTTCGGTGACTGCACCGCTTGTTTCGTCATTGATATGCGAGGCATAACGGACCAGATAGCCGTAGCGCAGACGTACCTCTCGGTCGGGCCCTAAGCGGTTATATTTTCTCGACGGGTTTTCCATAAAATCTTCGCGTTCAATATACAATTCTCTGGCAAAAGGAAGGGTGCGCTCGCCCATTGTTGAATCCTGGGGGTGGTTTATGGCAACCATTTCTTCAACCTGATCCTCGGGGTAGTTGTCGATCACCAGCTTTAGCGGATGAAGTACGCACATGCGGCGCGGGGCGATGATGTTAAGGTCGGCCCGGATTTCATTTTCTAACACCCCCATGTCGATCCGGCTTTCACTCTTGCCAATCCCGATGGTCCGGCAGAAATTGCGAATCGAGGCGGGAGTAAAGCCCCGTCGACGCAAGCCGGAGATGGTCAGCATCCGCGGATCGTCCCAGCCATCGACGTAGCCGCCTTCGACCATCTTCAGCAGTTTGCGCTTGCTCATTACTGTGTAGGTTAAATTGAGACGGGCAAATTCGATCTGTCGTGGATGGCACGGGGTAGTAAGGGTAGAGAGAACCCAGTCGTAGAGGGGGCGATGATCCTGAAATTCCAGGGTGCAGAGGGAATGGGTGATACCTTCCAGCATATCGGAGAGGCAATGGGTGTAATCATACATTGGGTAAATTTTCCAGACATCACCGGTTCGGTGGTGGTACGCCTTGAGGACCCGGTAGATTACCGGATCGCGCATATTCACATTGGGCGAAGCCATATCGATTTTTGCCCGGAGGACATGGGTTCCTTCACTGAATTCGCCGTTTTTCATCCGGTTGAAAAGATTGAGGTTTTCGGCAACCGACCTGTCGCGATACGGGCTCTCCCTGCCGGGTTCGGTCAGGGTGCCGCGATACTCGCGTATTTCATCGGGCCCGAGTTGACAGACATAGGCCTTACCGAGTTTGATCAGTTGCACAGCAAAATCATAGAGCTGTGGAAAATAATCCGAGGCATAGAGCAACTTCTCGTGCCAGGTAAAGCCCAACCACTCCACATCTTTTTGAATGGACTGCACATAGGCGTCATCCTCTTTGGTGGGATTAGTATCGTCAAAACGCATGTTGCAGTAGCCTGGATACTCCTCGGCGACACCAAAATTAAGACAGATCGATTTGGCATGCCCTATATGCAGAAAACCATTCGGCTCCGGCGGAAATCTGGTCACGACCTTCTGGTGTTTTCCGGTGTGCAGGTCGTCGGCGATGATCTGGCGGATAAAGTCCAGGGGTTTATTTTCTAAAGTTTCTCGTATTTCCATAACAGACAAGGTGGGTAAAATATTTATTTTGATTCGAAAAATTTGCCGACATCGTGAAGTCTTCGTACGACTTTTTCCCGGCCGATGGTCAGGACAATATCAAACATGGAAGGACCGGCGAGTTGCCCGGTAATCACCGTACGCATCGCATTGATAATGATCCCCGGTTTGATAGCCATTTCCTCGGCCAATTCTCTTGCTACCCGTTCCGTCTCGGAGAGGGTAAAGTCGGCCAGTTGTTCATATCGGTCGGCGAGTTGGGGTAGCCATCGCTGCAACTCTTCGTATTTCAGCACATTTTTGGCAAGGGGTTTGGCATCGACCTCGAAATCGTCGGCAAAATACGCCCTGCCCAGGGTGGTAAAATCCTTGAGAGTATGGAAACGATCGCGGATGAGATCAAGGGTTTGCAGATACCAGTCTTTTTGTTCGCCCTCGTAGGCATCCTGCCAGAGATTTGCGGTGAGCAGTTCTTTTTTGACCATCTCGCCGATCTCGCCGATATCCATCGTCCGCAGATAATGCTCATTGATGAAAATGGCTTTAGGGTCGGTAAAGAATTTAGGATCGTTTTTCTGGTAGTTGAAAATGGCACTCGATTTATTGATTCGTTCGAGGGAAAATTCTTTGATCAATTCTTCTCTTGAATAAAACTCCTGATCATTGCCGGCAGACCAGCCGAGAAGGGCGAGAAAATTATTGAAGGCCCAGGGAATAAAACCATTGTCACGATAAAATTGCACGGCTACTATTTCGCCATGACTGCGTTTGGATATTTTGGCTTTTTTGGTGTCGAGAGTAAGTGGCATATGACCAAAAACCGGTAATGGCGCATCCAGAGCCTCATAGAGAAGAACCTGCTTGAGGGTGTTGGTCATATGATCCTGGCCGCGGATAACATGGGTAATGCGGTCACGGATATCATCGACGACATTGCAGAGCAGGTAGAGTGGTTTGCCGTTGGAGCGGACAATGACAAAGTCATCGACTTCGGCATAGTTCGCTTCAATTCGGCCGAGCACCTGATCGTCATAGCCAAGAGCGCCGGTTCGATCGGGAACCTTGAAGCGGATGACAAAGTCATGCCCGGCCGCTTCTTTTGCAGCTCTTTGGTTAACGGAGAGGTTGCGGCAGGAGCGGTCATAGCCCAGCGGTTTTTTCGCGGCCAGCGCGGCTTCGCGTTTGGCGTCGAGTTCTTCCTTGGTGCAAAAACATTTATAGGCGGCTCCTTGAGCCAGTAGATTATTGGCGGCAGCTACATGCTCCGCCTCGAAATCCGTTTGAAAATAGGGGCCTTCATCATAATCGATACCCAGCCATGCAAGACCGTCAAGGATTCCCTGAATAGATTCCTGACTCGAACGGCCGGTATCGGTGTCTTCAATGCGCAGGATGAGTTTGCCTCCAGTCTTTCGAGCATATAGCCAATTATACAGTGCTGTTCTGGCGCCGCCGATATGCAGATATCCGGTTGGACTCGGTGGAAAACGTAATCGTGTTTCGGTCATAAATAAAATCCTTCAGGCAGCATGGTGCGCTGCCAAGAGTAGTGCCATGGAGTGTCAAGTATTTTGGGCTGAATTGTTATGGTGGAGGGAGTGTGGGTCCCACCAACAAGAGTATATTGTTACTATATTGTTACTATATTGCCGCCATCATTGTTGCTATATATCTTTTTCTGTTTCATTGTTCAACATTATTACGGCTGGGTAGTCCATGCTCTGATGTGAAACCCGCCCTGTTTTTCCAGTTTTCAGCCGACAATCCCGCCAGTTTTTTTGTTGTCCTTGTCAGGGCAAGTCGGTATAGTTTTCTGTTCATTGCCAAAATACTTCGTTAAAACATAAGATGTGAGATTTAATAAGGGGGCTTTTTCCGCCGGTGGGTGGAAAAAGTCGAGACGGGTTTTTATAAAGGAAAGAAAAAGAATGAAAGTACTGATCAGTGACAACCTGTCCCAAGTTGGCGTAGATGTCCTGCGCAAGGCAGGTCTTGAAGTCGATGTCAATACCGGACTTGCCCCCGAAGAACTGAAAAAAATAATCGGCGAATACGATGGCCTGGTTATTCGCAGCGCCACCAAGGTTACCGTGGACATTCTGGAGATGGCCCATAAACTGAAAGTTGTCGGCCGTGCCGGGATCGGCCTCGACAATGTCGATATCCCTGCGGCCAGTCAGAAAGGTATCGTAGTAATGAATGCCCCCGATGGTAACGCGACGACCGCCGCGGAACATGCAATCTCAATGATGATGGCGCTGTCGCGGAATATTCCCCAGGCCTGTATGTCCATGAAACAGGGCAAGTGGGAAAAAAAGAAGTTCATGGGCCGGGAGGTTACCGGCAAGACCTTTGGCGTTATAGGGATCGGCAGGATTGGCGGGATTGCCGCTAGTAGGGCGCAGGGGCTGAGAATGAAGACTATTGCCTACGATCCGCATATGCCCAAAGAAATGGCCGAAAAAATTGGCGTCGAGCTGGTCAGTCTGGAAGAGTTGGCCAAAAGATCAGATTATATTTCCGTGCACGTCCCGCTAACCCCTGATACCAAAAATATCGTCTCCACTGCGTTTTTTAACAATATGAAAAACGATGCCATGTTCATCGATTGTGCCAGAGGCGGCGTGTGTGATGAAGCTGCCCTCTATGAAGCCCTCGTTACTCATAAAATTGCTGGTGCCGCCCTTGATGTTTTTGGTAAAGAGCCTACCAGTCTTGAAAATTGTCCTCTGCTTGGTCTGGATAATTTTGTCTGCACCCCGCACCTTGGCGCCTCGACCAACGAAGCACAGGAGAGCGTCGCGCTGATCATTGCTGAACAAGTGGCCGATTATCTCAAGAAGGGATCGGTGACCAACGCGGTCAACGTGCCGTCGGTCAGTGATGATGTTCTCGCCCAGGTGGGACCGTATTTGAAGCTTGGGGAAATGCTCGGATGCATGCATATGCAGATAGCCAAAGGCGGGGTGGCGGAAGTCAACATCGAATCCAGCGGTGAATTGGCCGAATTGAACACCAGCCCGATAACCGTGGCTTTCTTGAAAGGACTCTTTACCCCTATCTTAAAAGATGCGGTTAACTTTGTTAATGCCCCGATTATTGCGAAAGAAAGGGGTATTCGCATCATTGAATCGCGAAGTGAGAGGGCTGACGATTTTGTCAACACCCTGGCAGTAAAGGTGATCACCAGCGAGGGGGAAAATACCCTGGTAGGAACGGTTTTTGGACGCAACGAACCCCGTCTGGTTCGATTGAACGCTTTTCGCCTCGAGGCTCTGCCTTCCGGGCCGATGCTGCTGGTATTCAACAATGATGTCCCCGGCGTCATTGGCGCATTGGGTACGACCCTTGGCCAGGCCGGCGTCAATATTTCCCGGATGACCGTGGGCCGGGAGGAAGAGAGTAAACAAAATATTATTCTGCTCAGTACCAATGAGTTGGTTTCCAAAGAACTGCTGGCCAGGGTCGAGGAACTAAAAGACATTACCAAGGCGCAGGTGTTGGACCTGACAAGTGTGTAATATACGTGTGACATACGGAAATAGGGTGAAGGAGAATTATCTATGGGTGAGAATGTGAGTAAAAAAGCTGATGAATGTGGCTGCGCCGAAGGAAAAGTACCCGATAAGCAGGGACGATGCGTTATGCCGGAAGTGACGTTTGCTGCTTTTGTCATGTCGCTGAATACTTCTGCGCTCTATCATCTTGGTGAAATAACCGATCCGGCCACCGGCAAACGAATTGTCGACCTCGACCTCGCCAAACATGCGATCGATACTCTGGCGTTGATTCAGAGCAAGACTAAAGGCAATCTGGAAAAAGATGAAGAAGAATTGTTAAAAAACATTCTCTACGATATTAAAATCCGCTTTGTCAAAGTGGTAAAGAAGTAACAGCATCCTGAAATGGATTTGTCGAATCGGCAGATATCTGTTCAGGCGCCGGCCAAGATCAACCTGTTGCTTCGGGTTGTGGGCAGGCGTGACGACGGCTATCATGATTTAGAAACCTGGATGCAGAAAATTGATATTTATGACCGGCTCGAGTTAGAGCTGCATCCCGGTAAAGGTGTTGATTTTTTTTGCGAAGATGGATCGGTTCCAGCCGATGCGACGAATCTTGCGGTTCGTGCGGCCACGACTTTTCTTGCGGCGAGTAAAAAGAGTAAAGGATATGGCGTGCGAATAAAATTGCAGAAGAATATTCCAGTTGCGGCGGGCCTTGGCGGCGGCAGCAGCGATGCTGGGGCTGTGCTGCGGGGACTGAATACTTTGTTTGCTGGTGAGTTATCCAAGGAGCAACTGATCTTCCTGGCACGACCTTTGGGGGCTGATGTGCCTTTTTTTGCTGTTGACCACGATGCCGTTTTCGCCACCGGGATCGGCGACGTCATGTGCCCGGTCGGTTCATTTGATAATTGTTCTTTTGTGGTGGTTAATCCGGGTTTCTTTGTGTCAACTGCCTGGGTTTTTCAAAATTTAGCATTGACAAGCCCGTCGAAAACCTCTAGATTGTCATGCTTTCAAAAGTGCGAGGCAGTTTCTCTTTCTCTGGAGGGGATGCATAATGATCTGGAGCAGGTCAGTTGTGCAAGATATCCGCAAATAGAGCAAATAAAGAGATCGCTGCTGGCGTTTGGTGCATCACAGGTTTTGATGTCCGGGAGTGGACCGACGGTGTTTGGAGTTTTTCCAGATACTGAAAAACCGTTCGGTGCAGATTTACAACGTATTGTTGGTGCATTCCGTCAGGAATACGGAGAGAAGGTTTATTTATCGAGAGCGTGTACTGGGGCGTCGCCAAGCGGTAAGGCACCGGGTTTTGATCCCGGCATTCGTAGGTTCGAATCCTGCCGCCCCAGCCATCACTAATACGTTTACAAACCACATTAGAGCACACCAACATACGATGCGAGACCTAAAAATATTTTCAGGCAATGCCCATAAAAAGATGGCGGAGGAAATTGCCGCTCATTTACAGATCCCTGTCAGTAAAGCAGATGTCAGGAAATTCAGCGATGGGGAAATTTTCGTTGAAATAAAAGAAAATGTTCGGGGAACGGATGTTTATGTCCTGCAGCCGACCTGCACCCCGGTGAATGATAACCTGATGGAACTGGTCATTATGGTGGATGCGTTGCGCCGCGCCTCTGCCCGAAGAATTACTGCCGTGTTGCCGTATTACGGGTATGCCAGACAGGACCGAAAAAACGCGCCACGGGTACCTATTACTGCGAAAGTCGTGGCGGAAATGTTAATGGTGGTCGGCGTGCGCCGGGTGCTGTGTATGGATCTTCACGCCGGACAGATCGGCGGTTTTTTTAATATTCCTGTTGATCATCTTTATGCCGCACCGGTTGTTCTGAAATACATCCAGGAAACTTTTGACGATAATGTTATTATGGTTTCTCCCGACGCCGGCGGTGTCGAGCGGACCCGCGCCTTTGCCAAAAGACTGAATTCCGGATTGGCAATAATTGATAAGCGCCGTGACAAGCCGAACGAATGTGAAGCAATGCATGTTATCGGCGATGTCAAAGGCAAAACTGCCATCTTGATGGATGATATGGTCGATACGGCTGGTACCCTTTGCGCCGGAGCTAAGACTTTACTGGAGAATGGTGCCAAAGAAGTGCACGCCTGTTGTTCCCACCCGGTTCTTTCCGGGCCTGCCATCGAACGACTGCGCGCCTCGGAGATAAAATCCCTGGTCGTAACCAATTCCATACCGCTTCGGGGAGATTCTCTGGATTGTCCCAAAATAAAAGTTCTTTCGGTCTCTTCGCTGCTTGCCGACGCAATCAGCAGAATACACAATGAAGACTCCGTCAGTTCTCTTTTTGTTTAATCGGCTATAATTATTTTATTATTAAGAGTTCTAATTTATTATATTCTGCTCAGTCGCTATCAATGTAGAGTCGCGACTGTTTAGCAAAGGAGGAAAAATGCTTCAGGTAGAAATATCCGCTTCTGTTAGAAATACTTCAGGTAAGGGGCCCATGCGGCAGCTGCGTATGCAAGGAATGACTCCTGCCGTGGTATACGGTGGGGGCGCCGAGGCGCAAAGACTCCAGCTTGACACGAAGACCTTGATGGCTCAATTGCTTGAATTTTATAGAAAAAATACCGTTGTAACGCTCAGTGTCGATGGCTCGGCGGTAAAAACGGTGATGGTGGGAGAAGTGCAGACAGACCCAGTGCGTGATACGCTTATCCATGTCGACTTCTGTGAGATTGATTTGAAGAAAGAACGGGTTTATAAGGTGCCGATCACCCTTAAAGGCAAGGCCAAGGGCGTTGACCTGGGCGGGCAGATGATTGTTGCATGCGATCATGTTGTCTTGAAGGGAAAGCCACTGGATATTCCTGATGAATGTGTCATCAATATTGGACCCATGGCTATAGGGGATCAATTTACCTGTAACGCGCTCAGTCTTCCGGAAAATGTAAAAATGGTCACCGATCCGGATACCGTCATTGTTTCAATTATGAAGCCAGGTGAGAAGCTCGAAGAATCGACCGAAAAAACGGGAAAGAAAGAGAAGGAATAAGCTGCCGGGTGTTGACACACCACGCATAGCAACTGTCGACCTGCCGCAACAGGCATCGATCGGGGTGGTAAAAAATGTTAAAGGTCCGCGGAAATACTTATTTCCCCGGACCTTTACGTATTCATAGCCTCCTTGAAATCGAAGATCACATTTCAAATCACTCTTTCATTCATGGAAAAAAAAGATTGGATAGTCGTTGGGCTGGGAAATCCCGGCGCTCAGTACCATTTCACGCGCCATAATGCAGGATTTATGGTTGCTGATGAGCTGGCGAGGAGGTGGAATGCACCTGTTGCCCAGGAGAAATGGCAGGCACAGTATTTTTCGGTGTCAATTGTCGATCGAAAAGTCCATCTGCTCAAGCCCTTGACGTTTATGAATAAAAGCGGCAGGGCTGTTGCACAGTTTTGTCGGTTCTATAAAATGACTCCTGACCAACTCTTGGTTATTCATGATGATCTGGACATGGCACCAGGAAGGATCAAGCTCGTTCAAGGCGGTGGCGCAGGTGGTCATAATGGGATAAAATCACTGGTGGAAACGCTTGGTACTCCTGCGTTTTACCGTTTGAAAATAGGCATCGGCAGGCCTGGTAATGGCCTGATCCATGCCGATTTTCCCGTTGATAAATATGTTTTAGGCAATTTTACCGACGATGAATTAATGGTTCTGCAATCCCGATATGGTCCGCTTGCCGACGGGATTATTCTTTTTTTGCAGGGGCATCCGGACAAGGCGATGAACCTGCTCAACAGTTTCAAATAGCTCTTGTCTCTGATCAGCAGTCTGAACGTACGCATATGGGGTGCCGGCTGAAAAAATACGGCAATTTTATGGTAAACGTGTTATAGTCTACTTATTGATGTACGAATTCAGTTAATTTTGTAAGAACACCCGCTGCAGCAAAAAATCAAAAATCCTGGATTAAAGGATAGGCCTCCTTGTGATCCGACGCTTCCCTTGTATGGCAAATTACTGCGTTGTGTCTTGTGCTCTTCTAGTTTATTTTTTTCAGCCTTGTGCAAGGCGTTTTGTGTTTAAAGGAGATATCTGTGTTTACTGAAGGTGATATGGCAGTTTATCCGGCTCATGGTGTTGGGGTTATTAAAGCTGTTGAAACAAAGAGTATCGGAGGGATAGATCAATCGTTTTATATCCTGGAGATTCTCGACAATAGTATGCGCATTATGATTCCCACCGCCAGCAGCGATAACGTCGGGTTGCGGGCGATCGTCGGTAAAAATGAAGTGCGAACTGTACTTGATATTCTCGCCGATCGTTCGGTAGAATTGGGCACCCAGACCTGGAACCGCCGTTATCGTGATTATATGGAAAAGATCAAGACCGGTTCTGTTCATGAAGTCGCTATAGTGCTGCGTGATTTGTTTCTTCTCAGTGTTGATAAGGATCTCAGCTACGGAGAGAGAAAAATGCTTGATACGGCAAAAAACCTTATCGTCAAAGAGCTTTCCCTGGCTCAACAAACTGAAGAGGCAAGCGTCAGCAAAACTATCGAGGCAATTTTCTCCTGACGTATTCTCTCTGCATTTTTTTGTCGTGATCTCTTGATCGCGTTTTCGTAAAGCAATTGTATGGAAAGCAATGATGCAGCTCTGGACAGCTCCAGAAGATCAACTCACCAGTTTCAGGTGAAGATCGATACTGGACTGACCGGAATGCGTCTTGATCAGTTTCTCGCCCACCATCTTCCCTCTGTCTCCAGAGCCCTGATTAATGCATCAATCAAAAAAGGACTCATTTTCGTTGACGGTGAGCAGCGTAAGAGCAGCTATCGTCTGAAAGAGAATGAAACCTTGCAGGGCTCTGTTGAGGAGAAACCCCAACCCCACGTTTTTGCTGAACACATACCTTTTCCCATCCTTTATGAAGATGACGCCTTGCTGCTTATTTCCAAACCGCCCGGACTTATCGTTCATCCTGGGAGCGGTAACCATCACGGAACTCTGGTCAATGGTTTAGTACATCATTGCCGATCGATTGCCGGGGTCGGAGACAGTCTTCGCCCAGGGATAGTCCATCGACTCGACAAAGACACCTCCGGCATAATGGTTATCGCCAAAACTGACCAGGTCCATCGCCTGCTGGTTGACAGTTTTAAAAATCGTCAGCTGGAAAAAGAATATCTGGCGCTGCTGCATGGTCTTCTGCATGAAAAAACCGGTCGAATCGTCGCCCCAATCGGTCGTCATCCGATACACCGGCAGAGAATGGCCATTCGCCCGACTGGTGGTAGGCACGCCGCCAGTCGCTGGCAGGTCATAGAGGAATTCGGCAGCACCTTCAGCCTGGTCAAGGTTACTATTGAAACCGGAAGAACGCATCAGATCCGGGTCCATATGGCTCATCTTGGTTGTCCGGTTGTTGGTGACAGCGTCTATGGGGCGGGCAGAGATAACCGTCTTTTTTCTCGACAACTGCTGCATGCATCAAGATTGATTTTCCGGCATCCGCTTACCAATGAACTTATTAATAAAAAAGCCGAACTCTGGCCTGATTTCAGCCACGCCTTAGATGAGCTGGGTTGGCAAGGTGCAGAGGAGGACAAAAAATGAATATTGCCGTAACCGGTGGCCTGGGAACCGGCAAATCAACGGTGAGCAAAATTTTGGCTGACAACCTCGTAACAGAGCTTATCGATACCGATCAATTATGCCGTCGGCAGATGCTGCCAGGCCAACAGGGGTATGCTGCATTCGATCGGATTTTCGGTCAAAGGTTTATGCAGGCCGATGGCGCGATTGACCGACAGCTTCTCCGCCAGGCGGTTTTTAAAGATTATACCATCAGAAAACAACTAGAAAATATTCTGCATCCAATCGTCCGAGCCGAGGTCGCAGCGCGCGGCAAGGCGTGTTTAGCCGAAGGCAGGATGCTGGTTGTAGAAGTACCTTTACTTTACGAGGTCGGATGGCAGGATGCTTTCGATGTCTGCGTCGTTGTCTATGTTCCCGAACAATTATGCATTGAGCGGGTCATATCGCGAGATGCACTATCGGCTGAACAAATCAGGCAGATTTTGCATGCGCAGTTGCCCATCGAGAAAAAACTTGATTCTGCCGATTTTATAGTTGATAATTCTAGTACTTTTGTAAGTACAGTGCAGCAGATAGCCTGGATGTCCAAAAAGCTCAGAATGGGACAACAAAAGCTTGACAGCAAAGATCTGAAAACGTATAAGAGAAACGATGATTTTTGAAATTCAAATTCCTATCATTGCTTAATCGTTTCTTTGGATCCTGCTAAAATAAACTTGGAACGGCTCGTTCCGAGGATAATGTCCTGAAGATCTGCAGAATTCGGCAGTGTGATTCTCCACAGATTCGGCCATTTTTCCACTCTGCTTTTTAATCTAAGCGACGAAAAAGCTCAAAAGAATATCATTATAACCAGCTATGATTTCAATTGCTGTTACCCGTGCCCGAGGTGTATTACCGGGGCATGGACGGCAGCCTGAGTATATGTACACCGGCAATATTGGACGGCTCGTCCACAGGGTCCAAGTAATATCTGGTATTTCCCTAACATCCTGCCAATAATCCCACAAAGGAGAAGAAGGTTAATGAATCTGGCGGAACTCAAACTGATGAAAATCGGTGAACTGGTGCAGCTTGCTCGCTCTTTAAAGGTCGAAGGCTATAGTTCATTGCGCAAACAGGAACTGATCTTTGCGATTTTAAAAGCTCAGTCGGTCAAAGATGGGAAAATGCGGGGCAGCGGTGTCCTGGAAATCCTACCAGATGGTTTCGGTTTTCTTCGGGCCCCAGACTACAACTACCTGCCGGGACCTGATGATATTTACGTCTCGCCGTCGCAAATACGCCGATTAAATCTTCGTACGGGAGATACCATTGAAGGCCTCGTTCGGGCACCAAAAGAAGGGGAGAGATATTTTGCCCTCTTAAAAGTGGACAGCGTCAACTTTGATCCCCCTGATGCGGCTAAGCAAAAGACCCTCTTTGGCAACCTGACGCCGCTGCACCCCAATGTTCCTTTCTGCCTGGAATGGCAGCCCGACAATATATCCATGCGCGTTATGGATCTGTTCGCCCCTATCGGCAAGGGACAACGCGGCTTGATCGTCGCCCCCCCACGGACCGGTAAGACCGTCCTTATGCAAAAAATCGCCAACTCCATTGTCCGCAACCATAAGGAGGTTTATCTTATAGTACTGCTGATCGATGAACGTCCGGAAGAGGTAACGGAGATGACCAGGAGCGTCAAAACTGCCGAGGTGGTCAGTTCAACCTTCGATGAACCGCCCCAGCGCCATATCCAGGTTGCTGAAATGGTCATTGAAAAAGCCAAAAGGCTGGTGGAGCATAAAAAAGATGTCGTTATCCTCCTCGATAGCATTACTCGGTTGGCCAGAGCGTATAACACGGTTACCCCAGCCAGTGGTAAAATCCTTTCCGGTGGGGTCGAGGCCAACGCTCTGCATCGTCCCAAGCGGTTCTTTGGTGCGGCAAGAAATATCGAGGAGGGCGGCAGCCTGACTATTTTGGCGACTGCCTTGATCGAAACGGGTAGCCGTATGGATGAGGTTATTTTTGAGGAGTTTAAAGGAACCGGCAATATGGAATTGGTTCTCGATCGAAAGATGGCCGATAAACGTATCTTCCCGGCTATTGATCTGAAACGTTCCGGTACCAGAAAAGAAGATCTGCTGATGAAACCGGAGACCCTCAATCGAATCTGGATACTCCGAAAACTCCTTAATTCCATGAATCCTGCCGATTGCATGGATTTTCTGATCGATAAATTGAAAAGCCAGAAGAGCAACGAGGACTTTCTCGACTCAATGAATGGCTGATGAGGTCGTAAAAAATCTGTTTCTTGTTGAAAAAAATCACAGTTTGAGTAATATGTCTCTCTTGTGTTTTGAGTTTATAGGCAGACAGCATCTAAATTGATTATCGTCCCTGTGTGGCGAGTTGGAGGTATAAGAGCTATGAAAGAAGGTATCCACCCAGAATATCATAAAATCACTGCAGTGTGCGCATGTGGCAATGAAGTAGAGATGGGATCGGTTATGAACGAGATGAAAGTCGAGATCTGCTCCGCCTGTCACCCGTTCTTTACCGGCAAGCAGAAGCTTATTGATTCGGCTGGTCGGATCGAGAAGTACAAGCAGCGCTACGCCAAACATTTCGCCGCTGTCGAGAAGGGTAAATCTTAATTCCAGCACTTGCATTGTCGTTGTTTCTCTTCGGCAACAGAGAAATTCTCGCTTCAGTATACGGTCCACAACGATGCTTGACATGGTTGTGGACTTTTTTATTTATCTTTTCTGTTCTTCCGGTTGAATGCCATGTTTGAAAAATTTGCTGATCTTGAAGATAAAATCTCGCATCTGGAAGGCAGGTTATCTGATCCCCAGCTGGTTAAAGATCAGAATCAATATCAAAAAGTCGTTCGAGAGCACGCGGGTCTTATCAAGCTGAATAAAAAATATCTCGAATACAGCAAAGTTCAACAGGAGATCGAAGAGAACCGACAGCTGCTCCATGATGAGGACGAAGACCAGGATCTGAAAGAACTGGCTAAAGCTGAACTGGAAGAGCTGAGTGTCAAGGCGAAAAGACTTGATCAGGAGATGAAAATCATTCTTCTGCCCAAAGACCTAAACGATGAAAGAAATACCTTCCTGGAAATTCGTGCCGGTACCGGAGGCGACGAGGCTGCTCTTTTTGCCGGCGATCTTTTTCGCATGTACTGTCGGTTTGCCGAAGACATGGGTTGGCGAGTGGAAGTTATGAGTTCAAATCCTCTGGGTATCGGCGGCTTTAAAGAGATTATCGCCTTGATCACCGGGGAGCAGGTCTATTCAAAGCTTAAATATGAAAGTGGCACGCACCGGGTGCAACGGGTTCCCGAGACAGAGACTCAGGGACGAATTCATACCTCAGCAGTCACCGTCGCGATCTTGCCTGAAGCCGATGAAGTCGATTTAAAGATCGACATGCACGAGCTGAAATTTGATGTGTTCCGTTCTTCCGGTCCCGGCGGGCAGTCGGTCAATACTACTGACTCCGCCGTGCGGGTTACCCATCTGCCCACGGGAATGGTGGTTATTTGCCAGGATGAGAAATCGCAGCATAAAAATAAGGCTAAAGCCCTGACCGTGCTCCGCGCCCGCCTTCTTGACAGGCTGGAACAGGAAAGGCACGATAAAATTTCTCAGAATCGAAAGAGTCAGATCGGCAGCGGCGACCGCAGCGAGCGGATTCGCACCTATAACTTTCCGCAGGGGCGAATGACCGACCATCGCATCAATTTGACGCTGTATAAGCTCGACGCAATAATCGGCGGCAAGCTGGAAGATGTCATTTATCCGCTTATTGCCCATGATCAGGCGGAAAAGCTAAAAGATATCCAATAAATGAGATGCGACTGCTGCAACTCCTGCACTTCGGGCAGACGGCATTACAGGGTGCGGGTGTTCCCGAGCATGAACTTGATGCCCGGCTTCTTTTACAATACTGCACGGGTAAAACCCGCAGCGAGATTTTTCTTGATGGCGGTTGCCCGGTAGCGCCGGAAATTGTTGCAAGCTTTCATCGATTGCTGGAGCGCCGCAAACAAAGAGAGCCGCTGGCCTATATTGTCGGAGAACAAGAATTCTGGTCCTTGTCTTTTTCGGTGAGCCCTGATGTCTTGATTCCCAGGCCGGAAACCGAATTTTTACTTGATCGGGTGCTGGTCCTTACCGATCCACAAAATCTGCAAAAAGGGCGTATTCTCGATCTGTGCTGCGGCAGCGGGGTGATTGCCACGGTGCTGGCCAAGGAAATCGGCAGGACGATTATTGCCTCGGATATCTCTTATCAAGCGTTGCAGATGACGAAGCACAATGGTCGGCTGCATCATCTTGAATCGTTGCTGGTCCCGGTTCAGGGCGATCTGCTTACGCCTTTTTTTTCGGCCGAACCATTTTCGTTGATCGTTTCCAATCCACCCTATGTCAGCAGTTTTGATGTCGCCAATACTCTGCAGCCCGAAGTGGCCTGGTTTGAGCCGCATCTGGCGCTTGACGGCGGCGAACGCGGGCTTGAACTGATCCAGCGGATACGTGGTGCACTACCGGCGGCTCTCTGCCCTGGGGGCCAGTGTTTCATCGAGATTGGGGCAGATCAGGGAATCGAAATACAACAACTATTTTATGAAAACAGTGGTGGTCGAAGAGATTTTGATAAGGTTGACATCCTGATCGATTATGCTGGACGCGACCGGGTCGTTCACCTGAGACGGGCACAATAAAAGGAGTGTAAACGTTCACCAGCACACCATCTTCGTCCGATCAGGCCGCCTCACATAGCCTACTATAGCTCGGAGGCCTGCTTGAACGAACCTGGGGCACTGGACGAACGTTTACAAACATAGGTTTTACGGTCGACTGCTGCGGTCCGGTGAACTATTACAAAGGAGTGTGGTTTAAAAAATGGAGAAATTGATTATTGAAGGCGGCCGGCCACTGCATGGCGAGGTGAAGATAAGCGGGGCAAAAAATGCTGCGTTGCCGCTTATGGCTGCTACTCTGCTTGCTCCTGGTAAACATACGTTGCGCAATATGCCCAATTTGCGCGACACCCGCACATTTGTCAGGCTCATGGAAAATTTCGGGGTAAAAAGTGAGAGAACCGGTGATATCCTGATGCTGGACACTACCCATCTCGACCATACGGAAGCTCCCTATGAGCTGGTGAAGACCATGCGCGCGTCGGTATTGGTACTGGGGCCGCTTATGGCCAGGTTTGGCAAAGCGAGAGTGTCCTTGCCGGGTGGCTGCGCCATTGGTGCCCGACCTATCAATTTCCATATTATGGGGCTGGAGCGACTGGGAGTCACCTGTACCCTTGAAGGGGGATATGTCGATGCCAATATAAATGGACCCTTGCGCGGCAATGTCATTTACTTTGATGTCCCCTCAGTCACCGGCACCGAAAACCTTCTTATGGCCGCGGTTCTGGCCGAAGGCACAACAGTATTGAAAAATGCTGCACGAGAGCCGGAGATTGGCAATCTCATCGATATGTTGACCGGCATGGGAGCAAAAATTGACGGTAAAGACACGGACCGACTGACCATTCATGGGGTAAAGCACCTCATCCCTGCCGATTGTTCGATAATTCCCGATCGAATTGAGACAGGGACCTATCTTATCGCCATCGCTGCATCCGGAGGCAGTGGTACGGTGACCAATTGCAATCCGGCCCATTTGCCCTCGCTTCTTGATAAGCTGCGGGCAGTCGGTCTGGTCATTACCGAAACCGATTCGACCATAAACATCGGTTGGCCAGATAGTGAAGATGAGGACCGGGTGATCGGTAACGTCGATATCAAAACCATGCCGTATCCGGGCTACCCAACCGATTTGCAAGCCCAGTTCATGGCACTTATGACCCTTAGTTCCGATACCTGCATCATTAACGAAACTATTTTCGAAAACAGGTTTATGCACGTCGCCGAGCTGCACCGCATGGGCGCGAAAATCAGAGTTGATGGCCATTTCGCCGTGGTCACCGGCCGGGGTATACACGGTATGACCGGTGCTCCCGTGATGGCCACCGACCTGCGGGCCAGTTCTTCACTGGTCATTGCCGGTCTTGCAGCCTCAGGCCGAACGGAAATTTCCCGCATTTATCATCTGGAGCGCGGTTATGAAAATCTTGTTGATAAACTTACCGGCCTGGGGGCCAAAGTTTGGAAAGAACAGGAATAAAATCTGCAGTTTTTGCGAGGTCCGCTTTGCTGGAAATTTTCAAAAAATATAAAGAAAGATTCGTGCTTGCGGGATTGGCAATAGCCTTTGTTCTTTTCATTGGTGGCGGCATATATCTGCAGAAAAATAATCAGCAGGAAAAGGAAGGAAAGTCAGTGCCGGGCCGAGTCGAGCTGCCGAACGGTCAGCAGGAAAAAAAGTATCAAGAGACACCATCCACCGCCTCGGCCACAGCCGCCTCCACAACGTATTATCTCAAGCCGTCCCCCGACGAACTCCTGGAACAGCTGGCGTCGATGGAAAATCTTAAAGCAGTTGTTGTTGATGAAAAAATTGCTCAATTGCCGGTTTTATGGCCGGCATACTTTTTTACCATAGAGCAGAGCGAGGCCGGCCAGAAAAGTATAGTCCTGGATGTGTCGGAAAATGGTTTTGGGGTGGTTATTGAAAGTGAGGTTGATCCAGGCCTCTTCCCGCAGCTTCTTGAGCTAAAAGCCGGTCAGAAAATATGGCTTGGCGGTAAAATCCTGGCTGTTGACCCGGCTGGAACCGGCAGGATTTATCTCACCTGTGAACAGTTCAGGATTGGTGATGAAGGCCCCTTTGTGCAGATTGCCGGGCAAAAATTAGAGAATGAGGGTTTACATTGATGCATAGTCATGCGGCAGAGGCAGCTGCAGAGTGAATACTGCCCCGCCGGCGGCCCCGTTTTCTACTTTTATAAGCCCGTGATGTTCCTCGAGAGTTTGTTTGACGATAGCCAGCCCCAATCCGGTTCCGTCCGCCCGGGTGGTGAAAAATGGCTCAAATATCTGTTCTCTTTTATTTTCCTCGAGCCCTGGCCCGTTGTCCTCGATAGAAATTTCCAGCGCCTCCTGGTCTGCTGCTGTTTTAACTTCATGAGCGTTAATAACAATGCGTTCTTTTCCTACCGGACAGAACGCCAGGCCATTTTGAATAAGATGGTTGAATACCGTAAATATCTGTTTTTCATCCGCCCATATGTCTATGGTTCCCTTGAAATTAAGAAGTATCTGCGCCGAGGTCGGCCAGGCCGGATCAGCTCGTAACACCTGTAGGACTTCATCAAGGCAACTGCGCAGCGAAAACCAGTTGCAATGGCAATGTTCCGGTCGGGAAAAACGTAAGAAATCGGCGATAGTGGAAATTAGCCGGTTCGCTTCGCGCTGGATGATATTGGTCAGTTCGAAATTGGCATAACTCTTGGCGCCTTCTGCGGCAAACTCTTTGGCCAGAACCTGTGCGGAGCCGGATATGGCGGTGAGGGGGTTGCGAAAATCGTGGGCGATACCGGCACTCATCATGCCTATCGCCGCGAGCTTTTCCGTCTGGCGAACCTGCTGCTCCAACTTTTCAATCTCACTGATATCACGGAGAGTAATAATTTTATGCGGCGGTTCCGCATTCTCTTCTTCTTTCTCGGTTCCCTGGATGACCATATGTGCATAACCGATGCGCAGGGTACTGCCGTCATCTTTTTGAAAATCTGTCGTCATTCGATGGTTTTCCGTGGTCAATTCGATGCGCGGAAAAACATCGGCGAGTTTTTTCCCGACAAGGGATAGCGGTGGAATGTTGCCGCCGATTATTTTTTTGACGGCGGCATTGGCGGAGGTGATAATTCCCTGTCCGTCAATGGTGACAATGCCGGTGGAGATATTGTCGAAGATCTGTTTGTAGAGAATGGCCAGGCGATCAAAATTTTTAAGAGAGTCACTGAGTGCATTTTCTGTTCTCAACAACCGTTTACTGAACAGGGCGCTGAGAATTGCGGCCAGAAAAAATGTCAGGCCATGAACCGAGAAATTGTTCAGGATCGCGGTTGGAGAAGCTGTCGAATGTTGCAGATATTCAATGAGATATGATGGATATAAGCCGTATCTCTCCAAGAACAAAATTATGCCGAATAAAAGAGTAGCGGCAGCGGCAGCAATCAGCCCGCCTTTTCTCGGCAGGATCAAGCCGCCGGCGACTATCGGGAAAAAGAATACTGAGCTGAAAATCGAACTGGAAGAACCGGAAAAAAAGACCAGGACTGCAGCGAAACAACTGTCTATAAGCGTTTGAATAAAGCCGAACTGTCGCAGGCTGCCGCCATAATTGAGCAGGCGGAAAGCGGAAACAATTGTCACCAGATAGACAAAAAGCAACAGCAGGATAAACAAGTTAGCCGGCAGAACGATGATATCTATTTGAGCATTCGAAAAGAAGTAACTGACAGCCAGCAGCAGGGTGTAGAGAATGATCCGCAATAAAAGCATCCAGAGCAGCTGATTTCTAAGCAGCTGATCAGTACTGACGGTATTTCTGGCGCGGTCTAAAAGAGTGGAAAAATCCATGGAAATCAGTTTAAACCGTATTTTTTGACTTTGTAGCGGAGGGAGCGAAAACTGATCTGAAGCATTTCAGCCGCCTTCATCTTCGAATTATTGGTCTTGGTGAGGGTATGGGAAATAAGGCGCTTTTCAAGGTTGGCGATAACCCTTTCGATGCCGAGATCGTATAGTTCCTCTTCACTTTCAGCAGCCTGCATCAGAGGATTTGCGGAACTCATCGCAATGTCCGGCTGAGATTGTTTCATGCCAGCGGCAAAGGATAAACTTTCCGGCAGAATGATATTGGAGTTTTCAAGAGCGACACCGCGCTCAATTATATTTTCCAGTTCCCGTACATTTCCCGGGAAATTGTAGTTCATTAGCACCTGCATGGCATAGGAGGACATCTCCTGTATCTCCTTGCCGAGTCGGCGGGAATATTTTTTCAGAAAATGATTGACGAGAAGCGGTACGTCGTCCTTTCTTTCTCTGAGCGATGGCACCCGCAACGGCACAACGGCCAGGCGGTAGAAAAGATCCTCCCTGAATCTGCCGGCTCGTATTTCGTCCTCTAAGATTTTGTTGGTGGCGGCAATAATACGCACATTGATGCTTTTGGTCCGCGTTCCGCCGACTGGTTTGATCTCTCTTTCCTGCAGAACACGCAGGAGTTTGGTTTGGATAATGGGTGTCAATTCACCGATTTCATCAAGAAAGGCCGTGCCGTTGTCGGCTTCGTTAAAAAGTCCGGATTTATCGTTGATGGCTCCGGTAAAAGCTCCTTTCACATGGCCGAACAGTTCGCTTTCCATCAAATCTTCCGGAATGGCGCTGCAGGTGATAGGGACAAAGTTTTGCGCGGCAACTTTACTGTGTTCGTGGATAGCCTGGGCGACAAGTTCTTTACCCGTTCCCGACTCGCCATAGATAAGAACATTGGCCGGAGTGGGGGCAACTCGCCTGATCATGTCAAAAATTTTCAACATTTCCCGGCTGTTGCCGATTATTCCCGGAAAGGTTGCACTCAGTTCCTGATGCTTTTGATGGCTGACGTTCCTGTTGGTAGCCGATTCGATGACTGATTTTATTTCATCAACATTGAAGGGCTTGCTGATATAATCGAAAGCACCATTTTTCATAGCCAGCACCGCATCGTCTGGTGTGGCAAAAGCAGTAATCATAATCACCGGCAGTTCAGGTGACTGTTCCTTGACCGTTTCCAGGAGTTCAATACCGCTCATTCCCGGCATGCGGATATCTGTGACGATAACATCCACTGTTTGTTTTTTAAGAGTTTCCAGTGCCCGCACGCCGCTGTCGGCGGTGGTTACCTGATGTGCTTCTTTTTCCAGAAGAATTTTCAGGAAATCACGCATGCTCCGTTCGTCATCAACAATTAATACTGAGGCCATGGTCACCTTTACCAAATAATGGGAATAATCTACGACAGGTGCTGCGGCAAAGAATCTCTCCGCCATCTGATTACCTCAAGGCGAAAATATCCGTCCAAAGGGCATTATTTTTTCTGGGACGTTTGTTGGAGCACGGTTACAAATCGAGGTAAGTTAAGATAATAATCGTTCACTGAAATGCAGTAGTTGAGCGCATAACCCGGATCAGTAACCGTTTATCCAGTGTTCCAGGTTCGTTCAAGCAGGCTTCCGAGCTATAGTTGGCTATGTGAGGCTGGCCTGATCGGACGAAAATGGAGTGCTGGTGAACGGTTACTTAAGATAATATCTTAATTAGGCGTAAGAGACAAGCGGGGGATAGAAAGTATCTGCCTAAAAGCAGATACTTTCCGAGATGATCGGACGAAAATGGCGTGCTGGTGATCGGTTACGAGGTTTTGACTGCCAGGAGGCTGTCGGCAGCAATGCTTCTTGCCGACGCGGTGACCAGTTGCTGTTCGGCCAACTGCTGAGCGACCGCAGCTTCAATACGATCCTTTTTAAGATCATTCTGGAGCTGCTCCAGCACTATAGCGTCGTGAACTATTCCTGCCATGGCGGACGCATCTTTGTCTGATTTTTTTTGGGTTCCCAGAATTTGGATAATCTCTTCAATCAGCGGTTGGCTTGCCCCGACACCGGCTAGGATTGAGCTTGCATCCTCTAATCCCATGCCGTGGAGATACACCGCGCAGAGAATGACGGCGAGATTGCCACCTTCCGCTTTGCCGATATTTTCGGCATGTCGTGCAGCGCTCGTCGCTTTACGGATGCTTTTAAAGTCAGTCTGGTAAAACCGTTTCATGGCCACAGCGACTTTATCTTTCAAAAGATCTTCTCTTGACCCCATAAATTCTTCAGGCATTGTTCCCAAGCACTGTTCGGCAAACTGACAGTATGATGCGCAACCAAAATCCATTTTGGGATTAACCAGTCGATGGCCGCAATTGCTACATTTTCTGGTGGTATCGTCTTTATAAAATTCTATTGCCTTGTCACATTCTGGACAACTCACTTCAAAGATCGCATCATCTTTCCAGTATTTCATATCCTGGCCTGGGCATTTCATAATATTTCTCCTTAAAAAGGTATTGATAATAAGAGAAAGTATAACGCAACGTATGGAAATGCCATTGACATAGGTCAAGACCTATTAGTTTTTAGAGAAAAAAAGCAAGGACAACATGTGCATCTGGTTCCCATGCGACGCATGGGAACCAAGTTGAATTTTTAAATCACAGGACAGGACAATGATCTTCCATCACTTTTTGAATTGCCGCAACCGACAGAGAGTCATCAGGCAAATCGAGAAGGGATCGCCGTTCCATATCAAATTCGAGAAGTGCCGGGTCATTAGGGATGACGCCGGCGATTGGAATCCCTATTTCCGCAACCTCGGCGAGAAAAGCATCGCTGAGCTTCTCCGGCCCCCGGGTGACGATAATAGCTGTACTGGCAACCTTCAGTTTGAGACTCTGCAACATGTCGTTTATTCGTCGGACGGCTCGCAGTCCGCGCAGCGAATAGTCGGTCACCAGGTAGAGCATATCCACCTCGCCGCTGGTCCGTCGGCTCAGGTGCTCCATGCCGGCTTCGTTATCGACGACCATGTATTTATAATGGGCACTTAATTTGTCGGTGAAATTATTAAGGATATTATTGACCATACAGTAACAGCCCTGGCCTTCTTGGCGTCCCATAACCAGAAGATCGAATCGAGGTCGTTCGATAAGTGCCTGTTCTATTAGAAGTTCAAGATAGTTTATCTTGTCCATGCCGGAGGGAATACCTTGCGGGTCGCGCATGTAATTTTCTCGAATATCACCGATAGTCGTCGGGACGTCCAGCCCCATCGTTTCCCCCAGATTGCTGTTTGGGTCGGCATCGACGGCGAGAATGGGTGCTTTTCCTGCTTCACCCAGATATCGAACGACCAGAGAGGCAACGGTGGTTTTGCCAACACCGCCTTTTCCGGCAAAAGCTATGATCTTGCTCATACAAAATCTCCAAATTAAAGTATCAAGCAAATATAATAATTTACTCGCATTGTGCCATATTAGGCAGGTAATTAGGCTGGTAATAAAACTTCTCGTCTATAATAAACACTTTCGTAAACATTTTCCGCGAAAAAAGAAAAAACCACCTCAACAGTATATGCACTGCAGAGGTGGTTTTAATATGACAACGATTGGTGGAGAAGAGTCCTGCTCAGGCGGCAACCCCGACTTTTTTCTTGGCCTTCTTCTTTTTTTCTACTACCGGAGGACCGAAAAGAGATTTAAGACGTTGGATATCTTGTGCCTGAATCGTGCTGTTTTGATCGATTCCCAGAAGTTTTTCATCTATACCGAGACAGAGACCGAGAAGCTGCGGGTAGAGCAGTACCGGCAGCAGTTTTTCTTCTGAGCTTGCTCCAGGGAGATTTTTTTGCGCGGTGTCAAACTGAAGATGGCAGTAGGAACAGACGGGCGTGATATAATCGGCTCCGGCCGCCTTTGCCCCGGAGATTTTTTCCTGCAGCAGTTTGTTGGACAATTCAGGATTTATGCCGGCAAGGGCTGCCCCACAGCATTCCAGTTTGCCGCGCCAGTCGAGGCTGGTTACTCCGGTGAGTCCGATCAATTCGTCGGTTATTCTAGGGACAAAGGAATCATCGAAATTGGTGATTTCTCTTGGCCGCAGGATATGACAGCCGTGGATGACCGAGATGCTTAGATCATTGATGCGATTGACCAGCCGGCTTTTGATTTTTTCAATGCCGATATCCTCATAGAGGATGGTTAAAAAGTGTTTTATCTGCACCTTGCCGGTGTACTGCAAAGCTTCTTTTTTGAGATATCCATTCAGCTCCTCCTGTAAACGGTTGTCTGCCGCCATGACGCTTTTGGCTTTTTGCAGGCTGGCAAAGCAACAATTGCAGATAACCGCAATGTCCAGTCCCATTTTCTCGGCAATGGCCATATTTCTCACCGAAGGCAACAGGTATGCCTTCTCGTCGACATTTCGCGCCGGATACCCACAGCAGTTAAAATCGTCGACGACTTCGAGTTCTATGCCAAAGGTCTTGCATACCGCCTGGGTGGATGTGGCATATTGCTGGATACGGGTAGGGATGTTGCATCCCTGAAAAAATGCATATTTCATGAGCTCGCTGCCGCCTCCATTTTGTTGATGGCACTGTTTTTGAGAGTGTAAAAAATATCACAAAGCTGGACCTGGTTCGGACAGTGTTCCTGGCAGAGATAACAGGTGGAACAACTCCAGATCATCTGTGCGCCCATGGCCAGGTCCGTTTTACCGAGACCAAGACTGAACATGATCTGATGGGGCAGCATGCCCAGGCTTTCCATCGGATTGTCATAGCTTCTGACTACCGGGCAGACATTCGTGCAGCGCTGGCAGGAATAGCAACTCTTATAACTGTTATTGGCAATTCCTGTTGTTTTCGCAAGGGTGAGCGGTGATGTTAGATCCGCAAGATGTTGAAACTTTTCCTTGAAGAGATCCGTTACCTTTTTCAGGGCTTTGAGATGGTCGCCGACAAAATTCTGGGCCAACGCCAGAGGAAATGAAAAATGGCTGAGTATTGTCGTTTCGGCAGGGCCAGATTCAAGCAGGCTGTAACGGGCGTTGATAAACAGCTGTTTGAGATTTATTCCCGATGGGCAGACCATGGTACAACGATCACAGCTGGTGCAGACATAGAGTCCCTGCTGCATCCGCTTAATTATTGCCGGGTCGTGTTCTTTCCCCGCGGCGAATTTTTTCAGGTACTGAACTTTTTCTGACGGCAAAATAAAGTCGTTTTGCAAGGTTTCGTAGAACATGCTCGAGGAACATTCAACGGAGCAGGTGCCGCAGTGGGTACAGGCGGACAAGCCAACCATCTGCGAATTTAGAATATTTGCTGGCGCCTCTATCGCGTCATCGGTGACTCGTTTGGTGATCAGGCTGACCGGTGCGGCCAGAATATGGAACATTTTGCTGAACGGCAGCCAGGCCAAAAAGGCCAGAGAGGCGATAATATGCAGATACCACAGCAGAGTTACCGCCCGAAAATCACCAACCAGTGCGGCAAAGGGACGGGTAATGGTGATCATGGCAAAGCTGGCAAAGCCGGATCTGTTTGAAGAGTGACAGCTGACGCAGCTGTCGGCGTTGACCTCACGGCCACGGGTGATCAGCTCGGGATCAATCGGTCTTGCGATATTGGGGGATACTGTCCCGTTTTCCTGGACCCAGAATGCCTCCAGCGCCTGGCCTTCTTCTTCGTCAAGGGAGGCGTATTCGTCGACCATGTTCTGGTACATGGTGTAGGACGACATTTTTGCCCCGCCAAGCAACATCCCGGAGAAAATAATGACCCCGACAAAAAGGAGCGCGGCCCAGTCGCTGGCATAGGTCCGCAATCGTTTAGATTTCATGGATATCCGGCGATAAACAGCGATAGCAATCCCAACGAGTACCATCACTCCGAAGAGATCACGCAAAAAGAGAAAAGGGTTGAGCGTCGAATAGTAATCACTGAACAAGGACTCGGAGACGATCGAGCCAAGGGCGTGCATGAAAAACAACAGGATAAAGCCTACGAAAATGAGGGTATGCGCCGTCCAGCGGAGAATACTCTTGTCAAAAACACGTTTTTGAAGAAATAAATCGACGATAATCGATTTCAGGGCAAGGAAGATACGAGAACTAAAAATCATGCCGAATATACCCTGGGCCGCAGCTCCTATCCGCTTACCTATGCCGAGAGTGGGGGTGGAAGTAGAAGGGTGTATACCCTGGGAGAACCAGACAATCAGCCTATAAATCAGACCCACCAGAAAGATACTGACAGATAAACCCAATAGGATCGTAAGTATATTAGAATTCATGGCACAATCTCTCTATCCTCGTCTTATTCCGGTAATTGGAAGTGTTTAATGGTTAAATCAATTCGCGGCTGCTAAACTCCATGCTCTCAATCTGATGCATCGCTAATGATCTTCGTCGCCTCCTTCTTCTCAAAGGTCTTTTGCGTGTTAAATGTTAATGGTTTGCTGCCGATACAGCGCAAGAGATAACTCAGAATATACCGTTTTTTCCACTGTGAGTCGAGCAGTCATTCGCCCTATTATAAGAAAAATTGATCATGAGTATCTGTAATTATCCGACCATTTCAAAAGAACTGCAGCATATACGTCCATCCCTGTCAATCCATTTATGCACGGTCGTTTACAAGAACTTTACAAGTACTTAACCGATAGACATAAACTGAAACTCGTTGGTGACTTTTTCTTCCGGCAGCTCTAGAAGGATGGTTGTACCCTCAGGACCGGTCTGCTTGATGGATATTTTGCCGTGGTTTTCCTCGAGGATTCCATAGGCCATACTCAGGCCGAGTCCGGTTCCCTTGCCGATGTCTTTGGTGGTAAAAAATGGGTCGAATACCTTGGCCAGATTTTCCTGAGGAATGCCGCTGCCGGTATCGGTCACCTCGATAAACGCCTTGCCGGCGTCGCTGTCCCGATAGGTTGTAAGAGTAAGTCTGCCAATACCGTCCATGGCATCTATGGCATTAATTATCAGATTGATAAGCACCTGACAGAGCTGATTTTTGTCGGCATTGATAAGGACCTGGCAATCGTCGAGATCTTTGACGATTTTAATATTCATAAAAAGCTTCTGATCGCGGATCAGGCGCAGGCTCTCACCGATGAGATTGTTCAGATAGAAGACGTTTTTTGCCGGCCGGGTCTGACGGCTGTAAGCCAGAAGATTTTTGACGATGTCCTTGCAGCGCTCGGCATCCTCAAGGATATAGTTGAGGTTGCTGGTTAGAGGATGATTTTCTTCCAGCTTTTCCCGCATCAAATTACCGTACAGCAGGATGCTGGTCAGTGGATTGTTGATTTCATGGGCCACCCCCGCGGCCAGTCGGCCAAGGGACGCCAGTTTCTCTGATTGAAAAAGTTGACTTTCCGTTTCTTCAAGTTTTTTCTGAACTGCTCGTTTTTCCCGCAGATCATTAAAAATCGCCGCGGAGGCCGCTTCCCGCTCATCTTCATAAATAATGGCAGCGGTCATTTCGACCGGAATCTGTTCGCCTTTTTTGTTGATGATATTGACTTGGGTGCTGGGCAGTTTTCCTGCTTCACCGATATCTTTATCACGAAGTTTTTTCATGATTTCGCGGGCAACACCAGATGGATAAAAATCTGCAATATTGACTAAATTGGCATCATGCACCGAATAACCGAAAAGATCTTCCGCAGCCTTGTTCATCAGGATGATTTCACCCTTGCGGTCGGCAGCCATAATGGCACTGACTGAACTTTGGACGACCTTGTCAATCAGTTCCCGAATGTCACTGTATTTCTTTTCCAGATGTTTGATCTTGGTGATGTCGCGAAGACTCTCGATAACATATTTGACCTCGCCTTCGTTGCCCAAAATAGGGGCAAAGACTCTCTCTTCCCAAATAATTTCGCCATCCTCAGCGATATTTTTATGGATTACCGACTGATTTTCTTTGGATTGTACTACGAGTTTTAACGGACAGTTGGTGTCTGAGCAGGAGAGATGTTTTACCGATTTGTCTTCAGAAAAAATATCTTTGCAGGTTCGGCCGACAATTTGTGATCTCGTCGTATTATTGCGCTCATAAAACTTTCTATTAGCGGCGAGGATGGTGCTGTCGGTGTTTAAGATAAGAGTGGGAAAAGACAGCGCGTCAAAGACCCGGATCCGCCAGTCGACTTCACTTATGTCAAAATCATTAGCTTTGTTCATCGGGCTATAAAGTATGCAGGTTTGAAGAGGGAGGACGCGGATTGGTCTTATCGCCCTGATCGATCACTGTGCCTCGCCCCACTGCGATCATGATGATTCTCTGGTCGTTGGGATAAGGAAGGTATCGGTGAGAATTTTTACTCCTTTTTGAACCTGCATATTCGAGGTGACAAAATACATACTGGTGCCGGCACAGCCGCAAACAAGAATGTCAATGTGGTTATGGCAAAGGGCTGTAAAGGCAATATTGACAATGCCGAATCTGTCCTGAAAATGCGGCCCAAACAGAAATAATACCTCCACCGGCTGTTCAAGGACGAATTCCGTATCCGTTTCGTTGCCGATGGTGCTCTTTATTGTCTGGCGCACCTTCTCTGCATCTGCCCGATCAAAGAGCAGATGTATCTCAATGGTATTGTTGTGGCCGGGGTGGCTAGTGACCAGTTCGAATCGTTTGAGAAACTTTTCTAAGTCGGCCATACGCTGCCCCCATAATTCGGTCCTTGCCGCAGGGAAACGAAAAATTGCCAAAGCGAGGTCGGTTTTTTCAGTGATTCCGTATACTTTAACTCGTTCTTCTTGGTATACTGCAATGGTCTCTACGTGTTTTTCTCGCATAATGGGCTGTTCACCCTGATATCTGAGTTACTCTGAAACCCTGCCGAAAAGGGGCATGATTCTCGGGCAGAAGGACGAGCACCTGCAGTTTTTCGGCAATGGTATCGAGCAGGAGATAGTCAGTATTCAGAGTGATAGCCGAAATAGAAGTGCAAAAAGAGTGCAGAGGAAAGCCGTGCCGGCCAAAAAAACTGATAATTAGACCCAGCAGTTTGATGTCATTTCGATGCGGAAAGATGGTCATCGTGCCCACTGACTCGATAATTCCGACATCTTTTTCGGGTATGACGCAACCCGTGAGTATGTCCTGGATTTTCGCTAATTCGGTACGATCCACACAAAAGTTGCACGCCGGTGTGCCGGCAAGAACCGAGTGGCAGAGGAACGATATGTTAATGCTTTTTGCAGCTATCAGCTGGAGCAGTTGACAGAGAGCGGAATTATCCGGGGATGGGCAGGCAACAGTTATTTGTATCAGTTCTTCACTGAACTTGATACCACCAATGCGAATTTTTTGTTCTTCGTCCATTGGCTAGTCCCAAAAGATACGCTGTTCCCCTTTGCCGGCTCAGGGCAGGCAAAGGGGAACAGCAGAGGAATTACAGATTGTCCTGCACAATTTCCATGAGCTTATCAAGATCGATGGGCTTTGGTATAAAATCGTCGGCGAGGGTTGTCTTACCCCCCATGTGAGTGTAATTAGTCGTTTTTATTGCTTCGGTGACCGCTGTCAGCAGCACCACGACAATAGTTTTATATTGGTCGGAATTCTTCAATTCGTCACACAAGGTATAGCCGTCTTTGCGCGGCATCATGACATCGAGGATGATGAGATCAGGGCGTTCTTCCTTGATTCGATCCATCGCTTCGATGCCATCATAAGCTTTGGCCACACGAAAATTGGCGTTTTCCAACTTCATGGAGACCATTTCGACGAGATCGGTATCGTCATCTACCACCAGAATCAGTTTTTTGTCGCTCATATGTAATTCTCCTCCATCTGCTTATTGGTTGATGGTTGAAAAAGTCTTCCCTTGTTTATACCTGAGGCCGAGGAAGAAGTCCTGCTCTTTCACAAATTTCTGCCACTTTTTCTTCCCATTCAATTGCCATAATATGAAAACCGGCGACTCCTTCGACTTTTTTCAGCCTCTCGATGGTTTCAACACAGATGGTGACACCTTCTTCCGCTTGTTTTTCTTTGGGGACGGAAGCCATCCTGTCGACGATCTCCTTGGGTACATCCATTCCCGGTACCTTGCTGGCCATATACCGCGCTGCACCGAGTGATTTACATGGGGTTACCCCGGCGAGAATGTAGCACTTCTTGTGCAGTCCCTTGGCGCGAACGCCTTCCATCCATTTTTCAAACTTGTCGACATTGAAGATGCACTGGGTCTGGATAAAATCGGCACCCGCGGCAATTTTCTTGGCCAGACGCATAACGCGCAGCTCAAACGGGTCGGCAAAGGGGTTGGCGGCGGCGCCAATGAACATTTTCGGAGCACCTTTAATTTCCGCCCCACCCTGGAAAGTCCCTTTATCGCGCATATCCCTGACCATCTGGATCAACTGCATGGAATCAATGTCATGCACGTTCATGGCCATTGGGTGGTCGCCGAACTTGGTATGGTCGCCGGAAAGACAGAGCATGGTGTCGATACCAAAAGCATAGGCGCCAATGATATCGGCCTGCATGGCGAGTCTATTGCGGTCTCGGCAGGTAACCTGAAACAGTGGATTCAAGCCCTGTTGTTTAATAATGACCGAAGCAGCCAGGCTGGACATCCGCACCATGGCCGTCTGGTTATCCGTCACATTGACCGCATCGACAATACCCTCCAGGTATTTCGATTTGGTAACGACTTCGTCGAATTTTGCCCCGCGTGGCGGCCCACATTCCGAGGTAACTGCCAGATGTCCTGCCGCTAATATTTTTTCGAGCTTGCTTTCAGTTTTCATTCTGCCAAATCCTCTCTGATAATCTTTCTTGGGCCACTGCCGCCACCTGAACGCCAATCTTTTGCCGGAACGATATCTAAGTACATGTCTTCCAGGCCAAGAGCTTTCAATCTGTCCCAGATAAGCTGCCAGGCACAGTCCACGTCGTCACTGATCTCGCATTTTCCAGAGGTTGAACCACCGCAGGGGCCGTTCATCAGTTGTTTGGCACACCTGGCAATCGGACAAATACCACCGGTAATACCTAAAAGGCAGTTGCCGCACCCCTGACATCGCTCCGCCCATACGCCCTGGCGCTCAGAAGCACCCATAAAGGAGGTATTGACTGCGGGAAATACCGGTTTATCCTTAAATCGTGTGGCGATCTGCTGGACGCCGCAGCCGCAGGCCATGGACATGATCGCATCGGCGCCGTCGATCAACGGCACCAATTCTTCGACATACTCGGGGTCACACTGTCTCTCCACCGTATGCTGGCGTATTTCAATAGTACTGCCGGCCTTTAAGAGGGCCATCTGCAGGCCGGAGGCAAGCAGGCCTACCTCTTTTCTACCGCCTGCGGCGCAAACGGTGACACACTCGTTGCAGCCAAGCAAAAGTAGGCGTTTGAAAGGCTTTACGTAGGCAATAAGTTCTTCTAAGGGTTTTCTTTCAGCGGTGATCATGGTGGTTCATTCTCCTTATTTTTTACCGTCAACCAATAACGGTGTCGGTTACTGAGCCAGGGCCGTACGTATCGGGCTGGGGCCGAGTTGGCGAATTTTTTCGGTAATCTCCGTGGCCACCTGGGCGAAGCGATGACCCATGCCGGCAGACACATTGACCATTTCCAGCCGTTCGCTTTCAATGCCGATTTCCGTCAGATACTTTTTAACAAACTCAATTCGCCGCGCAGCCTTGGTATTGCCGTCTTTAAAGTGACAATCCCCTTCAAGGCAGCCGGCGACATAGACCCCATCCGCGCCCTTTTCAAAAGCGGTGATTATATGCTGCGCATCAATCTTGCCAGAGCAGGGAATCTGGATGATTTTCACATTCGGCGGATAGGGCAGGCGTTGACTTCCGGCCATATCTGCCGCGGTATAGGCACAGTAGTGGCAGCAAAAAGCTACTATTACCGGTTCAAAATTTTCCATTATGCATTTATCCTTTCAAAAAGTTGTTCTACCTTTGCAAGAATTCTGTCGTCTTCAAATTGCATCAGTTGAATGGCTTTGGCCGGACATTCCGCGACGCATATCCCACAGCCATGACACTTGGCCGGATCAATTTCGGAGTACCCGTCGGCATTGATGAAGGGGACATCAAACGGGCACGCTCTGACGCAGATCAGACACGCAGCGCATTTATGGCCGTCAACTCGTGCCGATGCAGCTCCCAGATTGATAATATCCCGAGCCAGCATCGTTTGCGCCCTGGCTGCCACGGCATTGGCCTGGGTGATGCTTTCTTTGATAAGTTTCGGAGAATGTGCGGTGCCGGCGACAAAGAAACCGGGGACCGACATATCGACCGGTCGCAGTTTGACGTGGTCTTCCAGGAAATACCCGTCGCCCGTCCGGGGCAGTTTGAAGACCATCGCCAATTCCTCGGTGGCATCGGTATCAGCGATCAGCCCGGTACTGAGGCTGAGGTTATCAGCGGTTACCGTTACTTCCATGCCGAGAATGACATCATGGAAGCTCACCTCGACTTGATCCCCGGTGGCTTCAACCTTGGGTGGCTTGGCTTCATCGTAACGGACGAAAAGGACGCCCTTGCTCCTGGCCTTCTGGTAATACTCTTCCTGAAAACCATAGGTGCGCATATCACGATAAAGGACGAAAATCCGGGCTTCGGGATTTATTTCCAGAATTGCCAGGGCATTTTTGATGGCGTTCTGGCAACAGATGCGGGAACAGTTCGGATTTTCTGGAGTCCGGGAGCCAACGCACTGAATCATCACCACGTTTTCCCATTTCTTTACCGCATCCGGATTGTCGAAAACGTATTGCTGGGTTTCCAACTGGGTCCTGACGGCAGGGGATTCACCGAGCAGATATTGCGCCGGCCTGTTGGGCAGGGCCCCGGTTGCCAGGATGGTTACACCATGTTCAATTTGCCGATAAAACATCTGCGGCCCACTCTGCATCCCGGTCTTGAACATGCCCGGCATGCCGGTGTGGTCGACGATCAAGGCTCGGGTGATAACCTGAATTTTGGGATTATCTTGGACTTTGGCAATAAGATCAGCAACAAAGGCCCGGACATCATCACCCTCCAGGGTCTTGATAAGTTTATTGGCAAGACCGCCGAGTTTGTCGCTCTTTTCCGCCAGATAAATCTGGAAGCCCTCATCGGCAAGGCGCAAAGCAGTGGTCATACCGGTAACCCCGCCGCCGACGACGAGAACATTTTTATTCATCGGCAGGCTTTGATCAACCAGCGGGATGGCTTTAACCGCACTGCCTACCGCCATCTTGATCAATTCGTTGGCCTTGGTCGTTGCCTCATTGGGCAGTCCGGCATGCACCCAGGTCGCCTGATCTCTGATATTGGCAATCTCCACCAGGTATTTATTGAGGCCGGCTTTGCCGAGCAGGTCCTGGAATTTTGACAGATGCGTCCGCGGCGAACAGCCGCCGATAACCACCCGGTTGAGTTGCTCTTCTTCTATGGTCTGCTTGATGTTGGCCATGGACAGGCGGCTGCAGCCGTGTCCCTCAGCTTTGGCAATAGCGACATAGGGCAGTTGGGCGGCATGCTCGACAAGTTTTTCGACATCGATGACCCCACCGATATTCTCACCGCAATCGCAGATGAAGACTCCGACCTTCGGTTCTTCGAGGCTGACGTCTCTTTCCCGCTCAGTCTCCTCTCCATCGGTCTTTTTGGTCGACGCAAACGGCAGATCGGCGCCGGCTAGACAAGCCGCGGCACTTGCCTGGACCATGGTGTCCGGGATGTCTTTCGGGCCGGCAAATGTGCCGGCGACATAGACGCCGGGTTTGGTGGTGGCGACTGGGTTGAAGCCATCGGTTATCGGGAAGAAGTCCTCGTTCAGTTCGATGCCTATCTTGGACGCCAGTATCCGGGTATCATCAGACGTTTTGAAACCGGTTGACAGGACGACCATATCAAATTTTTCTTCAAACTGTTTGGTGCTGTCGTCACGGGTGTAGGTAAGCGTCAGGTTGTCATCGTTTTCGTGATGCAGGATAGAGTGGGGGCGACTCCGCAATAAGCGCACGCCATACTCGTCTTTGGCACGGTTGAGATACATCTCATAATCCTTGCCGAAAGTCCGCATATCCATATAAAAAATGGTTGTCTCGATATCTTCCTGGAAGCGTTCCTTGGTGATGATCGCCTCTTTTAAGGCAAACATGCAGCAGGCATTGGAGCAGTATGCACCGGCGCCTTTTTGCAGTCCTCTGGAGCCGATGCATTGAATCCAGGCAATTTTTTTCGGCTGTTTGCCGTTTGATGGACAGATAAGCTTGCCGCCGGTTGGTCCTGAAGCGGAGAGAATCCTTTCGTATTCAAGACTGGTGACGACATCGGGCAGTTTGGCGTAGCCGAGATAATCAAGCTGACTTGGATCAAAAAGATCAGCTCCCGGTGATAAGACTATCGAGGCGCATTTAAGCGCCCGTTTGATGGGCATATCGTCCGGGTTGATGGCGCCTGCCGGACAAACATTGACCAGTGCCTGAACATCCTTGCATTTGGCAAGGTCTATGGAAAAGGCCTGCGGGGTCGCCTGGGGATAGCGCATACAGGTCGGTGCGCGGTGGTCAAGACCGGGATTGAACCGAACGCATTCGGGGAATTGTTTAAAACATTCACCGCAGGCGGTACATTTCTCAAGATTGATAAATCTGGGTTTAGTTATGAGAGATACCGAAAAGTTGCCTTTCTCCCCAGTCACATTTTCGACACTCGTCATGGTCATGAGTTCGATATGCTCCTGGCGGTTGCTCTCGGAAAGGTGGGGGGCGATGGTGCAGAGATCACAGTTGTTGGTTGGAAAGGTTCTATCCAATTGAGTCATCAGACCACCAACAGTGAAGTCCTTGTCGACAAGAACGACATCTTTTTCCGCTTCAGCTAAATCCAGAGCCGTTCGTATTCCACCGAGACCTCCACCGACAACGAGTACTTTGTTATTTTGGGTTTCGATTGTATTTGAATTCTGCATTGTTACCTTTTCTTGTCACAGGTTGAGCAGGGTTAAACGAATTATTCGGTCAATCCTTAGATAAATTGCATTGGTGTTGCAAAAAAATGTATCTTTAAATTTCTCTTCAAATCAAATTTTGGCAACATCGAGAATTTCGGGCAATTTATGTTCCCATCCCAAAGTCTGTAGCAAAACACCCTGGGTGCTTTCTTTTAATGCCAGGACAATTTCCCCGGCGATTTTAATGCCTTCTTGTTCCCTGTTGGAGGATTTGCGGATACGCCGGATCAATTCGCTGTTTATCCCGGCACCCGGATCACTGTTGGTTATATACTGGGCAATGGCCAGCGATTTCAGCAGAAAAACGGAGGCAATGACCGGCACGCCGAGTTCGTTTACCCTGGCAAGAAGGTTGGCGCTGCCGGGGACATCATAGATGGGTGGAATAATGATATAGCTCGCCCCGGCTTTTACTTTTTTCGCAGCTGTCAACAGGGCAGTATCTCTGCCGTGGTCGTCGGTAAAAGGAGGCAAGGTGCAGCCGATTGAAAAATCGGGCGCACCATCCAGATCAAAGCCGCTCATATCTTTGCCCGTTTGCATGGTCATAAGCACTTCGATGAGCTCCACTTCATCCAAATCGTTGACGGAGGCGGCATCACTGTGATCGCTTTCGGCCATATCGGTGCTGTCGGCGACGATGATATTCTGGATGCCGAGAACATGCGCAGCCAAAGCGTCTCCCTGCAGCGCCATCCTGTTTCGATCCCGACAATACATGTGCATGATTGTTTCCACCCCCTGCTGCTGGAGCAGAACTCCACCGGCCAGGGCGCTCATCCGCATGATGCCGTTATCCATGTCGGGAACGACAACTGCATCGACTCTGCCCTTTAACCGGCGGGCATCGTTGACCAGTCTGGATATATTAATCCCTTTCGGGGTGTGCATTTCGGCCAGTACTGCGAATTCTTTTGCCGCTAATCGTTTTTGAAAACTCATAGGCTTATTTCCCTCCTAATCAGAGCAAACCAGTTTATTTTAGTCCCTTGTAACAGTAGTGTATTGTTAATAAAGGGAAGTCTCCGGGTGAAAAACGTCTACATCTTTCAAGTCGTCGCCAAGATATGCTCGTTCGTTGGGGCCAAGGATACCAAGAGACAGACAGATCAGCGTCCAGATATGCACCGTGCCAAAACCCGCCCCATGGTGATGGCCAAGATCGTGTACCTGGGCATGACAGTTGTGGCAGCCGGTAATGCAATAATCCGCGCCGGTTTCCAAAATCTGGTTCAACTTGATTTTGCCGTAAGCGCGGCGTTCTTCGGTGAAGCCTGACTGCAAAAAGCCACCGCCGCCGCCGCAGCAGTAGTTGTTGGACTTGTTGGGGGTCATTTCGATGACATTTTCTTCACCAACCACCGATTTGAATGACGTAGCGCAGGTCGTCGGCAATGATGTCCCCTTCACCCTTGCGAACAATCTGGCAGGGATCCTGAATCGTGAACTTGATTTTTCGATCTTTGTTCCAGGCGGAACTGACTTTGAGTCGTCCTTCCCGGATCCATTTGGCATAATAGGTATAGATGGACGCTACTTCGAATTTATGATCAATGTTGAATTTTTTCAGTCCGGCCCGGACTGAGAATGTTATGTGGCCTCACTCCGTGTTGAGAAAGACCTTACACCCGAGTTCATCGGCATGATTAGCCGACACCCTCGTGACCCTTTCCCAGCATTTATCGTCGGCGAGAAACAAGCAATAGTTTTCCGCGGCCCACCCTTTACTGCCATAGGTCCAGTCGACACCGGCCAAGTGGAGAATCTTCCAGAGTGGAACCATTTCATCCGGCTCGGTGACCGGTTCCCGTGAATTCTGATTGACGAAGAAAAAGGCTCCGTCTTTGTCGATGGGGGCTTCCATGTCCGCGAATTCAGGTTGGGCCTCCTTATATTCTGCGAGTACATCTTCAACGACAAAGATGAAATCATCAGGAGCAGTCCCCATAGCACTGTTGGAATCGTTTCTGAGCGCCATGTCACAGGACTTCATGATACCGGACGGCCGTTCTTCGCGGGGCCACTGGGCGCGGGCGTTAAAGACGAGCTGAGGAATATCGATTTTCATCGGACAGACATAGATGCACCGTTGACACATGGTGCACATCCATACCCATGGATGGGTGGTCACTTCCTTGTCCATGCCCATGGCGCACATGCGCAGGAATTTCCTGGGATCCATGTCCGCGAGACCCGTAGCCGGGCAGCCTGAAGCGCAGGCTCCACAAGTGAGGCAAAGGTTGAGGTTTCCCCCGTCCGGGATGATCTCCTTAACCTTGTCAAGAAAGGAGCTTTGCTTTTTTCCTTTGATTTTGATGGTGCTTTCTGACATTGAGTTATTCCTTTTTTCCTATCCAGTTACGCATTGTTGGTGAACCGATACCAGGCCTCGCCAACACTATTCGACTGTGGTTTGAGAATGATTTTTTGCCAGCGGTCGGTCCAATAAACCTCCTTGTTTAACGTATTTTTTCTGGCAGGGTTAGGTTATAGTTATCGTTACAATAAAGTGTTATTTTTACGCAAGTACTTGAAAATTCTCTCAATAATGCTGCATACATTCTTTTTATCCTGCTGGAAAAGCAGTAAGGATTGAAGAACGCTGCAGCGATGAGAAATCAATCGTTGGAAGTTTTTGGTATATTTTTGAAATCGACCGGCAATGCGGCATGGGGTCGAAAAATGTTATTTTCCGGGTATTAATAATTTGCATAGAAGATACAATGAAACGGAGTGCTAGGGAAAAAAACCGGCGGAGAAGGTGGCATGCAACTATCAGTTGAAGATATACACTTTGATATGATGTAATCCTTATGAGTGCATGCTGATATGGCATTTTCTTATTGTTCTCCGATCAGTCAAGTGAAACGCGATAGTAAAACGACACTTGCAGTACTAACTGGTCGTCTATCATTTGGTACCCACTTGCAAAATTCCACCAGAAAATGAATCTACAAATAGGAAAATCAAAAGTCAATGCCTATGGAATGGTCAAAAAACCGGCACCTGATCGCAGTTTTTAGTGAGAGCGTAAAAAAAAAGCCGCGCAATACTCTCTATCCTTTATTATTTAAGTGATACAGGGCAGGAAAATTTATTCGGGGTAACGATTACTAGTAGTTGTCTCCTCTTTATCAATAATAGTTTGATAAGAAGCGAAAATATTTGAAGAGCAGCGAGGAGGTCGAAATTAACGCATAGAAGTGGTATTTGTGGCTGGATATGAATAATATACCCTGGTCTTGTTTCTCTGCGCTGCGCAAGACCCTGGTGGTAAAATGAAAAACTTTGAGGAGAGATATGAACACCTTCACCGGTTCGGCCAGGTACGTTCTGGATCAGGAACTTGCCAAAATAGTCAATATTTCCATGGTGCTCGAAATGCCTTTGCTCCTGAAAGGAGAACCCGGCACCGGCAAAACCATGCTCGCCCATGCCATCGCCGAGACCCTGCGCATGGAGCTCATTATTTTAAACGTGAAATCGAACATGAAGCTTATTGAAGCTTTGTATCAATACGATACCCTGACCCGTTTAAATGATAGCCGGTTTGGCGATTCCACCAGAAATGTCAGTAATATCAACGAATATATCAAGATGGGCAAAATCGGCCAGGCGTTCACCGCGGACCGGCGCTGTGTTCTGTTGATCGATGAGATCGACAAGGCCGAGACCGAGTTTCAGGATGATATGCTCGACGTACTCGACCAGATGCAGTTTGATATCATCGAAACCGATGCAACAATTCAGGCGGAACAACGTCCGGTAATAATAATCACCTCCAATGCCAAAAAAGATCTCTCCGACCCCTTTCTCGGGCGCTGTAATTTTCATCATATCGTTTTTCCCGATCCAAAGATGATGCGCAATATAATCGAGGTACATTTCCCTGATATTGACCGAAAGCTGGCTGAAAATGCGATACATACCTTTTATAATTTACGCGAAATCGAAGGTATTGAAAAAAAACCGGCCACTCGGGAGTTGATTAACTGGATCCGCGCGCTGGCCGTCGATCCAGATTTTCACGATGGCGAGAGGTTGAAAAAGGAGGTTCCCTATCTTGGGGTTTTATTCAAGAAAAGCGGTGATTATCAGCGGTCATCCGGCAATCTGCTCAAAAAGCGTTTCTTCTGATACACCAGGTAGCCAATGTTTATAGATTTTTTTTATAAATTAAAAGAAGTCGGCATTCCCGTCAGTCCGACCTCGTATCTCACTCTGCACCGGGCAATGGCCAATGGACTGGTCAATACCTTAGACGATCTGTATACTGCCGCCAGAACGATCCTGGTTAAGAGCGAGAAATTTTTTGATCTCTACGACCAGGTCTTTGCCCATATCTTTTCCGGGGCGGAGTTGCCCGATGTGGATGAAGCGGCACTGGAACTGCTGGCAAGGAGTATGCTGCACGAGTGGCTGAAAGATCCGAAATCTCTCGCCGATGCCTTAGGGATTGATGAAAAAAAACTCCAGGAGATGACTCCCGAGGAGTTACTGGATTATTTTAAGAAGCGGCTCCAGGATCAAAAGGGCCGGCACGATGGTGGTTCCAAATGGATTGGTACCGGTGGTACTTCTCCGGTTGGTCATTCAGGCATTCATCCAGGTGGCTTGCGCGTCGGCGGTGCATCAAGAAACAAATCAGCGATTAAGGTTGCCAACGAACGGCGCTATAAAGACTATTCAGTCCACGGAGTGTTGACCAGGAGTTCCATTGGTGAAGCGCTTAAAAGGCTGCGCAATCTTGTTCCGCAAGGAGCCAAAGACCAAATCAATATCGATGCCACCATTTATCAAACGATGCGCAATGGTGGAGAAATTGAAATGATCTTCGAGCGAGGCATCGTTGACCGGTTAAAGATTATCCTGGCCATCGACAATGGCGGCTGGTCTATGGAGCCCCATGTCGAACTGGTCCAGACCCTGTTCACTTATGCCAAATCGCAATTCAAAGATTTAAAAACCTATTTTTTTCACAACACCATCTACGATCTGTTGTGGGAGGATCCCGCCCGATACCGGCGAGCGGTGCAGATTGCTGATTTTACTAAACTTGATCCGGAGACCAGGTTGATTATCGTTGGCGATGCCAGCATGGCGCCCTATGAACTGATGGCCACCGACGGTTCAATCTATGCTTTTGAGCGGAGCGGCAGACCGTCTATCGAACAGCTCAGATTTCTTGCCGGATGTTTCCCGAGAACCATCTGGCTCAATCCCATTCCCAGTAATTATTGGCCGTACACCCAGAGCATCAAGGTTATTCAGTCCATTATTCCCATGTTTGAATTGTCTCTTGATGGTTTGGAACAAGGCGTGCAGTATCTCATGACTAAATAAAATCTCACTTTTCGAAGGTTCTAACAATATGCCGCAATTTATGCCAAACTGTCTGCCGCTTCTGATCGGTAGTCTCCCGTTGCTAGACCATGAGCAGGCAACCGCATTAATATTTGAATACACGCCACAAATTCCAATCTGGCCACAGTTGCCGGTTTATCAGCAAGAGGGCATGATTCGTCAGTTTGTCCCTGGCTTACCTGGTCTTACCTCGGTTAACGGGAAAATCTATATTGATACGGAGGCTGCCAGTTTTGGCCCTGAGCTGCTGGCCTTCTACGAAGAATATCTGCAGGTTACCGAAGGTGAAAAAGATCTCGACGGATCACGGTTTCAGCTGTCCGAGGAAGTTGCCAAAGGGTTTTTCACCTTTCTGGCAGCGGCCGAAAAAGGCCGGGAACACTTGCTTGGTCTTAAAGGGCAGACGACCGGACCGATCACCTTTTGCACCGGCCTGGTTGATCAGGCGGGGCGGGCCATTTTTTATAATGATGAGCTGCGTGACGCCGCGGTGAAGCACCTGGCTTTAAAAGCGAGGTGGCAGACGAAAAAAATGGCGGAAGTTGGTGGCCAGCCAATCATGTTTTTTGATGAACCGGGATTGGCCGGGCTTGGTTCATCAGCTTTTATCACCATCACCAATGAAGATATTATAAGCTGTTTTCATGAGGTTTTTGCGGCAGTTCGGGCTGAGAACGGGTTGACGGGCGTGCATGTCTGTGCCAATACTGAATGGCCGGTCCTCTTTGATTCCGGGGTCGATATAATCAGTTACGACGCCTATTCCTATTTTGACAAATTGGTTTTATACTCGGCGCAGCTGGTTCATTTTTTTGCCCGTGGCGGCATACTTGCCACCGGTATCGTGCCGACAACTCCTGAATTCATTGATACTGAGGAAGTCGATTCCCTGGTTGAAAAATGGTTTGAACAGTCCCGGCGATTGCAGGCAATCGGCATCGATGAAAAGACGATATACCACCAGACATTGATCACGCCGAGCTGCGGCACCGGTACCGTATCCGAGGGGCAGGCGCGCAAGGTGCTGGCGCTTACTAAAGGGGCATCAGAGAAGATCCGGGCTTTTTATAGATGAAGAGTTTTACGTAACCATCGCAAATCTTAGGTTTAGCTGGTTCCCATGGGCCCCATGGGATCAACTCCATAACAGCTCTACCGCTGAGCCGTTTTCAATAAGACATTGGCAGGAGGGCAGGTTTTTATCAGCTCTCTTTTACTGGCAAGAGGCAGCTTTTTAATCTGCTCTTCTCTCCTGGTAGCAATCGATCTCGATGCCGCTTTCTCAGCGTATACCAGTGCAACAGGCTGGCGGGTGCGGGTATATTTTGCACCCTTTTTGGCGGAATTGTGCTCTTTAAGCCGGCGTCTCAAATCAGTTGTGATGCCGGTATAGTAAGAGTTATCCCGGCAGCAGACGATATAGATATGCCAGAGCGATACAGGCTCGCAGTTTGTTCCTGGTTCGATGGTATGCATTATAATTGTGGCGGGCCCATCTTGCCAAATTGAATCGCAGATGGTAATCAAGCTACATACTGTAACTGGTGTTTTAAAGTCTATTTTCAGGATATATGCCACATGCTTCCCCAAGATGATAGCGAAAGTTTTCAGAGTCAGGCACTGACCGAACACCTCAGGGAATTACGCTCCTGCCTGATTGTCTCGTTTGTTGCCGTCTTTATTGGATTTTGTCTGTCTTATACCGTCATTCGACCCATCGGAACCTGGTTTTTTAAACCGTTGACTGAAGTGTTGCCGCAGGGGACGTCGCTTATTTTTACCTCCTACCAGGAAGGGTTTTTTTTTATCTAAAGCTCGCGCTGGTCTGTGGCATATTGCTGGCTTGCCCGGTCATTTTTTCGCAGCTCTGGCGATTTGTCGCACCGGGTCTTTTCAGCCATGAAAAACGCGTGGTTGTGCCGTTTTCCATCCTTTCCTCCTTGTGCTTTATCGGCGGCGCGGCTTTTGGCTATCTCGTCGTCTTTCCGCCTGCTTTCAAATTTCTGGTCGGTTATAACAACGAATTCTTGACCTCCATGCCGGCGGTGAGTGAGTATTTTTCTCTCGCGACCAGGCTTTTGCTTGCCTTTGGGGCTATTTTTGAGATGCCTATATTCATGGTGTTTCTGGCAAAAGTTGGATTGATTGATGTTGGTTTTCTGAAGCGGAACAGAAAATATGCCATACTGATCAATTTCATTATCGCCGCTATATTAACCCCGACCCCCGATGTGGTCAATCAGCTGATGATGGGCGTTCCACTCATGGTGCTCTATGAAATCAGTGTTCTGGCGGTGTGGGCATTCGGTAGAAAGGGTTTTTCCGGATTTGGCGATCCAGCGTCGCCCCCGGAGAACCAGTGAGAATAAAAGCATATCCTCACTGGATTTTTTCAGGTTCTTGCATTATTACTTAATGGTGTTTTGCGATAGGTTTTGCGCACATTATCTCTTGTATCAGGTAATGTTAACAGCAAAAAATTAATGGAAAAAACTTATGGAGGTATTCTATGGGTAAGGATGCAGAATTTGCAAAATTAATACAGATCGGCAGACCACCAAATATTACGCAGCGTTTTCCTCATTCCCAGGCCCTGATCGTCAGCGGTAAAGTTGTTGATCAGGCGCTGGTGAAAAAAGGCAAGGCCATGACTATCGCTGCCAACGGCCGCAATAGTTTTATTATCCGCGGTGCCCTGATGGCTGCGCAGCGTGCTGATGCTACCCTGCTTATTGAAATAGCCCGCTCCGAGGCAAATTACTGCCCGACCAATTTTTATAATCTTGCCCTGCAGGTGGACAGTATCTGTAATGAGATGGGCATTACTATTCCGGTGGCTATTCATGCCGATCACTACGGTATAAAAAGTGAAGAGGATATAGCTTTTGCCAAAATGGAAATTCCATCGATGTTTGATGCGGGGATCACTTCCATCGCGGTCGACGCCTCGCATATGCCCGATGATAAAAATCTGCTGGCCAACATCGAGCTCAATCCCTGCATTCCTCGGTGGGCCGGGCTGGAAACGGAAGTGGGGGAGATCAAAGGTGAACAGGGGCTTTCTACCGTCGATGATGCTTCGTTTCTTATCAAAGGCTTGAATGCACACGGTATTTTTGCCGATTGGATTGCCTTAAATAATGGTTCTACCCACGGTTTGGAGGCAAGCGGCCAGGGGATTCAGGTAGAGTTGACTGCCAAAATCCACCAGGCCCTCGAAAAATACGGTGTCTCCGGGGCGCAGCATGGCACCTCGGGAAATAATTCCGATAAACTAAGAGCGATTGTCGCAGGAACTCGTACCACCAAGGCCAATGTCGCCACCGCCCTGCAGATGGTTTCATGGGGGGTAGAGGTCAATGATTACGGCAATGCTATCCTGGACAGTGATGGCAATTTCGTCAAACTTTCCGGGCAGGGTGTCTCGGCAGAAATGTGGCAGCGGATGACCAAATATGCCGCTGATAAAGGCTGGAAAGGCGGCAACTATAAAAATCTTAATCTGCCTTTTGAAAATCTGCTGCTGGCGCAGCAGCGTGCGGTTCGTGAGCGCATGAGCAAGGCAGTGGAAGAGTTCGTTTACACTATTCTGACCAAAGTGTTCAATGCCGAAGGAACGGCAACTCTCGCCAAAGAGTTGCTTCTCAAGGCCGGTTCCTATGATCTCGGAGCCAAAGGTAAGCAGCTGGAAAAACAGCAAGACTGGACCAGGGAGCTGATTATTGAACGGGCTAAATCTCTGGATGTCGACGCCGGACCGCAGGGAGATTTCGATGATTGATGGGGATATTTTCTCTTGCCTTACTTTTCAAGCACTGCAATGAAGATGAAAAAAATATTAATTACCGGGGCTGCCGGGTTTATCGGGGCACATTTAAGTCAAAAATTGATAGCCGGCGGGGCGGAAGTCGTTGGCCTGGATAATCTCAATGATTATTACGATCCACAATTAAAAAGAGATCGTATGGCGGCTCTTGCTGAAGGCCCTGGTTTTACCCATGTGGATATCGAGCTTGCCGACAGAAAGGCGGTTGAGACCCTGTTTACCGCATACCGTTTCGATGCGGTAGTCAATCTCGCCGCTCAGGCTGGAGTTCGCTATTCGCTGATTAACCCCCACTCCTATGTGGACACCAATATCGTCGGTTTTGTCAATATCCTTGAAGGCTGCAGGCATTCCGGGGTAAAGCATCTGGTGTACGCCTCTTCCAGTTCTGTTTATGGCGCTAATACGAAAATGCCGTTTTCCGTGCATGACAATGTTGATCATCCGGTGTCTCTCTATGCCGCATCAAAAAAGGCCAATGAATTAATGGCCCATACTTATAGTCATCTCTTTAATCTGCCGACTACAGGTTTGCGTTTTTTCACCGTCTATGGCCCATGGGGGAGACCGGATATGGCGCTCTTTCTGTTTACCCGGGCGATCATGGAAAATCGGCCAATCGATGTTTTTAATAACGGCAAAATGGAACGGGATTTTACGTATATCGACGACATTGTTGAAGGCGTTTGTCGAGTTATCCAGCGGGTGCCGGAAAGCGCCCCAGCCTGGAATGGTGATACCCCCGATCCAGCCACATCATATTGTCCATACCGGGTGTATAATATCGGCAACAACAATAAGGAAAAACTGTTGCGTTATATCGAAGTGCTGGAAGAGTGTCTGGGCCGAAAAGCTGAAAAAAATTTTCTGCCTATGCAACCAGGAGATGTGCCGGCCACCTTTGCCAATGTTGATGATCTGGTGCACGATTTTGCTTATAAACCGTCTACCACTCTTACTTATGGCATCGGCAAGTTTGTTGAGTGGTATAAAAAATATTACCAGTAACTGAATTTTACTCTGGTCTACCCAGCAGTTTTATGGCCGCCCGGATGATTGCCGGAGTGTCGATAAAGCTGTCTTTCCAAAGTGTTTGTTGTGGGCCGTGTTCGACAAAATGGTCTGGATGGCCGAGCAGGCAAGTCTGGATCGAGTATAGTTTTCGACGACTGAAAAGTTCCAGAATGGAACTGCCGAAACCTCCCTGCCGGGCATTGTCTTCAACGGTCACCACTCGTTTGGTCTGCGCCGCCCACTGACAGATCAGTTCAGCATCGAGTGGTTTGATGAAGCGGGGATTGATGACCGCCGCGCTGATGCCGACTTTTTCCAAGCCTCTGGCTGCCTCGAGAGCAGGATATACTCTATTGCCGATCGGCAGCAGCAGTACGTCACTGCCTTTTACTAGCAATTCGCCCTTGCCTATATCAAGGGCATGTAGCACAGTTGCCAGTCCTACGTCATATCCTTGCCCCCTGGGATACCTGATCACCGACGGACCCTTATGGTAGATGGAGGTATAGAGCATATGCTGCAGCTCTTCTTCGTCTTTTGGTGACATGATGACAATATTGGGGATAAACCGCAGAAACGATATATCAAAAACCCCATGATGGGTAGGGCCATCGTCACCAACGACTCCAGCTCGGTCAATGGCCAGAGTTATCGGCAGACTGGGGATGCAGATGTCGTGGATTATCTGGTCCAGAGCACGCTGAAAAAAAGTGGAATAAATAGCCACTACCGGCCGTAATCCCTCGACTGCCAGACCGGCGGCAAAGGTCACCGCATGCTGCTCGGCGATGCCGACATCAAAAAAGCGCTGCGGATATTCGGTGGCAAATCTTTTCAGTCCGGTCCCCGATACCATGGCTGCCGAGATGGCGACAATCTTATCATCTTTTGCGGCAAGATCGGCAATAGTATCGCCAAACACCTTGGTATAGCTTACCGCTCCCTTGGCGGCTTGAGGTTTACCACTGACAATATCAAAAGGGCCGATACCATGAAAGATATCCGGATTTTTTTCGGCCGGCTCGTAGCCTTTGCCTTTTTTAGTCAGGACATGTATCAGCACCGGACCATGTTCTGTATCGCGGACCGTTTCCAGCGTCTCAATCAGATCTTCCAGGTTATGACCGTCGATAGGACCCACATAATCAAACTTAAAGGCCTCAAAGAGCATGCCTGGTGTAAAAAAACTTTTAAAGCTCTCTTCACTTTTGCGCAGGATATTAAGAATATTCTCACCGACGTCGGAGATTTGCAGCTTTTCGACCAGGTGGGCCTTCACTCGGGACATCGTTCTGCCGGTGAGTTTGCGACTGAGAAAACTGGACAGGGCGCCGACGTTGGGAGAAATTGACATCTCATTGTCGTTGAGGATAACCACCAAGTCTTTATTGAGGTGCCCGGCATGGTTCAAGGCCTCAAAGGCCAGGCCTGCAGTCATCGATCCATCGCCGATAACGGCAATTGCCCGATGAGCATCTTTTTGCAATGTTTTGGCCAAGGTTATTCCCAAGGCGGCAGAAATGGAAGTCGAGCTATGTCCGGTTTCAAACGCATCGTAGGGACTTTCCTTGCATTTCGGAAAGCCGCTCATCCCCTTATACTGGCGGAGGGTGGCAAACTGTTCCCGCCTGCCGGTCAGCAACTTATGGGCGTATGATTGGTGTCCCACGTCCCAGATAAGTTTGTCGTCGGGGGTGTTGAAGACATAATGCAGGGCTATGGTGAGTTCCACCACTCCAAGGCTTGGCGCCAGGTGACCTCCGGTTTGGGAGACGACTTGAAGAATATTGTCGCGGATATCTTTAGCCAGGGTTTTCATCTCCGCGAAAGAAAGCTTGCGAATATCGGCAGGAGACTGGATCCTTTCGAGCAAGGTGGTTGCTATTGTTGGTTGGAGTATTGACATAATTAGTTAACTCGAATTTGCTTCACCACTCAATTAGTTCTGGTATAGACATATTCCGCCAGGGCGCGGAGCGGGTCGGCATGGCGGTCGAAATCGGCAAGGGCATTGATGGCACCGGCAACAGCTTCTTTGGCCCTGGCCCGGGTTTCTTCAATGCCGAAAAAAGCGGGATATGTTGCCTTGCCGCGGCTGGCGTCCGAACCAGCCGCTTTGCCGAGTTGTTCGGTAGTTGCGGTGACATTGAGCAGGTCATCGACGATCTGAAAAGCCAGGCCGATGTTGTCACCATAGGCGATAAGTTGTTTTGTTTGTTCGGCATCCGCGCCGGCACCAATCGCTCCGGCATGGACGGCGCAGGTGATAAGAGCTCCCGTCTTGTTCTTATGGATGGTCTGCAGGGTTGTAAAGGGAAACTCGGTGTTTTCTGCTGGCGATGTCCAGGGCCTGCCCGCCGACCATACCCTGCGGACCTGCCGCCCGGGCGATAAGATGAATTATCTGCAGCTGTCGGGGTGGGGTCAAGTCATTGCCCTGGGGACTGCTCAACAGATCAAATGCCCAGGTCAGTAAGCTGTCTCCGGCAAGAATTGCTCCGGCCTCACCAAAGAGAGTATGATTGGTCGGTTTTCCTCGACGCAGCGCATCATCGTCCATCGCCGGCAGATCATCGTGAATAAGCGAGTACGTATGAATGCACTCGAGTGCGCAGGCAACCGGCAATAATTTTTTTTCGGTAGCAGTCGACTTTTTAACCGCTTCTCCTGCAGCAAGACAGAGAATGGGGCGAATCCGTTTGCCGCCGACAAAAACACTGTAGCGCATGGCCTCAATGTGGTGAGCAAAGGGACCAACCGCCTGCAGCATGAATTTTTCAAGCGTTTGTTCGACAAGTTTTTGCTTGTCACTCAGATAGATCTTGATGTCCAATTTCTTGTCCGTCAAACGGAAGCGCTTCAAGCTTGCCGTCCTTTTCAAGTAATAATTCGACTTTTGCCCGGGCTTCCGACAACTGCTCCGTGCAAAAGCCGGCTAGCTTTATGCCTTCGTCAAATTTTTTCAAGCTGTTTTCCAGGCTCAACTCGCCGTCTTCAAGTTCTTCGGTGATTTGCTCGAGACGAGCGAGGGATGCCTCGAAGGTTTTTTTAGCCATAATTCACCGCCCTTTGCAAAGTAAAAGAAGGTTGCCTCGCTGTGTCTTTCGGGCTAGAACTATTGTGGTTCTCGAAACAGCGACGCGTGAGCAAAATCAAAACAACAAAGAACATAGTATATATTCCGTACCCACCATGAAGTCGAGTGCAAAATATATAAAATTTTGGCAGATGAATCAGTCAGCTCGACGATGAAGATCAACTGAGACGAAATGATAAAGACTATTGCAATGTTTACAAGATGGCTGGCGACGGAAAAAGGATATTCCGAACATACCGTCAGTGGATATCAACGGGATTTGTATGAATTCAGCACGTATATCCATGCCCAGGGCGACCGGAATAAAACCGGCCTAACTACGCCGCCTGATGAAATTACCTCCGGTCAGGTACGAAAATTTATTGTCAGTCTGCACGGGCGCAACAGTGCGGCGACAGTGGCTCGGAAAATATCGGCGCTGCGATCATTTTTCCGGTATGGGAAACGCTATAAACTGGTGGAGGGCGATCCGCTGGCCGGGGTTATCGGACCCAAGATAGGGCGGTTTATTCCGGTCTTTCTGACTGTTGATGAGACCTTTGCCCTGCTGGAGGCGCCGGGAGCAAAAGACACGTACTGCGCGAGAGACCGGGCAATGCTTGAGTTACTCTATTCCACCGGGATGAGGGTTTCCGAGCTGGTGTCAGGCAACCTTGCCGATCTTGATTTCACCGAGGAAGTGCTTACGGTACGGGGCAAAGGAAATAAGGAGAGGTTGGTGCCGGTCGGTCGTCCCGCTCTTGAGGCGGTGCGCAGCTGGCTGCCGCAACGCTTACAACTCATAGAGCAGCGGGCGAAAAGGGGCAGGACAGTTGAAAAAAATGCGCTGTTCCTCAATGGCAGAGGCAGTCGTCTGACGACACGCAGTGTCGAACGATTGGTCAAGACGTATGGGGAACGGGCCGGGATTACTCAGATTGTTACCCCACATGCCCTGCGTCACTCGTTTGCCACCCATTTGCTGGAAATGGGTGCTGACCTTCGATCTGTCCAGGAGTTGCTGGGGCATGTCAGTCTGTCGACAACGCAACGCTACACCCATCTAACTCTGGATCATCTGTCTGCGGTATACGACAAATCCCATCCTTTATCCATCGAAGATATCAAGCAGGATGACACCTAGCAGCACCGTCACTCTGGAAACTACCAAAAGTATATAAAAAAGAGTGCCAATGAAGATACGATCAACAACAATACTCGCCGTACGCCATAAGGGGAAAGTCGCCTTAGCCGGAGACGGGCAGGTTTCGCTCGGCAATACTGTAATGAAACATCAGGCCCGCAAAGTTCGGCGATTGTATCATGATAAGGTCATTACCGGCTTTGCCGGCGCAACGGCCGACGCCTTTACTCTTTACGATAAGCTGGAGCAGAAACTGGAGCAGTATAACGGCAACCTTATGCGCGCCTCAGTTGAACTGGCCAAGGAATGGCGGACCGATAAATTTTTACGCAGGCTGGAGGCTATGCTGATTGCCGTCGATGCCGACCATTCTCTGCTCCTCTCCGGTAACGGCGATGTCATCGAGGCCGATCAGGGGATTCTGGCGATTGGTTCCGGTGGTCCATATGCCCAGGCAGCGGCCCTTGCCCTGGTTGCTCACAGTGAACTCGATGCCGAGTCAATTTGTCGTGCCGCTATGGAAATAGCCGCCAATATCTGTGTCTTTACTAATAATTCAATCATCGTTGAAACAATATGATCTCTAATCAGTCGCTTACCCCGAAAGAAATTCTTATTGAACTGGATAAATATATAGTAGGGCAGTCGGAAGCGAAACGATCGGTGGCTATTGCCCTGCGCAACCGCTGGCGGCGCAGGCAGGTGCCGTCGCCTTTGCGCGAAGAAATAGCGCCTAAAAATATTATCATGATCGGGCCGACCGGCGTCGGTAAAACCGAAATCGCCCGCCGCCTTGCCGCTCTGGCCCAATCGCCGTTTATTAAGGTAGAGGCTTCAAAATATACTGAGGTCGGCTATGTCGGTCGGGATGTTGAATCGATGGTTCGGGATCTTGTTGATCTGGCGGTCAATATGGTCAAGGAAGAAGAAAAACACCGCATCGAAGGAGTAGCCGAAGCCAACGCGGAAGATAAAATCCTCGATATTCTGCTGCCTCCCGGACCAAACACCGCATCCGCTCTTGGCCCGGAAGACGCCCATTCCTTCACAATTGCCAATCCCGATCTGCCGATGCGTAAAGAGAATCCGGAAGAAAACTCGACCAGGGAAAAATTTCGCCAGATGCTGCGTGACGGCCGCCTTGATGATCGTGAACTGGAAGTTTCCATAAGTGAATCTAAATCGATGCCCATGGTTGAGATTATGACCACTTCCGGCATGGAAGATATGCAGTCCAATCTGCAGGATGCCTTCAGTAAACTTTTCCCAAGAAAAAAGAAACAGCGCAAGATGAAGGTGCCCGAAGCTCTGGATGCTACCAAAAAAGAAGAGATGGAAAAGCTGATCGACATGGACAATGTTATCAAGGAGGCACTCAAACGTACTGAAGAATCCGGGATTATCTTCCTCGATGAAATCGATAAAGTGGCTTCCCGCGGCGGGGGCGGCAGCCATGGTCCCGAGGTCTCCCGCGAGGGCGTGCAACGCGATCTTCTGCCGATAGTCGAAGGGGCAACGGTCACTACCAAGCACGGCATGGTCAAGACCGATCATATTCTATTTATCGCCAGCGGCGCTTTTCATATGAGCAAACCGTCGGATCTTATCCCCGAACTGCAGGGTCGTTTTCCCATTCGGGTTGAACTGCACTCGCTGGGCAAAGATGAGTTTGTGCGAATTCTGACCGAGCCGGAGAATGCCCTGATCAAGCAATATATTGCGCTGATGAAGACAGAAGGGATTGATCTGGTCTTTGAGGAAGACGCCATTGAAGAGATAGCCGCGATTGCGGTAGAGGTCAATGAGCGGACGGAGGAAATCGGTGCGCGGCGTCTGCATACGATTATGGAGCGGGTCCTTGATGTCCTTTCTTTTGATGCCACGGATCGGACCGATGAAACCTTTGTAGTCAGTGCTGCCTACGTCAAGGAAAGGCTGTCCGAAATAGTCAAAGATCAGGACCTCAGCCGATATATTCTGTAGCCGCAATCGCTATTCAGGGAGAAGAGTGCATGTTTCTGAAATTTTTTGGTAAAAAGTCCGGGAAAAATAATCAGGCAGTCATTGACCGGGCAGCCATTTTTCATGGCATCGACAGGGAGATGAACTATTGCCCTTGCTGCGGTGATGAATTTCGAGCGGATATCGACACCTGTGCGGTTTGTGATATCGCCCTGATCAGCGGCACCGAGAAGCTGGCCGGGGCGCAGGCGGCGCAGCAGGCATTTGGCGAACGTTCGATGGATATCTCGCCGGAAGATGAGCTGGTCAATATTCGTAAAGGACCGCTAAAGGATATGAAAGCATTACGCAAACTTCTTGCGGCGGAGCGAATACCTGCTCTTCTGGCCGGCGATGCAGATGGCTGCGCCAAGGGGTGCTGTGGCCCTGAACTGTATCTCCAGATCAAAAAATCCGATACAGTCATGGCCGCCGATGTTTTGAGCAGGGAATTTATCAGGAGTACGGCGCTTAATACCTATGATCTGAGCAATGCCCAGGCCGTGTTTAACCCTCTCGATGCAGAGACCGTCTGTCCGGCCTGTGGTTGCCGGTTTTCACCAACGGTGGGGGCTTGTCCTGAATGCGGTCTCTGCTTTGAATAACCTCTCAGTTGGGTCGACCGTTACCGTTACCGTTGTCCCAACGTTTTTTTCTGGGGCTCAAAGAAATCGGTTTTTTTGAAAATGTGACTGCTTTGTACTTGAGGATTTCCTCCACCTGATCGGTGAGCATGCGGCAAGGGAGGATAGTAAGATCCTTGAGGACTTCGATATCGACTTCCCCCCGTCCTGGAAAATGCAGGGTCAGCAGGATCGGACAGGAACCGTGAAACTGATACAGCACTTTCTTGACCTTCTCCATCTGCTGTCGCGAGAGTTTATCCGTTGCCAACGTTATTTTGGCCGATTCGGTGTACTTTTCTCTCGCCTCCTGGAGAGAATCGATGGAATCGGCGATGATCTTCGGCCCCCTTTCATCCTTTTGCACTGTTCCCTGGACAATAATCGGATCGGTTGAGCTGAGAATCTCCTCACATCGGGCATAGGTGTCAGGAAAAACCACCACTTCCACAGATTCATAAAGATCTTCCAGGGTAAGAAAAGCCATGGGGTCGCCTTTCTTGCTTTTCAGCTTTTTGCAGGTACGAATAAGCCCACCTATGCGAACCGGCTGATCGTCTCCCCATTCCGCCAAATTCTGGATAGTGCAGTCGGTGACGGTGTTGATATCGTGAATGGCGACATCGAGCGGATGGCCCGTTATATAGAAACCAACCGTTTCTTTTTCATGGGCCAGTCTTTTTCTTTCCTCCCATTCGGGGATGTCAGGCATAGGAATAGCCGAAGTGCCGGCTTGATTATTGGTCTCTGGAGCGATAGAAAAAAGTGACATCTGGCCGCTCTGCAGATCGCGCTGCACGGCCTTGGCCTGCTCCATTGCCTGGTCGAGCACCGCAAAATATTGCGCTCGTTTAAAACCAAGCGAGTCAAAGGAGCCCGATTTGATTAGACTTTCAATAACCCTGCTGTTGACGCGCCTTGAATCGACACGGTTGCAAAAATCTCCAAGCGTGGTGAACTTACCGTTTTTTTCGCGCTCTTCAATGACTGAGTCAAGAGCCGATTCCCCGACGTTCTTCACCGCTGCCAGACCAAAGCGGATTCTATCGTCAATAACGCTGAAGTCCTTGATGCTTTCATTGATATCCGGCGGCAAAACCTCGATAGAATGTTCTTTACATTCATTTATATAGAGAACGACCTTGTCGGTATTGTTCATATCGCAGGATAGCAGGGCGGCCATGAACTGAGGCATATAATGCGCCTTGAGGTAGGCGGTCTGGTAGGCGACCAGGGCATATGCCGCGGAATGGGATTTATTGAAGCCATAGCCGGCAAACTTGGCCATAAGATCAAAAATATATTCCGCTTTATCTTGTGGATGCCCGTTTTTCAGAGCACCTGCCATGAATTTGACCTTCTCCGCATTCATTACTTCGGCGATTTTTTTACCCATTGCCCGGCGCAGGATATCGGCATCGCCAAGAGAATAGCTGGCCAGGATATTGGCGATTTTCATCACCTGTTCCTGATAAACGATGACCCCATAGGTTTCTTCCAGAACATGTTTGATCTCCGGCAGTGGATAGTTGGCCGGTCTTCGGCGATGCTTGGTCTCGACAAAGTCATCGACCATGCCCGAATCAAGCGGACCGGGCCGATAAAGGGCGACGAGGGCAATAAGATCACTGAACTGTTCCGGTGCCAGTTTGACCAGCAGCTCGCGCATGCCGGAACTCTCCAGCTGGAAAACTCCCTGGGCATCGCCACTGCACAATAGCGCAAAGGTCTTGGCATCATCCATGGGGATGGTATCGATGTCCAAGTCGATGCCGATATCTTTTTTGATATGTTTGAGCGCCTTATCAATGACCGTCAGAGTTTTCAAACCGAGGAAGTCGAATTTGATCAGCCCGGTCATCTCGGTGTGTTTCATATCATACTGGGTCAGGGTCTCTTCGTTGCTTCCTCGGCAGGTAGGCAGATACTGGGTCATCGGCCCGGGCGAAACGACTACGCCGGCTGCATGGGTAGAGGTGTGCCTGGCCAGTCCCTCGAGTGTCTTTGATACCGAAAGTAACTCGGCAATCCGGGGATCGTGATCGGCTGCTTCCTGGAGTTTCGGCTCATCGGCCATCGCTTTTTTGATGGTCATCTTCAGTGCTTCCGGAACCAGCTTGGCGACTTTATCAACCTCGCCGAAAGGGATGTCGAGGGCGCGGCCTACGTCGCGAATAGCACCGCGGGCCTTCATTGAACCATAGGTGACAATCTGGGCCACATGATCGGCGCCACCGTATTTCCGACGCACATAATCGATAACTTCCCCACGCCGTTCCTGGCAGAAATCAATATCGAAGTCCGGCATTGATTTTCGTTCGATATTCAGAAAACGCTCAAAGATAAGCCCGTAAGGGAGAGGATCGATATTGGTGATCTGCATGCTGTAGGCGGCAAGACTTCCGGCCCCGGATCCTCGTCCGGGTCCGACTGGAATCTGCTGCTTCTTGGCCCAGGTGATAAAATCGGCGACAATCAGAAAATAGGCCGGAAAGCCCATGGTACTGATGACATCGATTTCCATTGCCAGTCGTTCAGTGTAAATTTTTTCTACTTCAGCATTGAAGGTTCCGGCTTTACGCATATCGTTGAATCGATCTTTAAGCCCTTCCCAACAGGCGTTCTTGAACATCGAATCAAGCGTTTCCCCTTCGGGTATCGGGAAGTTAGGAAAATAATAGTCGCCAAAGTTGATCTCCAGATTACAGCGGTCGGCAATCTCCTGGGTGGTGGCGATCGATTCGGGGCAGTGGCTGAAGCTTTTTTTCATTACCTCGGGGGATTTGAAGTAAAACTCATCGGTGGCAAACTTGAATCGTTTGGGATCGTTGATCGTCTTTCCGGTCTGGATGCACAGCAACAATTCATGGGCATGTGCCTCCTCGCGGTTGAGGTAGTGGCAGTCGTTGGTGGCAACCAGCTTGATGCCCATTTTTTTCCCCAATTCCTTGAGGCCATCATTAACCGGCTGTTGTTCAGGGATGCCATTTTCTTGAATTTCAAAATAGAGGCGGTCGCCGAATATTTCATATAACTCACGGGCCTTTTTCTCGGCTTCCGGCATATTTTTTTTACCGATCAGATGGGGGATTTGTCCATGCAGGCATGCGGTCATGGCAATGATGCCGGCATTGTTTTCCCGCAGTAGCTCCATATCGATTCTCGGTTTATAATAGAATCCTTCAAACTGAGCGATACTGGCCATTTTCATCAGGTTCTGGTAACCGGTATGATTCATGGCCAGAAGGATAATATGATAGGCGATGGTTCCGTCGACTATCTTTTTAACCCGCATATCGCCCGGAGCAACATAGAGTTCGCAGCCGACTATTGGTTTTATGCCGGCTTTTTTAGCCTTGGAATAAAATTCCAGGGCACCAAACATGGCTCCATGATCGGTCAGGGCCACGCTGTCCATATCATATTCTTTGCATTTTTCTAATAGATCGGCAATGCGGATGGCACCGTCGAGGAGACTGTACTGAGAATGAACGTGGAGATGGGTAAAACCTGCACTCATAATTATTCCTTAAATCCTTCTATGCTTTCGAGATGGGCGTCGGAAAGAACAGCCCCGCTCAGTTTCGCGCCGGTGACATTGGCCCGGATCAGATTACTGCCGGTGAGATCGGCGTCGGTGAGATCGGCGTTAGTAAGGTTCGCCCCGGCCAGATTGGTTCCCATCAGTTTTGCACCGTGAAGATTTGCCCCAGCCAGGTTGGCTCGGCGAAGATTGGCTGAACGAAGATCTGCACCCGACAGATTGGCCCCGGCCAGGTTTGCCGTAACCAGCTGAGCATTGACCAGGTCAGCCCCGGCTAAATCGCAGTCGGGGCAATTGCGAGCAAGGCTCACCAGATTGTGAGCTTTGTCCTCTTGGCTGAGAGGTGCGGCCGGGGAGTCGTTTTGCTCAACAATCCTACTGGTGCTCGCATCGGATGCGGGGCTTGTTGCTGCGATATTTCTTTTTGTTTCAGTAGTTGCCGTGTAGGAGCGTGCACCGTTGGCAGTAAAAAAGACGTAGCTGTCTTTTTCACGAAACAGCTTGTAGCACTTGACATCTCCATAGTACCAGTGATCAAATTTCATGCATAGTTCGTCATCGGCTGAAATGGACCATTTACCGGTATCTTTTTCTCCCTGCAAACTAGTGGCGTTAAGATGACCATCCGGCAGATAGTGGACCTGAGCATCCAGATCGATCGATTCAAGATGCAGCGTATGATCTGTGAATATTTCCTGCAACTGTGGTTTGCTAAGGATTACTCCCCCGTCTTTTTCCAACTGTTTCATGGTGACCGGAGCACAGGCGCTAAGCAAGCAGAGAGCTAAAGCCAGCCAATACCGGGGTATTATAAATTTCACGGAAATTTTCCTTGAGAAACTTTATGAGAAAATTTATCAATGCAGCGCGACAGACAATTTATTAGCATAGATAAAACCATTTTGCACTGCAATTTTTTAGTCCGCAGCGTGATGACTATTTATTGTAAATACGATTATTTATGAATTTTATATAAAGGATCTCCCGGGGTCGGCAGAGGTGCTATTCGGCAATGTCTAAGCGATCAATTCATTCATCATCATACCCTGCCTGGGTCTTTTGCCATACTATTAAATTGCTTGTTGTTTTGTAGTCTGTGAGGTAGCATTTTTATAAGTCTTGATGAAAACGATAACCGGCTGATAGATTTTTTTGGTGCATTTCCCAAGCCCAGACAAAAGATAGAGAGAAAACGATTGTTGATGAAAACAGATGCCGACCACAACCCCGAAGTGGCACTTCAGGGCAATCTTGCCATTATTGAATTGAACACGATTTTCCAGTTTTTTGATTATTCTTCCGCATCCGGGGAATTACGTATTATCGGTGACGATAACAATGCCAGTTTCTTTTTTCGCAAGGGAATGCTAATTTTCGGTGCCTTGGGTGTTAATCAGAAAAAAATAGGCAGTCTGCTCCTTGATTCCCGTCTTATAACCCCGGAGCAACTGGCGCATTGCCTGGATATTCATGCCCGACATGAAGGAAACCGGAGGCTGGGCGAAATTCTGGTGGGGAGGGGATTCATCGATTTTGAGAGCCTTGCCACGATGCTCAAGAAACAAGCACGAGAAGCTTTTTTTGCGACGCTCTCCTGGAAAAAAGGCTGGTTCTATTTTTATGCCGATCAGTTTCCGGCAGAGGAAGAGATTCTGCTCAACGACCGCATTGAGCGGCTGTTGCTAGAAGGATTTGTTCGGATGGATAATGCTACGGTAAACGCTTCTCCGGCTAAATCTTAGACGCCGCCTCGTTGTCAGGATGTTCCTTGTCCTTCTCCCTTTGCTGCTCTTTTTCGATATTAAAGCGTTCTTTGATCTTGGCATAGGAAACGAGCTCTATTTGCCGATCCGATGGAGTGAGAAAAGATTCGAGTTTGGTCTTCAAGATAACCGGATTCAACTCAGAGTTGATCGAGATAACCCCCTCCATAATGATTTTCTGTAATAAAAGTTCCTGATTGGTCCGCTCCTTGACGTTTGATGCAAACGGCAGAAAGAAAAAATTAGACAGGATAAGGCCGTAGAGAGTTGAGGTCAGGGCAATGGGAATAGCTTGCAGAATGATCGAGGTGTCGCCAATGCCGCCAATCATGGTGATCAGGCCGACAACCGAACCGACAATGCCAAAAGCCGGAAAATAATCGGCTATTGCCCGCAAAACCCGTTCTGAATCTTCTCTTCGCAGACGGAAAAAATACATCTCGGTATTGAGAATATCGCGGATCTGGTCAATTTTATACCCATCAATCATACAGCCCAGGGCTCTTCTGAGAAACAGTATAGTCGTCTCATTTTCTTTGTTCTGCAGTGACAGGATTCCCTCCATCCGGGAACGAATTGATAAATCAATGAGGATGTTGATAATCTCCGTCTCTTTCATAATTGGTTTTCGATATGCAGCGCTCAGGACCTTGGTCACAATGTGCAGTTGCTCCATCCTGAAACTGATAAGAGCAGCAGCACATGTCCCGCCAATGACAATCAGCAGTCCGGAAATATTGAAGTAGAGACTGACATTGCCGTTTATTATAAAACCGACGACAAACAGGCCGCCGCATAAGATGAGTCCAATCAGGTTTTTATTTTTCATAAAAATCTATGTTGCAGTTATTGCAGATTATGTTCTGTCGCGGGCTGTGGATTAGGCAGTCTTTTCGAGATTATAATTTCTACTCGACGATTTTTGGCGCGGTTTTCAGCGGTGGTGTTCGGTTCAATCGGTCGATAGGATGAATAGCCGCTGACCACAAATTGGTTAGGATTCATGCCCATTTCATCTATAAGAAACCGGGCGACGGTACTGGCCCGGGCCACGGAGAGTTCCCAGTTGCTCTTGAATCGGTTTGAGCGCATTGGGAGATTGTCGGTGTGACCGACGACGTTAACCATATAGGGCGTGTGCTGCATAACTTCAACCACTTGCTGCAGGGATTTTCTGGCCTGCCCGGACAGCTCACTTTCACCAACGCTAAACAGCAGATCACCGGTGAGAATTATGCGCATGGTCTTATCTGGAATAATATCGATTGCGGCAAACTTATCGAGGCTGTTGTCTTTTAGTGCGTCCTGGCTGAGAGTGTAGATTTCCTGAAATTTATCAGCTGCTTTTGCGGTCGGTTCGGTAATTGTGGGCGGGTCGGGCCGGCTAGCTTGTTCGGTTACTACCGGCAAGGGCGGTGGCGCGGCAGCGCTTTCTGTTAGCGTATCATTTATTGGTGGAGTGGCGTCCGAGTCAACGTTGTCGTGTTGCTCTTCCTCCTGCATGAGGGCGGTGGAGGATGGGGGAAGTGTTGTCGCTACCGGTTCTTCTGTTAACTCCGGCCTTGGTGGCGAGGAAGGTGTGGTCTGGGAAACGGCTTCACGATCAACCGATTCAACTGCTACCTTTTCAACTTTTTTAATGGTTCCTCCGGTGATAAGAGGCAGGCCAGGGGAAATTGGTGCAAAGGGAAAGGAGGCGCCACTTGAATCCAGAGTCTGCAGGGCCTCGGTAGTATCGCCGCCAATAACTTCCGGGGTTTTTCTGCCGAGAAAATCCTCATGGGCTGCCTGGTAGGCAAACATCGACAGAAACAGGACAAACATGGTCATCATCAGATCAGACCAGGCAATTGACCAGTGCGATGCTCGAGGCAGAGAAGAGGTAAAGGTATTGTCGTCAATATGAAAAACCGTATTGGAGAGAGAGCGTCGGTCGATATTGACAAAGTGCGAAGCGTACCTGCTCTTAACGGCACCTGTCGGAAAATCGGTGATTTGGGCAAAACCGTACGGCAAGGAGGACGTTTGATCCTGAGATATGTCTATTTCCGCCATAAAGTATTCAGTTCCAGCCAGATCCGGTTTTTAGAGGAGGGAAGTCAATAGTTTGTTCTCATGAAATATTTTCTCTTTATCGTATCGGCAAAACTCACGACAACTCAAGAAAAAATATCGTCAATCATCGAAAGAATGCCGGTTTTTACCATTAAAAAACCGGTTTGAAATCGAAGAAATGGCGGGTCTCAATCCGTCGGTAGGTATGGGTTTCGGCACGGGCGACAAAGGATTGGGTAACCGCACCGTTGGGGGTAAAACGAACGCCTTCAAGAAATTCTCCGTCGGTGATACCTGTCGCTGCGATGGCTATTTCTTTACTTCGGATCAGGTCCTGGGCCCGGAAGATTTTCTCGAAATCGGTGATGCCGTGTTGGCTCGCTTCTTTTTTGTCTCGATCATTTTCGTAAAAGATCTTCCCTTCAAAGTAGCCACCGAGGCAACTGATTGCCGCCGCAACCAGGACCGCTTCCGGGGCATAACCATAGCCGATATAGATGTCGGCCTTTTCACCGGTGATCGCCGCCAGGCAGCCGGATACTTCCCCTTCGTCGATCAGCTTAATCCGAGCCCCGCAACTGCGTACCTCATGAATCAGTTGCCGATGTCGGGTTTGATTGAGGATGCACACGGTGACATTTTCGGTATATTTTTTGAGCGCTCTGGCAACGCGCTTAACATTTAAAATAGGCGGCTGATTGATGTCGATCACCTCGCCGACCTGCGGACCGACGGCGATTTTATACATATTCAGATTGGGGACCGATTGTATTGAACCGGCTTTGGCAATGACCGCAAAGGAAGATGAGTTGTTTTTGCCGTCGGCAGCCGAACGATACGCCTCGAGCGCTATGGCCATGAGATCGGTTTTTTCACCGCCTTTACCAAGCACAGGCGGCAATTGAAAAGCTTCCGGACGCTTTAAAAAACGGTCATTGATCAGCACCCCTTCGATAGGCAGGCGGTTTAAGGTCTTGGTGATTGCTTTTCTAGTTTGATTCAGGATATCGATATAATCTCCCAGACCCTGCAGGCGTGCAGCTGTTAATGCAGCAATTTCTGTGGCCCGGACAATTTCCATTCCGTAGTTAGTATCCATGACGGTCTTTGAGATAGGGTTTATATAACTGATGAGTGATTACCGTTCTGTTCTTTGAGTTCCACCAGGCGCTGCATAACAGCGTCACGTTCTAGGAGAAGCTTTTTGCCGGCTATGGTGTCCTTGATTTTCATGGGACGACGGAATTCATCGATAAGTTCGACATCAAGAGGTGCTGATTCCAGTTTTTTTTCCGCCTCTTTCATTTCATCGGGAGTCGGCAGGATGATACCATAGAGCTGATGCGGGGTGTGGACCAGGGAATGGCCTCTATTGTAATACGCCGCGGCAAACCCACCATCGACATTAATCGCCACGCCATCTTCACTGGCCATATGCAGCCCTTTTTTATAATTGACCGGGGTATGACCAAAAATAACCCTTTGGACGCCGAATTCCTGCTGCAGTTTTTTCTTAAAGGCATCGGTCTGCATATTGTCCTGCCAGAAAAGACTTTTTTCGGCATGGGTCGTTTTATCGGTGAGAAAATATCTCTCAAAAGTCTTCATGGCATGTTTGCCGAAAAATGGCGATTTCGGGCCGCACCATAAATAGAAAAAGAGGGCTTGGTCTTCTTTTTGCTGCTTTTTCCCCTGCAGATAATTGTCACCGGCCCTGGATATGCTCTCTTGAATAAAATTAAGCAGGTCCTTGCCCCTGCGGGCCAGAAATTCTTCAAATTCTCCGTCGGATGTGGATGGAATAAGAGCATGAATATTTAAGAAGTTATTCTGAATGTGATATGTTTCGCCCTTGGTAAAAAGGAACTGGAGAAGACGTTTCAGGTGGCGATTGGTGGCGAACTGAACAACCAGATCATCCATTATGAGCGCCTCCTCGTCAGTCAATTGGCGGGGATTGTTCGGGTCAAGAGTTGGAAAATGAGTGTCATTGAGGCCCTGAGTCTGGCCGGATTGCAGCAATTCCACCAGCCGGTCAAGCCAGAGGCGGGAGGCCATCTCATATTGTGGAAAGTCTTTAATGGTTTGTTCTTCCAGTTTAAATTGGATGACTGTCAGGGCCTTTTCCATGGAACGGCCCTTGTCGGTCTTGGCCTTGAAATTGCCGGTCACTTTATCGACCGGGTAGGTCCGCTCAGAAAATGCGGCGAGTTGCGAAGTATCAAAGCGTAACCTGTCGAGAAACTCAAAGTGATCATAGCGGCAGGTGATACGCAAAGCTTCGGCAATAAGTGAGCGATTGCCGGCTGCAGCTCCCATCCACAGAATATCGTGATTGCCGTAGACATAATCGACCCCGTTGCGATAGAAATGCGAAGAAAGAATGCGCAGAATCTTATCGGGTTGCGGACCGCGATCGAAGACATCGCCAAGCACTTGAATCCGGTCAAGCAGCACTTGACGGACAGCGTGGGATAAATGTGAGATCAATCGATCAGAGATTATCGTTTCTTCAAAAATCGGATCCGGAACCGACAAGCCGGCAAGAAGGCGATTAATCACATCCCGAAACTCCGGGCGGAATACTTCCCGTTCCTGCGAGCGGATATTGGTCAGTTTGTATTTTAATATTTCGACCAGGCAGAGTATCACGTCCTGCATATCCATCTGGATATCGTCATCGTCAAAATATTGTTGTTTGCGGATTATTTTGGCCAGATATTGGATTTTTTCCGAGCTGAAGGTATTGGGTAAGGCCTCTTTGCAGGTTTGGTATAACATGCCGAATCTTCCCCGCAGAATCGATTTGAAGCGGTCTCCTTCGCCATGCAGATCACTGATCCATAAGGTAGTGGGGATATTTGAGTTCAGTTCGAGTTCAAGATCAAGCAGTTTATTGGATAGTTTGTCGATTTCACTGACCCGCACCGTGGTTATTCGACTGCTGCCATTATTCTTCGTCTGGATAAGGGACATGATTTCACCTTTATGGCAGGAATGAAAAATAAAAACGAGAAGATGAACTCCATCTTTAAGCGCTGTAAAAATGACCCAGCCTCGCTCCAATAATAGAACATTATAGCAAAAGATTGAAATATTGCCTATAAAATCAAACAAGTTTATCTGATAGTGGATTTTCAAGGTGGCGGGAGAAGAAGGATAGGGCAAGGATCAGTCTAAACGACAAAAGCCCCAGCAGAGAATCTGCTGGGGCTTTTGCTTTATAAAAAACGGCGGTGACCTACTCTCCCACACAGTCGCCCGTGCAGTACCATCGGCGCAAAAGAGCTTAACTTCCGTGTTCGGAATGGGAACGGGTGGATCCTCTTTGCTATGACCGCCGAAAAACAGAGGACAGATGACAGAGGACAGATGACAGAATAGTCAGCCGCTTGCGGCGGGTTGACAACGACAGTCATGTCCTTTGTTGGCTGTAAAACAGCGATAATCGAATAGTAGGGTAGTCAGTAGTTGTTCAATCAAGACTGGCAGAGTTCCAGAGGAAGAATCCATAATCAAGTGCGCGGGGCGCATCCTGATCTGTCTTCTGTCCTCTGTCCTCTGTCATCTGATATGGATAAGCCTCACGGCTGATTAGTATCGGTAAGCTCCATGTGTTGCCACACTTCCACACCCGACCTATCGACGTTGTGGTCTACAACGAGCCTTCAGATGGTTTACACCATGGGATATCTTATCTTGAAGTGGGCTTCCCGCTTAGATGCTTTCAGCGGTTATCCCTGCCGAACTTAGCTACCCAGCAATGCCCCTGGCGGAACAACTGGTGCACCATAGGTTCGTCCATCCCGGTCCTCTCGTACTAGGGAAAGATCTTCTCAAATATCCTGCGCCCGCAACAGATAAGGACCAAACTGTCTCACGACGTTTTAAACCCAGCTCACGTACCACTTTAATTGGCGAACAGCCAAACCCTTGGGACCTGCTTCAGCCCCAGGATGTGATGAGCCGACATCGAGGTGCCAAACCTCCCCGTCGATATGGACTCTTGGGGGAGATAAGCCTGTTATCCCCGGAGTACCTTTTATCCGTTGAGCGACGACCCTTCCATGCGGAATCGCCGGATCACTAAGACCTACTTTCGTATCTGCTCGAGGTGTCCCTCTCGCAGTCAAGCTCCCTTATGCCTTTACACTCTACGGCTGGTTTCCAATCAGCCTGAGGGAACCATCGCGCGCCTCCGTTACTCTTTAGGAGGCGACCGCCCCAGTCAAACTACCCACCAGACAATGTCCTGGATCCGGATTACGGACCGCAGTTAGATTCCTAAGATAACAAGGGTGGTATTTCAAGGGTGACTCCACAGACACTAGCGTGCCCGCTTCAAAGTCTCCCACCTATCCTACACATGTTATCTCAAAAACCAATGCCAAGCTATAGTAAAGGTTCACGGGGTCTTTCTGTCTAGTTGCGGGTAACCGGCATCTTCACCGGTACTACAGTTTCGCTGAGTCCCTGGTTGAGACAGTGGGGAAATCGTTACGCCATTCGTGCAGGTCGGAACTTACCCGACAAGGAATTTCGCTACCTTAGGACCGTTATAGTTACGGCCGCCGTTTACCGGGGCTTCGGTTCAATGCTTTACCTTGCGGCTGACATGTCCCCTTAACCTTCCGGCACCGGGCAGGCGTCAGACCCTATACTTCGTCTTTCGACTTCGCAGAGTCCTATGTTTTTAGTAAACAGTCGCTCCCCCCATTTCACTGCAACCTGACTGTGCTCAATAAGTAAATTATGTCACACTGCAGGCACACCTTCTCCCGAAGTTACGGTGCTATTTTGCCGAGTTCCTTAACCAGAGTTCTCTCAAGCGCCTTGGTATCTTCTACCTGCCTACCTGTGTCGGTTTACGGTACGGTCACATTCATAACTAGATACGAGGATTTTCCTGGAAGCATGGAACCAGCCACTTTGTTGTCTAAAAGACATCGTCATCACGCCTCAACGTTAATGAGAACCCGGATTTGCCTAAGTTCTCCGTCTACACGCTTAAACCGGGACAACCAACGCCCGGATGGCCTTACCTTCTCCGTCCCCCCTTATCATCAAACGCTATGCAAGTGGTACAGGAATATTAACCTGTTTCCCATCGACTACGCCTCTCGGCCTCGCCTTAGGAGCCGACTAACCCTGAGCAGATTAACTTGACTGCAGGAAACCTTAGGCTTTCGGCGTGAGGGTTTCTCACCCTCATTTTCGCTACTCGTGTCAACATAAGCTCTTGTGGAACCTCCAGCACTCCTTCCGGTGTACCTTCACAGGCGGCCACAATGTTCTCCTACCATTCAGAAATCAGAGGACAGAGGACAGAAGTCAGTTTAGTCAGGCGCTTCGCGCTCTTATTGACTATTCCAGCTTCTGTTCAAACCCATAAGCATTTTCGAGATTTCCTTGTATTCATCTCGCCACTGCTTCCAGGTATCTTCTGATATATATTCCAGATCAAGACAGTATCGTATCCAGACTCTCATCTCGTCACTTGATCCAACGGCTATTGCAAGGTAGCGCTTGAATTCAGCTACAGAGAAACCTTGTTTAGCAAATCCCTCTGCAATGTTCGCACAAATGGATTTACTTGCTCGCCGTATCTGTTCTCCAAGTCCATATTGTTCTCTCTTAGGAAATTCTAAAC
>CAWCLE010000004.1:0-5000 GCA_963796255.1 uncultured delta proteobacterium | reverse complement strand
TCAAGCTTGCCCAGGAAAATAATCTGACCACCATGGAAGATCTGGGTAGTGGCAGTTTGATCGATCTGTCCCAGTTTGGTTTTCCCAAGGAACCGACGGTTCAGGAAATCGTCAAGGCCGGAGTTGATGTGGTTACTTTCAGTGGCGATAAACTGCTCGGTGGACCGCAGGCAGGAATCATTGTCGGCAGAAAAAACGTTATAACGGCAATAAAACGAAATCCTTTAAATCGAGCACTACGCATAGATAAATTTACTCTTTCTGCACTGGAAAATGTGTTGCGGGAATATTTTGATTTCTCCCAGGCAATTAAAAATGTTCCGACCCTGACCATGTTAACCCTTGGCTCAGGGGAGCTGAAAAAAAGAGCGCAAAAGATTGCGCGCCGGTTGAAAAAAAATATAGCTAGACAATGCAAGGTAAAAATTGTCCCGACTGTCTCACGAGTTGGCGGAGGAGCTCTGCCTGAGACCGGTATCGAGAGTTGGGCGGTTGAACTTGAACCGATGAAGATGAAACTGAGTTTTTTTGAAAAAAGCTTAAGAAAGCTGACCATTCCTATTATCGGCAGAATTGAAAATGAGCGATTTCTTCTCGATGTCCGCACGGTGCAGGAGCGTGAAATAGCCAATCTGGTTGCTCTTTTAACTGATTTTTTTGCTACCGACAGTGGTATCCAAGGAGAAACTAATGGTTGAATCATTTCCAACTTTAGCTGATAACAGCACGTTGAATGGTATGGATTTTTCCCGTTTTTCTTTTAGTTTTGCAGAAATCTTGCAAAAATCCATCCCTACGTCCAAAGAGGTTGTCTTTGCCATTTCCACGGAACAGGCAGAAAAAATTCTTTCGGCAAACAATTGTGCATCTGAGTTGTTATCGGTATTCAGGCAGGTGCAAGAAGGCGTCATTGCCTGGGGTACTTGGCTTGATTACCTGATGCTGCCATTTACGGTAAAAAATGGGGAGAATGTTGTGGCGCTTATTTCCGGAACCGATTCTCATTTTCTGCAGAAGGTGAGTTCCGATTGGCTGGAAGAGATGAAGCAAACAGTGGAACACCAATTTCTTTTGGTAAAACAGGCTTGGGTGGACCCGCATATCGGCTTATTAAATATAGCCAATCTGTTTTCTCTGCTGGACAGGTATGGAGCACATCAAGGAATGCATCTCATACTGGTGGAACTGGTTGCGAAAAAGACCGCTTTTCACGAAGCTCTGAGGTATGCCCAAAAATGTGCCACTCTTCTGGTCGACTTTATTCCAGCCGGCTCGGGAGTGCATTTTCTGGGACAATCAGCTTTCGCTATTGTCTTGCAGCATAATGTAACCGGGAAGTCACCGGAAATTGAGCGAGCTCTGGTGAGCTATCTGAAAAAAGCTGGGTGTCACAGGGTGCATGTCGGATGCAGTTTTGCAAAAGCGCAGCCGGAAAGCGACCAGGAAGATTTCTCCGGCCGGCGATTACTGGATGAGGCGTGGACCGCTCTGCGCCATGCGGGGCAGCGCGGCCCGTTCAGTTTTTGCGATTTTGCTCAGCTGGCCTATCCGGAAAAACATCCGCTCGCACCTCCGCACCGCAATATAGTCCGCAGGCTCTCCAGATTGTGGGCATCCTCGGAAAATTTTTGTCTCATTCAATTTGCCGTTAATAACGAATCAGGGTCAGCTGATAGCCTGCTATCACCTCATATCGGGCAGAAAAAGACAGTGGATGATGGGGATTCCGTCTTCGTTTATCTGGATAAAATGACAGCAAGTGATGCGCTGCAATGGGCTCAACATATAATAAACCGAGTCGATAATCCTGAGAAAAATATTCATGTCTCTGCCGGAGTGGCCAATTATCCCTACGGTGATTGCAAAAAATCGGAACTGGTTTTGAATTGTCGCAAAGCGCTGTTGCACGCCGCATTTTACGGCCAGTCAACTGCGGTGATCTTTGATGCGGTGAGCCTCAATATCAGCGGTGATATTTATTTTGGTGATGGCGATCTGACCAGGGCGGTAAAGGAATACGAAAAGGGCTTGAAGTGCGATTCCGCCGACGTCAATCTGCATAACAGTCTCGGGGTTGCTCTGGCGATGATGAATAAACTTGCCCCGGCCCTGGCAAGCTTTAAACGAGGGTTGGCCCTCGATAAGCACAATTTCATGGCTCTTTATAATCTTGGCCTGGGAGAGCAGGCGCGAAACAACAAGACTGAAGCCTTGGCCTATCTGGAAAAAGCCCTGCAATATTACACCCCGGAAGAGGGTGGGCAAGAGCTGGTCGACGATCTTACCCTGCAGATTGGCATTCTGTCCTGCGAGCTGGACAGGTATAGTGCGGCCCTTGATTTTCTTATCCCCTGGCATGAGGCGCATAAAGCATCCGCCAATGCGGGTCGGGTGCATTATTATCTTGGCGAGTCCCATTATGGCCAAAAAGATAATCGTAATGCCATGGCGGCCCTGCAGCGAGCTCTGCGTTTTGATGAAATGGATGACCGAGCTATGAATCTGCTTGGCCGGATCTATTTTGCAGAAGGTGAAGGAGACCAGATAGCACTGAGTCTGTGCCGTAAGAGTGTGGAACTGGAACCGTCCAACCTCCGCTATATGCTGCATCTTGCCGAGGTCTTGGTGCAGTGCGGATTGCACCTCGAAGCCCGGGAATATCTGCACCGTTGCCTCAAAAATCGTCAGTGTAAAATGGCAGCACAACTTCTGCTCGGCAAAAGCTACGCTTCTGAAGGACAGTTTCGGCGGGCGGCAAATTGGTTTGGTAAAGTACTGAAGCAGAAAAATATTCCGCGTGAAATCCAGCAAACCGCTGAACAGGAATTAAAAAGTAAATCTTATGACTCCTATAAATAACGGCAGAATAATTAGAGAACCAAAGTATGTCCTCGACAATACCGTTGTCGGCGATTCGTGGCGGATGTTTCGAATAATGTCCGAGTTTGTCGACGGGTTTGATGCCATGTCGGCGATCCATGTTCCGGCGGTGACGATCTATGGCTCAGCGCGCACCACTGTTGATCATAAATATTATCTTTTGGCCGAAAAAATAGCTGCAGATCTGGCTGTCGCCGGCTATTGCGTCATTACCGGTGGCGGACCGGGTATTATGGAAGCAGCCAATAAAGGCGCTGCTGAAGCCGGTGGGGTATCGATCGGCTTGAATATCGATCTGCCCCATGAACAAGCCCCCAATCCTTATGCGAATTTTCCGTTGAACTTCAAATACTTTTTTGTGAGAAAAGTGCTTTTTATGAAGTATTCGACCGGTTTTGTCTGTATGCCGGGAGGGTTTGGTTCTCTTGATGAACTTTTTGAAGCTTTGACGCTTATTCAGACGGAGCGAATCAAGCCTTTTCCCATAGTTCTGGTCGGAAGTGAATTTTGGGCTGGACTTGTTGACTGGATAAAAGATAAACTTTTGGGAAGCGGAAATATCAATTCTGAAGATATGGCGTTGTTCAGGGTGCTTGATGATCCCGATGAGGTAGTAAGATATTTGTTAGAAACAATACAACCGTGATGGAACGGCGCGGTATTTTTTGTTATTAATTGGAAATCGGAGTGATAAATGGCTCAAATTGATGGCTTTTTTAAATTAATGAACGATGAAGGAGCATCCGATCTGCATATGGTGGCAGGTCAACAACCATTGCTGCGTATCCGTGGTGATATGGAACGGGTGAAATTTAAAAAGTTAGGCAATGATGAGCTTCGAGCCATGCTCTATGAAATTTGCCCCGAAGAAAAAATTAAACTTTTCGAGGAGACCGGAGATATTGACTTTGGCTATGAAATCCCGGGGCTTGCGCGTTATCGTTGCAATTATTTCCAGCAGAAATATGGTGTCGGTTCCGTTTTCCGTGAAATTCCCAGTGAGATAATGACCGTCGAGCAGCTTGGTCTGCCGTCGGTTATATCCCGCCTGGCGTATCTGCCGAAAGGTCTGGTTCTGGTGACCGGACCCACCGGCTCGGGAAAATCCACAACTCTTGCGGCGATTGTCGATGAGTGTAATAAAACCCGCAAAGACCATATTCTGACCATTGAGGATCCCATCGAGTTTGTCCACAAAAGTCAGAAGTGCATCATCAACCACCGAGAAGTAGGCTCACATACCAACAGCTTTACCGCGGCTTTGCGTGGAGCTCTACGCGAAGATCCTGACATAATCATGGTTGGCGAGATGCGCGATCTTGAAACTATTTCTCTCGCTATGGAAGCGGCGATGACCGGCCATTTGGTTTTTGGGACGCTGCATACGATAAATGCCATGAAAACGGTTGATCGTATTATCGAGATATTCCCCGCGAGTCAACAGGGACAGGTTCGCTCAACCCTGGCTGATGCCCTGAAAGCGGTTATCTCACAGACGCTTTTTAAACGAGTGGACGTGAAGGGGAGATGTGCCGCGCTCGAAATTCTTATTGCGACACCCGCGGTACGAAACCTTATCCGCGATGCCAAAACCTTTCAGATCCTTTCGGCCATGCAGACCGGTAAAAAATACGGCATGCAGACTCTGGACGATGCGATTATGATCCTGCTGGAAAAGAAAATGATCAGTCCGGACGATGCGTATTCCAATAGTATAGAAAAAGCCAGATTCCTTAAATTTTTAAAGAAAGCACCGTCGGATTTTACTGAGGTCTAAAAGTCTTTTCGTTGAGAAGTACCGGGTGATAGGATAAAAGCGGATTATTGCCTTTTCGCCTATAGCCGTAGAGCTGGTAACCATTCGTATCGGCAATGATTTGCAGGGTTCCCTGCTCGGCGGTCGTATACAAAACAATCTGCTGCGTGTCGCACTCTGTCGCCAGGCCGCTATGCGGAAAATGTCCTTTCCCGCTCCGGCCAGCCGATACCAGCAGGTAACTCGGGGCAACAGCTGCCAGAAACTCGCTCGAGTTTGAAGTAATGGAGCCATGGTGCGGCGAAAGTAGAAACTCTGCCTGCACAGCAAATCCCTGTTCGACAATGAAACGTTCACTGTCTCT
>CAWCLE010000003.1:0-39518 GCA_963796255.1 uncultured delta proteobacterium | reverse complement strand
GTGACGCGGACCAACCCCAGGCAGGATCTCAAGACAGTCCTCAGTGAAGGACTTGCCCGGTTGCAAAATGATAGGTCCATCATTGTTTTTCCCCAGACGACCAGGTCGCATAGCTTTGATGCCACGCAGATGAGCTCCATAGGTGTCAAGCTGGCTAAAAAAGCAGGAGTGCCTATTGTTCCGTTGGCGCTGAAAACAGATTGCTGGCAAAATGGCAAAAAATTTAAAGATTTTGGCAAACTGGACATAAATAAAAAAGCTCATTTCGCCTTTGGATCACCAATCAAGGTTGCCGATAAAGGCGAGGCGGAGCATGTAGCAATCAACGCCTTTATTACTGGAAAATTACAGCAATGGGGGGAATAGAAAGAGGGGCCCGCCCTGCAAAAGGGCACCTCAGGAGCCGGTATGCCTGCTTCTGAGGTGTAAACAATTATTCTCCCAGACTTATATTACTTCTTCCTCAGAAGAGAGATCATCGTCGATGTCAAGGTCTTCGTCGTCCAGGGAGTCGTCAGAGTCATCGTCGCTGTCTTCATCCTCATCCTTTTCATCCTCGGAATCAACGTCAACATCATCGTCAGAGTCGATTTCATCGTCCGGATTGTTTTTTTGCCGGACTGCTTTGGGAATTTTTGACTCCGGAAGAACCAATTCGGTGATTTTGGCAATTTCTTCTTTTAGATCCGGGTCGTTTCGGCAGATATCACAGCTTGCGGCATGTTTTTCTATAAAAGATATCATCCGGGCCGGGGCCATGGTTTCTTCACGAACATGGAGATACCAGGACTTGATCATCTTAAGTAATCTTTCGCACTGCATAGGTATAATTTAGAGTAATTCCATAAGAGTTATTGCGAATTTCCTGTTTGTTAAAGATAAGAATTTCGCAAGTTGTTCATTCCCGGAAGGGGAGGGGCTGTGGTCAGGGTTTACATTCCTGAAGTTATGCAGCCTTGATTTGTTTTTCGGTGAACGGATGTAAATTGTACAATATAATAAATAGTTGTTTTCAAGGTCAACACTTATTAGTATATTATTTTTCTTTTTATCACGCCTTCTCGTGATATCTTTGGAAGTGGATAGGGCACTGGTGGCTTTCCCGGACTTCAAATCCGGTGTAGCGGGTTAATAGCTCGTTAGGTGGGTTCGATTCCCATGCACTTCCGCCACTCGGTTTTCACTCTGTATTTCCCCGTTTTTCCTGCATTTAAGAGCAGTCCATATCGACAAATTGTGGTCTTCTTGTTAACCAGCTTGTGATTTTTTTTGGTATATATTGTTGCTTTTTGGGGTCTTCAACTGTACCCGAAAAATGAAAATTCACATATTTCTTTCATCAAAAATAAAGACTGACAAGGTTCATGGCTACAATAATACCAATCCGGCGAAAAAATATAATGACCCTCGCCTGGCAGATAAAGAGTCCCTTAGTGAGGTCCTGGAAAAATATACTAACTACCTCCCCGTGATTAAGCAAAAGAAACCGTCCACGTTGGCCAGGGAAAAGTACTCTCGCAGACATCTGGAGAGGGTTCACAGGAGGTCTTTCCTTATCAGAAGTTTCTCCGGCTGCTGTGGCAAGATACCAGGAAACAAGAATGGAAGAGGGGGCATCAGCCTCATCGATCCGGCAAGAGCTTTCAATGCTCTCGAAAATGTTGGGAAAACATGTGGCGAAGCTTGGAAAAAGAAAGAAACCCAAACGTCTTGGTATCAACAAAGAGGGTGGAACCCCGCACCCCCTGCCGCCTCGGCTCCCTCGTATAGCCGGGCCGATTTATCCCTTGCTCCAGAACAGGAAACCTTTGCCGAGGAAATGTTCGCTGGGATACCAGGGGTTGTCTAGACCGTGCCTATCTGTAAAAATCTCGATCCTGCACAAATCAAAATTTCCGGCACCAGAGAAACTACAACCGGATACATTTTTTATGTCCGTTGCATCGATGGCACCGCCGGGAAAACCATTCACTTTAATCAAGATAAAATTGTTGCCATCAGTGCGAGATGAACCCACCAAAAACTGCAGCTGGACAGAAAGAAGCTGGATGGCTGCCAGCCAAACCACATCCACTATCCAACCATAAAATTATTGCAATCCCGTTTCAAGACCATATAAAATTTTGCAATGCGGTGCCGCGACCCCTGTTTGGCGATTTGCGCCAAAGGAACCGTAAGTCTTCATGATATCGACATTTTTTCTTTTATTCCTTCTTTCGGTCGAAACAATTTCCTTTTTTGCCAGGCCAATGGCCTGCAATTGTTAGCTTTTTTAATGTGTTGTTGTGCAATCGACGCAGACCACGCTAAAGAACATAGGGGGTCCGGGGATAAAGGCGCGTTTTCCTCCTGGTGACAAATGGTTTCGCCCTAGTCGCGTTATTGTGATCATCAGATCTCGACCAGGTGGCAGGCTGCAGGCCGGAGCAAAAAAGCGCTTAGTTTGGCCTGTATTGTAGACGCCATGCGATAAAAGACACCGAAAAAAATAGAAATCAAATAGAGGAAAAACGTGATAGACCACCTTCTCGCCAAAATCCGCATCGCTCACGAAAAGGTGGCTATCTGCTATCATCTGGTCCTTAATACTCATGGCAGGGATTAACCTTGGATGTTGGTCATCCGGTTGCTGACCGCCCTGGCGATATCGGACAAGACATTGCCGGAGTCGTCATAGGAGTTGAGCAGTCGCTCGTCTGAGTCATGGCGCACCCGATAGATAACCGAACGGTTGCCCTCGGTGTGATACTGCTCGCCAATGGTGCCCGCTTCCCCGCCGCCGGACTCCTGCGCCCAGCGGAAGGTGCTGCCGACGCAGGGAGTGGAAAAATCGATGTCGTCGGAGGTGATGGTGAGCAGTGCCATGTCCGGATCCTTCTGGATGAAGCAATGAAAAACCTGGCGGCGATGCCCCCGGTAAAATGGGATTCGCTTGAAATTTTCCGAGGTGGTGCCTGGACCATGGCTGTTGCGGTGCTTATTTTCAGTCCATCACCTTCTTCGAGTTCCAGTGCCAAGGCCTTGTCCGGATGAATGTCTATCCAGCTGTCCCAGACGGTATAACTGACCCGCTGCGGATTCTCCTGCAGCCAGGAACGGTTGCTGGCGCGTCCGTCAAAAAAGAAGATGGAAGGCCAGACCCAGAGTTGAGCAGTATCGGCGGCGTAATTATCCGGGGCATGAACCGCGGGTGGAGCAATGGCGATGGCTTCCGGCTTTGTCTCCGGCCGATGTGTGTTGGATCTTGAAGTTACATGAAATCCGGTGCGCAGCAGTCGCGGGATGACCTCCTGTCGTTCCGTTCTCTCGCTCTGCGGAATTTCCTGCCAGTCGTTTCGGAGCCAGGAAGCAAAATCTACAGCACCGTCGCTGTTGTTTTGTCTGGACAGCGGACGGCCACCTATATCGGCAAGGGACAGGAAAATATCACCGGCCGCCCGGCTATTGTACAGTCTGGTCATGGTCGGCTGCATGAATCCGCGGATCCCCGACCATGGCGAATATTCTCCCCATGCTTCGAGCGGATTGTCCACCGGGAGAATCAAGTGGGTCAACCTGGTGGTCTCATCCGGCAACTGAGCCATCGTTATCATCATTCCGGCCTGACCGATGGCGCTCGCCAGCCCCGGATGGGCAAATACCGGATTGCTCTGGTGAAAGATGACGATATCGTCACCAGTCACATTTTCTAACAGCCGGTTCAATTCTTTCTGGTAAATGGTTTGGCTGAGGGCGTGTACCCGGTTGAAGTCAATGGTCTTACCAAAGTTGCCGGCGGCTTGATTGAGCATGAAAACAGCTTGTGCCAGTTGCTTGGATTGCTCACCTGCGGCGAGCATCGGGCCAGCCAGGGCGACACTTCGGCCCGGTATCCCTGAACTGCTAAATTTTTCCGCCAGAAAGGTGATTCTTGCTGATGCATTACGAAGAGGCAGGGAATCAGGCGAGAAGTCCCGCGTAAGCGCCTGATAATCAATTCCCGGCGAGCGTATCCAGCCGCGTTCAGCCATGACCTTCAAAATATTCATGGCCACCTCATATTCTGCTCCAGGCGGGACGTGGAGAAAATTATCGGCACTGGTCGCTGTCATCGACAGGCGCGGACCGATATAGGCGAAACTGCCCATCTTCTTTTCTGTTGTGAAGGAGTGCATCTTGGTAAACATCCACGTAAACTGGATATTAGAGACCCAGGATTCGAGAAAGTCAGCGGCAAAGCTCAGAATGCACTCACACTGGTCAAGGGCATACCAGGGTATCACCGGAGATCCCGTGGCAGCCTTGTACACCTCGCGCTGAGGCCAATAATCGAAAGGTTCGTAGAGGTGCAGTTCGCCGTTAAAGTTGGCGGCAAAATTTCGCATGACATCGGCGAGCGGACCGGTCTGCAAGTCGCTGATCAGTACAACCCGGCTTTTATTATTCTGCAGACGGGTGCCGATTTTTTGCAATGCCTGCTGCCAGGATATCTGTTGTGTGCCGGTATCTGGAAAAGTAGCGGTGGCGGGGCGGAGGCGCTGCAACGGCTCAATGAGTCGATCAGGATCGTAGAGACCCTGCAGAGAAGATTGGCCACGGGCACATAAGCCGCCGCGACTGACCGGATGACTGGGATTACCTTCAGCTTTGATGCTCCGACCATTGATATGGCGGACGTGCATGCCACACCCTGCTGGACACTCCCGGCAGGTCGTAGCATACCTGATAAGGTTTACCGATTTAATATTCAACTCCGGCGGCAGGGGTTCAGAAATCCAGTTGGCCGGGAACTGCTGGGCCAGTCCGCTTGTGGCATAGGCCAGGGAGCTGCCGGCAGTCAGACGGAGAAAGGCACGCCTGGTCAGGGTTTCGATCTTTATCTAACTCCAGATCAGGTAAAAGTTGTTTTTTTATGAAAATCCATGGTCGAGATCAGTCCCTCATCGCCTGCCAAATCACACTTGTATGTCAAATCATCCTGCCGGACGGACATTGTCTGGTAACAACATGGCAGATGCTGCAACAAATAAGCCATTATGCGTGTAAGGATCAATGTCTGTGGCTCTGGCTTTTATCTCGATTTTGGAAAGAGGTCTCAGGGCTAAGACGGCAGCTGTGTAATGATGAGGTGGATTTTCTTGCTGCGAAAATTCCTGCGCGGCAGGATTAATCCCATGAGACAGGATCAAATTTGTGTCCGAGAGCATGACGAAAACTCCATATACCACCATGTGGATCGCTTGCGGATGTGTGGGACTGGGACTCGTCTCTTTGTGATTTGCACGTCGCTGTTGTTGGCACGAAAATTGCTGTAATTGATGATGAAAAATTGAGGAAATGGCTTTTTTATTTCCATAGGTGTTAAGGGCAACAGTAATTGTTGCATAGATGAAAATAACAAGAAGGAGAATGCCATGTGTTACAATTGCGGATGCGGTGATAAATCGGATGACCATGGAAAAGGACATGCCGGAGTGGATCCGACCGGCAAGGCTATCACCGACAAAACTTTTGCTGCAGCGGGCAAGGAATTTGACATGGGCGAGAAAGAATCGAAGAAAAACACCCATGACCTGTTGATGAAAGAAGTAAAATAATTTCTGCTCCCGCAGATTATTTCTGTCTGTCGGGCCTCGATAACCCTCCGGCCGGTTGTTGTGACGGCCGACCGGAGGTCTGGTGCGGCACGGTAGTAGAGCGGCTGCAACTCTGCCTTTTCGCCAGCAGCGAGACGCTCCCTCCACACGCTGCCTCCAAAATTATTCTTTTCCCGAGGCGACCATTCATCAGCACGTTTCCCCGAGATCGTGGTTAATTCTTCTCCAGCAACCACGTCGAGGTATACTATGCATCGTCAAATACCTATTTCTGGTGCCATAGCAATAATCGCCATTTGGGCTGCTCTGGTAGTAGGGTTGCCCTTGCTGGGGGTCTTGCTGGCGGACCGCTCGGTGGGTTTGCTGGTCACATTCCCGCCATTGACCGCACCAGCAGTGCATCGTTCCTTCTCCTGGCTAGTATTTGTGATGTATCTTGCACCCTCTGCCGGAGTTATTGCTCTCATCGGCGTAGCCGCCCGCAGCAGACAAAATGGGTGGCAATCGGAGTCATCTGAAGCAAACAGGCGCTTACCCTGGTGGGGCTGGGTTGCACTGGGAACGCTACTCCTCTGCTGGATTCTCGCCTGGACCAGATTTTCCTGGTTCGCGCCATACCAGCGCCTGACATTTATTCCCCTGTGGATCTCCTACATCATACTGGTCAATGCCCTCTGTGTCCGTCAATCCGGCACGTGCCCAATGGTGCACGATTGCGCCTTCTTTGGCGCTTTATTTCCTCTCAGTGCAGTGTTCTGGTGGTTTTTTGAATATCTCAATCAATATGTGCACAATTGGTTGTACACCGGAGTGGATTATGGGCCGCTGGCTTACAGTCTTCATGCAACACTTTCCTTCTGTACGGTATTACCTGCGGTCTATACAACGCAGAAATGGATCTGCAATTTAAATGGTTTCAACAGCCGTTTTTACGGCTTGCCTTCTTTAAGAAGATTACCCTTGAAATTGCTGAACCGGACAGTTCTGGTTCTCTCCTTAGCCGGGCTGATAGGCATCGGTGTGTGGCCGGAGGTGTTGTTTCCCCTGCTGTGGCTTGCACCTCTTGTTATCTTGACAGCTCTGCAGCATCATGCCGGACAGACTACCTCTTTTGCCGCAATGGCCGATGGCGAATGGCGACCTGCGGTATCTGCCGCCGTGGCTGCCTTGCTGTGCGGTTTTTTCTGGGAGATGTGGAATTATTACAGTCTGGCCAAATGGACCTATAACATTCCCTTCGTCTACCGGTTCAGAATATTCGAGATGCCGATTCTAGGCTATATGGGGTATCTGCCCTTTGGTCTGCTGTGTGCTGAGATAATAAAAATCTTCCAGTCGCGACGAATACTTACCGACCGGCGAAAAACATTCGGTTGTTGAGGCGTGATAATTGCAATGACGAAGCAAATTTGCGCCGACTTCTGATGACGAGAGAGAACGAGTCCATAAAAATGTAGTTGGAGATCTTGCCTATGATCCGATGGGTTGGCAGTACAGAGGTAATCATCTCATCACCGGATCTTTCTATTTAAAAAAAGCTTCGCCGCATGTCAGCAGGTCCACCGTCTTGGCAGCGCGCTCGGAGAGAACTCTGGTCCGGGACTTGCCGGAAGTCGTAGTGCGCCGTCTTCTGGGGTGTACATCTTAGGCAGAAGATGCCTGATTGAATCTCGTCTTGGTTGATTCCGGGCAATTTATATACCATACAAACCCGGGACACCCTAAGGCAACGTTTGTAATGGCCACAATATTGCATAGGAGTAGCAGAGGCACCTCGAGGAGGACTTCATGTAGCGGGGCACAGAATTTTGGGCGAGTCCCCGTATGGGTAGATTGAAGGGCAGGTGCGGTGGGTCTTCAACAGCGGAGAAGGAAGTTGAATATGGCGCATGCCAATAACACCATAACAGCACCGGGTCACTATCTTCCGTGGATACATGGATTCTATTATTTCCTCAGCGGCGTCTGGCCGATACTCGATAGCACTTCCTTTCAGGTGGTGACCGGGCCGAAAACGGATATCTGGCTGGTGAAGACGGTGGGCTTGCTCCTGATGGTGACCGGGCTCGTTCTGCTTGCTGCGGCACATAGTCGTCGAATCCACCCGGAACTCCTTATTCTGGCTATCGGTGATGCCATGGCACTTATTGTCATTGAAGTTTTCTACTGGGCTGACGGTACTCTATCGGCAATTTATCTGCTGGATGCGGTTGTTGAGGTCTTTTTAATTGTCTGCTGGCTACTCGTCTGGAAAACAATGAGGCAGCATCAACACTGACATTTTAAAGGAAATTATGGATATTGTAAGAATCATCATTGCGATAATTTTACCGCCGGTCGGCGTTTTCTTGCAGGTCGGTTTCGGCAAACATTTCTGGGTGAATATTCTGCTTACTCTGCTCGGATATATTCCCGGTATCATCCATGCCGTGTGGGTGATCGCAAAATATTGATGGATGAAGAGAAATGACCGATGAACAACGAAAAAGAAAAACCCAGGCCACCCCAACATCAGGATAGGCAACCGGGGCAACGGAACTCCATGACACCGGTGCCGAGATCAGAAGACGATGCTTATAGACCCAGTGGCAAACTGGCCGGCAAAAGAGCCATAGTAACCGGCGGGGACAGTGGAATCGGCCGGGCGGTCAGTATTTTGTTTGCCAAAGAAGGCGCGGATGTGGCCATTGTCTATCTTGACGAGCACGAGGATGCCCGCAACACCGAGGAGAGAATTGAAAAATTGGGCAGTCGCTGTATCAGCTTTGCCGGGGATGTAGGAGATGCCGGCTTTTGTCACAGCGTCGTCGAAAAGACAGTGGCGACCTTGGGTGGCTTGAATATACTGGTCAACAACGCGGCGGAGCAACATGAGTACGATTCCATCCTCGATATCAAAGAAGAGCAGCTGAGGAAGACGTTTAATACCAATCTCTTCTCGATGTTTTTTATGATCCAGGCCGCTCTTCCCCACCTGGGTCCGGGGGATGCTATCGTTAATTCCACTTCCGTCACCGCGTATCAAGGCCATCCCTCGTTACTCCCCTATGCCTGCACTAAAGGGGCCACTACGGCCTTGATTCGCTCCCTTGCCATTAATTTGGCCAAAAGCAAAATTCGCGTAAACGGTGTTGCTCCCGGACCGGTATGGACCCCGTTGATCCCGGCCTCCTTTGATGAAAAAAAGGTTGAGGAATTTGGTAAAAACACCCCGATGGGGCGTGCCGGTGAGCCGGTGGAGATAGCTCCATGTTATCTCTTTCTGGCCTGTGAGGATTCTTCCTATATGACCGGACAGGTTCTTCATCCAAATGGGGGACGTGTCGTTAACGGCTGATAGTGGCAACCATGGCCTTTCCCCGATGCGAGGCGATGGTATCGGCATCAGGCTCAATTGCCTCCTTTTCAGCAGAAACACGCCATTAATCAGGCGAGGGCCTCTGCGCGGGTGCGGCATATAAGGATCAATACTTTTGTCAAGAATTGGCACATATCGTGCACACCATTAGCTAGGAGATAAAGAGATTGAACGATCCGACCCGGTGGCCGTTCGGTCCACACCGTCCGCGCCTAGACTCAGTTTCATCAATAACAGGGGCTATATATGAAAGCGATAGTATTTCATGATATTGGCGATATCCGCCTGGAAGACGTTGTCGATCCCAAGATAGAACAACCGACGGACGCGATCATTCGTCTGACGACAAGCGCCATCTGTGGCACTGACCTGCATATGATCCGGGGTACCATGCCCGGGATGGTGTCCGGGACGATCCTCGGCCACGAAGGGGTAGGTATTATCGAGGAAACAGGGAAAAATGTCCGCAATTTGCGAAAAGGTGATCGAGTAATCATCCCTTCAACCATTGCCTGCGGCACCTGTTCCTATTGCCGAGCTGGTTATTATTCCCAGTGTGACAAGGCAAACCCCAATGGGCCACGTGCCGGTACCGCCTTTTTCGGAGGCCCCAAGATGACCGGGCCTTTCAATGGGCTGCAGGCGGAATACGCCCGTATCCCCTATGCCAATATCGGGCCGGTGAAAATTCCCGATGCGGTCAGTGATGATGCAGCTATTCTGCTCTCCGACATTTTTCCCACCGGCTATTTCGGTGCGGATATGGCGGAGATCGAGCCGGGGGATGTCGTGCTGGTCTTAGGCTGTGGTCCGGTCGGACTCTTCGCCATTCTGTCCGCCCTGCACATGGGTGCCGGGCGGGTTCTGGCCGTTGACCGGATCCCATCGCGGTTGGAACGCGCCAGGCTACTGGGTGCTGAAGTAATAAATTTTGAGCAGGAAGATCCGGTTCAAGCGGTGATGGAGCTGACCGATGGGATAGGCGCCGATCGCGTCATCGATGCCGTCGGCATGGACGCGGAACCGCCGAGCAAGGGACCGGCGGCAGATGCCGCCAAAAAACGACGAGAGGAATTCCAGCAGCAGCTCAGCGCCATGGCTCCTGACGCCAGGACCAATAACGGGCAGTGGCAGGCGGGACAGGCCCCATCCATGGCCCTTGACTGGGCCTTGAAGGGTATTGCCAAGGCCGGCACTTTTGCCGTTATCGGCGTTTATCCCATGACGGCCCATTTTTTTCCGTGGGGCGAGGCAATGAACCTCAACTTGACTGTCAAAGCCGGGAATTGTCCGCATCGGCGATATCTCCCGCATCTGGTGGAGATGGTTGCTTCAGGGGCTGTTGATCCTCTAGCTGTTCTGTCCAACGAAATTCCTTTTGATTCCGGGGTGGAGGCGTATAAGAAATTTGACCAGCGCGAGGAAGGCTGGATTAAGGTAGAGCTTAAGCCATAGGCAACCGAACCACAGGAAATGCCGCTGCGTAAGTGGAAGAGATGGGCGAATAATAATATATCCAGTGACGGCAGGGAGATGAACATGGCTGATAAACATCACAGAGCAGAAGAAGGAAACAACGTCCGTGAGGCTGACAGCACTGAAGGGGGCAAGGGAAGGGGCAGACAGGCAAAGCGTCCAACAGATATCCCCGCCAAAGGTTGGCGGGATATCCTGTTGCGGGTAAAAAACCAGATCGGCAAGGACAATCTCAGTATAATCGCGGCCGGCGTGGCATTTTACAGTTTTCTGGCAATATTTCCTGCCCTGATCGCCACCATAATGATATACGGTTTCTTCGTCAGCCCCCCCAAAGTTCAGGAGCAGCTGCAGGCTCTGACCGGGATACTGCCGCAACAGGCACAGGAACTGATTGGCCAGCAGCTCAGTACCGTTGCCGGACAGCCCCAGGCTGCTCTCAGCTGGGGCGTTCTTTTCTCTCTTCTGGTGGCCCTCTGGAGTGCCCAGAAAGGGATGAAAGCACTCTTTAACGGAATTGGTGTGGCGTACGATGAAGTAGATAATCGTGGCTTCATAAAACTCAATGCGCTGACCCTGCTCTTTACCCTGCTCGGGATCGCGGCAGTCATGATCAGCGCTGCTCTGATTGTCCTCTTTCCGGTTATCATCGAGAGTTTCAAGCTTCCGGAGATCTTTGATGTCGCTGCCCGTCTTGGCAGATGGCTTGTTCTGCTCTTTATCATTCAATTATTTCTCTGTCTCATCTACCGTTACGGCCCGGACCGGGCCGACCCGAAGGTACGCTGGGTAAGCTGGGGCGCAGGTTTGGCAACAGTACTCTGGCTCGGCGGTTCCTGGATGTTTTCTTACTATGTAACCAACTTTGGCAATTATAATGCCACGTATGGTTCTTTAGCCGCTGTGGTGATCGTCCTGCTGTGGTTTTTACTGACCAGCTACTCTATTTTACTTGGAGCGGAGATAAACAGCGAGATGGAAGGGCAGACGCGAAAAGATTCCACCACCGGACCGCCACGGCCCATGGGTGAGAGGGGGGCGGTGCATGCCGACCGTCTCGGCGAAAAACCATAACGAACCTATCTCCTTCAAGAATGGACGGGAAGAAATCCCCAAAGTCGAAAAAAGTTGCAGATAAAGAAACTGAATCTGCACAAGCTCAAGAAGGAGCACAGTCTCACACATCAAGCGGGATTTGAGCACCTGACAGACGTAAAGAAAGGATAATGCTCATTGCCGGAAGCTGGGAGGATCCGGCATCCGACAATGATGGGCATTAGAGTTTGGCAGTGGTGGAGTTATCAAGTGATTGAGAAGTTTTTACCGGATCGTGATGATCCGACGAGGTAGAGGTCTTCGTCGCATTGACTTTATCTTGCGCGGTTTGAGCGGCCGCGGCGGCGGCGCTTGACGCCACTTCTTTGCCTTGCGCATATGTTTCCCGGCCTGCTTCTTTTGCCCTTTCGATCAAATCTTCCCCCTTTTCTCTCATGAGTTGATCTTCCTTGGCGGACACTGGGACGCTCATGGCGGCAATAGACCCAAGAAGAAGGCCCGCCCCCGCAAGAAACCAAGGATTGCTAATCAGGGAAGAGGCCTGCGAGCGCACCTGCTTTTTCCTATAGCTGCTTTTGGCCTGCAGGTTGTCATATCGCTCGCTCATGGTATCCGAGGCACCGCTTACTTTGTCGCGCGCGCTGTCGATAGCGCCTCCAACTGTATCTTTCATATCAGCATAGCTGTCCTGTACGAAGTCTCCGGCATCTTTCATTTTCTGTGACGCAGCTGACTTCATCGTATGGTATTTATCCCCAAAACTCTCCTCCGACGAAGAGGAACTCGATCGGGTGTATGGTCGTTTCTCGCCACCGGGATCAGCCATGAGCCACAACAGACTGACGCCCATCAGGACAGCTGGAATGGGATTGTCACGAAGCGTACGGCCGAAATTACCGGAGAAATCCTTGACACCGCCACTCCAGTCGTCAACCGCTCGATTCCATATCTGTTGCGGAGAGAGTTTATTTTCGAGTGAGGAAAGGGTTTCGTCTATCTCTTCTCTTGTCTGTTCAATATCTTTCTCATAATCTTGCGAACTTTTATTGTCCCGGTGAAGCTCATTATACTCGCTCATAATTTATCCTCCTGTGTGGATGGCTATTTGACAGACGTTTTACCCGCAACATGTTCCGTGGCCACTTCCTTATCCTTTTCGAGCTGATGCATGGTTTTTCGCGGCATCAAGTTGTTTGCCTGCAGCATTGACTTACCACTGCTTATCATGCTCACGCCGATAACCAGAACGACCGCGCCGACGATAAGGGCCGCAAGCCAGTGCGCTATAAAGAGGGACAGTCCCAGAGTGATGGCCCCGAGCACGAAGAGCAGGCCGGCATATGTGACGGCACCACCGATGACGAGCTTGGTTGCGCCACTCTGTGACTGTCCCACTTTCTCTGACAGCTCGGTTTTCAGGAGATTGATCTCTTGACGAAAGAGCGTGTTCATCTCAGTTGTGAGTTCGGAAATAAGCGTTGCTATGGATTTTTCGTTTTTCGGTTCATTCATGGTATCCTTCATAGTTTTCTCCTTTACCGCTGAGGGTAGAGCCAACCGTTTTCACTGTCTCTGCATTTTATGACAGTTTTCTCGGCGTGACGCCCGTGGTTTTGACCGCTGTGCAGGGATCTGACTGGGTGGCGAACATATTCCGCGACCCGGCAGATGTCGCTTATGGACCAGCAGTATCGCCGGGACTGACCGCTGATTGACCTGCGCCTTTTGCTGTAGACTTTTCAACCAGGCTGTCCGGCGATGTAGCACGCGTACCGGGTGATACCGTGGTCCGTCCTTCGCTCTGATACATTCCTGTATGGCTGCTGTGGGTGTCGTCGTCATCTCTGTCTGCAACCTTGAGGAATCTGGTGACGGCAAAACCAGCCAGAGCTGCAGCTCCTAACAGCAGCGCCGGTTGCCGTCGCACCACTCTCTTCACCTGGTAGAGCAGATCTTCAGAGCTCTGGCTATTAAGAGATGATGAGAAATCTCGCATAGTGTCCGAAGCAGCACGTACATAGTTCGCGGTGGTAGCCCTGTCTTTCTCTTTGAGATCGCCGGCGGCTGATTCCAGGGCATCAGCGAAGTCAAGAAGGACTTCGGAGGCTGCTCCTTTGCTCTGATCGAGATACTGCTTTCCTTGTTGTTTGGTGTTTTCCTTGATTCCCTTTACCGTTTCCTTTGCCGATCGGTTGTTCGCAGCGGCATTGTTTCGTGTAAATTCTTTTGTCATGGGACCTCCGGGTTGGTAAGAGTTAAAGGACTCCTGTCGAGAGGTTATCGACAAGAGTCCAGGAGCCTGATAATAATCAGGATACACTACAGTTACTCGTAATATTCATGCCACTGTCTCCGCCCCCGACGGATCAGCTATTATATGTCCGGGTGGGGCGGTGCGGGCTCGGAGTTTACCAGGATCTCGGCGGTTATGATTGAATTGACCGCTATGATATAGACCTCTGCTCTCATGCGTTCCTCGCTGCAGGTGGCGGATATGATTCTACAACCGTCAGCAAGCCTGATATCGCCCGCACCGAAAATAATCACTGAGGCCATTTTTTAGCGAAGCGGAAAAAATCGTATTCGCTCCGGGGCTCAATTTTTGACCCTGGATTGCGCAGCGTACGTGTGGGCAAAAAGCCTCCACCTATTGATGGTATTCATCTTGTGTCTGCGGGGAAATACAGGATTAACCGTATATTGCACCAGTTGGATGAGACAATGTCATTTTTACTCCACTCATGAAATACTGTGAGCCTCCTGTCCCATACCATCGGATTCATCCGATGCAACTGGACGAGATGGATAAACGGCGAGTTTCGCCGGTGTCGGCTCGCTAGCAGCCTCTCCTGGGTTGTGTGCCATTTCTTCTCTTCAGACTTAAACCGGCTCATTCTTCAAGCTCATCCATCTTTCTGCCATCGCTATGCACATCGGTGGATTGACCCAGGACGTCCTCAATATAGAGCATCTTTACTAAAACCATGGCTCCGGCCGTGAGCGGCGTTGCCAGCAGAAGGCCCATGAAGCCGTAGGTGTTGGCAAAAACGAGCTGGGCGATGAGCATGAGCACCGGGGGAAGGGAAATCTGTCGTTGCTGGACAAGAGGAGTGACGAGATAACTCTCCACTCCTTGTATCCCGACATACAGCAGGATGACATACAATCCTGTCGCGGGAGATTGGACATAGCCCAGAAATATAGCAGGAAGGGCCGAGATAATAGGGCCTATATTGGGAATAAAAGTCAATAAACCAGCCAGAACCGCCAGACTCAGTGGTAAAGGCACCCCGAGGAAAAGCAGGCCGATATAGGAGCATACACTGATCATCAGCATACCGACAAAGCGCCCGATAAGCCAGTGGCTCAGGGTATAGTCGAGGGCGTAAAAAATTTGATCCATACGCTCATGCCATTTGGCCGGCGTGAGAGCAAACAGGCCGGCAAGGTATGAATAGGGCGAAAAGCAAAAGTAGAGAGCTATAAATAATATAACAAACAGACTCGTCACCACGCCGAAGGTGCCGGCAAAGAGGCCGAGGATTTTGCTTGTCATATCTTGACTGAAATTGACAAACGCGCCGTCATCCTTCATCAGGAATTCCTGGAACCAGCGCATATGGGCAGTTTTTTCTCTCAGTAAATCCTGGGCATTGGCCAGTTCTTTAGAGAGTTGCGGCATCTGCTCTGCCAGTTGCGGGACCAAAAAAATAAAAAAGGAAACGAATATTGCAATAAGACACAGCAGGGTAATAAATATCCCGAACTTTTCCGGGATTACGGGAAGACGGTCGAAGATAAAGCGGCTCAATCCACGAATAAATATGGCAAAAAGAAGGCCGGTAAATACCAGAAAGAGGACACCTATGCTTGATTTAAAAAGCCATTGAAGAACGAAAAACAGCGCGAAAAAACCGCAGGCGATAAGGACGAAATTGATGTACCGGCGCGTTGATAGCATAAGTAATCCTTTTATTTGTTGTGAGTTGTTGCCGATTTGTATGCATAAAGAAAGCCATATTGCTGCCTTGCAGGGATATAATGCTGGTTAAAAAAGGAGGACGGCTCATGGAAAATGAGCTGTAACACCCATTTTACGTGGGCAATCAGTCGTTGCGCTTACGACAGAATAAAAGAATTCAACCGTAGGCAGGGCGGCACGATCATTGGAGGTCATATGTTATTCAGGAGTTGGGAAATGATAGGACAAACCATCATAGTAGGCGTACTCGCCTATCTTGCGCTGGTCTTTATGCTGCGTATTTCGGGTAAACGTACCCTATCCAAGATGAACGCTTTCGATCTGGTTGTCACCGTTGCCCTGGGCTCAACACTAGCAACGATACTGCTCTCCAAAGATGTCGCCTTAGCCCAGGGAATTGTCGCTTTTATGGTACTGATAGGAATGCAGTTTATCATCACCTGGCTCTCTGTTCGTTCACCTGCTTTTGCAGGCATTGTCAAGTCAGAACCAACACTTCTTCTGTATCGAGGGGAATTTCTTGCCGTCGCCATGAAGAAAGAACGGGTCCTGGAGTCGGAAGTGTGTGGCGCGCTGCGAAGAAACGGCATCGCCACTATTGAACATGCGGAATCAGTGGTGTTGGAAACGGATGGAAGTTTCAGTGTGACAAAAATATCAGAGCGCAAGGATTCGTTCAGCGCCTTCACCAACATTGATATTCCTCGGACTCAAGAGCAAGAAGCCAGGTAGTGACGATGAAGGCCTCTCCGGCAGATTACTCCAGTGATGACATTGGCAAAAGTCATGGTAAAGCGGGTTCCCTGTTTACTGCTGAACTCAATATCGACCTGGAGCTTGGCGGGCGAGGGTATTAACAATTCGCAGGCCAAGCGAAGGTGATTCGCGCCAGTCAAGACCCGGCCGCAAGCCGATGCAGTTATCACTGACAGCGAGATCACCTTTTGCCGGCTATCCTCGGAGAGTGACACGGATATCTCACCGTTCCTGCGCGCGATAGATGCATATCTCCGACATAGAGGATGTCGCGCTGACAGCCATCACCATACAGCGTCAGCGGCTGGTTTTTGAGGGCCTGAATAAGGAAATGAGCAACCCAGCCCTGGTCCTCATTGCCAAACTGATGCGGACCGTAGATACAGCTCATGCGGAAGACGACTGCCTGAATGCCATAGCTGCACACATAATCGAGCACCCGTTCGGCCCGGGCCGGCAGATGTTTCGGCCAGCCCTCCTGACCATGTACCTGTGCATCGAGATTGTCAAATACCCTGACACGATACCCTTCCTGGAGAAGTTGTATCGCCAGGTGCGATCCTATAAACCCGGCACCGCCGGTAATTAAAACACGTTCGTTCATAACATTTCCCCCTCCTCTTGGACAAAAGTAATTTTTGCAAGAGATGCCATTGTTCAGAACTTTCTGAAAGCAATAACCGTTCTACAATACAAGGAAAATTTCTTGTTCGTTTGTTCCGTAAGGATGGGTTCTCAACTTGCCCTTACATGCATGCCACCAAATAATATCTCGTCCTGTCATCTGCCGAACTAATGATTATTATCCATAATCGCAGGATGTGATTGATAGATATGAGTGTTTGCGGTGCACGCCGACAATCTCGGTGAAAACCATAGCAAATTCGCATCTCATCAGATGTTCGAGTGATTGCAAGGGTCGGCCGGATGCCTGTAAGAAGGCAAGGATATTTTCACCAGCTTGATAAAGAGCAAGCATCTCTGTTCGAATATGAGTGCGGCCTGGTGTACAACGAAAATGACCAGACATAAGATTGTCCGTATCATGGATCACGCTTTGACCAGCATGGTAATGTCCTCTGAGGTCCCACTGTCAAGGGAATACCAGGAGCTGAGAGGAAGAGAAGTGACTGATGTGGGAGCCGGCGGTCAGTCTTGTGATGCAGGACATTCTTCCGATTTTGTTGGACAGCAGGCGCGGAAATACACTTGGCAACGCACCACTAAAAAGAGGCACTTGCAGGCAGGGCCACCGGCAGATGAAATGTTTCAGGAAAAACGTGATTGAGCGGTAAAGGTCTGCTGAAACCATGATAGCGATAAGCTTCTAACCGGTTGCCCGAAGAAACCCCCTGTGCCGACGTCGCCATCATAATTTATTTTTTCGATAGGAGTAATGAATGTCCAGACCACAGCGCGGAGACCAGGTCTCCGTTCACTATACTGGTAAACTCGCCGATGGCAGCATCTTTGACTCATCAGTCGGAGAAGAACCGCTGACCTTCATCATAGGGGAGAACGATATTATCAATGGCTTTGAGGAGGGCGTTATTGGTATGTGCGTCGGTGAAAAGAAGATCGTGATAGTTGAACCGGAGAAGGCATATGGATACCCACATGAGGACAGGATTATCGAAGTTCCGCTTTCTGAAATGCCGGAAGAGCTTGAATTCGCGGTGGGTGATGAACTTGAACTGACTGATGAATATGAAGAACCAAAGCTTGTGATCGTCACTGAGCTAAAGGAAAATTCCGTTGTCCTCGATGGCAATCCGCCGCTGGCAGGTGAGACACTGACCTTTGAGATTGAGCTGCTGGCCATCGCCTGAAGGGAAAACTGCAAAATTTAGCAGGAGGGGAAAATTTTCCAGACGCACGCATACGCACGCCTTTACACTCCATAAAAAAAGGGTGCACAAGAGGCACCCTCCTTAGGCAGGAATGAACTACGGTGAGGCGTCTTTCATTTTTTCTTTTAGAAGGAACGCCCAGGCTGACTCAGACCGGTCGGTTCTCCCGGCTCAGTTTTAAGTGGATTGTTATCCTTAGTCGATCCAGATTCCCAGGACGGAGCTACACCGTAATGGCTGTCAAGTTGTCGTTGATAATCGTCATCAGACATACCCGCCTGTTGGGGGACATTGTCCAGTTTGCTGCTATCAACGGTTAAGGTAGCCTGGTCGGTTTGTTGATCAACTCGCAGTGCATCTATCGGAACGGCTGTATCCTGTCCCATGCTTCCTTTGCCATCTTTAGAGATGGTTACAAATCGGATATTGCCGGTCTGGTTATCCATATGCGCGCTTTTAATCTTGCCAACATCTTCTCCAGATTGGGATACAACCTTCATTCCTTCCAATTTATCGGCAGAAATGCCTGATGTTCCTGTCATATCGGATTTTTTACTGTTGTTGTCCATTGCATAAAGCGGACTGACCAATGCCGTTACCGCTATCAGGGCTAATAAAATAGTAAATAGTTTCTTCATGTTGTCCTCCATAATGTTTTTTTTGTATCTGGTTAAATCTTGTCATTCATTCCGGCCGTTTTTACCTGCCGCCAAAGCCAATGGCACCGGAAAAATGCCATCTCTGTAGCGGCTTTTATTTAAAAAAGCAAGTATTATGCCAGCAGGTTGAAAGCTAGATTAAATATATAACTAAACGATATATTGTAAAATATATAGCCTCCCAGAGGCCGGTAAAGTTTTCCAGAAATGCCGGCACCGGGATGTCCATGCGTACAGGAATGTTTCCTGTTAGATCGGATAGAACAATTTTTAGATGTTTAGCTCAGGGTATGTCACTGAAGCCGGAAGCTGGATTTTATATGGTCTGCTTGGACTGTTGTATGCACCTTGCGGCAATTTTGTCTGCCTCTCGATGAAATTATATTGGCATCCAGGCATACTCCCAGCTATCGCCATCGTGAAGGCAGGCAATCCAGGTAAACTGCTGGTGATTGTTTTTACAGTTTCAGGAACTATTGCTTGAAAAATTCGTTGCCTTTGTTAGGTTAGCTGATTGTCTTCTTCGGCTCTGAATTGTCATTGTTTTAACAGGACCTGCTTAAGCAATACCTACTGTCATAAAAACTATAAGGGAACCCCCTCTATAATGTATCCAAAACCGCAATGGCTTCGGCTGTTGGTCTTTCTTTTTATCGTTGGTATGGTATTTACCATCAACAGCTGGAACCTGGAAGCAGCCCAGAAGGATAAGCCAGGCTCAAAGCCCATCACCACCAAGCGGACCGATATTCCCCTAGATGAGCTGGAACTGCTGCTCAAGCCTCTGACGAAAGATGAGTTGATAAGTGAAGCCGACGCCTGGCAAAAGGCGTTGAAAATCAAAGTTGAAGAAGTCAGTGCCGCTGAAATTGCTGTCAAACGAAAAAACAAAGAAATAGAAAAAGCCGAAGAGGCGAGAGAGAAAATAGCAAAAACCCAGGAAAACCTCTATCAGGAAAAGGCAACAGCGCAAGATGCCGCCCCGGATAAAGACGCCCCAAAAGAACCGGCCCCTGAAGCAGCCTCGCAAAAAACAACCGATACGGCGCAGCCTAAAGAGATCGCCACTGAAACGAACAGGGCTGCAAATGTTGAAGCAGAAGAAAAATCGAAGATATTGGATGCTGTGACTACCTTGCGCGCCGAGCGGACTGCCTTGATAGACCGCCTGGGTGCGGTGCTTGATGAGTTGAATGATAAACTCGGCACGACTGCTGATGGAAAAGATAATGAGGTCGTCGCTCCCTACAGGCTCTACATGAATGCCGTGAGCGGCATTAAAGTTGATGTCTCGGATAAAGAAGCAGCCTGGGCTTCTCTTCGTGGATGGCTGCAGTCATCTGAGGGTGGTGTCCGTTGGGCGAGAAATATCCTGCTTTTTATAGGGATTGTGTTTGTCTTCTGGGTGCTGGGTTTAATTTTCGGCAAACTTACCGAAAAAGCCTTTGCAATGGCAAAGAGGAGCTCTATCCTGCTGCGCAAATTCGCTGTAGTCTCCGTACAGCGGGTAACGCTTATTATCGGCTTTATCTTCGGGCTGGCTGCCCTGGAAATTAATATTGGTCCTTTGCTGGCGTTGATTGGTGCCGCCGGCTTTGTCGTCGCTTTTGCCCTTCAGGGTACCCTGAGTAATTTCGCCAGCGGCATAATGATCATGCTGTACAAACCCTTCGATGTGGGTAACTTCGTTGATGTCGCGGGTGTAAGCGGGACGGTCCGCTCCATGAATCTGGTAACGACCACGATTACCACCCCCGATAATCAAATTATGGTTGTGCCCAACAACTCAATCTGGGGAAATATCATCACCAACATCACCGGCAGTGAGGAACGACGTGTAGATCTGGTGTTTGGTATCGGCTACGGGGACAACATCGACCATGCCCAGCAAGTGCTGGTGGATGTTGTTGGGCAACACCCATTGGTGTTACGTACCCCGGCACCTGTCGTGCAGGTTCATGAACTGGCGGAATCTTCGGTAAACTTTATCTGCCGGCCATGGGCGAAAACAGATGATTACTGGACGGTTTATTGGGATATTACCCGAACAGTCAAAGAACGTTTTGATGCCGAGGGCATTTCCATCCCCTTTCCTCAACAGGATGTCCACTTTTTCCAGGAATCGCCTAAAGCTCCTAATGCCGTTGCCACTTCGGAATCAGAAAGCTCCTCACCAGCCGCCAAACGAAGAGATGATGAAAGAGATGATAACGATGATGCATGAAAAAAAATTTAATATCGAGCTGATAGCTTCGAAGGTGTAAAAAGGTTCCCTCCCTGCAGGCAGCAGACGACTTCTACCTCAAGCACGAGAGTAAGGACCAATTCACGCATTTTGCCAGATGGGGCAAGTTGGTCATTGTTTGCACAGCGGGTGGTTCATATTTGCCCGCTGTTCAACATAGGCTTCGGCCACTTTTCGGGCAATATTTCTGATCCGACCGATGTACCTGGTCCGTTCATTGACACTGATTGCTTTACGTGCGTCGAGCAGATTGAAGGTGTGTGAGCATTTAAGGCAATAGTCGTAGGCCGGCAGGATAAGTTTTTTGTCGACCAGTTTATGTGCTTCCTGTTCATACGTGTCAAAAAACATCAGGAGTTTTTCGACATTGGCCTCTTCAAAGTTGAAAGTGGAAAACTCGACCTCCGCCTGATGGAAAATTTCGCCGTAGCTGACGGTTTCGTTCCAGGCGATATCGTAGACACTCTCGACACCCTGCAGATACATGGCGATACGTTCCAGGCCGTAGGTAATCTCCACCGTGGTCGGATGCAGATCGATCGATCCGGCCTGCTGGAAATAGGTAAACTGGGTTATTTCCATGCCGTCCAGCCATACTTCCCAGCCAAGCCCGGAGGCACCCAGGGTGGGTGATTCCCAATCATCCTCGACAAAGCGGATATCGTGATCGAGCAGATTGAGGCCAAATCTTTCCAGACTTTTCAGGTAGAGTTCCTGCACATTTAAGGGCGAAGGCTTAATCACCACCTGGTATTGATAGTAATGCTGCAATCTGTTGGGATTATTGCCGTATCGTCCATCGGTCGGCCGCCTGGAGGGTTGTGGATAGGCAGCTTTCCAGGGTTCGGGACCAAGGGCACGGAGCAGGGTGGCGGGATGGAAAGTTCCCGCACCGACCTCCATGTCATAAGGTTGCTGGATGACGCAGCCCTGCTCGGCCCAATACATATTTAATTCGAGAATGATGTCTTGAAATTTCACTCAATATCCTCATCTGCTGGATAATTTTCTGGGAAAGGTTTTCGTGCCTTGTTGCGTTGGTAATGATTCACTGGGACGCAATAGGTTAACGTATAACCCCGATCTATATCCGTTCAACCAGTGCTCCAGTTTCTTTCAAGCAGGCCGCCGAGCTATAGTTGGCTATGTGAAGGGGCCTGATCGGACGAAAATGGGGTGCTGGTGAACGGTTATTTGCGTTGCGTAGTATATAATTGGTATCTTGACTTTTGTCTATACGGTCATCATTATATCCACACATTAGATCTAGAAATTAGATCTCGAAATCTTTCTATTACCGTGTGTGCCAATGCAGATCGTAGATTCACTCCAGCAACCAACGGATATTACCCGTCTTCTCAAAGAAAGCAAGTCCATCGCCGTGGTCGGCCTGTCGCCCAAAGAAAATCGACCGAGCAATATGGTCGGCCGGTATCTAATTGATGCCGGATATACCATTTATCCGGTGAATCCAGGCCAGAAAGAGATCCTCGGGCGAACCTGTTATGCCGATCTTGCGGAGATTGCCAAGCCGATAGATATTGTCGATATTTTTCGCAAATCGGCAGATGTTCTGCCGATTGTCGAGCAGCTCCTCGAGTTGCAGCCGCTGCCCCGGGCGGTATGGATGCAGCAGGGGATAATCAATGAAGCGGCAGCAGAACTGGCCCGCGAAAAGGGAGTTATGGTGGTTATGGACCGGTGTATAAAAGTGGATCATCATAACCTTCTCCGCAGATAACTCAATGTAATTTCTCTTTTTTCTCCTTCGTTTTTTTAATGGAACCAAAAATATTGAGCATCCGCGGTGCGCGAATGCATAATCTGAAAAATATCGACGTCGATCTGCCCCGTAATGCGCTTGTCCTCTTTACCGGTCTGTCCGGCTCCGGCAAATCTACGCTGGCTTTTGATACGCTCTATGCCGAAGGACAGCGCAGGTATGTCGAATCGCTGTCCACTTATGCTCGACAATTTCTCGGGCAGATGGATAAACCCGATGTCGATTCGTTGGAAGGTCTGTCGCCGGCGGTATCCATCGAACAAAAAACCACCAGTAAAAACCCAAGGTCAACTGTCGGCACGGTAACGGAGATATACGACCATCTCCGATTGTTGTTTGCCCGTTGTGGTCATCCCCATTGTCATCAATGCGGGCAGCCGATTCAGGCGCAGTCGATCGAGGATATGGTCAATGCGCTGATGCTGCTGTCTGAGGGGACCAAAATAGTTCTTCTGGCACCGTTAGTCACCGAAAGGAAGGGGCGGCATGAGCAGTTGCTGGCGCGCATCCGCAAGGAAGGATTTGTGCGTATCCGGGTCAACGGTGATATTATTCATGCCGACGATGTCACCGCTCTTGATAAAAATAAGAAACATTCAATTGAGGTGGTCGTCGATCGATTGGTTATTAAAGAATCCATTCGCCGCCGTCTTTCTGATTCGGTCAGTACTGCGGTGAAACTGACCGAAGGATTTCTGCTGGTCCTCTTTCCGGATGATGATTCGCAGCGACTGTTCAGTGAGCTCGCCGCCTGCCATACCTGCGGCATCTCCATGCCGCCGATCTCCACCCAGCTGTTTTCCTTTAACAATCCGCAAGGGGCATGCGAAGAATGCGGGGGACTGGGGGTGAAACAGTTCTTCGATGCAACGCTGATTGTGCCTGATCCGGATAAATCGATCAGCGATGGGGCGATTGCCCCCTGGGGATGGCGCAACGAAGAATCCTATACCGGTCATATGCTGGAATCGGTCGCCAGACACTACCGCGTCTCAATGAAAACGCCTTTTAGCAAATTAACGCCAAAGGTTCAGGATGTCTTTCTTTACGGTTCGGGGAAAGAAGATATCCAGTTCGATTATCGCAACGGCAGGCGGAGCATGACGGCGGTCAAACCATTCGAAGGGGTCATTCCCCAGCTGGACCGGCGCTTTCACGAGACCCAGTCGCCGATGGTGCGCGATGAACTGGCCAAATATATGAATGAACAGCAGTGTCCGCGCTGTCTGGGTGCCCGATTGAAGCCCGAAGCGCTGGCGGTGCACGTCGGCCATTGGTCGATTTATGCGCTTACCTGCCTGCCGATCGATACCATACTTGCCGAATTGCCTTTGCTGCCTTTTTCCGCAAGGGAAAAGAAAATCGGCCAGTCGATCCTCAAAGAGATCAACGACCGTTTATCTTTTTTACGCGATGTGGGCCTGGGCTATCTCTCTCTTGAGCGACGGGCCGGCACCTTGTCCGGCGGGGAAGCGCAACGGATACGTCTGGCCTCGCAGATTGGCTCACGCCTGGCCGGCGTCCTGTATATTTTAGATGAACCGAGTATCGGGCTGCACCAGCGCGATAACCAGAAACTGATCAATACCCTGTTGGAGTTGCGTGATCTCGGCAACAGCGTGATCGTTGTCGAACATGATACCGATACTATTCTGGCCGCTGACCATGTTCTGGATATGGGGCCGGGGGCCGGCATTCATGGCGGGGATATCGTCTATAGCGGCGATGTTAAAGGACTGCTCGAAAACGATGCATCGGCAACCGGCGCCTACCTCTCCGGTCGCCTTACGATACCTACACCGACCAAGAGGCGCAAGATACGGCTTGGCGCGAAACAGTGTCTGCTACTGAAGAATTGCACCATCAATAATTTGAAAAATATAACCGCTTCTTTTCCATTAAAGGCGATGAGCTGTGTAACCGGAGTTTCCGGATCAGGGAAAAGCTCCTTGGTGATAGAAACCTTATTCACCATGGCCAAGGCCGGTTTAAGTAAACGACTGGCCGGCTTTAAAGTCGATGAGACGACCCTGAGCGGACTCGATCTTATCGATAAAATAATTGATATAGATCAGAGCCCAATAGGCAGAACGCCTCGCTCCAACCCGGCAACGTATACCGGAGTTTTTACGCCGATTCGGGATCTGTTCTCCCGCCTGCCGGAGTCAAGGTCGAGAGGCTACAAGCCAGGCCGATTCAGCTTTAATATCAAGGGTGGACGCTGCGAGGCCTGTGAGGGGGAAGGGGTGAACAAGATTGCCATGCACTTTCTGCCGGATATTTATGTTGAGTGCGAAACATGTCGTGGGCGACGATACAATAGCGAGACCCTGGAGATAAAATATCGCGATAAAAATATCCAGGATGTGCTGCTCATGACCGTTGAGGAGGCACTTGATTTTTTCCAAAACGTGCCCCCGGTCAAAAATAAACTGCAGACATTGTTTGATGTGGGCCTGACCTATATTTCTCTCGGGCAGTCGTCGGTTACGTTGTCCGGCGGTGAGGCGCAGAGAGTTAAGCTGGCCAAGGAATTGTCCGGCAGAAGCAGCGGCAAGACCCTCTATATCCTCGATGAACCGACCACCGGCCTGCATCCCGCCGATATCCAGCATCTGCTCAATGTGCTGAATATCCTGGTCGACCAGGGCAATACCGTCATTGTTATCGAACATAATCTTGATGTCGTCAAAACCGCCGACTGGATAATCGATGTCGGGCCTGAAGGCGGCGAAGACGGTGGAGAGATTGTTGCCGTCGGTTCGCCGGAAGAATTGGTTCAGGTTGAAAAATCCTACACCGGACGATTTCTGCAGCATGTTTTGTCGTAAATGGCGTTAAACAGGCGCAGAAGACTTGCCTGAATCGGCTAAGTACGTTCTAATATACGTTTCTAAAATACGTTCTAATGCTGGAAGCCCATAAACACCGGTGATGAGAATATCACCATATCAATCATATTGAGGAGCATCAATGGTAGAAAAAACAGAAAACGAAAATGTCGAGAAGCCGCAGTTTAGAATGCAGAAAATGTATATTAAGGATCTGTCATTTGAAAATCCCAATGCGCCGCAGGTATTTACCGATCGGCAGAAAATGGATCCATCGGTGGAAGTAAATCTGCAGCTCAACAATAAACAGATCGATGCCGACCACTGGGAAGTCAGCCTGCATATCACCTCGAAAGTTTCCTCGAAAGAAGACAGCAAGGTCCTGTTTATTCTTGAGGTGGAGCATGCTGCGGCTTTCTTGCTGAAAAATATTCCTACTGAACATATGCCCATGCTGCTCGGAGTAGACTGCCCGACGCTCCTGTTCCCGTTCACCAGGCAGATCGTCAGCCAGGTCTCAATAGATGGTGGCTTCGTGCCGTTTTTGATGGAGCCGGTAAATTTTATGGCCCTTTTTCAGAATGCCCAGAAGAAGAAAGAAGAAACGAATAATTGACGGCGTCGTAAAAAATCATACTGGTTCCCATGTCGCACATGGGCATCAGTGGGTCTCGCCAATAAAAAAGGGGATATCGGCTTCATGCCGATATCCCCTTTTTATTGATTGGTTAAAAGATTGATTTAAAGACCATAGGCAACAAAATGATCGACGAGGGTGGTTACGCTTTTATCAACGGCGGTTTCAAAGAGCGCGTCGTATTGATTGTCGGCAACGACTGATTCCGGAGAAACCTGGACTTTTACTCTATTGGTCCAGATAACATTGCCGGTGGCAGCTTCCTGCACCCACATTCGTATCTGCACCGTCCCTTCACCATCTACCGGGCCTTGACCGGAAGTGAGATCAGTGGACAGGGAACCGTCTTTGGTATCATAGCTGTCTGCGTTGGCATAACCAAAAACTGCCCGACTGGTGCTTTCGAAAATAACGGGTAAAAAGCCCCTTCTGTTGGGAGCCCATGAGGTTCCCTGCCTGGTTTTGAATTCAAGAATTCGGCCCCTGACAATATAATCAGCCTTGAATTGACGACCGATCTGGGTAACGGTTTCGGAGTCCAGGCCATGGGTTCCGGTAGAACTACCGGCAAGTTGCGCGTTATCAACCAGGCCCATATAAAACTTGATCTCAGTTTTCATTGCATCGGACCATTCGTCGGTCAGCTCGTCAGATAGTGAACTTTTATTGACGCCGATAATCTTTTCATTGACCAGATAGTCAAAGACGTCTTCCTGGATAGGCAAACTGAATCCATTAACAACCAGGCGATCGGTGAGGGCTTCGGTGACCAGCATATTTCTTCGCTGGGCCGAAGCAAGATTTCCCTCAGAATAATCAGCAAAAGGAAGAATGACGATGCTTTTACAATTACCCGCTGCAGTTGCTGAGGGCCCCTGAGCAACGTCCAATGTTTCCACGACAATTTGTCCTTTTCCGCAACCGGCTAATAATAATGCTAAAACTCCGATGACGAGATATTTCAGCCTATCCATATTTGTTCTCCCTACTGAAAAAAATAGATTCATATTTGAAAAATTAAATGATTCGCGGTCGCAACAGGACTATCAATTCACGTTTAAGATGTTTTTTCTCTTGGTAGCCGAAGAAGTACTTAAGAATCGGGACATCGCCAAGACCGGGGGCAAACTCGCCTTTATTTTGATTTGAGTCGCTGATGAGTCCACCGATTACCAGCATCTCGCCATCTTTTACTTTCACTGTGGTGCTCATCTCCCGAACATTGATGATCGGCAGACCTACTTCTCCAAGGCCGACTTGACGATAATCTATTGGTTCGATCAGTTCTGAGGTGACGGGCACAAGATTAAGGATGATTTGATTGTTATCGAGAATGTTGGCGGTCAATGCCAGGCCGACGCCGGAGAGGGCGCGGGCTGTAGTCGCAGTATAGGAAACAGTTCCAGTGTCATTTCCGGAAACATCAGATGTGATTTCATCGATATAGGTAACATTACGGCCTACAGTCAACAGCGCCGGTTGACCATTTAAAACACTTAAACGGGGATTTGACAGTATCTTTGCATCACCTTGTTCATTGAGGGCATTGAGGAAAAGGGTGAAATTAGCTGTATCTAAGGAAATATTTGACACAAATTGACCTGATCCCGGCCAGACTTGACCGGCAGCACCAAACCCCATCGATCCGCTGATAGGAAAATCCTTCAGAACTTTGGACCAGTTGATGCCGAGACTGGAGTTGTCGGTAAGCTGAACTTCTATTATTTTCGCTTCAATGGAGATCTGTTTATACAATTCGGTCTTTAAGGTGGTAAAATATACCTCAAGTTTATCCATAAGTGGGCGAGGTGCGGTGACAGTAATTAAGCCAACCGGTTTATCGATAAAATAGGTATTGCCTCCGGAAGATCGACGAAATGTTGCTGTTGCCTCCTGTTTTGAAAGGGTAGCGTCTGCGGTCCCAACCTCAGGAGGGATATTGACCAGGTTGTTTTGATCCGATTTCCGGATATCGGTACTTTCGACTGTTTCGGTGCTCCAGATGTTGAGGATAGCATTCAGGTTATTTTCGATGCTGTTCCAGGTATTGAATTCAATGCCCCCAGGCGTACCATCCTTGTGCTGATTGACCGAAACCCCGTCTGTTGTTAAGGAAATTTCTCCGGCGACATTGGTACTGCCTTCACCACCCGTGCTGCCTAAGACATCGCCGCCGGTCTTGGTCTGGTACGCCTGTTTGATAAACGGCATGGCGATATGAAATTGCCTGGTTTCTTTATACTTGACGATGATCGTCGAGCCCTGCATCTCATGATAGTAGTCAACCTGCCGAAGCATATTATCGAGGGCGCCGTAAAAATCGTCGTTGGCACTAATGTTCACATCGACCAGCACATTTTTGTCGACATCGCTGGCCCAGGAGACATTCATATTCTTTAGAGACGCCAGCCGCTTGATAATATCCCAGAGCGGTTGTGGGCCACGGGTAGAGGTGATCCGGGCACCAACCTTCAGTTTGCTTTCTTCGGCGATGATGATATTTTCTTTCTCGTCTTTATTATCGACGACATAGGATGCGCTCTGGTACCTGACCGGCAGACTGGCTGGCATTGCCGGTACGGTAACTGTCGCCGCTTGAGTCACCGGCTGCGCTGCTTCCTGCGCCAAGTCACCACTCTGATCTTTGGGTCGGCTGTCACTTGCGCATGAGCTGAGCAGCAATGAGAGTAGCAAGAGGCTACTGAGGAAAAAACTAGAGTGTCGGTACTTCATAAAAACCTCTTGGACTGAAAATTTTAAGAGAGAATCAGATTCCATGTACATTTAATTAAGGGTCTTGGCAGCAAGTGCCCTGGTAGCCAGGCGACTGTTAATATATTGCTGCAGATCCGAACGTATGGGAAAACCGGAAGCTAGAACCGCCTCATACTGTCGAACAGCTTCGTTTGATCGAGCCAGCTTGTCGAAGATACGCGCCTTTGCCACCATCGTGTCAAGAGACTCTCCGTAATAGGAATGGTATTTATCGAGTAGCTTGAGGGCCGCTTCGTTCTGACCGTTGTTTTCACTGAAGGCGGCAAAGCTAAGGAGTGCTTCCTTCATCGGCGGAGAGTTGCTGATGCTCTGGGTAAAATATTCTTTTGCTTCAGGGATTCTCTGCATGTTGGCCGAGCCGATGGCGGCATAGAGTGCGGCGCTGGTATTGCCTGGATCGTGCTTTAAGCTTTCTTTGGCATAGTAGACAGCTTTGGCGTTCACCCCGAGGTTGACCAGATACAGAGTCGCCAGCCTGTTGGTGATCTTGGCATTATCCGGCCAGAGCTCAAAGGCTTTGGTATACAGATCGGCGGCCTCTTCGAATTGCTCACGAGTCTCAAGATTCTGGGCTTTGGCCATATATTCTTTGGCCTGCATGATTTCTTTTGACTGGGTGGCTGATTTTTCAATTACCAGTGATTCCTGTTCGATAACTTTAATATCAGCTTCGAAGGCGAGATTGTCTTCTGCCCGAGTCGGCCAGACAAAGGCCTTCTTGCTCGGGTAGATGACTATAGTATTAAATCGCTCTTCTTTTTTCAGATCCATCAGATTGAGAATGATATCCAGGGCAAAATCCCAGGGTACATCGGTCAGCGCCAGGGTCAAAACCCCTTTGACGTCTTCATCGACGATAATATTCAGGTCGGTGATCTGTCGGAACAAACGGAAGACATTGTGAATGTCGATCTTATAGAAATCGACGCTGATCTGCTGCTTCTTGTATCCGGAGAAAGAAAAGTCTTCTTTTAGGGTGGTGGCTTTTTTCGCAGTCTTACCGCCAGTCTTTTTATCCGGCACCTGGCTGAGCAACTGCTCCGAGGAGCCGATAAGCTTGTCGAGAGTGCTGTCGGCAGATGGCGCAGCCTTGGTTTTTGCTTCCCCGCCCGAGCCTGCACTCGCTGCCATAGCCGTAGCTTTGGTCAATGCCGCCGGAAATAATTTGATCAGCAGGTCGTTGCCGGTTTTTTCCACCGCATAGTCGTGGCTGTCGGCCAGGGTAAATTCAAACCGCATATGCGGTGGAACCTGGTCTTTGGCGTCAGACACCTGCAAAGTGGCAACATCGTTTTGGGGGAGTTGTGCTTTTTCCGCTGAAAGATTTGTGCCGTAAAATGCTCCGGCAACATCAACAACGACCCTGAATGGCGCAAATCGCTCGGTCACATTATATATCGGGGGGGTTTTACCGGTAATTTTGTAACTGATCGTATTCTCTGCCACTGCAACCGCAATATCGGCTATTTCGTAGGAAACATCTGTTCCAGACTGCGCTTTTTCCGCCTGAAATACGAATAAGGTGCAAAATGCGATGAAAACAGCCGGTTTTATTTGTTCTAGCCATTTAAGCATTTTCTATTCATCTCCCTCTTTCTTAAGTGTCATCACAACTTTCGTGATGATTTCCTTTCCTGCTCGCGTTACGGCAGTCTCTTCAATAATTACGGCATTCGGGTCGATTTCTTTAACGACGCCCCGTCGGCCAATTTTAGTACCCATAAGGAGGACATAGCCCTTGCCGGTAAAATCTTCTACCATGGCTACATCGTCCTTGTTTTTTCTGAGTGTTGCCACCAGGGTGAGCTGCCCGGGTTCAAAGAGCTGCATTCCCGTAAGAGGCTGTTTGTTGTCGACAATTTCATTCATATCAGCCGATGAGGTTGCGGCCTTTTCCGTGATAAATGGAACGAATGGATCTACCCTGCTTTCCAACTGGTATTCAAACTGTGCAGCGACTCCGTTTATCGGCACTGCAGTGACCGATGCAGCGGCATTTTCTATGGCTACAACCGGAGTAGTCAGCGTGCCCACCAGACTGCTGGTTATAAACAGTGCACAGAGCATTTTTTTGCCGAAAACGTGGTTCATAACCGGAAATTTTCGAGGAGATTGTCGATGATCGATTAAATACATCATGGATTTCACTTTTTAGGTGGTTTTGGTAATTCAACATTGGTGAAACGATAGGTAACCAGTTGACAATCCGAGTTCAGCAGCATTTCTGCGCCTTCTTTTTTGGGCGAACTCATTTTCACATTGGTAACCGATACTATTCGCTCGAGTTTACTGACCTGATCAAAAAAGTAGCCCATATTGTGATAGGGCCCCCGGACATTGATAGTCACCGGGATCTCTGCATAGAAGTCTTTTGGGATGTCGGCAAGAGGCTTAAAGGTGAGAAAATCGAGCCCGGCATTTCTCCCTAAGGCAGAGATGTCTTTAAGAAGTTTGGGAATTTCTTTCTCTTTGGGCAGCAGCACGGCCATCGCTAAAAACTGCTCTTCCGCTTCATCCAGTTCTTTTTGAAATTTAGCCAGATCTGCTGCTTTTACTTTGACTTCCTCCACCTGTTTTGCAAGTGTCGTTTTCTGTTGACTGAGATTGTCAATTTGCTTCGCTTTTTGCTGGTAATACGCAAAATAAAAAATCACCAGCGGGATAAGAATGATGCCTACCGTAATGCCCAGTTTAATTTTGGGGGCAAGTGGTATGTATTTCTCGTCAATAAAAGTTGCCAGGGCTGCGTTGTTCGTTTTCATACGCTCATATCAGGAAAGTATTTTCGAATGTTATTTCGTGTCGGTAAGTGCAGGTGCCGGTGGTTCAGGCTGTGCGACCACACAAATCAATTCAAAGCTTTTCAAATTTCTGCCGGAGACGATTTTCAGCGACGATCCGGCCAGAGTAACATCCTGCACAAACGGAGACTCTTTCAAGTTGTCCATGAACTGGGCTATGGTCTGGTTGTCAAGCGCTACTCCGGAAAGCCGCAAAGACGAAGTCTGCTGCTGGAGGTTTTCAAGCCACACGCGCTGATTATCGACGCGGTTGGCAATTTCATCAAGAACACGCACCGTAAGGGAAGAATCTGTTTTCAGTTGATTGATTATTTCGGTTCTTCTGACCAGCTCTACACGTTCTTTTTTCAGCGTTTCAATTTTCTTCAGGGTTGGGGTATAGGAATCCTTTTCTTTTTGGAGTGTTGCTATATCTGATTGATAATCAGATATTTTTTGTGCTTGTAGAACTCCGGTAATTCCTGATCCGACAAGAACAAGGAGAAACAGAAGGCACATGCCGAAAAGCTGTTTTCTTGCTTTGGCTCTTTTCTTTAGTTGTCGAACCGGCAGCAGGTTGATTTTAAGCATACTGAACCCTTGACGATGTAAAAATATTATATAACAGAGGGCCTGAGGGCTATTCCGGTGGCTATAGCCATTTCCGGGCCAATATTAGCGAGATACTCGGGGTCGATCCTTTTATTGTTGGCGGTCATATGCAGAAACGGGTTAAACAGCTCGACCTGTAATTCCGTTTCATGTGCAAGAAAATCGATGAGGCCGGATACCTTGGCACCGCCACCACTAAGAATCAGTTTTTTAAGCGGTTGATCCGGATTATTGGCATGGTACAGGTCGATAGCTTTTTTGATTTCCAGAATCCACTGGGTGCAGGTCGTTGAAAAAATTTCTTCAATTTCTTCTCGTTTATCGTCACTAGGGGTAGATCCTAACTTAAGGGCTTCGGCTTCTTCGAATTCGATATCAAAAGTGTTTTGAATCTGCTCGGTCAATTGCCTGCTACCGACAATAATATCGCGTGCTACTACCGATATTCCCTGGGAAAGAATATTGATGCTCATCTTTGAGGCGCCGATATCGACCAATGCCACATTTTCGTTCTTCTGGTAATTGTATTCATAGGTGTTTTCCAGGGCGAATCCATCGACATCGACAATAACCGGATTGAGATTGAGACCGCGGAGCATGTCCAGGTAATCGTCGACGATTTCTTTTTTGGCGGCGACCAGCATGACATCAGTTCTGTCGTTATCCTGGTGGCCGGTTTTAAGATCCTGAAAATCCAGATACACGTCTTCGATATCAAAGGGGATATACTGCTCAGCCTCGGCCATGATGTGTTCTTCGAGCTGGGCCTCTTCCATAACTGCTAAATTGACCTTTTTGACAATGACCGAATAGCCGGAAATAGAAAATCCTACTTTTTTATTTTTAATCTTCAGATTTCGCAAGAGATCAGCGATCGCTTTGCTGACTATTTCGGGGTCGTTGAGGGTCCCATCCTCCACCGCGCCTTCCGGTAAAACAGTACTGCCGAGACTGACAATCGTGTAGCCACCCGAGGCTTGTTGCAACTGACAAACCTTGACGGCGTGAGATCCGATGTCAAGACCAACGACCAGTTCATTTTGAGATAGAAACGGCAAATTCATGGCAGACAAAATGGCAGAAATTAATAAAAACGGCAGAAAAAGATTACGCCGAGCTTGTTCTAAAAATACTTATTTTTCGTGTACATATGAACATTAGGTCATAGAAAAAAAAATTTGTCAAGGAAAGCGCATCAGTTTTTTCCGAAATAAACTTATTTGTGAGATGGGTAAATGAGTCTTTGAAATAGGGTGGGTTTTTAATGTAAAATACGGCCCAGTATTGTAGGCCGATGGTATTTGACGCAGGGGCGGCTGGCGAGAAAATTAACGCATTGATCGCTCGTTTTTGTTGTGATCCACCAAGGAACTCGCTTGTAATTAGTCTGTATTTCAAGTAGTTTTGCGGGGGAATCGGAGGTACGTTGATTAATCATCCACATGGGGTTGACTTTGTCCAGAATAGGGAAAAATAAATCTGTTTTCAGGGAGTATTTTGAGGCGATCTGTGTCGCCATTCTCCTGGCGCTTTTTATCCGTACGTTTGTTGTCCAGGCGTTTAAGATCCCTTCGGGATCCATGCTGCCGACCTTGCAGATTGGTGATCATCTGCTCGTTAATAAATTTATCTACGGAATCAGGATGCCGTTCACCGGCAAGGTTCTAGTGCCGATTAGGCACCCGAAATACGGCGATGTCGTGGTGTTTCGTTTTCCCAAGGACCGCTCGGTTGATTATATCAAAAGAGTCATTGGTACCCCGGGCGATACGGTAGAAGTTAAAGACAAAAAGGTCTTTATAAACGGCAAGCCGGTAGAAAACAGCCATGCCCATTTCAGCTCAAATATGATGCTCAGTGCCAAGGCCAGCCCAAGAGACAACCTCGGTCCGGTACTGGTTCCTGACGATCATCTTTTCGTTATGGGCGATAACCGAGATAACAGTTACGACAGCCGGTTCTGGGGCTTTGTCGATCAGCGGGACGTTCTGGGCAAAGCGTTTATTCTTTACTGGTCGTGGGATATCGATAAGCCGCTTTTGTCTGTTGATCGTTTTACCTCCATCAGATTTGGCCGCTTGGGGCATCTCATTAATTGATGGAAAACGGTTTGGCCGACAAAGAGCAGGGCAGGGAACGGACGACTTTTATCTCCTGCGGGCTTATCTCGGCTTGATAGGCAAGCACCATGACTCCGGCCGCAGCGGCCTGCTGTAATACCTCGCCATAAATAGAATCGATATGGGTAGCCGGACAAAAACGGTCGGCGTCTGTTCGCTGCACCAGAAAGAATATACAGGTTCTTTCCCCCATCTCGGCAAGGCGCATGAGCTCAAGGAGATGTTTGGTTCCCCTTACCGTCACTGCGTCTGGGAACATCGCCCAGCCGTCAACCGCCAGCGAGCAGCTTTTTACTTCTATATATGTAGAACTCGCGTTACAATTCGCGCCATGCAACACCTGCAGGTCTAGACGGGAATGCGCGGAGGTCTTGATCTCGGTCTTGACTGCCTGTATGTCGGTACATTCGGCGATTTGTCCTTTTGTCAAAGCTTCCGCCACCAATTTATTGGTCCTCGCGGTATTGACTCCCACCCAGGTTGAATTATCTTTAACCATTTCAAGAGTAAACGGATATTTTCGTTGCGGGTTGTCCGAAATGGACAGGCCCACCCTGCTGTCTGGGGCCGAGCATGAAAGCATGGTGCCGGTATTGGGGCAGTGGGCCGTAATTATTTCGCCGTTGTCCAGGCGCACATCTGCCAGGAAACGTTTATATCTTTTGATCAGGGTGCCTTGCACCAGGGGGGATGTAAATCGCATGGGGATGAGCCTGGAAATAGCTTGAAAATAGCTTGTTGATATCGCATCTTAAGGTTGCTTAACAGTACTGTTAGTGCTACAAATTATATTGATTGCCCCGTTGTAAAGAGAGGGGATACTGGTTCCAATCTACTAAGATAGAGGAGGCATAGCTATGAAATTAGGCATCAACGGCTTGGGCAGAATTGGAAAACTTTCCATCTGGCACCATGTTTCACGAAAGCATTTTTCCGGAATTGTCGCCAATATTGGTCGCGAAGTTGGTCGTGGGCTGGAGGATCTCGCGGCAAGCCTGGAAAGAGATTCGACCTATGGCCGTTTGGGGAGCTATTTGCATGGCCATAAATGTCCTCGGGTTATCGAAGAATTAAACGAAGAAAAGGGCACGATGCTGATCAATGGCGTGCCGGTGACCATCTTGCGCTCAACCAGAAATCCCGGCGAAATCGCCTGGCAGGAACAGGGCGTGCGACTGGTTGTCGATACCACCGGGGTCTTTACCGATCCGACCACCGATGCCGACAATGCCAAAGGTGCGCTCCGAGGACATATGCAGGCCGGCGCTGAAAAGGTTATTCTGTCTGCACCCTTTAAAATCAAGTCCAAAGGGCTGGATATGCCGGATGATGCCATAACCACCATTATGGGCATCAATGAAGAGATGTATAACCCCGCGCACCATTCTCTTATCTCTGCCGCCTCCTGTACCACTACTTGCCTGTCCTATATGATCAAACCGATTATGGAAAAAGTGGGGGCGGACAAGATCCTCAGCGCCTCGATGGTGACTGTGCATGCGGCAACCGGTAGTCAGCAGGTGCTTGACCGGCTGCCGAAGGCTGCGGCCGTTGATTTACGCAAAAATCGCTCTATTTTAAACAACATTATCCTGACCACGACCGGTGCAGCCAAGGCCCTGTCGCTGGTCATCCCGGAAATGGCCTCGATTGGCTTTATGGCGGAATCGGTGCGTATTCCAACTTCCTCGGGATCGCTCATTATTTTAGTGCTGAACCTGCAGGACGACCTGGAGAGTCCGATAAAACGGCGTGATATTAATAAGGTCTATAAAGAATATGCAGCCAACAATCGATACCTGCTGTTTTCGGAAAATCAGAATGTGTCGTCGGACATCCTCGGTTCCCCGGCGGCAGCGGCGGTGATTGAAGGTACGGAGACGCATACCCGGACCGCTAATATCCAGGTCAACCTGGCCAAAGTCAAGGCGGACAGCCTGGTGGCCGGAGCCGATCCCATTCTCAATGTGCCGGTAACGCAGGCCGTGGTCTATGGCTGGTACGATAACGAGCTGGGCAGCTATACCAACATGCTTGGCGATCTTACCGTGCAGGTTGGCGAGGGGATGTTTTAGAAGGAATTGGTAGCAATACGATACATGCTGCCAATCGATGTAGCCGAGGTTGCGGCGCTGGAGCAGGAAAATCTTTCCTCCTGGTCGATGAACTCGCTGGTGCAGGAGTTGGCGATTAAAGGGGCCATGCAATATGTCGCTGAAGGCCCAGGTGGACGCTTGGACGGCTGGTGCGCCTGCCGCGCGCTGCGGCCCGAGGCCGAACTGCTAAAGATTGCCGTAAGACAGCGTTACCGCCATGGTGGAATCGCTGGTTTGCTGCTGCAGCATCTCTTTGAGGCCTTGCAAAAAAATCAGATCGCCCGCCTCTTTCTTGAAGTCCGGGCTAAAAACCTGGCTGCTGTCAGCTTTTATAAAAAACATGGTTTTACCCATGTGGGATCCAGGCCTGGTTACTATACCGATCCACCGGATACGGCAATGATTCTTAAAAAGAACTTGTCTGCATAAACCTGATTATTTTAATAAAAAAGAGGTGTGAGATGAAATCTGTTCAGGATCTTCAATTACCGGGTAAACGGGTGTTGCTGCGTGCTGATTTCAATGTGCCGATGGATGAGCACGGGCAGATCTCCGATGACATCCGCATTCGTATGGTACTGCCGACTATCCGTTATATCGTTGCGGCGAAAGGGCGGCTCATTATCGCCTCTCATATGGGACGACCCAAAGGCAAAAGAGCCCAAGAGTTCAGCCTGGCTCCCATAGCCCGGCACCTGGAATCGCTTCTTGGCACCAAGGTAACTTTGGCGCCCGACTGTATTGGCGAGGAAGTGGGCAAGATAGTGCAGAAGATGGTCGATGGCGAGATTATCCTGCTCGAAAATCTGCGCTTTCATGTCGGAGAAACGGATAATGATCCGAGCTTTTCCGAGCAGTTGGCACAACTTGCCGAGGTGTATGTCAACGATGCTTTTGCCGTTTCACACCGGGCTCATGCTTCGGTGGTCGGGGTAGCTGAGCTGATTGCCGAAAAAGGTGCCGGTTTTCTGCTGCAGACGGAGATGGATTATTTCCATAAATCTCTTGATGAACCGATACGGCCTCTGGTTGCTCTTATCGGTGGGGCGAAGGTTTCCTCGAAGCTGGGCGCCCTGCAGAACATGTTGGGCAAGGTAGATTCGATGATTATTGGCGGCGCGATGGCCAATACCTTTTTAAAGAGCATGGGCGTTGATGTCGGGGCCTCCAAGGTCGAAGATGATCTGCTCGAGAGCGCCAAACAATTTGTTGCGGCAGCGGAAGAAAAAGGCGTAAAGCTTTATTTCCCGGTTGATTTTGTGGTTGCCGACAGATTTGCCGCCGATGCTGTAGTAAAAAATGTTACCTTCAGGAATATCCCTTCCGGCTGGATGGCCCTTGATATCGGCCCGGCCTCGACCATTTTGTTTAGCGAAGCGCTCGATGATGCCAGGACCATAATCTGGAACGGCCCAATGGGCGCCTTTGAAATAGACGCCTTTGCCAGGGGCACAATGGCGATGTGTCAGCGTGTGGCCTCGGCGCATGCACTGTCGATTGTCGGTGGTGGTGACTCGAATGCAGCGGTGAAAAAATCCGGCGAAGAGAAAAACATTTCGTATATGTCTACCGGCGGCGGTGCCTTTTTGGAACTGATGGAAGGAAAAACACTGCCTGGTGTGGCCGCCCTGGGGTAAGAAACCTACAAGAATCGGGAGGGAGAGATGGGAAAGCGAAAAGCGTTAATAGCTGGTAACTGGAAAATGCACAACACCGTGATCGAAGGGTGTCATCTGGCAGCCGATATATTGCAGCAATGTACTGATCTCACCGATCGCGAGGTACTAGTGGCGCCTCCTGCCACGATCTTGAGCGAAGTCTGCCATATTTTAAAAGACGGTCCGGTGATCGTCGGTTGCCAGAATGTCTGCTGGGAGGATAAAGGAGCCTTTACCGGGGAGATCTCGCCGGCTATGGTCAAAGATGCCGGTGGCAAGGCGGCTCTTGCCGGGCACTCCGAGCGACGGCAGATATTTGGCGAAACGGATGAGTTGATCAATAAGCGACTTAAAGGTGGCCTGTTTTTTGGTCTGCTGATGATTCTCTGCATTGGCGAGACCCTGACTGAACGCGAAGACGAAAAAACCTTTGTCGTTCTGGAAAGACAGATGAAAAAGGGCTTGGCCGGGGTGAGTGCCAACGATATGGGTAAGGTGGTAATAGCCTATGAACCGGTGTGGGCGATCGGCACCGGCAAAACTGCCAGTAAGGAGCAGGCACAAGAAGCCCATGCTTTTATCAGAGGAGTGCTTGAACAAATTTTTCAGAAAAACATTGCCGAGCAAACCCGAATATTGTATGGTGGCTCGGTTAAGCCTACCAACATTGATGAACTCATGGCCCAGACGGATATAGATGGTGCTCTGGTTGGTGGCGCTGCCCTTGATGCGAAGTCATTTGGGCGCATAATTAATTTTAAATAATCTCTTACACTGTTATTGCATGGATACTTTATTGACCATTGTACACGTTGTTGTCTGCCTCTTTCTGGTCGGCATAGTTTTGCTCCAGCATGGTAAAGGTGCGGATATCGGCGCTACATTTGGGGGTTCCAGCCAATCACTGTTTGGTACGGAAGGTCCTTTGCCGCTCCTTAATAAAATAACCACCGCCGCGGCCATCATTTTTATGTTGACTTCCGTAACCTTAGCGTATATTTCATCGCAAAGCAGTACAACATCCGTGATGAGCGATATAAGCGTCAGCAAGCCGGCATCACAAGTTGAAGTCACCAAACCCCTGGCCACAGAAGATAAACTCATGGATAAACCGGCGGAGCAAACAAAAGCCGCAACCGAGACAGCAAAAGAGCCAGAGAAAAAACAATAAATTCGTGCCGGAGTGGTGGAATTGGTAGACGCGCACGCTTGAGGGGCGTGTGGGGAGACCCGTGTCGGTTCGACTCCGACCTTCGGCACCATGTTTT
>CAWCLE010000002.1:0-93321 GCA_963796255.1 uncultured delta proteobacterium | reverse complement strand
TGAATATACAACTTCAACAGGCCCAGAAGATGGAGGCCATCGGCACTCTTGCTGGGGGTATCGCCCACGATTTCAACAATATTCTTGGGGCAATCCTTGGTTATGCAGAAATGGTGCAGGAAGATTGCCCAGCAGGATCGACGATGAGAAATGATATCGACAGGGTTGTCGAGGCAAGCCACAGGGCTAAAGAGCTTGTGAAGCAGATTCTCGCCTTTAGTCGCCAAGCAGAGACTGACGAAAGAGTTTTGCAACCAGCTTTAATTATAAAAGAAGCAATGAAAATGCTTCGTGCCTCATTGCCTACGACTATTGACATCCAGCAAAATATCGATCCGGAGGCAGGACTGATTCTCGCAGATCCAACCCAGATCCATCAGATAATAACCAACCTTTGCACTAATGCTTTCCACGCCATGGAAGAAACAGGTGGCACTCTCAACATTTCCCTGAAAAACAAAGAATTAACCCTGGCCGACTTAGTCAGCGAACCGCATGTGCAGCCTGGACATTTTGTAGAAATCTCTGTCGGAGATACAGGCCCAGGAATAGCACCGGAAATCATGGACAAAATTTTCGATCCTTTCTTCACTACGAAAGAGGTAGGCAAAGGAACAGGGATGGGCCTTGCAATTATCCATGGCATAGCAAAGAAATCCGGCGGCTTTGTTTCCTGTAAAAGTTCTCCGGGCGAAGGGACAACTTTTTATGTGTATCTTCCAGTCCATGCAGTTACGGCTCCACCAGAAGCCGAAACGACACCTTCTAGAGCTAATCCAAACTGGTATTGAGCGTATTCTCTTTATTGACGATGAGGAGATGCTGGCCGAAATGGGTAAGACTATGCTTGAGCGACTTGGTTATAGGGTGACAGTAGAGACAAACAGCATCGAGGCCCTAAAAATTATACAAAATCAGCCGGACCGCTTTCGATCTGGTCATCACCGATCAGACGATGCCAGGCATGACTGGAAGTGACCTGGCACGACGCATACTGCAGATACGCCCAGAGCTGCCGATCATTCTCTGCACAGGTTTCAGTAATCAGATTTCAGAAGAAAAGGCAAGAATATACGGAATAAAGGGGTTTGCGATGAAGCCTCTGGCGAAAAAAGATCTTGCTGCTCTTATCAGGAAAGTGCTGGATGGAGAATAAGTAACCGTTCAGCGGGGTAAAAGGTTTAGGGTGCCGTTTGCGGAAAAACTGACAGGTACCAAGAAGAATTAATTTGGCAAGGACAGGGGTAAAGAAGGAAGGCGCTGTTTGGCAGAAAAATAAGCACTGACAATCCTCGTCAAAAACTCGAAGACATTGATGTCATGAAGCTGGCAAGTTCTGGCCACGGTCAGCAAGCGAGCGGTAAATAGCTCGCCGATTACGGACTGCGAACCGAAACAGATTTTACGCCATTGCACAGCAGGCCGGATGGCTCGTTCGGCACTATTGTTAGTGGGTTGGACGCCATCATGCGCAAGGAAGGTGAAAAGGTGCTGCCAGTTGTCAAGGAGCCGTTTTGTTCGAGTCTGGACTTTTGGATCGGAGCTGTTGCGGAAAATAATACAGAAATCGTGCATCCGTTCCCGCATGGGCAGAGTAGCTTGCAGCAATTGTTCTCTGGAGCCGCCGGCCTTCAGGAAGGCATGCCAGTGGGAAAAAACTGCCCCGATATCCCCCAGCATATTTCTGGCAAAGCAATAGGCGTGAGGACTTGAACGATCATCTTTGAGCGATTTTAATTTACGAATAATATGCGACCAGCAGAGTTGGCGAAGGCCTTTTTTATGGTAGCTGTTATAGGCCGAATGGTCGTCGCTGGTTATGATGCCGGCGAAGGAATCGCCAAGCACCTCACGCAGCACTTTAGCACCGCGACTGGGGGATATATGAAAGAAGACGGCGCCAGGCGCGACAAAAGTCCAGAGGTACCTTCTTTTGCCTTGGTATTTCCAGCCGGTCTCATCAATATTAAGGGTGAGCGCCGAAGCGGCATACTGTTTAATGGCACGGACCACCGGCAAGCAGGCATTGGCGGTGCGTTCGGCAGCATTGCAGACGGCACCGGTGGAGATGCCAAGACCAAAGAGGGTTTGCATAATCTCGGCAATACCTCTGCGGGTGACACGATGCGTTGCAGCCAGATAAGCGATGGCTGCGTGGGTTCGCGGGCCAAAATTGGAATGGGCGACATGCTCTGGTAATAAAGCGGCAGTGCTGTGGCCGCATTGACAAGTCAACGAGTGGCAGCGATACTCTTCTTTGATGGGGACGATTACCGGCAGATCAAAGACCTGGTGTCGAACCGGCTTGGCGAATGGGTTGACAAGGGTTGCTGAAAAAGGATTCCGGCAATGTTCGCAACATTCTGGAAAGATATCATGGATTTTATCCATTGCCTCGGCCGGCAGGAGTTTTCTGTTTTTGCCCTTATGGCCTGGCTGTCCACCCTGCTTTCGCTTGCTCTTAGACTTCTTTTTGGTCTTCTTCGTGCCGGGCGGATCAGAAGAAGGTGGGCGTGAGGAGTTTGACGAATTTCTGGTCAGAGCGGCGATGCTTTGTTCAAGTTGGTGGATATGCTTGGCCAGGGACAGGAGTTTTTCAATGACCTCCTCCTTGCCGGAATTATAGATACGCAGGGCTTCCTGCCTATTCATTGCAGAGCCTGTCGAGGTAGTTCCGAACCAAGGGATAGCCGTACATAGCCTTGATGGAGGTGAGTTGCTTTGTGGATTTATTTCTTGTACCGCGACCTGAGGTCAATCCGAGGAATTGCCAGTTGGCAGCGCGGTAACAGGTACCGGCAAATTTTTCGGTATCGACAAAGGTTTCAAGCCAGAGGATCGGGTGATGGTACAAGGTCTGCCAATCCCCGGAAATGGTTTTTGCAATGCGGCCAAGCAGATGAGAAGCTAAGTGAGGCACGCGGATCCAAGGTAAAATAAGGAATCTGCTGTTATAGGCCAAAAAATGGCGGTTGCGGTCCCTGGCTTCCTGAGACCAGCCAAGAAAATCATCGCGGTAGTCGATGGCGTATGGTGCTGATGAAAAGGCAAAGCAGGCCAATATTCTGTCACCTGAATAGACCAGATACTTGAGATGTTCGCCGACCAGGCGGGTGTATCCCAGGTAGTGGTACTGTCGGATTAGAGCATTGAAAAGCTTTTCCTCAGGCGTCCTTCGCACCTGTCGCAGTTCGACTGGGGCAAGATCAGCCAAGACGGCGTTTAACGGTGTTGGGGAAAAATCGAAACTCGCCTGAGTTTTTCTTCCTCTCTGGGCATTATTGTTGTTATCAATAATCCTGGGTGGAAGGGTTATCAGCTCACTTCGTTCAAGATGGAGTAAAAGCCCACGGCAGACACCGTCTTTGAGGTGCCCGTTGGCCTGACGCCAGTCCCAGGCCTCACAGAGTCTGCGGGAAATTGCGCTGCGGCCTTCGCTGTAGTGGTCGGCAATGACCTTGCAAATGAAGCAGAGATCGTCGTGGGTTATAACCCTTTTGCGGTAGGTGAGAGGAACGTTCATGAAAATGAACGTAACAGAATCGGAATTTGAACGCTAGCTTTTTTTCAGGGATGGTGAAAATCCCGGTGAACGGTTACGGATAATAATAATGTTATAAACATAGCACCATCATCCCCATCAATATCCGAACGATCGTGGCAGAGCAGTAATCTTCGACATTAATATTGCCTCATCAAATGTCTATATTTTCGGCTCAAGCTTTAGGTTAATACTACTACATTAACGAGAACAAGCAGTTGCCTCAATTCCTAGCAACAACATAAGCTCATATTTCTTCTTTGAGAAGCATGATTTTCCTGACATATAGAAGAGTATCAGATCGTTGATAATTCCAGAGAATCAACTGAGGCAATTGCTCCATTTCTGACCATCGTCGGCGTTGATACTACTTTCATCTCTTGCTATATGTCGACGGGACTGATGTCGTGGACATATAGTTATTTTTTAATACCCTCGGTATGATTGGAAATAAAAAAAATTCCCCGTAAGCATTGATCACCTTACAGGGACATATATTCCACAAATAGAACGGGAAAAAATGTTAAAAGAACCCTGGAAATAATTGCCGGGCGGGTTGCCAGGGTTCGCAGCGCTTCAGGATCTGCCCTGGCCCCTCCGGCAAAGGAAATTATTTTATTGCTCGAATCTTTCCCCCTTTGGTCTTCATTGCATCCGACAAAATATCGTCAACAGTATCAGAAGCCCGGCGCAATGCCTCATCCCGGTAATGTATGTAGCGTTGCGTCATCTGGGGGCTTTTGTGGGTCAAAAGCTTTTGCAGGGTAAACATGTCAACTTTGCCGGAGCTTGCCAACATTGTAGCGTAAACGTGCCGTAAACCGTGAAATGGGCGAAAGTCTGCTGGTAAGCCTGCAGCCTCTCTTATTGCCCGGACATCCTTGAAATATCTTTCCGTGGGCCGCCACCTCCTGCCAGGGAAAACGTATTCACTTGTCCTTTGGAATGGCTGCAAAAATCTCTTAGCGTGTTTCTGTTTATAGGTATTTTTTGGCTCTTGCCGCCCTTTGGGTTCACTTATAGTGAATAAAGCCTCTGTGAAAGTCCAATTCAGCCCATTGTAAGTTTAAATATTTCGCCACGCCTCATTCCGGTAAAAAGTGCCAACTTCATCATGGTGGCTGCCGTTTGGTAGGGGTGTCGTTTCAATGACAGCAATAAGGCTTGTAGTTGGTCCGGTGAAAGATCTTCTGTTTTGATATTGTCAACGAGTGGCAATGTTGATTTTGAAAGGCAGGGCCAGTGCATATGCCCTCGGTCAACACCAAAATTTATTATTCTGCGGAGTAAGGCTAAAACATGCTTTACTGTTTGTGGGGATCTGTTTTTTAAGAAATTTATTCGAAGGCGGTCAGTATCAAGTTTAACAAGTGTCTTTAGGTTCTTTTGGGCCGAATTGGCTTTTCTAGATATATTTTCCATATCGTAAGCTGTCGGTATATGCGATTTGCCATTATCTCGTTGAGAGCTTATATATTCATTCCATAGATCTTTCGATTGTCATCTGTTGCATTTGCACCTTATCACGTTGTTTCGTGTTGCTCTTCTGCTTTCCCTCCACCCGTTGCGCTCGGATTCCTGCCGCCCTTGCTGGGGTCATATCATCAACAATATTGTCGACCTGCTTTTTCTTCAATCAATTTGCCTTCGCGCCTGTACCGGATATAATAAATTTTTTCGGTTCCAGTTCTGCCGACTGCTCTACCTTCAATATAAAAAACACCAGGATAATTTGTTTTGAATCTCTCTTGTTTTGCCACTTTATCCTCCAAGCCGAAAATCTATTCCCCCACACTATCCCCCACACATATGATAAATATAGCGGTATCTATCAGGAAGTCAAGGTAAAAAGAAAGATGGATAACTACTTGAATATAGATAATATAAATATATTGAGGTAAAAACAGGTAAAGTATTAAATTCCGGCCTGTCACGCCGGAGGTCGCGGGTTCGAGTCCCGTCCGCTCCGCCAGTATATAAAGGGTTTACAGAGTCTATCTGTAAACCCTTTTTTGACGGATGGGGTCAAATCTTTATTCTTGACACGGCTGCATGTGTCAAGAATAAAGATTTGACCCCATCCGTTTGCAATTATAGCATCTTCTCCTTAAACTTCTCATTCATCTGATATACAAAAGCGAGCACTTCGGCCACGGTCTGGTACAATTCCGTCGGGATTTCATCCCCAATGGGAATTTTTGACAGAAGTTCAACCAGGTCGGCATCTTCCTGGATATGGATTCCGGCCTCTTTTGCTGTTGCGATGATTTTTTCGGCAATGATCCCTTTGCCGGCGGCAACCACTTTTGGCGCGGCTGAGTCCTTCTCGTTATAGACAATTGCAATGGCTTTGGCCGTAGATTTTTCAGGCGATTTATCGTCAACCATAGTATCAGGCCCTGGTGTCCAATATCTGGTCGCCTGGCGGCACGATGCGGCGGACCAGGTCCTGGATGGGGTCGGGGGCATCCGCTGAAAAAGAGACGTTTATCAGCGGAATATCTCGGATAGCATTTTTTAAATCTTCGGCGAAGGTAGCGATAAAATCGACTTTTTCCTGGTTTTCCACCCGGAACCTGATAAACAGTCCCTCTCTATTCTGCAGGAAATCGATTTGCAGATTGCCAAGGGCAGAAACGCGCAGGTGCAGGGAAAAACGTTTTTCCGAACCGGTAGAATCGCTTGACTGTCCATCTTTGCCGTCTTGCTCAATAAGCAGATACCCCTGGTCGATAAAGGGCAGAGGAAGAGGTAAGAGAAGCTGCGTTTCGCTAGCGACCTGCAGTTGGGCCAGTTGAAAAAGCTCGAGTGTACTGAGGATTTTTGCTGTTGTTTGGGTTATATCGCCGAAAGTGGTCAAGCTATGGGCAATTTCCAGCAGGGCAGCCTTCAGGGTATGCGCCGCGCCACTTTTATCGTTTCGGGCCAGCAATTGTTCCAGGTTTAAACCCAGACTGTCGATGAGTTGCTTGAGCACAAGCCCACCACCTTTACCTTCCACCCCGTTTTGCTGTAATGAAAAGAAATCTGCTAAAGTTGAACGACTCGTCGTCGAAAGAGATGCAAGTAGTGGTGGATTCTGCTGCTGAAATTTCTCCATCAGGCCGGCTAGATCTATATTTTGACCAAGCAGGGTAAGAGACCGACCCTGCAGCCGATTCAGGGAATTTGCGATAATCTGCAGTTCAATCTGCGGCTCGATCCTGATCACCTGAAGTCGCAAGGACTGGCCCGTCGTGAGCATCGCCTCCGATCGAACGTTCTGCCGCGTTCCGCCAATATCGAGGACAAATCGGTTATCACCGCCGGCCTCAATCACCACCGCTTTTAACACCTGTCCTTCACTTGGCGCCTGCCGGCCTTGACTCCGTTCTCTGTTCTGTGCTGTCGCAGAGCCAACAGTCGTTATGGCGGTGAGGGGCTTTATAGATTCCATTTATATCCGGCCAAGCTTAATCCCTCTCTATTTTACTTGATTGTCTGAATGTTCTCCCTTAACTGACCGCACTGTTTTGCAAAACAATTTTTAACGATTAAAACTCGTATTTGGCAGAAATATCGTCGAAATGAAAAGAAGTGAGCCAGTACGTTCCGCGGACGCCTCATCCATGTCCTTTCGCTTAAAAATAAAATTGATGATTGATATACTATCGACGGGCATAAGTGGCTATTTTTTCACCGAGACTTTCAGGCGCAGCAATTTTCTTTGAATATCCAGGCAACAGCCAATAATTTTATCCCGATCTTCCGTCGTGATATCATCAAAATGATAGGCAATCTCAAAACGGCCATCATGCAACTCCTTCACCCGGATCTGATGGGCCAGGACCTTGATGGTTTCAGGCTCGAGGGAGGGGGTGGTTATATCCAGTTGCACCTGTCGATCCGGCTGGGGCTTTTCTTTGAATATCGCCAGAATTCCACTGCCGCTTATATCGACAGTCTGGCCCTCTGACGACCAGTGACTAGTGGCAGTATCCGAGAACTTAGTATCTACGGATTGTGAGATAACGCTGGTCACGGCATCGACCCGGAAAAATTCCCGCATCTGCTCGTGATTCATCGATTTCCGGACAATCATTTCCAAAGTCTGGGAATTAGCTACCTGCTGAATCATCGCTTCAAGAGACAGGGTCGGCCCGCCCATGTCGATACTGATAATACATGGCGTCAGGATATCTATTTGCTCAACCGGCAGAACCCCTGCTTTAAAGAGTAAAGAAAATTTGGGTGCGGCCGTTTTGTGATAAATACCCTGGGCTCTGACACGTTCCGGCTGGTGCAGCAGGGGCAGGAAGATTCTTACCGGCTTGTTGTCGGGGATATTCTGCAGGATATTCGTGTCGGCGGGCATAGTCTTCCTATGGAGAAATAATTAAAGTTCAAAACAAAAACAAGAGATGCCTCATTTTAACACCAAACACATATTGCAGCAAGAAAAGTGAAAGGAGGGGGGCAAGGATAAAGATTTGCCCTCTCCTTTCAAACCCAGTTTTCCAGGAACAATCCGTCAATCCTTTCAAATTCTTTAATGTTATTGGTTATCAGGGTCATTTTTCGAGAACAAGCAAGTCCCGCGATGAGTAAGTCATATGGGCCGATGGAGGTACCTTTTCTGGCAAGCTTAGCGCGAATAATCGCCGCCTCGACAGCTACCGAACGGTCAATATCAAGAATGGTCAGCGGTAAAAAAAATGCAGCAAGAGCCTTTTGCGTACGTTTCACATGTTGGCTTTTTTGTGCCCCATATTCAAGTTCAAAAAGAGTTATTGTGGAAATGGCGACATCATGAAGTGCATGCAATCTGAACTGGTTAAGAACTTCCGCCGGTCGTTTCTTTATCAGGTATATACAGATGTTTGTATCGAGTAGGTACTGCATCAGAAAGATTCTCTTTTTTGCATGGCTGGTTGCTCGCGCCCTTCTTGCATATATACTTTTTAAGGCGGATTGACAAGAGCAGAAAATTACATGTTTGCCTTGGAAACTCATTCTCATGCACCGCATGGAAACGAGATGACCAGATGTGTTTCGATGCCTGATGAAATTGTAACGAGCGAAGCTCTGCTGGAAGCTTGTTATCATGGGCTTCATGGGAATTTAATGATTAAAGGCATGCCTTAAAAGCCCGCAGCTTTTACGACGAGATATGACAGATGGCCACCTTATTAATATATGTAATAACATATTTACAAATACAAATATATGTCTTAACATATATTAATGAGCGTGATCATAGAACAATTACGATTAGCCCGGCAAGTGATGGGCATCAAACAAGCCGAATTAGGAAAAAAACTCGGTTTGCCGCAAAGCCATATTTCAAAGATCGAACAGGGGAGCACAGATCCAAGGCTCTCGACGGTTTCAGATATGGCCAGGGTGTTGGATCAGGAATTGGTTCTTGTTCCCAGACTGCTGTTGTCGCAGGTCAGGGCGCTGCTAAAAGGAGAAGAGGGGAATGCGCGGCGCTGGCAACCTGATGAAGAGGATGATTTATGACCGACTTACTGCAAGTCTTCCTGCATGATGCCGCCATCGGTATAATAACTCTGTTGCCGAGTGGAAAATCATTTTTTTCGTTCAATGAAAGAAACCTGCATGATCCCGACAGGTATATCCTTAGTCAATCTTTTTTCCGTGCATCAGGTGAACTGATCCCTGAAACCAAGGCGACTTCAGGTAAATTACCGGTTTTTTTTTCCAACTTGCTGCCGGAAGGTCATATGCGGAATTACCTGGCAAAGTTGGGAAATGTCAAACCAACGGCCGAATTCAGGCTGCTTAGACTCTTGGGGCAAGATTTACCTGGTGCTGTGACTGTCAGGCCAATGGCCGGTGACCGCAAATTGTCACAGAAATCTGTTGATGTAACCCAGGTTGATGAGAAAACCCCTTATCGTTTTTCCCTTGCAGGCGTCCAGCTGAAATTCTCCGCTATCGCAGAACGTCGCGGTGGTTTGACGATCCCTGCAAAAGGAGTGGGTGGGGATTGGATCATTAAGCTGCCGGCACAGAACTACCTGAATGTCCCGGAAAATGAATGTGCCATGATGAAGCTGGCATCAATGGTTGGAATTCCCACGCCGGAAATTCGCATGATCCCTCTGGCTGAAATAGCCGGCTTACCTGAAATGGGTATTTTGGCCGGTAAATCCGCGTTGGCAGTTAAACGTTTTGACAGGGCTTCCGGCGGGAAGCGCATTCATGGCGAGGATTTTGCCCAAGTGTACAATGTCTATCCTGAAAAAAAATATGAAGGTGTTAGTTTTGGCAATATTGCCAACATGGTTTGGACCTTAACGGGTGAGAGTGGGCTGAAAGATTTCATTAAACGATTAGTGTTCACCATCTTGATCGGCAATGGCGACATGCATTTAAAGAATTGGTCGTTCCTTTATCCAGATGGAAAAACAGCGACTCTGTCCCCGGCGTATGATATGGTTTCGACCATCCCTTACATTCCAAATGACAAGCTGGCGTTAAAGCTTTACAACACCAGGAATATGCAGGGCATTTCTCTAGAACATTTCAGCAAGTTAGCCCAAAAAGCACAGATACCACAGCAGATGGTGTTACAAGTAGTACGTGAGACGGTGGATGCAACCATCACAATGTGGAGAGAAAATCACCGGCATTTTGAATTACCTGCTGATTTGCTTGGATGCATTGACAAACATATCATGCAATCAAGCAATATGGTGTAAGGCTGGGGTCAAATCTTTATCCTTGACACATCCTCCCGTGTCAAGGATAAAGATTTGACCCCAGCCTTTCTATGCCTAAAGCCCCCCCTAAAAGCCAGCAACTTCTGCGAGAGGTTATGACAAGCCATTAAAGCCCTGGCTAAGGCAACCCGGTAGGTGTGGATCATGGCGGTATGGGCGATCTCGCTTCCCGCAAGATCAATGATAGCAAACATCTGCTCATCCAGAGCCGCCAGCCTGGTCTTTTGTTCGCCGATCTCGTTGCACTGCCGCCATATTTGCTGGGCTGAACAGCCGGGGATCTGGTCGATTACCTGCAGAACATTCCGCTCGAAATACTCATATTCCTCAGTTATCGCATAAAAAAAATCAGCAACATCGGTTATCTGCGGAGTAGCACTCCTTGTCCTGGCATTTTTATCGTCTAACACGAGGCACAAAGCATCTGTTTTCTATCCGTATCCGGTGCCTTATACCCGGTGATGGCTTTTTGATTGGTTGCCAGCGACGATATCTCATGGCGGAGCAGCGATTGCACATTTCTTGCTCTGGCGGCAATATTTCGGTTGCCCTGATAGATCCTGCTTAATATTTCCCCTCTTTTTTCCAGCAAGCTCCTGGTTGATACGGAAATACCATCTGTTTTCTCCATGGCGTCGGCAACCATTTTATCAAGCCCCTGTGCATTTTGCAGAAGCGTGTTCAATACGCCGACTTTTTGCATCACCTGGGGGATTGAGGTTGCCGATAGATCGTGTTGCATTGCCTGGTAATATTTTTCGATCTCCAGGTATATCTCGTTTGCCTGTTTAAGCAGGATATTACAGGGTTCTACCGGTTCGTGTTCTTCTGCTGCACTGGTCATAGTCATGCACCATTCAGAGAGATTTATCTATCACTTAGCCTGCGGCCGACAGCCTTCTGACAGGAGCATGCTGCTCCTGCTCATTGTCCTGGTGCTGCTTAACCAGCATTCCCAGCTCCTTTCTATTGATCTCCACCGCCTCCCCCCATGTCAGTCGCAGATCGACCAGCAGTTTTTCGACCGTGCGTAAGTGTGCACCACTGGTGTCTTTTCTCGCTTTATTTAATTCGCGCAGCATAAAATGATAAAGCCCATCGAGATCAGCGGCAATATCGCCCCCAATTTCATGGTTGAGCGAGTTGGAGAACTCGGTGATAATTGCAAAAGCCTTGGCGATTCGCCCTAATTTCTCGCCCATATTGCCGGCTTCATTAGCGGCTATGGCCTGGCGGCAGAATTTAATCGCCCCGTCATACAGCATAAGCAGTATCTGCTCCTGGGAGGCAGTCATAACCTGGTTTTGCTGGTACTGGTTCATATATGCATTCATTAGTCTTTATTCCTGTTTAGAGCGTTCATTTGCTGGGTGAGAAAGTCGCCTTGGGCATTAAGGCTACTGACTAACTGTTCCATAGCACTGAATTGACTTCTCAGGCTCAATTCACGTTTGCTCAGTCGTAGTTCCATTTGATCTATTTGGGCGTCATGGCGGCTAACAGAGTACTCGTAGGCATTTTTTTTAGTTGCATATACGCCTTGCGTACTGCTGGTGAGATCAAGGAGAAGGGAGTTGAAATTTTTCATCACTCCACCTGCTTTATCATCTCCTGAGAGTAGAGCAACTATACTGTCAAAATTATCTTCTAAAGCGGCGTCAAGCTTAGTGTTATTCTGGCTAAGGGTGCCGTTGAGATTGGTGGAAATGCCGATTTCAGAAAGTATCCTGAATTTGCCTGTGTTTTGAATCGTTTCTGTTAGAACATTCTGCAATTGGCGTTTCACACTGTTAATAGTGGAATCTCCTCGTAAAACAGAGCCTAGTGGAGCTACTTCGTCTGAATCGGCATCGGTGACAACTTCAGATGTTCCACCAAATTCCTCGTAACCAGTAAGAATCCAATCCATGACCTCGTTGTAGGCGGTGACAAAAGATGTTACTTTTTCTTTCAATGCACCGGTATCGGCTTCAATGTTCATCTGGTCTGTGGCATAGACTGGAGGATCAACCCAATCCCAAGGATCAACGCCTGCTTCTTCTGTACCACCACTAGTGGCGCTGACGCTGTTTAAACTGATTGAAACTCCACTAATAGCGTCACTGATTGTGTTGCTGTCACTGACTACTTTAATGCCGTCGATGAAGGCGACCGCCTGTTGGGCTGGCTGGACTTCCTGAGTGTCGTTGAAATTGTACTCTGGAGTGCCGGAGGACCCTGTTAAAGTGCTTGCCAGGGTAAAAGAGGTGCTCGAGTCTATACCAGTAAAGACCATATGGTAAGGACCATTTTTTCCACTATTGATAACATTGACACTGACACCTGTAGTCTCGGACATTGCATTAATTGCATCTGCTAGCCCAACGACACTGTTGTTCTTATCGGTAACGTTTATTGTTGTCCCGTTTATGTCGATGCTGCCAGTACCAAAAATTGAATCTGTCTTGGCAGAAAAACCGTCTGTTATATTTTTTTGGACCTGACTGATTTGGGCAACTGATATGTCATAACTTCCTACAGCACCACTGGTTGTGGAGGCTGAAAATGCATCTTCAGAACTAAGAGACACTTTGGTGCTTCTCACCTGGCTGGTAAGTGTCATATCACTTACGGCTGATTTAAGACCATCGAGCTTAGTCTTGAACTGAGCAAAAGCGTCTAAACGTTCTTTCTCTGCAGTTTTTCTGGCTTCAATTCTCTCAAGAGGTGCTCTTTCAGCCGCCATTACCCCATTGACGATGGCATCGGTGTCTACGCCGGTGGCAAGACCACTAAATGTAATAGACATACTTTAGTCCTCTAATACAATGCGAAGTATGAAGTATCAACCTTCAAGGTCCACAAGGTTTCCGACCAGTTCGGCAAAAGTTGCTTTGAAGTTGAGCAATTCTTCTGCCGGCATCTGTCGAATGACTTGTTGTGTTTCATTATCAAAAATTTTCACAACAAGTTGTGACATATCATCATCTTGCTCAAAACGAATACTGTACAACCCATCTTGGGTGACACTCTTTATTTGATCAAGGAGTTCTTCTGGTTGAATCTTTGGGCTAGCAACGGCAGTTTCTTTGTCTGCAGTGAGCGAATCTTTGTTTTTTCGAGCGGTATCAATCTGCTCGGCCGGTTTAAGCTGGTGCTGAATCGATCCTCCCGGGCTACTCATCGTATCGACATTCATGATGCACTCCATTAGCTAGAAAAATCATACAGTAAGGGGCTGGCAAAGCCAGCCCCTTATGCTACTGAAAAGCGGTAAGTTTATCCAAGAAGTGACAGAGCCAGCTGGGGAGCCTGGTTAGCCTGTGCAAGAATGGATACACCAGCCTGTTGCAGAATGTTCTGCTTGGTCATGCTAGAAGTCTCCTGTGCGATATCCGCATCGAGGATACGACTACGAGCAGAGGAGAGATTTTCTGATACGTTTGATAGGTTTGAGATGGTGGATTCAAAACGATTCTGAACTGCACCAAGACCACCACGCAGGTTATCAATCTGCATAAGTGCACCGTCAATAACTTCAATGGCGTCTCCTGCACCTTCAACTGTAGTGATATCAATTTCATTAACAGTTTCCAGTTCACTGGCATTTGCAACATCAGCATCACTTGCATTAAATAGAGAACCTCCAGCAGCATTAGTACTGCTGGATACTCTGAAGGCTTCAGAAGAATTGAAGGTAACCTCACCGCCAATGACTGCTGAGTCTGCAGTTGCAGCTCCAGCAGTTAATGTTGTTGCGGTACCACCGGTACCATCAGCGTTTTCAAAACCGGCAATAGCCATGGTTGCATTCGGTTGCAGCGGAATTTGCGAAGTCTGCGATTTTGATATCAGCACCATCGCTTTGTTGGAGGACAATAGATTTCTTATCATCGCTAAGATTTGCAGTAATACCCGTATTACCAGCCTGCTTATTGATTGCTATAGCAAGGTTGTCGAGGTTCTCTGTTTCAATGGAAGCGCTGACAGTTACAGCCTCAGTGTTAGTACCCATCAAAGCAAAGGAAACCTGACCTGTGGAGACACCACTTAAAGTAGCTTTTGTGTTTGCATCAGCATAAACCCCGGTCTTGTCAGCAACGGCATTAACTGCTTCAGCAATTTCGTCAGCAGAAGAACCGGTACCCATAGTGACATTCTCTGTAGCAATACCGCTGATTGTAAGCGTTTGAGCCCCAAAGTTGTTTTCGAGATCAGTCGCCATATTGGTTGCAGATGCCGCAGCAGAACTTGCTGCTTCCATACCGGTTGCAGTTGTATTGCCACGCTTTGAGCTGCTCAGTACCAAGCGCAGTAGTTTCAGCAGAGCCTATACCAAAGGAGATGGTTTCACCGGAATTTGCACCCACCTGAAACTGCGCAGTGTCCATTGTACCATCAAGAAGTTTCTTACCGTTAAATGATGTGGTTTCTGCAATACGATCAAGTTCCTGCTTGAGCTGACCTACCTCAGCCTGGAGGGATTGACGATCAGTTGCAGAGTTAGTGTCATTTGCTGACTGAACAGCCAACTCACGCATACGCTGCAGAATATTTGTGGATTCCTGGAGCGCACCTTCAGCGGTTTGCGCCAGAGAGATGCCATCATTTGCATTACGAACAGCCTGATTCAGACCCTTGATTTGCGAGGTCATACGATCTGAAATAGCGAGTCCAGCTGCATCATCTTTTGCAGAGTTGATCCTCAAACCAGAGGAAAGGCGCTGCATGGATGTTGATAGCTTGCTTTGAGAGTTACCCAAGTTTCGTTGGGCGTTGAGAGACATTACGTTTGTGTTAATTGTTAATCCCATGATATTCCTCCTTGAATATGTTGTATGGGGTACTACTACTATGGCGTCCTTGCCGTAAAATAATAATTACTCTGTTTACTTCTTAGTTCCTGTTTCTTGCACCTCCTGCCTGAGTGTTAATTGTTTGTGTTGCTTTCACTTGCCATAAACTAGTATCGGCTAATGAATAAAAAAGGTTAAGAAAAAAATCTTTCTTTTTACTGTGAGAGTTTTATCGACACTATCGCCTGAGAAGTTTAGGGAAAAAACAAAAAAATAAAAATTGTTAAGAGAGGCGAAAAATCAGTATACTAGATAAGCGAGAAGAGGTTTCATAGACCATTTCTCATCGCCTTGTTGTAGTTCTTTAGATAGTAGAACGTAATATTTTACAGTAAGCTATGACATATTATTATCTATATAATTTAATTGAGTAAAATTTGTTTGACGATATTGAAAAAAATATAGCAACTCCATTGCTAAAATGATTTGAAAAAAAGTTTTAGAATAATTGATGGCAGTGGCAATTTAAGAAAATGGAAATGAGATGAAACCTCTGAAACAACCAGGTGACTTGGCAATTAACGGTGCAGAACCGGCGTTTAAAAAGCTTTTGCACGTTGGTACACCAAATATCGGCAATAAAGAAAAATTTTTAGATTATGCTGCGGATATTTTAGACAGGAGGTGGCTCACCAATGATGGACCATTTGTCCAGGAGCTTGAAAAAAGAGTAGCCGATTATCTGGAGGTCAAACACTGTGTCTGTATGTGTAATGGTACAATTGCACTTGAAATTGCAATAAGAGCTTTGGGGTTGACCGGTGAGGTTATTATTCCATCGTATACTTTTATTGCGACAGCCCACGCTCTTAGCTGGCAGGAGATAACGCCGGTTTTTGCAGATATAGACCCTGATACTCATACACTTGATCCAAAAGCGGTGAGAAAAATGATTACACCTCGTACGACCGGGATTGTCGGGGTTCATCTCTGGGGTCAGACACACTATATTGATGAACTGCGACAAATTGCTGATGAACATAACTTGAAATTGATGTTTGATGCATCTCATGCTTTTGGTTGTTCATCCAACGGAAAAATGATTGGTAGTTTTGGTGAGTGCGAAGTCCTTAGTTTTCACGCAACAAAGTTCTTTAATGCTTTGGAAGGTGGTGCGGTTGTAACTAACAATGACGATCTGGCAATAAAAATGAAATTAATGCGAAATTTTGGTTTTGCTGGATTGGATAATGTCATTCATCCGGGTACTAATGGTAAAATGAATGAAATGTCTGCAGCAATGGGAGTGGTCAACCTTGAGTCGTTAGCTGAAATGGTGGATGAAAACCGTAGGTGTCACAGGTTGTATACAGAAGAGCTGTCGGAGCTGGATTGTATTAAAGTGATGCAGTTTAATGAGGAAGAGCACAATAATTTTCAATATGTGGTGGCTGAACTGCAAGATGATTTTCATATTACTCAGGACCAGCTCATTCAAACTCTACATGCAGAAAATATTCGGGCAAGAAAATATTTTTGGCCTGGTTGCCATAAAATGAAACCGTACAGAGAACTCTATCCTCATGCTGATTTGTTATTACCTAATACAAATAAGATCTCAAGAAGAGTGATTGTTCTTCCAACCGGTTCGACCCTTGATAATGAGATGGTAAAAGATGTTTGTAAGATTATAAAATTCGTTCTGACAGGGAAATCCTAAATTTATATAGATTAATGATTATTTACACTGTGGGCTTTTGAGGTGATTGAATAATTGATAATGGCAAATGCTTACGAAACAGTAGTTCCATATTGGCAATAGTTTAAGTACCATAACTTTTGGGCGGGAATTTCTGAGATTGGTTCGCTTTCAAATACAAGTTTGGCAAACTATGTACTTTTGCTTATAAAACCGTTTGTAGTCTTACCTTCTTTCTTTTAATTCAGCCAGCACTTCCAGGCTTTTCCCCTCATCCGCTGTTAAATCTACAAGAAACAGTTCATTATTATCACGTATCCAACTTAAAGGCATTTGCCACCAAGCAAGATTTAGCAATTGTTCACAAATTTTTTCAGAAAATCGGAACCGAATTAGCCGGGCTGGATTTCCAGCATAAATTCCATAAGGTTCAGAACGAAAATTTGGAGGTATTAATGAACGAGCACCGATAATGCAACCATTTTCAATGACACCACCACCTAACATCATTATTTCATCACCAATTCAGCAATTCCCGGCCAAATTTTAAGTTACTGAAAACATTAACAATGTGAAATCGACCTTTCGTAAACTTTTACTAACAACAATTATATAACCAACTGAAAATACACTATAAAAAAACACACACGATGTCATTTTTTACTTGACAACAGCTAGTGAAAAAAATTCGCGTTTTTCTATGTAGTATCAATCACTTACATAGGAGAACGCCATGGATTCACGTAAAATTTATTCTGCCCACGCCGTCACGCCGGCAACCACTTCAAGAAGAATCGTGAGAAAGCATCTAAACGCTGACAGCTTACTTTCAATCGTGCGAAAGGATTTTCAAAAGATCCCTGATCGCCGTGCGGATAATACCAAGATCTCACTTGATGATGCATTGATGTCAGCGCTGGCAATGTTTCAATTAAAAGATAGTTCTCTGTTGGCCTTTGACAGGCGCCGCCAGGAAGAACCTGAAAATCTGCATACCGTGTTCGGGATTAAAACTATACCCTGCGACAGTCAGATGCGCACTCTTCTTGATCCTCTGGCTCTCTCGTCCCTCCGGTCGCCTTTTTGTTCAGTCTTCAGGCAAATCCAGCGCGGTAAGGATTTCGAAAAAATGGCCTTTTATGATGGACATTACCTGCTGAGTGGAGACGGCACCGGATATTACTCTTCAACAAAAGTGTCTTCACCTTATTGCTTGAGCAAGAAATCCAAGAACGGCGAGATTCTCTATTATCAGCAGATGTATGCGGCATCTTTTGTTTGTCCCGGCTGTAAGGTTGTCATCCCGACATGCCCCGAGATAATTATTCAACAAGACGGGTCCACCAAAAATGATTGTGAACGGAATGCCGCCAAACGTTATTATGAAAAGTTTCGACAGGAACACCCGCATTTGAAAGTGATCGTTATCGAGGACGGCCTGAGCAGCAATGGTCCCCATATTCGTGACCTACAAAAACATGACCTGAGATTTATCCTGGGTGCAAAGCCGGGCGATCACGAAGCTCTTTTTACCCAACTCAGGCAGGCTGTCGAAGATGGGACTGCGACTGACATCAACTTACGTGATCCCGACGACAGGAAAAAAATGCACTTTTTTCGGTTTTTGAACCAGGTTCCCCTTAATAAATCAAACCCTGACCTGCTGATCAACGTGCTCGAATATTGCCAGATCGACAAAGACGAGAAAATCACCAAATTCAGTTGGGTCACTGATATACTGATCACTGAAGAAAATGTGTTCCAGCTTATGCAAGCTGGCCGTGCCCGTTGGAAAGTAGAGAATGAGACCTTTAACACTCTCAAAAACCAAGGGTACAATCTCGGCCATAATTATGGTCTTGGCAAGAAGAACCTGAGTGCGGTATTTACTCTTCTTATGATGCTTGCCTTTCTCATTGATCAAGCCCAACAATTAAGCTGCTGGCTTTTCCAGGACGCATTACAAAAGGCAGGATCAAAACGAATACTGTGGGAGAGAATCCGGGGCTTCTTCTACAATTACCGGGTCGATTCCATGGAAACCATTTTACGCTCGATTGCCCATGGCTTTGAACGTAGGGAACTTAAGGAGGTCTGCCGGACGTAACGGGAGACCTCTCTATAGTGTTGTCAAAGATCGTACCCTGTAAAAACTTGATTTACAGGATGGATGGACAGTTATGCCCAAATTACTACAAAAACTGTACTTTTTCGCCAAAGACGATGAAAAAACGAGTTGGCGAAAATGTTTCGAACGAATAATTTGAATTTCAGCTCACTTTTTTCGTTAGTAAATTCGATGCCCACTGATATGACTTCACTTTTGGCCCAAAAAGGGAATTGCTCAGATATCGTTCTTGATAATTATATCCGAATATTGTGGAGGCGGTGCATTCTTCAACCCCATACCTTGAATACTCAACATGTAGGTGGAGATGGTTCTAGTTTCGTGCTGTCCATTCAAAAGAAATTTTAATCTTAAACCGCCAGCGACAAAGCGGCCAACTCGCAGACTTTGTTTTGCTGTATCATATTTGACAATCGAACCGATGCCGAAGCCAGAGCACCTACCGATATAAAACTCAGCTTCGAGATTACTGGCATCTTCATCAAGCCAATTGCGAAAAAAGTTAAAAGGGATAACGCTGCTTCCACCCTCTTTAAATAACATAACGGTAAAATATTTGCTCATTTGGTGATCGGTTGCCACCGCCAAGAAATCGACTTCTGTTTTGATTTCCATGTTTAGGATGCTCCTGGCTGGTTTTTAGATTTATAAACAACATCAGATAAATAAAGGCCCAGAGGGTTAACCTGGCGTATATTAATAAGTTCATTAATCAGTAGACATATGTTCATCCTCTGTTCATGGAAACTGAAGATTGAGAAAAATTCATAACAAGGCCCTGGAGGCCATTCGGATAAGCCCTGTCCATCGTGTACAAGCTGGCGAGAGCCCTGAAGTTATTATTAAAGCACTTGGTTTTACCAGGACCGTTATTTACCAATGGCTGGCGAAATATCGGGAAGGTGGCCTCAATGCTCTTTGCAGCCGTAAGGCCCCGGGCAAGCAGCCTAAACTTACTGGCCAGAACCTCCAAAAATTGTATCGCATAATCGTAGGAGTTGATCCCCGTCAACTCAAGTTTGAATTTACCCTTTGGACGAGGGGCATGGTACTGAAACTTATTAGACGAAAATTCAATATCCAGCTTAAGCGAAGATTCTGTTGGTCGCTTGCTGAGAAAGCTGGGCTTGAGTCCTCAAAGGCCTCAAAGGAAATCTTACCAGCAAGACGAGTACCTTGTTTTTAAATGGATGGCAGATGATTTCAAGAAGATCAAGAAACTTGCAAAGAAAGAAGATGCTGAAATTTTCTTTTGCGATGAATCCACCGTTTAGCAGGGATTACCATTCCGCACAACCTAGACACCGAAAGCAAAGCACTCCGTTGTCACCAGACTACAGGAGCCCGCATACAGCGAACTTCCTTCTTCTATAGGTGATACCGGGGAGAATGAAATTTATGGCTACCGAGAAAAGCGTAAACTCTTCTGTATTTATTGAATTTCTGCAACGACTTATTGCCAATGCCACCAGACCTGTACTTCCGACCTGATAACTGCTCTTACATCGCTCCAGTGAAGTTCACCAGTATATTGAGAGTACCAATGGCAAGCTGAAGATATTCTTTCTTCCGCCCTATGCACCTGAGTTGAATCCTGATGAGCATGTATGGAATTATCTGAAGAATCATAATATTGGTCGTCAAACCACTACCGGCGCGTGGGATTTATATAAGAGGGTTATCATGGTGCTGCGTTCACTTAAGCGCAGCCCGGAGAAGATCAAATCGTTTTTCCGGCATCCATGGACTAAATATACATTTTCTGCTGAGTAACTTCGGTTAATTAAAGCATGTTAAGGGAGTTTGCGGGGTTAGTCACGGTTAGCGACCGGAATAATCTCATTGACTTGGTAGATATAAAGACCTTCAAGATTAATTTCAAAGTCCGCAACCGGCACATAAATCTCGTTATTTCCTCACTCCTCTATGTTGTTGTCGGGGTCGCTGAAATTGTTGGATGCTATGCATAGTTTCCAATGTTGATTATACCATCCAAATAAGAGTGATCCACTGCATCTCATGATACGGGAATCTGTAACTTATCAAATACCTCTTTTCGCTCTACAAACGAATCGTCAATGAATATACTGCTCATGTTTGTAATGTAATCGCTTTTATTTTCTTTATCAGCTAGAATCACTGTTTCATCAAACAACAAGTTGCTAATTGAAAATGTCTTTAGACTTTCAACTATATCTTGGCGATGCCTCGATAGTAGAATTAATTTTCTTTCCCAAATTTCTTGATTGATAAAGAAACTTCATGATATTCGTATTGACAGAATTGTTGACGATGATTGTGTCGTCAAAGTCAATATTCACATGAGTATAATAATGTTTGCAGGAGAATCTCGCAAATAATGCACGGTCAATTTCAATTCGAGGTTGTTTCTCAGAATTTCACATTAATACCCATTCTGTCAAATTGGCTTAATTGTGCGAAGTTGACACCGTCTGCCCTGAAGAGAGCCATTGTCCCAGCAATTCTTGGGGCAATTTCCATCAAAGCAAACTCGCCATCAGAACGTTCTTTAACCTGATAAAACCAAACACCTTGGAATGAAAGTGTTTGGTTAATTATTTGTGCGATGTCCTGAAATCGGCCATCAATCACTTGTTTGGAATTTACGCTGATGCCATTATATATTCGTTTCCTTTCTCTTCCTTCAGCAAATAATAAGGTCCCATTTCTATCTGTGAAGCAATCAACAGTATATTCATTTCCTGGCAGATATTCTAAGGGAAGTAATGTTGGGTCCTTTTTAATAAAAAACTCAACTTCTTCTCTTGTGTACACTTTATAGGTCCCCATTGTTCCTTGACCTACATCTGGTTTCAAGAACAAAGGGAAATGCATTTGTTCGTTAATATTATAAATCCGAGGAGTTGGAATAAGTGTCTTAAACAGTTCGTAAGTTTTTTTTTTAGACCTACAAATTATACTTGTTTCAGCACAAGAGGTAACTACAGTTGCCTTAATTCTTTGTTGATTTACTGCCATCTTCAATACTACTGAATCATGTGTCGGTATGATGAAATCAATGTTGTAATGCTCTACAGTTTTATTAATTTCGTCAATGAAATCTGGAGAATCGATGAAGGGAAGGTCTGCAATATAATTTCTATAAACAAATTTACCGTGGTCATCGACACTATTTGCGCCAAATAAATTAAAGTGTATTGAATCAGCAAGGGCGCGATTTACTTCTAAGCCTATTTCTGAACCACAAGGAAATACTAAGACATTTTTCATGTTTTTACCTTTTGAGCAATAGTTGTATAGTGTAGAGGCATTAGAAAACGTTCTTCATCTTCCAAAGGTTTTATTTGTATTATTTTAAACTCCTGGAGCAAAGCTCTGATTCCATGTTCTGTAAACCGCCAACAGTCTGGTAGAGTGCCATGTATGCGAAAATTAAATGGTCTCGTCATTAGTAGCAATCCATTGTGCTTAAGTATTCGGTAAATTTCATTGACGGCTGAAAAAATTAGGGTCTTTCTATCACTTGGGTTCGTACAATCATTTCAACTGTCTTAGGCAATTTTGTCCTCTTATTCATGCAAATATCAATAATGATAATTGGCACCGATTTTTCATCGATATCTTCTGTTGACACTTGCGCTTCAATGAAACTTTGCTTGGCACCCGTATGGTCTTGAGGAGCAATATCAAGTATCTTAATCGCGCTTGAATCTAGCTCTTCAGCATTCTGTTCAATGAAACGGCTGACATTATCACGAATTTTACGATAAATGACTAAATCAAATTCAGAAACTACTCTTTGCATATCAATTTGTCCTTTTAATATAATTTTGTGTTCTCTGATAGGTGTCATTTCGTCTGTGTTACGTGACATTTAAAATGTGCCAAATGAGAATTTCCGGGCTGCCCTCAGGTTACATTTTTTTTCATTAACGATCTTTCTCTAATTGTTTGCTATAAGGTTCTTTAAAGAAGGAAAAATTTATTGATGAAAAAAAAGATTCAGACACCAGTAGTTGTTGTTTACCGCAGAATAATTGACATATACGCCAACCAACATCATTTTAATATTAATGAATGGATGGAAAAACTTTATAGTCGGAAAAGTAGAAAGGAAAAGTTAATTGATTTACTTCTAGAGTATCTTGAAACAAGGGATCGATTAATAGTTGTTGAAATATCTAGCCTTGGTTAGAGATAGTATCTCTAACGGAGCACACAACTAATACCTAATGCTCTAACTTTAAATCTTTTTCAATTGGATAAGCAGCTCGGTTTGTATCAACTAGAGGAGTTTTCGGCAATGGACGCTGTTATGCTACAACCGATTTTTTGGATGCTATGTGTTCGTTTATTTTAAGAAAAAATTTAAAATTGCTATGCATTCGATGCACAGTATATATGCCACATATTCACAAAAGCTTTTTCCAAGTTTTGGGTAAGAGACTTATGTTTAAAAACTTTAGATTTCTCGAATTTGCTACGTAAATTATTCTTTGCTGCTAGAATTAGATGACTGTTGTTGGCTAATTCAACTGCTTTCTGGACATACTCGTCCATAGTATTTCCTACCCAGTTATGTTGACCTAGAGCAGAAAGCAAGATATACCCATCATTGCGAGGCAGAGGATTTCCCACGACAGGAAATAAGAGGAGTACCCATAGATAATGTATAGTATGTGGTTGTACATCCGTTGTAAGGATATGAGTCTAATGCTATATCCACCTCGTTGTGGGATTTCATGTAATCTTTAAGGGGCATTTTGCCAACAAGTATTAAGCGCGATTTGTCAACTCCATTTTTTCCAAAAAGGGAATGGACAAAAGATTGCATAGTTTTGTTTTTTTCATCACTTATGACCAGTCTTAGTTTCGATTCAGGCACTTTTATTAGTATCTCCGACCAGGCTCTAATCAGTGGCGCGTTCATCTTTCTAAGACCATTAAAGGAACCAAAAGTAATGTAACCGTTTTCAAGAAAAGGTGGTGGAGTGATCTCTGGAGGTTTAACTACATGCATAAACCAGTTCCACCATGGTACTGCCCATGGTTTTTCGGACGCATTTTGTCCAAGGTTGCATTGTTCAATCACGGGTTGTGTATAAATACTATAGTCAATGCTTTTTAAGCCAGTAGAGACCGGTAATCCCATAAGTGAAACTTGAACTGGTGCCGGTTTCCGTGTGAAAACATCTAATCGATTATTTTTTGAGTGGTTAGAGAGATCAATGAGGATATCTATCTTGTCTTCTCTTATTTTTTTTTCAAAATCTCTGGTGTTTACATTGAATGAGTTGAACCAGCTGTCAGCTAACTTAAAAAAAGCAGAAGTAAGACGATCTTCGATATGATTGTTGTAATAGAGGTAGATACTGAATTTATCTTTGTTTATTGATGCTAAAATGGGGGGCATGAAGTTAGCAATTGCGTGGTTGTAAAAATCACCTGAGACAAAACCAAGTCTTAATTTGCGATCTTTGTCAAGTGATAAATTACCGTTAAATACAGTGACAGCATTTTTATTCAGCTCTTTAGTAAGTTCTAATATCAGTTGGTATATCTGTTCCTGGTTGTCATATACATTGAGTGCGGCAAAGATATAGTTGCTGATTGCTATTGAATATCCAGGTGACAGATCAATTGATTTTCTAAAATACTTTAATGCTTCTTCGCTTCGTCCCTGCTGGGTTAGTGCCAAACCAAGATTTGAATATATTACTGGGTCTTTGACGTCAAGCTGAATACAGGCTTCTAGACATTGAATAGTTTTGTCATATTCACCCATGTCATTGTAAAGGTTGCCAAGGTCAATATAGGCGGAATAATAATTTGCATCTTGTTCAAGAATTTTTGCAAAACAAAGTTCTGCTTTCTGGTAGTCGCCTTTTATTGTGTAGAGAAAGCGACCATAAGAAGTATAAAATTGCATGCTGTTGCAGCCTGTCAATTCAGCTAATTTATACGCTTTCTCTGCTGCTTCATTAGAACCTGATTTTTTGAGTGCATTTGCATAATTAGCATACCAGCATGGTTGTACTTCTTCTGTGGCAACGGCTTTACTCAGGTATTGAGCTGCTTTTCCATAATTACCTTCGGTAAGTAAAATTGTGCCCATCCAGAAAAGAGCTTGAGGTTTTTTTTGTTTTTTAGCCAGGATTCTTTTGAGTATTTCTTTTGCCTCTTTTTGTTTGCCCTTATGAAACTTCGCTTCTGCTTTTTGCAATAATTTTGACATGGGAAAGATATTCAGATAATTTTCTGGAGAGTAATTAATGGGCAATAAGAACAAAACCTAATTGCGTTTTTTAAAAACCTTTTAACTCCTGTAAGTATACAGGAGTTAAAAAGAAAAACAAATTTTCCTGCAAACAATTTAACCCTGCAATAACGATAATGCCAGCTGTGGTGTCTGATTAGCCTGGGCAAGAATAGAAACACCTGCTTGCTGGAGAATATTACTTTTCGTCATGGCAGAAGTTTCCATTGCAATATCGGCATCTCTGATCCGGCTTCTGGCCGCAGACAGATTCTCGGATACATTCTGTAGGTTTGAAATGGTTGATTCAAATCTGTTTTGGATTGCACCAAGATCTCCCCGGAGACTGTCGATCTGTGCAACGGCACCATCAACAATTTTGATTGCGTCGTTTGCCCCCTCAACTGATATAATATTGATGGTATCAACAGAATGGAGAGATGAAGCGGTGGATAAATTGGCATCAACATTGAAGATAGAACCGTTAGCGGCGTTGGTACTGCTACTGATTCTAAAGGATTCAGATGAGTTAAAAGTCACCTCACCGCCTACTATACCAGAGTCGGCAGCGCTAGCACTGATAGTAACTGTTCTACCACCTGTGTTGTCTGCATATTCATAACCAGTGAGGCCCATGGTTGCATTAGCAGCATCACCGGAATTTTGATAATCGGCGATCCTGATATCAGCGCCATCAGTCTGTTCAAGTATTACTTCTTTCTTGTCAGCGCTGAGAGCTGCTGAAATCCCTGTGTTTCCAGTCTGCTTGTTGAGTGCTACTACTAAATTGGTGAGATCATCGGCTTTCACAGTGGCACTGATGCTAACAGCGTCACTATTTGTGCCCATGAGAGCAAAAGACACCTGACCATTAGTGCTTACCCCACTTAATTTTGCTTTTGTATGTGCTTCCGCAGTTACACCGGTCTTATCGCTAATAGAGTTAATCGCTGTAGCGATTTCTTCTGCAGATGCACCATCAGCAAGATAAGTGATCTTTTCTTCAAGAAGACCACTAACTGTCAACTCTTGGGCCATGAATTTGTTGGTGAGAGCAGTATCCATATTGGACGCATCGGCAGTTGCGGAAACTGCTGCTTCCATGCAACTAGCGGTAGTATTATCTGCGGAAAGTTCTTCCGTGCCCATTGCATAGACTTGGGCGGAACTAATCCCAAAGGAGATTGTTTCGCCGGAATTTGCTCCTACCTGGAATTGTGCTTTGGACATGGTGCCGTCAAGCAATGTCTGGCCGTTGAAAGAAGTATTATCTGCGATACGATCCAGCTCCTGCTTAAGCTGATTAACTTCTGCCTGTAGTGACTGACGGTCGGATGCAGAGTTGGTATCATTTGCGGACTGAACTGCCAGTTCACGCATACGTTGTAGAATATTTGTTGACTCCTGGAGTGCGCCTTCAGCGGTTTGCGCAAGGGATATTCCATCATTTGCATTACGTGCTGCCTGGTTAAGTCCTCTAATTTGAGAGGTCATGCGATCTGAGATGGCTAATCCCGCAGCATCGTCTTTTGCGGAATTAATTCTAAGGCCAGATGAGAGTCGCTCCATAGATCGGTTGAGTGCGCCTTGTGATTTACTCAAGTTTCTTTGTGCGTTTAATGATGCGACGTTTGTATTGATTGTGAGTGCCATGGTAAAGATCCTCCTTGAAAGGGTGCTTTGGCGTCGTTGTCAATCATCTTTACAAACGTAATGTCTCTATTGGTTGACCTCGCAGGTAAAATACTTGTCGTCTTGATGGGGGGATTTCTTTAGGAAAAAATGTCGTGGAATGTAAGAAGAGAAATGCACTGCGGCGTTGAAATTTTAGAAGTCGAGCCTAACCCCCATTGTTCTCTATCCAGTTTTCCACGATTAATTGAGAGATTCGCGAAAAATGGCGGGTATTACCGGTCACCAGCACTAATTGATTGGCAATGGCGATGGATGCAATTTCAAGATCAGCCAGAGCCAGAGGCGTACCAGCTGTTGCTAATTCTGCACGGATGCGGCCACATGCATAAGCTGCCTTGCTGTCAAAACCCAGGATATTGACCGCCGGCAAAAGAATATTTTGAAGGTTGGACAAATGGTATTCCGGCCGGTCACTTTTGTATGCTCCATACACGATCTCCGAAATAGTGACAGTAGAGATGTGCTGCTTTTTTCGAGGGACATCCGCTAATCTGGCCAGCAAGCCGGGAGATGGCCGTTTTTTGAAAATATTGGTGATGATATCGGTATCAAAGAGATACATCGCGTCCTTTCCCCCCCTGTCGTCGGAGCTCGTCAAGATCGACAACCGCTTGAGCCACTTCCTCAAAACCCGGCCATGTCGAGGCTACAGTAGCAAGCCCCTGGTGTTCCTGATGTTGCTCGATAATTCTCAGATCATCAAGACTGACGATAGCTGCCACCGGTTTGTCTCGCCGAGTAATTATAAATCGTTGATTCCCATGGGCGCTTTTAGCGATGATTTCAGAAAAATGAGTTTTAGCATTGGCAACAGATATGGATGGCATGACCTACCTCTTCAGTAGATGGGGAAATAGCTATTCTAGATGACCATTATGGTTATTATGACCATATATTAGCACTGCTATGATCATCAGTCAAGTTTGATGAACTCGTAAGAAGTCAGAGAAATGTCCTTGTCTGGGTGGACGAAGCGTTGAGGTGGTTTGAGGTGTCGAGGTGGGGGGAGAGGCGACGTGATGTGGGGTGTTGAGGGTGCTTGTGCGAGATAGTGCTTGGGGTTGACCCCGACTCTCGTTCCCATGCGTTGCATGGGAACGAGGAGTTAAGCTAGGCTACGAGGTACGCCACCTCTATTGCTCTATTGCGGCAGAGGGGTTTTATGGGAGTAGGGGCTGTTTTCCATGATTACCTGGATGGCTCTATTGCTTTTGGGAGCAAAGAGTATTGGCGCGGCCAGGTTGAGGGTGATCTGCTGATCGGCGGGGACCGTGACGATACTCAGGATAAAGCAGTCATCGCCATTTTCCAGGTGCAGGCTTTGTCGTTCGGAATCTTCCGGTTGGAGTTGATAATCTAAAAAGAAATTGGTCGGGTCGGTGAGGACAAAGGCGATATCAGGATCGTCAACGCTCTGGATCCAGAAGAGAGGCCCTTGTTTTTTATTGGGCATGACAACAAAATGATGCAGATTTGGCAAGCCTATAAGTCCGGCGGGAAAATGCAGCAGGTTTTCCGGGTCGTATTCCACTTCGCCAAAACGGGTGTTAACTTTTTTCATTTTTTCTCTTTTTTCACGGTTAAGTTGTCACTGATTTTATCGAGATCAATCATATCCCATTGACTTGCATCGCGATTTTCCTCAACGATGCGAGTATAGATTTCCTGACGATAGATCTTTTTATCCCGAGGGGCATCAATGCCGATCCGGACATTGCCACCCTTCATTTCAACAATTGTAATGGTAACATCGTCACCGATGACAATACCTTCACCGAGTTTTCTGGTAAGGACCAGCATGTTTGGCTCCCTTATGTTGGCGCGCAGGCGCCTGGAAGATTAAAGAGGAGAGACTGATGTCTCTTGAATAGTCCAAACAATTGTAATCGGTGGCTAAAAATAATCAAGAATTGATATCTTCGATACCCTGGCGGTGACGTTCAGCGCTGCTTGAAAAGCCGATTCCTTCTGGGTAATATCATTGAAAACCTGCAAAATATCCGCATCCTGATACCGGGATAGGATCTGCTTGAGATCAATCTGTGCATCTTGCTGATGGAGCATGGCCGTTTCAACCCGTTTTGCCCGTGCTCCCAGAGTGCTCCGATAGCCGCGGGCCTGATTGGCGGCAATCTCGAGATTGTCGATCTGGGCCTGGATTGAGCCGCCGGCGCCGGCAATATTATCGACATTGCCTGCCCGAATGGCCTCTTCCACCCTGGTGAGGACGGTGAATAAGTCAATTCTTCCCGATGCCCCGTTCAACGTGTCGGCCTTCAACCCGAGATTTGCCAGCCCGTCACCGGTAAGATCCACATCGGCAGAAGAATTTGGGGCGATGGTAAAGGTGCCGTAAATATTCTGATTACCGCCAATACCACCGGATGCGTCGCCTCCCGGATCAGTGATTAATTCGGTGAGGAGGATCTCCGAACCGTCGGCAGGACCTTTGAGCTGCAAGGAGCCACTCGAGATATCGTAGCTGACCCCATTGGCGAGCGTGCCGCTTGTTGCCGTAAGATTCGTCGGGGTCGGTACGGTATTGGCCAGGGCGGAGGCCAGTCCTTCTAACGAATAATCAAAGTTGTTCGTGGGGCCGTCCAGCTGCACGAAAACATGATTGCCGCCGGAGGTAATATCCAGACGGTAGGAATCACCTTCCGCTTCATTGAAACCGGCAAGATTTAAATTACCGAGATTGGCCTCGGCAGCGTTGGCGGTAGCGACAAGGCCGGTTCCGGCGGCCCCAAAAAGACGGGCAACCTTGTCGGCATAATTGGTATCCCCGGGCAGCGCTAGGAGGGCAGAACCGGAGATGGACGTAGTTGTGGGCGGCGTGCCGCCAACAGTCAGGGTAATATCGTCGGCAAAAGGTCCGGGGACCAACGGGCCCGAACGCATTATTTCCCCCTGGTAGGGGTTGGCATCTCCGCCGGCGGCGATCGTATTGGTGATCCCGAAAAAGATTTCATTACCGGTCAAGTTCGTCTGAATGACTTCGCCGGACGTTATCTCCAATCGTGTTGGGTTGTTGTCGCCATTATAAATATATGGCCAGGTATGCACATCGTTGACTTTATAGCCGGCAGGATCGTAGTCGGGGTTGACCGTGAAGGGCTTGGTGTCTTCCTGATACCCGGCGAAGATATATTTGCCGTCAACGACTGCATTGGCAGTGTCGAGCAGTTCGTTTTTCAGTTCGGCGATTTCATCAGCCAGTGTGGCCATATCAGTTTGACTTAAGCTGCCGTTGACCGAGTTAATGGCAATTTCTTTTACTCTGACGAGCACATTTTCTACCTGGGCCAGGTGTCCGTCCGCTGCCGCCATTTTATCGCCGGCCTGGCCCATGGTTTCCAGGTATCGGTCATTTTGCCGGAGTTGTGACCTGGTGGTCAGCACCGGACGGATGGCACCGGGATCATCAGAAGGTTTGTTCAGTTTCAGGCCGGTGGCGCCCTGGCTGCGCAGCGTCAGCAGATCGTTGGTAATCCTGTCCAGGTTGGTCTGCATTAACCGGTAGGTGGAGTTGTCGGTGACTTTCATAATATATCCTGCCTTAGCTCAAGGCTATCGTTTAATACCCAGGATGGTGGTCATCATCTCGTCAACAGTGGACAGAAACTTGGCCGAAGACTCAAAACCGCGCTGAAACTGAATCAGACTGATCATTTCTTCTTCTAAAGAGACCCCGACCAGGCCATCTCGAAAATTTTCCAGTTGGTCGAGGGCGTCCTCCGCCCCTTTAAGGGATAATTGATTCTGGTTGCTTTCGACCCCGACCTTGGCGGCAACTTTGCCATAGAGAGAGTTAAAATTATCAACGCCGCCGATAAGATAGGTGTCGGCAATGTTTGACAGAATAAGTGCATTGCTGTTATCACCTGGCGCGACGGTACCGCGGGGTGGGCCTGGATCCGGGGCGCCCCCGGCGGCTATTTGCGCCGGGTCGGTTATAAATACTTTCATCGCCCTTGCAGCACCGGTATAATCTGTGGGCAGGGTTGGGTTTGACGGGTCATAGCCTGGCGGCCATTCGAAAAAGCGATTGCCGGTACTGGAGTCAAGGCCGCCGCCGGCCTGGTGCTTTATATTCACCTGCACACTCAGCTCATAGGCAAGTTTATCGAGGTCCGCGTTGAGTTCCGGAATAAAATTATCCCGGATATCCATCAGCCCCTTAAATTCGCCGCCCATATTTTTAAGGCTCAGGTCTCTCGTGACCCCACCGGCGTTAAGCTTTAATTTCAGGTCGACCCCGGAAACTTCAGAGGAAATGGTCATGGCCATATTGCCTTGAACCAGCGGCATGCCGCCTGGCAAAGCCACCGACAACATGCCGTTATCGTTTTCGTAGGATTGCGCGCCAAGGGTTTTCGCCAGGCTCTTGGCCACCATGTCGCGCTGGTCTCTGGCGCTGTTGGCGGTCTGGCCGTGGATTTCGATGCTGTAGATCCGGTCGTTGAGATCGGCTATTTCTTTGATCTGTGAATTGACCGTATCGAGCTTGGACAGGATGGTATCGTTGATATTTTCCTTGATGGAATTGAGCTCGTTCACGGTGTTGTTAAAGCTGGTGGCCAGAACCTCACCCTGCAAGATGACGTTATTGCGCTGAACGACATCACTGGGGTCGGCGGAAAGCTCCTGCAGGGAGTCAAAAAAATTATCGATATCGGTAGAGATATTGTCGTCGGTGATATTGAATACCCTCTCCAGCTCGGACAGAGGGCGCGTCAGGGCGTCCTGCAGACCAAAGTCAATGGCCTTTTGTTTGATCTGCTGATCGATAAAGACATCGTGGTCGCGACTGACATCGGTTATTTTGACACCCTGGCCGATGAAAAAGCCGCCGAAATTCATCGCCGGGTAGGTCTCGAAATTGGCTTTCTGGCGAGAATATCCCTCGGTATTGACGTTAGAGATATTATTGCCGATGATCTCTATTGATTTCTGGTTGACCTCAAGAGAAGTTCGAGCTGAATTAAGGGCGTTAAGGAGACCAGCCATATCAAACTTTCCCGGACAGGAGGCGACCGTGCACCTGGGAAGCAACTGTGTAAGCCGATGCCGAATAGGTAGTTGTGACGGTTTTTTGACCAAAGAACTCCATGGTCTGTCTGATCCAGCCAAGCGTTGATTTGAACAAAAAGGCGTTGCGGCGATTTTCTTCCCGAATCTGGCCGGCTATCGGTTTATCCTGCTTGTCGATTGCCTTGACGTGGGCCAGCACCTTGACAATTTCTTCCTTGGTCTGCATTGCCGCAATCATACCCGGCATATCCAGGGCCTTGGCACACTCTCTTTCTTCAAAGATAACATCGCGCAGTAAAACGAGATAATCATGGGTGGTCCTGGCTTCCATATTACCTCCCTTCGACTAGAAATTGTAACAGCGAGGCGGAAACTTTTTTGAGATCCGGCTCATACGACCCCTCTTTGATCTGGGCCTTTAATTCCTGAATACGTTCGGTTCGTGTCGCATCGCTGCTCTGGCTCATCGCTTTGGCCTTGTTAACGTCCTGCAGAACAGAAGAAAACTGCACCTTGTCCTCCGCTGCACCGGCAACTTTTTTATCGGCCTGAACCTTCTGCGTCTTCTTAAGGTTGCCAATCTGGCCGGGGCCGCCTATTCCGAAAAATTCTACGCTCATGACTTCACCTGAGTTGGGGATTCTGGACTGGTACTGGTGGTATCTACTTCTGCATTACCGATAGCGATTAATTTTCTGTTATATTTTTTATCGGCTTTGGCAGACTTAATCTTTAGAAAAAAGAGAATGAGAAAGGAGGGGGAGGGTATGTGAAGCTCTTGGAGTCAAGTTAACAGCGGAATCTGTGTAAAAATTATTTATTTCTTCTTCTCTACCAGCTCGGCCATCTGGTTGTACATTGCTTCGGCGATTCCCAGGCCTTTGCCGCTGGTGGTGGCTTTGGCGGTTTCCATATCCAGCATTTCGGTGAACATTTCGGTCGCGGAGCTTTTTTCAAAGAGGCCTCCTTCGGGCACCGCCTTGCGCATGGCCTTGAACATTTCCATGACAAAGAGGGTCTCGAATTCCTGGCTTGATTCTTTTAATGATTGCAGGCTTCGGCTTTTTTTATCGGTGGCCGATTGGGTGGCGGGACTGGTCTGAATACGTGGATCTATTTTGAAGTCCATTGAATATGCCTTTGTTCTGGTTTCCATGCGGCGCATGGGAACCGAATAATTTGGGGACCAAATAAATTAAAGAATAATAAGTTCGCCGTATAAAGATCCCGCAGCCTTAATCGCCTGAAAAATAGCGATCAAATCCCGTGGCGTTGCACCGATTGCATTGAGGGCATTGGCAATTTCACCGATCGACACCCCTTTCTTCATATCCAATAAGACCAGCTGTCCGTCTTCTTCCACTACGGAAACATCAGTTTGCCGGGTGACGACGGTTTGACCGGCGGCGAACTCATTCGGTTGCGAGACATTGTAATCATCGCGGATAATAAGGCTCAAGTTGCCATGGGAGACCGCCACGGTGGACAGGCGGATATCCTTGCCCATGACAATGGTGCCGGTACGCTCGTTGACGACCACTTTGGCGCTGGTATCGGCCTCAACGTGCAGTACTTCGACCTCGGCAACAAAATCAACCAGCTTCGTTTGCATCGATTTCGGCACCTTGACCTGGATTGTTCCCGGACTGTCGGCAAAAGCGGTGCCCTTACCAAAATTCTTGTTGATTGATTCGGCCACGTTGGAGGCGGTGGTAAAATCTGCATCCTGCAACTGATACTGCAGCCGGCCGTCAACACCCAAAGCCACATCAATGGTCTTTTCGATAATCGCGCCGCCGGTAATTCGTCCCACGGTGGGATGGTTTTTCTGGACCTGCGCCGCCTTGCCGCCAAAAGAAAAAGCGCCAACCGTCAGCGAACCCTGGGCGACCGCATAGACATTTCCGTCCGGGCCGACCAAAGGCGTCATCAGCAGGGTGCCGCCGGCCAGGCTTTTGGAGTCGCCCATTGAGGAAACCTGGACGTCGAGGGTCGATCCCGACTTGGCAAATGGCGGCAGAGAAGCGGTAACCATAACCGCCGCTACATTTTTCACTTTGATATCATTAATATTGTCGGGATTAAGGGTAATACCTTGTCTGGTCATCATGTTATAGATGGCCTGCAGGGTAAAAACCGATTTTTTCATATCATCGCCGGTGCCGTTGAGCCCGGAGACCAACCCATAGCCGATAAGCTGGTTGTCGCGGACGCCGTGCAGCTGAGCAATATCTTTTACTCTCGTTGCTTGTGCTTCTATGCCCGGTAAGCTGAGAAAGAGGCTTATAGTAATGATGAAGGGGAGAAATGATTTCATAGTATTCATTTGCGTTTTATTTCCATACGGCGCATGGGAACCAGAGCCCAAAGCTGTTCATCTGCGGTACGTCGAGCCATTCAGCAGTGGTCCAAATATGTTCAAGCAGTCTGATCAGCTATACTTTTTTCGTATGCTGATCAGGCTTATCGGACAGAGTTAGGGTGCTGCTGGATGGCGCCATCCATTAAAACGGCCAGACGTTGTCTATAATGCGCATCGCCCAGCCCGGCTTCTGTTTGTCGCTGATTGCGCCTTTGCCGGTGTAGCTGATCCGGGCATTAAGGATCTTGGCCGAGCTGACGGTATTGGCCGCGGTGATATCCACTGGTCGGATAATGCCGGTCAGATAAATAATCTGGACCTCATTATTCACCATGACTTCCTTGCCGCCGCGGATTTTCAACTGGCCATTCGGGTAGCGGCCGACAACCTGAGTGGTTAGGTAGGCTTTCAGATCTTCTTTTCTGGTCGTGGAACCAGTTCCATCAAAGCCGCTGCCATATTCGGCATTGATCAGGTTGTTGAGATCAATTGAGTCTGGACCGGTAAAGGCAGCATTATTTTCCAATCCGAAAAGGTTGGGTATTGCTGCATGCAAATTTGAAGTTCGATCAGTTTTAGTAGATGCCTGTTTAGATGCACTGGCCGATTCAGAAATAATGACCGTGACAATATCACCAACATCACGGGCTTTTATATCGGAGAACATGGAACGGTCGCTGTTTTGCCATAACGAACCCGCTTCCTGGTGGACCGGTTCGGCGGCATGAATCTCTTCCAGAGGTTCCTGGATGGCGATTATAGGTGGCTGGGTCGGAGCACAGGCAGCGAGCAGCAGGCTGCAGCACATTATCGGCAGGAGAAATTTCATCTTAAAGTAATACCTCCACCAGGCCGGGGGCGGCTACCCGGCAATAGACCATTTTGTTTGAATTGATATTGCGTACCTGGATCATCTCATCCAATACGCCGTCACTGCCGGCAAGTCCTGTCGCGGTGAGGTGCAGCGGCCCGGAGTTGACTACCATTTTTACTCGTTCGCCGCGCCGTACTATCGGCAGCGACTCAACCATGGAAAGCAAAACGGGCGAGCCGACTCGCAGGCTTCTCTGCAGCTTTTTGCCGATAAAATCATTTGGCGCAAATCCTGGATTGTCTATGGCGCTGATATCCATAAGCGCGGTTGTCAGATCCTGGGGACGAAGTATCTCGCCTCTTTTCAAAGAAGCAGTACAGACAACAATCTGCGCCATCGCCTCAACTGCACCGCGCACCGACATATTCTTGACCACCGTATCGTCGATCCTAAAAATTATCGAAAAACGTGAGCTGCCGAGAATATTGGGATTGGACGGTGTGACTTCATAGCTGAGCTCCCCCATCGGCAGAGTGAAGGGCAGGGGCAAGGAATCCGGGATAAAGCGGATCTCCGCTTCGGGCAGGTGGTTCCGGTTTTTTTCTATAAAGCCGGCAATAATTTTCTGGATCCGGTCTGGACCGATGCTGATGCCGTTGCGTAAAACAGTGATGGTCGGCGAACCGGTCCAGTGGATATCCGTCGGCAAGTTCTGAGAGGTTACTACATATTCTTTAATATCCATTGCGCGCAGAGAACTCCTTTCTCCTGGGGCCGGTGCCTGGCCAACGGGAAGGGTGGCCAGTGCTCTCGCCATTTCCGTCTGCTGATCGAAATCGACCAGCTCCCCAAGCCTGATAGTTGCATCATCGACCGTGCCGTTTGCCTTAAAGCTGATCTCAAGCGCATTGGCGCTCAGCACCGGGCACAGCAGCAGGCAGAGTACAACGAATATTTTTCCCATGATTAAACCAGGTTGTTGGTGGTTTGCATCATTTCATCAGATGTCTGGATAGTTTTGGAATTAATTTCATAAGCTCTCTGGGTGGTAATCATGCTGGCCAGTTCTTCGACGATATTGACATTTGATCCTTCCAGGTAACTCTGCAGCAGGGTACCAAAACCATCTTCTCCCGGGGTACCGGTCTGCGCGGTGCCGGATGCCGAAGTTTCTTCAAACAGGTTTTTGCCGATGGCCGACAGACCGGCGTTATTGGTAAAAGATGCCAGTTCGACGGTACCCAGCTCGGTGCTGGTGGTATCATCGCCGATCAGTGCGCTGACGATTCCGGTTTCACTTATGGTGATCTGTTTGGCCCCTTCGGGAATGGTGATCGCCGGAACGATCGTGTAGCCATCGGAGGTGGTGATGCGGCCATTGCTGTCGCGCTTGAGCGCGCCCGCCCTGGTGTAGCTGGTATTGCCGTTGGGCAGTTCAACCTGCAGAAAACCATTGCCTTCGATGGCAACGTCCAGCTCGTTTTCGGTGAGGATCAGATCGCCCTGGGTAAATACCTTGGTGACAGCGGCCGGTTTTACCCCTAAACCGACGAGAATACCGGTGGGGGATTCGGTGTCCGACGAGGTCTGACTGCCGGGCACCGTCATCGTCTGATAGAGCAGGTCCTGGAAATCGGCCTTGCTCTTTTTAAAACCGGTGGTGCTGACGTTGGCCAGATTGTTGGAAATAACGTCAATATTTAACTGCTGACTGTGCATTCCCGTGGTGCCGGTCCAGAGTGATCGGATCATGATTGTTTTCCTTATTCTTGTAAAGAATATTGATTAATTTGATGTTTCGTTCCCATGGGAACGTAACCATTAGCCTAAGGTGCCGAGTTCTTCCTGCTGTTCGCTGATGGTCTGATAGCTTTTCAATACCTTGTGGTAGGTTTCGAATGTCCGGTAATTGTTGATCATTTCAGCCATTCCTTCTGCCATATTGACATTGGATAATTCCAAGCCGCCCTGGATGACTCGAAAATTTTCACTAGGGATAGCAAGTGCACCCGTTGCCAGAGAAAAGGTGGTGTCGGATTCTCGGGTGAGCTGTAATTTGTCGGCGATGTCGACCACCGCCAGTTGAGCGACTTCAGATCTGGCCCCCTGCGGGCCCAGGGTGTAAATCGTCCCATCGTCGCCAACAGCCACTTTGCTGATGTCGGTATCCGGAATAGTGATCGGCGCGTTGCCGTTGTCGAGGACCGGCAAGCCATTGCTGGTGGTGAGCTGACCTTCGGCGCTAATTGCCATATCGCCGCGTCTGGTGTAGAGAATGCCGGCTGGTCCCTGGACTTGGAAAAAGCCTTCTCCTTCGATGGTCACATCGAGGGGGTTGTCAGTCATCCGAATCGGACCCGGTGAAAAATCGGTAAAGTTTGTGCCGACGCGGTTGAAGTTAATGCCCTTTGCTGTGCGCGTCTGCGTTTGTTCCTTGAGAATGGATTCAAAACTTATATTCGATTTTTTATAGCCGCTGGTACTGACATTAGCCAGGTTGTTGCTGAGATTGGCTATGGCCTGTTCCCTTGAAATAGCCCCGGCCAAGGCAGTGTATTTTCCTGAAACCATATGGCTGCGATACTCCTAAAATTGATAAGTGATATTTTGGCTTTCTATTCGTATCGGTTGTTTGGCGATTTTCTTAATATCACGACCTGCTGTTAGCCGGTGCATTCTCCTGGGACAGCCGGGACAGGGTTACCAGTTGCCGGGCCTCATGCGTTGAGATGACGAGCATGGAAGCGATTTCATCAATCGACAAGCCTTTTTCGGCAAGAACCCGGATAATACGGTATTTGTCGGAAAAATTATGGCCGGAGCCGAAACCTTGCGCCTCAAGCCGGGGTTTTTGCAAGAGTGTGGTCAACTCTGCCGTTTTAAGAGAGTTCTGAAAGGCCATTATCTGGTCGTATTTCTCCTGCAGCCCGGCAAGTTGCCGGCTGGTTTCTGCAACCATGGTGGTCTGCTGGGCAAGTTGCTCAGCCAAGCAAGCGTTCTTTTTTTTCTGAACAACCAGCTGGACAAGTAACCAGACACCGGCTATCGCCAGGCCGATTGCGGCAAAATAGGCGGGATGGATTTTAGTCATGGGTAGAGCCCAACTCAGCGCAGTCTCGCATCCAGCTTGGTCTTCAGCTTGATCAATGCCTGGCTGTGCAGCTGGGAGACTCGGCCTTCGGAGAGTTCCAGAACATCAGCTATTTCCTTCTGAGTGAGCTCTTCATAATAGTAGAGGGAGATGACCAGACGTTCTTTCTCGGAGAGCAGGGCGAGCACTTCGGCAACTTTTTCGGCCAGCTGCTGCCCCTCAATTCTCGCACCGGGTGAGATATCGGTCCGTTCATCCATCAACGAATCAAGAAAAGAACTCCCTTCCTCACTATTATCAAGGGTCTCATTGAGGCTGACGCAGCCAAGATGGCCAACTTCCGCGAGCATCGAGCGGTATTCGTCAAGAGACAGATCCATGGCTCCCGCGACCTCGTGGTCCTCCGGGTCGCGACCAAGCTTCAGTTCCAGATCCATAATCGTCCTGCCGATCCGGGTCTGTTTTTCCCGCAGGGATCTGGAAAACCAATCGAGTTTGCGCATCTCATCAAGAATCGCTCCGCGAATACGGTATTCGGCAAAGGTCTTGAACAGGATGTTTTTTGAAGCGTCATATTTGTTTGCGGCATCTAACAAACCAAGCATTCCGGCGCTTTTCATATCATCTTTGTTCATGAATGAGGGCACCTGGGTGATCATCCTGCCGACCAGAATATCGACCAGATAGAGATGGTCGCGGATTATTTTCGATTTATCTTCCGCGAGGGGATTATGCAGATAGTTCATCTCTTTTCAACCCCCGATGTTGAGCAGTTTTTTCCAAAAAAATTGCAGATTCCCCTTAGCGCTCGTCTGCGACGGCTCGGAGCAGATTCTGCCGGCCAGCTGCCTAAAAGCGGCCGACACCTTCGAGCCGGGATGGAGTTCGCTGATAACCTTCTGTTTTCTGATGGAATCGATCATCTGCCGATCTTCCGGAATGGAGCCCAGGTAGTCGATGGAGATATCAAGATATCGGTTGGCCACCATGGTTAATTTGCGATACACATCGAGGGCATCGTTTTCGGTGCGGATCTGGTTGACAACCAGGTTAAATTTCTTCTCGTGATACTGGGTAGAAAGAAGTTTCATCAGCGCGTAGGCATCGGTGATGGCGGTTGGCTCCGGGGTCGTCACCACCAGTATCTCCTGGGCGGCGGTGTTAAAATAGGTGACATTTTCGGAGATTCCCGCTTCGGTATCGATCAGCACATAGTCAAAATGATTGTGCATGGCGTCGAGGCCGTCGAGTAGACGCATTTTCTGATTGGAATTCAACCTGGTAAAATTCTGAATCCCCGAACCTGCCGGCAATATTTTAATGCCCACCGGGCCGTCGACCATTATATCCTGCAGCTCGTATTCGCCGGAAAAGAAATGATTCAGGTTATACGATGGTGAAAGACCGAAAACCACATCGATATTGGCCAGACCCAGATCGGCATCAAGGATGAGGACTCTTTTGCCCATTGTCCCCAGATTATAGGCCAGATTGGCGCAAACCGCGGTTTTACCGACGCCCCCTTTGCCACTGGTAATCGAGTAGACGCTTGTCGTCTGGTCGAGCTCAGCCTTTGGAGTATCTGCTCGAAGAGAGTTCAGGTCGCGCAAAGTCTTGGCCTGATCTTCGTTTATTTTAGATGTATTAGTCATGCAGGGATCCTTCATTTTGAGACATGATCAGCTGGGCGACGATTTCCGGTGTTATCTCCATTAAATCTTCGGGAACTCTTTGACCGTTGGTCACGTAGGACAACGGATTGGAATTCTGGAGCTGGACATTCAGGAGTATGCCAAGAGTAGTGCATTCGTCAATTTTGGTAAATATGGTATTGGTGATACCGAGGGTGTTGAAGCATTCAATGGTGCTGAGCAGCTCATTTTCGCGGCTTCCCGCTGCGAGCACCAGGTGTTTGGCGATATCGAGTTCAGCAGGCAAAAACGTGGTGAGCTCATCGATGCAGTAACTGTCTCTTGGACTTCGGCCCGCGGTATCGATGAGGATCAGTTCCTTGTCGCTGTGTCGGGTAATTGCCTGCTCGAGCTGCTCCGGGGTGATCACGACTTCCACCGGCAGGTGCATTATTTCCCCGTAGACCTTCAGCTGCTCTACCGCGGCTATCCGATAGGTGTCGATAGTTATTAAAGCGATTGAGTTGGAATATCTGCTCAGGTAATTGGCGGCAATTTTGGCCAGGGTCGTCGTTTTGCCCACTCCAGTCGGGCCAACCAGGGCGATTCGCTGCTGCTTTTGCCCTGCAGCGAACACCGGCGGACGTACTTCAATAATCTCTTGAATGGACGATATGATTGTTCTGGTCACCTGCGCTGCATCAGTCAGTTCTTGTTCCGTCAGGCTTTGCCGCAGAAAACCGGCGATGGTCCGCGAGGTTTCAACGTTAATGCCCCGGTCAATAAGCATGGTCAGAAGGTGGTCGCTCTGCAGAGTGGTACCGGTGTGTCGCCCTGCCGCCGCATCCGTCTTCAACTGGAGGGCAGTCTGCCGACCATGGGCCTCGGTGGCTCCTTGGGCGGCAAGCATGGTTATCTGAGCCGCCAAACCCTTGACCAGCTCTTTTAATTCTTTAACCTCCTCCTGCAATAAAGGATCGCCGGCTTGGAGGGGAACAGGATGCACGCCTTTGGGGGCTACCGGTCGTTTGGAGTGGTGGACGTCGCTTCTCTCGGCTGCGGGCTGGCGAAGATATTTGGGGGCTACCGGACGTTCAGGATGGTGGACGTCGCTTCTCCTGGCTGCGGGCTGGTGAAGATAGCCTGCAACTGAATCATCAACGACATGACGAAAGCCTATTTTTTTCTCTCTCGCTGCAGGTGGATAGTAGGTAGCCTGCTCGGTAAATCCGGGGGATTTGTCACCACCTTTTCGGGTTTTCGGCAAATTGGCATCAACGGCAGCGGTAATTTCCAGAATGGGCTTGCCCAACAGGCCGAGCTTGCCGTTTCGAACAGTTCTGGTGGAGAGAATCAGGGCATCGGGGCCGAGCTCTTCCTTGATCTTTTTCAGCCCTGATGCCATATCTGTCGATTCAAAGACTCTAACTTGCATCCAGGTTCACCGTACCAAGAGATCTGATTTTAAGATTGGGGGTAATTTCATTATGCGATAGAATGGTCAAGGCTGGGTAGTACCGCTCCGTTAAATTGCGCACGAAGGGACGAATCTGCGGGGCCGCAAGCAGGGCAGGGCGACTGCCGCCGTCAAAAAGCTGGATCGCCCGGCCGATGCTATCGAGAATTCTCTGGGCAATGACCGGGTCTATCGCCAGGTAGGCTCCGGTTTCTTTATGCTGTACGCCGTTTCTGATGGCGTCTTCAGCCGGCTTGGCCAGAGTGATGACCGGGATAATCCCGTCCGCGGCTAAATCACTGCTGATCGTCCTGCCCAGGGCATGACGAACATACTCGGTCATGATATCGGTATCCTGGGTGGTCGGCGCCCAATCGGCCATGGTCTCGAGAATGGTGCGCAGATCGCGGATTGACACCCCTTCTTTGAGCAGATTCTGCAGCACCCGCATGATTATCCCCAGTGACAGCACGTTCGGTACCAGTTCCTCGACCAGTTTTGGATAGCTTCGGGACAGGTTGTCAAGAAGTCCCTGAACCTCCTGGCGACCGATTAATTCATGGGAATATTGCTTGATTATCTCACTGATATGGGTCGCCATGACGGTGGTGCAGTCAACGACCGTGTAGCCGGCAATCTGCGCCCGGTCTTTTTTATCCGAGCTGACCCACAAGGCGGGCAGACCAAAGGCCGGTTCGGTGGTGGCGATACCGCGGATTGTTTCCGTTACCATGCCCGGATCCATGGCCATGAAATGACCGGGCAGGATCTCGGATTCGGCCACCTTAACTCCTTTTAAAGAGAAGGTGTAGTGGTTGGGCGACAACTGCAGGTTATCTTTAATATGCACCGGCGGGACAATGAAGCCATTATTTAAAGCAAACTGCTTCCGAATGGATTGAATGCGGCTGAGCAGTTCGCCGTCCTGCGCCGAATCAACAAACGGAATGAGGCCGTAACCGACTTCCAGCTGCAGCATATCGACATTGAGCATCTCCTCATAGTTTTCCTCGCGTTTGGCCTGGGGCAGTGTCGGTTCTTCGACTACCTTTTCTTCTTCGAGTTCCCGCGTGCGGTCAAGGTGGTAGGCAAGTGCTGCCAGCGCGCAGGAGAGAATAAGAAAGGGGAAGAAAGGCAGACCGGGTATGAGAGCAAAAACGATCAGAATTCCGGCAACCACCCAAAGGGCCACCGTGCTGAGGGTAAACTGATTTTTCAGGTCACTGCCGAAATCCTTTTCCCCGGTGGTGCGGGTAACCAGCAGACCAGCCGCGGTGGAAATGATCAGGGCGGGGATCTGGCCGACCAGGCCATCGCCCACGGTTAAGATGGTATAGTTGGCGGCGGCTTCGCCCATCGGCATACCTTTTTGCACCACGCCAATGACAAAGCCCGCGCCGATATTGATCAGGGTAATGATGATACCGGCAATGGCATCACCCTTGACAAACTTTGACGCACCGTCCATGGCCCCATGAAAACTGGACTCCTGGGCGATGCTTTCCCGGCGGGATCGAGCCTGATCCTCGTTGATCAGTCCGGCGTTGAGATCGGCGTCGATGGCCATCTGTTTGCCCGGCATTGCATCCAGGGTAAAACGGGCGGCAACCTCGGCGACCCGGCCGGCACCTTTAGTGATGACCATAAAGTTAATCAGCACCAGAATGGCAAAGATAACGATGCCCACGACATAGTTGCCACCGACCACGAATTGGCCAAACGATTGAATGACCGACCCGGCAGCTCCTGGACCTTCATCGCCGTGAATAAGGATCAGACGAGTTGAAGCGACGTTTAAAGCCAGTCGGAAAAGGGTGGTGGTCAGCAGGATGGATGGGAAAATAGAAAAATCGGTGGCTCGAACTGTATAGAGGCTGATGATGAGAATAAGCAGAGCAATGGTAATGTTCATGGACAGAAATAAATCCAGGATGATCGACGGCAGGGGAATGATCATGATCATCAGGATGGACACCAGACCCAGGCCGGCGACGACGTCGCTGCGGCCAAACAGCTGCTTGAAACTCAGGGCGGATAAGGTGTTTTGGACGTTTGACAGTGCCATTAATGGGTCTTGCCTTTGATTGAATAAACATGGGCGAGAATTTCTGCGACCACTTTAAAAAGATCCTCTGGTATATTTTCTCCGATGTCCATTTTATGCAATAAGCGAGCCACAGGCGGGTTTTCAATGATGGGGATATCGTGTTGCCGGGCCACCTCCCTGATCTTCATGGCCACGAGGTCGGCACCTTTGGCGATGATAAGTGGGGCGCTCATCTCTTTGGAATCGTAGCGGATCGCCACCGAGATATGGGTCGGGTTGGTGACGATGACATCCGCCTTCGGAACATCCGCCATCATCCTTTTTCTCGCCATCTGCTGTTGAATAGAGCGGATTTGCGCTTTGATATGTGGATCGCCCTCGCTTTGCTTAAATTCCTCTTTGAGCTCCTGTTTGGTCATCTTCATTTTTTGCTCCATCTCCCATTTGACAAAGAGAAAGTCAAGAAAGGCGATGAGAATAAGAAGACCGCACACCTTGGCCAGAATCAGGGTGGCGATTCTGCCCAGGTAGCTGAGTGTGGTGCCGACGTTGGTATCAACGAGAATGAGGGCCTCGGCAAAATTATCCAGCACCGTTGAGTAGGCGATCCAGCCGATCAAGATGACTTTGAGCAGGGATTTGATGACCTCAATAAAGGATTTTTTGGAGACGAAACGAGCCATCCCGGTAATCGGATTAAGTTTAGAAAAGTCCGGAATCAGCGGTTTTGCCGTCAACAGCCAGCCAAACTGAAAAAAACTGGAGAAAAAGCCGATGAGTAGAACAAGCAGGAAAAGAGGGGCCATAAGTAACCCGAGTTTTTGCAGTAGAAAACCGGCAAGACTCATGATGGATAGGGGGGTCACTGCAAAGCTGCCGCTTGACTGCCACAAAGAAAAGATGATTTCGGTCAGCCCTTTAAAGAAGGTGGGCAGATAAAAAAACCAGAACAACAGCGTGAGAGTAAAGAGCGATGCGGTCTGCACCTCCTTACTCTGGGCAATCTGGCCTTTTTTGCGGAAATCGTCCCGTCGCTTCGCCGACGGGGCTTCGGTCTTTTCACCCCCGGAGGAGCTTTCTTCTGCCATAAGCTATTGCACCTAATTGAGATAATTAAGCAGCATCACAAATCGCTCCCCAAGCGTGTCAAATTCTCGTCTAATTAATACCGAGAGCATATTCAGTGTCAAAGCAATGACAATAAAGGCGGTGCCGATATTGATGGGAAAGGATATCAGAAAAACATTGAGCTGCGGAAAGACGCGGGCAAGAATACCTAAGATAAGTCCGGAGAGTAGCAGAACTGCCAAAACAGGGGCGCTGAACTGCACGCCGATCGAAAACATATGTGAAGAGAGCTGCATAAGGTAGGGCACTGCTTCGCCCGAAAGGTTCAGCTTTCCCGGCGGCAGCAGTTCATAAGACCTGATTGCCGTCTGCAAAAAAAGATAATGGCCGTTTATCGCCAAAAAGATAAGAATGGCAAAAATATTTTGAAATTGGGAGATCAGCGCCACCTGCCGCTCACTCTGCGGATCGAAAACGTTGGCTGCGGCAAAGCCCATCTGAAAGCCGATAACGGTTGCGCCGAATTCAACCGCGGTAAAAATCAACCGGGCAACCAGACCCAGCAACAGGCCAAGGAGCAATTCGGAGATAACCAGCAGGGAAAAAGAGACGGGAGCAAAGCTGGTTGTCGGCACGGCGCCGGCCATAAGCGGAAACAGAGTGAGCGAGATGGCCACCACCATGGCCGTCTTGACGCGTCCCGGCGTCTGAGCCGAGGAGATTACCGGAATGGCGCCGATGAAACCGGCGACCCTGCTCAGGACAACGAGAAAGGTTTGAAACTGTTCAATCGGGATAAGCTGGAAATCCACTAATGCGCCATCAGAGAGTGGCCATAAGATCGAAAAGACCGACGGTAAAGACGGTAACTATCTTTATCACCCAGGAGCCAAAAATCAACAAGGTCAAAAAAACCGCGACAATTTTCGGCACAAAGGTAAGGGTCTGCTCATTTATCTGGGTTGCCGCTTGAAAAATAGATACCAGCAGGCCAACCAAGAAGGCAACGATCAGCATCGGCGCGGAGCACATTAAGATTGTCTGAATAGCCTTGCGACAGATATCAACGACCATTTCCGGATTCATACCTCCTCCTTTTATGCGCCAAAACTCTTGATTAGCGAGCCGACCACCAGGCTCCAGCCATCAACGAGAACAAAAAGCAGCAGCTTGAACGGCATGGAAATTATCACCGGCGGGAGCATCATCATACCCATGGACATCAAAATCGATGCCACAATCATATCGATAACCAGAAAAGGTATATAGATCATAAATCCCATCTGAAACGCCCTCTTCAGCTCCGACAGCATAAACGCCGGAATAAGAGTCATGGTTGGCACATCCTGTATGTCGGTCGGTTCAGCTTTCATGGTGATTTCGGTCAGCAGGGTCAGCTCGTCTTCCCGGACCTGGCTGAACATGAAGTCACGCATCGGCGCCACCGCTTTCTCCAGAGCCGTTGCCTGATCGATCTGTTCGTTCATATACGGCTGCAGGGCTTGCTCGTTGATGGCGTTCAGTGTCGGCGACATGACGAAAAATGACAGAAACAGGGACAGCCCGAGGATGACTTGCGTCGGCGGCATGTTTTGCGTGCCCATGGCCTGGCGGACAAAACCAAGGACGATAACTATCCTGGTAAAACAGGTGGTCATCAGCAAAATCGCCGGGGCCACGGAGATTATGGTCAATACGAAAAGGACCTGCAGCGCAGTCGAGACCTGTTGCGGCGTATTGGCGTCTTCTACCCCAAAGGTGATAGTTGGCAGGCCCAGGGCGTGTGCTTGCCCGGTGCTTAAAAAAATGCCGCAGAGCACTGAAAAAAGAAGAAGTCCCGGTGTCATAAATGGTGCCGGCGTCCGGTGCTGGCAGGTCATGACTGTGGCGGGGCTTCGGTTGCCTGCAAGGTTGCCGCAAATGAGGTTTTTGCCGGGGGAGTGAGGGTGGCAATATGGCTGATTGTCTCGCCGCTTATACCCAACAGGTATTCCTGCCCCTTAACATCGACCAGACAGAGTGCCTTTTTACCCATCATGGGTTTAACCTCGAGAATCTTGATTTTTCCGCCTGAGGAGGTGGCAAGAAGAGAGAAACGTTTTCTGACAATACCGTACAGGACTAAAATTATGCCCAGGACAACGAGCAGGCCCCAGATCATCCGAAAATAATCGGCAGTATCAGTGCCGAGGGTGGTGGCCGGCCAGACTGCCGAGGGAACAACCAGTAGGGCCGACGATGGAATCAGATATAAGATTCTTGCCTTAATGGAGAGCATGACCCTATCCTTTAACCGAGATTTTCGATCCGGTCGGCGGTACTCACCACGTCGGTTAAGCGAATGCCAAATTTATCGCCTACCATGACGGCCTCGCCTTTGGCGATCAGCTTGGAATTGACGTAGAGATCGAGTGGTTCTCCAGCCAGTTTATCCAGTTCTATAACATAGCCCTCGCCCATTTTCAGCAGGTCCCGCAGCAGAATTTTACTGCGCCCCACCTCTACCGATATCTGCAGGGGGATGTCGTAGAGAAAATTCAGGCCTCGCCCTCCTTTCTTATCTTTGTTTTGAGCTCCGGGTTTACTCAGCGCTTTAGCATCTTCTTGCAAAAGTTCTTTGATTTCGTCCGGATCCGGACGGCTGTTTTGAGTAGTAGTGGTTTCCATATCTATTCCTTTACTCATTCTAAAAAACCCAACCTCGTAAAAGCATGATCTTTAGAATTGCTCCGTAGGGGCTCACCGGTGTCCGCCCTTCTAGAATTTATCGAAAAATTGGGCACACACACCGGTGCCCCTGCCAAAGTCGTAATGAAGTTTTTACGACACCATCAGTTAATAACACCGGTGAGGCTGATAGCCTTTTTGCCATTGTGTACTCCGGGGATGGCGAAAAACTTGAGTTTTTCATCCACCAGAACTTTAAGTGGTGCCCCGGGATCATAGTTGAGATCGAGAATGTCGCCGGTTGCCATATTTAATACCTGCTGCACCGAAAGAGTTATTGTCCCTGACTGGGCGGTGACGATCGAGGCAACATCCTGAATTTCATCTTCGAGCACGTCTTGCCATGTACCGCGAGTGACCGTTGCAATACTCAAAAGTTCACGCAACAGGTCGCGAAGGGGCTCAAGGGTGGCGTACGGAAAGACCAGATGAATTTCTCCGCAAAGCTCGCCAACTTTGATGAGCAGGGTGCCGACAATCACTTCAGCTTCCGGTTCGACGATCGACACCAGGCGGGCATTATTTTCCAGCTTGATCAGGGTGGTATGTAGCTCCAGCAACTGGACAAAAGCTTTATCCAGATCCTTGCAGACATCGGCCAGGATGGTTTTAAGAATACTCAACTCAATGGTAGTGAGATCTCGCTCCGGCGGCATCGATTCCATATCGATTGCGGCACCGAGCATTATTTCAATCATCGAAAAAGAAAGTTTCGGGTCGATAATAATCAGTGCGCCGTACTTCAAAGGGGCCATGTCGAGAATTCCGATACCACCGGTCCGAGTTTTATCGGCCATAAATTTCTGAAATTCATGGGTGTCGAGAGAGGTTCTGGTTATAGAAAAATTGCGCTGTAGCTGATTGGTCAGTGACGTCGCACAGGAACGACAAAAAAGATCAAGAATAATATCAAAGTTGGGAATCCTGAATTGCTCTCTATCTGGTCGGATAAGCTGGAGCAGATTGATCGGACTGCATGCCAGAAAGGAATCCTGGTCATTTTCATCCAGATCAAGTGAGACTGTGCCTTCCCGAATGGCCCTCAGAAGTTCACTGATTTCCGATTTCTTTAAAATTGAATCCATTGTTTTTGTAAGACTATTGCACAACGAAATTGGTGAAGTAAATGGATACGACTTTGCCGGTCTGTAAAAACGAATTGACGGTGCTCAAGAGTTCGGCCTTGAGTTGTTTTTTGCCCTGGAGATCCTGCAGTTCCTCATACGTCTTATTGCTGATCAACAGGAGAATCGCGTCGCGCATTTGCGGCATTCTCTGCTCTACTTCCGTCTTCACCTGTTCGTTGGTCAGTTCGACGGTGAGTGAAGCCTTGACATAGTGGGCAGCATCGCCACTGATGATGTTGACGATGAATTCTTCAATATTCACCATGGGCCCGATCGCTGCCGGTTGGCCGACCACCGGTACCACTACTTGCTGCGACGGATCTTTTTTATCGGCATCAGGTTTGTCACGAAGCAGGAACCACCAGGTCCCGAATCCGCCACCTATCAACAGCACCACCAGCACTGCGCCGATAATGATAAAAAGTTTTTTCTTGCCACCGCTCTTTTCAACAACTGCTTCCTTTTTTTTCTCAGCCATTTTTTTCCTTGATACTTGTTTTGCCGGGGTAGTCAAAAAACGATTTGTGTTCTAGCGGCACACCGAGGTGCGTTCCTAAAGAGGAACATTGCCGCTGCCGGCAGGGGATGGCCGCAACAGTCTGTTGCTTTGCAGGCGAAGGACAAAATCTACTCGCCTGTTTTTCGCCCGGCCTGCTTCATCTACATTGGCCACCAGGGGCCGGTCTTTGCCATAACCGACAGCGGCCATTCTATCGAGTGACAGCAGGTCGGCTTGCGTAAAATAACGTAAAACCGCAACTGACCTCTCAACGGAGAGATCCCAGTTGGCATGATTTACGCCGGACATTGGGGTGTCATCGGTATGGCCTTCGATACGCAGATCCATGGGTAAGGGGTGGATTATCTCAGCGACATTACGCAAAATCGGCAGGGATTTTTTGGCGAGTTCGGCTTGTCCGGGGGCGAAAAGAACCGAGTCTCTGATGCGTAAAATAATCGAATCGTCATCATTTTTAACGAGACCGATGTCATCGTTTAAGCGCAGCGAATCGATCTGTGATTTCACCTTCTCATACACTTTTTCAGTCGAATGGATCTGGATCGGTGAATAGTCCGATTTTGGTTGATTGGGAAAAAGAGGAATCGAAAAGTCGACGTTATCCGATTTTTTTTGCATGCCAAACGCATTTTGTAGCGAATTGGTTGCGGCCACAAAACGAATTGGATCCATATTCGCCATGGAGAGAAGCAGAACAAAAAAGGTCAACAGTAAGGTAACCAGATCGGAATAGGTGACCATCCATGCCGGTGCGCCGGACCGGGCATTCGGTCTTTTTTTCTTTTTTGGGTGGTGCCTGGGTGTGTTCTTCCGCCATCATCCGTCTTCCCGATTGAGCTGTGCCCTTTACCTGTTAAAGGTTGATTCCCGAAGTTTTGGTGCAATAAAGGCATGCAGCTTCTGTTCCATTATCCTCGGGTTTTCTCCCGAAAGAATTGACTGCATTCCTTCAATGATAAGCGTCTTGATAAGCACCTCGGAGGCCGAGCGGTTTTTCAGCTTACCGGCCATCGGCGCACAGACGACGTTGGCGATGACCGCGCCGTAAAAAGTAGTCAACAAAGCAACCGCCATGGCGGGACCGATGGAGGCAGGGTCGTCCATGGTCTGGAGCATCTGGACCAGGCCGATCAAAGTGCCGACCATGCCCATTGCCGGGGCATACGCGGCGACGGCAAGGAAAATGTCCGCACCCTTACCATGCCGCATCTGGATATACTCAATCTCCGTGTTCAGCATGCTGCGCAGGGTTTCCGGTTCCTGACCGTCGACCGCCATCTGGATGGCTTTTTTCAAAAAACCGTCATCGACTGTTTCCATTGCCCCCTGCAAGGCGAGAATGCCTTCTTTTCTGGCTTTATTGGCAAATTCCATCAGTTGCACAATCAGATTGTTTATCGACATCTCTTGATACATAAAGGTTTTCTTAGCCACATTCAGGGCATCAAAGATATCGCTGAAGGGGTAATGCACCAGGGTGTTGCCAAGGGTCCCACCAAAAACAATGAGAACAGAGGGAATATTGATGAAAATTGTCAGGGGGCCACCCTGCAGGATTGCCATAAGCATCAGGCCAAAGGCGGCGCCGATGCCGATTAGGGTTGAAAGATCCAAAAAACGCCTCCATGACTATGGATATTGATGAACAGCGGGGCCATCCCGGCTAGTAATTTCTCAGATAGCAGAAAGCAAATAATATTCCACGTATAAATATTATTATGTCAGCAACCGGAAACAGTTCATGGCCGTGTGCGGTAGAGGATGTTGATACAAAAAACCAGAACGGGCTGAGTGCCGGTTCTGGTTTTCTGTGCGAAAGTGTCAAATTAATGACTATTATCTTTTCAGGTTGATCAACTCGCCCAGCAGCTCGTCTACCGTGGTGATGATCTTTGAATTTGCCTGGAAACCGCGTTGGACCTGGATCATTCTGACAAACTCGGAACCCATGTCGACATTGGACTGTTCGAGAGAGTTGGTGAAAATATTGCCGAGTTCAGGTCCAGGAAGACCGGTCCGCGCTCCGCCAGAGGTTGTAGTTTCAATGTAAAGATTGCTTCCGGCAAGTGATAACCCGCCGGGATTGACAAATTTTGCTAATACCAGCTGGGCGACTTTGGTTTGTTCGCCGTTGGAGTAGGACGCAATAACTATTCCTTCAGGGTCTATTTCAACGCCCGTGAGATTACCCGCTCCAGTACCATTCTGCTTTTGGGAGATCACTACCGATGCACTGTTGAATTGGGTGGTATCAAATGAAACGAGAACGTCTGTTGGTGTAGTGCCGTTGGCCCAGTTCAGCAGCGGGATAGTGGCAGTTGTTTTGGTTGGTGGAGTGGCGGCAGCGTTATTCAGTATGCCTTCAGTAGTAAAATCTAGAGGTCCCAGGTTCCCACTGATAATTGCGCCGGTCCCATCTTCTGCACTCCAATTTGAATCCCAAGTGTTTAGTGCAGTTTTTGTAAAGTATGTGGTAAGAAGTTGTGGATTTCCCAAGGAATCAAACACCTGTACAGAAGATGAATAATTAAACGTGCTAGGGTCGTCATAATTAAAGGCTGTTGCAATCACAGGTTCTGAGGAGTCGAGATTCGTTGTAAGTTCGACGGTGGAGGTGGCAGTACCTGCTATCAGTCCACTGCTTTCAACTACAATATCGGTTGCATCTCCTGGCAGTATATTTCCATTTACATCAAATTGTTTCCCTTGCACCACTAAGCCTTCGGGGTTGATCAGATACCCATCCTGATCGAATCTGAAAGATCCGGCCCTTGAGTAATAGGCGGTCGACATCGTTCGGTTCTTTTAGAATAAAAAAGCCATCACCTTCAATGGCGACATCGAGGTTTGACTCCGTAGATTCAAAAGTACCCTGACCGAAAATCTGATCGACTGTAGACAGGCCAACGCCACGACCAACCTGAGACTGACCACCGGAACCATTGATGGAACCGGAGAGAAGATCAGCAAAGACCGTTCTGGAACCTTTAAAGCCTATTGTATTGCTGTTCGCAAGGTTGTTACCTATGATACTCATAGCCTGACCGTTGGTGTTCAGTCCACTGATCCCACTGTATAATGCGCTCGAAATACCCATTCTTCTCCTTCCTCTAAAGAGTCAGTTTAATAAAAAAACCACTCGTTCAAATCAAAAATATTTATTTTTCCAACTCCGTTGATCACGACTTTTTTCGTTTCCGAAAAAGTTATTGTTAGTCCTCATCAATATTGTCTTGTACTAAAGATCTAATGCTCATTACCTGCTGTAGCTACAAAGATTTAGTACCTGATTCATAGACGCCAAGAATTGAGGTGAAGCCTATTTGCCGGTTTGGGTCAATAGGAGTGCCACCATATTCGCCCCCTAAATCGACTCCGGTCACCTCTGATCTGTCAGAGGTGTTGCCTCGACAGTGGCTCTTATGCAGATTTGGCCTCGACAATAATTTTATAGTTGCCGAGTGGGGCTTTTTGCCATCTGCCAATTTGCCATTCCAAGTAATAAAATGACTGCCTTTCTCAAGGTCTTCTCCATTTATAGTGTTGCTAGGGTTGTTCCGTTCTGTTGCAGAGAAATGTTACGGCCGAGGCTTGGCCATCCAATTGATAACCAATTTCTATCGATCCACCTTGAAGTAAAACTATTCCCGTTATAGGCTCACATCTTTTCCTATAGTGTTAAGAGTCGAAAATCGGTCAGAATCGGCATTTGATGTCACAAGATTTGCCATACTCTCATTTAAGCGAAGTCAGTTGTTCCAACGAGCTGAACTGAGCAAGTTGCGCAGTAAATTCAGTGGGGTCATCTGGACTGAGTGGATCCTGGTTTTGCAGCTGCGCAACCAGCAGCATTAAAAAATCCTCCTTGCCCATCACTGTATCCTTTGGATCTGGGAGTGCTTTTTCCCTTGGACGCGGGGTAGCCTGGCTTATAGATTCGATATAACTGCTCATCAGAACTCCTAAATTTTTACATTAACCCCGGTGTTAATTGCCGGGGCAGCAAAGAGAGTGTCGGTCAGGGAGAAAACCGCGTCCGCCTCCTTGCCTGCCTTCTGGGATTTTGGGGTATAATCATTGTGACTGAACATCTGACGCTCGAAAAGATCAAAATCGCTTACCGATTCGGATTCCGCAGTGATTAATATCTCATCGACCGTATACCCCTGATTCTCAAGAACTGTTTTTAGTTTGGCCATATTTTTTTCTAAGAGTTCCGTGGTGTGTTGACTTTGGGCAATCACATTGGCCCGGATGGAACCTTCTTTAACGGTCAAATCGATTTTTAAGGAACCAAGTTCTGCCGGATGCAGTCTCAAGTGAATTCGGGTATCCATATTTTTGCCGGATATCTGCATCTTATGACTTAACTGCTGGATGATATCATCTTCCTGGACGATTATCCCGGAGGGTAGCAGGATCGGGCGGTCAGGTGTATCCGCCACTTGGCTTGTTGGCTGCTGGGGAGGGGTGACTATTTGCGAAAAAGTACTGGTCTGCTCCGGAGCATTTGATAAACCACTCGAAGGACCGTTTTGTGGGCCGGAACGAATAGTCTGTTGCCTGAACTCATCGCCTTGTTGCTGATCCTGAAAATTTTGCCTGGCATCACCGGACTCCGCCGTGACTATTTTGGGGTTAAAGTATTGTTGCCGAGAATCATGACTGCCGTGGGTTACTTGCTGGGCGATCGTGTCCCTGCTTTACCGGCACCATCCGTGTCTGCGACCAGTAAGACGGTTGCCGGGGACGACGAGGTTTCAACTGGTTTGGCGGCAACAACCTGGGCTGAGTTTTCTGGCGGAGTCGGCACCAAAACTCCATGCATGTTGCTGCGCATGGAATTAATGGAATTGCCGGGAGTTACATTTTTTGCCTTGGTGATGGAGACGGTCCCTGCCTCGTCACTTTGGTCGATAATTCGCTGCAGCTGATCGAGCAGAACATTTTGCGGCTTTACCGCTGGTGGTTTATTGCCATTGTCGGCGGAGCCTCGATACTCATTGATCCTGACTTCAGCCGATAATGTTTCAGGTGGAATTATTTTTTCCGCTCCACCTCCACTATATTTTGGATCTGGTGCGCACCCAGTTTGATCTGTTGTGGGAGTTGTGCTGATTGAACACCATTTTCATTTGGTAAAGTGGGGAGTCCAGTTGGGTCTGCCATGCCGAGAATATCCAGCGATTGTTCCGGTTCTGCTGTTTGTTTTACTAGACTGTTAAGCGGGGCAGGGACGTCAGTATTCTTTTTCACCGGTGGAGTCGCTCGTCTATCATCGGCGTGCGGTTGTTTCTTTTGGGAAACTGCCTTGTCAAGGTGGGGGGAAAATGCGTTCTGCTCTTCGTCGCCGGTCGCGACGGCTTTTTTGGTTTGCGGTTGGCCCTTGGGGGGAGTTGGTTGGATGATGGCCATTTGGGGCATAGTGTCTCACTCGATCTGTATGGACGTAAAGGAATTGCTAATTTCAGTTGTTTTCAGTTTGGATGTCTGGTCGAGAATCTTAGCCGCAGACTTCACTTTCATATTGGCCAGCAGATCGGCTGCCAGCTGCTGATCCAATTCGGTAATGGCCAGGGCTGCTTTGTCAGGCGACATTTTCTGGTAAATATTTGCCAGGTCCTGAATGCGCTTTTTCTCTATTACCGACTTGTCGGCAAGGAGCGCGGCAATCTTCTTTTGCAGTTGCCGAAGTTCCTCAAGTTTTGCATCCATTTCGGTTAATTTCTTATCGACTCCCTCTTCCAGGGTCTTTAGCTCCTTTTTACGCAGGGCAATATCTTCACGTTCTCTTCTAATACTTGTTCGTTCTTGAAGGATGGTGGCATCGAGTCGTCTTTCCTCTACGGAACCGTAATCCTTGACGCTATCCAGAGAAGAGGAGTCGGCAGCCTGAATGTTCTGCGGCAAAAGGGCGAGAAAGACGACGAAAAGAGTAGGGCGGCGAAAAAATTTCATGATATTTAGTATGTTAAGGTTACTATGGATTTTGATGAACTTGTAAAAACCTGAAATTTGCGATGGCTAAGTAACAAGCTTCATATTCGAGGCGTGCGAATTTCACTATTATTTCGGCGTACTAGAATACGTCGTAATGATAGTGAAATTCGCAACAACGAAGCAGATAAGCGCAGACTTCGGATGAAGAGTTTTTATTACGCCATCAATCTTAGAATGCATCCGTTTCATACCGGGTCGTCGCTATCTCGTCGAGCATCGCGGCTTCCTTTTTATTGAGATATCCCTGCCAGGCTTTGTTCTGGGTTTCTTTTAACCGCTCGAGAATCTGCCGCTCTTTGCAGCGAAGCAGCAGATTGTGTTGTTCTTTTTCGATAAGCTGCGTTTTTTCGATCAGATTATTTTTGATGGCCTGGACGTTTTTTTTTTGGCCGGCTATTCGTTCTTCATGTCTGATCAGCTCAGTTATTTCGATACCCTGCTGCTGCAATTGTGCCGATTCGGCGATGAAAAAGTTCAAGTCTTCCGTGGCCTCGGCTAATTTTTTTTTGATGATGTCGCGAGTCTTCTGCGCTTCGATAAAGCGATGCTGGGCAATGTCTTCCAGACGTTTGCGGTAATTGAGCACGGTGTCTAAGGCAAAGGGTTTCAAGTTCTATCGCTCTGCCGCCGGTTCTTCTTCAGTGGTTCTTCATCCTTGCGATCGCTGAGCACACTCCCCAAGCGCTCAATGGAGTCTTTGAGAGTGGTAGTCTCGGTGTAATTTTGCCGGAGAAAAGTATTGATGGCTTCTATTTTGCTCAGGGCATAATCAATTTTCGGATTGGATCCTTTGGCATAGGCGCCGATATTGATCAGATCTTCCGCTTCGGCATAACTGGCCAGCACTTCTCTTGCTTTACCGGCCAACTCAAGATGCCGGGGAAAAGTTATATCCCGCATTACCCGGCTGGCTGAGTTGAGAATATCGATGGCCGGGAAATGATTTTTTGCGGCAATGGCCCGGGAAAGTACGATATGGCCATCGAGAATCGAGCGGACCGAATCGGCCACCGGCTCCGTCATGTCATCGCCATCGACCAGCACCGTGTATAAGCCGGTTATCGATCCCTTGCCCTGGAAGCGGCCGGCTCGCTCCAACAGTTTGGGCAGAGTGGCAAATACCGACGGGGTATACCCTTTAGTGGTCGGTGGTTCCCCGATAGCCAGGCCGATCTCGCGCATCGCCATGGCGAAGCGGGTGACCGAGTCCATCATCAGCAAAACATTTTTTCCCTTGCTGCAGAAATATTCGGCGATGGCCGTGGCGACAAATGCGCCGCGCATACGGAGCAGCGGCGGCTGATCGGAGGTGACCACGACAATAACCGAGCGCGCCAGCCCTTCCTTGCCCAGATCTCTTTCGATGAACTCACGCACTTCACGTCCACGCTCGCCGATGAGAGCGATGACATTGATATCGGCTTTGGCAAATTTGGCCATCATGCCCAGCAAGACGCTTTTGCCGATACCGGAACCGGCCATGATGCCCATTCTCTGCCCCATGCCGCAGCTGATAAGGCCGTTGATGGCCCGTATGCCGAGATCAAGGGTTTCGGTGATGTTTTGTCTCTCCATCGGGCCTGGAGGCAGGGAGTAGAGATCCTTTTCTTCGCTGAGAACCGGAGCGGGATACCCGTCCTGCGGGATCTCCATGGCGTCAATGACTCGGCCGAGAAGACTGGGGCCGACTTTGATGGCGGCACTGTTGCTGATTACCCGGATGAGGCTGCCCGGTCCAAGACCACGCAGATCGCCCAGAGGCATAAGCAGGGCCTTGCCATCTTTAAAACCGACGATCTCCGCTGAAATGGAATGTTCTCCGTCGACAGTGGTCAGTTCACAGAGCGATCCGATGCTTGAATGAGGGCAATACCCCTCGATAACCAGACCGACAATCCGGGTAACTTTTCCCCATACCTTGATAACATGGAGATTGCGTATGCGGCCTTGATCAAAGAGCATGGCGGACCTAATAGTGACCTTTTTTCAGCTCTTCTCGGATCACTGCAAACTGGCTGAGAATTGTTGCATCGATGGTACAGTTTTCTGACTCTATCTTGGCTCCCCCCCGTTCCACCCGGCTATCTTTTTTTATGACTATTTTATTGAGTCCGAGCAAACCGGCAATAATCTGTTCGGCATTTTCCGCAACCACCTGGTAATCTTCCGGGTTTATATAGACAGTGAATTCATCGGATTTAACTGCCCGCTGCAAGGCTTCTTCGATAGTGGCTATGATGGTGGTGTCCTGTTCACGAATTGAGATACGAACTATTTTTTCGGCAAGAGCCAAGGCAAAATTCTGCAGTTCTTCACTGCTGTTGGTAATAATCGTCTCGCGAATAGTGTCAAGTTGTTGACAGGTGTTGAGCAGGGTCCTTGCTGCCGCGCCAAAATCCTGCTCCCATTTTTCCTGGCCGGCCATAAGACCCTTTTGGTATGCTTCTTCAATTTTTTGCGCAGCAACTGAGCGTTCCAGATAGTTGCTTACGTCGATTAACGGAGCAGCCTCGGGCAGCATTTCTCTCGCTGTCTTATGTTTTGTGCCGCTGGTCCCGGTCGCGGCAGTATCTTGTTTAATACTATCGACCGGCGACGCTTGTGGATTCTGAGCAACCGGCAATTGCTGGGTTTGAAAGGGGCGTCCTTCATTTATCGGCAAAGATTGCCAGCCCGAAGGAGCCTGAACCCTGTCCCCGCGCTTTACCAGTTCTTCTGGTTGAAAGGCGGCAGTACTTTTATAGTATTTAGACAAGCTCATCACCACCTCCGGAACCAAGCATCAGTTTGCCTTCTTCTTCAAGTTTTAAGGCTATTTTGACGATGGCCTGCTGCATGAGTTCCACCTCGGACAATCGGACCGGTCCCATGGCATCGAGGTCGTCACGGATCATATCCGCAGCTCTCGCGGACATATTGCTGAATATTTTTTCCTTCATTTGTTCGGACGCGGTCTTTAAGGCCAGAGTCAAGGAGTCATTGTTGACTTCGCGCAGGATCATCTGCAACGACCTGCCATCGAGGGCGACGAGATTTTCGAAGGTGAACATTTTCTTACGGATTTCTTCGGCCATTTCCGGATCCGTTTGTTCCATTTCGTCAAGAATATCGGCATCGAGGTTATTTTTCATATGATTGAGAATGCCGACCACTGCATCGAGGCCGCCGACCTTTTTATGGGTTTTGCCGGATACCAGGCCAATTTCGCGGTGCAGGGCATCTTCGATACGACTCAAGACAACGGGAGAAACCTTCTCTATTTTAGAGATACGATAGGCGACATCCGACCTGACCGACTCCGGTAAATGCGTGAGGATTTCCGCGGCATGTTCGATATGCTGGGTTGACAGAATGAGGGCGACCGTCTGGGGATGCTCCTGTTCCAGCAGACCGGCAACCATCTGAGGAGCCATCAGGGCGATGGTTTCCAGGGACTTTGTTTCGGTGCCGGAGAGGAATTGGTCCATCAGGAATTTCGACCTTTTTTCACCGGAAGTCGCGGCGATCGCACTCCTCGCAAAATTGTTGCCCTTGACAAAAAGGCCGGCGAAAAGATTCTGTGACTCTCGGAAACTGGCAAAGACCCTTTCTTTAATATCCATGGGGATGTGATCAATCGATGCCATAGCCCTGGTTACCTGCCGAATTTCATCGTCGGAAAGTTCCTCGAAAATCCGGGCACTGGCATCCTCGCCAAGACATATAAGGAAAACGGCAACTCGATTGATTCCGGTAAGTGTCTCGATAGCCATACTCTATCAGCCTTCCTGGATCCAGTTTTTCAGTATAAAGGCAGTCGGGACCTGATTTTGATGTACTTCCCGGCGCAGGGCGGTAATGGCGTCATCGACCGGCAGGGGCGGTTCGACCGGTTCCTGCGCGAGCAGCATGCGTTGTTCACGTTCGAGCTGCTCAACTGTTTTATTATGTTGTTGCACTTCACTTTTCATGTTTTTGAGAATTGGTCGTACCAGCAGGAAATAAACCAGCACCATGCCAAGGCCGATCAGGATATACTTTATCACCGGCATATATTGATACAGCAGATTTGCCGGAGCACGTTCATTGTCGGCGATCTGCTCTTGCGGGGCGACAAAAGGCATCGACAAAACATTGATAACATCGCCGCGCTGAGCCACCAGGCCGATGGCTGAGGCGACCATGTCTTCGATCGACTTGAGTTCTTCGGCGGTGCGGGGAGTAGTTCCTTCCACTTTGCCGCTCGCATCGAGTTTTACTTTGTCGGCAACGAGTACCGATACCGAAAGAGCAGTGATATTGCCAACCGGATTGACTGTTTTGCTGATGGTTTTGCTGATTTCATAATTGGTCGTCCGGTTATTTTTATTAGTCGGTATGGCCGCTGTCCCCTGATTCTGCCCTGCTGTATTGCCCTGCAGGTTTGACTGCACTCCGGGTACGCCTGCTGCTGTTGTTTCGCCGCTTTTTTCCTGGCTGATCTGTTCGCTCCTTATGACCGGGTCATCGCCATCGAAGAACTCCTGCGTCTTCTCAACTTTGGCAAAATCGAGTGTCGCTGAGACCCGCACCATGGCATTGTCTACACCCATGGTTTTGTCGAGCAGATCCTGGGCCCGTAATTCCATGCGATGCTCGACTTCCTGTTGGAAAGCCAGCATATCGGCAGAAAGTATCTCGTCCTGGCTGCTCTTTTTCTTTCCTTCGAGAACAACGCCGCTCGCATCAATTATCTTGACGTTGTCGGGTTCCAGTTCGGTAACCGAACCGGCCACCAGGTGAATGATACCATCGACCTGTGTTTCATTGAGGCTCTGACCGGGGACAAGAGTAACAATTACTGAGGCGGTGCCGTCTTTTTGCTGGTTTTTAAAAAGTCGTTTCTCCGGCAGCGCAAGGTGCACGCGGGTGGACTCGACCGGGGCCAGGGAGCTGATAGTGCGGGCCAACTCACCCTGCAGGGCTCTGGTATAATTTACTTTCTGTACATAGTCGGTAAGGGCGAAATTCTGTTTGTCAAAGACCTCAAAGCCGACATCGCCGCCGCTGGGCAATCCGTTGGCAGCCAGATCAAGACGGGTCTGGTAGATCCGGTCGGCAGGAACCCAGATGTCTTTACCGCCGTTTTTCAGGCTATAATCAATTTTTTGGTTTTTCAGCCAGGTGGTCACCGATGAAGCATCGCTTAGGGCAAGGTTGGCATAGAGAAGCTGCTGATCCGCGCTTCGCGCCTGGATAATTAAAAAAGCAAACAGGACGACTGAAATAAGCAAAACCGCTGCGGTGGAAATCTTTTTGGACAGCGGCCATTCCTGCACAAGATTGAGAAGACTCTTGCGCATCGGCCGTATAATATCCGGCGGATTGGACCGTGGTGCGGTTGTGACACCTTTTTCTTGTGCATCCATATTTTACCTGGCCATCTTCGAGGGGAACTTTTTTTAGGAGTTGATTGTTACTATTTACCTACGTTGTGATTATTGATACTGAACCGGCCATCAGATCTGCATACGCATGATTTCTTCATAGGCAGTCAGGGCCTTATTGCGCATCTGGACGAGCATACGCAGGGAAATATCCGCCTCCTCCGCGGCAATCATTACCTCATGCAGGTGCTGCGCATTACCGCTCTGCAGTTTCTCGATCGCCTTATCGCCAGCGGTCTGGCTGTCATTTACCTTCTCCAGCATAGAGGACAGCATGTCGCCAAACCCTGCCGTGCTTTTAGCCACCGGACCGTTGTCGGCAGCCTTGGGCGGCATAAGCGTAATGCTGCTTGGTCCGTCTATAGTATTCATTGATTATCTCCCGATTTCCAGTGCTTTCATCGCCATTCTTTTGGCCATCTTGATGCTGGTGACATTAGCCTGGTAGGAGCGGGTGGCCGACATCATATCGACCATTTCTTCCAGCACACTGATATTAGGCATCTCTACATAGCCATCTTCTTTAGCATCTGGATGTGAGGGATTATAGACTTTTCTCGGTGCACTGGTATCCTCGGCAATCTTGGTGACGCTCACGCCCTGCATTCCTTTGCTGATGCCATCGAGTTGGTCTTGAAAGCTGAGCGGGGTTGACTGGAAAACCGCTGACTTCTTCTTGTATGGGCCGCCGTCTGGCGTTGACGTGGTCTCGACGTTGGCCAGGTTGGAACTGATGGTATTCAGACGCGTTGTCTGCGCCTGCAGGGCCGAACCACTGATGCGAAAGGTGTTTAAGATATCCATGAAGATTCCTTATAATTTTATTGTCCGCCGGAGATTACATGCTTCAACAGAGTTAATTTTTTTTTCAACAGCAGGGCCGTCGTTTCATAGAGCAGTTCATTTTCCGACAGCGAGAGCATTTCCTGGTCGACACTCACCCCGTTTTCATCGCCAAGGCCGGTCTTATCCTGTTCCATAACTATTTTACCGGCCACCGAGTTAAAGTTGCCCGGCCCAAGAGGGATGTGTTTTTCATTTGGTACCGCGAGTCTGAGGCCTCCCTGACCATTATTGTTCAAGGCCTGGGCCAGATCCTCTTCAAAATCAAAGTGCGACGCAGCGTAGCCCGGGGTTTCGGCGTTGGCTATATTGGCGGAAATAACCTGAGCTTTTTGCGCCCTGAGGTCCAATACCTTGCTGAGCAGCTGCATATTGGCATCAAAAGGTTTGAGTAGGTCCATAGTTTTCTCCTCAATAAATTGCCGGGTCTAGAAGGGTGGGGTTGGAACCCGCCCCTACAGGCGGCTTGCTGCTTTGGCGAATTGCAATTCTCGTTCCGCATATTGTTGCCAAAGACTATTTTTATCTGTTTCGACCAGTTTGCTAAAGAAATTGAGAGCTTTTTCCTCATTGCTTTGTTGCCGTGCCAGTTCCGCCAGTCGGTAAAGGCCTTGCGCATAAAAATCGCTCTTCTCGGAAAGAGCTATGTAGGCCGACTCTGCTGCAGCAAATTCGCTGGTTTTGAACAGGCTTTCGGCATACATAAATTGTTCCAGGTCCGAGAGAGGTTTTTTTATCTGCGTCAATTTTTTGGCGACAGTCACACATTTTTCATAATTATCGGTGCGAAAATAGAGTGCTACGGCAAGTTCCAGGGCCGTTCTTTTCTCCGGCAACGGTTCCGGAAGAATTTGGAGTGCTTCAAGCAATCGTTCATCAGCCACCAATGCCTTAAGGCGATAGAAAAGCACCTCTTCGATATGGCGACCCTTGGGATATGTATAGATATATTGCGCCGCATAATCTTCGACCAAGGCAAAGTCGCCGTGATTGAAAGTTGCCTGCAGCATGGGTGGGAAAAAATCTTCTTTCTGGTCTAAAGGCATTATACCGATGAGGTAGAGATAGAGTTTTTGCGCTTCATCGTAAATGCCTAATCGACTGTAAGCATCTGCAATATCTGCAAGAAAAGTGCTGTCAATCCAATGGTTCTGGAATAAAACTTTATTTTGTTTGGCTAAAACAAGGGGTTTGACATATTCCCCTGCATCTACCAGCCGTTTTATTTCGCCAGGTAGAAGCTCTATGAGCAGGGCCTGTGCCGATATTCTCGCATCTCCAGTCTGAAATTCGCGTAGAAATTGTTGGAGAAGATCAATGGCTATGCTTGCATCGCCAAGCTGCGCATGAACCAGTGCCTGTTTAAACAGTGCTTCTTCGCGAATAGGGCGCTGGTTTGCCTCTTTGGCAATGTCCCGGTAATTTTCAATTGCCTCCATGCCCCATTTTTTGTTCTGCAGAAACAATAAATCGTTCTTCTTCATCTCCGCCAAAAAACCAGCCGCCATATGCGGATAGGTCCTGGCAGCCTCGGACAGATGATCGACGATGACTGTCGTGTCATTCTCCATCGTTCTCAGCTCAGCGATAGTTTTTTTATAGTCCACAAGGCCTTTGGCGGCTTTGTCGACAACCAGTTTGGTCAGGGTCTGGTAGCAGGTTGCCGCCTCAGGCCACTTTTTCTGGTCGTAGTAAAGACTGCAGACATTACCGAGCGAAAAAGGCAGCGACTGCAGTACCGCAGACGTGCCAAGAAGCTGGTATGACGCCTGGGCCTTGATCGGCTGGTCAATAACAAACCAGTAATCGGCCTGACGAACGTGCACTACTTCGGCGATATCTTTCGGGTAGGCAATGTCGTCGCGTAGCAGCAGATGGTTGAGCCGCGGGTAATTAGCGGTGGCAAGCGCTGTTTCGATCTGCGACAGCTGAAAATACGGTGCCAGCGGCAGGCTTTTGCCGATCGAAGGTGCAAGCAGTCGGTACAGATTGTCGGCAATATAGGGGTCTTCATAAACGGAGCGCAGGCGGATCAAGAGATATTCGGCATAGGTCCCGAGAATCTCATCGTGGTATTGCTCTTTTAACAGATAGAGTTGTCGGTAAGCATCGGAAAAATTGCCATTATTACCAAGCACTTCACCATATGTAAGCGCGAGCAGCTTCTGAGACTCTTCATCCTCGGTCGTCTGGAGCGCCGCAAACAGTTTCCCGGACAGCTCACCCCAAAGCTTTTGTTCGGCAAGTTGTACCATCTCGGCTGTGAGCAGGCGCAGATTGTTTGTTCCACCTGGCGGCAGCAGGGTGATAAGGGGAAAAGGAGGACTGCTGAATTTGACCGGAATAGCAATTGGTAGAGGCGATTCATACCGAGCAAAAAATGACATCCAGTTTTTGGCATACGGCGAAATCAGACAGGGATTGGTGGCGTCGGCGGCCGTTCTTTCCAGAACGGTGAGCCCTTTCAGCCGGTCGGCCAGGTCCTGATATGACTTGCTGTATTCATTGCCCAGCAGCACTTCGAAGACGATCTTGTCGTCCCCACTTTGGGTCAGTTTATAATGTTGCGGTGGATAGCGAAAGAAAAACGATAGAGTAAATGTATTCTTCTCCGGGCGTGGCAAAATTTTGACAATGTCGCTGTCGGGCTCCCCTAAAGTGACAGAAGAAGCGCGGGTGGTATTGGCGAACTCAAGGTCAATGCGTCTATCACTTCTGAAGCTGGTGAATGGAGGTGGCACATCAAAGCTGAAATAGATTTGGACAATGTCCTTGCTTTCAGTTCTTGATACTTTGCTAAGCTCGGATGCCTGAACGGTGCATTGGCAAATGCTGAGAATAAGAATTATGCAGGAAAGTAATCGTACCATAGTCTGCTACCTTTGCAAAAAATATTCCAACTCCTGTTTGGTCGTGTCGTAAAAATTCTTCATTACCCCTTCCGTAGGGGCACACACACAGGTGTGTTCAACATTAACTTTTTACGAGGCTATAATATTTTGCAGTCTGGAACGAATAGTTAGATTGGTCGCTTGATGTTAGTAACCAAACTGTCAAGAAATGTCAGCCTGGTGACAAAAAAATGACACATGAAACCGCAAAAAAATGCTGCGCTTGATCCGATAATCAGCCGATGAACAGCTTTTTGGGCAAGGTATTTGATTTTCTAGAAGACTTCCTGATATCATCAGAACAAGCATTGTAACTGGAATGATCTATGCATCTTTTAGCAGGCGTTTTGTCTCAAAATTATTTCAAGAGCAAAAAAGCAGCAAAGAAATTTATCATCAAAATATCTACTACAGGAGAAACGGATGGGTAAAAGTGTACTGTTAGTTGACGATTCGAGCACTATGCGAAAAATCATCGGACGATCGCTCCGCCAGGCGGGAATCGAATTCGATAATATTTTTGAGGCGGCAGATGGCCTGGAGGCCCTCGCAGTATTGGAGAAAGAGCAGGTGGATATTGTCCTCAGCGACATCAATATGCCCAATATGGATGGGATTGCTTTCTTACGGGAAAAAGCCAACCGTGCAGCACTCAAAGATATACCCGTGTTGATGATTACCACCGAAACCGGCGACGACATTATCGGCGAGGCAAAATCTCTTGGTGCACTTGGGGCCATTAAAAAGCCGTTTACTCCGGACAAAGTGAACGAAGTCCTGGGGCCTCTGCTCTAGTTCATATACCTATAAAGGAGTAGCGCGTGGAGCTTAGTGAAAAGATAATTGCGTCTGCCAAAGAAATTTTTTCGACCATGTTGATGATGGAGATCACCGTCAACGGTGATTTTAAGCAAGATTCTATTCCCCTGGTCGATTCTATCTCGGGGGTCATTGGCCTGGCTGGTACCCATAAAGGAGTTTTGGCAATACACATGCCCAATAAGGTCGCAATGGCGATCACCGGCAGTTTTCTCGGTATGGATGTCGATACAATCAATGAGGACGTTGAAGATGCGGTAGGCGAACTGGCCAATATGCTCGGAGGCAACGTGAAAGCGATTTTATCGGAGAAAGGAAGAGATATCGATCTCTCTCTGCCGTCGACGATAATCGGCAAACAGTACGATTTCCAGCCGACCCGGGATGCCGAAAGAATTATTATACCGTTTGCCTGTGGGGCAGGGGCCTTTGCCATTGATCTACAGTTACAAAAATAAGAGTAAAATAATGGCCGAAATGTTTAATGGAGGTCCTCGATAAATTAATTAAGGTAAATTCGGTACTTGATCCTGCCGATAAAAAGAGTGCAGATAAACCCATTTCCAGGTGATCTTCAGTTTCCTCTAGATCTTTATGAATAAACTTAAACGAATAAATAAAATCCTCGATGCCGTCGAAAGCCGAATCCAGAAAGAAGTCGGCGCCTTGCTCGGCGCTGATTTCGCCCTTGTTGGTGGACAGAGACAATTAGTCAGCAAAGAAGACGCCTTCGAGAGTCTGACGGGCAAACAAATTTGTGCCCAAATGGACATCAGCGGCGAAATATCCGGGAAGGCTTGTCTGCTGATCGGCATAAAAGATGCTATTCGCCTGGGCGGCACCCTTATCATGCTGCCCACAGCCGAATTGAAAGAGGTGATAGGCCGCGAAGAATACAGCGACGAGATCGAGGATTCCTATGGCGAGATCGCCAATATTATTGCCGGTTCCTTCACTAAGGCTTTTGAAGAGTTGTACTCAGAGTCCTGTCGCTTCGTCCGTAAGGAGCAGGAAGTTCTGGTCCCCGCAAAGATTGAAGTCGCCGCCGATACCCCGATCGCCGACGGTATGTATTATCAGGTACAGTCTTCGATGGCTCTTGAGGGGCAGCAGATGGGAAATATGGTCATGTTGCTGCCGGCGGCCACTTTCGATCTGGGACAGGTCGATAAGCCGAAGGACTCTGCCGGTCAATCCCTGGTGGTCGCGGATCCGGAGCCCTCAACCGTTGCAGGAGCCTTCTTGCCAAAAAGTTCACCAGCTGAACCAAAGTTTGATGTGGCGAAGCAGCAGAGAAGAGTGGATAATGTTCTTGCTGCCTGCAGAGATCGCATGGCGAGTGAGGTAGGTGCGCTGCTCGGAACTGAGATCAAATTGAGTAATCTGGAGAACTTTATTGTCGGCAAAGAACAATTTTTCTTTGATGAAGTGACCGGAAAACAGGTTATAGCCAACATGGATGTGGCTGGCGAGTTGGCAGGAAAAAGCTACCTGTCGGTTGGTCTGCGTGATGCCATCCGGATCGGCGGCACCTTGATCATGCTGCCATCCTCGGAACTCGATGCGGTAGCAGCGGCAGAAGATTTCAGTGAGGATACCCAGGATGCCTTCAGTGAGATAGCCAATATCATCGCCGGGGTCTATACGGCGGCATTTGAAGAGCTCTATACCAAGCAGATCCGTTTTGTGAAAAACGGTCTACAGCAGGTCGCTCCCATGAAAGTGGATATCGCTTCTGCTGAACCGTTTGCCGATCAAGACTATTATTTGAGCCGAATGGATCTGACCATGGGAAGCCACGGCCTGGGCAAGATACATCTTCTGTTTCCGGCTGAACTTCTGCAACTTGGCGATTTGCGAGCAGCCGACAATGGAACGACAGACGATATGGTATCAGCCGTGGATGCAGGGACTGCTGCCGAGTCAAGGAGCAGCGTTAAAGCTTCGGGCCGAATGGGTGCTGCAGAGGTATCCGGGCCGCCTGACATCCTGGTAGTCGGCGATGACGAGATGGAGGTGCATAAAATAGCCGAGGTGCTGCGGCAATCCGGCTACGCCATTAAAGTCCTCTCGTTTAAAGACAATCTGCACAGTTACCTGCCCGGCAATCTTAAGGCAATCTATCTGGTAATGCGAGAAGTCAATGAGCAGGCTTTCGGCATTGCCATCAAGGTGAGTTCAGCCTGTTCTGTGCCGCTGATTGCTGCCGGGCCCGGATGGACAAGAATGAAGGTGATCAAGGCGGTAAAATATGGTATCCGGGATATATTACTCACTCCCGCTGCCGAAAAAGATATTCGCGACAACGTCAGCAGCAACCTGCTGGAGCTGGCCGCCTGATGTGCGGCAAGATGGTACCTGTCACTTTTCCCATTCGCCGGTAATATCTTTTTTCTTTATTTTCTCGAGCAGGGTCGTTCGCTTAAGATTGAGCAGGCGAGCTGCTTCTTTTTTATTGCCCTCGGTGAATTTCAGGGCCTGGACGATGAGTTGGGTTTCAAAATCATTAATCAGTTCATTGAAATCTATCGCACCGCTGTCCCAGGCGACCTGCTGTACCGTAGCCGGTTGCAGCGGCTCAGGCTGGGCCGGCTCGAGATGGGTATCTTGGTTGATGACGCTTTCCAGTTTTGGCGGAATGATCACATTGTGAAATTTCTCGGGCAGATCATGCAGTTCAACCAGTCTGCCGCTGTACAGGATGGTCATGTGCTGGATGAGATTTTCCAACTCCCGGACGTTGCCGCGCCATTCGTAGTGGCAAATTGCCGCCAGGGCTCGAGGAGACAGTGTGAAGCGCTCCCGGCCTCTATTCTCGGCATGTTTGCCAAAAAAAGCATCGATCAACAAGGGGATATCGTCCGGTCTTTCTCGCAAGGGCGGAATGTGCAACGGCACGACGCTCAGTCGATAGTAGAGGTCTTCTCTGAATCGCCCTTCCTCAACCATCTGCTCAAGATCGCAGTGAGTTGCGGCGAGGATACGGGTATTTACGGGAATTGATTTGAAGGCCCCGACCGGTTCAAACTCCTTTTCCTGGATGACTCGTAACAGCTTGGCCTGCAGGGCTGATTTCATATCGCCGATCTCATCGAGAAACAATGTACCCTGGTCGGCATATTGGATTCTGCCCGGCTTATTCGTTATTGCCCCGGTAAAAGCACCTTTGGTGTGGCCGAACAGTTCACTCTCCAGCAGATCGTCAGGGATGGCCGCACAGTTCACCGGCACAAAATTTTTGTCGCGGCGTTTGCTCTGGGCATGAATGGCTTTGGCGACCATCTCTTTGCCGGTTCCCGATTCTCCACGGATCAACACGGTAGAAATATCATCATCGGCGACCCTGGTGATAAGATCGAATAGCTTCCGGATTCCGGGACTCGCGCCAATCATGCCATGAAACGGCAGTGGCTTGGTTTTGTCGGGCTGTTTGGTCACTTTCCTGGCAGGTGGCAGCGCTGCATAGGCCCTTTTGAGGGCCAGGGAGATTTCGACCGGATCAATCGGCCGGTATATAAAATGATACAGGTCAAGAGCAAGCACCTGTTTGATAAGCTGGGAGCTACCCGCCGGCAGGATCGGCACGATAAGGGTGTCGGGATGTCGGCTCTTAAGCGAGGCGATAAGGGACAGCTCATCGGTAAACTCTTCGTTATCAGCGGCAAAATGGACATCTATTACCAGGATGGCAATTGCATTGTTTTGTAAAGAGGCATCAAGATCCGGTATACTCAGCACATGTTCGATGGTACAGGCAAACTGCAGCTCGAGCATATCTGCAACCGCAGAGAGGCCGCCTGACTGGTTGTCTGCAAAGAGTATTGTCGGTGATAAGGCCATGTGATTATACAGGTAAACCGCTGTTGAATGAGTGGCGTAAAAAGAACTTTTCGATCATTTCAGATGGAGGATTGCATAAGATCAGCGAGTTTACTGGAAGTCCTGCGCATATTTAAGCTGAGCAGGCGGGCGATCTTCTGCATAACTTTTACTCCCAGGGTCGGATGTTTTTCCGCTAACAGTTCGAACCCTTTCTCAGTGAGCGTTACCATGGTGGTTGCCTGTTTGGCGATAACGGTCGCTGATCGCGGTGATTTATCAATAAGGGCCATTTCACCGATAGAGCTCCCTTTGGTCAAGCGGGCCAGGGTAATATTTTCCCCAGTATCAGTCCTTTTTTGAATTTCCAGCAGGCCAGTGACGACAAAGCCCATAAAGGTTCCTTGGTCGCCCTCGACGAAAAGGTATTCGCCGCGCTGCAGATGTACGTAGCTCATATGTTTAGCAAAAAGTGATAGCTCGTCAACGTTGAAACTTGAGAAGATAGGCAGATTAATCAGAAAAGACCGCGTTTCTTCTTCGCTGTCACTCATTTCATTAGGTAATAGCATGGTGGTACAGCTTGCCCTTGATCTTGGTTCCTGATGCTTATCCGGATAGTCCGGTGCATTTCAACATGAAAACCCTGCTTCTTTGAGTACCAGCATAGCACATCAAAAGGAGAAAAAACAATAGTGTTGTCAGCTGGTATCTTCCTCAAACGACAGAAAATATCAATGCCGGTTTTCCATTGTTGTTTAATTCGTTATAGTAGAGTGCACCCGATATAATGAATCTCTACCCAGGGTCCGTCAATAATGAACAGAAAAGTTGTCACAGTAGTTGCTGCTCTGTTGGCATTTTTAGTTGCTCCCGTTTGGGCCGGCGAACCATTTTACGGTTCGGTAGTAAAAGTAATCGATGGGGATTCTCTCTTGTTGAGGACTGGGAAAAAGAACATTGAGATTCGTCTGTACGGTGTAGACAGCCCAGAATATAATCAGCCTTTTGCCGGTAAAGCCAAAGCCCTGGCAAAGCAAAGTGTCCTTGACCAAAAGGTCCTGGTCCGGCCGGTGGCCTACGATTCATTCCAGCGGCTGGTTGCCATTGTTGAATACGACGGTCGGACCTTGAACAGTGAGCTGGTCGGTGCCGGTCTGGCCTGGGTGTATCCGCATTACTGCCGCAAGAAAATCTGTCGTTCCTGGCAACAGCGAGAGGATGCGGCCAGAGTGAAGAAAAAAGGATTGTGGAGTGGGGATCGACCTGTGCCGCCATGGCAATGGCGAGTAAGAGACCGCCACTAGGCGAGAATGATGCTCACCAGCTTAACCGTTCAACCAGTGGTCCCATTTGCTCAAGCAGGCCTCCGATCTATAGTTGGGGCTATGTGAGTGGACTGATCGGATGAAAAAGGGATGCCGGTTGACGGTTATTGTTTTTGATAAAAAATCGATCGCAAATGGCGCTTCGGCACAAATCTCGGACATACCCCGGTAAGTGACTCGGTCGAACCGATGATAAGAAATCCATCATCGGCGAGATTGTCGGCCAGTTTATTAAACAGTTTTTTCCGATCTTCCAGGGTAAAGTAGATAGCCACGTTGCGGCAAAATATAATATCAAACTTCCCAAGACCGGATAACGGCTGCATCAGGTTAATTTTCTTAAAGTTGACCATTGCCCTGATTTCATCCTTGATTTTCCATGAGTCACCCAAAAGGGTGAAATATTTCTGCAGATATCTTTTGTCCAGCCCTCGTTCTATTTCAAAGCGGTTATACTTCCCGTAGCTGGCCTGGGCTACTGCCGCATCGGAGATATCGGTGCCGAGCAGGGTAAAGAAATAATCGGATGATTCTTTCAGCAGCTCTTTAATGATGATGGCGATCGAATAGAGTTCCTGGCCGGTGGAAGAAGCGGCGCTCCAAATCTTGATCCTTGGTTTCATAGCCGATTGGCTCGCACGCAGATCAATTATTTCCGGCAGAATTTTATGCTGCAGCAGTTCAAACGGCCCTTTGTCGCGAAAAAAAAGGGTTTCATTGGTGGTGATCGCATCGATGATCTCTTTTTCAATCTTTTTCGACGGCTCCTGCTTCGCCTTAGAGTGCAGCTCCTGATAGGATTTGCAACCGTATGCCTCGGCGATTGAACTGAGGCGGGTTTCAAACAGATAGGATTTGCTCTGATCCAGATATATCCCGGTGATGGCCTGAATATATTGTGAAATCAGCTTGAGCTCGGCGGGGGCGATCTTGATCATTGCTTATTTGACACTTCGTACTATTTCTTCAGCTATCTGATCAAGCGGCACTACGCTGTTCAGGTAACCCAACTCGGCCGGTGCCTTGGGCATTCCGTACACAATGCAGGACAACTCGTCCTGGCCGATAATATAGGCGCCTTTCTCCTTTAATATTGCCAGTCCCTTGGTGCCGTCGGAACCCATGCCGGTCATGATGACGGCAGTGGTTCGCCCGACATAGTAATCGCCTATGGACCTGAACAGATAATCAACCGACGGCTTGCAGGAATTCTCCGGGGGATCGTCGGTAATTTTAATTTTTCTGTTCAGTCCATCGATTCCGGCAACCAGTTTCATCTGTTTGCCGCCGGGAGCAATATAGACGCAATTAGGTTGAATATTTTCGCCGTTCTCGGCCTCTTTGACCCGCAGTTGACACTTTTTATCAAGACTTGCTGCAAGCGATTTGGTAAAAACCGGCGGCATATGCTGGACGATTAAAACCGGGACGCCTAAATTGCCTGGCAATTTCGGTAACATCTGGTTCAAAGCATTTGGTCCGCCCGTGGATATGCCGATAGTGACTATCTCCGATTTTCCCCGCCGCAGAACAGTTGGTCGCGCCGGCGTAACTTCGGGAGAAGGTGTTGTGGTGAGGGGCCGACTGGTTGTCGGTTTGCTGAGAGGTCCGCCCCTTGGCACGATTCGACCGGCGCGCCGTAACAGCGACGTGTTGAACCTGGAGCGGGCAAATGCCTTGAGGATGGGCTCCAGAGCCGTCCTGATTTCTTTTTTGCCCTCTGTCTGATTTTTGCTTTGTGGTTTTAAGATAAAATCGAAAGCACCCAGTTCCAGGGCGCGCATAGTCATATCGCTGCCCGCATCAGTCAAGGTGGAAACCATGATGGCACCGACGTCGAGTTTGTTTTTCTGAATCTCTACTAACAACTCAATGCCGTTCATTTGGGGCATTTCAATATCCAGCGTCAGGATATCCGGCTTGAGGGTGGCTATTTTTGCCAAGGCAATTTTGCCGTTATGGGCAACTCCCGCCAGCTCGACGCCCGGAATCTCCTCGATAATATCGGAGATTGCCTTGCGATAGACGATGGTATCGTCGACCACCAACACCCGCAGATTTTTTACACCTATCATTCTATCACTCTATCTTTTTTAAACTTTGCAAAAATCTAAAATTTACGATGGCTAAATAAAAAGTCATTTCATCCCACGGGATGGACTCTGGAAAAAGTTCGATATACGAGGCGTAGTGTCTGATGCGGCGATTTGGTAGTACATGTAGTACAGCAAATCGCCGTATCAGACCTACAACGAAGGAGATCGGGCTTTTTACGAGTCCATCAATCCTCGATGCTGAGTACTTTGTCTACATTCAAAATACCAATCAGATTGGTGTCGGTTTTATAGACCCCATTGAAATATTCTCCCTGGATACCTCGCATATTGGCCGGGGCCAATTCTTTTTTGTCCATATCGGCGGAAACCACATCGCTGATTTTGCGCACCAGTAGCCCGACATGCCCGCCCACCGAATTGACGATAATATTACGGGGATCCTCGCTGATATCGGTTGTGCCCAGTCCCAGTTTTCGACCCAGATCGATAATGGTGACAATCTGGCCGCGCAGATTGAGGATGCCGAGGACATATTCCGGAGCCTGGGGAACCTTGGTCATCTGCATCAGTTTGTTGATTTCCTGGATTTTCAAAATATCCATGCCGCACAGTGCATCCCCGATATAAAAGGTAGCCAGTTCGACAATATTTTTGTCGGAGGTCGTTGCTTGTGTGTTCGTCATTTTGTTTGTGCGTCCTTGTCTCAATACGTTCTTTTGATATAATCATGGACCGACACCATAAGCCGTTCTTTATCGAGCTTGATATGGTATTCGTCTACCCCGACCGCTTTGCCTTTGGCAATATCCTCCGCTGAGGCGAGGGTGGTAAGGGCAATAATCGGCAGGGAGGCGAACCGATTGTCGCTACGGATTTTCTGGGTCAGCTGGAAACCGTTCATGTTCGGCATCTCAATATCGGTGACCAGCATGGAAATTTCATCCCCATGTTCGATCAACTTATTCCAGCATTCCACGCCGTCTTCGGACTCAATAACATGGTAGCCGACTTCGGTCATATAGCCTTTCACCTGGTTTCGGAAAAACTTGGAATCTTCGGCAATCAAAATGGTCGGCAAATGTCCTTCACCCAGGTCAAGGGGCGTGAACTTTTCCTGTTCGACGAACCACTGCGGGAAAAGTGACTGGGTCATCTCGAATACATTGACGAGTAGAGTTGTCTGGTTGTCAATTATAATCGAGCCCATTATTCCCGGTTGATTCAGGGTTGAGCCGTCAATATCGGCACTCACCTCCAGGGCGTCAATGGGACCTATGGCCAGTAGACCGACCGAGCGTTTAGCAATATTAAAAACAATCACCAGCAGACTTTCGTGATCGGCCAACGGCTGAACCATGGCCAGATCATCGATACAGATAAGGCTGAGAGTGCCGCCGCGGTATTTCATCACTCGTCTGCCACCAAGTTCTTCAATATCGGATCGCTTAATTTTTTCAATCCTTTCTACCTGGTTGAGCGGGACGGCGAAATGTTCCTTCTCCGAACTCTTGAAGATAAGCAGCGATTGTTTGTCCTGGATAGCCTTAATTGCCGCTTCCGCAGCTTTTTTCACTTCCGAGGCCCGGTCCGAGCCGTCAACGGAGGTTAAATGCGCCATCCTGGCCAGATTGCTTACATCAAGGATCAGAGCGATGCGGCCATCGCCCATAATCGTCGCTCCGGCGTACCCTTTGCATTGCTGCAGATGCCGGCCCAGCGGCTTAATAACAATTTCTTCCGAGTCCTGCAGCCGATCGACAATCAGGCCATATTTCATGGAACCGGTGGAGACCACCACAATATTCAGGGCGCTGGCTGCCGCTGCCCGACGGTCGATGATGGAGCGGGGTCGTTCGGCGTCGAGCCTCGGCCACTTCTTTTGACGCGCCGTCTTTATTACGAAAAAGAGGAGAGTCCTTGCCTCGTCGATCGGAGATCTGCTCTCTTCGGTCGGGCAGCATCTCATCGGTCTCTGGATCGTAATAGGTCCGCTCGATGCCGATGACATCGGCCAGACGGATAAGTGGCAGCAAGACGCCACGCAACCGGACAACCTCGGCGTCACCGACCTTTTCGACCCGCTCTTTTACCTGGGCGGCGGGAATGCGCAGAAGCTCTTCGAGGTTGACCTGAGGGATAGCGTAGCGTTCTCCGGCGGTCTCGATGATCTGACAGGGGATGATAGCCAGGGTCAGCGGCAGTTTGATGAGAATCGTCGTGCCGGCACCTTTTTCTGAGATGATATCGACATTGCCGCCCAACTGGTCGAGATTGGTCTTGACGACGTCCATCCCTACCCCGCGGCCCGAAACGTCGGTGACTTCCTTGGCGGTTGAAAATCCGGGCAGAAAGATAAGATTGACCTTCTCTTTATCGGACATGACCAGGGCCTGCTCGCTGGTAAGCAGGCCCTTGTTGACGGCACTGGCGGCCAGGGCGTCGCCGTCGAGGCCTTTGCCGTCATCGCTGATCTCGATAACCACCTGGCCTGCTTCATGATAGGCCTTCAAGATAACCAGGCCCGTTGCCGACTTGCCGACTTTTTTTCTATCAACGGGCATTTCAATGCCGTGATCGACCGAATTGCGTACCAGATGGGTCAGCGGGTCGTTGATGGCTTCGATGATGGTTTTATCAAGTTCGACATCTTTGCCGACGATGGTAAGATCGATAGTCTTGCGCAGCTTTTTCGAGAGATCCCTGACCACCCGGGGAAATTTGTTAAAAACATTGCCGATCGGCTGCATGCGGGTCAGCATGATAGCTTCCTGCAGCTCGGAGGTGATCTGGTCAATACGTTGGCCGACTGCTTCGGCGTTACGCATATCGTCGGAGCCGATGGTCTGCAGCAGCTGGTTCCGGCTGAGGACCAGTTCTCCGGCCAGGTTCATCAAGGAATCGAGCAGACTGACATGGACTCTAAGCGATGCCTCGGCTTTGGCCGGTGGCCCCTGGGAGGTTTTAGCGGCTGTCGAAGCAGATGAAGTCGGTATTTCAACCACAGGATCAGAGGGTGCGACCGGCGCATCGAATATTTCTTCTTGCTCCTCGCTTTCTTCAGCAATTTCCAGCTCATCAAGCAGCGGTTCATCACAGTCAGGAGGTGGCTGCGGCTCTGCCACTAATGGTTTTGGTGTCGGTTCGACAATTACCTTTACCGATTCAGCCGTCGGCTGGGAAAAAGATCCGTCGGCTATGGCGTTAAGCGGCGTAAGATGGGCGGAGATGTCCACATCATTGCTGTTTTGCACATCCTCGATCATGGATTGCAGCGCATCCATGGCGATCAGTAGAACATTGATTATTTCCGGAGTGGGAACGAGTTTTTTCCCCCGGATCATGCCCAGAACGTTTTCCGCGGCATGGGAAAGATCCTGAATGGTCGTAAGACCCATAAAGCCGGCGCCGCCTTTTATTGAATGGGCCGCGCGAAAGACTTTGTTCACCAGGTCTTCATCGATGTCCGCGCCAGATTCCTCAATGGTTAAAAGGTCATTTTCAATATCTGCGAGATGTTCTAATGATTCCTCAATAAATCCCTGCAATATTTCGTCGTCTTCGATTTCCATACAAAACACTCCGTACATTTTTTAAGATGATGGACTCGTAAAGCCGGATACCCTGGTTCTCATGCGCCGCATGGGAAGCGGGACCATCAAGTATTTGACTAGTATAGTTTATACATAGCCGCACTTATATGTACAGGCAGGGAGACAATTAATGTTGCAGAAAATATCAAAAAGTTATTCAGGAAAGCGCCGGGTTCTCAACCCGCCCATGTGTTATTTCTATTTAAGTTGCTGAAATATGATGGCTTCGTAAAAAATCTTCATTGCGACAGCCGTAGGGGCACACACACAGGTGTGCCCCTACGGAGGGATTCTAAGAATCAGGTTTTTACGAAACCATCAAATATACAAGGAAATGTATCATTGACGAGGAAGGGCGGGATTATAACCCGCCCCTACGGAGGGCAAACGGAATTTCATTTTATATCGGTATCTACTTGTTTTTATCCATTGATGCCATGGGTGCAAGGAACCTTCTCAGGTTAATTTGCGCCGGGCTGAATATCAATAAGCGTCAGTTCATAGGTCAGATGGTGCCCGGCCAGGGGATGATTGTAGTCAACGGTCACCTCCGAGCCGGCAACAGAGATAACGGTGGCCGGAACTTTCTGTTCGACGCCTTCCCGATCAATTTTGAGCGAAAGAATCATGCCCGGTTTCGGCTTGAGCGTGTCGACCATTTTCTGGTTGTCAATAGTCTGCAGCAGCTCTTTCTGCCTGGGGCCAAAACCTTCTTCAGGTGGGATACGGATTTTACGGGTTTCGCCGACCGTCATCTCCAGCAGAGTCTGTTCTACCATCGGTGGGAGCATGCTATCGCCGATCTTGGTATGCAGAGGTTGCGGCTGGTCGACGGCAATAAATATTTCACCATTGTCTAGTTTGCCGGTAAAGGCGATGGTTACCGTGTCATTGGGTTGCGGGTGTGTCATGTTCAAAAACTCCTTGTGATATGATAAATATTAAAAGCGACGCCATCACTATAGGAAATGACCAACATTATGCAAGCAGATAGGATGAAAAGAGCGAAAACATTCAGAGCTGCTTGACAAAGAAGGAAGAGCCGTCTAATTTACACATCTTTTTGATACAAAAACAATTTTTTCAAAAATACCAGCCAATCCCCATGATAGCACTTAATTTTACGAAAACATCAGATGGACTGTTGCCGGCAATTGTCCAGGATTATCAGACGAAAGAAATACTGATGCTGGCCTTTATTAATCAGGCGGCCTGGGAAAAGACCATTAAAACCGGCAAGGCGCACTATTGGAGCCGTTCGAGAAATAAACTGTGGCTCAAGGGTGAAACCTCCGGGCATGTGCAGATAATCCACAGGATCCTGGTCGACTGCGACGACGACACGGTTATCTATCAGGTTGAGCAAGGCGGCGGTGCCGCATGTCATACCGGCCACCGGTCCTGTTTCTATCGACAGCTTGCAGGCGATGAGCTGGTTACAACCGAAGAGAAAGTATTTGATCCACAGATAGTCTACGGAGATAAATGAAATAATGGACCAGTTGAAATTGGGTTTGCCGAAGGGCAGCCTCGAAAAAGCGACGATTGAACTTTTTGAAAAGGCCGGATGGCTTATTAAACCGGCGGCAAGAAATTATTTTCCGGAAATTGACGATCCCGAATTGGATTGTTCGATCTGTCGGCCGCAGGAGATGTCGCGCTATGTTGAAGATGGACTGCTCGATGCGGGGATCACCGGAAAAGATTGGACTATGGAAAACATGTCTGATACCATCGTGGTCTGCGATCTGGTCTATTCCAAGGTGAGTCGACGACCGACTCGGTGGGTTATCGCCGTGGCCGGAGATTCGGAAATCAGGACTCTACAGGATCTGGAAGGCAAAAAAATTTCCACGGAACTGGTCAATGTAACCAAGCGCTTTTTTGCTGAGAAGAACATCAATGTGAAAATTGAATTTTCATGGGGCGCAACCGAGGCGAAAGTGGTCGCCGGTCTGGCCGACGCCATTGTCGAGGTGACCGAAACCGAAAGTACCATCCGCGCCCATGGTCTGCGGATTATTCATGAACTGATGCAGTCCAACACCCAGCTCATCGCCAATAAAGACGCCTGGAAGGACCCCTGGAAAAGGGAAAAAATCGAAAACATCGCCTTGATGCTGCAGGGAGCACTGAATGCCAATCGGATTGTCGGCCTGAAGATGAACGTTGCCAGCGCGCATCTCGACGGGCTTGTCTCTATCCTGCCCTCGCTTAATGCACCAACTGTGGCAAGCCTGTACAACCAGGACTGGTATTCCGTTGAAACGGTAGTCTCGGAAGATATTGTCCGGGACCTGATTCCCAAGTTAAAGAAAATGGGCGCGGAAGGGATTATTGAATATGCCCTGAATAAGATAATTAATTAGCCATCGTAGATTTCAGGTTTTTACGAGTTCATCAAGTCTTGATGGTGTTGTAAAGACTCCCCCTCTGGTTCCCATGCGCCGTATGGGAACCAGATAATAGTCACCGGCGGAGAAAAAATGGATTTTTCAAAAATAGAGTTTCTCCTGAGTGTGCATAGTCTCAAGCAACTGCCACCTTTGGAGCTGCCGGAAATAGCCTTTGCCGGACGATCCAATGTCGGCAAGTCAAGCCTGATCAATGCCCTGACCGGCAGGAAAAAATTGGTCAAGGTCAGTGCCCGGCCGGGCAAAACCCAGGGCTTGAATTTTTTCCGGGTAGGGGACCATTTCTTTCTGGTGGATTTGCCCGGATATGGTTTTGCCAAGGTCCCCAAAGCCATGCAGGACGGCTGGCAAGCCTTGATTTCTACCTACCTGGAACAGCGGCAGACGCTGCGCTGTGTCGTGGTTATTATGGATATCAGGCATGAACCGAAGGCCCAGGATACCCAGCTGATCCAGTGGCTCAAGCAAAACTCCATCCCATGTCTGCCGGTCTATACCAAAATAGACAAGGTCTCGGGCAGCATTCGCGAAAAAAACGCCAGGCTTCTCGATGCCGGTCATACCCTGCACGCCGGGGAGCGAATCCTTTTTTCCGCCAAGACCGGACAGGGGCGCGATAAACTTGAGACCGCCCTGGCCGGGTTTCTTTTGCCGGTCTCCGAATAAAGTCGATCTTCCGCTTTGCGCCGAAATACCCAATAGTGTTATAACATAGTCAGATAATGCTGGTGTCGTAAAAACTCTTCATTACGACTTCCGTAGGGGCTCACCTGTGTGTGTGCCCTTCCATCGACTCTTACGACGCCATCAGATAAGCGTTTTCCGGCGATGGTACTGTTAATAACCAGGAGAAACGATGCAGGAATTATCCAAATCGCAAAAAGCGCGACACGCCATTCGAACCTTTAAAATTCTGGCCGATTCTTTATCGTTGCAGGGATCCTATCGACCGTCCGGCCAGGTTGGCGAGAAACTGGCCGAGGCCCTGAAGCAGTTGAGTCCGGAAATTTATGGGTCGATGACTGATGGCAGAATAATCGAGCTGAAGGGGCTTGAATATGTGATTGACAGAATGCCTAAGGGCATCGAGAATTGTACCCGAATCATCCTGACCGCCCAGGAGGATTTTCAGGAAACCTCTTTTGCCAAAATCATCCCTTTTAAACGACGCAGAGTTTCTTATGCCGTCTCTGAAAAGGAAATCTGTTTTGTGATAACCACCGGCAAAAGCGAGATCTACGATATCCTGACCCATATAACTTTTTTGAACATCGAGGCTCAGAAGATTTACCAGCAGGCCCGAAAACGAGCTGATACGATAAGCTCTGAATGGGCGGAGCTGCAGAGAGTCGTGGCCATGGATACGGCTCCGGTCAATGAAGAACTGGAGCAGGCGATCTGGAATTTGTCGATTATTTTGGGGCGAACCTACAAAGAGACAAGGGAGACCTATGACTATCTGGAAAAAAATCGCCTGGAGTGGGACTCCAACAACGGTCTGTTTAAGATAGTGTATGGTATCGGACAGCGGGTTATGGCCGAGCTGCTCGAGGAAAAAAATGAGCTGACCGTCTATTTCACCCCTTCGCTGCATGAGATGATCGACAATCAGAAATATGCCTCGCTCTGGGCCGAAAAATTAAAAGAAGCTTTATGTCGGTTGCAGATGCAGTACCGACCGATCCATGTGATAAGCGCCAATATGCATTCGATGCGCAACCTGCTTTTTGGGCCGAAGGTTTTGGCCGAAGCCGGAACAGCCGTACCTGATGATCTGTATGAAATGGTTCGATCGGTCCGAGATCGGGGGATTACCAATACCGCTTTTACCAAAAATACCAAAAATGGTGGCTTTATTTATCAGCAGGACATATCGGGCTCTAATATAGATGTCAATATTATCGATCTGGCCGCCATCGAAGAAAAACATCTCCATCCGGCGCTGAAGATCAATTTTCATCTGGTTAAAGAGACCCAGCCGATCCTGCTGGTCATTGATTATGCCTTTGGCACCCAGGCTTTTGATGTAATGGACGAACTACTGCGGCCTTTTCGACGTAACGGTGAAGAAGCAGCGCTGGATATCAAATCGATTTCTATTATGGGTAAAGCCGGAGTTTTGCCGGGCAAAAAGGGTGATGTTATGCTGGCCACCGCCCATGTCATCGAGGGAACCGGCGACAACTATATCGTCGACAACGATCTCTCCGTCGCCGACTTTGATAAAACCGTTCATGTCTACACCGGACCAATGGTCACTGTGCTCGGCACCTCGCTGCAAAATAGGGATGTTCTTGAACGGTTTCATAGTTCAAGCTGGGGGGCGGTAGGGCTGGAGATGGAAGGAGGCCATTACCAGCGAGCGATAAACGGCGCAATTATCCAGGGATTTATTCCGGCGGATATGAAGACCCGCTACGCCTATTATGCATCGGACAACCCTATGGTCTCCGGCCAGACCCTTGCTTCCGGGCCGATGGGCGATGAAGGCATCGTATCGACCTATATGATATCCAAGGTTATTCTGGAAAAAATTACCAACTATGACGATCCTGGCCAAAGTTAAGCAAAAAAGCCATCTGCTCTTGGGTTTTTCTCCCTGGTTCCTGGCCATCGCCTGCACCTTACTGCTGCTTTTGCTGAGCCTTTTTGCCGTAACCAGTTATCAGCGGGAAAAAGAGCTGATCGTCGACGCGCTGGCTCAGAAAGGGCTGACTTTGATGCGCTTTATCAACAGTTCGGTGCGGGAATCGATACGCGACAACCTTCGCTCCTCGCAGCAATGGAGCAGCTGGCAGGAACCGATGCAGGCGGCCATGCAGCAGGCGGTGGAACAGCCGGGAGTAGAGTATGTCGTGCTGCTTGACGCCGCCGGCGCCATCCTGGCCGGAGCCGGCGATAAGATGCCTCAGATCACGATCAGTGCCAATGAGATGGAGTTTGTCGCCACACTCGGCAGTAATGGTTCAGATCGATTTATCACCCGCATCGTTGCCGGTGATCCGGGAGGTGCAAAAAAATTCCAGCTTGCGGCCTGGTTGCCGCCGATCATGGGTGGCGGGATGCATGGCCCCGGGGGTCGAGGAGGTAGAGGAGAGCCGATGATGCAGCGATTCAGCCGGCATCCTCAGTTCGCCGTTTTTCAGACAGAAATGGAGCGACTGCTGCGATTAAAACCGGTCTATATAATTCAGCTGGATTATGCGCAATTCAGCTCGCCGCTTAATCGTCAACTGCTGCAGATCGTCATCTTGTCGGTCGTCATCCTGCTGGTTGGTATTGGCGGCGCGCTGTCTTTTATAACCCTTAAGGGACTTGAAGGATCGCAGAAGCGTCTTGGCAAAGTTGAAAAAGAACTGCAGCGCAGTGAACGGCTGGCGGCACTCGGTAAAATGGCGGCTGGCCTTGCCCATGAATTGCGTAATCCTTTAAGTTCCATAAAAGGGCTGGCGGTTGTTTTGCGCGCTGGTTTTACCGCGGAGAGCCGCGAGGCGGAGACCGCAGATATTCTGGTCAAAGAGGTGGAGCGGCTCAACCGCAGTATCGGTGAGCTGCTCGATTATGCCCGGCCGGAACAGCTTAAGCGCCAGGAGGCGTCAATACCCGAGATTATCAATAAAACCGTATCGCTGGTCCAAGGTGACGCTCAGTCCTATGGCATTGTCATCCATCTTGATACTGCGGTTGATTTGCCAAAAATTGCGGCTGATATTGATAAGATGAACCAGGTCTTCCTCAACCTTTTCCTTAATGCGATTCAGGCAATGGAGCAGGGCGGCAGGCTGACGGTGCGAACCGCAGTCATCGCGAGGACGATCGTGATCAGCATCCGCGATACCGGTGTCGGCATCTCAGAGGAAAATCTGGGCCGGATTTTCGACCCCTATTTTACCACCAAAAGCGATGGTACCGGGCTGGGGCTTGCCATGTCGGCAAAAATAGTCGAGGAACACGGGGGGCGGATGGATGTCACCAGCGTATTGGGTGAGTGGACTGAGGTACGGGTTATTTTGCCGATGGCGGCTTGAAGTGATTTTAACAGCAGGAGATGCCGCCATTATTTTTACTGCATAGTATAAAGCATCTCATATTCACCCTTAGCAGCGATTAGCGAATCGTGCGTTCCCTGCTCAACAATCACCCCGTCCTTCACAACAATAATCCGGTCGGCATTTTTAATCGTCGAAAGACGATGGGCAATCACCAAAGTGGTGCGGTCTTTCATGAGATTTTCCAAGGCTTTTTGTACTTCCCGCTCCGATTCGGTATCAAGAGCGGAGGTGGCTTCATCCAAGATTAAAATCGGCGCGTTTTTCAACAGCGCTCTGGCAATTGATAGGCGCTGCCGCTGACCCCCGGAAAGACGGGCTCCGCCTTCACCGATCATGGTATCAAAGCCTTCGGGGAGCGCCTGGATAAAGTCATAGGCATGGGCCGCTCGTGCCGCGTCATGGATCTGCTCGTCGCCTGCCTGCTGGTCGCCGTAGGCGATATTATTGCGAACCGTGTCATTAAATAAAATGGTCTGCTGGGTGACCATAGCTATCTGATTGCGCAGCGATGCCACGGTGACTTCTCTGATATCGATGCCGTCTATAGCGATACTTCCCTCATCCAGATCGAGAAATCGAGGAATAAGATTGGTAAGCGTCGTTTTGCCGCCGCCGCTCGGGCCGACGATGGCCAGGGCTTGTCCGGCCGGAACGGTGAGGTTGATATGCGAAAGCACCGGATTTTTCTCACCGTCATAATAGAAAGTGACATCGCGGCATTCAATGCGCTTAGAAAAAGGGGGCAGTAAAATGGCATCCTCTTTATCCTGGATCTCCGGTTCAACATCGAGGATGGCAAACACCCGGGTCGCTGCCGCCAGACCCTGCTGAATGGTCGAATTGATCTTCGTCACCCCTTTGACCGGCTCGTATGCGGCAATAAGCGCGGTCAGAAAGGCAAAAAACGTTCCCGGAGTCATGTCGCCGCCGATGACTTCCTTGCCGCCAAACCAGATAATCAGGGCGATGGCCCCGCCGCCGATAAATTCCATCATCGGATGTTGCAGACAACGGTATTTGGCATCCTTCATCGTCAGGATAAAGAGGCGGGTGACCTGATGCAGGAACCGTTTGCCCTCATATTCTTCCTTGGTAAAGGCCTTGACGATGCGGTTGCCGGTGATCGTTTCATGGAGGATATTGGATACATGCGCCACTTCCTCCTGGGTTGAGGTGCTCAGTTTACGAAATAATCGGCCGAATTTTGTTATCGGGTAGGCGGCAATTGGCAGAACGATGAAGGTAATCATCGCCAGCCGCCAGTTCATATAAAAAACCACCCCGAGCAGGATCAGCACTTGAAAAAAATCACGAACCGCCCCAACCAGGGCATTGGATACCGCCTGTTGCAGCAGGGCGACATCGGAAATAATCCGCGACATCAAGGTACCGGTAGGCATCGCGTTGAAAAAAGACAGGGATTGTTTGTGAATATGGTTAAAAATATTCACCCGAAAATCGCGAATAACCGATTGCCCGACCTGTTCGAGCAGGATCGAATAGAGGTAATACACCAGCCCTTTAAGGAAAAAAATTGCTAACAGAACCAGCGGCAGGAGTTTCAGGTAATAAGTATTCTGGTCGATAAATATCTTATCGAGGACATCTTTAACCAGCCAGGTTTGGGCCCCCGTGCCGGCCGAAACACAGATCATGGCCACCATGGCAATGATCAGTTTTCCCTGATAGGGTTGAATGACCTGGTAAAGGCGTTGGAGGATTTGTTTATTAGTCATGGAAGATGATTATGTGTTAAGCCTCTGAGCTGGTTCCCATGGGGCCCATTGGAACTAGGAGATCCGGCTGATGCATTGCATAGGAGCACAGGATACCGCCCTCAAAAAAATATCTCTCGAAACGATCGCTGCACTTTTTCATAACCCGTTTTGCTCCACAGGCGATGAAAGAGACTGAACCACTGTTCCGGGTATTGCCTGACGAAAGGTTCGTATAACTGGATACATCGCGTCGAAATATCCTGGATGTTTTCTTCATTGATCTCTTTATATTCCGGCAGATCAACGGTAGCAAAATCAATATGCATCTCGCCGTCCTGCATATAGTAGACGCTGGTCATGACCGGCGCCCCCGTGCGCAGGTGGAGCAGAGCCGCTCCCCTGGCGCAGGCCAGTGGCCGGTCGAAAAACCTGACGCTGGTTCCGGTGCCGGAATAGCTCTGGTCGAGGCTGACGATAAGCAGCCTGTTTCTGGCCAGGGCCTGCTGATAGACGGTCATTCCCTCATAGCTGCTCAGTTGTTCCAGGCTGGTGCCGAAGTGTCGTCGCTGGCGCACGAAAAACTCATCGGAGAGCGGATTGCTCTGTTTCTTATAGATAAGGCTGGTCGGCAGGCCGGTCAGGTTAAACCAGGCAAAATATGCTTCGAACCAACTGGCATGAATGGTGGTGAGAATGACCCCTTTACCCTCTTTTAGCGCCTCGTTAAGCTTATCCCGGCCGGAAATCCTGGTGTTCTGCACTAATGTGGTGAGACTTTTGCGGTGCAGGATAAAGACCAGGCCGAAGGTTCGAGTAAACTGCAGGTACACTCGCCGCAACAATCGAATTTTGGCCGGATGATCCATCTCGGGGAAGACCGTCGAAAGATTCTTATAAGCCACCTTGATCCGGAAAGGAAATACTACCCAGGCAACATACCCAACTGCGGTACAAAGAAAAAGAATAAGTGGTACAGGCAGGAGATTAATGAAAAAAATGGTGCTTCGCAGTATAGTATATTCTAGTTTATGTTTTATATTCATTACCAAGAGAGCACATCGATGGAGTCTGTAAGGAGTTACTGTTTCGGCGCAAAAAGTTTTTAAACTACACCACTCGTCAGGGGAATAAAAGCAGTTTTTAAAGAACAACCCGGTAGGTGCCGCTTTATCATATTGTATTGTCAGAGCGTTCGTTTTTTAATCTTTTCCAGGGAGGGTATATGAGTATTATTCATGAAATAAAAAAAGTTGTGACCCCGGTGGATTTCTCCGATAATTCCAAATTAATCGCTGAATCGGCTGCATACATGGCCGGAAAATTCGGCGCCTCGATGTACCTGGTATTTGTCGTGCAAAATTTTGAAGACTATTCCGGTTTTTTTGTGCCCCAGATGACCCTGCCGACTCTGGAAGGTGAACTTGCCGAGAGTGCCGAGGTGAAAATGGCCTCCTTTTCCGGCGAACTTGAGGAATATTGTAAACAAGCCGGAGTGACAGAACTCAAATACAAGGTCTTTATGGGCGACGTCGGGGAGAAAATTGTCGATTATGCCAATGAGATCGAGGCCGATATGATTGTCATGGGCACCCATGGCTATAAAGGCCTGGAAAAGATTATGTTCGGCTCCGTTGCCGACAAAGTCGTCCGCGCCGCCAACTGTCCGGTTTTGACGATAAATCCTTATACCTGCTGCAAATAGAACCTCGGAGTCTGGTTCCCATGGGCCCCATGGGAACCAGGACCAACTAGGTCTTAGCTTCATCAAACACAATCAGCAGGCCATTTTCAGCATCACCTGAATACGACCCACCAACAAGTGTAGCGCACGCCATGGCCGGCATAAGATAACAGGAAACAGCGATCCTGCCGAATTGTCGGGCGGGAAAAGCTGTTTCTAGCCGGTCGTTCCAGGCCTCGGAAATCGCATGTAAATTGCTCTTGCCGGCATCGAAGTTTTTCTCGTGGACCATTTCGGTAAACAATCCTGCAACTTGTCCCATCAATTCCTGGTTCTCTTCCCAAAAGGCAAGCACTGCCTGCAAAGCTTCTTCGCTGCTCATGCCGATTAGGCCGGGCAACGCCAAACCGGCAAGCAGTGGCGCAGTCAGCCCGGTTTTTTGTTCATATAATTCCAGCAGAATATCTCCGCCATCTCGGCTACTGGTCAGAAAAATTTCGCAGCCCTGCAGATTGCTTTCCAGAAACAACGTTTTCCATGCCTTAAAGCGCTTTTTGATATTGCCGGAGTGGGCGGCCCCTATATGACGCTTAACCTGACCCAGTTCAGCAAAAGGACTGTTGGTTAATTCGTCCGCCTCAATCTCGTCGCCTTCGCCATGGAGCTGCTGAAATAGCGCCGCCTGGTCATCGTCAAGTATTGCCAGATTGCGGGCAATTTCTTCCTCCTCGCTATCGAGAATCTCGCCCATGGCCAGAACCAGCCGTGCCTGCCAGAGCTTTTCTTCTTTGCCGGTCTGCTGCCTTTTTTGCAGCACCTGCTCCGGGTTGTGTAAAGAGGAAATGATCGCCCGCTCCGAATCCTCATCATCTGATAGGACACTCGATTGCGAGGCCAAAACCAGTGAGCTCAGCTGCGCAGCATAGTCGTCTTGTCGATGGCTGATATCGTTCATTAAATGGAGGAACCGATTTCGATCCTCTCCCAGCGGACAGGGAGTATGTTCTTGACAGAATCCGGATTTAATGAAACTATCTGGGGATTCTTTGCCGGAGGCTGCCGGATTTTCCTCTACCGCTCGAATGAGGTGAATCTTGGCAAAGAGCAGAAATAGTGGATACTGGCGTATTGAATAAAGGGCCGTTCCTGGAAAATAAAGGGTGTTGAGTGAGTGCATATGCAGGGTATTAAGGGAAAAGTTTCATTTTATCTGTCCGCCGCAGTGTATCTGCTGTTCAACCTGCGCCTGGGCACTGATGTGCTTACCACTGTCAAGGCCACTGCCTGGCAGATAGCTCAGACGGCACCCTATGTCGCAGGTATTACCTATGTCCTGATCGCTCTTTTGCAGTATATGGCCGACGGCGAAAAGCTCCCATGGGACAGGCGGTTGCGGCTGTTTTTTTTACTGGGCATCATGGCCGGACTTTTCTACGGCATCTATGAGTACGCCGGTGTTGATGTCAGGTAACCGTTCACCAGCACCCCATTTTCGTCCGATCAGGCCCCCTCACATAGCCAACTATAGCTCGGAGGCCTGCTTGAACGAAACTGGAGCACTGGTTGAACGGTTACAGATCCGGGCTATACGTTTATCTATTGCGTTCCGGTGAAGCATTATGATGCCAGCAGGCAATAATACCTTGCCGGCACCGCTCTGTCACTGTGTAATTCTCCGTTTAGGGAGTCTGGGATTATAGTCGGTTATGTTCTACCTCCACGTCTCCAATCGTACTGAAAATTTGCTCCGCCATATGGCTGAAGTCATCCGGGCGGATAAACAGCCAAGTTTTTTTGCCACCGAGCTCTTTCTAATCCAGAGCCAGGGCATGGAGCGGATGATCGGCCAGAGCATGGCCGATGCGTTTGGTTCTTTTTGCAATTATAAATTTTTCCTGCCCCTGGATTTTCTGGGCTTTATCGCCGATAAGCTGGGACTGGGAATAAGCCCTGACGGCTTCCAGCGACAGATTCTTACCTGGCGGCTGGACGGTCTGCTGCGCGATGTGACCGGGGAGCAGTATCAGCAGGTCATTACCTATCTTAGCGGAGAAAACCGCGACCTCAAGCGATTTCAGCTGGCCCGGCGTCTGGCCAACATCTTTGATCAATATCAGATAATGCGGCCGGATATGCTTACCGGCTGGGATCTTGGCCGCCTTGCCACCGATCATCCGGCAGAAAAATGGCAGATGGATTTATGGCGCCGGCTGCTTGCGCAAGCCGGTGGACAGATCCATCGCACCATGCAGTTTACCAATATAATCGATCAGCTGAATAGTGGTGGCGATCTTGCCGGCTGTCTGCCAAAGCGCCTTGCCATTATCGGCCTGCATACCTTCCCGCCAATCTATCTGGGTTTCTTGAACAGCCTGGCGGCGCATATGGACATCCACCTGTTCCTGCTGTCGCCGTGCCGCAATTACTGGGGTAATGTGCAGAGCAGAAAAAACCAGGTGAAACAGCAGATCAGAAACGGTGACGACCGCACCAGCTCAATAGGCGCGGCAGAGGAGCATCATCCGCTGCTGGCCTCGCTTGGCAATCAGGGTCGTGACCTGCAGAACATGATGCTCGAAAATGCTCAATTTGCCCTGGAGTTCGCCAGCTACGCTGATCCTCTTGCCGGACAAGACTATGCCGATGCCAGCCTGCTGCAGCGGCTCCAGGATGATCTGCTCGAAGGCGTGCTGCCCGATGGATCGCATCCGCTAGTTGCAGAATGTGACGAGAGCATTCAGGTAGTTTCCTGCCATTCTAAAATCAGAGAAATAACTGTTCTAAAGGACCACCTGCTGCATCTGTTGCACCACGACGAGAGCCTGGAGTTACGCGATATTATCGTTATGGCCCCGGACATCCAGGAATACGCGCCGCTGATCCCGGCGGTATTTGACGATATTCAGCATTCCATCGCCGATCGCAGTCTGCGGCGACGCAACTCGGTGATTGCTGCGTTTATAAGCTTTCTCGATCTGTTTGGTGGCAGATTCGGCTGGAGTGAACTGCTTGATCTGCTGCGCAGGCCAGTGATTTTTCCCCAGTTCCAACTCGCCCTGACCGATCTGGACGCGCTGCAGCATCTGGTAACCGCGGCTGGAATCCGCTGGGGTTTATCTGCCGCGCAACGCGGTGCGGCGGGGCTGCCGGAGTTTGCCGAGACCAGCTGGCGGGCAGGACTCGACCGGCTGCTTATGGGCTATGCCATTGACAGCGATGAATTCATTGATGGGGTGCTCCCTTTTAGCGATATCGAAGGAAAAGGGGCGTTCGCCCTGGGTGGTCTCTGTCAATTTATCGAGATAATCGACGAGTCGCGGCGTGTTTTTCAGCAGCAGCACCCGCTTAAGGACTGGTCCCAGCTGTTGCAGCAGATCGCGCAGCAACTTTTTGGTGAAGAATACGAGCAGGAAGGAGTCGAACTGCGCAGCCTTCTTGATGAACTCTCTGGGCCGATCAATGATTTTCATGCCTCCGAAGTTGGCTTTACGGTAATCCGTGAATGGTTTAATCAATCGGCCAAAGAGAGTCGTTCCAGTACTGGGTTTCTCCGGGGCCAGCTCACCTTCTGTTCGATGCTGCCGATGCGTTCGATACCCTTTAAGGTTGTCTGCCTGCTGGGGCTGGGTGACGGCGTCTTTCCGAAAACAGACCGGTATGATACCTTCGATCTGATGGGCACGGATTTTCGAGCCGGCGACCGCTCGCCGCGCGCCGATGATCGCTACCAGTTTCTTGAAGCACTGCTGGCTGCACGGTCCCATCTCTATCTTAGCTATATCGGCCAATCGATTAAAACCAATGAACCAATTCCGCCGTCCGTGGTGGTTACCGAATTCCTCGAAGTATTGGAAAAGGGTTATGGCGTGCAGGATATCGTCGTCCGCCACCCGCTCCATCCTTTCAGCAGCAGATATTTTGGCCGGGACGCGGGAATAAAACTGTTCAGTTATAACAGCTATTACTGCCGTACGGCGACAGCCATGCAACAGGGCGGGCAACCGGCAGCTGCCTGGTGGCAGGGTCAGTTGGATGATAAAAAAGAAACGGTGAGCTTTTTCCGAACTGCTCCGTTTTTACTAGCAATCCGCAGAAGTTTTTTGTCAAGGATTGTCTGGGCATCCAGCTCGATACGGCAGAGGATCTACCCGATGATCGAGAGATGTTCGCGGTGACCGGGCTTGATAAATACGTCGTCGAAGAAGAAATGCTCCGTCTGACACTTGCCGGAAAAAAAGGCGATATCTGCCGGAAAATCCAAACCAGAGGGCAGTGGCCGCTTGGGGTTTCGGGAGAACTGCGTTTTACCGAAAAGCAACAGGACATCGACCAGTTTATCGCGCAGGTCCAGGCCCAGCAGATGGGTGAAAACCTCGATGAGCTGCCGCTTGATCTGACTGTCGACAGCTATCGTCTGGTCGGCACCCTCAATAATCTCTATACAAAGGGAGTGATGCTGGTGCGCTATGGTAAGCTGCGCGGACGCGATCTGCTGTCGGGATGGCTCCACCATCTGGTGCTTAATCGGCTCCTACCTTCGCTAGAGACCAGGATCGTTGCCGAAGATACCATTGTCTGTTTCAACGGCACCGTTTGCTCCGAGGGACAGCCGTCTCTTGATTACCTACTTGACTGCTTTATCAAAGGGTGCCATGCACCATCGCTATTGTATGTTGAGCCGGCCTTTGGCTATGCTAAGCAGCAGGCAAGTGCCAGGGCGTATGTTCCGCCGATCGTCAAAGCCAGACAGCTGTATACCGATCGTCTGGGAAAAGGCTATGAGCCGGAATGGCAACTGTTGTCAGGCGGTCAGGGAGCTTGAGGAAATTATAGGTGCAGAATTTGCCCAACTCTGCCAGGAAATAATGGGTCCAATCTGGAGCGCGGCAGATGGTTGCTAATTACCGGGTATTCGATGCGGCAAGGCTTGAGTTAACCAGGGGAATCAACCTGGTTGAGGCCAGTGCCGGCACCGGCAAGACCTATGCCATCGGCATGCTCGTCTTGCGGGCGGTGGTCGAACTGCGCCAGCCAATCGACAAGATTTTGATCGTCACCTTTACCAAGGCCGCCACCGAAGAACTGAAAACCCGTATTCGAGCGCGCCTGGTTGAAGCCCGCGATCTTCTGAGCGGTGCATTGGCCTTGTCCATGGGCAAGATCGATGCGACCCTGCTTGACTGGGCAACGAGCGTTGACGACGTGCAGGCGGCAATTGATCATCTGCAGCTGGCCCTCTATGATATCGATCGGGCCGGGATCTTTACCATCCACGGATTTTGTCAGCGTATGCTCGTTGAACAGGCCCTGGAAAGTGGTCAGCTCTTTGATGTCGAGCTGCTTGCCGATATAGATCATATGCGCAGTCAAGTGGCTGATGACTTCTGGCGCAGACATATCTATGTGCTTCCCCCCTTGCCCTGTTCGTTAATAACCAGTCAATTTGCCGGGCCGGAACAATTGCTGGCCAGTGTCAACGCGGTCTTTAACGACAACGGCCGTCTTGATCCTCCGGTCGGCTCCATTGCAGAGATTCTTGGTGAGCTGCAAACGGCTATGGCGGCAATGGTGTGCTGGTGGACAGAAAATAATGCATGCCTCTATGAGTATTTTCTCACCGGCCTGGCTGCACAGAGCTTTAAGAAGCCATTTAGTGAGGGTTTTGCCAGGTGGTTTGAGTTGCTTAGATTATTTTTTGGTGGGGATAGCCAGTGCGTACCGGTTAATCTTCATCTCCTCGATCGACAGTCGCTTGTCGGCGAGTTCAATGGCACGAGAATCCGGGGAGATGCCAAAAAACAGGCCTATCTTGCCGACTGGTCTTTGCCTGATAGTCACATTGTTGCGCTGGTTACGGCAATCAATCGGCTGGTGCTTACTTTTCGCGTCAAGCTGGCTGAAGAGCTGCGCAGTGAGGTAAGTCGACGGCTGCTGGAACAGGGAAACATGGGCTTTAATGATCTTATTGTCAGCCTGTCGGCAGCTTTACAAGGTGAGCGGGGAGGCTCGCTGCAAAAAATGCTCAGCGAGCGCTTCTCGGTAGCCCTCATCGATGAATTCCAGGATACCGACAGCGAGCAGTGGTTTATTTTTTCCACCCTGTTCGGTGACAAAAACCACTATCTCTATCTGATTGGCGATCCCAAGCAGGCGATCTATAAATTTCGTGGTGCGGATATTCATTCTTATTTTCTGGCCAGGGCTTCAGCGGATGCCTTGCTGACGCTCGAAAAAAATTATCGATCACATCCCTTTTTAGTCGCCGAAATAAACCGGCTCTTTGGTTCAAAAAACAGGCCGTTTTATTTCGAGGAAGAAACGCTTGCTTATCATTCGATAATCGCCGCCAAAAAAGAACAAGACCTTGAGCTGCTCCAGGGCGGCGATTCCTTGGCTGGAATGGTCTATTGTAGCCTGCCCCCCCACCCCGAGGAGAAAAACGGCCGCTGGGGCTCGGGTAAAGCAGCGGATGCCATACGCGCCTTTATCGTTGCCGAACTGATCCGGCTGCTGAACCCGACCAGTCCGGTGCTGCTGCAATCTTCGACGCATGAGCTGCGAGCTTTAGCGCCCAGAGATATCGCCATCCTGGTACGCAGCAATCGGCAGGCCGAACAATATCGCCAGGCACTGGCTGCGGCGGCAATCCCGGCGGTGGTCGGCAGCCGACAATCGGTCTTTAAAACCAATGAATGCCGGGAGCTGCTGCTGCTTCTTACGGGTATCGCTGCACCGGGTGAGACGACAAAGTTGAAATCAGCGATGACCATCTCCTGGTTTGGTCTATCCGGTAAGGCTTTGCAGCAATTATGGCAAAACGAACAGCAATTGAATACATACCACAGCCGGTTCCTCCACTATAATCAGTGCTGGCAGGAACAGGGTTTTCTGCCGATGATGAGCAGCTTGCTGGTTGAAGAAAACATCTTGCCCACCCTGGCTGCCGGACAATCGGCCGAAAGGGCCATTGCCAATATTCAGCATCTTCTTGAGCTGGTACAAGAGCAGGAAACTGCCGAAAATCTCGGCATAGTCCAGCTTCTGCAGTGGTTGCGCCGGATGATGCAGGAAGATCGGAGCACCGAAAACACTGAGCTGTTGCTCGAGAGTGACGAACAGGCGGTGCGCATTGTCACCATGCATGGCGCCAAGGGTCTGGAATACCCGGTGGTTTTCTGCCCCTATCTCTGGTATCGCAGCAATCGGATACGGGGAGAGAAATATCAGCTGCGCGTCCATGATGCAGCGCACCAACTGGTAATCGATCTAGGCTCCGATCAGTTCGCCGCCCGCCGCGACCAGGCGGTGGACGAGGAGATGGCCGAAGATCTGCGACTGCTCTATGTTGCCCTGACCAGGGCGCAGATCCGCTGCTATACCTTCTGGGCTGATGTCAAACCGTCGGGGATGGTCGGGGATTCCTGTCAGTCAGCCCTTGGTTATCTGCTGTTTGGGGATGGTTCTGCCGATTATCAGGCGCAGCAGCAAAAACTGGACTCTCTGGCCCAGGATAAGGCGGTGTCGCACCGAATCATCGATATCGATACGCCGCATAAAAAATATTCCAGAAACATATCGCAGCAGGAACTGCACCCTTTACTCCCCTCTGGCCGCTCTTTGTATACCGACTGGCAGATGTCGAGTTTTTCGGCGCTGGCATCGATCAGCGACTATGATCATGACGACATCCCGGCGCAAAGCATTGTTATGGACGACACCAATGCCGGTAAGCTTGCGGTAACGGGGCTGCCTGCCGGGCCGAATTTCGGCAATGTCATTCATGATCTATTGGAAGCTTTGCCGTTTGCAACAATTGCTGCACGCGAGCAGCAGGAAAAGCTCGCCGATATTCTGCACGTAAAATGTGTCCGCTATGGGGTGGATGCTGCCCCGGCTGCAGTGCAGAAGTTACTCGAACTGGTCGTTGCCACGCCGCTTACCAGAGACGGTTTCAGTCTGGCCATGCTCGCCGAGGATCAGTGTCTGAAAGAAATGGGCTTTTATTATCACCTCAGCCGCCTGG
>CAWCLE010000001.1:0-433946 GCA_963796255.1 uncultured delta proteobacterium | reverse complement strand
CCTCTTTCAGAACATTAGCTAGCATATCCCTTAATCCGTCAGTAGCTACAATACAAGGCAAAACTGCAAAAGTTCAGATTTTGCCAGTTCCATTTTTATGCTATCCCGATCCAGGTAGTCGATCAATTTCACCTGAGTCAAACGATTTCTTTTTATAAAATTAACAAATGACTCCTTTTCCGGCCCTTCCCCTATAATTATACTTTCAAAAAAAAAATTGCGATTCTGGAGAATTTCAAACGCCTGTAGCAGGTAAATCAACCCTTTTTGTTCATGAAACCGACCTACTGAAATAATCCTTCTGCTTACCTTATCAATAGGCAAAGGACTGAAATAATCAGTTTTTACGCCGCCATGTATAACTTTGATTGTTGTATCATCACCAAGTTTGTCCTGAAGAACTTGTTTATTGTAATTTGAAATTGTGGTAATCGCAGATGCCTGCTCAAGAATATGACTCTTTCTCAGGGATGTGGTAAAATCGTTTTCGTTATACAGATCATGAGCTCTAAATGAAAGCGTATATGGTACGTCTAGTATTTTTGATAGAAAGAATATTTTTTTTAATATTATTGGCGTTGAAAATGGAGCATGAATTACATCAAATTTTTCAGAAAATAAAATTCTTAAATAATTATACTCTTCAAAAGCCATCCACAGGTTATCGTATGTAGAGAAAAGATGATAAATTGATTTTAAAGTAAATATCGGAGTTTTTACTAGATCAATACAAGCGAACTTAATGAAATTCAACAGGTTCAGTAGTTTGTCTTTGCGACTCCTGGTAATATTCCAGTTTATAAAAAACCTTTTTTCCAGTCATCTTCTCTTAAATACGAAAAACTATTTTTTCATAAATGCTTCTATCACGATGTGTGGAAAGGATACTTACCTTATGACCTAATCTGGAAAGTTCGGATATATCATTCAAGATGAAGGTAATCAGTTTATCACATACAAAAAGGATCCTCATATTTCGCTCTTTTACACTGTTGTTTCCACGCACTTTGTCACTGACCATGTGATGAGTCCGGCCTCTTCGCCTCCATTCGTGTTTGAATACTATTATAAATATCCGGCAATATAAAACCTCTAATGTTTGACAAAAATAGTATAGTGTTGCCAAATCTGGATATTTTAATGATTTAGCAATGTACTTAACTGCATCACTCCTTTTTTTGAGCTTGGCATTCAGAAATGATAGTCCTCGATATTCTCTTCTCAGACTTGTTTTTATTGCACCATTAAGCCACCCTGGGATATCATGTTTGTTCCTGTCAAAATGGCGTTGCATAACGCAACTCACGCTTTCGGAATAAAAAAGTTTGTCCTGAGTTATATTTCCTCCTTCATGGGTATATTTACAGGTTACTTCTGACACGTAACCTACCTGCATCCGTTCAGCGCCTCGGATCCACAGATCCCGATCTTCTGCTATTGTAAGAGATGGATCAAAACCATGGACAGAGTCGAAAAGCTCTCTATTTAGAAGCACACTGGATGTGTGAATAGGATTTTTCAATATCAGGAAATAGTAAAAAAGATCTTTTTTAAAAATCTTTCCTTCCTCCAGATCAAACTCGGTAAGACGTCCTAAATCAGAAGGATTGAAAACCTTTGCACGACGTAAGCTGTTATCATGGTTTCAACTTCATAATCGCCGAACACAAGCCCAAGTGGTACTTTAGCTTTTTCGATCAGCCCGAGCTCCAGTTGCAACTTTTCCGGCCCAGACATCGTCAGAGTCGATAAAAGCGATCCAATCCCCCTTCGCATGTTCCAGGCCTGTATTTCTGGCCACCCCGGGTCTGCCGGAATTTTCCCGGTACAAGTATTTTATTTTATCTCCATATATATCAAGAGCTTTTTTTGTATCATCTGTGCTGCCGTCATCCACCACAATGACCTCAAACGGCTTACAGGTTTGATTGATTACTGAATTAATTGCACGTAAAAGTACTCGTAATCTATTGTACGTTGGTATAATAACAGAAACTCTATATCTCATTAACTCAACCAAAAAACCAGCTTTTATTTTTTTTTGTCTCGCTCGAAACAGTGTTTTCTACCATCGAGATCTCGGATTTAGTCTCTAACTGCTTTTTAAGATTTTCATACTTTTCTTTGAGCTTACTATAGGAGATCAGAGTAAACTTATTTTTTTTCCCTTTTCTGGTCCACCTGCTCACGCAGTTGATGAATAAGATCATCTTTAAAATTCTCTGCTCTTATTTCCAGTTGTTCTACTCGCCATGTCACCTGAATTTTAAGCTGCTGCACAGTAGTTTCCAGGGTCAGAAGACGACTGCTATATAAGGAATTGTCCGGAAGGCTTTTAACTTTCTTTGAAGTTACATCGCTATACTCAGCCTCATCAACAGATATTCCAAAATCTCCTTTATCTTCGATGACCTGGTCAATAATAGAATTATTAATGATTTTCACATCACCGGCAAAACCATAAACCAGCGCAGTATCACATAATAAGTTAATTGACCGTGGAATACCGTTAGTAAAACTATATATTTTATCGATAGCAATATCGGTGAAAATATCTGTCTCCCCTCCCGCCATCTTCAACCGGGAGGAAACATATTCTGCAGTCTCTTTTCTGGTAAGAGACACAAGGTGGTAGTTGACTGCAATACGCTGGGTCAACTGAGCTAAAGAGGGACGCTTTAACTTTATCTTTAATTCCGGTTGACCCACAAGCATTATCTGCAAAAGCAGGTTATCATCTGCCTGCAGATTAGAGAGCATCCGCACCTCTTCAAGTACCTCATCTTGTAGATTCTGGGCCTCGTCAATTATAAGCAGAACCTTTTTCTTTTGTGCATCTTTTTCGATGAGGCAGTGATATAACATATCTATATTCTTAGTTTTATCATTTGCAGCAGGCTCTATCTCGAACTCCCTCAACACCAGTTCTATAAGCTGCTCACTGGTTACATTGGTATTAAAAATGACTGCTACTTCTGTCTCTGCCTCTATATCGTTTAGAATATAGCGGATCAAGGTAGTCTTGCCTGTACCGATTTCACCGGTCAGCAAAATAAAACCTGCCCCTTCTCGAATGCCATATTCCAAATATGTTAAGGCATTTTCATGTTTTGGGCTAAAATAAAGGTAATAGGATTTGGCACTATTTGGAATGGTCTTTCCTTAAGGCCATAATATTGTTCATACATAGTTGCAGTGTTATGGTAGTGGTTCCAAGACCACACTGAAGAATATTTTATTAGCCCCCGAACAGGCGTGGATTATGATTGGTGTAAACTCACTAGAAAGGACGGTGGAGGTCAATAATTTATTGATATACATAGTTGATATATTATATAGTTGGCTTGAGCGGGCCCAGCTATATTCTATGATTATATCGAAAATGGATAACCTAGTCAAGACTGAGTCTGCCATATGGTTGCCGTCATCCTATTTTGACCCTAGAAAATACTTTCTTGTTTTTTTGTAATAGTTTCAAAAACATAACTGCAAAAAACTCTGAAAAGTTCCGACCTATTCAGTTTATTTTATCAAATGATGCTGTAAACCATCGGTAAAAGAAACCATATGCCTTACAATATTGACAAAAATCCGATTCCAGAGAGCGGTCAGAGAAATGGGGTCAATACTGATCTAATTGGTCTGATACGGAAACTGTCGGACAAAGAAAAAAGGCAACACCTTTTTTATTGTCATAATTGCAGGAATTCTGTTTACAATCTCCATCGAATCCATCCAATATTTCTCAGCAACTAGAACCTCTACATTGGTGGATGTAACAAACAACACCATTGGCACAATACTGGGCGTTGTACTTTTCGGCTTCTGGAAAAAACTATTGAAATCCCAAAGCAGACAGTTGTAGAAAAAATTCGTCATTTTTAACCGGTATCTTTTCGCTATAAATCTGCCCTTAATAGCACACTTAATCCGGCATTCAACAGGGGCTAAAAATATTATTTCGATATGACATCTAAACAAACGCGCAAATCGATACTAAGGAGGTTCTTCACATGTGTGGAATAGCTGGAGAACTACGTTTTTATTCTCAGCCGAGTGAGGCCGACTGGAAGATAATCAGCGAACTTATGGCCAACAGAGGGCCGGATGATTCTGGCTCCTGGCATGACTCACACTGCGACCTCGTCTTTCGCCGCTTATCCATTCTTGACCTCTCTTCTGCCGGGCACCAACCCATGGTTTCTCCTGATGGCCGATACGTTCTTGTTTTCAACGGCGAGGTTTACAACTTTATCGAGTTACGCAAATACCATGAACAGCGAGGCACAAAATTTCGTTCAAATAGCGACTCGGAAGTAGTGCTTTACTCTCTCATAGAGTGGGGCCACAATGCTTTAGATCGTTTTAACGGCATGTTCGCGCTCGGTTTCTATGATACTCATGAGCGAAAACTTTTACTGGCCCGTGACCATGCCGGTATCAAACCGTTATATTTCCTGAATCACTCAAAGGGGCTGATGTTTGCTTCTCAGTATGACCAGCTACTAGCCCACCCCTGGAGTAAAAACCTTCCCTTTTCAGCTGAATCAGCAGCACTTTATCTGCATCTTGCCTTTATTCCTGCCCCCTATGCGATACTGAAAAACACATCCATGCTGGAACCTGGCAGCTGGCTTGAAATAGATAGCGACAGACGTATCCGCCAGGGATGTTATTACGAGTTTCCCCTCCACCAAACACCGAAACTTCGGGGGCAGGAAGCTCTGGATGCTGTGGATGCAGCCATTACTTCTGCAGTAAAGAGGCAAATGGTGAGCGATGTACCGATTGGGGCATTCCTTTCTGGAGGTATTGATTCTCCGCTGATCTGCGCCAAAATGCAAACTGCAAGCAAGGGCAAGATGCATGCCTTCACCTTTGGTACCGATGGAGATATAACGGACGAATCTCCGGATGCCATTCGTTATGCCAAACAATTAGGGATCGCCCAGACGGTAGAACATGTATCTCCGGATGCGGCTATAAACATGCTGGAGGATGTCATAAGTGCTTGTGGCGAACCGTTTGGTGATTTTTCGATGTTTCCGACCTTGCTAGTGTCCAGAATGTCTCGAAAAACCTCTACCGTCATGCTTTCCGGTGATGGTGGAGATGAATTATTCTGGGGATATTCTCAAAGATTCGGGCCATTGATTAATGGCGTGAACGATTTTCGATATCCTTGGTGGTGGCGCCGCATGATTCAGTACGGTCGTCGGCTGGCACGATTATCGCCCAAGGCAAGTTATCAACACCATACAGTGGGAGATTGGCAACGAACCATGCATACCCATCTCCCCGGATGGTTGCCCCAAATCTTTCCCAACATGTCCTCCTGGCCTGCTGAATACGACCTTTTCGATCATACCGGCCATGATTCGGATGATGCTGCCCAATGGTCGCGGAAGAATGAATTTGTCTGCCATTTAACTGGAGTTCTACTCAAAGTGGATCGGGCAAGCATGTATAATTCTCTAGAAGTACGTGTTCCTCTATTGGACAGAGAAGTAATCGATGTGGCTGTACAGGTAGACTGGCATGATTGCTTTGATCCGGCAAAACGTATCGGCAAGATCCCCCTGCGTAAAAGTCTTGCTCGACACCTTAGTTTTCAAACCACTGCGAAAAAAGGTTTTGAACCGCCTATGAATAAATGGCTGCGAACCACCCTCAGACCAATCATAGAAGATTTCCTGTTAACCAGAGAGAGCCTGGCAGGTGTACAAGTTAACAAAAAGGCGTTACGCGACTTGTACCAGCAGCATTTGAATGGCCTAAATTACGGTTGGGGGTTCTGGCCTCTACTCAGCCTTGCTCTTTGGGAAAAAAAATATATGGGACACTGAACACACTCCAGATAATCTACTAATATCTCTACAATTTTCATCACTTAGGTAAAAGCCATGATCAACAACCTTCCACTTGTCACCATTGGAATCCCCACATACAACCGTGCAGACAGTTATTTACGCAATGCCATTGAACGCTCATTACAACAAACTTATCAAAACGTTGAGGTTATCGTATCAGACAATTGTTCGACAGATCACACGCCAAAATTGATTGAATCGCTTAAAGATCCCCGTCTACATTATTATCGACAGGAAAGCAATATAGGTGCAAATAACAACTATAATTTTTGCCTGGCTCAGGCCAAGGGTGATTATTTCCTTCTTTTCCATGACGACGATATGCTTGATAAAGATTTCGTCGAAGTATGTATCTCAGCACTCAAGCCGAATCAATCCGTTGGAGTCATAGTGACAGGAGTGCGCACTATCGATGGCGACGATAATGTGCTGGGAGAACATCCAAACAGAGCTGCCGGATTATCCCCAGTTGATTTTATTCTGGGATGGTTTCAGGGTACGACGAGTCTCTATTTATGTAATACATTATACAACACTGCTAAGCTAAAAGAAGTAGGCGGGTTTGGTTCAAAGAAAAATCTATTTGATGACCTGGTACCTACATTTAGACTGGCATCACTTCATGGAAGAGTCGACGTCGCAGAAGTACGAGCAAGCTTTCGTCGGCATCTTGATAATAGAGGTTCGAATATACCGATCCAAGATTGGGTTGAGGACAGCCTATACCTTATCGATATTTTTCGTGAACTATTCCCAGAGGAAGCTACCACTTTAAGCGAGAAAGGTAATCTGTACCTTTGCAGATCAATGTATCGCTATATCTCTGATGGAATCGCACTATCCAAAACACCGCTGGATTACTTGCACATCTATAAAGCTTTCGGTTTCTGCGCTTCACCTTTGCGCTATTTTTTCAATGTAAAAATAAAACCCAAAATCAGACGATTAATTGCCGGCATAAGGGAAAAAAGACAAATCCAGTAACCATCCCTTACTAGAACAGGAACTACTCCGCTTTGGCTACACAAAAGGCAGCATGATCTTTTATCGCAATCGCTGGCGGAAGCTTGAAGACTTTTGCAACCCGGAAAGGACAGATTAACTATACTGAACAGCTTGGCATTGATTTCGTGCAGGAATACTTCGGCATAACTTGCGTTTCATCCTCCGGAAACCGTGTCTCGTTCATCCGTTTTTCAAGTTTGGCAAAAAAAGTGGTTTGGCTCGTTTTTCACGAGTTACAAAGGCCTTTCAATAAGTGTCTCATAATTTTTTGCACAGATATGAGACAAAATCCAAGGCCTGATCCAATCGTGTTACTTAAAATATCAAGCATCCCCGATGTCCTTGTTGGAAGAAAAAGCTGGCCAAACTCAATGCAAAAACTAAAAACCCCACCTGTTATGATTACAATGAGAAAAGTATAAAAACTGTTCAAGCGAAAAGTTTTCAAGAATACAGCCAGAAGGCAACCATACGGTAAAAAGAAAAAGATATTCCCCCAGAAATCTCGTGTTCGAAATGAGTCAACCAGTGAAGTACTTTTTATGTTTTTAGGAAAAAAATGAAATAAAGTTTCAGGGAGAGCAACTTTTTTTGCAGGAATGAACAAAGGTTGTTTATCTTCTGTCATACTTTCAATCGTATTCCCTTTCCCTTCTGCAAAAGTATATATTCGCTGAGCCCTTGGTTCGTCAGTTAAGCCATCGAAGCCTTTAAATAGAGATTTGGTAGAATGCTCTTTGATTTCAGCTTGAGAGAGAATTCTGTCATAAATTGCCAGCCTCCTTATTTCCCCCCCACCAACCATTTTTGTTTGTCGGCGAATTTCCAAGGATAATTCTTCCAGAAATATCTATATTGCTTGCCTGTTGGGTGATGATTTTGCCCGTTTTGACGAGCTCCCCATTAATGTAAATTTTTTTTTCACCATACCCAAATGTAACAGTAAGTAGTTGGGGTTTTCCCTTCTGTAAACGTTTTGTACTGAGAAAAAATTTATACCACTCATTACCTGAATGTACCTCAAATCTACTGTACAAAAAGATTGATCCAGCCCATTGTCCTATCAGCAAAGGAGCATTGGCTTTACCGTCATAAAAAGAAAAAATTTCCCGGGGGCCCCAATTTTTACTTCCTGGGCGTTCCAATAACAAGAGTTCTACACTTACTTGTTTATAAGCAGGACTCTTTGATCCCGGTTTTGTATAGGCTATTCCTTCCCCATTAAAATATATACCTGTTTCCTCTGTAAGCCATGTTGCTCCTGTAGCTTCAGGTGAAAAATTATACGGGTAAAGTGTCACAGATAACATCAAAGACAATAGCAGTAAAAAAAAAGAGAGAAACACATATTGCCTCTTTGAAAAAAAAAGTTTCCCCATAAAACTGCATCAAACCCCATATAGACTTTTCGTTTAGTTGAAGTTGCCTTTTCCAATGGCTGAGCAGGCGCTATTGAAAAAAGCATATACTAGAGAGTTATCTTGACCCCTTTCTTCACATAACGACCTGCATCACCAGCGACCCACCCAAACTATACGCTTCAGTGCCGCCGTGCTTCTTGCCATCTGCCGAATGCTTTTGTTAGCATACCACGGTTAATTTGCCCTATTTTGTACAACGGAAGGAAATCAGCTTAACCATGCCAATCTAAGTAACAGAACATGGAGACCAGCATTGGAGCAAGCGGGAGTACCATTTCGCCCGATGATTCAAACCAGACATAGTTTTGCAACAACAGCTTTGACCCTTGGAGAAAATCCTTTATGGATTGCCCACGTTATGGGTCATAGGGACACTGATATGATTATCAGAGTTTATGCAAAATTCGTCAAAAACTTCCGATAATCGTGATGGCTGCGCTTTAAACGAAATCCATAAAAGAATCAACGGTAACAATGAGTAGGCTTAAGGATAATCTGGTTTTGGCAAAATTTTGGCAAAAAAGCCGCACCAAAGAAAAAAGCACCTACCAACATAAGTTGATAAGGGCTTGATTTTTTTTTCAAATAATGGTGCCGGGACCAGGAATCGAACCAGGGACACACGGATTTTCAGTCCGTTGCTCTACCGACTGAGCTATCCCGGCACCTCATATGGAGAGGGATATTTACCCGACTTCGATTTCGGTGTCAACCAAATTTCGAGCCTTTTTGTTGACTGTTTTGCTCTTACGCATCTTTATGTATCGACAAGCCGCCAAGATCCAACTCGAAATCAAGATCCAGGTCCAGATCGAGATCCTCGGTTTTCTTCGCAGGTGCCGGATCGCTTTCTGCCAGAGCATCAGCAAAATCAAGGTTCTCAAAAGAGAGCAGATCTTTTTCGGCAATGCCTGGACTCTTTTTCGCAGCGTCATCAAGGCCATCAAGACCCAGATCAAAATTAAGATTGTCCAAATCCAGGTCAGAAAAATCAGGGTCTGCCAAAACTCCTGCGGATGCCTTTTTTCCACTGGGTTGTGCAGGAGGGGCAAGATCAGAAATATCCGACAATGCCGGCGGTACATCAATTTTTACATTATTTCGCTTCTTCTGTTGTGGTGTCACATCCGTTTGCAGAAGATCAACCTTTTCGTCAGCCTCCTCAAACTGACTGAAATCAATTTCGATCTCCCCATCATCAAGTTCATCGCCATCAGCCCGCGCCATCCTTGCCGGCGCATCTTCTGCAAAATTGATGGATCCCTCTTCACCAGTCTCCTCATCTTCGACCAGAATCGCAAGTTCATCATCGATATATTCATCGTCGGCATCGAAAGATTGCTCTTCGGCAAGATCCAAATGTTGGGATGGATCTTCTCTTGCCTCACGATTCAACTTAAGAAAAGTCGGTGGCTGAACATTATAGGTGGAACCAAACAGACCAGCAGATATCGTCGCAATATTTTTGCTGCATTTACGACATTCTTTCAGGTGATCAAAGGAGATGTATCCACATTTTGGACAACGCATGCGCTCGTACCTCTTTGTATAACTTGCCGGCAATTCACAGAGAAATCATCGTCTTCAGCGTCGAAGTACCGGGGTTAGCTTTATATGTTTTCCAACGAACTTTTACGATATGATTCGAGTATCGCATATTTTCACAACATTAATCAAGAAATTATATGATGGGAAAACAGCAGAACAGAGGATACCGATTTACAAGGCTAATCGAAGAGATAAGAGAAGATAGTAAGATTATTCTAGAAGGACCAATCCATACCTATGTCACAGGCGGGGGCGGAATGCGTTAAAGCGCCTATAGAGATAATATCAACACCGCTTGCGGCAATCGCTTGAACCGTCGCAAGATTCACGCCGCCGGATGCCTCGACCAGGGCGCGCCCCTTGATCAACTGTACCGCCTGGGACATCATTTCCGGGCTCATATTGTCAAGCATAATGATATCCACCCCGCATGCCAGGCATTCTTCTACCTGGTCCAGGTTATCCGTTTCCACCTCTATCCGAATGGTATGGGGAATTTTCTGCCGAACCTGGTCGACCGCAAGACGGATGCTGCCGCAGGCCGCAATATGATTGTCTTTTATCAATACGCCATCGGCAAGATTATAGCGGTGGTTGGCGCCACCGCCGACCCGAACGGCATATTTCTCCAGAACCCGCAAGCCCGGCGTAGTTTTCCGAGTATCGGTAATGCGCACAGCAGTTCCTTTGACCGCCTCGACAAAGCGGGCGGTCAGCGTTGCAATCCCGGACAGCCGCTGCAGCAGATTGAGCGCCACCCGCTCGGCTTTCAAGAGATCGACGACCGGGCCGCTGACACGCAGCAGCTCCATCTTCGGCACCGTCCTGGTGCCATCGGCTACGCTTCCTTCAGTTATAATCGCCGGATTCTGAACCTTGAACACCTCGGCGGCAACCGCTTGCACTCCGGCAACAACAAAAGAATCACGCGCGATCAAGCGGGCGCTGCCGGTATCCAGTTCAGTGAAAATTGATTCACTGGTGAGATCACCCCTGCCGACATCCTCTCTAAGGAACCTGGTAATCATACGGTGCAGAAGATTCTTGTCCATTGTTAATCCACTAATTCTCGAGATTTTTCAACCGCGCTTCAGCTTCGACTATCTTGGCCATTGTGCCATCGAGTTCTGTTTTTTTCTCCTGTTCCTTAGCGATAACCTCATCGGGCGCATTGGCAAGGAATTTCTTATTTGCCAGCTTGCCGTTCACCTGGGCGAGCTTAGCTTCAATTTTCTTTCGCTCCCGCAGCAGTTTGGCGAGCTCACTGGCGACATCGACCAAGCCCTTAAGAGGCACGAAGATCTCTATATCGCTGTAAATATAGGTGGCGGCATCGGCTGGTTTTTCCGCCTGCTGCATCACAGTAAGACTCTGCAGTCGCGTCATATCCGAAAGAGCGGCGGTAAATGCGGCGATGCACTCAGCTTTTTGTTTATCGGCACAGATCACCAGCGCGTCAATCTTCATCGAGGGATGGACATCAGCTTCGGCGCGGATATTTCGTATCCCGGTAATAATGCCCATCAGCATTTCCATCTGCGCCACCGCTTCCGGATTAAGCCAGCTTTGCTGCTTTTCAGGAAAGGCGCTGGTGGTAAGGAGCGGGCGGTCGCCGGGCAAAACCGACCATATTTCCTCAGAAACAAAAGGCGTGACCGGATGGATAAGCTTGACAATGGTCTCCAGCACAACCAGCAGCACGCCCTGGGCCTGCCGTTTGGCGGTCGGATCATCGCTGAACAGATCGGCTTTAATCCACTCCAGGTACCAGTCACAAAACTCATGCCAGATAAACTGATAATTGACCGAAGCAAAGTCATTAAAGCGATATTCATCAAGGGCCAGCCGCACTTCGGCGATGGCCGTTGCGGTTCGGCTTAGAATCCACTGATGGACCAGCGGCAGTTCCGCCGGTCTGGCCACAACATCCTTTATCGACGCATCGCACGCATTGACATGCATCAGGGCAAAACGGGCAGCATTCCATATTTTATTAATAAAGTGCCGATACCCTTCGATTCGTTCCTCATCCAGCTTGATCTCACGGCCCTGAGCGGCAAAAGCAGTCAGCGTAAAGCGCATGGCATCGGTGCCATATTCGCCCATCACCACCAGCGGATCGATGACGTTGCCGGTTGATTTGGACATTTTCTTGCCGAATTTATCACGGACCAGGGCGTGCAGATAGACATCCTTAAAGGGCACTTCGTCCATAAAATGCAGACCCATCATCATCATCCTGGCCACCCAGAAGAACAGGATGTCAAAGCTGGTGATCAGCACCGAGGTGGGATAGAACATCGCCAGTTCTTTGGTCTGCTGCGGCCAACCCAAGGTGGAGAATGGCCACAATGCCGAGGAAAACCAGGTATCGAGCACATCGGTTTCTTGGGTAAGATTGGCCGAGGCACATTTCGGGCAGACGGTTGGGTCGGTCGATTCAACGATCAATTCCCCGCAGGCCTCGCAGGTCCAGGCAGGAATGCGATGTCCCCACCAGATCTGCCGGGAGATGCACCAGTCGCGGATATTATCCATCCAGCTATAGAAGGTGTTGTACCAGGTTTTGGGATAGATATTTATCCGGCCATCGCGAACCGCCGCCACGGCCTTTTCGGCCAGCGGCTTGACCGAGACAAACCATTGCACCGAGGTGGTCGGCTCACTCACCGTCTTACAGCGATAACAGTGCCCGACGGCGTGGTCATACTCCTCAATTTTATCCAAAAAGCCAAGACGCGTAAGGTCCTCGACCACTTTCTTGCGGCAGGCAAAACGATCCAGCCCACAGTAATCCCCGGCCGCAGCGTTCATCACCCCTTTATCGTCCATTACTTTCAAGCGGGCCAGCGAATGACGCAGCCCAATTTCATAATCGTCCCGGTCGTGTGACGGCGTCACTTTTAAAGCGCCCGTGCCAAATTCCCGATCGACATGCTCATCAAAAACGACCGGAATGATTCTGTCCGTCAAGGGCAGCTTAATCCCCACCTCGCCTAAGTGCTGGTAACGCTCATCATCTGGATGCACCGCTACTCCGGTATCGCCCAGCATCGTCTCCGGCCTGGTGGTCGCAACAACGACAGATCCCGAGCCATCGGCATACGGGTAGCGGATATGATACAGTTTGCCTTTGGTATCTTCGTGCTCCACCTCGTCGTCGGACAGGGCAGTCCGGCAGCGCGGGCACCAGTTGACGATATAGTCGCCTTTGTAGATGAGTCCCTCCTTATACAGTCGAACAAAGACTTCCCTGACCGCCTGGGAAAGCCCCTCATCCATGGTGAACCGCTCACGTTCCCAGTCACAGGAAGCACCAAGTTTTTGCAGTTGGTTAATGATCGTGCCGCCCTTTTCGGTGCGCCACTCCCAGACTTTGTCGATAAAAGCCTCACGGCCGAGATCGTCGCGGGTCTTTCCCTCAACGGCCAACTGCCGTTCGACGACATTCTGGGTGGCAATCCCGGCATGATCGGTGCCCGGTACCCACAGGGTGTTATCGCCGCACATGCGGTGATAACGAGTCAGGACATCCTGCAGAGTATTGTTTAAGGCATGGCCTACATGCAGCACGCCGGTAACGTTGGGTGGGGGAATAACTATTGAAAAGGCCGGTCTGCCTATGTCCATTGTTGCAGCAAAGCTCGCCGATTCCTGCCATCTGGCCAGCCATTTATCTTCCACTTCGGCAAATTCATAGCCCTTGCTCAATAGTTCTTCTTTATTATTCATTTTAAACATTCGATTATTGATTAATTATTTTTCAGCGCCACAGTGGCGCACCATTTCTGAGATTACCTATGAAGGCGCCAGAATTCAACATTTTTTCCAAGGAGAAGTGCAGAGCTTATTTAGCGCTCCACGGTTCAGGAAGAAAGATATACTTATAGATAGACAGGGCATAACGATCCGTCATCCCGGCGACATAATCACAAACCAGGCGATGGGCTTTTTTCTCGTCCGCCCACGCCTCTTCATCAAGGGTTGTTTCCCATTTATTGTTTCGCAAACGGACAATACCGTTTTCCATGAAATAGTTATAAAGATGGGAGATTATGCGCTGGGCTTTGATAAATTCATTGTGGACTTTATAGTAGGTATAGACATTATCATAGAGAAAAGTCCGCAGATCGTTAATGGCTTCGAGCATCCCATCGCTGATATGCAGATCCCCATCTTCGGTGGCCAGGGTCTCCACGATCAGATCACGAACCATTGAGCCGATGCGTTTTGAGTGCCGCTCGCCAACCGCTTGTCTGATCTTGGCCGGAAGGTCGCTCTCGATTAAAATTCCTGCCCGCAGAGCATCGTCGAGATCGTGATTGACATAAGCAATAATATCGGCCAGTCGCACCACCTGACCTTCAAGGGTGACAGCGCTTTCACTTTTATCTTTGGGGAGGATATCGGCGCGTCCCTTGGAATGGCGGACTATTCCATTGCGCACTTCAAAAGTCAGATTGAGACCTTTGCCATTATTTTCCAGGAAATCGACCACCCGCAGGCTGTGCACATAATGCCGAAAACCACTGGGATGGAGCTCGTTGAGCGTGACTTCCCCGGCGTGGCCAAAGGGAGTGTGGCCGAGATCATGGCCAAGGGCGATGGCTTCGGTCAGCGGTTCATTGAGACAAAGGGCCGAGGCAATAGTCCTGGCAATCTGGGACACCTCCAGGACATGGGTCAACCTCGTGCGGTAATGATCTCCGGTTGGAGCGAGAAATACCTGGGTCTTATGTTTGAGGCGACGAAATGTTTTTGAGTGAGTGATTCGGTCCCGATCGCGCTGAAACGACAGACGAATGTCGGACATCACCTCTTCTTCTTCCAGATGTCGGCCCGACGAATGTTTATTGAGTGCGGCAAAGGGTGAGAGAATCAGTTCTTCCCGATCCTCGAGCTGCTTTTTTATCGATTTTCCTATAACCGGTACAAAAGACATATATTCACCCTTGGTATCCATATTTATCGACGATCGTAGCAATCCCCGCAATATTCCAATGACTTGATAAAAAATCTCTTCAGTTAAACCATGACCGGTCTATGATTTCAATGCTTTTCAAATAATATCATGCTGTTCAAATCGATACCTGACTGGACACCTCACATGTCTGAGCGAGAAGACCTGTCTTTTTGGCAACAACTTTTTCAGCATGAGTTATTTTCTGCCGGAGCAGTTGACAAGCAAGGAAAAAGTAAGAACTTCTATTACGGTAGAAATTGTTATACTGGAGTTTTTTAGTTCGCCCTGTATGTGTTTTTTATAAATATTTAACAAAGGAGACCCAAGTGGCTAAGATAACACTTAAAGGTAATGCAATTGAGACGGTGGGATCACTCCCAGCCGTGGGATCGGCAGCACCGGATTTTACCCTGGTTAAAACCGATCTCTCTGAAGCCGGCCTGAAGGATTATAAGGGGAAAAACGTCGTCCTCAGCATCTTCCCCTCCATAGACACCAGCGTCTGCGCAACGTCCGCGCGCAAATTCAACAGTGAAGCGAGCAGCCATCCCAATACAGTTGTGCTGTGTATTTCGGCCGATCTGCCCTTTGCCTTCAAGAGATTTTGTGAAGCGGAGGGACTGGATAAAGTTATCCCCTTATCCGTTTTCCGATCGGATGATTTCGGTAAAAAATACGGCCAGACTATTACCACTGGTCCGCTGGCAGGGATACTCGCCAGGGCGGTAGTGGTTATTAATCCGGAAGGGAAGGTACAATACACCGAGCAAGTTCCGGAAATCGGCCAGGAACCTGATTATCAGGCGGCACTGAAGGCTCTTGGGGCATAAATTCCATAGCGCCGGATTGCGTGGTTTCCCCGAGGAAACCGCGCAAAAGGAAGAAAGCCGTGAAACACTATTGCTATTATGAGAGCCCGATCGGTAAACTGCTGCTTGTCGGTGCAGACGGTTTACTCGAAGAGCTTCATTTTCCGAATGACCTGAGTCAAATAGACATTCCTGACGACTGGCAGTGTGACGAGCTCTCATTTCAAGAGGCTCTTAGACAGCTCGGCGAATATTTTGCCGGCAGCCGGCAGCAGTTTGATCTGCCGATCGCCCCCAAAGGAACAGTCTTTCAGCAAAGTGTCTGGGAGGAGTTGCGTAAAATTCCCTTTGGCCGGACGGCCAGCTATGGCCAGATAGCACAAAGGATCGGCAACCCAAAGGCTTGTCGGGCGGTCGGGTTGGCTAATGCGAAAAACCCTCTGCCGATCATTGTGCCCTGCCACCGGGTAATCGGTAAAAATGGTACTCTTACCGGATTTGGCGGTGGTCTGGAATTAAAACAACAGCTCCTTGACCTCGAACGCTGAGCTATCGCTCTGTAAAAGTGGCTCCGCATGTATATTTTGACCACCTTTGGCATTGCCGTGGCTCTGGCAATGGATGCTTTTGCCGTGGCCATCGCTACCGGGGTCAGCCTCAAACAGGTCAGCATGCGCCAGACCTTCCGCCTGTCCTGGCATTTCGGTCTGTTCCAGGCCCTGATGCCGGTTATCGGCTATGCCCTTGGTGCGTCGATTGAACAATACGTGGCCGCCTATGCCCACTGGGTAGCCTTTACCATGCTCGCCCTGGTCGGGGGCAATATGCTGAAAGAAGCCATCCTGATCGACGAGGCGGATACCAAACCGGTCAAGGATGCGACTAAAGGGATGACCATGGTGATGCTCTCCGTGGCAACCAGCATTGACGCCCTGGCAGTCGGACTGTCTTTGTCGATGGTGCAGGTGTCGATAGCCTGGCCGGCCATGATTATCGGCATTGTTGCCGGCTTGTTCACCATCGCCGGTCTGCACTTAGGCCAACGGGTCGCCCGCCTCACCTGGCTCTCCACCTGGGCGACAATAACCGGCGGCCTGGTTCTGTTTGCTATCGGTTTCAATATACTTCGAGAAAATGATGTTTTTACCGCACTTTTTTGATTATTATATTGCCACACTCAATTTTGCGTCACCGTCAGAACTGATATTCAATTCAAAACAGGGGAAACATCCATGAAAGATACTATCACATCGGTACGGGGAATGGAGATACTCGATTCCCGGGGGAACCCGACTGTCCGGGTATTTGTTGAACTGAGCGATGGCACCAAGGCCGCTGCTTCGGTCCCTTCAGGAGCCAGCACCGGCGAAAACGAGGCAATCGAATTACGCGACGGCGATCGAACTCGCTATCTCGGCAAAGGCGTCTTGAAAGCCGTCAAAAATGTCAATTCCCTTATCAGCCCGGCGATGATCGGCATGTCGGCGACCGAGCAGCTGGCTATAGACCAGAAAATGATTGCGCTTGACGGCACCGACAATAAATCCAAACTCGGTGCCAACGCTATTCTCGGGGTGTCGATGGCCGTTGCCCGCGCTGCCGCCCAATCAGTCGGCATGCCGCTCTATCGTTACCTTGGCGGTGCAGGGGCCAGAAGAATCCCGGTGCCGGCGATGAATATCATCAACGGCGGTGCCCACGCCGACAACAGTGTCGATATTCAGGAATTTATGGCCGTCCCGGTGGGCGCGCCATCTTTTACCGAAGGCCTTAGATATATTGCCGAGACCTTTCATGTCCTGAAAAAATTATTAAAAAGTCGCAACATGGCGACCAGCGTTGGCGACGAGGGCGGGTTTGCGCCAAATCTTGCCAGCAATGAAGCAGTTATGGATATCATCATGGAGGCTATCGAGAAAGCCGGCTATAAACCGGGCAAAGATATCTCTATCGCGCTCGACAGTGCGGCCAGTTCTTTTTCCACCGACCTCACCAGCGCCTATGACCTCACCAAGTCCGGAGCCGGTAAAATGTCTTCGGCGGATCTGGTCGATATGGCGGTTCAATGGATCGATAAATATCCGATTGTTTCCTGGGAAGACCCTCTGGCCGAAAACGACTGGCAGGGCTTTAAAAATTTAACCGCGCAGGTCGGCGATAAGATCGATATTGTCGGCGACGATATCTTCGTTACCAACACCAGATACATTGCCAGGGGCATCAAAGAAAAAACGGCCAACTCGGTACTGATTAAACTCAACCAGATCGGCACGGTCTCCGAGAGTATTGGTGCCGTACGGATGTGCCGCGAAGCCGGCTGGCACTATTTCATTTCCCATCGTTCCGGGGAGACCGAAGATACTTTTCTCGCTGATTTCGCCGTGGCCATGGACGGTGGCCAGTTAAAAACCGGCTCGGCCTCGCGCAGTGAGCGCATCGCCAAGTACAACCGGCTGCTGGAAATTGAATATGAGCTCGGCGGCGGCGCCCTCTATTATTGGTAATGCTAAAAATCCGCAAAGGACAAGCATGAAACCTATCGGAACCATCTTCACCCCGTTTACCTGCCTGGAGGATATGCCGATTCAGCCGAAAGGGGCGGAAGACATTATCGGCACCGTAGAGCTTAAAGAACAGTATCTTGCCGGTCTGGATGATCTTGACGGATTCAGTCATATCTACCTGCTCTATCAGTTTCATATGGCCCAAAGAACGGCCTTGACGGTGACCCCTTTTATGGACACCAGGCCAAGAGGAGTTTTTGCCACCCGATCGCCTCTGCGGCCCAACCATATCGGCATATCCATTGTCAGGCTGGAGAGTATTGCAAGAAATATTATCACCGTACAGGGAATTGATATTCTGAACGGCACGCCTTTACTCGACGTAAAACCCTATATCGCTGCTTTTGATGCGGTGCAAGACTGTCGATCCGGCTGGATGCAGGGTTCTGCAGGGGACGTCAGGCGCAAACGCTCCGACAACCGTTTTGTCGGCTGAGAGACTGATATCGCAAGTAATGTATAAAAAATCTCTCAGTGAGCATTGACAGAAGTATTAATCACTAACAATTTATGCTAGTGTAGCACTGCTTTTTATTTACGAGAGTTTTGCCTGCACTGGAGCAGGATGAACCAGCAAGGAATCATTTTATGACCGATGCAAAAAAGGAAAAACCGGATCCCCAACGGGTAGCAATTTTACGTTCGCTTCCCCTTGAGGTAAAACAGCAGATAAGCGGTGAAGAGGCTGAAGCCTTCATGTACAATAAAGAACTTCCAGAATCACTGCTGGAAAAACTTAAAGATTATCTTGAGGAAGAATAAATTAAAATCAAGACAAACCAACAAGCAGTTCAACACAAAGATGGCTCAATAAAACGAATCATGCAAAAGGAGAAATAAATGACTGAAGAGAAACGCACCCCATGTCCCACGTGTCAAGGCAAGAAATTTATTGAGGGTGTCTGTGAGACGGCCCCGGAATGGAGTGGTACCCAGGATGAGGACGGTATGCAGTGTACTCCCGACCAGGTTTGTCCGACCTGCAACGGCAAAGGGTACGAAGAATAGTGATGGGAAAGTAAAAACTGATTTTTCAGAATTGCGCCGTAGGGGCTCACACACAGATGAGCCCCTGCGGCGTCACGAAGAGTTCTACGAGATGGTCAGCCTGATCGCATCGGACAAACTCTTCAATACCACTCTTACAATAACCATATATAAAAATCGATAAGACGGCCAACAGGAGAACACCATGCGCGCGCACATCCTGCAACATGTTCCCTTTGAAGACTCAGGCAGTATCACTCCCTGGCTCAAGGCAGCCGATTACCGCGTAACAACCACCAAGTTTTATCAATCGACGTCTTTACCCGATCCAGGCGATATTGACCTGCTTATCATCATGGGCGGCCCCATGAGCGTCAATGATGAAGACCAGTTTCCCTGGCTGCGCCTGGAAAAAAAATTTATCCGACAGAGCATCAAATCCAACAAAGCAGTGCTGGGTATCTGTCTGGGCGCGCAACTCATCGCCAGTGCTCTGGGGGAATCGGTGTACCTCAATCGGCGCAAGGAGATTGGTTGGTTTGCCGTTCAGAGTGTTATCCAGGAAGACCCGGCAATTTTTTCTCTTCCATCTGAGGTCAAGGTATTCCACTGGCATGGCGAAACCTTCGACCTGCCCGATGAGGCTGTCCTTCTGGCCCGCAGTGAAGCCTGCGAGCACCAGGCATTTCAAGTGGGTGAACGGGTCATTGGCCTGCAGTTTCACCTGGAAACGACTCCGCAATCGGTACAGGCTATTGTCACCAATTGCCGGCAGGAAATTCTCCCGTCAATGTTCGTCCAACCCGAGGCCTTGATCCTCGACCAGCCTCCTGAAACATACAAGGTAATCAACGAACTGATGGACAAGGTCCTGCACTTCTTAACAAAAAATCTACCGCATCACCAGCAGGCCGACGGATAATTAAAAGGATGAAAATCAATATGGAACTGGAAATCTTCTCTGATTATATCTGACCCTACTGCTATTTCATTACCGGGCGTATTGAAAGACTGCAAAAAGAGCGCGGCGTGAAGGTTCGCTGGCGGACATTTCCCCTGCACCCCGACACCCCTGAAGAGGGCCAACTGTTGCAGGATATGTTTCGTACAAGTCCTGAGAAAATTGCCGCCATGATGGCAAATCTGCAGGCCACGGCCCAGGAGCTTGGTTTGCCTTTCGGGCCGAGGACCACCACCTACAACAGCAGACTTGCCCAGGAGCTTGGGCCTCTGGGCCGAGGATCAGGGCAAAGGCGAGCCGTTTCATATGGCCGCCTTTCAAGCCTATTTTGCCGATGGCTTGAATATTGCCAAATTCCCCGTTCTTCTGGAACTGGCAAAAAACGTCGGATTGGACGAACAAGATGCGGAAAATGTCCTCACCAACCGCAGCTATAGGGCAAAAGTTGACCGGGACTGGGCCGACTCACGGATTAAAGGGGTCAATGCAGTACCGACCTTTATCATGGGTACCCATAAGATGGTCGGCGCACAGAGCTATGCAGCCCTGGTTGACCTGGTGACTCTACATAACCCCTGAGTTATGCAGAGCGCACTACTTTCCGAGAGGCTTGCTCGCCTCATCCACCAGATAGAGGATCGAGCGGTAAGGTATGCCGCCATGCAGCGACAAACCAATTTCACAAGTCTTGCTGGTGGAATAGCCGGCTTCGCAGGTGCAGACATGATCGTGCAGATCTTTTAAGGCCGATGCATTGAGCTCCGGAAAATTAAAGCCGCGATCTCCGGCAAAACCGCAGCAGTAAATATCCGCAGGCATCACCACTTCTTTGGCACAGGCCCTGGCCAGCTGTTCAAGCTTATTTTCCAGGCCCAGTTTTCTGGTGGAACAGGTGGGATGCACGGCAACTTTCACATCCATCTGGGTGAAACTGAGCCGATCCATCAGATAGGTGAGGACAAATTCGATCGGCTCAAAGAGCTGCAGTCGCTTATCCAGCGTGGACTGCATCCGGTAAAAACAGGGGCTGGTATCACAGAGTATCGGGATTGCGCCGTTATTACTTGCCGCCAAGAGAACCTCGGACAGCTCGGCTGACTTTTGATCGGCCTGCGCCATAAACCCTTTGCTCTCAAATGCCTGCCCACAACAAAGACCTGCCAGTTTTTCCGGATAGATCACCGCATAGCCGGCCTTTTTCAGCAGCGACTGCGTCTTCTGCGGCAGGGAATCTCTTTCTTTATCGTCTCTGGCCGGACCGCTCATCGCCCGACTGGCACAGCTTGGAAAATAAACGACCTGCAGCAGATTGGCATCTTGCACCGGCTCCACTTTTATCGGCGGCACCCCGGACGGCATTTCCCGATTCCATAGCGGCAACTGATTCAGCGTCGCTTTTCTGGCGAGATCAGAAGCCGTCTCCATAAACGGCGTTGAGGTCATCTTATGTACCGAATCGACCACATTCAGGGTACCACTGATGGTTTTGGCCACTGCGCCAAAATGTCCGGCCACCCAGTCAGCGACCGTGTTGCCGAGTTTGCCGTTGGCTTCCTGGCGCAGGGCTTTGACCATCTTGCCGGTATCGATGCCCACCGGACACCTGGTGGAGCACATGCTGTCGGCCGCACAGGTATCCTTGCCCGGATACCGGTAGGCCTTGACCAGCTCTTTTACTTTTTTCGCCTCGCCGGACGCAGCCATTTGCCTGCTGATCTCACGCCGGCCGACAATTCGCTGCCTCGGGGTAAAGGTGACATCTTTTGACGGGCATACCGGTTCGCAGAAACCACATTCGATACACTTGTCGACGATTTCATGGGTTGCCGGCAACGGTTTAAGGTCTTTGATATGCGCCTCGGCATCATCATTGAGGATGACCCCTGGGTTCAATAGGTTATGCGGGTCGAAGATTTTTTTAATCTCCCACATCAAATTAAAAGCCGCCTCGCCCCATTCTTTTTGCACAAAAGGTGCCATATTTCGGCCGGTGCCATGCTCCGCTTTTAAGGAACCATCATATTTTTCCACCACCAGCTTCACCACCTCGGCCATAAAATCCCGGTAGCGTACAACTTCTGCAACTATGGAAAAATCCTGGGTAAAGACAAAATGGAGGTTGCCTTCCAGGGCATGGCCAAAAATAATCGCCTCGTTATAATGATATTTGCGAAACAGATCCTGCAGATCGAGGGCGGCATCGGCCAGATGCTCCCCTGGAAAGGCAACATCCTCGATGATAACCGTGGTACCGGTTTTCCGGACTGCGCCGACAGCCGGAAACAGACCTTTTCTAATCTTCCACAGGGCGTTGAACTCAGCGGGGACTTTGGTAAAGCAGGTCGGCCGTACCGTCGGAAGCACCTGCAAAGTCAAGAGTATTTGCCCAATCTGCTTGTCAAGCTCCTGTTCCGATTCCGCCCTGGTCTCAACGAGCAGAGCCGTCGTCGTAGCCGCCAGATCTTTAAGGTAATCCGGCATGCCCTCTTTTTCTTCCACGGAACGCAGTCCGGCACGATCAATCAATTCGGCGGCGGCCACCGGCTGCGTGCGCAGCAGGGGGATAGCCTGGCAGGCGGTTTTGACATCCGGATAAAAAATAAGCGCACTGGCCTTATGGCGATGTTCGATAACAGTTCTGTAGACAACATCGGAGATGAATCCCAGCGTGCCCTCGCTGCCGATCATCAGATGAATCATGATGTCATAGGGATCTTCGAAATCGACCAGCGCATTTAAGCTGTAGCCGGTGGTGTTTTTGATCTTGAATTTATAGCGAATACGCTCGGCGAGCTGCTTGTCGGCCAACACCCGTGCCCGCAGTTGTTTAAGCTGTTCTAAAAGAGGGCCATGGCTGCGCTCAAACTCGGCCCGACTCTTATCCTCAGCGGTATCAACCGCTGTACCATCAGCCAGCACCAGCCGCATGCTGTCCAGCGTCTGATAACTGTTCTGCGCAACTCCGCAGCACATCCCGCTGGCATTGTTGGCGAGGATGCCGCCGATTTTGGCACTGTCTATGGACGCCGGGTCGGGACCTATTTTTTTATCGAATTCGGCCAGGATGGCATTGGCCTGGCTGCCGATAATTCCCGGTTCCAGTTGAATCTTTTCGGCGTTGGCAAATACCCGGTACTTTTGCCACCCCTGCCCCAGCCGCACAAGAATGGAATCGCTAATCGCCTGCCCGGACAAACTGGTACCAGCCGCTCGAAAAGTCACCGGCAGACGCAGTTTATTCGCCTCGCGCAAGATCAGCTGCACCTCTTTTTCATTGTGCACATTGATGACAATCTTGGGGATCAGTCGATAAAAACTGGCATCGGTGCCAAAGGTTATGGTTCGCAGCGGGTCGGTTATTATGTCCTGAGAAGCGATAGTCCGCTTAATTTTCAGGTAAAACTGCCGATATTTTTCTGGTAACATAGGATTCCTTTCTGAGAGAATTGTTCTTAGATAGTAACTGTACTCACTCTCTTCATTATTTTCAGCTTAAAATCACCAGGTGTTTGTAAAACTAAGCTAAAAGAACTACAGTCAGCTCTGATCTAAATTGTTTGATAACAACAATAACAACTTCGTAAAAACGTGATTTTCAGAACTGCTCCGTAGGGGCCCACCTGCGTGTGTGCCCCTACGTGATTGTAATGGAGTTTTTTACGTAACCATCAACAAGAAAAAGAGAGCACCCCAGGGAGGCACCTATGGTCACATCTATAATCCTGATGAATATAGAACGTTCAAAAATCAATGAGGTAGCGGAACAACTGGAAGGAACCCCGGGGATATCCGAGGTCTATTCGGTAAGCGGAAATTACGATCTGATCGCCATCGTCCGTGTTGCGACCAACGAAGATCTGGCAAATCTGGTGACCACCAAAATGCATGCCATCAAAGATATTCTGAAAACAGAGACGATGCTGGCCTTCAAAGCGTACTCCAAACACGACCTGGAAGCCATGTTTGCCGTAGGAATGTGAAGTATCCCCTCACTTTTGGGCACACTGGGGACAGGTTTTGATAATAAATTGCGGATCATCGCCATTTTTTATGAGCTCATCGAAGCTCTGCCAGAGCCCATCATACTTATTGTATATTTTCTGACAAGAGCGACAAAGCTGTACCCCGCTCTCAAACATCTCCAGCTGATTGAGAGCCGCACGCAATTCACTCACCGAGTCGGCCAGCGAGGCCTGCGTACGGACCAGCCGTTCAGCTACTCTGGTCCGTGCCCGGAGTTCGTTGTCATTGAAGGGCTTGGTCATATAATCATCCGCCCCGGCATCAAAGCCGCGGATAATGTCCATCTTGCTGTCCCGACTGGTCAAGAGGATAACATAGGGGGGATTTTCAACATCCATCTCCTTAGTTCGCCGACAGACCTCAAGACCGTCAAGAACCGGCATTTCCCAATCGAGAATAGCGATATGGGGGGCATCGGTCCTTTGCATCCTCGCCCAGGCCTCTTCGCCGTTGGTCACACTTTCGACGCGATATCCCCAATTTTCCAGGCAAACCTGGACCATCATCCGGGTGGTAAACTCATCTTCAGCAATAAGTATTTTCACGATCCCCTCTTGACTCTGTTCATTTATTTTCCTTACTCAAAGGCATACAGGTATTATACTTATATGGTCGAACATTTTGCAGGGTCATGTCAAGTATTATCCATCAGTTGCTCCTGAGCAGAACCTGCCAACTTAAGCAAAAGACACCATGAACGATCACTATAATTTCTCCTTAAAATCTCGATTTATTCCGGCGTTCAGAGCCGAGAAATCCACTGCGTCTCCTTCCCTCTGGTTTATTTTTCAGGGCGAAAAGCTCCTGCTCCCCGCGACCAACAATAGCGCCGAGAGCATATGCGCACACTCTCCAGAACAGTTAGGCTTACAACCGATCTACCGCCAGTTTCTGGGCCGATACGGCCGCATCAACTGCTTTGTCGCGGAAGTCGGCGATACTATCGCCCTGCCCCAGGCAATGTGTTTTAAAGGCCTGCGCAGCCTCTTTGGCGTGGGAGATGAGGACCTTTTCAGCCTGGCCGGGAGAGCAGTACAGATTCTGCATTGGCAAAGAGAACACCGATTCTGTGGCAGATGTGGCACCGCCATGAACGACCGGCCGACCGAGTTGGCCAGGATCTGCCCTGCCTGCGATTTCGTCAGTTTTCCTCGACTGTCTCCGGCAGTGATCATGTCGATCACCAGGGGAAATAAAATCCTACTGGCCCGATCGCCGCACTTTCCACCCGGCATGTACAGCACCCTGGCGGGTTTTGTCGAACCGGGTGAAACCCTTGAGGAGGCGGTTAAACGTGAAGTGCGGGAAGAGGTAGATGTGCGGATTGGCGACATTACTTATGTTGCCAGCCAACCCTGGCCTTTTCCGCACTCAATCATGATTGGCTTTGCTGCTGCTTATCTCGCCGGTGAAATTGTCATTGATAAGGATGAAATAGAAGATGCTGGATGGTTTTCGGTGCGGGAACTGCCTGTGCTGCCTTCAAAAATATCAATCGCCAGGTTGCTGATTGATAATTTCATTTCGGGTCGTCCATGAATATTCGGAAGAGTTCACCGGAAAGTAGTACCGGACCGTAAAACCCGGATTTGTAATCGCTGAGTCCAAGGGTCGGTTAAAAGCCATCGACCATGCGCAATAATTTGAAATTATTTGAAAAAACCGTCTGCATTACCGCTACATAATTATACTTGGCCCGAGAGAGGTTGGTAATCGCATCCAGCAGGTCCGACTCTCGCTCCAACCCTTCATCGTATTTGAGCTGCGAGATGCGCAAATTCTCCTCTGCCTGTACAATGGAACGTTTGGCGACCACGACATTGTCAAGGCTTACGACGAAGTCGATGTGCAGATTATTTAAATTGGTGACCAGATCATTTTTAAACTCATCCAGCTCATATTGGACATAGCGTGTTTCAAGCTTTGCCCTGGCTACTGAGGCTTCGGTAGTGAACCCTTTAAAAAGGTTCATCGACAGAACCAGCTGCCCCCGTAATTCCTCATCATTAATCTCCCCATTGCCGTTAATATAGTTGTCATCGTATTTGCGGTAGCTGCCCACCACATCAACTTTTGGATAGTAGCCGCTTTTTTCCGCTTCCGTCCTGGCTCTATCGGCTTCTATAACTGATTCCAAGGCCTTTATTTCGCTTCTGGCAACAAGCATTGTATTGAGGTATTCCTCTTTGTTGATAGGCGGCGGAAGGGTCTCGAAATCAGCGAAGTCAAGATCGGCCAACTGAATATCGGTTCCCACCTGCCGGGAAAGTACATTGACGCTCTTTTTCAAGCCGGCATCGGCGGCCTGTAAGGTGATATCGGCATTATCGTAATCAACCCCGAACTTCAATAAATCGTTTTTACCGATAAGTCCCACCTGGTATCTGCTTTCACCGTCTCGATAAAACTTCTTCAGGGTCTGGTAGGCAGCTTCGGCCACATCTCGATTGGCTCGGCGCTCAGAAACGGCAAGATAGGCCAGCGCCACATCCAATTGTATATCCTGTCTGATTCCCTCAAGTTTAAACTGTTCTACCTGCTGCAGTTTTTCTGCCGACTGCACATTGTATTTATCCCGAAACCCGGAAAAAATATTCCAGCTGACAAAGCCAACCATCACTGAATTATTTTTATCTTCAGTAAGTCGGGCTTCGTTAAGAGAATTGGTCGTATAACCAATATCAACAGAAGGGTAATATCCCCCTCTGGCCAGGGTAATATCCTTTTCACTCTGCTCAAGACTAGTCATGTACTGGCTGATCACCTGCCGGTTACCCAGGGCAAGAGACTGCATTTCGGCAAGATCAACTGCGCCGGCAGAAAAGGCCCAGAACACCAATGCCACAACAAAACCCAGTACACGCAAAATCTTTATAGTGTCACCCAACAGCTTCATCCCTTAACTCCTTACAAAACATTGTTATTTGTCGGACATTTTTTTTATATTATTTCGTATTGTCCGCAGTACTTCAATGGCAACTTGTTGTTTTTCATCGGCAATACCGTCAACCAGATCGGCCCGCAAACCTTCAAAAAGATTAAGCACCTCGTCTTTCAGCGCTTTTCCTTCTTTAGTCAGGAGAATGAGAATTGATCTTCGGTCATCCGGATTAAGCTTGCGGATTATTCTTCTTTTTTTCTCCAGACGATCAAGAATTCTGGTCATATTGGCGGGACTTTTACCGGTAAGCAAACTCAGATTGCGCTGGGGAAGGCCCACATGCAGATCTGCTTGTTTCATCACCTGCAGCTGTTCTACCGTCAAATCGTAGCTCTTTAACCGTTGATCGGCATAACTGCGCATCGCCTGACTGGTGCTGCCGATCAGTCGCCAATATGACTCTTCACAGGTTCTCTCCATATTCCATCTCTCCGATAATTAACGAGGCAACAATTTACGCGCAATCTTCACCTCTGTCAAGAGATGATGAAATCTATCGGTTATTAACTATATATAGACACAAGCTGCCGGGAGCACTACTATAACGGGTGAGGACAAACAACAACTGTCGGCAATATACCTTGCCCCTTTATCCTGGAGGAATCATGCGACTCTTCACGCGACTAACAATACTATTGTGGACCCTCTTTTTGCTAGGAGGGTGTGGCTATAATTCCCTGCAGGTCCAGGAAGAAGGCGTAAATAAAGCCTGGGCCGATGTCGAAGCGACGCTGCAGCGAAGGGGTGACCTCATTCCAAATCTGGTCGAAACGGTCAAAGGCTATGCCAAACACGAAGCCGAGACCCTGGAGGCGGTGATCAACGCCAGGTCCAAAGCAACATCGGTACAGCTTTCTCCAGACGACCTGAGCAATCCCGCAGCCATGGCCAAATTCCAGGAGGCACAGGGCAGCCTCACCTCAGCGCTGAGCAAAATGATGCTGGTGGTCGAAAGATATCCAGATTTAAAGGCCAACCAAAACTTCCTCGATCTTCAATCCCAGCTCGAAGGAACGGAGAATAGAATCAATGTTGCCAGGCAGCGGTACAACCAGGCGGTGGAAAGTTTTAACAGTTCGATTCGAAAATTTCCGGAAAGCCTGACCAACAAACTACTACTGCACCTGGACAGAAAAGAATATTTCAAAGCAGACGAGCAGGCGAAGACCGTCCCTCAGGTTAAGTTCTAAGAGAAGAGCATTATGCGTACAGGCAGAGAAATAAGCCGGCACGGCACATTTTTGCTTTTGTTGCTGAGCTTCGGGTTGGTACTATCTCGCCAGCCGCAAGGGGCATACGCTCTGGCAGTACCATCTCTTACCGCCAGGGTCAACGATTTTGCCGGCGTACTTTCTCCCGCGACCAGACAACAACTGGAATATGTCCTGGCCGATCTTGAAAAAACCGATTCGACGCAACTTGCGGTGCTGATAATCCCCACCCTCGATGGAGAAAATCTGGAAGATTTTTCTCTAAAAGTCGTCGAACAATGGAAACTCGGTCAGAAAAATCTCGACAATGGTGCCCTGCTGCTCATTGCCAAGAACGATCGGAAGCTGCGTATCGAAGTCGGTTACGGCCTGGAAGGGGTACTGACCGACCTGAAGAGTAGCCGTATCATCCGCGATATTATCACTCCGCAATTCCGGAACGGCAATTTCGATCAAGGGGTGATCGATGGCGTTTCGGCAATGATTGCAGTAGTGAGGGGGGAATTCAATGTGCAGCAGGTGGATGACTCCGGGAAGGGAGCACCGGGAGATATGGCCGGTTTTCTAATTTTTCTTCTTTTTGCCATTTTTAACATCGGTAAAATGCTGAGCCGAAACAAGCTGATGGCCGGCACCATTGGTGCGGTTGCGGCGCCGGTTATCGGCAGTCTCTTTCTAGGACCGCAATGGCCAATCCTTCTGGCACTCATTCCCGGCGGCTTTCTTGCCGCATTTCTGGCCAGTTCGCTCTTAGGTAATTTTAGCGGCCCCGCCGGCAGGGGTCGCGGCGGCAACGGCGGATATTCTAGCGGCGGCTTTGGCGGTGGAGGTGGTTTTGGTGGAAGTGGAGGATTCGGTGGCGGTGGCGGAGGTTTTGGCGGTGGCGGCTCATCGGGGAGTTGGTAAGATGCGAAATAAACAAAGCCTGGCGAAAAAATTTCTTACGGCGGCTGAGCAACAAAGCATTTCTGATGTTGTCCAGGAAATGGAACGGATCACCTCGGGTGAGATCGTGCCGATGATCGTTTCCCGCAGCCATGACTACCCCATGGCGGCAGTTACCTGCTGCGTCTCAATGGCCTTACCGCTCACCCTCTTGCTGACCAATCTCATCGGTGCGCGAATCTGGATCGGGTCGCACAATATGTGGCTTTTTCTGGGTCTATTTGCAATTCTGTATGCCCTGCTCTACCCGCTGATTACCCGCTCTGATCGGCTGAAGTATTTCTTTCTGAACCGTAAGCAAGCGGCAAAAGAAGTAGAACAGGCTGCGTTGTCGGCTTTTTACCGGCAACACTTACATAACACCAGAGATGCCAATGGCATTTTGCTGTATATCTCGGTTATGGAACAGATGGTCTGGATACTTGCCGATACCAATATCAACGCCAAAATCGACCAGAAAGAATGGGATGCGATAATAGCAGAGATCACCACCGGAATTAAAGCCGGCAAATCTTCTGAGGCTGTATGCCAAGCCGTTCAAAGCATTGGCCATATTTTGCATCGCCATTTTCCGGTGCAAAGGGACGATAAGGATGAACTGCATAACCTTATTATCCTTTAGCTGTTAAAACCTGCATTCCGAAAAATTTGCCTTTTGGGCCCAACACAAAGCACTCCCCTTTACTGCATTTTTCCGCTAATCCCCACTATAATTCCGTTTTTTCGGAAACAATACTTTTTCTCACCCTCCAGAAAGCCCTGCATACTTCTCCGCTCTCAGCACAGGCAACCGTTTAGGGATGAATCCCATCGATATAAAAGTAATGGCACGAATGATGCAACATGAAGAACAAGCATTGTCATAGGGACGTAGGTATTTCATGTCTCGATGGAGACTTGAATGACTAAAAAATCAACTGAGAGAGGATAATATGAAAAAAACGTTTGGGAAAGTCTTGGCTGGGGCCATCATTGGTTCCTTTTTGATGGTTGGGAGTGCTTTTGCATTGCCGGTTTATTATTCATTAACAGATTTCACAACGGATGCAGATGGGTCTATCAATCTGACTACTTATAACCTTGAAGATTCAACCGAATTTGGCATTTACTGGGTTGACGATATTACCGGAAATCCAGCTGCAGTGACTCAATCTCTAGCGGTCAATTTTTTAAAGGACGGTGATGTCAAGGTGGGACAGTTAGATTTTACGGCTGTTGGTAATGCTTGGAATGTACGAAACGTCTATCCGCCCAGCGATGGAGTGACCGACGTACCTAACCTGTTTGGTTTCTATTTTGAGAAAAATGCGATATTATTTGTGAACGGTACCAAAGTGGCTCCCGAATTGACTGACGGAGACCTCTATAAATTCGAAGTTGGGGAAGGCGGAGTTGGCGGAGTTGTATATGCTGACGATATTACCCCCACAAACACAAACACCAACGCACCTGTACCCGAGCCTGCTACCATGTTGCTCTTTGGTACCGGTCTGGTTGGTTTAGTTGGTGCCGTACGAAGAAAAGCACGGAAGTAAGCAAAACTGTTATATAGACCGGCTACAAAAAATCAGTCTTGCCAAACGAAAAGCGCCCACAGTGTTTTAGAACACTGTGGGCGCTTTTTTTTCGGCGTTTCTTGCTTACTTCTTGGTACCCTCACTCTCCAGGATATCGCGGCACCAGGAGATTGCCGCCATGGCCTGGGGAAAGCCGACAGTTGAGATAAGCAGCAACAGGCAGTGATATATCTCTTCTTCAGTAGCGCCGGCTTTTATTGCCCGTTTAGTGTGGGAGTGGACTGATCCTTCAGACTTTGCTGCCGCGGCCGCGGCAAGCTGAATGAGATGGCTGGTTTTTTCGTCTAAAGGACCGACGTCTCTGATTGTTGTACCGAGGTTTTCCAGGGCGGCAAAAACTTCGGGATACCGCTGGGAAATATCCTGGTACGTCTTGCCGGGCTTACGATCGTTTGTCATGATACATCCTCTTGGGTTCAATTGATAATTTCCGGCATACTGCACTGGCATCAGACACCGGCATCTTATGAATACTGTACTACAGTATCTTGCTCAAGAGAACTCCTGTTTCAAGCAACCATTTCCCAGAGCAGTACCACCCGCACATCAAAGATATCGGAGCGACGGGGTTTGATCGAAAAAGTTTCAATTGCATAGCTTTCAACGGCAAAGGAATCGGCCAACGTATTTATCTGCCTTTCAATTTCCCCGGCGAGCTCCTGAAGAGAATTTTGCAAGTCGACGACATCCTGTTCAACGAGTCTTACATCGCTTTTTTCCTTGGCAACCCGGCCAACATTACGAATTCCTGTAGCCGCCTTACTGATATTACCGGCAGAAAATGTTTTTCGCCCAAAAAAGGCCCCGACGACAGCAGCACCAAAGGAAATAATTGAATCGGTAGTTTTCGTCTGGACATCCACTTTTTCTTTGGCCAATTTATCGAGAGCTGATTTGAGTTTTGCGTCCAAACGGTCCTGCTGCACCTGATATTTTTTTCTCAGTTTGTCCACAGCCTCATCTTTTTGTTGCCGCAGGTAATCGCTGAGACGAACCGTATAGTCGCGCATATTTTCATCCGGATTGGACTCAAATTCAAAATCTGCGTCTTTGACCCGAAAGAGTTCCAGCCGTTTGTTTTGATAGAGATAATCGCTAAGGCTTTTACTGAACTCCCGAAAATCCTTCATCTGGGATATAGATCCCGGCAGGCTATAATAGAGACTCCCCGTCGGAGGATTCGCTATACATTCTGCCAAAGGAGAAAACCCGTCTTCCGCTGCATCCCAGTCAGATCGAACAAACGACTCATCCAGATACTGACGCAGGTTTACTTTCTGAACCACATCAATATTACGCTTAGCATTGAAAAACCGCACTGATGCTTCGCCGGCAAGCCATGGCATAAACTGAACCTCTTTGCTCAGTACATTATGCATATAGTAGAGTTGCTCGATACCCTGCTGCATCATAGGTGCAGCGCCGACATTGCTGGTACTCTCGGCGGGCCTGGTTTCAGCCCCTGTCCGCTCTGCAGGCGGCCGTTCAGCTGTTACATCGGATGGCCCTTCACTTTGTTTTTTATCCGCCATTAATTGTTTGATATCACTATTTGACATCGGTCCTTTGAGATAGGACATGACCCAGCGCGTCTCAAACAGCAGCGGATTTTCCAGATGCACCGAATTGAGCAGGAACCGGCGGCCCTGCATATCAGAGAGTAGATTTTTGACCTGCCCGCCCTGAAGCTTTCCATCACTGGCGCCAACTATCCCGTCGACGACCCGATCCTGATCCTGACTGGTCTGCAGCCGGCCAATGAACCAACTGCCGATGTTCGACAACCCTTTATAATCCAGGTCAACCGGATTCTGGGTAGCCAGCACCACGCCAATACCATAGGCCCGGGCCTGCTTGAGCATCAGTATCATTGGCTTTTTTGACGGCGGATTGGCAACTGGCGGGAAATATCCATAAATTTCATCCATATAAAGCAATGCTTTCAAGGATGATGAGCCTTGCTGTTGCCGCATCCAACCGATAAAGCGGTTAAGAAGCATGGTCACAAAAAACATCCTCTCAGTTTCACTGAGATGGGCAATGGAAAAAATTGCCGTTCGCGGTTTTCCTTCTGCGGTATACAAAAATTTTTGAATATCAAGTGGTTCGCCGGTCGTCCAGGCAGTAAAAGTCGGGCTGGCGAGAATATTGTTCAAGCGCATTGCCAGGGTCATCCGCTCTATCTGGGGATAAAAAGTGTCCAGCGAAAAAACCCCAACCTTGGCAAAAGGTGGATTAACGATATTGCCGATAAGCGTTTCCATGCTCAGATCCTGCCCACCACGCCAGAAGTACAGCAACAGCGAACTGATCAGGATATGCTCTCGGCTCTGCAGCGGATCGCCGGCTATATCGACCAGGGCGAGCAGACTGGTGGTAATAGAATTAACCAGGCTGTTCAGCGTGTCGGAATCATTAACAGCCTCTTGCCCCGGAGCAGTGAAGCTGCTGAGTACCGAGACCGGGACTCCCGCGCTGCTCCCAGGGGTATAGATGGTCATATCGGTTTTTGCGCGCAGGGCAGTGATCCTCTCCAGCCCCTGATCCCAGGACTGCAGGCCATCCTTCCAGGTTTCGGCAGTCTTGGCCGCATACTGCTCAACCGTCATCTCTTTACGAGCCGCCTCGGCAGGATCAATCCAGGGGGCAAAATCCTGCGGAGCACAATTGGGAAAAGTGAGCAGAAGATTGCCCATATCCCCTTTCGGATCAATGACAATCGAGGGAATATTATCCATAATCGCTTCTTCGATGAGCGCAATGCCCAGGCCGGTTTTACCACTGCCGGTCATGCCGATAATAACGCCATGGGTGGTCATATCCTTGTTTTTAAATAACAATGGTTGTGGTGAAGAATCACCGCCATGCAGAGGCAATTCCCGGCCAAGATAAAGCAGGCCTAATTTTTCATACGGATAGGTCGTTCCCATGTCTGCATTCTCCGGTAGAGATGGTCATTTTGCGCGTAACCACAATTAATATCCTATTGATAACACGAAAAATCAGTATTTCAATAATTTGTTCGTTCTGTCGCTGGCAATTCGCCTGCCGCTGTTGACTCTTGAAAAGATTTATTCAGTATTTACATTTGTCCGGAAAGATGGTTCTTTAAACAGTGATTATCAACCTGTTATTTAAGACACTTTCACCATTGACACCTTTACCGAGGACAAATATATGCAGACCGAGGATAGCGCATCGAGCAGATTCAATCGACGGGGATTTCTACAGATTGTTGCTGTGGCCGGCGCTGCAACCGCCTGTTGGAAATTTGGCCTTTTTGGTTCGACAAAGCCCCTGCAGGTAGCCAGAAGGAGCCAGCCGATCATGGGCACCGTTCTCAATTTGACCGTTTATGGGGTCGACCGGGACAGCTGCGAAGAAGCCTTACTCCAAACCATTGCGACCATGAAGGCCCTGGAGGCTAAATTAAGCCGACATATGCCGGGGAGCGAGCTTGCCCGGCTGAATCAGGCCGCGGTGGTCGATCAGCCGAGCGAGGATCTTATTAAGGTGCTGGCGATGGCGGATGACCTCAGCAAAAAGAGTTCAGGAGCCTTCGATGTGACGATTCTGCCGCTGCTCCATCTCCACGAGAGAATCCGGGGGACGAACGATCATCCTGATCCACAGCAACTTGCCTCGGCTCGCCGACTCGTTGGTTATGAAAAGATTAGCCGCATTGACCAAGAAATTCGGTTGAAAGTCGCCGGAATGGGTATCTCTCTTGATGGGATCGGTAAGGGATATATTGTCGACCAAGGTGTTGCAGCTCTAAAGCAACGGGGTTTCACCAATGTCTACGTTGAGGCCGGCGGCGACCTGATGGTCTCCGGCAAAAAAGAAGCTTCCGTTCCCTGGCGCATCGGCATCAGAAACCCTCGACCGCAGCACAATCAAAGACTGGTTACGGTTGCAGTAAGCGATAAGGCGGTGGCTACCTCCGGCGACTATCTGCAAGCCTTCACCCCCGACTTGCGACATCACCATATTATCGATCCTCGAAGCGGCTTTTCACCGCCTGAACTGGCCAGCTGTACCGTCACCGCACCAAGCGTCGCGATGGCCGACGGCCTGGCCACGGCCTTGATGGTGCTTGGTAAAAACGACGCCCTCGATCTCATCGAACCCATGCAGGGATGCGAGGCCTATATGGTGGATAAAAACCTCCAACACTTCAATACCACCGGTTTTTTCAGCTGATATGAAGACATTTTTTCTTACCAGGGGCCTAGATATCCCTATTTCCGGCAATCCTGAGCCAACCATTCGACCGGGTAACCCGATCCGGCAGGTAGCGCTCATCGGCGATGATTATATCGGCATGAAACCGACTATGCTGGTCAATGTCGGCGACCAAGTCACTCTTGGTCACCAGCTGTTTACCGACAAAAAGAACCCGGGAGTGGTTTTTACCTCGCCTGGATGCGGCAGAGTTGTATCGATCAATAGAGGAGAAAGACGCGTCTTTGAATCGATAGTGATTGAGCTTGATGGTAACGAGGCGATCACTTTCTGTGACTCTGCTGATGATTCGACCGAACTTGCGCCGCAGGCCATACGGGAACTACTGATCGGCTCCGGCCTTTGGACTGCTTTTCGTACCCGGCCTTACGGCAAAACGCCGGCGATTAGCTCTGAACCGGCCTCGCTATTTATCACCGCAACGGACTCTTCGCCACTGGCCGCAGAACCACAGATCATTATCAATGAGTACCAGGCCGAGTATCAACTTGGCCTGAAAATCATGCGTCGGCTGGTGAGCGCTCCCATCCATTACTGTACCGGCACCACTCCCCTTCTGCCCTGTGAAGAACTGGACGGAATCGAGTACTGGTCGTTTACCGGCCCGCATCCGGCTGGCTTGCCTTCTACCCATATTCATTTCATCGATCCGGTACATGAAAACAAAACAGTCTGGCAGATCGGTTATCAGGATGTGATCGCCATTGGTCACCTCTTTCTTACCGGACAGCTGACGACCGAGCGAATCATTGCCCTTGCCGGTGCCGGAGTGATCCAGCCATCACTGGTGAAAACCAGAGTTGGCGCCTCACTGAGTGCGCTCTGCCGCAGAGAACTGTCTCTTGATGAGTTGCGAATTATTTCCGGATCGGTGCTGAGCGGCCGAGAATCCACCGGCAATTTTGCTTTTCTGGGTCGATATCACGATCAGGTCTCGGTCATTGAAGAGTCCAGCGGCAGGTCGATTCTTAATTGGCTGCTGCCGGGAAAGGGCCGCTTTTCGGTCCGGCCGATTTTCTCTTCGGCCTACATGCAAAAACAGCTTTTTCCAATGAAGACTGCCCTCTGGGGCGGAAAAAGGGCCATCTATCCGCTTGGCACCTACGACGAAGTGATGCCGCTGGATATCATCGCCACCTCCCTGTTAAAATCCATTTCCGTGGGTGACACCGAAAAATCAAAAGCCCTCGGCGCTCTGGAGCTGATCGAAGAAGACCTCGGCCTCTGCGGCTTTGTCTGCCCCGGCAAAAATGAGTTTGGCCCGGTTCTGCGTAAGGTATTGACCGCCATCGAACTTGGCGGATGAATTCAAATGACGTAACACGAACAGAACGCGTCAAGAATCTTTAATCAGGTGACAGCTTACCAATGAAACTTCTCAGTAAAATCATGGCAGACGCAGGGCGCCATTTTGCAAAAGGCGGTCGTTTTGCACGCTGGTATCCACTTTACGAGGCAGTCGACACCATCCTCTACGGCTCGAACCAGACGACCAAAATCGCCCCGCATATCCGCGACTCATTTGATCTGAAGCGGATCATGACGACTGTGCTGATTGCCCTGATACCCTGTACCCTGATGGCTATGTGGAATACCGGCTACCAGGCTAATCTGGTGATCGAAGCGATGGGACTTGCCGGCCCGGATGGCTGGCGGGGTGGCATTATGGCCTTGGTGGGCTGCGACCCGTCCAGCCTGAGCTCTAATTTTGTGCACGGCTCTCTCTACTTTTTGCCTATTTATTTCGTGACCATGCTGGTCGGAGCCTTCTGGGAAGGCGTATTTAATATCATCAGAGGCCACGAATTTTCTGAGGCGTTTACGGTAACCGGTCTCCTGTTTTCCCTGACCCTGCCGGCGACGATCCCTCTCTGGCAGGTAGCGGTGGGCATCAGCTTCGGACTAATCTTTGCCAAGGAGGCATTTGGCGGAGTGGGCCGCAATTTCATGAACCCGGCCCTGGCCTCACGAGCTTTTATTTACTTTGCCTATCCGGCCCAGATTACCGGCGACATGGTCTGGACCGCTGTCGACGGCGTCTCCGGAGCGACCGCACTGGCCCAGTTTGCCGCTGCCCAGCCCGGTGCCGCGGGTGCTTTGAATTCGGTCCAAATGAGCTGGGCCCAGTCTTTTCTCGGGACAATTCCCGGTTCAATGGGTGAAACATCGACGCTTGCCTGTCTGATCGGCGCTTTCATCCTGCTGATAACCCGCATCGCTCCCTGGCGAGTAATGGCTTCAACCCTTATCGGCGCGCTGCTGTGCGGTTCGTATTTTTATTTTACCGGCAGCGATGTCAACCCACTGTGGGCAATCCCGCCCCACTGGCATCTGGTGATCGGCGGGCTCGCCTTCGGTCTGGTCTTTATGGCCACCGATCCGGTTTCGGCCGCCCATACCCACACGGGTCAGTGGGCCTATGGACTCTTGATCGGCGTACTGGCCATCATGATCCGCGTGGCTAACCCGGCCTACCCGGAAGGAGTCATGCTGGCCATTCTGCTCGGCAATGTCTTTGCCCCGCTCTTTGACTACTTTGTTATCCAGGCCAACATCAAGAGAAGGATGCTTCGTCATGGCTGAAGAAAATGCTGCCAAACCTTTTTACTCCGTACTTGTTCTAGCCTTTGTCTGTTCGGCCCTGGTCGCGGCAGCGGCGGTTGGACTGCGGCCGCAACAGGAAGCCAACCAGGTAATTGACCGGAAGAAAAATATCCTCTATGCCGCTGGTCTCTATCAAGAAGGCAAAACCATCGAACAGCTTTTTGGGCCTATTGAGACCAAGGTAGTCGAGCTGGCTACCGGCAAATTTGTACCGGAGACAAACATCAACCCCGAATCGTATCAACAACTGAAAGCGGCATTGTCCGATGATACCGGCAGAAAATTAAGTGAAGAAGAGGACCTCGCCAGATTGCGTCGTCAGGAAAAATATTCTCTGGTCTACCTGGTCAAAGACGGTGAAAAGATCAACCAGATCATCCTGCCGGTACGCGGTAAAGGACTCTGGTCGACCATGTACGCCTACGTCGCCCTCGATGGCGATTTAACCACCATTCGCGGCGCGTCTTTTTATCAACACGGCGAAACACCCGGTCTGGGCGGCGAAGTTGAAAACCGCACTTGGTTGAAAGGGTGGCAGGGAAAAGAGGTGTATAACGACAGTGGTGAAGTGGAGCTGCAATTCGTCAAAGGCCAGGCAGCGGATGAGGCCGGACCCCACCAGATCGACGGCCTGTCGGGCGCGACCCTGACCACCAAAGGCGTCGACAACCTCATGGAATTCTGGTTTGGCGAACATGGTTTTAAACCTTTTTTCGCCCAGTTAAAAAAGGAGAAGAGCAATGGCTGAAACCAAGACGGAATTAATCTCCCGCTCTATCTTTGAGCGTAATCCGATAGCCCTGCTGGTGCTCGGCATCTGCTCGGCGCTGGCAACCACCGGCCAGATGACGACAGCCTTTGTCATGTCCATCTGCGTTACGCTGGTGGTGGCTTTTTCCAGCATGACCATAAGCATTGTGCGCTATCAGATCCCCAGCAGTGTTCGGATCGGCCTGCAGATCATGGTTATTGCCACCCTGGTCATCATTGTCGATCAGATTCTCAAGGCCTTCTTTTTCAGCTTATCCAAACAGCTGTCGATTTATGTCGGCTTGATCATCACCAACTGCATCGTTATGGGCCGCGCCGAAGGCTTTGCCATGTCCAATCCGCCCATCGCCAGTTTTTTTGACGGGATCGGCAACGGTCTTGGCTATGGATTCATTCTTATGGCGGTGGCTTTTGTCCGGGAACTGCTCGGCTCGGGCAGCCTTTTCGGCTACGTGGTCCTGCCGCTCAGTACCAATGACGGCTGGTATGTGCGCAATGGCATGCTGGTCTTGCCGGCCAGCGCGTTTTTCCTCATTGCTCTCTTAATCTGGCTCCTGCGCACCATGGACCCTAAACAACAGGAGAAAGACTGATGGCGCACTATTATGATATCATTATTCGCTCCATATTTTTAGAGAACCTGCCGCTGAGCTTTTTCCTCGGCATGTGTACCTTTATGGCTATCTCCAAACAGGTGAAAAGTGCTACCGGGCTGGGTGCTGCGGTACTGGTCATCCAGGTAATAACCGTTCCCATCAATAATCTGATCCTCACCTACGTGCTCAAACCTGGCGCCCTGGCGTGGGCCGGCCAACCTGATCTGGACTTACGTTTTCTCGGGCTGCTCACCTATATCGCCATTATTGCTGCAGTGGTACAGATCCTCGAAATGCTCCTCGATAAATTTATTCCTACTTTGTACAACACCCTGGGGATATTTCTGCCGCTTCTGACCGTCAACTGCGCCATCTTCGGCGGGACTCTTTTTATGGTTGAACGCGACTATACCTTCAGTGAATCCGTGGCCTATGGCTTTGGCTCAGGCACCGGTTTTTTTCTGGCGGTGGTCTGTCTTGGCGGGATCAGAGAACGACTGGAATATGCCGATCCGCCGGCAGGATTAAAAGGCCTCGGGCTGACCTTTATTTCGGTAGGGCTGATGGCCATGGCCTTTATGGGCCTGGCCGGGATGGAAATGTGAGCGAAAACGGGAGAACCAGACAATGACCGAAATATATTATGGCGTGGGCTGTTTTCTGGCGATTCAGCTACTACTGGTCACCATTATTGTCATCGCCAAAAGGACCCTGCTGCCCAGTGGTGAAGTAAATATCCTGATCAATGAGGAGAAAAAATTACAGGCAAAACCCGGCGGTAAACTGCTCACGACCCTGGCAGATGAAGGTATCATCCTCTCGTCCGCCTGCGGCGGCGGTGGAAGTTGCGGGCAATGCCGCTGTATCGTTAAAGACGGCGGCGGCTCTATTCTGCCCACCGAAAGAGGCAAAATTAACAACAGGGATGCCAAACAAGGCGTACGCCTCGCCTGCCAGGTGGCGGTTAAAAGAGATCTGAATATCGTCATCCCACCCGAGATGCTTGAGGCCAGAAAATGGCAATGCAAAGTCATTTCCAACAACAATGTCGCCACCTTTATCAAGGAACTGGTAATCGGCCTGCCTAAAGGAGATACGGTCGATTTTAAAGCGGGTGGCTATATCCAGATCGAGGTTCCTCCACATACCCTGGAATACCAAAACTTTGAGATTGACGAGCGGTTTCTTGCCGACTGGACCAAATTCAAGATGTTTCAGTATAAATCTCATGTCTACAATCCAGTGACCAGGGCCTACTCTATGGCCAATTATCCCGGCGAAAGAGGCATCATCAAGTTAAACGTCCGTATCGCCAGTCCTCCACCAGGAAAAACCGAGATTCCTCCCGGCCAGGTGTCTTCTTACGTGTTCAACCTTCAGGCAGGCGATGATGTGACGATTACCGGGCCCTTCGGCGAGTTTTTTATGGATGACAGCGATTCCGAGATCATCCTCGTTGGCGGTGGTGCCGGGATGGCCCCTTTGCGCAGCCATGTCTTTGATCTCTTCAAAGCCAAAAATACCAAACGAAAAGTCTCTTTCTGGTATGGCGGCCGAAGCCTGAAGGAAGTTTTCTACACCGATGAATTCCTGGAAATCGAAAAAAACCACGACAATTTTTCTTTTCATCTGGCGCTTTCCGACCCTCTGCCGGAGGACAACTGGACCGGGCATACCGGTTTTATTCATATGGTATTGTTTGAGGAATATCTGCAAGATCACCCCGCCCCTGAGGATGTCAATTATTATCTCTGCGGTCCGCCGATGATGAACCAGGCAGTTTTCGAGATGCTCGACAGCCTGGGAGTAGAGGAGGAAAACATTCACTTTGATGACTTTGGCGGATGATATAAAGATGATTATTGTTTATCTATGATGACTTTTCTCTTGACTTTGAGTATTACCTTTTCTCTTTTGCTGCTAACCGCGGTTCTACTCAGCTATTGTAAGCGACGGCAGAACCGGACCAAACATGGCCTGACCGGAATGTGCCATGAAAGCGGTGGCCCCATGGGCACCTGTTGCAGCTCCAAGTTACTTGCCAAATCACCGAACCGCGGCAAATCTTGACTTTTACGCAATACAACGTACTGATTTTCTTTTTAATAATTTTCTAACAGAGGAGAGCACCATGATCGTCGGAATTCTTAAAGAAATTAAAATTGCAGAAAATAGAGTGTGTATGACACCGGCCGGCGTCGAGGTCATGGTCCACCACAAACATCAGGTACTGGTTGAGAAGAATGCCGGCCAAGGCAGCGGCTTTTCCGACGCTGAATACCAGCAGGCCGGTGCCGACCTTGTCGATACTGCCGCTGAAATCTATCAGCGCTCTGATATGGTCATGCATGTCAAGGAACCACAACCGCAGGAATATGATCTTATCAAAAAAGACCAGATTGTCTTCACCTACCTGCACCTCGCGGCAGATGAACAACAGACTAAAGCGCTGATCAAGGCTGGATCGGTCAATATCGCCTATGAAACAATCCAGAAAGAAGACGGTTCATTGCCCCTGCTCACCCCAATGAGTGAGGTCGCCGGCCGGATGGCGGCCCAGGAAGGCGCCAATTACCTGCAGATGACCAAGGGCGGCCGGGGTATTCTTATGGGTGGAGTTCCCGGAGTTGAACCGGGTAACGTGGTGGTTATCGGCGGCGGGGTCGTCGGTGTCAACGCGGCGCTTATGGCCTGTGGGCTTGGCGCCAAGGTGTATCTCCTCGACACCAATCTTGATCGTCTGCGCTACCTGCGCGAAGTCATGCCCAGCAACTGTTTTCCGATTATGAGCAGTAAACCGAAATTGCGCGAACTGCTGGCCAAAGCCGATTTGGTTATTGGCGCCGTCCTTATCCCTGGTGCCAAGGCGCCTAAGTTGGTGACCAGAGATATGCTTAAGGGCATGAAAAAAGGGGCAGTCATGGTCGATGTGGCCATTGATCAGGGCGGCTGTTTTGAAACCTCAAAGGCAACCAGCCATGACGAACCGGTCTTCACTGTGGACGGCGTGGTGCACTATTGTGTTGCCAACATGCCCGGAGCGGTTGCCATCACTTCAACTCTGGCCTTAACCAACGCGACGCTGCCCTATGCCGTTCAGATTGCTAATAAAGGTTGGAAAAAGAGTGCTCAAGAAAATGAAGAAATCGCTCTCGGCTTAAATATTGTTAACGGTAAAATTACCTATAGGGCAGTTGCGGAAGCTTTTGCGCTGGATCATACTCCGGTTGCAGAAGTCCTCAAATAGGATGGCGTCGTAAAAACTCTTCATCTGCTTCGTTGCTACAAAATTTATATCATTACGACGTACTATAGTACGCCGAAATGATATAAATTTTGCGCGCCTCGCATATGAAGTTTTTTACTTAGCCATCGGGAAATAAAACTTTTTACGAGATCATCAAAGAAGATGGCCTTGTAAAGGCTTTTTAAAAGGCCGACTTGTATCCCACTCGGCCTTTGCATTATGTTCTGCGGTTGATTTACTTCCCAAGCAGCAGATAGGCCTTGATAAAAGGGTCGAGGTTACCATCCAGCACCGCATCGACATTGCCGGTCTCGTGATCGGTACGATGATCCTTGATTAACCGGTAAGGTTGCAACACATAAGAACGAATCTGACTGCCCCAGGAGATGCCTTTTTTGTCGCCGGATAAACCTTCACTCTGTGCCTCCTGCTTATCTTTTTCCAGTTCATAGAGTTGGGCGGTGAGCATTTTCATGGCCGTCGCTTTGTTGCTATGCTGGGAACGTTCGTTTTGGCACTGGACAACGATACCGGTCGGCAGATGGGTGATGCGGATAGCGGAATCGGTTTTGTTGACATGCTGTCCACCCGCCCCGCTGGAGCGATAGGTATCGATGCGCAAATCCTTATCATCGATATCGACCGTAATGGAATCATCCAGCTCGGGTAAGACCATTACCGAGGCAAAGGATGTATGCCGACGTCCACTGGCATCAAAGGGTGAAATACGGACCAGTCGGTGAATTCCCAGCTCAGAGCGAAGATAGCCATAACTATTTTTGCCCTTGAACATGATGGCGACACTTTTCGTGCCGGCCTCATCGCCGGCCAAATAATCGAGAATATCCGTCTTTAAGCCTCGATTTTCGGCCCAGCGCAGATACATGCGCATGAGTATTTCCACCCAGTCCTGGGCCTCGGTTCCCCCGGCACCTGCATGGATGGACATGATGGCGTTGCTGTTGTCATGCTCGCCGCTGAACATACACTCCAGCTCAGCCAGAGCCAGGGCCTCACCCATGGCGACAATTTTTTCGGCAATCTCCTGCTCAAGTTCAACGTCTTTCTCCTCCATGACCATTTCTAAGAAGAGCTCGGTATCCTCCAGCTCTTTCCAACGCGCATTCCAGTCGTTGACAACTTCCTGTAGCTGGCCGAGTTCCTTTTGAATGTGCGTCGCAGCCTCGGCATCATTCCAGAATCCGGGGGCGAGCGTCTGTCGCTCTAACGCCTCGAGCTGGTCTTTTTTGGCGGCTAAGTCAAAGATGCTCCTTAAGAGCAAGCATACGAACTTTCAAATCAATGAGTTTTTGTCTGGAGACTGCTGCACCGGTTTCAATAGCCATAGTTATCGCCTGCGTTTTTAATTTTCATTATTTTACTTATCGTCTTCTCGTCGCCACCAACCCGCCGAGAAGACCGACGAAGAGGCATAAAGGAGCAAAGAGATAGCCAAAGCGTGCCCAAAAAGTCAACTCGTTAGAGAGAATTACGTGCGAAGTTTGTGCCCAAGGGACAAACAATTCTGACTGTTTGGTGATGGTCCCCGTCGGATTTATAAAGGCGGATATGCCGGTATTTGCCGATCGAACCAGGCTGCGCCTTGATTCCACCGCTCGGAGCACCGCCATAGCCAGGCTGTGATGCGGGGCACTTGATTTACCATACCAGGCGTCATTGGTCAAATTAACCAGCATATTTGCTCCTGCCAATACCCATTGTCGCGATAGTTCCGGAAATACCGACTCAAAACAGATCAGCACTCCAGCCTTTGCCTGTTGCCAGGCCAGTGGTTGCTCGATTGTACCGACACTGAAGTCTCCCACCGCTTCAACCAGCGGCGCCAGAAATGGTAAAAATTTCCGCAGCGGAATATATTCACCAAAAGGAACCAGATGGGTTTTATGATATTTGCCGGCGAAATTGCCGTCAGGTACCAGGAGCAGGGAACTGTTATAATAATGTACCAGTTTTGCTTTGACGTCGATAACCTCATACCACGGAGCTCCGGTCAAAAGAGCAAAATTCTTGCCGGCAACCAGTTCCTTGAGCGGTTTCATATGGCTATTGCCCAAGGGAAAGAAAGGCAGAGCCGTCTCCGGCCAAACTACAAGCGACGGCGGGTCGGCATCAAAAAGCGATCTGGTCTGCAGCAGGTAATTATCAACCGTTTCCTGCTGCTGGGTCGGTGACCACTTGACATCCTGCTCTATATTGCCCTGCACAATTCCCACGGTAATTTGCGGTGCTTTAAGGGCAGCCTCTCGCTGCTCGAGCTGCGCCAGGCGCTGGACCGAATAAATTCCAACGCCGCCAAGCAAACAGAGCACCGGCACAAGCACCACGAGATAGTCGGCAAGAGTGTGTTTTTGAACAGCTATCATTCGAAACAGGAGCATCAGGCAGGTGTTGACCAAAACGATCAAAAAGCTCACCCCGTAGTGCCCGACAAGATCGGCAACCTGGATAAGAGCTGGTACGGCAAACAGCCCATAGCCGATATCCATCCATGGAAAACCGGTAAACAGCAGACACCGCAGCCAGTCGAGGCCTATCCACAGAGCAGGCAGCAGCCACACCGCAAGGGCAGCAGGATATGCCAGGAGAATACACCGGGCCATAACGGCGAACAACGCAACATACACGCTCATATACAGCGCCAGTAAAAGCAGGGCGAGTACCGCGAAAAACCAGGGCACTCCGCCATACTTATCCAGGACAATAACAATCCAGTACAGGAGCAGGGTAAAGTGGACCAGGCCGCAGCAAAGACCGGCCATAAAAGCCGCCCGGCCATTTCGTAAGGGCAAAACAGCCAACAGGGGAATAAGGGCAATAAAGAGTATAAACCAGACCTCACCACCTCCGGGGAAAGCAAGCCAGAGAAGCAGGCTGGTCAAAACAGGTAACAGGAAAGAAGTGCTGCGAAAAAACGCCACGGTAATTAGTCGCTCTGGGGGAGAATCCGGCTTACCCGAATCATCTTAATCTGTCTGGTATCGGCGCTTTGTACGTCGAAGCGAAATCCCGCGGTTTCGACGCTGTCCCCGGTGACCGCCAGTCGCCCCAGAACATGTATCACCAGACCGCCTACCGATTCATAAGGCCCTTCCGGGAGTTCGATAGAAAAATGATCCTCAATTTTTTCAATATCAACCCAGGCATGAATCTGGATGGTATGCTCATCGATCACTTCCAGGGTATGCTCATCTTCATCATACTCGTCATCTATCTCTCCGACAATCTCCTCCAGAATATCTTCCAGGGTGATCAGGCCGCGCACCGCTCCAAACTCATCGGTGACCATGGCCATATGCACTTTTCGTTTCTGGAACTCGCGCAGCAAATCGACAATCGGTTTTTTTTCCGAGATAAAATAGACCGGCCGCAGATAACTGGCCAGATCAACGGGCTCCGCTTCTGGCCGGGAGCAGAGCCGCAAAAGGTCTTTAGCATGGATAGCACCGATAACCCGGTCGGCATTCTCCCGGTATACCGGGATACGGGTAAAACCGCTCTCTGTGACAATTTCAATAAGTTCGGACATCGGCGCCGATTCATCAAAAGAGACTACCTCCGCCGCCGGGGTCATAATCTCGGAGGCGTATGTTTCACGAAACTCGAGGATGGAATTAATCATTCTCTCTTCGAGCTGCGAGATCAGACCATGCTCTTCTCCTTCTTCCAGCAGTTCCTGGATATCGTGCTCAAGATCTTCCTTGGTACCTGGTTTTCTGAATGTAATTATGGCAAGCAGTCTCTGAAAAAAGCTTTTCCCCTGGTCAAGTTGCTGCAGTTCAGCTTCTGTGTCGTGGTCCATTTTGTGGATGCGGCAGTCTCTATTCTAACAATCGCTAGTTAGGTGGATGGCAGAGCAGAAATCTGCCTGTGAAAAAAGTTAATATGTATTAAGACAGATAACAACACGGACAAAAAAATCAATATCCTATTGACAAACACTCAGGATCATTAGCGTTCAACCAGGCGATACTGTCAAGCAGAAAAGAGCGATTTACACCGTAGAGCCCCCCATCGACGGCAAAACCGGCGGGGGTCCTCTGATTTTTCTTTTCTATTCTGCCCCACATGGATATAGTAGCGTCGATTTCATATAGTCTAACAATTGTGTATTTGCAAGAAATAACAGGAAAACATTTCTATTAACTAACGCAGCAAGACTTTACGAGGAACAGTTTGGAAGGAAAGGTTCTCATTGCCAATCGCGGTGAAATAGCTATCCGGATCATGAATGCCTGCAAGGATCTTGATCTTGATTATGTGGTTGTCTACACCGAAGCAGACAAGGATTCTGAGCACGTGCGCCGCAATATCGTAAGCGGTCCGGACCAGAACGCCTGGCGCATTACCAGTTACACCGAACCCAATGATCTTTTCGCCGTTGCCGATTATAGCGGCTGCACCGCCATCCACCCGGGTTACGGGTTCTTTTCAGAGGATTTTCGTTTCGCCAGACGGGCAACCATTCGCGATCGGCCTCTCACCTTTATCGGCCCTAACTGGCAGGTGATCAGGGACCTTGGCGATAAGATCAACACCAAGCGAGTTGCCAATAAACTCGGCATCCCCACCATTCCCGGCACCGACGCCCCTATCTATAATGAGATGGAAGCCGAAGAAATTGCCGCGGGACTTCTCGAGGACCAGCGCCAGGCCGGAATAACCAACCCGTCAATTCTGGTCAAGGCAGCGGCCGGCGGCGGTGGCATGGGTATCGAAGAGGTGACCGAGATCGAACCGTTCCGTCGGGTCTATCGACAGCTGCAGAACTACGCCAAGAGGCAGTTTGGTGATGGCGGCGTGCTCATCGAGCAGTGCCTGCGTGATTACAACCACCTGGAAGTACAGCTCGTCTGCTCAAAGTATGGTGAACGAATCCATTTCAGTTCAAGAAACTGCACCATCCAATCCACCGGACGCCAGAAGCGCGTTGAAGCAGCACCGGGTTTTGACGATTCCTGTTTCGAATACGATTTTGACGGCAACAAACTCCTCGACCAGATTGTCAAATACTCTCTCAAACTGGCTGATTATGTCAAATATGATAACGTCGGCACCTGGGAGTGGATCATCAGCAGATCCGGCCAGCCCTATCTGCTTGAGGTCAATACGAGGATCCAGGTAGAAAACGATATCTCGGCCAGGATCAGCTATATCGGCGGCGAACAGCCCAATCTCATTCGGGAACAGATTCGCCTGGGGCTGGGCAACCGTATCGGCTACAAACAGAGCGCGGTGAAATTCAAGGGCGCCGCCATTGAACTGCGTATCGTCGCCGAAGATACCCGGCGTGGCTTTGCCCCCTGGATCGGCACTATCACCGAATTCACCTTTCCCCAGTATCCCTGGTCGGTGGTCTATACCCATGTGCCCAGCGACCGGCCGTATCCCATCCCCAGCGATTTTGACCCGAACCTGGCACTGGCTCTGGTCTGGGGCGATTCGATGGACGACGCCAAGTTGAAAGCGGCCCGCTTTATCGATGAGACCATCATCCGCGGCACGGATTCACACAATAATCCGATTATCACCAATCTCGTCTACCTTAAAAATAATCTGGATCGTCTGCTGGCTTTTTAGTCTGCCGGGCAATCGACTCTCTATAGAAAATCATCGTTGTAACATGAAAGAATTACTCAAGCAGCTTGGCAAGATAGAAGAGCGGATCAATTACCTGCTCCAGATAAAGGACTTCTCCAACTGGGGGAATCTCGATGGTTTCAAGAAAAATTGCGACCAGCTCAAGCACTCCGTCTACGATCTGACCGAAGAAAAATTGGCGGTAGAGATCCGTAAGCTTAATGAATCGATTACTTTTCTTGAGGAACGGGCGGAAGAACATCTCACCCCGATGGAAAGGGTGCGGATCGTTCGGTCCATCCAGCGTTTTTCCCTCAAAGACATCCTGGAAAATGTTTACGAGGACTATACCGAACTCGGCGGCGAAGGCGACACCAATGTCGATCCGGCGATGATCTGCGCCAAAGCCACCATGACCAGACGGATCAAGAATAAACCGTATACCGCCTCGGTCATGGTCATTGGCCAGGAGACCGGGCATGGCGAAGAATTCCGCAACGGCGGTTCCTGCAAGCCCCAGGGCAACGAAAAAGCCCTGCGTTATATGAAGGTTGCCGAGACCGAGGGCATACCGATCCATTTTTATATCTTCACCCCAGGCTCCTACCCGGTTGAGGAAGGCTCAGGTGCGGCGCAGCAGATCGCCAGAAATATCTATGCCATGACCAAGCTCAGGGTACCGATGATTTCGATGATCTCTGAAGGCGGCTCGGGAGGCGCCGAGGCCATCGGCCTGTCCGATTATCGCATAATGGCCTCCCACGGCTACTATTCGGTCATCTCTCCGGAAGGGGCGGCTGCTATTGAGGGTAAAATCCGCGAAGGTTCCAAGGTTCCCAAGGAACTGATCGAAGTCTGTGCCGACCGGCTTAAATTAACCGCGAAAGATAACCTGGGAAAAAAGACCATTGACCGCATCATCTATGAACCACGGCTTGGCGCCAGAAGAGACGACTTTGCTTTTTTTGCCAAGCTGCGCGCGGAAATGCTCCGGGCAACCGACAAGATCGTTCTGGCAACCAAGAGTTTCAGTGCCCTGCGCACCTATGAAATCCGCCGAAAAAAGCATAAACCCGCCGATGAAGAAGAACTCCAGCTCGAGGTGGCGTGGGATTTAAACAGAGAAGAAATTAAACGGCTGCTCAGTACCCGCTCCAGAAAATATCTGGCGATGGGCAAAAACGGCTTTATGGGCCAGGCGGAAGCAGAGGAAGGCATCTATAACCTGGCCAAGGTAAGCACCGAAAAGGTCTATTACACCCTGCGCTACGATATCATGAAAAATCACAAGCGCCAGGTCAAAAAAGTATTGAGCGATGTATCAGGGGAGAGCACGGTGATGCTCAAACGCATCACCGAACCGATAACCGCCTTCATCGACCTGTTCGGCAAGAAAAAGACCGAAAAATCCCAGCGGCTGATTACCTACACCGGTGGCGGCGCTCCCCAGGAGAACCAGACAAGACGGGTAGATCCGCTGGAACTGACCGACACCTACACCAGCCCGCTGGCCAATATCGATCGGACGGTGAGCTGTCCCAATGCCGAGAAATATGGCTGCAAAGATCTCTGGATACCGGATCTGTATGGCGAATTTGCCGGTGTCTGCGAGACCTGCGGGCACCATTTCCCGCTGGAACATCAATGGTATCTGAAAAATATTTTCGATCCCAATTCGATTACCCCGTTCAACAATGAAATAACCTCCGGTAATCCGCTCAATTATACCGGCTTTACCGAGCGGCTGCAGCGAGCCAAGGATAAGACCGGCAAACGCTCGGGGAATATGACCTTTCATGCCAAAATTAACGGCATTCAGATCATTGTCTCCATGCTCTATTCCGACTTCCGCAACGGCACGGTGGGTTCCGCCGAAGGGGAAAAGTTTGCCCAGGCCTGCGCCCTTGCCAAACGCAAGAAACGGCCATTTCTGGCTTATATCCACACCACCGGCGGCATCCGCATCCAGGAAGGAACCCTGGGAGTCACCCAGATGCCTAAATGCACCATGGCGGTGCGGGAATATATCGATGCCGGAGGATTATACCTGGTGGTCTACGATAATAACTCCTACGCCGGGCCACTCGCCTCTTTCCTGGGCTGCTCGCCCTACCAGTTTGCCATCCGCTCAAGCCGGGTCGGCTTTGCCGGGCCACGGGTCATCCGGGAAACGACCGGCGCGGATATTCCGCCCGACTATCATTCGGCCAAAAACGCCCTGAAACGAGGGCATATTCAAGGCATATGGGATCGTCGCGAGTTCCGGCGAAACCTGCATAAGGCACTTTTAACCATGGGCAGCCCGAGCCTCTATTACCGGTAAAATAGTCCCTCGCGAGGTCATCGATAATCCTATTTTATTTTATTGAGAGCTGACAGTTCTTTTGTATATATCGGAATAACAATGCAGTCGAGAGACCTGATAAAACTTTAACCACAAAGAGAGACCAATAATGGCTCAGACAGACACAAACATTGTTGTTGATCAGGGCAGCAGCTGGTCTGATCTCTGGAAGAAAGAGGATTATCTGGCTATCTGGCTTGGTTTCTTGATTATCGGCGTATGTCTCGTGGCCTATTTCGGTTTTGGCCCCAAAGAGGATTTTACCCAGCGGAAAAAATATTTGTCAATGCTGTTATGTGAAGCTGAAATTATCTGTGGAGTGCCCGCCTGTAACTGGTAAATTACAGTTTATTCATCTTCTTTGGTGATCTATAGACGATGATTTTCTCTGACCAGACCGCTCTTCTCCGTGCATTTCAAAACGCGAGTGAAGAACAACTAATTCAGCATCTGGATGTGATGGTTCTCTCAATGGGAGAACAGGCTTTTTGCCAAATGTCCGCAACACACCTTGTCGCGCTTGCCCTTCCCGAAAAAGCTATGCCCGTCAGCCTTGTCCGTTTCGGTCCAATGGTCCGGGATGGTATTGTCTTCTTTTTATCCAAAATATCATATCCCAGATTACGCAAAGCAATTATCTGCCAGGCAAGGCTTCAGGCCGATAGTGAAACCGGAGAGCGATTGCTGGATCTTGCCCTTCACTTTCCAACCCTGCATAAACTTGGCCAAATTATTGCTCGGAATCCCGGGCTTGATCCCAGGTTGAAAGGATGGCTCGTCCATCTGGAAAAGGGACGATACGGGACCGATATATCTGAGTTGGTACAACACCTTGTTGGATGGCTGGCTGAAATCGACGTAACCCATCAGATTTCTCTCGCCGCCGATATTCTTGCCGAGGCAAGTGTCGCCGCTGTCCTCCCCTTTACCTGGCAAACGAAAAAAGTAAAGGGCACGTCAAGAGGAGTGTTCAAGGTGCTCAAGCCTAACATAGAAGCATATCTTTTGGAAGAATTACGTATTCTTGAAGACGTAGCCGAATTTTTCGAGAACAACCAGGAAATTTATGGATTGCAGGATATGATGGTTGTGGATCTTTTTAACGAGGTCCGCGACGATCTGGTGCGTGAAATCGACCTGACTGCCGAGCAGAAAAACATGATTGAGGCGGCCCAAATCTACAGTAATGTGCACGGCGTACAGATTCCCAAACTATTGTCATTTTGTGCACCAACCATTACCTCTATGGAGTTCATTGACGGGAGAAGGATCACCGATGCAGAAATTTCCCAAGATCAGCGGAAAACCCTGGCGAATCTGACCTTTGAAGCAATTATCTGTTTGCCGCTCTTTTCCATGAAAGAAACAGCTTTGTTTCATGGCGACCCACATGCAGGTAATATCCTTGCAGTCCCAGCTAGAGCTTCAAACGATTTCGGTATCGCCCTGATTGACTGGACACTCGCAGGGCACCTGACGAGGAATCAGCGCAGCCACATAATGGAGATGATGGTCGGGATCAGGACCGACGATGTAAAAAGGATTTGTGAGGCGATCCATCTGATGATAATCAGGACAGGTCCGAAATCTTCCCCAGAGCGGATCAAAGAGTGCGTCACTGGCTTTATCGCATTGAAGGATCATCAGAGCGATCCGCTGAAAATGGCTTTCACGCTCATGGCTGAATTGACCATGGAAGGCTTGGTCTTTCCATCAGAACTCATCCTTTTTCGCAAAGCTTTCTTTACCCTTGAGGGGGTCTTGGCTGATATCTCGCCCGGATTTTCAATGTCGGAAGCGATGGAGAAGTACCTTGGGCAACTGTTGTTAGCGGAGCTCCCGCTGCGAGTCGCCACTGGTTATCTGCCAATCCCTGACACGGCTTTATATTATCGGACTCTGCTATCAAACCAGGCTTTGGCGGATCTGACATTTCATGAGGCCTTAACGGCCTGGCACAAGACAATGATAACGAATTCCTCGCTTATAGGAGTACAAACAAAAATGATGGCTGACTTTTTAACTTGCTGGTGGGGTGACCATCTTTTTATGAAGAGAAGGTAGAGTTTTCCTTGCCTCTTGCTATTGCAACAATCAAATAGAATTTAAATTACCCAAATAACTTACATTTCAGCAGCCGCTGGGACACGAGTGTGGTTCTGACAACGAAGTACACGGATAGAGCTATCATTTGCCCTAAGTCTAAACGTCGGTGTAATCGGCAGCAAAAATCGGGTTTTGAGAAGTAACTTGACACAACAAGACTCTGATATGGCGGAAGAAGGGATTCGAACAACATCAATATGGTATTGATATCATACAATTATATTTGTTTTATATTTTTAAAGTACCAACAAATGTACCAACAAATTCGTGCTTATTCTTAACTCTGTTTTGTATCTCCTCCCCCAACTTCAGCACCGGGAGAATCATCGTTATTTTCGATCACCTCCCATCGACCACCTTTGGTTGAGCCCAAGAGCGAATGCATGAGTTGCAGTACAGCGGCATGCGATATGACGAGGCACGAAGCACAGTTTTGCCCAGGAGGTCGGCCATTTTGATAAGAAGACCACGGAGGCCTATCTCAGATGAAAATCATCAGAACTCTTGTCGTCGCAAGCTTTCTTGCTGCCATTAGCTGGCTGTTTTTCTGGGTGGTACCCACCCTCGGTGTACTCCGTTTGGCACCAGTCGATCCGCCGGTTTCCGAGAATGGCTACGCATTGGTCTTGCTTGACCATGGAAAAGGAACCGATGCCCTATTTTTGAAGACGGTTGCAACAGGCTGGCCGGCGGTTGGACAAGGATGGCCCCTGATCATCATCGGTGCAATGCTCGGGTACCCTTTTGGAGAATATGCCAGACGGAAATTTGCCATAGATAAGGCATCAAAGGAGGCGATCGAGATCAGCGAGAAATATGCCAACGATGCTTACACCAGAGAACGCAATGCCGACAAAATGCTCAAAAAGGCGCAAGCTCTCCACACCGATATGCCGCGACTGCAGAATGAACTGGCTGAAGCACGAAAGGAAATAGCGGTTATGAATTCCTGCGAGGAAGATTTATTGCGAAACTACGCAGATCTCCGACGCGGAAAGGACTCCGTCGAGAAGGAATTGACCAAGGCCAGAGCGAAGATAAAAAGACTTTCAGAAAAGGACAATAGCAGGATAGGAAATACAGTTGACGCAAGGCGGTTATCGGAATAAATATTTGAGATATTACAGCGTACCGTGACGTAGATGGGAAACCGTCGTCTGACCCAGGTGGAGCGTGGCTCTGGGTTGATTGATGCTTCTTTCAACTTAATCCACACTGACAAGGTAGGCAGATCTTTTTTGCCTAAGTGTTAACCATTATATCTATATATTTGGAAAAACGGAGTAGAAACATGTCACCTTCGGCGGTTAGCAGTTTAGGTAAGAGGCTGAGCTGAATAATTGACAGCCTCCTAGTTCAACCTGTAGGTGATAGGCAGAGTTACCTCAGCCCTTATGGGAGGTTGGGGAAAGGGGGAACATCGCTTGATTGTGTTGATAGCATTTTCATCAAGGGCTTTAAAACCACAGCTTTTAATTACCCGAATGTCTTCGACCAAACCATCGGTACAGACTATGAAGGCAATTATAACCTTGCCCTCCCAGCCCATTCTGCGGGCCATATCCGGATAGCGGGTTTCGCGCTCGACAGCATCTCTAATAAAGGACAAATTAGCCTTTATATATTGTTCCTTTGGTGACGGTGATTGGGCTTGGATTACTGGTGTAGTCGGTGGAATGAAGGTGGGAACATCCTGAGGTGTGAAAAATACTTTTTCTGCACCTCCGACATCGGTTGGTTCGATCTCTTTTGGTTGGACTTGAACTGGAATCGATTCAGTGAATTGCTCAACTGCACCAACGGATGCTTTTTCTTCAACCACTATCCGTTTTTTTGTTTGCAGAGGAACTAATTTCTTAGGCACAGGTATTTGGAGTTCTGCTTTTACTGATGCGGGCTCCACTTGCTTTGGTTTGATCTCCTTAGATTTTTTTTCCACCAGGCGAGGTTTGTTTACAGGATGGGCTTTTTTTATTGGCGGCTTTGGATGCTCTCTTTCCATGGCTGGCTCGGGAAGTTTTTTAGAACTTTCACCTGAAGAAGAAGCCGTACAGTCATTTTCAATGGAGAAATCTATTTTTAGGGGGGGAGTAACTTTGGGCAGAAGATTTCCCACGTATACAATTAAGAGCAAAACGATCCCATGAAGGAGGAAAGAGAACCTAAACCCTCGAAGCAACAAATGATGGTTCATGTCATCGATTCTGTTTGCAGACTCACTTTGGTGAACCCTAATCCTTTTACCGTATCCATTACATTGACAAAGATCTGCAGGGCTATATCCCTGTCTGCACGGATAAGAACAGATTGAGACCTTTCCAATTCAGTGAGGGACAGTTTCAGCTGCAGAATAGTTTTGGGTACTTGATCAAGGTAGATAGCCCCTGTTTTGTCGATTTCAATAATTATTACCTTGGCGATTTCGGTATTACTGTTCTGCGCCTTCGGCAGTTCAAGAGACATTGCACCCACTGCAATAAAAGTTGTAGTGGTTAATACTATGGTCAATAACACCAGCATGACGTCGACCAGTGGAATAATATTGATGTTGTCAAATCCCTTATCTTCCATCCTTTATCTCCCATTGCATAATCAGGACTTTGACTTTACGAAGCAGCAAGTTGTACATTGCGACAGCGGGGATGGCCACCAGTAACCCCACAGCGGTTACTTTAAGGGCCAGGGCAAGACTGATCATGATTTTGCCAGTGTCCATAAATCCGGAATTACCCATGGTATAAAAAGTGAGCATGATGCCGAAAACAGTGCCCAAAAGTCCTATATATGGTGCATTGCTGCCGATAATGGCAATGATATGAAGCTTTTGGGTTAAATGAAGCTCCAGGCTTTTCCTGTTGTCATAATCTTCTATGCTCACGTTCTTGAATACTAGATATCTTTCTATACCAATGGAGAATGCTATTATACTCATTACGACCAGCAGGCCAATTATTCCATAATCAACTGCATAATGAAGCCATTCCATGTTACTTAGATCTCCCTTCTAAAAGACTCCGTTTAATGAGACACAGTAAGTAGCCCAGTCTACAGATTTGTTACATCGTAAATCCTCTTACCAAATCATTTTCACTGCTATAACTATCATGATGCTCATGGCAATTTTCTGCATATATGGGGCATACTCTCTTAACTCCAGCCTGATTTTATGTGATATAAGAGCAAAGCCACCGCCGACAAGCAGCATTGGCGATACTACCAGGCCCAGACCGTAAGAAAAACCATACATTACGCCTTCCAACACAGTTCCCTGCTGAGCCGCCAACAAAAACACTGCAGCAAGCGGCGGGCAGGGTATGATGCTTGATACTAACCCCAGAAGGAACATTGACCACCGTTTGCCGACAACTTGTGACTGTTTCTGGCAACCGCCCCTTGTGACAAAGGGCACAGTAAAGGCCACAGCCAGCAAAACAAGACCCATAATCTGCTTAAGGGTTGGAGTGACGGTCAAGGTTTGACCAAACAGTGCTGCCGCACCGGCCAAGGTTGAATACATACATATTTTACCGATGGCAAACGCGCCTGCCGAAACTACCCCGTCTTTAAAACCAGTGCCGGTGCCTATCAGGTATGGCCCGAAATAGGGCAGGCAAGAAAAACTGCAAACTGTGGTTCCATAGACCATTCCCAGTAAAAAAAGGCTGAATTGCTCATCCATCGGTGTAAGATCCACCGCCATAGTGAAAGTTTTCACGGGCGATAAGCGCCGCACCGTATGCCGTTGTTATCTGAGGATTTTCGGGCACCACTATTTCGTGCATTAACTCATCTTCAAGTGCCCGTATTAAGCCCTTGTTCATGGCTGGACCACCATCGAAGAAAATTACTTCCCCAAGGGGGCCCACCCGTTTGGAGAGGCGTACTACCCTTTTGGCAATGGAATAATGGATACCGGCGATTATCTCAGCTTTGCCACTGCCACCCGCAAGCAGTCCAATGATTTCAGATTCGGCAAATACGGTACATGTGCTGTTTATGGTCAGAGGAACGCCTGTGGAGTTGAGATGATGGTTTCCAAGTTCCTCTACTTCCACCTCCAGATTACGCGCCATCATATCAAGAAAACGACCAGTACCGGCAGCGCATTTGTCGTTCATGGCAAAATTTTTGACGTGGCCGTCGTTGTCCAGCGAGATAATTTTTAAATCCTGCCCACCAATGTTTATAATTGTTGAGACCCTACCAACTAGAGAAGCGCACTTTCCGGCACCCGCAGCATTGGCGGAAATCTCACTGATTGAGTCATCCGCTTCTTTAAACAATTTCCTCCCGTATCCTGTTGAAATAATATATGATACATCATCAATGGATATATTATTTTGTCCGAGAATATGATAAAAAGCCGCGAGTGCATGCTTATGGAAGTGGCTGCCCGTGGGACAGACATATTCAGTGACCAGATGCTCTTCTTCATCGATCAGAACAATCTTTATTGTAGTTGAGCCGATATCAATTCCGGCAAAATAGTGCATAATATCAAGATCTCCTGGTCGCTGAACCTGTTCCACCCCGCTGCTTTCTCTTTCTCATCTTGATAGACTCGATGAAGGCTTCTATCCTTGTCGACAATTGCCCCTGGTCCTCAGGGCTGTAGTCGGTTTCAACATAGAGCATGGGGACGTTTGCCTGTTCCAGTACTTTTGCTATCTGCATCTGTTCCATTTCATAGGGCAAACATCCGGAAAAAGCCTGGTAGACGACACCGTCCGCCTTAAAATCGTGCACCAATTGAACCAGTTTTCTTTTCCTGTCGTTGTTCGGGCTTAAACAGGGACAGGTACATGGTTTTAGATACCTGTCGGCAATGGCGGGAATCATATCGATCAGGTTTTCTTCATCGTAGGATACCGCATCGTATAAGAGGCGTGACGAGCTGCAAACCTCATCGGCCACAATAACAGCGCCCGACTGTTCCACCAGAATTGGTACCTTGATATTGGGGAAAATAGGAGGAGAACCGGTAAGTAGAATCCTCGGAGCATTGTCGCTAAGGATCTTTATCTTTTGTGTACTGCGGTCTTCCAGCTCTACCAGGAGTGCTTTTACCGCTGCAATCCAATTATCTATGTCGTCCATGAAAAAACTGTTTGTGACCAGAAGCATATCCTTGCCGAAAATAACTGGTGCATCGGATTTCCTAAGTTCATGGAGCCTTCTGTAGAGTCGGGCGGCCTCGGTTTTTTTGGCAATGGCCTTTTTGAGATTTTCACCGGTAATTTTTTTTCCAGTGAGCTTTTGCAAATCCAGGGCAAATTGTTTTACCGATTCCTGCCAGTAAAACCTTGCCGCATCACTTTCCTTACTTGATGGCATCTCCAGGGAGTAAACATTGTATGACGAGTCGCCGATCTGCTCTGCTGCTTTTTTCTTTTGATCACAGGTTGTGGGAATTACCACCGCCGCGAACTTGTCTTTCCACAATTCTTGGTTGATCTGCACCATACCTGAAGTAGCACGGACAACTGGACATGATTTTGCCGGCATGAAATCAGCTCCAATCTGATCATACGCATAGGCTCCGCTACACAACCTGAAGGGCATCGATCCTGTTGCAGAGATCAACTCGTCGGGAACCTGCACACACATGGTGCCTATGATCTTTTTAGTTTCAGGCAGCCTGGCTTCACCTGTAAATGTCTTGCGGAAAAAATCATAAAAATATCTCATAGATATTGGATTATCGGGGAACTCTTCGAGCTGTCTTATGGTTTCCACAGCCTCCATGCCCAGATGAAGACGGGTTGTTTGTTGAACAGCCTCGGCCCTTTCATTTTTCATTGATTTTCCTCGTTGATCGCTTAAAAAAACCTTCCACCGTTGACTCAAATACCGGTAGCCCGACAAAGGTGACCTGCAGGCATCTTTCTTCTGGGCAAACTTCAACACATTTCAGGCACATCATGCAGTCGTCCTTGACGATATTTGTATGTTCAAGATCATCGGCAATAGCCCTGATACCAACATCACAAGACCTAAAGCAATTTCCACATCGGGTACATTTGTCAGCGTTCTTGGTGAGCCTTAACAAGCTTGCCCTGGAAAAAATGTAGTGCAACGCACTCATTGGGCAAAACAGGCAAAAAAATCGCTTTTTGACAAATGCACCGGCGAAAAACATCCCGGTAATAATCAGTCCAAGTGATGAAAGAACCATTTTGGTTATTGAGCTGAAATCAACTGCCATTTGGCTAATATCACCGTTAAAAAGCGGCAGCACAGTTCGGCCAGGACAAATCATGCAAAAGGGCACACCAAAATCATGGCTGAGCATCGGTAACCCGGCAATGCTGTTGCCTATTCCCATGGGAATGAGAATGAGCAGCACCAGCAGCAGATATTTTATGGTTCTCAGTTTGTTAAATGTCGGAGCAGAATAGGCACTATAACGGATGCCGGTTTTTGTACGGATTTTTGTTATCCAATCCTGAATTGTACCCAGGGGACAAACGTAGCCGCACCAGGCCTTATTCAAGAGCATGAAAAAACCGACAAAGGTAAAAAGACCAATAAGAATGCCGATCCCCCTGCCGGTGAAGAGCTTCTTGAAGGGGGTGGCCATCTGATGTTGCAGGCCCAGAAGATAGCATGAACCTCCCCTGGCATCATCAAAAACGCAAGCAAAAGTCGGCAGCTGGTCGCCAATGTTTATGGCCAGGTAGCCGCCATAAACGAGTAGTCCGAAAGACGCCAGCTGGAAATAGAAGCGAAATCGGCTTATATCAGCTCGGTTAACAGCCCTTCTGAGCTTATTCATCAAAACTGATACCTTTGTATGGTTTCCTGCGACGTTCGCGATAGATATAGACTCCAAAACCGCTAACGGTCATCCCAACGAGCCCCAAAGCCAGACCATATGCGTAGGATGCGTAGTCTCTGGATGAGGGAGAATATTGCCAGGGAAACGTTGTTATGTAGCTTGTTTGTTGGTAGCTGTGTCCTCTGAAAATGCCTTGTTGATCCGCATGATATTGTGCGGTAAGCAAAAATTCGCCCCGGTGAGTCCGATTGAATCGTGACCATAGGGAAGGGTAATAATCGCGGATCATCTGGATCGTCGCTTTGCCCTCTTTATCGGTTACCGCCCGTTTGCTCCATCCCTTTTCGGACGAAAGCGAAATGGTTGCTCCAGGGACCGGTTGTCCATAGGAGAGTACGGTTATTCCCAGCCAGTCACCCGAGGTCACACTGAGATGAAAATTTGTATCCCAGAGCTTATCGATAACTATTTCGAAGGGAATAATTGCAAGAGGCTGCGGGGTTGTCAGGGTTTTGTCGAATTTACCGTTGTGCCCCCAGCCGCAGTTATGGTGCATAGTTATCCACTTCGCGGTTCTAATGATTAAAACATTGTCATCCACCCCTTGCTCAACAACATAGACGCTGTTTGCTCCGTGAACAGGTCCGTCACCAAAAGGAGTCGAAAAAGAAACCGTCGGCTTGTAGCCGAGGTGAAGTTCGGGCTCTATGACCTTGCCGCTGGGGCGTCTGACGTAAGACTCGATAACTGCACGCCTGCGGAGTTCATTAAAAGAATACGTCCGTTTGCCAACCGGCCGATGTTCGGACTCCATGGTAACCGTTGGCCGCCCTCCTTTGCTTTTATCTTTTTTTCCTGCCTGAGGAGGAGGTGCGGAAGGATGTTGCTCACAATCCGGACCTGTGTCAGAGGCACCCGGTAATGACAAACGAAGCGGCTCCAGTTCGCTGATTTTAGCGGACAGATTGTTTCCTGGCATCAGCGAAAACAAGTGAATAAGAAAACAGGTAAGACAGACTCGAAAAGCCAGACCACCGGGGACCGGATACATTACTTCTCTCCTTGCCAGGTATAAGAAAGACCGGCAAAAAACGTGCGAGGCTTTCCAGAATATAATGTGGAAGTCGCATCACTCTCGCTATAACTGACATAACTGGAATATTCTTTGTTCGTCAGATTTTCCAATGAGGTCCAGAAAGACCATCTCTGCCAATCATATTTCGCCCGCAGATTAAATAAGGTTGGCCTGGAATAATCCGCCGTATTGGCATCATTGGTATATTGTTTACTGATTGTATCCATTTCAAGCTCGACATCCAAGCCTGCAATCGGCCGTATATTAAGCCTGAGATTGATTCGGTGTTTAGGTGATCTGGGCAGGTAGTTACCACCATAATCATCTGCACCGGGGGAATACTCTTTAAACTTATTTATCGCATAAGTATAGGCCAGGGACAGGCTGGCAAAGTCCACAGGCGAATAGCTCGCCATAACTTCCAAGCCTTTTTGCGAAGTTTCACCGGCGTTTTCATATTTTTTCAGGTAGGTGTTTATGTCAGTGGCAACGATCTTATCTTTGATATCCATCATGTATAATGCGACATCGAGATCAATTGTAGAGTCAAGGAGCAGGGAACGCAGGCCCACTTCGTAGTTGGTGGCTGTTTCAGATTTCAGGTCGATATTCGCCCAGCTCGAAGTAAGAAGCTGACTCGTTGTGGGAACAACAAAGCCTTCGGATATGTTGAAATAGGTGTTCAGCGTTGGTGAAAACTGATATACGCCACCAAACTTCGGGGAGAACCTCGAGAAATCCTTATCACCGCTTTTTGAAGCATCTACTTTGCTGTCAACATCATACACGACACTATCATATCGTCCTCCAAACGTCAGTTTTAAGTCTTCAACGGGGGAGATCTCAAACTGAAGATCTGGGGCATACATTTTAGTGGTGATTTCAAAATCATCATCAATGCCAACATTGGTGTAACTGGTGTATTTATTGGAGGCGCTATCAAAAGTCACATCCAGGTTATACTGTTTAGAATCGGTTTTTCCTCTTTCTGCGTCAGCACCTATAATTATCCTTGAGCTGAGTAAATCTAATTCTCGGGTATAGATCACCTAACCGTCGAAATCGTTTGAATCACTCTAAGAATATTGGCCTACGTATTTGACTAGCCCTTGCTTGCGGAAAAAAAAAAAAAAAAAAAAAAAAAAAAAAAAAAAAAAAAAAAAAAAAAAAAAAAAAAAAAAAAAAAAAAAAAAAAAAAAAAAAAAAAAAAAAAAAAAAAAAAAAAAAAAAAAAAAAAAAAAAAAAAAAAAAAAAAAAAAAAAAAAAAAAAAAAAAAAAAAAAAAAAAAAAAAAAAAAAAAAAAAAAAAAAAAAAAAAAAAAAAAAAAAAAAAAAAAAAAAAAAAAAAAAAAAAAAAAAAAAAAAAAAAAAAAAAAAAAAAAAAAAAAAAAAAAAAAAAAAAAAAAAAAAAAAAAAAAAAAAAAAAAAAAAAAAAAAAAAAAAAAAAAAAAAAAAAAAAAAAAAAAAAAAAAAAAAAAAAAAAAAAAAAAAAAAAAAAAAAAAAAAAAAAAAAAAAAAAAAAAAAAAAAAAAAAAAAAAAAAAAAAAAAAAAAAAAAAAAAAAAAAAAAAAAAAAAAAAAAAAAAAAAAAAAAAAAAAAAAAAAAAAAAAAAAAAAAAAAAAAAAAAAAAAAAAAAAAAAAAAAAAAAAAAAAAAAAAAAAAAAAAAAAAAAAAAAAAAAAAAAAAAAAAAAAAAAAAAAAAAAAAAAAAAAAAAAAAAAAAAAAAAAAAAAAAAAAAAAAAAAAAAAAAAAAAAAAAAAAAAAAAAAAAAAAAAAAAAAAAAAAAAAAAAAAAAAAAAAAAAAAAAAAAAAAAAAAAAAAAAAAAAAAAAAAAAAAAAAAAAAAAAAAAAAAAAAAAAAAAAAAAAAAAAAAAAAAAAAAAAAAAAAAAAAAAAAAAAAAAAAAAAAAAAAAAAAAAAAAAAAAAAAAAAAAAAAAAAAAAAAAAAAAAAAAAAAAAAAAAAAAAAAAAAAAAAAAAAAAAAAAAAAAAAAAAAAAAAAAAAAAAAAAAAAAAAAAAAAAAAAAAAAAAAAAAAAAAAAAAAAAAAAAAAAAAAAAAAAAAAAAAAAAAAAAAAAAAAAAAAAAAAAAAAAAAAAAAAAAAAAAAAAAAAAAAAAAAAAAAAAAAAAAAAAAAAAAAAAAAAAAAAAAAAAAAAAAAAAAAAAAAAAAAAAAAAAAAAAAAAAAAAAAAAAAAAAAAAAAAAAAAAAAAAAAAAAAAAAAAAAAAAAAAAAAAAAAAAAAAAAAAAAAAAAAAAAAAAAAAAAAAAAAAAAAAAAACTACTGAACTAGCTGGAAAGATGGAACCCTAAGTCTTGTCGAAATGGTCAATTATTTCATAGTATTCAAGATAACGATTCATCGTGATCTGAACTTGTTAGAGAAACGCCAAGCATTAAAACGGATTCATAGTGGAACCGTTAATGTTTGTAAGTATATAATTCAGCAGGAAAGCTGTTCTTTGAGCAACTCTCTCGAACAAAATGTCTGATCTGCAATCTCCCAGCAAGCCAGCAGTTATTATATACCATCACCCTGAAAAACGGAGAACAGAAGTCGCCTGTTGTCCACATTCCTGAATTTCAGCCCATCTGCTGCTGTGATTAAGCGGCAATGCGCTTTCAGAAGAGTTTCGATGGAGAAATAGAACGATTCAATGACGCCATAGCCTTTTTTAAAAAGGATATGAGTTGATGTTCCCTATGGTTGTCCACATTGTTGCGCGGTCAAGTAAATATGAACATCTTGCTGTACTCGTTTTTTCAACGAGCCACATTTCTTAAATTTCCAGTCGCTGAAATAACAGAAGCATGAACAACGCCTTGGCGTTTGTAGAACATTTTGTTTCTCAAAACTCTTAGCTGAAGTTATTACAACAGTGAGAAACACCACATCGGAGCCCTCACAGTTCCTGAACTTGCTGTTTTGAGGTGTCATTAGTCAACAAGTAATGAATAGACTCTTTGCTTTTTTGTAAATTATCGTTCCGAACTACTTACTTCATTGAGAGCCACTTCCAAGCCACTTGTTCAAGGATTGTTGCACCCGATCTGTATAACGGAGGAGATCCCAGCAAAGAAGTCGGCCTTAGAGTTCTAACTTGAGTAGAACTCTTTTGCGCATCTGGTGTGAATCAGAATAAACTTAGGCCAAGATGTGCCTTGTAAGTTTAAGTTTTTAATCCAAACGCACTGCTTGAGATTCTTATTATTTTAACCTTGATCATAACCAAACATCACAATAAATGGAGCATTATGATACTTTGGGAAATTCAATAATATTTCTGAAATAACGGCATTACACAACATCAACTACATATTGTTTACATCCTGAATTGCATACACAATCATTCCTGTCCCTACTGCAATGAGCAGAATGTCGTAAGCCACACGAATGTAACGATGCCCTTCCGGCGGCCTACCAAGTTGTATGACAACTGTGGAGGGAAATCGTAGTAGACAATATCCTCAAGGTGGTATCCTCACCTGGCCGGAAGAAAAGAAATAAACCAGGTTAAAACATTAAGATCAGGTAAAGAATGGTCTGGAACTTTATACTTTATCTCCTGTATGGTCTGGCCTTTTTCACCCTGGGAGTCGCGATCCTCTCCCGCGATATCAAGCTTAGCGAACTGGGTATCGCTCGAATAATCTGGTTGCTGGCAGTTTTCGGCGTTATTCACGGTTTTCATGAATGGCTGGAACTGCTGGAGCAGCTCCAGCCGGAAATCATCACTCGCTGGTTCTCGCTCTTTCGCCTTATCGTCGTCGGCATATCATTTCTCCCTCTGCTCTATTTTGGAATTTTCATCAATATAATAGCTCTATTGGGCGATAAATCGCTCCAATCCACCCCTCTGCTGTATAAATCGCTGGTGGCAGCGCTTGCCCTCAGCCTGCTCCTCATCGCCGTATGGTCTGATGCGGGTAGCGGCAAAGATGTCAATGTTCGATTGTTTGTCGCCTTTCCCGGTGGGATGCTGTCAGGTATCGGCCTGATGCTTTATTCCCGGACTGTGCGGTTGTTCTCAAGCAATGTGGCCAAAAATTTCATTCTTGCCGGCGGGTTCATGTCCTGCTACGCGGTACTGAGCGGCCTGGTCCTTTCCGATGCAATAGTGCCAGTTTTAGATGTGCAGGTCATTCTCCTGCGGGGAACATGTGCCTTCGGCATCATGTTCTTCACTATTCGGGGCATGTCGGTTTTCAGTCTCGAACAGCGTGAACTGATCAACGATAAGCTGCAGCGCTTTTCCCAGTCAGAAAAACTCGCCTCCATGGGCATCCTCGCTGCAGGTATCGCCCACGAGATCAACAACCCACTGACCAACGTTTCCCTCAATGTTGAAATGTTGAAGGATATTGTCGGCAACCATGAAAAGGGGCGGAAAAAGCTCGATGCCATTGAACGTAACCTGGAAAGAGCCTCACGTATAGCCAAGGAACTCCTGCACTTTTCCCGGGAAAAAGAGACCACCCTCGAACCCGTTGACATCAACGATGTTATCCAAGGTGTGCTGACCCTTGTGAAAAGTCATACCCGCTCTTCTATCATTTGTCTTGAGCTACAAGATGTCCCGCTTATTCCCGGGATTGTCTGGAAACTCGAAGAAGTGGTTCTCAACATCCTCATGAACAGTTTTGATGCCTGTACCGAGGAGGACTACATCGAAGTGAAAACGTTCTCGAAAGAGAAAAATGTTGTTTTGGAAATCACCGATTCAGGCAGGGGCATAACGAGTAAAGACATCTCAAAGATCTTCGATCCGTTCTTTACGACCAAAGATGTCGGAAAAGGTACTGGTCTCGGGTTGTCCGTGTGTTATAATATCATCAAGCAGCACGATGCGGATATATCGCTTGTCAGCAGTGACCATGGGGGAACCGTTGTGACAGTAACCTTTCCGGAGATTGAGAATGGCAAATGATGCAGTCTTCATCATTGATGACGACGAAGATCTGCGTGAGAGCATCGTCGAAATTCTCGAAGAGAGTGGATTCACGGTTATCGCTTGCAGTACAGCGGAATCAGCTCTTCAAAAAATGAAGATCGAATGTCCACGTTTAATCCTTGTCGACAACATGATGCCGGGAATGGGAGGTATGGCGTTTATTCCACTGGCAAAGAAAGCATTTCCATTCGTCAAGATTATCATGATTACCGCTTTCTCAACCGTGGACAATGCCGTCGCGGCAATGAAGACAGGTGCTGACGATTATCTGGCAAAACCCTTCAAAAGAGATGAACTTATCGTCTCGGTTCGCCAAAATCTTGAAACCTTAAAATTTGCACAACAGCAACTCGATCCTGATGTAGACGAAGCACTGGCTTCCCTGTCGAACCCGATACGACGCCAGATTTTGACCGCGTTAATTGAAAAGCCCGGAATGCGTTTTATGGATATTGTCCGTCAACTTGGAATAAGCGACCATACCAAAGTTAATTTTCACCTGAAAAACCTTCGAAGCAACAAACTCGTAGAACAGGACAGCCGAAAACTCTATCTGCTGACCCCCCAAGGCGAAAAAATGGTGGATTGTCTGAAACTGATCTCGCAGAAAATTTCTTCATAAACCAAAAGGATAGTTTTTATTTGTGAAGTTTTCTTCACAAAAATCAAACATCCGTGATGCATTCTTATCTGGAATTACCCGCTATATCTCCATACACTCTAATTGTACGAATCATCTGACAACCAACGTGTTTCAACTTCAACATGGAGAAATGTATGAAAAATATCGGAATCTATACTCTGAGCGCCCTCGTGGGAATTGCCGGCTCAGCCTACGCTGCAGATCAAACCCTGGTGAGCACCAAAGCCCCTACCTCCATCGTTCTGGATGGCATGGCAGACGAAGCCTGGAGTTCGGCAAAAGCCATCACCGTCACCCTTGATGAAACACCGTACACCCCGAATAATGGGTACAAGGGCATGACGAAAACCGATGTCGTCGTCAAGTCGCTCTACGACGACAAGAACGTCTATTTTCTCATTACCTATAAGGATCCGACCAAGAGCCTCGCCCGCTTCCCGTGGGAAAAACAGAAAGACGGAACCTGGAAGAAACTGGAGGCCAAAGACGACACTGGCCATGACAACACCTATTATGAAGATAAGTTTGCCATGTTCTGGAATATCAGCACCAAGGGATTCGAGGCGGAAGGCTGTATGGTTGCCTGTCATCTCAATGAGCCTGGCGACAAATCTCCCGGACGAAAATATACCGCAACTGCCGACGAAACAATCGACATGTGGCATGCCAAATTCGTACGGACGATGCCGTTGGGTGCGTTCGATGATCAGTATGTCGACAACAATACCGATCCTAAGCAGAATTCTGGCTGGGGACGTAAAAATGACACCGCGCCCAAGGGAGGCGGCTATGCCAACAATGACAACGCCGACAAGACAGGACCGGCGTTTATGAACCTGAGCCCCAATGAAGACGATAAGTACTACGTCATTCCCAGCAAAAAGGTCCCGTTCGTCGACAACTTCAAGCCGGGTGATATTGTTCCCGGTATTGAGATTTCCCCGTTGATGGGTGGCCGGGCTGACATTCTCTCCCGTAACCATTACGAAAATGGCACGTGGACCGTCGAAGTTATGCGTTCGCTGAAAACCGAAGGCGAAAATGCCGACACCCAGGATGTACAGTTTACCGATATGGGTAAGAAATTCCCATTCGGCATAGCGGTTTTCGATAACTCACAGATCAACCACTTGTTCCATGTTGAGACTCTGGAGATGCAGTTCAAATAGAATTGTAATATTTTATAGCTATGGTTGAGTTGTAGTAACTGCATAATGAAAGGCAGGGGGAAAGAAGGCAAATACCCCCTGCCTTTATTGTTTATGGGTGCTTAGTCCGACCCAAATCTTTGTGGGCGGTCGATCCGAAGACTCATTCAAACCGATATCTCTGGCAGGGTTAAGATATCCCATAAAAATTATTGAAGAAGCAAGGAAGACTCATGTTGAATGTGTCTCCTGTGTAGGCCATGAAGAAGTCCTCCCAAAAACCTAGTAACACAAAAAGGTATTCTTGATTTTTCCAAATTCAATCCTTCCCAGAAATGCCTGACAGAAAAATAAATTTTTGGTATCCCGGCTGGTTCCAGAAAATATTTGTTCATCACTTCGACAGAAGTGTTAGGTAACGTAGTCTGTCCCAGAATGTCCTGCCAGATAGAAGGACGGCTCTTCAAGTCTTTTACCACCACCAAATCCACCGGTACCGTTCTAGGCCTTGTACTGTCCCGTCACCTGGTAGAACACTTTGACGGTTCCCTTAAAATTACCAGTGAATCCGGACAGGGGGTGACGGCTACGATTTTTTTGCCCGTATCGAGGCGCGGAGCAGATTCCTGCAATATCACGCAACTTTGAAAATCAAGCAAACTTTATTAGCTGAGTATTCAATCAGATAGGGACACCTTCGGTAATGGAAAATCGCATCGAATCCTACCACCAGTTGCGCACCACCATCGCCCAAGTGAACGGCAAAAAGGAACTGACTGGACGTACACCGACTTGGACGTGGCGGTCAGTAATCATTGTGGCCGATTGATTGCAAATGTCGTGATTGCCTACAACTCCATATTGCTATCTGGGCTGCTTTGCCGCTATCTGGCAACTGGCAATGAAAAGCCAATTATTTTTAATTTTCAGATAATTCAGGGTCATCCAGATCGGTCTGAATCCAGCGATCAGAAAGATGAATGTCAGTGGTTTCCAGCGATCCTGGTCCAATGTTGTGATATTTATGTGGGATATTGGCAGGACCTAGTAATATGTCGCCTGCTTCAGCCTCTATTTTTTTATCTCCTATCGTAAACAAGGCATTACCCTTACGGACGATGAAAATTTCGTCATAAGGGTGGACGTGCCACCGGGGGCCCACACCGAGTTCTTCGGTAACATAGAATAGTACTGTTACATTGGTACCAATATCTTTACCTTGAAAATAGCCTTTCCACAAATACTCATGAGAAGACCAATCAGAGCGATGGAGAATAACCGGACTTGGGTTCTCTACTTCTTTGTCGAGATCTATTTTATCATTTACCATCATTACAAAGCTCCTTTGCTTGAATAGCCAGGAAGCATCTTATTGCCCTCAGTATAAGTTAGTGCCGATAGTGTTTGTCTACCCACAATTGCAGGTGCCTCACCAATGAGTTCGTCGTTGGTTAGCGCGTGCACCATAAACAAAGCGAAGTCCACACGTCGAGTGAGGTTGCTGGCAAGTATCGGGTCACCTACGTGACGGCTCCATACTGGCAGCCCTTGGCTGGGACCTTCCTCAAGGTCACTACCACGAACTACAGTCCATGACCTATTACTGGCGAATATCCGCTGGCATGCTTCAACTTGATCGTCGAGATCTACTATGCGGAAGAGTCGCCCAAGAAAACCAAAGATTTTAACAAATGATTTCAGCTTTTTTGAGTATCTGTCTTGACCATCTCTCGTTATGTGCCACCCACAAGAGAAGACAAGACGTGCATTCGGTGGAGCATAATCAAGCATAGCTTGGGCCGTTCCCGAAGCGTAGTGCTGCATGCCCCAGGGGACTAAAACGGTAAGCACACCATCACATTTCTTTACTGCTCTTCTTATGACTTCTCGATCGTTGGTGTCTCCTGGAACTATTGCAATGCGCTCCCTGAATGTATCGAGTTTCTCTACACTTTGGCCTCGACATACTGCAACTACTTGATAATTCAAATCCAGTGAGTGCTGAATGAGGTACAGTCCCAGTTTCCCGGATGCGCCGACGATACAGACCTTTCTCATATCCGTCACCTGAGATTATAGGAAATAGTATGCAATTAAAGTCTCTCAAAAAAAATAATACCACATAGTATCATGTCAACTGATCGGCCCGTTTTGTTAAAGTACAACAGCTACAAACCAAGTGTTTAACGTTAACGAGGGTGTTTGCAGATGTTTAAAGATGCACCTGTTTACATGCGAGAGTACTTATCGTTTCAATGAAAGAGGTTTGAATCGGTAACCGCTTATCAAGAAAATGACCTGTTGTGTTGATATATTTCTGCATATACGTAATGATGAAGTTGTCCCAAAAGCCTAGCAACACAAAAGGACGTTCATTGCCATTTGAGAATCAAGATTATCCTGACAATAAAAATTCAATCTGAGGTCAAAGATATTTCCATATTATTTTTGCTGATCAATCCAGAAGAAGAGTCAGGCGCCAGGAAAGATACTAACTGACACACGTCACACTCTGTCGAATTGTTGCCCGCACTGCTAAGAAAGTACTCTCAACGCCGATGATGGTCAGAAATGGAGCAATTAAAATTATTGATGGTCTGGAAGTATCAATAATTTAGAATGCTCCATTTCAGACGAGATTTTGAGCATGAACATATCCAACCTAGCAGGAACCACCTTCCGTTTCAGAAAAAGACAAAACGGGTTAACTTCGTTGTGGCAATGTTAAATTCAATGATCCGTTGCTGAGGCTACGCAATCTGGAAGAACCAGAATGTCCATATCTAATAAAAGGATTAATATTGCCAATAGCATTTCATATACATATAGTAGACAGTATTGGGTTTCCTGATATGGAAAAGCAATTCAAATCAGGCCAGACCTTTGCTTTACTTTAATTCAATAACCACATTACCTGTGAGGCGTTTAATTATACAAGTTAATGAAGCGATACGCGCACGGCGCGCAATCAAGTAGTATGACCCAGAAGATCAAATGCCCGAAGACCATAGTATTGCTTTCATGGTTGCAATTGGCAAGGGCACAAACGACTCATGGCCGAGACCCGGTCAGCTGTCGCTGGATGAAGTTTTGGTATGCAACCGTTTCGATTAAAGAATGTATCCTTGGGGCCAGACTGAGCCTCCCCTTGTTTAAAACGGACATTTTTAATCAAAGATAGCAGTCTTTCAGAAGAGAAATATAAAGGAATAATATGGAAACAGCCAAAAACATGGTGGAAGACAAGGGGCAAGAGATCATCACGGTTCCCGTGGGTACAACTCTGTTTGCCACACTTGAAAAAATGAATCAGAAAAAAGTGGGTGCCATTCTTGTCACCAGAGACGAAAGAATCATCGGTATATGGACGGAAAGAGATCTCATGCGGGATGTCATTCAAGAGGGCTTTGATCTTAAGAGCGCATTGATAGAAGACTACATGACTACCGATCTGAGGTCTGCGCATCACACCGATACGGTCTTTAATCTCATGGATAAATTTCTGGGGCTCCGGATCAGGCATCTGCTTATCGAAGAAGACGATAGCATTATCGGTCTGGTCTCAGGTGGGGACGTCATGAAATGCGTCATCCATGAAAAAGATGCAGATCTAAAACAACTCAAATCCATGGTGAGTTGGGAGTACTATGATAATTGGAAATGGAAACCTTAAAATCAGCAAAACCAATGGCTTGGACGGGATAGTCTTCAAGTAGAGATTACCTTTGCCAAGGTTTATCTTACGCAGTATTGGGCTACATAACCTTATACAAACTGTGAAGTTCTGTTTCCAATGAGCCCAGATACCTATCAACTTTTATCATGCCGCCCATCCGAGATGTTCCAGAGAATCTCTTTGGCAGAGGGTAGAATCATTTGACCCGGAAGCCGTTACCAACAGGCCTTCCACGATTTGTTGGTACATAAGTAGACACATATCAACTTGTACCAACATTGCACCTACAAATAAGGCTGGATACCAACAATTTTTAGTGGATTCCACTGGACAACAAAAAACCCGCTTTATTTTGATATAAGCGGGTTTACAGGACTTTATCGGATTGTATCAAACTATAATCTGGCGGAGAAGCAGGGATTCGAACCCTGGGTGGAGTCTCCCCCACAACGGTTTTCGAGACCGTCCCGTTCGGCCGCTCCGGCACTTCTCCGCTTGCAGCCATTGATACCAGGAAATAAATTGTTGTTCAATAGGATAAAGCCTCTACTCAGAGATTGATAGGGAAAAATAATTTGACGAAATGCTCTCTACCTGACTATATAAGTGAGGCTTTTTAGTTGTTTCTTCTCCCCTGCAATGAAAAATTACCTTGAGATCCCATGAAACGCGCCCTTATTCTGTTGTTATTGTTATGGTCTTGTCTGGTCCCTGCATCTTTTGCCGGATCTCTTCCGGATGTTCCGCACATTATGGTAACCGGCGAGCATGAAATACGCGTAGTACCAGATATTGTTACCATTTCACTCAGCCTTGCCGAAACCGGTTTCGAGGTAGCGAAGGCCCGGGACAGCATAGAGCTTAGATCAAGAAAACTCATCGCGTCCTTTGCATCCCTCAACATCGCCAAAGAGGATATCAGCTCAACGCAACTGCAGATCACGCCGCATTATAACTGGAACAACAACGCACAGATTTATGCCGGGACTGAAGTATCACGAACAGTTGAAGCCACCCTGCGAGACCTGAGCCGCTATGACGAGTTTGTCCGCTCCATTATCGATGCCGGCGTCGCCCAGATACATTCGACCCACCTCAGTTCCTCAAAAGAGAAAGAATTGCGGGAAGACGCCCTGCGCGGGGCCATTCAGGATGGTCTGGATAAGGCCCGGATCATGGTCGCCCACCTGCCGGAAAGAATTGGACCGATATATTCGATCTCCTCGCAGACTGTCGGAGTGCCTGTTCGACAGGCCAGGTTCCAGATGGCTGAAAGCACTGCCCAGAGCGCTTTCGAACCGGGGACAATCCTCTTCCAGGAATCAGTCCAACTCGTTTTTTATCTGGTGAAGGAAAAATAGGCAACCGGCCGAAGCCATACCTTCCCCTGCCGTAATGGTGAGAATTGTTGTCGATAAATAACGTCAAATCCTGAAATTATTTGCATATCTCGTCAACAGGGATATGATGAGTTATCCGTAAGTATTCCCTCAATAGGTAAGCAGATGGTAACAGACATTTCCAGTAGCGAGATTCTTCGGCTGATCAGTGCGCAAATAAACCTGCCTTCACCACCTGTAATCGCGGCGCAAATTCTCCAGACAATCCAGAATAAAGAGAGCTCCTTAGCCGATCTGGAAAAAATAATTGCCGCCGACCCGGCTCTTACCAGCAAGTTATTGCGAATTGCCAACTCCGCGTTCTACTCCCTGCCCTGTGAAATAGGCAATGTCAGCCGGGCGCTGTCCATCCTCGGCACCAATGTCATTAAAAACATTGCCCTTTCCTTCGTTATTGCTAGTGATCTGCGCAGTAAAACCGAATCATCGCTTAATTATGACTATTTCTGGCGGCGTTCGGTGACAGCGGCGGTGGCGGCCGAACTGGTTGTGGGCCTGCTCCATGAAAAAAATGAAGATATCTTCGTTACCGCTTTGCTACAGGATATCGGCGTTTTGATAATGTACCTCAGCAAAGGAGACGAATATACTGCAGCTGTGGAACAGTGCATCCTCGACGCCGAGACTAATCTGATTCAACTGGAACAAAAAATGTACCAGTTTGATCACCAGCAGCTCAGCTGGACGCTGCTGAAGACGTGGGGAATCCCTGAGTCGATAGTGGAGCCGGTACGGTATCATCACCAGCCCGAGAGCTCCCCTGAACAATACCAAAAGACATGCTCCATTCTGTATGTGGCAAATCTGCTGTCAACAATTTACAGCGGTGCCGAAACTGCGCAAAATGTCCGGGAACTGCAAACAAAGATGGAGGACTATTTCAGCATCTCTGCCGATCAGACGAGAACCCTTCTCGATAATGTCGCTGAAAAAAGCCTTGATATCCTGAAGATATTTGAAATCGATCCCGGTCAGATAAAACCCTATTCCCAGATGCTCCAGGAAGCCAATGAGGAGCTTGGCAAGTTAAATCTCTCCTATGAACAGCTGGTGCTTGAGCTGAAAGAATCGAAACAGAAAGCAGAAAGGATCACCAACGAGTTGAAAAAAGCTAATAGCCAACTAGAAGAACTGGCGTTTCGAGACGGTTTGACGCATCTCTATAATCATCGATATTTCCAGGAAGTTCTAGGCAAGGAAATGACTCGTTCCAAGCGCTACAAGAATCATCTTTGCCTGATTTTATTCGACATTGATTTTTTCAAAAATGTAAACGATTCTTTTGGCCACCCGACGGGCGATCAAGTCTTGATCAATCTGGCCCAGGCAATCAGCAAAGCGGTGCGCCCAAGTGATATAATCGCCCGCTATGGCGGTGAGGAATTTGCCGTCATCCTGCCGGAAACCAACCAGGCCGGGATGAACGTTTTTGCTGAGCGGCTGCGACGATGCGCCGCCTCTGTGGCCACCCTGGTCAAAGATCGCGAGGTAAAAATTACTATCAGCTGTGGCGGCGTCCATCTTTCGCCGGAAGACAATGTCACCCAGCAGCAGCTCATTGACGGCGCAGACCGCAATCTCTTTTTGTCGAAAAAAAATGGCCGAAACCGGGTGACCACTCTGCCTTTAGGATCACCTCTTCAGGAACAGACCAAGGGATGAGATGTACATCAAAAAACTGCCTTTCCGATACTTCATACTGCTGTTTGCCCTCCTGGCATTTTTACCCGGCGCCGGCAATGCAGCAGATAAGACAGCAGTCTTATCCTGGGATGAGGCAGTAAAGACCAGCCGTGGCCAGACGGTCGACTGGTATATGTGGGGAGGTTCTCCAGCCGTCAATCGTTATGTCAACGGCTATCTGGCTTCTGCTCTCAAGGAAAAATACGGCATTGAACTGCGGCAGGTGCCGGTCAAAGACATCGCTGAGATTGTCAGTAAACTTATCATTGAAAAACAGGCCGGCAAAACCAGCGACGGCAGTGTCGATCTCATGTGGATCAACGGGGAAAATTTCCGGACCTGCAAACAGCATAAGCTTCTCTACGGTCCTTTCGCCGATAAACTACCGAATCAACGCTATATCGATTGGACAAAGCCAACCGTAAAAAATGATTTCGGGACGCCGGTAGATGGCATGGAATCACCTTGGGGCAGTGCCCAGATGGTCATGATCTACGATACGGCGAGGACGCCCCAGCCGCCCAAGTCAATTCCAGCCCTTATCGCCTGGATCAAGGCCCATCCTGGTCGCTTCGCCTATCCCGCCCCGCCGGATTTTACCGGCTCGGTGCTGGTGAGGCATTTTTTCTATTATGCCGCCGGTTCGGTTGACAAATGGCAGGGCGATTACTCACCAGCCGATTTTGCGCAGGCTGCCGAGGCTACCTACGGTCTGCTCCGCGAGCTGAAGAGCTCTCTCTGGCGCAGCGGCGATACCTATCCTGAATCGCCGGTAAAAATGAATTCCCTTTTTGCCGATGACCAGATTGATTTCTCTTTTTCCTACCATCAGGGCGACGCATCACGGAACATTCTCGACGGTCTCTTCCCTGAGACGGTACGGACCTTCGTTTTTGATGAAGGCACCATCGCCAATACCCATTTTGTGGCCATCCCCTATAACGCCAAAGATACGGCAGCAGCAATGGTTGTGGCAAATTTTCTTTTGTCGCCGGAAGCGCAGCTTGAAAAAGCCCTGCCTGCGGTCTGGGGTGATTTCCCGGCAATCAGCCCAGATCTCCTCCCTGCAGTATGGCAGGAAAAATTTACTACTCTCCCGAGAGGTAAGGCAACGCTCGGTGACACCGAGCTGCAGGCGCATCAGCTGCCGGAGCTGCCCGGCAGCATTCTGGTCGAACTGGAAAAAGGCTGGGTTGAGCATGTCTTAAAGAACAGATGACCAGCAGCTCGAGTCATTCCGGCGAAAAACAGGGTTATATCGGGCGAACAACAACGCTATTACGGCTGTGCGCTCTTCTTGGCCCTGCTCTTGGTACCATTGTAATTCTTTTTGGCGGCGGTTTAGCCTTGGGACTATTGCAGGCCCTTGGCTATCTTCCCGCACTCGGGTTTTCCAGCATAGGTTTGCACCATTTTGCGCATGTTTTGCAAGATCCCGATTTTGGTAAAAGCCTGATTCTCACCCTGTATATCGCCATAACCTCTACCCTGGTCGCCGCCGTCATCAGTGTCCTGCTCGCGCTGTCTCTTCTCCGCTGGGCAGTAAACAACAAGTCTGTTCATTTTATTTTACAGATCCCCCTGACAGTGCCGCATCTGGTTATTGCTATTGCCATCACTTTTTTGCTGGCGCCGGCTGGAATGGTATCCAGGCTCTGCTCATCTCTTGGTATATTCAGCAGCGCAGCCGACTTTCCGCTGCTGGTCAACGACGGCTGGGCAATTGGCATTCTCGCCGTCTATATCTGGAAGGAGATTCCCTTTATTACCTTCATGCTGCTCGCTGTCTTAGATAACATGGGCACGGAACTTCTCGAGGTAGGTGCGACTCTGAATGCTTCGAGGTGGCAACGCTTCACCCATATCACTCTGCCGATCATCGCACCAAGTCTGGGAGCAGCCTGTCTGATCGTCTTTGCTTTTACCTTCGGCGCCTTTGAAGTTCCTTTTCTGCTTGGCCGCACATATCCCCTGACACTGCCGGTCTGGGCCTATAAAAACTATAGCGATATTGATCTGCTTGCTCGCCCGGAGGGCATTGCGATTGGCTTGATCATCGCCGCAATTGTTATTCTGGCTATCATTCTGTCGCATATCTTCCTCTACTTTGGCCGAAAAAGAGGATTGACGATATGAAAATGCCGAGATGGATCCTGTTTTTTTCGGTACTGGTGAGCGTCTTTGTTCCTTTTCTGCCGCTGCTGCTCTGGTCTATGAGTGAGCGCTGGTTCTATCCGGATCTGTTGCCGCAAGCCTTTGGACCACGGGCATGGGACTATATTTTTGGCACCGCAGGCGGACAGATTACAACGGGTCTTTTGGCCAGCTTTTCACTTGCACTTATCACCACCATCGTATCGCTCATCCTTGGCATTCCCGCTGGACGGGCCCTTGGGCTGTATGATTTTCCCGGCAAAAAACTGTTCGCACTGTTGCTGCTTCTGCCGATAATCGTGCCGCCGCTGTCGGTTTCGATGGGACTGCACTTCTGGTTCATCCAGCTGCACTTAGCCGAAACATTTACCGGCGTGGTGCTTATTCATCTGAGTTTTTGTCTTCCTTATACCATTTTTGTTATCTGGGGAGTCTTTACCGATTACAACCCGGACTTCGAAGAACAGGCCCGAACGCTTGGCGCCTCTTCGATACGAGTTATCCTGCAGGTGATGCTGCCGATGATATATCCCGGCATTATTGTGGCCGCCCTTTTTTCTTTTCTGCTCTCCTGGTCGCAGTATCTCAGCACCCTGATTATCGGCGGTGGGAAGATGCTCACCCTGCCAATCCTGCTCTTTTCCCTGATGGACAGCGGTGACCGCCCGGTGGCCGCGGCGGTCAGCCTGGTGTTTATCCTTCCAGCCCTGCTCGCCCTGATGGGCAGTGCCCATAAGCTGGGCCGCAGCGGCTTGCAGGGAGTGCGTTAATGGGACGCCTTGAGCTAGAGAAGCTGACCATCAAATACACCACCAAACCGGTTATCCAAAATCTTTCTATCGCTATTAACGACGGCGAAATGGTTTCCCTGCTCGGCCCCAGCGGCGTCGGTAAAACCACCATCTTAAAAGCTATTGCCGGCTTGTTGCCGCCTGCCTCGGGTTGCATTCGCATTAATGGGGAACGGGTCGATCATCTCGCCGCCGATAAAAGAGACGTGGTACTGATTTTCCAAAAGCCGCTGCTTTTTCCTTTTCTCGATGTATATCAAAATATCGGTTTTGGTTTAAAGATGGCGAAAATCTCGAAAGGCATCGCCCATAAACGGATTGACAAAATTATGCAGATAACCGGCCTTGAGAGACTGAAAAATCGCCGGATCCACCAACTGTCCGGGGGGCAACAACAGCGGGTGGCTTTAGCCCGCGGCCTGGTGCTGGAACCATCGGTGCTGCTCCTGGACGAACCGCTCAGCAGCCTCGACGCCGAACTTCGTCTGCAAATGCGTGAACTTATCTGCAGTATACAGGCCCAGACCGGGACGACGATGCTCTTTGTCACCCATGACCAGAGTGAAGCCCTGGCGATCAGCGATCGGATATGCCTGCTGCTTGACGGCAGACTGCGACAGACCGGAACGCCTACAGAACTTTTCTATCGTCCGGCCGATGCCGAGGTGGCCCGTTTTTTCGGTTGCGCCAATTTCATTGCTGGACAGATCCATAACGGCGTCTTTATGAGCGGCGCAATCCGATGTTCTACCTTGCTTGATGATTCACCTCAAGCCTTCGCCGTTATTAGGCCGGAAGACATTGTCGTCTGCCCAAGACAAGCACCCGAAGGTATGGCCGGAGTAGTAGTGCAGATCCAATTTGAGGGTCCCACGACCCGGCTTACCATCGAGGCCGGGCAGAGCACTTTTACCGCTCTGTCTTCACGTCCGGATTTGACCAAAGACCAGGTTGTCGGACTGCAGTTTCCAGCTGATCGCTTACATATATTGCCGGGTACCGAAAGACCATGAGCATATCCAAAAATCTTTTTGAGCAGTACCTGGATCCGGTCAAAGACTATCTAAGCCGACAGCGCTGGGATGATGTTATCGCCATGAAGGGACAAACATTTACCGTGTTCCCTCTGGCCGGCGGGGAATATAACCTCAATTACCTGCTCGAATCAGCAACGAGTCGGCTGATTTTTCGCGTCAATATGGCCTCGCAGATCAACCGAGACGACCAGATTGTTTATGAATTTAAAACCCTGCAGCTCCTGCAGCACTCTGGCGTCACCCCCTTACCCTTTTTTGTCGATGACAGTCGCCGCCTGATCGACCGGGGAATATCGATTATGGAATATCTGCCCGGCCGCCCGCTCGACTATAAAGTGGATCTGGCTGGTGCGGCCATGACCCTGGCGATCATCCATCAATTGGAGCTTGCCGGGGCGAACAATCATCTGATTGTCGAACGAAAACCCCTGTCTTTAATTTTTACTGAATGCGCAAAACTACTCGACATCTATTGCAGCTCAGAGCTGGCCGATGATGCTCTTGCCAGCCTGCTGCTGGAGATCAAGGCCTGGGCCGAAACAGCCCGAGCCCAGGAGCAATATTTTCTCGATAATCCATGGTTTTGTATTGTCAACACGGAGGTTAATTCAGGTAATTTTATCGTCAATACGGCACGACAGACAACCCATCTTATCGACTGGGAGATGCCCCGCTGGGGTGATCCTTCAACCGATCTGTGCCATTTCTGTTCCCCACTGACCACCCTCTGGAAGACCGACTTTCGTTTTTCTCCGGACAGCCTTAAATTCTTTATCCGGGAGTATAAAAATCATATCCACTGCACCCGCCTGCGCGACACCTTGGAGGAGAGGATGCAGCGCAAGATGCCGTTTGTTCTGCTGCGCGGCATCTCCTGGTCGGCCATGGCCTGGGTACATTATCAGACCGGACACCAGGGAATTCGCAACAAAGATACCTGGCAGAAAATCCAGCAGTATATGCAGCCGGATTTCATAAGGTCATTGTTTCAGCCGTTTATGAACAACTGAGGATCGGTAAGACAATGTGGACCAACAGCCGACTGCTGCTCTTTACCAGATACCCTGAAGCAGGACTAACCAAGACCAGGCTTATTGAGAAACTTGGCGCCGATGCGGCGGCAAAGCTGCAAAGAAGGCTTACCGAAAGGGTTATGGTCCAGGCCAATCTTCTGCAGCAGCGCCTGGGCATTGCCACAACCATCCACTACACCGGCGGCAATGCAAAAAAGATGACAGACTGGCTCGGGCCGATGCAGTGTATTGTCCAGGCGGATGGCGATCTTGGCGAGAGGATGCACGCCGCCTTCAGCCATGCCTTTGCCGGCGGGGCACAAAAAGTGGTCCTGATCGGCAGCGATATTCCGGATATCAATGTCGAGCATCTCCAGCAGGCATTTATCACTCTTGTAAGCAATACAGTGGTTATCGGCCCGAGCGAAGACGGCGGCTATTACCTGATAGGTCTGGTCGCTGAACATGCGGCGCATCTGCTGCCGCTGCTCTTTCACGAAATGAGCTGGTCGACGGCGGATCTTTTTGCCACCACTCTAGCGCGCCTGGAAAAGGCTGGTTATAGTGCTTGCCTTCTGCCCACCTTGCGCGATATCGACCAACCCGCCGATCTCTTTTTAGCCAGGGAAAGGGGCTTGTTATGACACCGGCGATCTCGATAATAATCCCCACCCTCAACGAGGAAAATGTCATTGACAAGATCCTCACCAAGCTCCTCGCCAACAGGAACTGCGAAATTATTGTGGTCGATGGCGGCAGCAACGATGCCACCCTTGCGCTGGCCGAAAAGACCGGCTGTAAAACTCTTTTAGGCCCCAGCGGACGAGGCGCACAGATGAACTTTGGCGCCGCGCACGCGAGCGCAGAGATACTTCTTTTTCTGCATGTCGACACCCTGTTGCCGGACAATTTTGCTGCCCTCGTGCTCGCCGCTGTCGCAAGGCCGGACTTTGCCGCCGGGGCATTTTCTCTGGCCATCGACAGCCCGTCCCGAAACCTTAGCTTTATTGCCGGGATGGCCAATCTTCGCTCACGCCTGCTGCACCTTCCTTATGGCGACCAGGCACTTTTTACTACCAGACAGATGTTTATGGCAATCGGCGGTTTCGCCGAGATTGCCATAATGGAAGATTTTGTCTTCATCGAAAATGTAAAGAAAAGAGGCACGATCTTTATCCTCCCCGAGTTAGCAACGACATCCGCCCGTCGCTGGCAAAATATGGGCATCGTCCAGACTACCATCATCAATCAACTTATCGTTATCGGCTATAGGATGGGTATACCCCCAGCGACCCTTGCCGGCTGGTATCAGCGAGTGCGCGGCACCCGCGGGCTAGGCGCTTCATTATGAAAAGTCGACGTGCCTACCTTGCCTGCATAACCATTGTTTTTATCTGGTCGGGATGGATCACCATTTCACGCTATGGCGTACACACTGCTTTACAACCGGCGGACATTACCCTGCTACGCTATATAACCGCCCTGGTCTGCGTCTCGCCTCTGGTCTTTCGCCACAGATGGTCTAAATATCGGTTGCATCAGTATCTGATGGTTGGACTCGGCATTGGTTTTCCCTACACCATGCTGACTTTTTATGGTTTGCGTGAGCTGAAGGCCGCCCATGTCGGCGTCCTGGTCAATGGGATGTTGCCGGTCTTTGGCGCAGTTGCCGCCTGGTTTATTCTGCGCCAGCGGATATCGATTATGCGTTACGCTGCCATTGGGCTTATTTTCCTGGCGAATTTCATAATGGCTGGAGGCGACACCTTCTCCTTGAGCCATAGCACCGGCATTTTCCTGTTGCTTGTTGTTGCCGCCCTGTATACCATGCATATGATCGCGGTAAAATACTGGCGTTTTGAATGGAAAGACGTACTGGTGACCGTAGCGATTGTTAATGGCGTGCTTTTCATGCCACTCTGGTTTATCTTCCCTACTGCTCTCTTTCAAGCCGATATAAAGGATATAATCAGTCAGGCAGCGTACCAGGGAATCCTGGTAAACATTATCGCCCTGATGTGTTCGACCTATGCCATTAAACACCTCGGGACCATCACCGTCTCTATTTTTATGTCGGTGGTCCCGGTCAGTACGGCTTTTTTAGCCTGGTTTTTGCTCCATGAAAACCTCAACAGCTACGAGATTGCCGGTATCATCGGATGCTCGATTGGCTTATTCATTTATGGCTGGGGCCAATTGCTGGAAACGCAAAAACATACCCTGCGCTGACTCTCGTTTTGTGTTGCGTACCATCCACCCACGAACCCCATCAACACCAAAATTTTTAAGGAGAAATAATTCATGTCGAGCAGTTTTGGAACACTCTTTCGGGTAAGTACTTTTGGCGAATCTCATTGTAAAGCTGTCGGCGTGGTCATCGACGGCTGCCCGCCGGGGCTGTCACTGTCGGCAGAAGATATTCAGCCGCAACTTAATCGAAGACGGCCCGGCCAGAGTGCTCTCTCGACCGATCGCCAGGAAGCCGACCAGGTCGTTATCCTGTCGGGTACCGAAAACGGCAAGACCCTTGGCACCCCCATCGCTTTAAAGGTAAACAACAAGGACCAGCGCCCCAAGGATTACACCAATATGCGCGACATTCCCCGCCCCTCGCATGCCGACTATACCTACCAGATGAAGTATGGCATCAGGGCCTCTTCCGGCGGGGGCAGATCCAGTGCCAGAGAGACGATTGGCACCGTTGCCTCGGGCGCTGTTGCCGCTAAAATACTGCGGGAAAAATTCAATATAGAGATTGTCGCATGGGTCAGCAGTGTCGGGGAAATCGATGCAGGGCCGATCAACAGTGACAGTATCAGCAAGGCAGAGGTCGATTCGACCACCATTCGCTGTCCCGACCATGCCGCCGCTAAAAAAATGGAAAAGCTGGTCGCGGAATTGAAAGAGATTGGCGATTCAGTAGGCGGAGTTGTCTGCTGTGTCATCCGCAATGTCCCCGTTGGCCTCGGCGAACCGACCTATGAAAAACTTGAGGCCAAGCTGGCGCAGGGTATGCTGGCCATTCCAGCGACCAAAGGATTTGAAATAGGCTCCGGGTTTGCCGGTACCAGGATGCGCGGTTCGCAGCATAACGACCCCTTTATCCAAAAAGGTCATCGCCTCGGCACAACCACCAATAATTCCGGTGGTATCCAGGGCGGTATCGCCAATGGGGAACCGATCCTGCTGCGCATCGCCTTCAAGCCGCCGGCAACTATCTCTTTACCCCAGCAGACGGTTGATTTCACTGGAGAAGCGGCAATACTTGAAGCCAAAGGCCGTCACGACCCCTGCGTTGTGCCTCGAGCAATTCCCATTGTCGAAAGTATGGCCGCTCTGGTCTTAATCGATATGTTGCTTCGGCAGGAAGCACGTAAGGCCCTCCGTTTTTGACGGCTTGGCAAAATAAAAAATTTTTATTGAATCTCTTCCAGGAAAGCAGTATTTATTGAAGGTTATGAATAATAAATGGCTGTTCCTGTCTTTTCTGGGAGCTTCGCATAATAATAATTTCAAATACCTCTGTTTCTCCCAGCGAAACCCCAGATGACCCCTAAACGTTCCCCTGTCAGCTCATATCTTGATCGCTTTTCACCTCCTGAAGGTCTTCTTCTTCTCATTCTCTCGGTTATTGTCGGGGCATGCACCGGACTGGCGTCTGTTTTTTTTGTAAAATTAATCTTTGCCATCCAGGATTTTTTTTACGGCACAGTCTATGACCTGCTGCCGGTTCTCGGTAAATCCATCTACCTGATCGTCCCGATTATCGGTGGCCTGCTCGTCGGTCCTTTAATCCGTATGGCCCAGGAAGCCAAAGGACACGGCGTGCCGGAAGTTATGCAAGCCCTTATCCTGCGTGGCGGCCGGATCCGCGCCAGGGTTGCCGCCGCCAAGATAGCCGCGTCGGCCCTGTGCATCGGCACCGGTGGGTCTGCCGGCCGCGAAGGACCAATCATTCAGGTCGGCGCCGCCCTTGGCTCCTCTATCGGTCAAGTTCTACGTCTATCCGATGAACGAATCCGTAATCTTGTTGCCTGTGGCGCAGCGGCTGGTATTGCCGCGACCTTCAACGCCCCTATCGCCGGGGTGGCTTTTGCCATCGAAGTCCTGATGTGCGGTCTGCAGATGCGGGCATTCGGCAATGTGGTCATTGCTGCAGTTTCCGCCTCCGTAGTCAGTCGCTCGATCATCGGCGACAAATTTGCCTTCCAGGTTCCCACGTACAGCATGAACCACCCAGGCGAGATCATTTTATATCTGATCCTTGGCCTGACGGCAGCTTTGGTCGGCGTCATGTTTATGAAGATGCTCAATTACTCGGAAAACGTCTTTGACAACTGGAAATTTCCACAGATTTTCAAACCGGCAGTAGGCAGCCTCCTTCTCGGCCTGCTCGGACTGGCCTATATGAATCTGCCGGGGCTCAGCTTTCCGGCAGGTTCCGCCGCTCATGGCACCCTGCATACGACCCCCATTCCCCATATGTACGGCTCCGGCTTCCCCCTCATTCAGTCGGCAATTCAAGGCCATACCGCGCTATGGATTCTGGTGGTTCTCATCTTTCTCAAACCGATTGCCACTTCGTTTACCCTTGGATCCGGCAATTCCGGCGGGGTTTTTGCTCCATCTCTTTTTACCGGCGCAGTGCTGGGCGGGGCTATGGGCCACTTGTTCAGTTTCCTGTTTCCCTCAATCGGCAATAACACCGGCGCTTTTGCCCTGGTCGGTATGGCGGCACTCTTTTCGGCTACCGCCCGGGCACCGCTCACAGCAATGCTCATCGTGTTTGAAATGAGCAACGACTACTTTATGATCCTCCCCCTGATGGTCGCCGGGGTGACGGCCAGTTATTTCTCCCAGTGGCTGCATCCCGAATCCATTTACACCATGAAACTGGCCAAACGCGGCGTCCGCTTTGTCGAAGGCCGGGACATGGACATCATGCAGGGCGTCAAGGTCAGCGAGGTCATGCGCAGCAAACCGGTAACCGTCCATAAGGACGCGTCTTTTTCCGAGGTCATGGCCCTGTTCCAGGAGACCAATATCCTTGGCTTTCCGGTACTGGAAGACGACGACAAACTGTGTGGCATCATAACCCTGCAGGATATGCACCGTGCCCAATCAGCGGAAAATTTCACCTCCAGAAACGTGAAGGTTTCTGATCTGGCGGTTGACGATCCTATTACCGTCTATCCTGATGAGCCGATCTGGGCAGCCATCCAGAAAATGTCACCCCGCGACCTGGCGAGACTGCCTGTGGTCAGCCGGGACGGTTCGGGCAGGCTGTGCGGTATTATCAGCCGCAGCGATATTCTTCGCGCCTACGATGTCGGCATCGTCCGAAAACAGAGAGGGCAGATTGTCGAACACCAGGTTGAGCTGAGAAAACAGAAAGAAAACGGCTATGTCGAATTCGTCCTGCAACAAGACGATACCTGCAACAACGCGATGGTCAAAGATCTATCGCTGCCTGACACCATTAACATGGTCTCCATCAAGCGGGGCGGCCAGATCCTTATCCCCCGGGGCCATACCCAGTTGCAAGAAGGAGATGTCATCACCGTCTACGGTCGTCTCAACGATATCAACGGCATCAAGGGATTTCTCAACGCCTGCAAGTTGCCCACGCAGGCTTCTTCCTGAAAAAACCTTTTTACTAGTCAGAGTCCGAGTCCTCGACTCTGCCGAGCAGTACTCCACCGGCGATAAAGAGCAGCACTATACTCAGAATTCCCCAGCGTGTTTCGCCGGTCATCCGCCCCACCACACCCATCAAAAGCGGCCCGCATATCGCGGCAAACTTGCCGAACACATTATAAAAACCAAAAAATTCGGCGCTTTTTTCCGGCGGAATGAGTCTGCCATAGAAACTTCGACTAAGCGCCTGGATACCGCCCATGGCCGACGCAACCAGCAAGGCAATTACCCAGAAGGTCAAGTTCTTCAACAGGGGATCATCGATAACCGGCAGGAAAAAGGCAGTAAACGTGGCCAGGCAGTAAATACCGATCCCGGCAAAGAGCATGCGTTTGGTCGAGAAAACGGTTGCTAGGCGGCCAAAAATAAGGGCAAAGGGGAAGGCGATAAGCTGGATGACCAGAAGAACGACAATTAACATCGTCGCGCCAAAACCCATATCCCGGCCATAGGCGGTCGACATGGTGATGATCGTGTCAACCCCGTCGATATAGAAGAAGTAGGCGGCTAAAAAGAGAAAAACCTGCCGATACCGGCGGATCTCTTTTACAGTCTGCCACAGTCGTGCAAAACTGCCGATTATCGGTGAACCTACCGCAGGCAGGTAATAGACCTGCCGCACATTTTTAATTACCGGCAGGGAAAAGAGAAGCCACCAGCAGGCAACGATGAGAAATGCGATCCGATAGGCCCCCACCGGCAGACCTTCGTCCACGCCGCTGCCGAGAATAATCCCAATGATCAGCAAAAAAGGCACAACACTGCCGACGTAACCGTAGCCATAGCCACGGGTAGAAATAAGATCCATGCGTTGCCGACCGGCAACATCGGGTAGAAAGGCGTCGTAAAAGATATTCGCTCCCGCCCAGCCGACTCTGGCAAAAATAAACAACAGCAGGCACAGCAGCCATTGACCGACACCAACAAACAGCAGCAACAAGGTGAAAAAGAGGCCGACAAACAGGAAAAAAACAAAGAAGCGTTTTTTCATGCCCTGATAATCGGCCATCGTCCCCAGGATCGGAGCCAGAAGGGCCAGCACAAAGGATGCGGCAGAATTGGCAAAGCCCCAGTTGGCAGTCGATTCTGCGTTACTCATCCCCGCTGCGGCAAATTCTTTGAAAAATAGAGGCATCAAGGCGGTGATCATGACCAGGACGAAAGCCGAGTTGCCGACGTCATATAAGACCCAACTTAATTCTTCTTTGGTCATTTTCAGTTTTTGATCCATCAGCGTGTTCGTTTTGGCATCTTGGCTCTCTGTGCCCGTCCTGTTTGCAGTTGTGAAAAATTTCTGTAAATCTTTATACTTAAAGCTCTTAATCATGATTAATTCTACAGCACTGCTTACTGATGCGCAACACTGATCACTGTTGTGTTTTTTTTCTTTAATTTTTCATCTTCCATACTGGGAGGATGCGGAATACACCTTGCAAAGGTGACTGTCGGGCATGAATGGTTAGAATATTGGAATTCATGCATCAAGCCATCGGTCTTATGGTGTGATAGTGGATCGCCATGAGACATTTGATCAATGCTTCTCAGGACAAGAAAAATGGAGGAAATATGAACATCGGCTTTATTGGTATGGGTATAATGGGCAGCCGTATGGCAATGAACCTGTTGGCGGCAGGAAATAATCTCACCATCAACAACCGTACTCAGGAAAAGGCACAAGCACTGCTGGAAAAAGGCGCCAAATGGGCCGATACTCCCGCCGAACTGGCATCTTCCGTGGATGTTCTTTTTACCATGCTCTCCACTCCCGAGGCTGTCCAAGCAGTGGCCACCGGCCAAAACGGCTTTCTTCAGTCGATGCCGAAAGATACTCTCTGGGTGAACTGCTCAACGGTTGATCCGGACTTCGCCCGACAGATGGCCGATCTGGCAGAAGCACAGAGCATTGCTTATCTTGATGCCCCGGTGGCCGGCACCAAGGGGCCGGCCGAAAGCGGCGACCTTGTCTTTCTGGTGGGCGGCGGCAGAGCGAATGTTGCCAGATGCCGGCCCTATTTTGACTGCATGGGCAAGAAAACCGTGTATCTAGGTGATGCCGGCATGGGATCTTCCATGAAAATGCTCTTCAATCTGATGCTGGGCATTACCATGGAGGCGTACAGCGAGACGCTTGTACTGGGCGAGGCGTTTGGTTTCAGCAAAGAGGATATTGGCAAGGTGCTTCTCGATGCACCGGTGACCGCTCCCTTTATCAAAATGAAGCATCCGCTCATCGCCGAGAGCAATTTTGCAGAACACTTTCCCCTCTGTTGGATGCGCAAGGACCTCCATCTCGCCGCCGACGCCGCCTACAACAGCGGCATTGCCCTGCCGGCCTTGAACTTGATTAAGGAAATCTATGGTCTTGCTGAAAAGCAGGGCCTTGGCCGGAAAGATTTTGCCGCTGTATACCAGTTTCTGGCCAGGACGGGAACGGATGAGCACTGAAGTTTGACTATCGGCAAACTCTGTTAACCAAGATCGTTTGTCGGCCTAATATCCTGTAAATACTTATGCATAACTCATAAATAAACCCCAGAAGGAGGATATATGACCAGCAAAAGCGACGGAACAGCAGAGAACAACAAGCCGGAGACGAACAAGACGATCCATTCGTTTATGGATGTGGTTGGTTATCGCTTGATTTTGATATTGTTGTGCTATCAGTCTTGACGCCTGACAACATGTTCGAAGTGATCAGTCAAGATAATCTGGTAGCATCAATAATTTCGAGTGCTCCATTTGTAGCTACGTTTTGGGAACAAACTCTTTGATTTTACTAAGAGTCAGAATGCTCCTTTGCTGGCAATTTATTCACCATGATTAAGTTCAAATTGATCAGGAACATAATCTTAATTTTCTGTTTTTCATTTAAGATTACCAATAGATATTTTTTCAACACAGAAAGCGTGTTTGGTCAGAAGGAGACGTCTTCTGGTTGGTAGTCCAAGGACTGCCATTGGTATTGGGATGGGAAAATTGCAAAAAACTACCTTAAAAAGCTCGTATGAAGGTATCGGTTCAGGTATCTCTTCGGTATAAAAAGTTTTTTTTGGCCTCCAAAGAAAACAAGTAGTTATCGTCATCACGATTTTAGCATGGTTATGGGGAGAGAACTAAAAACTTATGAGAAATGCAGGTTAAAGGCCACTTCCTGCACGAAAAAGGGGCAGGAAGTGGAAAATTACTCTGCCTCGAGATGGAAGCGGTAGGTGCGGGCCCGCCGCCTGACCTTGAGTTCGGCCTGGCCGTCATCCAGCATGGTCTGCAGCATGGCCATCGCCTGATCAGGTTCGGCAACCTGCTGCCCATTGACGGCAAGGAGCAGGTCCCCCTTGCGCAGGCCAAAGGCAGCAAAGAGAGATTCCGGGGCAAAATCCCCGAGCCGCACCCCTCTTTGCTGGCCGAGGCCTTTTCCCGGCCGCATATCGACGAGATTTTGCAGCTGCTCGGGATTGGCAAATGCCTGCGCGAAGACTTCGCCGTTAATCAGGTAGTACCGATCCCTGGAGCCGCCTTTCTGGGTTGGATCGTGCCGTGGCTTTACTGCCGCCGCCATGGACGACGTGTTACCTGAGCCCCCCGCTGCCTGCCCTGTCAGCGATCGCTGCAGTTGCACCACCTCCTCGCCGCTGCCGTTGTCGACGATAATCTGGTCGGACAGGATTTTCTTGATCAGCGTCGTTTCCCGACCGGTCTCCTTCACGGTAGATCCACTGCTGCCCGTCTGTCACATTCTCGATAATGGCAAAGTTATCGGCAGGATCACGGCTCACGGCGGTGCCGATCAACCGCTGTGAGCTGTTTTTCACCATAACTGCACTGCCGGTCTGCTGCAGGTCTATCCCCCCCGAAGAGAGGGGAGGACAGAAGGTAAAGCCAAGCAGCAGCGATATCAATAGAATCAGGCAATGCTGTTGAGTTTTTTTGAAATTTCTCATTACATAATCTTCCTTTATGTTCTATCCCCTCTTATGCCACAGTAGAAGGATCATTGGGATCGGTCACATGCATAACCCGCATCATCTCATGGTCCTCATGGGAGAGAATATGGCAGTGCCAGACATAGCGGCCCGGCTTGTCGAAGGTCGCTTTGATCCGGGTAACTTGACCAGGCAGGGCGGTCACCATATCTTTGGGCGTATTTTCGACATATTCATCGGCAGGATCAGTCTACCGGCCCATAGTGGTAAGATTTGTGGAGATCTTGAAACCCATGACCGTATGTAATCCAAATCTACCTGCTACGGAATTATGCTGTACCGTCGGCTGAGTGACCAGGTAGGTGCCATCGCCGATTGGCACAGGCGGATTTTCACCACTCGGATCAAGAACACGATCATCCTCAGTCGGTTGCGTTGTCCCATTCGATTTCCTGCCGTCCCAAGTACCTCGAAATGTACCAGATGCAGATGTATCGGGTGGGCATCGCCGGTCGTGTTCCAGATCTCCCACTGCTTCAGTGGAACCTAAGTGCGGGATTTTCCGTAGTGGGCGAATGCCAGGCGATCGAGCCTTCCATCTGGCCTATCAAGATCCAGTACCACAGGAATATTTGAGGATCGTATCTGGCCAATTGATTAGGATCACCATTGTAATCTGTTGCCGGCTCGGCAGTACCCAGCAGCGGCTGCAACCGTCCAAACTCGTCCTTGCCCTCGAAAAGAGCCACCTTGCGCGTACGAGTTGGATTACCCACCAACGGACCAAAAGTAATGATCCTGTGAAATGTTGACATCCGCGAATCATGCAGTATCAACCGGCAGACTACATCAAAGGCCATAATACGGTCTGTACAGTCAAAAATCTGCAGGTCGTCTCGAAACAGGCTCACCGCCAAATGGTTCGTCACCACCGATATTTTTCATAATTACTCGTTTTGCCGCGTGTACTGTTTTAAAATTAAAGATAATATCATAACGGGAGCCCGGCTCACTAGCAAAGTCTTCACAGTATTCAGTTGCCGAAGCCAAGCCCTGATCACTGCCAATTACTGAAAATTAAGAGGTGCACCTTTTCTTGAGAATATCACTTGACCCTGCGGCTACTTCTAAGAACGTATCGCCATAAAACGACTGTCAGTACCATTCAACAGATGCATCCGATAATTGCGAGGCTCCACATTTTCCTTGGGCCAAATCAGGCCATTAACGACTATATGGTCGCCGAAGAATTCCGCCAGAGCGGTTGGGCCGCCTAACCTTCTCCAAGTACTTTATCAAATATTACCGTCTGGGAAAAGATTCAGTGGCAGTTCTGCCCCTTCGCCAATGATGAAATCCTCGTAAGCAGGATCACCAGGAAAGGCCGGATAAAACAGCTCCCCGGTATTTTTAAACATCCGGTCCTGGATGGCATAGGCTTTTCATAGGGCCAGGCAGGCAGTCCCAGCGGGTTGCCTGGTTTTCCGGTGTCGTCACTGATCTCGGACAAAATAGAAACCCGCCAAGCCGGCATAGACATTCAGCCGGGTGATGCCCAGGGCATGGTCATGGTACCAGAGATTGCCCGCAGGCTGGCTGTTGTCATAGATATATTTTTTCGACACCCACTGGGGCCCTTTTACTTTCCAGTTGGGACTGAAAAAGAACTCGGGATTGCCGTCATACTGAAAATCGGTATGCCCGCCGTGCAAATGGGGCACAACGGTACTCCGTTTCTGGCAATTGAGTACTTCGTATATCCGTGGAGGCTGTAGGCCCAGTGCAGATTTGTATCTACAGGCAGAAGGTGATAATTTGGGGAGCATGTTTTTCCACATGACCTCAATTGGGGTGCCGCTCTGCACTTCAAAGGTACGGCCTGGCCAAGTGGCATTATTACCGTTGGTGCCATAGCCCCAGATGGTGGTTGGAACCGGGGCCCTTTGAGATTTACCAGGCCAGTCATCTGGACATTCTGGCGCATTTGAATTTGGTATTTATTGTTGTTGCTGGTGAACTTAAATCCCGGTGCCATGGCATCCGGCACCAAATTTACGAATTTCGGCTGGTTGCACGGATCACTCAGTCACCCCCTCGCAGCCTCTTGTGCCGCAGCAAAAACCTTAGCCGGTAAAAATCGCCATGGTATCGCCATACCAATTCCGGCTGCAATACCAGCTTTAAGAACCTGTCGTCTGTTAGGCAAAAATCCCTTTTTCATTTCTTTCATCGTCGTCCCCTCCATTTTTTTGTGGTTTCCTGGTTATGGGAACACCCTCAGGCAAAAGTGCCTGCAGGTTTGCCAGAAGAATCGATATTTTTGTCCAAATTACGAACAAAAAATCTTTTTCAATGTCGAAAAATCCAACGGAGAGCCAATCGACCAGCTCTATCCGCTATCGTCTATTTAAAAAAGGTCGAGCGATTAACATGCTCATATATGTAATTCACCGCCAAGAGGGCGAAATTAGAAAATCAGGTGTTAATTTTTCTCCAGGACCCCACAAGCCTCCTCTGCGGCCTTCACAGCTTCACAGCATGGCTTATCTCCACCGAGTCCGCCAGCAGGGTTTCAAGCCCGAGGAGAACGGCCAGGGATTTTGAGGTCTTATATTTTTCCAGATTCTTTCTCGATCTGCCACTCCTTCGTAAAGTAGAGGGTGTCCTTATCATCGAGGTCCTGGTAGAGGTCTGCTTTGACGCACCCCCCGTCTTTTGTCAGCTGCTCCGTGAGGCCTTTTATCGTCTGCACTATCTCTTTTCTTTTTTCCTTTCGGCAATGTATTTTGATGGTGGTGATAATCATAGGCCTCCTTTACAGTGTCGATGGGCAGCTTCTTGAGAGTGATTATTACAAAACGCATGCCACTTCGCCACATTGTGGGATATAAAATAAAAATACTCAATTCTTTACAATGAGTTACGATGACATTCAGAAGGAAGGCAGCCGATAAAAGAATGCTGCAGAGTGATTTTGAGGACGACTTTTCCGGCCATATATGGCCACTTGTTCGTTTTTTCGGAATTATGGAAACACTAAAAGGAGAGAGGGCGGTGGCGGTGACTTTTTCTTTAGGGTATACGGATATTGTGCTTCTTCATCCTGGCCCGCAGGGTGGAGCGTTTCAGGCCGAGAATCTCGGCGGCGCTGCCCTTGCCGCTGACCTTCCAGTTGGCCTGCTCGAGGACCTCGGTGATATAGCGGCGCTCCATCTCCTCCAGGGTCAGAAGATGTCTGTCCGTTATTCCGGGGGGTGGCTGCAGTTCATCGGCCAGGGTGAGGGTGGAACCGGAGGTATTGAATACCGCCCGCTCGATGACATTCTCCAGCTCACGGACGTTGCCCGGCCAGTGGTAATTTCCCAGCCGCATCATGACGTCGACCGGGATAGTGGTGATGTTTTTTCTTTGCCGGCAGCTGTGCCGGTCGAGGAAATATCGAACCAGCTGGGGGATATCCTCTCTCCTGTCGCGCAGCGGCGGCGCAGTGATGGGAAAGACATTTAAGCGGTACCAGAGATCTTTACGAAACCGCCCGCTCATTACGTCCTGGTAGAGATCACGATTGGTGGCGGCGATAACCCGAACATCAACCCTCCTGGACTTCGAGCCCCCCACCCTGACAAATTCACCGTCCTGCAATATCCGCAGCAGTTTTGGCTGCAGGTCAAGGGGCAGCTCGCCTATCTCGTCGAGAAAAATCGTCCCCTTGTCGGCAAGTTCAAAGCGGCCTATCCGTTTGCTTTCAGCACCGGTAAAGGCCCCTTTTTCATGACCGAAAAGTTCGCTTTCAATAAGATATTCCGGCAGGGCCGCGCAGTCAATTTTGACCAGCGGCCGATCTTTTCTCGGGCTGGCAGTATGAATTGCCCTGGCAAACAGCTCCTTGCCGGTACCGGTTTCACCGAGCAGCAGCACCGTGGTATCGCTGCCGCTGACCTGCTCTATCTTGAAGAAGATATACTCCAGGGTATTGCTGCTGCCGATGATGGTATCATTATCCAGTGTCAGCTTCATCTCCTCGCGCAGATATTCACTTTCCGCCTCGAGCTGCTCCTTGTACTGTTTTACCTTACTGAGTGCATGATGCAGATCCTGCTCGTAATTCTTGCGCCTGGTGATATCCCGGTTACTGGAGCGAAACCCCTGCAGATTGCCGGATTCATCAGTGACCGGCTGGCAGGCATGCTCAATCCAGCGGACCTCCCCGTCGGCCCGGATAATCCGGAACTGGACCTCGCGCAGGGCAGCCTCTGCTCTGGATTCCTGGTGATGTTTGTCCCATTGCGCCTTATCTTCCGGATGGATGATATCGCGAAACAGCGATGGTTTGTTCATAAAATGTTCGGCAGGATACCCGGTCAACCTCTGACAGGAGGGGGAAACGTAGCGGAATCTGCCGTCGGGCTGCAGCCAGCACTCCCAGTCATAGGTAAAGTCGGCAACGGTACGAAATTTTACCTCAAGCTGCCGCAAATCGCCCACAAGCCTCGTGCGCTCTGATATATCGCGGATCAGTGCAAGAAAGCAGAGTATCTCCTCCTGCGCCCCTTTGACGACATTGACCACGATTTCAGCGGGAAAGACTGTACCGTCCTTTTTCCTCAAGGTTACCTCAAACGGTTTGCGCACGATTTCAGCATCACTGCGTAATCGCTCACCCACCCGCAGAAAATCCTCTCTTCTGCTGTAGAGACATTCGGTCGTGCTTCCAAGCAGTTCCTCTTCGCGGTAGCCGAACAGCAGCGCGGCAGTAAAGTTGACCATAATGATCCGTCTCTCAAGGTCGACGCAGAGGACGCCATCCGGGTTCGCCTCGAATATCCGCCGGAAACTGGCGAGCATCTGTCGCTGGTGCTCCGCTTCGCTGCTCTTTTTCTTAATTTGATCAATGGCCACAGCTGGTCAGTAAGGTAATAATTAGTTGTTGTATAAGGGGATAAAAATATCGGCTTGCAACCATAATCTATCTGGCGCAAAAATAATTTATTATCCTATCGGTCTTTATTATGCATTTAAAATAAAGATTACTCTAAAAAAACCTAACATCAAAAGAGTATTTTGATGTCCAAGATGTTTCCAGATAATCCACTGTGACACTTGCTCCATTTCCGGCCATCACCGGCGTTGATACTACTTTCATAGCAGTATCTCAGTTAGTGTCTTTCACGCTGCTTGACGCTTCTGTCAAAGTGACCAGCAAATACTTTCGGGAATTGTTTGTACGGGCAGCAAGTTAAAACATGATAGGCATTCAGCCTCCTGAGGACCAGAGACTCACTGCAAACATGTCAAGGTGGCGTAAAATTACCATATTGAGAGCTGTTACTTGCCAACTTCAACTGCTAAACGCTGAACGATATGAAGAATCTTTCACCACCCTTAATTGATAATGGAACAACTTTTTTAGGTGGGAAGGTTGGATCTGCACTGTAAAAGCCTTAATAAAACTATGCAGAAGCGAGAAAAATACCCATACAGGTAATTTAAAAATTACTAAAAATAATAAAACCGGCAGGACGCTTCATAGCCCTGCCGGTCAACGATTGGTTGATATTGTAACGTCTGCGATTATCCCAGTCTGGAAAATCCTCAGCCACGTCATATGATTCTGTCACCAATAAAGAGATAGAACTCCAGGCAGCCTAATGGTCTTGTAGACTTAGTCCCGTTTGACTACGGTTTATAGTTGCTCATGCCTGGGCCACTCTTATCATAAACGTTAAAAAATTCATCAACCATGATTGTGGCCACACCAGTTTCAGGCGTCTCTACGTAATCTTTGTCCAATACCTTAATCCTAAATTTCCAGCCTGCTGGAAGTTTTTTAAAGTTGCTTTCTCCTGCGGCAAGAAATTCCTCATAGGTATGTTGTGGTTTAATACCCAACTCAAACCCTTTCATAATCCAGGTGTTGCCTTCCGGATCGTCAAGCAACAACACCTTTGTGCCCTTATTCCAGCCCAAGGAGCTCTTCCGTGCGATGTGCTGAGGCGTGTAGGGCGAAATATTATTTACGTTGGTTTCCTTTCCCATGTTAAGTTGGGCACACCATGTGGCTGCAATTCCATTAAACTCCCTCGTTACTCCCTCTTCGATATCAGTCCAATCGGGAAACCAGTATTTTGGGCCGTTCAGCGATGCACCGACGACACCGTATTTTGCCTTCATCTTATCAAAGTCTAAACCTTCAACCAGCTTCTGCGGGGCGGTGTCTTTCGATACTGGTATGCCCTGAGGTGTAAACATGGTGTTGTAACAAGCGGCAACCAGCTCCCCAGTCTTAGGATCTGGAGCAGCAAGATATATCTCGAGGAACCGCGTCATGTGCATGTTTTCGACACGCGCCGACTTGGCGTTCGCGCCGTCGGCAAGCACATTGGGTTTCGCAGCGGAAGATTCCTGTGCGTAGGCCCCCGCGACAGTTGCCGCCATAATGACAGTCATCAGCAAAACTACTTTAATTGTCTTCATTATTAATCTCCTTTTGTTTATCGCCTCGTGGCGGTGGTTCATGTTTTCATTTCCTTACTCATGGACTTTACCCGTCATTCAGCTTTTCAAAACCTCAGAGTTCCACTTCGCTCTAAAACATTTTCTAACTACATCTAGTGTTATTCGATAATGATGATGAAAGGTTTTTTCAATGGAAAATTTGATGTGATGTCAAAGATTCGCACTGCCAACCCCAAGTAGTCGTCAACCAATCCCAGTAAAGATATTTCTTGAATAGTCTGAACTCGATCAGGATCAAATATGACGATCGAAATGGAGCATCCTGACACTTCCAAAAAATCCAGAATATTTTCTCAGAAATAACGCCAAATGGAGCATTTTAAATTATTGCTTTATCGAGAGAAAATCAAACTAAGCCATTGCTCCATTTTTGGCCATCGTCGGCGTTGATAGATATAATGGTTAACACATAAGCAAAAATAGACCTGCCAACCTTGCAAACGTGGGTTAAGTTGAAGCACAACCAACAACTCAGAGCCAAAATCAAGGAGGCAGGTCATGCAGAAAACAATAAAGAATATCGGCTTAGATGTCCACAAAAACTCAATTTCAATTGCAATCGCCGATGAAGGTCGTGATGGTGAGGTCAGATATTACGGTAAAATTGACAACGACATGAATCAATTGGACAAAGTTATCCGTAAACTTATATCAAAAGGAGCCGTCCTCAGGTTTGTTTATGAAGCGGGCCCATGTGGATATGGCATCTATCGCTATTTGACGAATAATGATATGGATTGTGCTGTTGTTGCTCCATCCAAAATACCGCAACCAAGTGGTAACCGGTTGAAAAACGATAGGCGCGATAGCCTTTCCTTAGCCAGGTTGCATCGAGCAGGTGAACTTACGCCTGTATACGTCCCAACTGAAGAAGATGAGGCTTTGCGCGATTTAGTACGTGCCCGAGAAGATGCAACTCGTGCACTTCGGACAGCAAAGCAACAACTTGGTGGATTTCTTCTTCGACATGACGTCGTATATTCAGGGAGAAGTAAATGGACAAAAGCCCATTTCAACTGGTTGGCTGATATCGCTATGCCACATCCTGCGCAACAGATTGTATTTCAAGAATATATCGATACTGTCGTTGACTGCGGCAATCGTGTTCAGCGCTTAACGGAGCAAATACGACAACAATCCCAGCAGAGCAGATTGCATGAATTGATCAAGGCCCTTCAGTCCATGCGGGGGATCTCTCTTATTGTTGCAGCAACCATAGCAGCAGAGCTTGGCGATCTGACTCGTTTTGAAAATCCAGGAAAGCTGATGGCTTTTCTTGGTCTCATCCCCTCTGAACATTCAAGCGGTGAGCAGGTGAAAAAAGGCGCAATTACCAAGACGGGTAATGGCCACGTACGCAGAGCCTTAGTGGAAGCAGCTCATGCTTATCGATTTGCCGCAAGAAAAAGCAGAGCAATTCTTAAACGGCAAGAAGATTTACCAAAAGAAGTTCTGGATATTTCATGGAAAGCTCAGTGCCGACTTTGCACACGTTATCAATATTTAATGGCCAAAGGGAAAAAGACAAATGTTGCAAAAACAGCTGTTGCCAGAGAGATTGCAGGTTTTTCCTGGGCAATTGCCCATGCTCTCCCTAAAGCCGCATAACTTTTGAGCGCCGGTAGCAGTGAATGGTTGGGTTGTCAAGGTCAAGCTGTGTGCTCGTACCTCGCAACCTTGACAACCCAACCACTCACTGCTCAACCTGAAGGTGGCGATGCGGAAGAGCGCCGCTGGCAGGGCTCAAACAAAAGAGCTGACTCAGCTATATTGTGGGAATTCAACTAATAACTTCAATCAACAGGAGTATTTGATAAAAAGGACACAGTCCTTCCAGTTCATTGTCAGAGGCGCGGTCACGGTCAGGAGAACCCTCGAAAGTACTATGGGAATAAGCATAACAGCTGAAACTCCCGATGATAGATAGAGGCAGCTCCACGACGAAGCCAATTCATACGGTACCCAACCCGCGCATATCAGACTGATCAACCGTCGTTAAACGATGACCCCGTCTCTGACCATGAACTGGAAGATGTTAATTAACCTCGTTGCAAACACCGATAGACCGGTGATAAAAAAGAGGCAATGCACAAATGTTTATTATTGACTGTGTTAACCATATCAGTACTTTCGTCTTTGCCATTTTGTTTCGACTGCGAAAGTTTCAGTTACTATCTTGCACGTTGCCTGACGATCTCTCTAAAGTGATCTGTAAAAATAATTTGTGAAAATCAACAATTTATTGTGCTCCATTTGCTGCTGGTTTTCTGAAAATAAATTTGGATTTTAAAAACTGCCAGGATACTCTCTTACGGGCAATTTTTCTAGACCTGACCACGTCTAACCTGATCAGGAATAAGGTCAAACTACCTGTATTGTTCATAGCTTAACATTACCAGAAGAAATCTTTTTCAACGATAATTCTGATCTGATTGCGATTCCCCTTACAGATCTAGGTTCAGGTATTTTAATGGAAAATTAGGCAAAGTACGCATAAAGAAATAGATCCATGAATCCGCGATCTCGAATTTAACAAGGTCATCGACCTCTGTTTAGTGCAAAAATTATAACGTTTATTTTTTTCTTTCGGTATTTCTAATGATTCATGGATGTTCAAACACAAAATGTTTCATCTTCATATGATCTTTATTTTGATGCTTTAAACTTTTAGTTGCCCCCTCTCTTGACAAGAACGAACGGTCGTACTATTATACAAACATGACAAAAGGAAAAGACACCAAAAATGAGATACTTAAGATAGCACTGGATATGGCAACTCAGTCGAGTTTGGAGTCGGTGACTATCGGATCTCTGGCAAAGGCTACAAAGATGTCTAAAAGCGGGTTATTTGCCCATTTCCAATCAAAAGAAAAACTTCAGATTGCAATTCTCGAGTTTGCTGCTACCGACCTTATAGATCATGTGGTCCTTCCGGCACTCAAGGTTAAAGCGGGTATCCCTAGAATTAAAGCATTGGTTGAGAACTGGATAGAATGGGCAGAAAGGTTAAAAGGCGGATGTATTTTTGTCTCTGCCAGTACAGAATTCAGTGAACGTCCAGGGAAAGTAAGAGATTTCCTTTTATCTCAGCAGGAAGCGTGGATTGTGTCTTTAAAAATGATTTGTAGATCAGCCACCCGTGCAAATGAATTCCGTGAAGGTATAGATTGTGATCAATTCGCATTTGACCTGTATTCGCTCTTGATGGGATATCACTACTACTCAATTTTGTTACGCAATGGTGAATCGAAACAACACCAGAAAATTGCACTTGAGCGGTTGATAAAAACATATCGGTCCTGTCAGTAATTAAAAACAAACAGCTACAAGAAATCATATAGGGGGTTACAATGAAAGCACACACTGAGCTTTACGCAAAATATAGCACGAACGTTCGTTTTAGTGATGCTTCGCAACAACTAAAACGGTTTTCCATAAATACAATGGGGCTGTTTTTCCCGCAAAAAACTAAATCTTTAATTAAACAAATTTTTTTCAAACCTGCGAGGAAACTATTAACCACAAATGAACAGCAATGGATTGATATAGCACGAACATTTCAAATCCGAGTGCATAACAAAACTATTCAATGTTGGCAATGGGGACAGGGACCGAAAATCCTTGCAGTACACGGTTGGAACGGCTTGGGAGCAAACCTATTTCCATATTTTAATCCCCTGTTACAAAAGGGATATTCTGTTGTAGCTTTTGATGCACCCGCGCACGGTATTTCGGAAGGAGAACAGACCAATTATTTTGAAATTACAGATACAGTGAGGGCAATGGTAAATAGTATTGGTAAAAATTCTTTAGCTGGAATTGTTGCTCATTCTCTCGGCGCGGCTGCAGTAATTAATTGTCTTTCGAAAGAAAAAATTATCACAAAAACTGCACTTATTGCTCCAGCCTTAAGGTTGAAAGAACTCCTTTTCAATGCTTTTGAAAAAAACGGTGTTCCCAGACACTGGTATAAAACCATAGTTGCAGAAATTGAAGAGGAATACGGTTACAGCATGGAGCATGACAATCCTTACTTCCTTCTTGAACGATTGGATTCAAAAGTGATGATTGCCCATGATCGGCAAGATAGGGTAGTCCCTTTTCAGGATACCAGCAAAATTGCAAGTCAACACAGCAACATTTTTCTACACGCAACAAAAGGATTGGGGCATAAGCATATCATCAAAGATAAAAGCACTGTCGATGTAGTACTTCAGTATCTAACTGATTCTATGTCTTCATAGTAAAGCTCACCTGTGCCGTTCTGCTGCGACCAACCCAAACTCAAAAACAAGCAGAACGCGTTAAAAAAAACGTCTTGTTGATTTGAGATGTTACAAACCATTCACTATTATTGAGGAGGATTACCGATGATTTCAATAAAAACAAGAAGTTTAATAATTGTATTATCTGCTATTTATTTGTCTTTTGCAGGAACAGTCTATGCTGATCAAACAGAATCAGCAGAAGTCAAAATTACTAGGGCTATCACCGCGGGACATGCGGGTATTACTGGCAAGGCGACTACCCTTGATGTAGATGGTACAGTGTTTTGCGTGAAGGCCCAAACGGATGGACTTGTTTACCAGGCATAGGCCTTATACCAGGTGACAAACATCCTATGTGTAATGATGAAGTCTGGATGAAGTGGACGTTATTAGCACCCTGCTCTCGTGGGGCACCACAAAATCTTCCGCAATTCCCTGATGAGATTACAACAAATGAATAACCCTACAACGCCACTTATAAAAAAGTACGCCACCTGTTGTATGTCGCTTTGAAGAAGAACTACTCTATATTGTGCCTACTGGTACATGTTGCGTTGTAGGGATAACTACCCAAAAGAACTGAAAGAGAGCATCATCGCTCGAATGCTGCCACCCAATAACATCAGAATACCAGAGTTGGTGCGTGAAGCCAGCATTCCTAAAGATACTCTCTATACATGGCGCAGCAAAGCGCTTAAAGAAGGCACTCCTTCACAATCAACAGCTACAAGGGGATTAAGTAGCGAGGAGGAAATCATGTTAAACGATGCAACTGTAGGAAAATTCAAAGCAAGTTTGCGAGGTGAGTTGATCCAACGGAGCGACGAGCGCTACGATGAGGCTAGAAAGCTCTACAATGGTATGATCGACAAGCGGCCGCTGCTCATAGCCCGATGTGTCGATGTCGCGGATGTCATTGCCTGCGTGCGATTTGGTCGGGAGAATGATCTGCTTACCGCCATACGGGGCGGCGGTCATAACGGACCCGGCCTCGGAAGTTGCGATGACGGGCTAGTGATCGATCTCGCTCGGATGAAGGGAGTGCGAGTCGATCCGGCCAAGCGAACTGTGAGGGTGGGACCCGGTTGTACGCAGGGCGACGTTGATCATGCCACGCACGCATTTGGTCTGGCGGTACCGGCTGGGGTCGTCTCCACCACCGGTATTAGTGGCCTCACACTGGGGGGTGGCCACGGTTATCTATCGCGTAAGTATGGGCTGACCATCGACAACCTGATCGAAGCGGATATTGTGCTGGCGGACAGGAGACTGGTGACTGCAAGTGCAACACAACACGATGATCTGTTCTGGGCTCTGCGCGGCGGCGGCGGGAACTTCGGCGTGGTAACCAGTTTTCTCTTCAAGGCCCATCCCGTCAGTACAGTCTTTGGGGGGCCGATATTCTGGGAGATAAAGGATGCACCGAAGGTGATGAGGTGGTACCGTGAATTTCCTGCCTCGGGCTCCGATTGAATTAAGCCCGTTCCTGCATCTGGGGACTATTCCCTCGGCGGAACCTTTTCCAAAGGAGATCTGGGGAAAGAAGAACTGTGCCTTGATCGTGTGTTATACCGGGCCGCTCGACAAAGCTGAAGAGGCTGTCGCACCTATTCGCCGGGAGCTTCCGCTGCCAATCCTCGACTGGATGGGGCCTATGCCTTTTCCCGCCCTGCAAAGCCTGTTTGATCCCCTGCTGCCCAAATATATGCAATGGTACTGGAAAGGCGACTTTGTCAGGGAACTCCCCGATCAGGCTATAGATCTTGCATCTAGAGCACGCCCTCAAATTCCCAAGTGAGCTTTCTCTCATGCATCTATACCCGATAGACGGTGCGGTTCGTGAGGTGGGACTGAGCGAGACGGCCTGGAACTGCCGTGACGCGGCATGGTCCATGGTCATCGCCGGCATTGATCCTGATCCGGCCAAAGCGGCGGCACTCAAGGCCTGGGCCAAGGGATACTGGGAAGCCCTGCATCCATTCAATCTCGGGGGCGCATACATCAATTTCATGATGGAAGAAGGCGAGGGTCGCATCCGGGCCAGCTATGGCGACAATTATGATCGTCTGGTGTCCATCAAGAAAAAATACGATCAGACGAATTTTTTCCGTGTGAATCAGAACATCGAACCGGTTTGATGTAAGGTAGCATGAGGAGCTTCGACCGCAGGCTGGGTGGAGTTTTATAGACAACTTTAATGCTGGAAAGATGGACTTTCTCAGATATTTTTGGGACACCGCAGTTAAGATCAAACCCGAGGCATTGAATTTACATGAAAGCAAGCGTTTCCCGGATTCCAATACCGATGTACTGGACAGGTTATATGAAAACGCTGGTTTCGTGGATATTGAAACCCCATCCAATGAGATTGGATACTCATTTTCGAGATTTTGTCGATTATTGGAAAACAGTTCTCGGTGGTCAAGGGCCAGCACCTAGCTTTTTACTATCCCTGAATGAAGATGAAAAAATAAACTGCAAAACGAACTGAAAGCGCGCCTAAAGCTCTTGCCGCAAGTAAGAACTGAGTCGATAGATTCTTCCTGAAAACACTAATCAACAGAATTCCTTTGACTAGATGTAGACTGAATTTAGATCTAGATAGTTTTGGAATTTTTAGCGTCAAAGCAAAGGAGGTACCTCCATGCAACCAAGTGTCTACGAGGCACAGAAGCCTCTTAAAGCCCAATATAAGGATAAGCCTGAATATGCAATAGTCGTTGACCATGCAAGGACATCTGGCGAAATTGCCTCGGACCCCTTTCACTCCAAAGTCGAACCAATGGATGGCTGTGGTGTTTCAGTACCGATTGGCGTCCATGCAGCTCTCGGAGGATACCACGATGCCCCGACACCTGGAGATATGCTCTGCGCAGCATTAGCGGCGTGCCAGGACTCGGCAATTCGGATGGTTGCAAACTTGATGGGTATCGAACTTCTCGAACTTGAAGTTCGAGTAACTGCCTCTGTAGATGTGCGTGGCACAATGGCGATTGATCGCACAGTACCGGTAGGTTTTCAAGCTATGTCATGTGATGTAAGGATGAAGGTGAAGGAGGGGACACTGCCTAAGCAAGTGGAGCGGCTCCAGGTTGTTGCCCAAAAGTGTTGCGTCGTCCAACAAACTCTGAAATCGCCGCCCCTGGTTAAAACTACGTTCCTGTAGTAGAGGGGCTGGTTCGGGGGTGATCAAAGGGACTGGGGAACGGCACCAACAACCTATCCATGTTTAGGTTCATTGTCTCTCAAACTAAGTAATGGAGATCTAATATGCTTTATCCAATGATTTTGATGGTTTTGTTAACTTTTGTTGTGGGCCTTATCACAATGAAACATAGAATTTCTAGTGTAAAGAGTGGCGCCGTAAGCCCCAAATACTTCAAGCTTATGGAAGGTCAGGAGGTTCCAGAAATAATAACAAAAACGACTCGCTGCTTTAATAATATGTTTGAAGTGCCCGTGCTTTTTTATGCAGGCTGTACGCTCTACATTAGTTTGGGTGTTGATAGTCAGATCGGGCTGGTATTTGCATGGAATTTTGTTTTAATGCGATATGTTCAGGCTTATGTACATTTAACCTACAACCATTTAATCCATCGAATGCTATCATTTTGGATCGGATTTATCAGTACAATGGGGTTGTGGATGAATCTACTTTACCAACAACTTCAGCAAGTCTAACCAGCAAGATATCGTTAAAAAACGCACCATTGATTTGAGCGTTAACATTGCCACTCTTAACATTCTTACTGTAAATGAAAGTAAGAGGTGGTCTCAGAACCTAGCAACACAGAAAGGTCCTCACGACCTTTTGAAATGCATAATTATCCTGACAGAAAAAACACATCCAGATAGCCAAGATAATTCAGAGAATCTATCGAGACAATTGCTCCATTTCTGACCATCGTCGGCGTTGATAGTGCTTTCATGTCAAGCGTTGAGATTGGCAGAGCAAATTTCTATTGCCAATTATTTGCCTCAGACCCTCCGGACATTCTGAAAACAACCAGTCCTTTCAATTATGCTCTGCATCCTCGAAAAAAATGCCCCTTGGCGTTTGACATTTGCCATTGCAGGGATTGTGCACAGTTTTTCCGAAAAGTACGATGCCTTTCATTTCCTGGATGCTCAGCTTCTCTTGATCAAACCCGGGATTAGATTTCCGTACTTCTTCAGATTGTTTGTGGGCGGCATTTTCCCGGGCGTCATAAAGAGTTGACAGTCTTGCTTGCCACAAGTATATGCTTTTCAACAGATACTGAATACTATCAAAAATCCGTGACAAAATACTCATGCCCTTTCTCACCTACTTTTCCCTGGTTTTCACCATGCTTCTCTGGGGAGGCACTTTTATTGCCGGAAGATTACTGGCAGGGTCGGTAGAACCGGCAAGCGCCGCCTTTCTGCGCTTTTTCATTGCCTCAGGAGCGATGCTGGTCGTCACGCGACTGGTTGACAAAAAACTTGTCGTCCCGCCCAAAAAAATGTGGCTGCCGTTGACCCTCTTGGGGATGACCGGTGTTTTCGCCTACAATGTCTTTTTCTTCAATGGACTGCACCATATCAGTGCCGGCCGCGCCGCACTCATTATCGCCAGCACCCCTTTAGTTATTACTCTCTTTGCGGCACTTTTTTTACGCGAACGCCTCAACGCCTTGAAATCCTGCGGGGTTCTCCTGTCGCTGGTCGGTGCCGTAATGGTTATCAGTAATGGTCATCCAGGATCCCTGTTCAGCGGTGGCTTTGGTCCCGGCGAAAAGGCCATGGTTGGATGTGTCCTCAGCTGGTCGGCTTACTCGCTTATAGGCAGATCAGTCCTCGTCAGCGTCTCGCCTCTGGCAGCGGTCTGCTATTCCTCAATAATCGGCACCCTGCTGTTGCTGGTTCCGGCTTTAGGCGAAGGACTTATGCACCATCTGGCAACTTTCTCCGCGGTAGCCTGGGCCAGTCTCGTCTATCTTGGTATAGGCGGCACTGCCCTTGGTTTTTCTTTTTATTATCAAGGGATAAAAAAAATCGGCGCGACCCGGGCCGGAATCTTTATCAACCTTGTCCCGGTGTTTTCCATCCTGCTGTCCTGGCTTATGCTGGATGAATCCATAAAATCCATCGTCCTTCTCGGTGGCCTTCTGGTGCTCGTTGGCGTGGCATTGACTAATATTCAAAAAGTCCATTAGAGAATGTCGTAAAAATTCTGCATTTTCTGCCAGAATGTGTATGGTGGGCTGATTGTCACTTTAAATTTCCTCTGCCATAGGACTCTTATGTTTATAAAACTGCATACATTTTTCCAGGATAATATTGATTCGATTACCGCTCTTTTTAACCGTTATCGCTCTTTGCAAAAAAACCTGATGCTGCAGAGCGATTTATGGGATGCGTTCCAAGCCTTTTGCCGGGAAGAAAATCTGCCTGAGCTGGCCCATTCCCCGCTGGCCAAGGCCTTAAGTAAAACCCAGGAAGGGGCCATCGACGATACCTGCCTCTGCCTGGCCATCCGGCCTAAAGTGGCGCAATGGCATTATGTCCGCTTTTGTTTTACGACCAGAGAGCTCATGGAAATTTCCATAGCGGATTTTCTCGCCTTCAAGGAAAAAATAATCCAGGGCAATAGCACGCAACCTGTGCTGGAATTTGATCTGCAGCCCTTTGAGCGGGATTTCCCCAAGTTGAACCAGAGTCGATCCATCGGCCATGGCGTTGAGTTTTTAAATCGGGCATTTTCCAACCGACTGTCGAGAAATCTTGCCGCCGGCGATGAACTGATTTTTTCATTTTTGCAGGTGCATGGTTATGGCGATCAGCCGTTCATGATTAACGAGCGGATTAAAAACGTCAAAGAGCTGGCCCAGGCTCTCAGCGACGGCCTGGAATATATCCAGAGTCAGCCGGCCCACAGCCGTTGGCAGGATATGGCCGAAGAACTCGGTAACCTTGGCTTTGCCCCCGGCTGGGGAAGAACCAGGCCCCAGATCGAAAAAAGCTTCAGCCGCCTGGCCAACTTGCTGGAGGCACCGGACCATGAAAACCTGGAGCGGTTTATCTCGGTTATTCCGATGATTTTCAACATTGTTGTGCTTTCCCCCCATGGTTTTTTCGGCCAGGAAAACGTTCTCGGCCTCCCGGACACCGGTGGTCAGATTGTCTATATTCTTGACCAGGTGCGTGCTCTTGAAAAAGAGATGAAGGAAAGGATTTATAATCTTGGCCTGGATATAGAGCCAAAGATCCTGATTGTCACCCGGCTGATTCCCGAAGCCGGCGATACCACCTGCAACCTGGCCGAAGAGGCGGTCCATGATACGGCAAATGTCCATATTATCCGCATCCCGTTTCGCCGCGCCGACGGTTCCGTGCTGCCCCAGTGGATCTCCCGCTTTGAGGTCTGGCCCTATCTCGAACGTTTTGCCGACGAGGCTACCGAAGAAGTACTGGCACGCCTTGGCCGCCGACCGGACTTGGTTATCGGTAACTACTCCGACGGCAACCTGGTTTCCTACCTGATGGCCAAAAAACTCCAGGTCACCCAATGTACTATTGCCCATGCCCTGGAAAAAACGAAATACCTCTTTTCCTCCCTTTATTGGCAGGATATGGAAAAGCAATATCATTTTTCCTGTCAGTTCACCGCCGATCTAATCGCCATGAATGCGGCGGATTTTATCATCACCTCAACCTACCAGGAAATCGCCGGGTCAAACGATGTGGTCGGTCAATACGAGAGTTATTCCTCGTTCACCATGCCGGGCCTCCAACGGGTGCTCCATGGCATTGACGCCTTTGACCCGAAATTTAATATTGTCTCCCCCGGTGCGGATGAAAATATCTATTTCCCAGCCGCCGATACCGAGCGCCGCTTTGTCGAGCATCAGCTGGAGGTAGAAACCTTGATTTTCGGCGACCATCATCCACAGGGCCGTGGGGTGCTTATCGATAAAGAAAAACCCCTGCTTTTTTCCATGGCGCGACTGGATCACATCAAGAATCTTACCGGCCTGGTGCAATGGTTTGGCGAAAATGATCAACTACGGCAGATGACCAATCTGGTCATCGTCGGCGGCAGCATCGATTCCTTCCAGTCAGGCGATGAAGAAGAACGAAACCAGATCGAGCGCATGCATGAGCTGTTTACTACATATAACCTTGAGGGGCAGGTCCGCTGGCTCGGCCTGCGTCTTGACAAGCGGCTGTCAGGCGAGCTGTATCGCTGTATCGCTGACCATCGCGGGGTATTTGTGCAGCCGGCTTATTTCGAGGCCTTCGGCCTGACGGTAATCGAGGCAATGGCCTGCGGCCTACCGACCTTTGCCACCAGGTACGGTGGTCCTCTGGAGATTATCGTCGATGGCGTTTCCGGCTTTCACCTTGACCCCAATTACCCGGCGGCTTGCTCCGCGGCCCTGGTCAGTTTTTTTTCGCGCTGTGCGGTTGAAAAAGGGTATTGGCAGGAGATAGCCGAAGGAGGACTGCAGCGGGTCAAGAGCCATTACACCTGGAGGCTGTATGCCAAAAGACTGTTGTCCCTGACCTGCATGTATGGTTTCTGGAAGTACGCAACGAACCTTGAACGTCAGGAAACAAGCAGATATCTGGAAATGCTCTACCATCTACAGTATCGCCGCCTGGCTGCCCAAATGGAGCAATAACTGCCGTTCACCAGCACCGAATCTGTTTTGTCTTCGGCCTGTAAACGTATCACTCGTACAGTTCACAGACCTCATCCGCGCATATCCGGCACTGGTAACCGTTTACAGTCGAAGTTGAACGGTCGTGGTTTGTTTTCCAGTCACTTAAATAAAACCGTAATGATTTAACCCTTCGATAATACCGGCGGCATACTTGCCCGTGCTGAAATAGACCCGCGGCGCATCTCTGAGATAGTCCAGTTCTTCGCTGTGGTTGCCAACAATCAGGCCGCGGGTTTTGCCCGCCAGCATATCCGCGTCGTTGCCGGAGTCGCCGGCGACCATGATATGGCGGGGCAAAAATTCATATTTATACTGCAGATAGTCCACCGCCTTGCCTTTGGAAGCTCGGCGGGGCAGGATATCGAGAAACTGACTGTGCGAGTAGATGACCCGGCAGCGCAGTTTTCGAGCGTCCAGTGCCTGCTTGATCACGTTCAGACGATCATCTTTATTCTCGAGGTAATAACTGATTTTATGGCTGCGCTGTCCTTCCGCTTCCTGGGATACCAGAAATTCAAAGTCCTGCAGGGTTTCTTTGATCTGCTCCGGCTTCCACTTATGGGAAATATGCTGCTGCCATCCCTTGTCCATGCGCAGATCCGGCCCGTAGTACATCTCGGTGCCGACCGAACAGATCAGAATATCCGGCACGGGAATATTGTATTCGGTCATCGCGTCCAGGGTCAATTCCAGACTACGGCCGGTGGCTACCCCCCAGGCCAGATCGCTGCGGTTCTCATCCAGTAAATCAAGGAGCTGGTAAAGACCGGCATCGTCGCCGATCAAGGTATTATCGATATCGGTGATCAGTAATTTAGTGAGACTGGTCAGACGTTTACCAAAGGAAGGTCGCATATTATTTTTCGATTTGACTGATGAATGATTATCTTCCACCTCATGGTCCGGCAATAGCCGACAGTACTGGTCCATGGTCCGCATGCAGTGGGTCGTCCAGGAATAATGCCGGCGTACGCCATTGATGCCGTTATTTGACAGGGTATCCCACAGATTCTGATCGATCAGAATCTTTTTCAATGCGTCGCTGATCTGCTGTGCTTCACTCACATCGACCAGCAGACCGCTCTGACAATTTTCAACAATATCCACCGGCCCGCCGTCATTGGTTGCGACAATCGGCAGACCACAGGCCGAAGCCTCGATGAGGGTCAGGCCAAAAGGCTCAACCAGAGCCGGATTGATGAACACCCCATGGCTCTGGGCACACATCCGGTACAGGGTCGGCACCTCGGTGGCAAAATCATGTTCCTTAGGTATCGCCAGTTTGCCATAGAGATCAAAGCGGTCCATCTGCAGCAGCATATCGGTCAGAACCGCTTTTTCATTTTCGCCCATAATTTTGATATCCTGACGAATACCGGCGAAAATGGCCAGATTGGCGATGGCCTGCAGTTCTTTATCCATACCGTAGGCCTCGATCAGGCCACTGATGTTTTTCCGGTGATCCGGTCGGCAAAGAGCCAGGATAAAGGGTTTTTCCGGTTTACTCCAGAATCGGTGCAGTTCATTGCCAAGAGTAATCTTGATTTGTTTTGTTTCCTCACTCAGCAGATCGATATCCAGCTGGGAATCGTAATAGGGGTAAAAAGCATCAAGCTCAATACCCGGCGGAATGACTCTATATCTGCCGGCTGGGCCATTGGTATACAGACCGTATTGTTTATCAATTTCCTGCTGCGTTGAGGTAATAATCATATCCGCCTTGTCGATTATCTTCTCTTCAGTATCGATACGGGTTTTTATTTTATACTGGCGGTTAATGTCGGTGTCTTTCATCCCATCGGCAAGCAGCTTGGCCAGTTTGTTTCTGCCCAGCGAATGACCGGTAAAGAAAAACGGCGTATCAAAGGCGGCGGCAAGCTGCATGGCCACATAGCCGGCATCGGCATAATGGCCATGAAAAATATCGGGAGGCCGCCCCTGTGACGTTATAAACTTGATGGTTTTATCAATAAATTCTTCAAGGTGAGGCCAGAGAAGCTCTTTTCTGAGATACTTATACCCGCCACACCTAATACGAACAATACGAACCCCGTCGCCGATCTCTTCTATTGGCCGGCTGTAATCCTCTGACACATTCTTATCGCGAACCAGCCTGGTCACCAGATCAACCCGAGCGACATCCTCATGACCGGCCAAAGCCCTGGCAAGCTCGACGACATATTTCGTCTGGCCGCCGGTGTCCGCGTCGCGTCCAAGCTCCATCGAGTTGCCGCGAATCAATCCATGAATACTGATGAGTTGCAGATAGAGTCGATTTGTTTGCATAGATCGTAATCTACCCAATCGTACCCGCTACGGCAACGTTTATTAGGATAAGCTGTATGCGCGCGGACGATTGGCATAAACGATTCCCGCCAGGAGCAGACTACCGCCGGCGAGCATCATGGGGTTGGGAATTTCCTGGAAGATAAGCAAGGCCAGCAGGGTGGCACCGATAGGTTCGGCGATAACGGCTAAGGAAACGGACGCAGCGGTGAGATAACCAAGCGCCCAATTATAAGAAGAATGGCCGATAAGCTGGGGAAAAATGGCCATCAGTAACACAATAACATAAGCGACCGGCGAATAACCGAACAGGCTATGGCCAAGGACAATGGCCATGATAATGAGAAAGAATGCTGCTGTTGAATAGACAACCGCTGTATAGCACAGCAGTGACATGTCGTGCCGCAAACGACGGCCAATAAGCAGGTAGGCGGAAACAGCGACGGCGCCGATAAGCGCCAGACTATTGCCGAGAAGTGGGTTGGGCTGGTGGCTAAACTGGGTGAAGCTGAAATGCAGGCGACCGTCGACCACGGCCACCACATCAGCCACCCCGATCAGCATACTGCCGAGCATAGCCAGGGCGATACCGATCTTCAAGGGCCGTGACAACTGTTCGCCGAGAAGAAAAGGGGCGGTCAAGCCAACCCACAGGGGCGAGGTCGTGACCAGCACGGTTGAGCTCGCCACCGAGGTGAACGCCAAAGAAGTAATCCAACTGGCAAAATGCAGCGCCAGGAAAAAACCGGAAAGAAGGGCAAGGCGCCAGGAGGTTCCGGTCATCTGTTGCAACTCACCGCGCCGCCTGGTGAGCGCAGGTGGCAATAAAATAGCAGAAGCCAGACCTAATCGCCAGGCGGCAATAACTATCGACGGCATATCCTGTCCCTGTGCCAAGCGGATTAAAATAGAGCTGGAGGAAATTCCCAGTACCCCAAAAACTAATACCAGCATCGGGGGGAAACGTGGCGACGAATCATTTTGCATGCCTAGTATTTCCCTCCATAAACGAAGGGATTATAGCCATCATGCACCATGATCATCCAGGCGGTAGCGCAGGTGCTGGGAAGTGGGTTGGCGTACCAGCCAAAGGGGATGAAATATCGTTTACTGGCATAGATATAGGGGTTGCTCTGCCGCGACGGCAACAACTGGTGCATATTCTGCGGCCGGCCGGGAAAAGCAGCGCTTACATACTTATCCAGGCGCATGTTGTTCATTGCCACGAGCATCGATTCCTCCTCCAATTTAAGCTTTTCGACAAAATGTCCAGCTTGCGATGCGTGCTCCGAGTCCTTAACAGTCTTCTGATAATAGTCGATCATGCTGCGCACCATGGTAATTGCCCCGGCTGTCCATTCCGCAGAGAGAATACCCTGTCGGTAGTTACCGTCGGCATCGATACCGTTGCCATCCTGATCGGAGAAGCCTACTCCCCAGAGGGTTTTGCCACGGCCATAAGCCCCCCATTTTTTCACCTGCTGCCAGTTTTGATAGGTGGCACCAAAACCAAACCATTCATCAATTCGCTGTGGGCCAAGGGCGGCGATTCCCCAGGTGTTGACATCCACCGCTCTGGGGCTGGCGCTGGGAATCCACTTTACAGTCTGCGCTGGGTCGTCGGCGCTGCCTCCCTGAACAAACTCGCCATTCTGCCAGGCTACATTTGCAAAAAAAGAAAGCAGCCCGGAAGTTACCCGGTCTTTTTCAATTATTCCGCCGTTAATCATCACCTCGATTACTTGCAGCGCCTGGTTAATGGTAATTTTATCCTTTGCAGATACATTTTGCGCATGGGTTTTAATCGCCTGCAGGGTGGAGCGCAATATGGTCAGACCGGCATACAAGGAAATATTATTTTCAACTGACACGAAATAGGGATTAACCAACTGGTCTCCCTGGTTCGCCACTGTCCCAGCTGGGGCATAATAGATGCCGCCGGAGGGTGACTGCATTGCCGCAAAAGTCGGCAATAAAGCAAGAGCATTGCGCATGGCGGAATCCTGCAGCGGTACAAAGGATCTCTTTTGGTCAAGGACATGGTGCAGATAAGCGGCCTGTAGCGGCCCTATTAAAAAAGCCCAACTGTTTTCGCCGGTAATCGGCTTCCAATCAGTCCAGGTGACTCTGCCAGGCTGATAATCAGGATTGTCCCTCGGTAAGCCACGAGTTTTAATGAGGCCCGCATACCCGGTGCCGGCAAAGGGATCAGCCGATAGCCAGCTCTCCGGCAGCATACGAAAAGCATAAGCCTGCCGAGGATCGGTGACGGCCTGCTGATTATAGACAAACATCTTGCCGACCGTCAACGCTCGATTTTCGCTTTCCCCCATCCCGCTCGATTTCCCGTTATGCCCCTCCTGCAGCAAGTCATTCTGATTGCTGATTAGGGCATAGGGCTGGAGGCCGTCGGATAGGGAAAACCCATTAACAACATACCCCAGCATAACCGCAATCTGCCAAGTTGCGGCATCATAAATATTGCTGCCGTTGTGGGCGTTGATTCGTTCGGTCTGCAGATCGCCGGCGATAGATTTTTCCGGGGTGAGCGAAGAGGTTCTCGGATTGTAAACATCGACAACCGCGCAGGTATTGCCGGGCAATGGGCAGACATACTCCCCCCAGTACTCAGCACTGTCGACAAAACTGAGCGGCAGCAGGCGGCCGCGTAGTTTTCCGGCGGTGGCCGTATAGAGAATACCGCTCCCTGTGCCTCGCTCACTGAGCAAAAATTTATAACTGGACGCCGACTCGGAATCGGTGGCTTGAGCATTGGCCAAGGGAATCACCACCAGAATGGGTAAAAAGACGATGAAGTATATCCCTCTTCTCCAAAGACCTTTATGCACGAACAGAAGATGCAGGATCATAGAGACCCGTTCAGATATACAGCTTTTTTACCTGTTGATCTATCTGCTCGAGTTCTTCCTCACGGCCCTCTTTTTTCAAGTCTTTGTGCAGCTCCTCCAGTTCCATGCGCAGCCGAGGAAGGATCTCATTTTGCAGCCGTTCCTGAACATCTTTGCCGGCTTTTTGAAATTCATCGGCAAACTGCTTGACGCTTTCTTCTAAGCGTTTTACCTGCTGACTGTCCGGGACCTTGCTGAGTTCATCGGCAAATGTTTTGAACTGCAGGGCGAGATCATCAATCGTTGCTGCCAGCTGCCGGTTAATTTGCTCTGAGGTGATACCAAGAGATTTGGTAAATTCCTGCAGGGTGGTATTGAGCTCGTTTTGGGCCGCTGCCAATTTTTTCTGCAAGTCGTCGAAAATCTCGGTTAATTGTTCCGTTCTTGTACTTCCCTGGACAACGGTTCCGTTGCTCAGGGCGACGCCACCCAAACGTTCCTGCTCGACAATCACTGCCATATTCAATGCATTGGCTGGTGAAGGAGCGATATAAAACTTCGAATCCTGCGTGGCGCTATTCTTAAAAGGCGGAGCGATCTGCACTTCGACCAGGTAGTCACCCTGTTTGGTGTAGCTGACCTTGGTCACCTGGCCTATTTCATTTTTGGCAAAATACACCAGATCATTTTGTTTCAGGCCCGAGACCTCGTCAAAGTTCACTTGCAGGGTAAGAGGACTTTCTGAACATCCCCACACCAAAAACAACATCGACAGATAAAGAAGAGGGATCATTCGATACATACGCTGTGCTCTCATTTTTTTATTTTCCTTGATGAATTCGCGCAGGAATTAACTATGTCTTTCATAGCCTGCCATTGCCCTGCACTTTACAGCTACTCTACTGTAAGTCATTTTAATTGTTTATTCTCTATCGCAAAAGTGATAAAAGATGAAAGTATTGATTATAGCAAAAGACGATTCGAAAATCGACCTTGAAGTATGCGGTACTCATGCCGGGGTCAACGGTTTTGAAGGTCAGAGTATGCCCCTCATCTGCGACAATGTTGCTTTCACCTACCCCAGAGCACAATACCCGCTCTTTACCGATGTGTCATTGCAATTGACGGCACCGGGATTCCATTCGTTCTTCGGCCCTTCCGGGGTGGGAAAAACTTCTCTCGCGAAAATCATCACCGGCAACATCAATAAGAGCTCAGGGGAAATCGCCACCCACGGCCTCAACATGCTGCTCTATTCCCACAACAAAGAGCGGCTGCCCGGTTGGTCGGGAGTAGGCCGTCATTTAACGCGGGTCATCGAGCCGTCGATGCATTCGAGCGTTGAAGAACTGGTAGAAATATTCGGTTTATCCGACTGCATCAACTCCCGTTTTGACCAGCTTTCCATGGGCCAACAGAATCGGATCAATCTCATCCGTTACCTGCTGCAGGACTGTGACCTGCTTATCATGGACGAAAGCCTGGCCAACGTCGATGAACGTACCCGCGAAAAAATTATCCTGGCCATCAAGGCGATGTTCCCGGAGCGATATTTCATCTATATTTCGCACAATGTCATGGAGGTTGCCAAATTCTGCGATCTGATTCAGGTTTTCCGCAGCATCGACAAGACGCCGCAGACAATCATGATTAAAGGCTGCAACATGAAGATAGGTGAAAATCCAGCGCCCGCAGTCCTGGATGCAATCCTGCTGGAGATCATGAATGCTGCATAAACGTGTCTTGCAGTTCTTGATCATCTACTGCCTGTTTATCGGTGGCCTGATGGCCCTGAAATACAGCCTGGAACTGTCTGATTATGTCATTCCTGCGCCATCCGGCATGCTGCATACCCTGATCACCGAATATCAGCAATACAGTCTCGCTACCTTGAACACCATGAGCGTAGCTGTGATCGGCCAGATTCTTTCGGTCATCATGGCCTTCGTTATCGGCATCACCGGCCGTCAATCCACCTGGATTGGCTCGTTCATCAAGGTCGCTGCCTATAATTTTCAAGCCTACCCCATCGTCGCGCTGGCGCCGATTCTCTTTATCCTGCTCGGCGACGGTTTTCTCACCCGTTTGTTGATCGCGGCGATGATCTGTTATTTCCCGGTGCTGCTCTCCGTACTGGGCATTATGTCCAAGCCGGTTGACGATATCGAGCATTTCTACCGGGTCACCGGTCGCATGCGCTGGCAGCTGGAGGTGAAGATCCGGACCTTTGAAAACCTGACACAACTGACCACAGTCATCGCCGGCAGCGCCACCCTGGCTATGGCCGGGACTATTGTCGGGGAGTTTATCGCCGCCAACGCCGGAATCGGTTATAATATTCGGATCGCCCTCTATCAAAGTGATCTGGCCAAGATTCTCATTGCTCTTTTTCTGATCGGCATCACCATTGCCATCTACCAGGCACTTTTGGAGTCACTGGGGGCAGTCATAAAACGGACTTGGACGGGAAAGTAATAAAGCAATCAAGGAGCAAAATGAATACCAGAGCAAAAACGCATATTATTTCTGCCTATGTGCTGCTAGCGATGACCCTGCTTTTAACGAGAAGCGTCCAGGCCAATGAGAAAGTTGTTTATCGCCTGAAGTGGCTCCGCAATGTCAGCGTGGTCGGCGCCCTGTATGCCGAATCCCACCAGCTGTTTGAAAGAGCCGGCCTCGATGTGGAAATCAAAGCCGGTGGTCCGGAACGGGACGCAATCAGGGAACTGGAATTGGGCTACGCTGATTTTGGTGAAGCCTCCGCCGACCAGGTGCTTCGAGCGCGCGCCAAGGGCGCGCCGGTAGTGGTTATCGCCCAGTTGTTCCAGGTCAACCCGCTGCAATGGATGTATCGTCCGGAGGAAATGCAGATCGAAAGTCTTGGCGAGCTGAAGGGAAAAACAATCGGCGTGACCTTCGGCGGCAACGATGAAACCATTATGAACACCCTGCTGGCCGAGGCCGGCCTGGACACCTCAGACGTGGCTCTGTTCAGTGTCCGCTATGATTATACGCCATTTTACCGACGCCAGGTTCAGCTCTGGCCGGTCTATCGCAATGCCCAGGGACCGATTATCAAGGCACAACTGGAAAAAGAAGGAGAAAAGACCGCATTTTTGAATCCGGCCCAATTCGGCGTGCAATTCGTCGCCAACTGCGTGGTCACTAAAGCGAGTACCGTAACCGAAAAGCCAGAGCTGGTAAAACGGTTCATGACCGCCCTTCTCGCAGGATGGCAGCAGGCGATTGATCCGAAAAATCACGAGCAAACTCTCAACACCTTGCAAAAGTATGATCTGAATACCCCGCGTACCATCCTAGAAGAACAGTTGAAGATCACCCGCGAATTAATTCAGCCCAGCACTGCCTTAGCCATTGGTAGGATTGATAAGAAGGGTTGGGAGCAGACAGAGCAGATTATGCGGGCTCAGAAACAGCTGCCAATGCAAATCGATCTCAAGGCAATACTCAAGCAGATCGAGGGTGCAGCCGAATAGGGCAATGCATCATTATTGATGAACTCGTAAAAAGCGTCGTAGGGGCAAACACATAGGTGAACCCCTACGGATGTTGTAATGGAGAATTTTTACGGCACCATCATTGTTTGTTTTTCACCAGAGACAAGAGTGATCGATTGGGTTTGTTTTTCTTGACCGAATTAACAGTCGTCAAGAATTCCTGCAATGCCGGTTGCCATTGATTAACCACCTGATGCCAGAATATTGCCTGCATCATGGCAAAACGATTCTCCGGGGAACCTGCGCCTTTGAGCACCCTGTCCAAATCTTTTTGCTGCCGCCTCATCTTTTCCCTGGCTTCTTCACTGCAACGCATCTCGTCTATAGTTTTGTTGATGATGCGCTTGCGTTCTTGCTCGAATGCAAATCTGTCGGTGACAAAGAGGTTTGCCAACCGGTCATGTTCTTTGAAAAATTCCTGGTTTTCTTCAGCTTGAGATGGAAAATCCGACATCCGCTACACCTCATAGAGGTTGAGTGTCTTTTTTCGTGCCACTGCCAAATTAACCTCACCCTATCGGCTCTGCCAGCAAAGTTATAGTATGCTATCGCAAATATTGATCCATATGCCCAGAAAACGATAGTATCTTATTCCTCCGTGAATGCGGCCAACCGGAGAGATACTCTTATAGTGATATGCACAAATTCCATGAAAAATCCGGTTCGATGAAAACTTTGTCCGAAAATCCGGAATAGAAATTTCTCTCGCCGGCTGATATCGGAACAGCCGATGAAGTCATAATTGACCTGAAATATAAATTCTCTTCCGGATACCTGAAAAAATTGGCTTTGCATATGCATGCAGCATATGCCAAATACGATCAGGATGTTGACAAAGATGACATTGTCTACGGTCGTTTTTATGTCGCGTATACTTTTTGACAGCTTCGTAAAAACACAAGATTCCCGATGGTTAAGTGATAAGCGCAGACTTCGGATGAAGAGTCTTTACGACACCATCACCCATCAGCAAGAAGCCTGTCTTTAGCAGGCCAATGAAAAGTGAGCTGAGGAAAGGGAATTTCCCACTTGTACTGGGTAGATGCATCGACACACCACCTCTGGATTGACCGCTCAAGCCTGGAATAGATATCTGCCCGCTCTCCCTTAAAATCGGCGAGTACTTGCAGGTCAAGTGATGAGGCCCCGGCCTCTTTGAATTCGACCAGCAGATTCAAGCAACTGTCGGTATACCCCTCTTCTCTCATCTTCGCTTCGATAAAGGTTTTCAGGAGATTGGGGATAGTGGTGGTCACCTGATCCTGCAGGTCATAACTGACGCCGAAGACCACCCGCAGCCGGAAGTTACGGGAAAGATTGACCAGGTTTTGCCCAAGAAAGTCTTCGGTCTTAAAGAGATATCGTTTACCGCCCCGCTCCACCGTTTCAACCAGTTCATGACTGAGACTGACCACCTTGGTCCGTGGCCGGTCCCCAACCACGACCCAATCGCCTTTTTTACAGGGAAACCAGGGTTCTTCTGGAGAATAGGGCCTGGAAACCATGCCGACAATGTCCTCAATGGGCAGTCGCAGATGAATTCCCAGGACCGGGTTAAACAGACTGCAAAAGACATGAATCGTTTCAACCTTCCAGGGCACATCATGCAGCAGCACTCTTTCTCCCTCTCGGACCGAACCGACATTGAGCATCAGGCGTCCCTGTTGCCAGAGCCTGGGCACCGCCTGCCGTACCGTCCAGGCCATGCCAAGAAAAAAGACGATGGCCATGCTGAGCAGAAACCAGTCTTCCGCTTGATAGAGCACAAAAAACAGGCCAATAACCGCGGCAACAATTATGAATACGCGCAGCGAAAGATCAAGGAACCGGATATGAAAAGAGCGATTTTCGAAGTTTACTCCGGGCAGAAATCGAAAAACCAACCGATGTAGCAAACGACCGAGGAGAACAACACAGCCGAAGGCTAGTACGGCCATGATAAGATAAAGTCCGCGTACGCGAAAAAAATCACGGATAGATTCGCTGGAACTCTGGACGAGGCTTACCTCTTTGTCCTGCATCCGGCTGAGTTCGAGCTGTGCCAGTTCCAGTTTATTACGCACCCTGTTGGCAACATTACGCCATTCAGGGAGCAATTCCTTAATCTCGTTCTTAATGTCCGGATCCTTGGTGATCTTGTAGAGGCTCTCAAGCTGCTGAACGGCATTAGTAGCAACAGGTGTCATATTGGCCAAGTCACTGATAGTATCCTTGAGTTTTGTCTTCTGGCGGGCACGGACTGTCAACCGTTTAATTTCCCTGATTGCCGGCTCAATGAGGGTGGTCATCTCATCTTTCCAGTTGAAGTTTTCCGCCTTCTTTTCGGCAAAGAGACCAACTTCCACCCCCGTTGCGATTCGCTCAAAATCACGCGCAGAATCCGACAACTGTCGATCCAGGCGATTCAATTCTCCGGTCAGTTGCTCTTTTTCAGCAGCGGATGGACTCGCTTTGATTTTCTCACGGGTCAGAGCCAGCTGCTTTTTGAGGTTGTTTTGCAACTCCACCAGAGAGGCCAGCATGACCAGCGTTTCTTCCGACGATGCCTGTTGGTTTATATTTTCTGGCACTCTTTCTCCGGCAAGATCTGCCGCAGCAATTGGCCTGAGAGGAAAAAGAATGATAAACACATACAGCAACAACGGGTAGAATCGCCGCATATTCATTGCCCTTATATGAAAGATTATGAGATTTTTTCAGGTCTTCCAGACGGCAAGGCGTCCTCCTTGAACAACGGATACCTTCGCCGCTGATAGAAACTCACTGCACCTGCTGATTAACACCATTGATATAAGGTTGCAAAATCGGCACCATCCCCTTTAATACCTGAAGCGGGAGAGCTGAAGTAAAGGTGAATGCCTTGGCGGAGCTGCCACTGACAAAGGCGGTCAAGGTTCCGAAATGATCATCGCCCAGGTAAAAAACAAAAGTCGCAGTCCGGCTTAGACTCCTGCCTGCCGTCTTATGTCCGTAGGAAGTCGAGCTGACTATGCGGTTATCGCCGGTACCGGTTTTGCCGCCAATAAGAAATGGGCTGCCGTCACCATGCTGAAAGCTGTTCGACAGACGTTTGGCGGTGCCTTCACTGACCACCTTGCCGAGAGTTTCTTTTAAGATCTGCGCGACTTCCGGGCGCATTACGTGGTTTTCAAGTGGTGTTGCTCGCTCAACCAGGGTTTCATAGGGGGTGTCTTTGGCGAACTCGACCTTGGTAAACCGCTGGGTCGGCAGACGCTCCCCGCCATTTATAATGATGCCCATCAAATCGGCCAGGGCCGCCGGTCGGTCACCGGAACTGCCCAGGGCCGTGGCGAGTGACGGCACCAGATGGTCAAAAGGATAGCCCATCTTCTTCCAACGCCGGTGAATATCAGAAAAGGCATCTATTTCCAGCACGGTTCTCACCCGAGAGTCCCGGGCATTTTTGGCTTTGGTACGCATCAGCCAGCCATACACTTCTTTTCGAACCGTGGCGCTTTTCTCTATCGCGTCTTTTAGTGTCGTTTTTTCCGGCTGCTGCAGATAATCGAGCAGCCACAACTCCAGGGGGTGCACCGAAGCGAGGTAGCCCATATCCTGCAGGTTGTAGGCACCGGGATAGTATTTTTCGTACATCGTTGCCAGCTTGGTATCAGACAATGTCGTCGCCGGCAGTTGCTCGCGGATAAAGCGGATATATGCGGCTAGAGGCGCCTTGGGCAAGAGATGCCGATAAATGATAGTCAGCCGCAAAACCCTTGGGTTCATGCCGGCCAGAAGAGTTTCCAGCCTCTGTTCAGCGGCCATATTCTGATATTTGGTCCAGAACCGGGCCAGAAAGACTTTACTCTCCTTATCGATGAATGTATCGAGCATCGGCTGACGCCGCGGATCTTTATCGTCATGGATAATCTGCCGGTTGTTTTCCCATTGATTGGCCTGGGTATACCGAACGATATCATACATAATCCGGATAAACGGCAGATTGATCGAATACTGCAAAGCTTCGGTCACCGAGACTGTTCTGCCGTTATCTTCTTTTCTGAAGTTGCCGAAGGTATGGATGCCGCCGCCGGTAAAAAAACGTTCGCCGGGATTGGCCGAATATTCACGCAGCATAGCCGCTTCGAGTAAGGGCTGCAGGTGCAGGGTGGGTTTGGCCAGAAGTTGACCGCACACCCAGCGGGTAAGATTATCCGTTGCCTGCTGCAATTCGGCATTGATAGCGGGGGGCGATTGTCCGGATAAAACCGCATGCAGCTCGGCAATAATTTCCAGATAGGTAGCGAGGGTGCGTAGCTTAGCGGTCGAACCCAACTCGAGTTTACTGCCTTCATTGATATCAAACGGCAGCTCAGTGGTGTCGGTCTGCACCCGGACCATGTTGCCCATTGGCGTCTTCTCGAAAAGAGTGAAGCTATAGCTGAGTTCCTCGGTCTGATCGGCCGCCAGCAGCGACTTGCCCAACAGGCCATAGCTGCCTGCGACTTCGGAATTTTCAAGATTTTTGAGATAGAGACTAACCTCTTCCTGCAACCGGCTGTTTAAAGTGGTTGTTACTGTGAGATCCATCCGATCGAGACTGTACAGCGAGGTGTCGAAAAGAGGGCCGAGACGATTTCGTACCACATTCACCCCTTTATTGTTGGCAATCTGTCGGGTAGCACCGTTCTTGCTGAAGTCGCGAAAAATGAGGGGCTGCGTCTGGGCGGCCTCACTCAGCGCCATCGAAATAGCCCCCTCCTGCGCCAGGAGCCTGACATAGCTGTTGCTGAGCACTGCCAGCTCCTTGCGTCCCTCGACCAGATAGTACGAAGGACGCCTATGGGCGATCATCAGACTGACGACCTGTTTCATGAGCCTCGCCTGTTCGTCAAACTCTGGTGCTGTCGGGTTTTTGATGTTCAGCAACCGGTTCACTTCGTCAAATGGGGTTCCGAACCATACATAGAGACCATCGCCCAGCCCGTTTACTTCGCCAAACCCCGGTGCGGCGGAAAGTGGCACGGAGTCGACATAGTCAAGGACCAGATCTCTGCGGTATAAAGTGGTATCCTCTCCGTCCTGATAGGCGCGGACGCTGGCCGAAGCCATCTGGATCAGTTTGTCCTTGGCCGAGGAGGTCAGGCCATTATCCGAATGACGAAACTTTTCAATCTGGGTTGCCAGCGTGCTGCCACCCATAGACGGCGTGTTGATATTCATCAGTTCCGCGACCTGGAAGACGACCGCTTTACCAAAACGCCCCCAGTCGACCGCAGGATTAATTTGCGGATATGTATCGGTGAGTAAATGACGATTTTCGATGAAGAGAAGGGTCTGAATGATCTTATAGGGGATGTCGAAAAAATCGTTGTATACCCTTTTGGGGTTGATCATCTGGTACATCGACTCACCCGTAGCATCGAGAATTTGCAAGCCGGCCTGATTTTTCTCGTTATAGGGGATATAAAAGCCCATTTTTGCATACTTGCGCAGACTTTCGTTGAATCGAGCCTGCCTGCTGACCACCATGCCTTGCTGCTGCAGTTTGTCCACGAGAAACGGGAGTTGGACATAGCCAAGACGAATATCGTATGGGCCCTTTTGCGGAAAGACTATTTTATCACTTGGACCGTCAGCCAGTCGATAACGCAATTTGGCGGCATATTTGCTGATCAGTTTTGCCTGCAGGGTGGATGTCTGAATCTCATAATACCCGCCGGCGACTATTGCACTCCCGCATATAAGCAGCAAAAAAAGCACCAACAGCCAGACACGCATAGTTTTCTTTTGCTTATTTTGGGGGAACGCCTGCGCAACTGTGGAACTCTTATTCTTGTTGCTGCCAATGCGTCGAACAGGGGAATCTATTACAATATCAGATGATTGCCGATTATTATTCTTTTCAGTTCGCCGATCTCCTGCCGCCAGATTAGAGGAGGTGGCACTCGGCTTGCTACGGCTTATGGATGGGCGATTATCAATATTCAATTCTGTTCATTGATTAAGGTGATTATCAGGCAGGTAGCACATAATGCCCACAACCAGGAACCACCATGACAGGCGAGTTCAAGAACTCATTTCGTAGATAATAAACCAATATTTTCCGGGAGGTTGTCGGTCGTGACGAGATGGAAAAGTTAACCCAATAATATACAATATTTGATTAATCGTCAATATCTGCAAAAATCTATTGAGCACTAGCGGTTGCCAGGAATATTCGCCTGTACGCACGGCAAGATGAAGCTTTAAAATATTTAGTCTCTGCGACAGGAACTTTTCTTGCTGTCTGTTGGGATAATTATACACCTGAAGCAGCTGTAAATTGCAAAAAAAATAGCTCTTTGCAAGACAGAATTACATTTTTATAGATACAGCACCAATAAAACCAACCTGTTACAGCAACTCCCGCAATTTCCCTTCTTTGTAGGCATTGATAAAATTAACGACATCCGCTTTTATGCTGTCGCGCATGATTCGTGTTTGTTGAATTCTGTCAATCCTGCTTTCGGCAACTTTGTCCGGGTCGGAATGTCCCCAGTTCAGCCGCAGCAATTGGCCGGGAAAATCAGGGCATTGCTCAGCTATGCGTTGAGGACAGATGGTGATCAGAATATCGTAGCGCCGGCCTCTTTTAAACAATTCGAAAATAGAACAGGGGCTCTCACAATGGCCAAGGTCATAGCCATCCAGTTTCATAATCATCGAGACCACCGGGTTTAAGGGCCCGGGCTCAAAGCCGGCACATTCAACCGTAAAATACTCTCCGCCAAGGGCCTTAAGGTAGGCACCGGCTATCAGGTTTTTGCCGAAACTGTGTTCGGAAACGACGAGTAATTCCAACATACTTCATCCTTACGATACCAGGCCTTCATCTATAAAAGGTTCCCGCATGGTGACAAATTCTTCCGCACTGCTTGGATGAATACCAACGGTGCGATCAAAATCGGTCTTGGTTGCCCCGGCTTTTAGGGCCACGGCAAAGCCCTGGATAATTTCCCCGGCATCCCCACCTACCATATGCACTCCTAAAACCCGGTCGGTGCTGCCGTCTACCACTAATTTCATTAAGGTTCGCTCCTCGATTTTGCCCAGAGAATATTTCATCGGTCGAAAACTCGTTTTAAAGATGACCACCTTCTCATGCTTCTCGCGAGCCTTGGCCTCACTCAGACCAACCGTCGCGAGAGGCGGCTGGCTGAAAATTGTGGTGGGGATATTGGTATAATCCATGGTGCGATCCTCCCCGCCGAACTGATTGGCGGCAAATATACGCCCTTCGTGGATGGCAACCGGCGTCAGATTGAGTCTATTGGTTACATCACCTATGGCGTAAATATTGGCAATGGATGTCTGCATCCGTTCATCAACTATAATACCGCCGGTGCTATTTACCAGCACACCGATTGCACTCAAGCCAATGCCGGTAGAGTTGGGCCTGCGCCCGGTGGCAAAAAGCACCTGGTCAAAGGTCTCGCCGGCGCACTCCTGACAGTGCACGCGCAGGCCGGAAGCCGTTTTCTCAACCTTGCTTAAATGCGAAGCACACTGAATGACGATGCCCTTTTTCGCCTGTTCGGCGCGCAGATGTTCGGCGAGATCCGCATCGAAACCTCGCAGCAGACGAGGACAACGGACCAAAAGAGTAATCTCAACGCCGAGCCCATGAAAAATGCCGGCAAACTCCTGAGCGATATAGCCGCCACCGACAATCGCCATTTTTTTCGGCAACTCCTTCAGCAAAAAAGCATCGTCAGAGACTATTACATGTTCCCTACCAGGAAAATCGGGCACAAAAGGAGAGCCGCCGGTGGCAATCACAAAGCGATCGGCGGTGATATTTTCGCTGCCGACCTGTACGGTTTGAGCGTCAATAAAATGCGCCGCATCCCGATGCAGATGGACGTTGAATTTTTCCAGCAAGCCATCGTAGATGCCATTGAGGCGCCGTAGTTCTGCCTGAACTCCGGTGCGCAGCGCAGTCCAGTTAAACTGGGCATTTTTACAACTCCAGCCCAGGCTTTCGGCATTGCAGAGGTCTTCAGCGACGTGCGCTGCATAGAGCAGAAGTTTTTTCGGCACACAGCCGCGATTAACACAGGTGCCGCCCAGTCGGCCCGCCTCGGCAAGGCCAACCCTCGCCCCCAGTGCCGCTGAAGCTCTGGCGCAGGCAACTCCGCCCGAACCCCCGCCGATCACAAACAGATCATAATGTGGCATATTATCACTCCCAGTCTACTGTTTCTGACCGCTTATCAGCCTTTACCACAGATCTTTAGCAGTATGGCGTTCTGCGCATGCATGCGATTCTCCGCTTGGTCAAAAACAATCGACGCGATGGATTCCATGACCGAATCGGTGGTTTCCACACCTCGTTCAGCCGGCAGACAATGCATAAATAAACTCTCTTTGCCGGTGGCAGCCATCAACTCATCGTTCACCTGAAAGTCGGTAAAACGTGATCTTCGCTGCTCGGCCTCTTCCTTTTGGCCCATCGACGCCCAGACATCGGTATAGACGATGTCCGCACCTTGAACCGCTGTTTTAGGATCGTGGCTGATCTCGATCTCGGACAGGCCAGCCTGTTGGGCTGCAGCCAGGGTCTTGTCGTCCGGTTGGTAGCCGGCGGGACAGGCGCAGACGAAGTGCAGAGGAAGTCGTTGGGCCAGCCCCAGCCAGGAATGCACGATATTATTACCATCTCCAACATAGACGACCTTGAGGTCATTGAGGTGGCCACGATGCTCAAGTATGGTAAACATATCGGCCATGATCTGGCAGGGGTGGTTATAGTCCGTCAACCCATTAATGACAGGAACCGAGGAGTATCTGGCCATCTCCAGGACATGATCATGGGAGAATAAGCGGGCCATAATCACATCGTTATAGCGCGCTACCACCCTGGCGATATCTTCTACCGCCTCGCGTTTACCAATAGAGATATCCGGTGGGCCAAGATAAAGGGCATGACCGCCCATTCGAAAAAAACCGGTTTCAAAAGAGATGCGCGTACGGGCCGAGGGTTTGGTAAAGATCATCGCCATGGTATGATCCTTAAACGGCTTATAGTCTTCCCGGGCCTTGAAACGCGCTTTAACTTCCTGTGCCAGGGCAAAGGTTGCGTGGATTTCGTCGGCGGTAAAATCGGTAATATGTAAAAAATCTCGTTTCAAACTGGGTTCCTCCCTCTTATTATCAAAAGCTCCTCTGAGCAAAAAAGACACACATTATAACAGATTTTCAAGAAGCTGACACGGAGCTTATTTTCCCCCTGTATCGGTATCCAAGCTTGTTGTCAGAGCAACAATACACCACCATTTTTCAAAGTGCATACAAATTTTTAGTTGCCTTACAATAAAGTTGATACTATAAAGAGGGTATGAAACCACATACTCTCGAATTTTTAAAAAATCTCGCCAAAGGCATTAATAGCGTCTTTGGAGATAGATGCGAGGTCGCTATCCACGACTTCAGCAACATCAAAAGCTCGCTGGTCCATATTGAGGGCAATATCACCAGGCGCAAAGTCGGCACCGCCCTGCCTGATATGCTCTACCGGATGCTCAAAGAATTCGGCGACGCAGCGCCGGATAAGTTCGGTTATAAAAGCACCACCCAGGACGGCCAGATCCTTAAATGTTCCACCAGCATGGTACGTGATGAACAAGGCAAACTGGAAGGATGCCTCAGTATTAACTTCAACGTCAGTGATTTCACTTTCCTGGCCACCGCCTTTAACGATTTCACGTTTCTTACCGGCAAAAACGGCAACGGCAATGACAACACCGGCAATCAGGATGATCTCCCCAGCACTTTTGCCGAAACCATGGAATCGGCAATAGACTTCGTTGTTGCCGACCACGGCAAAGCACCGGCGATGCTGAAAAAAGCGGATAAGCTGGAAATAATGCAGCAGTTGGATAAAGACGGCGTCTTTATGATCAAGGGTTCGGTTGACTATATCGCCCGCGTCTTTGGTGCATCAAAATACACCATATACAACTATCTCAAGCAAATCCGCAACACGTAGCCCAGAGCCGGCCGGTAAGAAGCCGCGGCCGGCAGCAAGAGCAAATAAGCGGGCGAGGTACGTCCTCAGTTTTTTTGCAGCAGGAGATACAACAGCGCCATGCGGATATATAAGCCGTTTTGCGCCTGCTCAAAATATCGTGCCCGAGGATCATCGTCCACTTCTTTAGGGATCTCATCGACCCGTGGCAGGGGATGCATGATAATGGCGTCGCTTTTCATGGTTTTGACGCACTCTAAAGAGAGAATATACTTACTGGCCGCCGCCTTATAGTCATCGACGGAATGAAATCGTTCCTTCTGGATGCGGGTCATATAGATGCAGTCTACCTCGGGTGCAATACGGGTGAGGTCGCTCTCTTCGCGCCATGGGACGTTGTTTTTTTCCAGATAGTCCTTGATATCATTCTCCATTTTACACACCGGCGGCGACACGAAAATTAATTCCACATTGGCATATTTGGTCAGGAGATAGGACAGAGAGCGGACCGTTCGACCATAACGGAGATCACCGACCATTGCGATTTTCAGGTTATTCAAAGCAGGAAAAGCATCGACAATAGTGTACATGTCAAGCAGGGCCTGGGTCGGATGCTGGCCCGCGCCGTCACCGGCGTTAATTATGGGAATGGTGGAAACCTCGGCGGCACGGACAGCGCTCCCCGCCTCATTATGCCGCATAACGATCACATCGGCATACCCATTCATAATCCTGATAGAATCAGAGAGACTTTCCCCTTTTGCCGCACTGGAAAACTCGCGAGCGTTTTCCGTCGTGATCACCGACCCACCTAGCCGCAACATAGCACTTTCAAAAGAAAAACGAGTACGGGTAGACGATTCATAAAATAACGAAGCCATAATTCTGCCGTCCAAACTCTTGGAAAAATTTCGTTTTCCTGAAAGATCGGTCTTCATTTGATCGGCAGTCTGAAAAACCGTTTCCAGCAGATCTCGGTCAAATTGCTGCGATTCAACCACATGCAGAAGAGGAAAGGCGGTCATAGATATTCTCCTTATTGTCTAAATCAGTTGGCGATGTTATCAATAGATTATTTGCAAAAATATTATTTGCGAGGCAAGCTGTGGAGCACGCTACCAGGAATTTTATGGGACAACAAGATACAAAACAAAACTCTCGAAAAATTGCAACAGTGCCTGAAACCTTCTGGGTGGTCGGCGGCGGACAGTTTGGCGGGCGGGCTGTTGAACTGTTACAAAAAGACGCTCCAACCGCCAAAATTATTGTGGTGGATAATCTCCAGGATAGGAACCTGCCGGGCGGCATAGAGTTCGTCTGTGCCGACGGAATTGAATGGTTTGCTGAACATTTCACCCCCAATGCCGCCGTCGATAAAATTATTCCGGCACTGCCGGTGCATCTGGCTGCCGACTGGGTGAAGACAAAGCTTATCGCCGACGGCAGGATCGTTCATTCGACTGAGATCCTTGATGAACAGTTTCATCATTTCCCCAATCCCCTTCGTATCGACTCCAGCCGTGTGGTCATGTCATATGCCGATTTTATCTGTCCACCTAACTGTTCTGAGCCAGATGAACTCTGCACCTACACCGGCAAACAACGACCGCTATCACTTTATCTTCTTCTTGCATCACTGGTCATAAACGACTTCGTGCCACTCATTATCAGAAGCCGCCAGTTCCACTCCGGAGTAGGCGGTTTTTTCCCACAAGATTTATGGACTTTGCTCGAACGTGTTCGATCGCTGCCCGACACTCCCCTGCTTATTGGTACCGCATGTAAATGCCACGGTGTCGTTGACGGCCTTCGCCATTTTCTTTGTTGATGGACTCGTAAAAAGCCCGATCTCCTTCGTAGATACACACTTGTATATGTATGCCCCTACGGAGCTTCTTTGACACACCTTTGCACAACTTTTTAATATTATTTTAATTTAAACAACAATTTTTTAGTTGACATACAATTAATTGTATATTAAACAACTCTCATAAACAAAATTAAGAGGAGAGGAGGTCTGCCAAAGTGAAAAGATTCAAGCACAGTATGCCACACGGCTTTTTCTTTATCTCTATGCCGGCATATCGCTTCACCTCAGATACATTTATTATTTACCACTCTTTCTCCCCAGCCAATCCCCTCGCTGAATTAACTCCTTTGAGACCGGTCGATACGGTTGCACTATTCACAGGCACCTCAGAGAAATTGGCAGGAGACCAACCACAGGTGTCCCAATGATAAAAGAAATCCCCCACTACCGTTTCAAGGCCTTCTTTCAAGAACCAACCACAGAGATAATCCCCAAAAACTTTACCGAGGCAGTTGCCGACAGGGTGCATAAATTCCACAAGCAACTCCCCGGCTATGTCCCTACCGAACTAGTAGAGCTTAAGGAACTTGCCGGGTATTGGGGAGTCAGCGACATCTATATAAAGGACGAATCGACTAGATTTGGCCTCAGGGCTTTTAAAGTGCTGGGCGGCAGCTATGCAGTTGCCCAACTTATTTGCCGGGAATTGAAGATACGCCTCGAAGACACTGATTATGCCTACCTTGTGAGTGATGAAGTCCGCAAGCGTATCAGCGGCATGACCTTGACCACAGCCACCGACGGCAACCATGGCCGCGGTATCGCCTGGGCCGCGCAGCAGCTTGGCATCAAAGCCGTCATCTATATGCCCAAAGGTACCGTCAAGTCCCGCATTGACAACATCCGATCGCACGGAGCCACGGTAGAAGTAACGGATCTGAACTATGACGATGCCGTCCGCCTGGCCAACGGCATGGCCGAAAAGCATGGCTGGCATATGATTCAGGATACCGCCTGGGAAGGGTACGAAGAGATCCCTCTGTGGATTATGCAAGGCTATATGACCATGTGTAAAGAAGCCCTGGAGCAGATGATCGAAAAAAATGTCGAAGCCACCCATGTCTTCGTCCAGGCGGGAGTTGGCGCCCTGGCTGCCGCCGTGCTCGCCTGTATATCGAATAAATACCGCGAGAATCCACCGCGTTTCATCATCATGGAACCCAACAATGTTGGCTGCGTATTTGCCTCGGCAGCAGCCGGCGACGGCAAGCCCCACGCCGTGCCCGGTGACCATGAAACTATTATGGCAGGGCTGGCCTGTGGGGAAGTGAATACCTTTGGCTGGCCTATTTTAAGGGACCGGGCAAGTTGCTACATCTGTTGTGATAATTATGTGGCGGCCAACGGCATGCGCATCCTGGCCAACCCGATTTGTGGCGACAAGGCTATAGAGGCCGGAGAGTCGGGTGCTGTCGGCATCGGAGTAGTCGAACTCTTGACAACCAATAGTGCTTTTGCCGAGATCAAGGACCAATTGAAGATCGGACCGGACTCAAAGATACTGCTCTTCAACACCGAAGGTGCAACTGATCCTGTTAATTATCGCGAAATTCTCTGGCATGGGAAATATCCTGCAATAATGCCATAATACAGTTCATTGAGAGTTACTTACCGAATATAAAAAACGGAGTTCAAGCCCATTCCAATACTAGGAGAAAGAAAATGGCCATTTTAGATTTCAAAAAAATTAATGCCCTTGCTGAACAATACAAACCCCAGATGACCGCTTTTTTGCGCGACATGGTCCGCATTCCCAGCGAAAGTTGTGACGAAAAAAAAGTTGTCGCCAGAATCGCCGAGGAAATGAAAAAAGTTGGTTTTGATAAAGTCGAAATTGATCCTATGGGCAATGTCCTGGGGAGTATTGGCAACGGCAAGCACGTGATCGCCATGGATGCGCATATCGACACCGTTGGCATCGGCAACAAAGACAACTGGACATTTGATCCATACGAAGGATGCGAAGACGATGAAATAATTGGTGGTCGCGGCACCAGCGACCAGGAAGGCGGCATGGCCTCTATGGTGTATGCAGGCAAAATCATCAAAGATCTGGATCTTACCGGCGAATATACCCTGGTCGTTGTCGGCTCGGTTCAGGAAGAAGACTGTGATGGGTTATGCTGGCAGTATATCATAAAGGAAACAGGGCTTAAGCCGGACTTCGTTGTCTCCACCGAACCTACCGACGGCGGTATCTATCGCGGCCAACGCGGGCGCATGGAAATTAGAGTAGACGTGGCCGGCATCAGCTCCCATGGCTCTGCACCCGAGCGCGGCGACAACGCCATCTTCAAAATGGGCAAAATCCTCGGTGAACTTGAAGAACTGCACACAAGACTAATAACCGACGAATTTCTTGGCAAGGGTTCGCTTACCGTAAGCGAGATATTCTCGACCTCTCCTTCGCGTTGTGCCGTGGCCGACAGTTGCGCCGTATCAATTGACCGACGACTTACCGCCGGTGAAGACGGTCCCTACGCCCTGCAGCAGATTCGTGATCTGCCCGCGGTAAAAGCGGCCAAGGCAAAAGTCTCCATGTACAGTTATGACCGACCTGCTTATACCGGCCTCATCTACCCCACCGAATGTTACTTCCCTTCATGGGTACTGCCGGCCGACCATGAAGTCACCAAAGCAACCGTCGATACCTACAAAAATCTCTTTGGCCAGGAACCACGGGTTGATAAATGGACTTTTTCGACCAACGGCGTATCCATCATGGGCATGCACGGTATTCCCTGTGTCGGTTTTGGTCCGGGCAAGGAAGCCGAAGCCCACGCTCCTGACGAAAAGACCTGGAAAGCGGATCTGGTCCGTTGTGCGGCCTTTTATGCTGCCTTGCCGCTCATCTATCTCGGCAACAAGGAGTAAGAGATCATGAAAGCAAAACTTGCTTTTGTCGCCATCGGTGGCAACTCTCTGATTAAGAGCAAAGAGTTGCAAAAGGTCGAGGACCAGCATGAGGCGATCCGGCAAACGGTCACCCACGTGGTTGACTTGATTGAGCAGGGCTACCAGGTCATCATTTCCCATGGCAACGGCCCCCAGGTTGGATTCATTATGCGCCGCTCGGAAGTTGCCCGCCAGGCAGTCGGACTGCATCTGGTGCCTCTGGTCAATGCCGTGGCCGATACCCAGGGCTCCATCGGCTACCAGATCCAGCAGGCGATGAATAATGAACTGGCAACTCGAAATCTTGCCGGACAATGTATCACCCTGGTCACTCAGGTGGTGGTCGACGAATCCGATCCGGCCTTTGCCAAACCGGCCAAGCCGGTGGGAGAATTTTTTGATGCAACTCAACTGGCAGATATCCGTCGAGATTATCCAGACTGGAGCCTGATTGAGGATGCCGGTCGTGGCTACCGACGGGTTGTTGCATCCCCTGCCCCCATTGAAGTTGTCGAAAAACCAATTATCGAATCGCTGCTCAGTGGAGGCTATCACGTAGTTGCCGCAGGTGGTGGCGGCATACCGGTGGTACGACGCGGCAAAATGCTCGATGGCATTGATGCGGTCATTGATAAAGACCTGGTGTCAAGCCTGCTTGCCGGACAACTTGGTGCCAACCTGCTGGTCATTTCAACTGCCGTCGAGCAGGTTGCCTTAAATTTCGGCAAACCGGATCAGAAGTTGATCGGCACTATGACCGTAGCTGAAGCAGAGCAATATATTGCCCAAAAACATTTTGCCCCCGGCAGCATGTTGCCCAAGATCCAGGCGGCCTTGGAATTTCTTAGAAACGGCGGCAAGGAAGTTATTATTACTGCCCCGGAATATATAAAAGACGCGGTACTCAACAATAAAGGGACGCATATTGTCCCCTGAGAATCACATTCGGTTCCTATGCGGCGCATGGGAACCAGAGGCATCGATAGCTAAAAATAATTTAATAAAATAAAAATTACTTGGAGACACCAAAATGGACAACGCAAGAATAAAATCCCTCATCGGACAACTGGCCCAGCTCAATTATAAGAATATGTATATGAACGACTTCCTTCTCACCTGGGAAAAGAGCGATCAGGAAATTGCTGGCACTTTCCTGGTAGCCGATATTCTCCGTGGGCTGCGGCAAAGAAATATTTCCAGCAGAATGTTTGACTCCGGGCTAGGCATCTCCCTGTTCCGCGATCAATCCACCAGGACCCGCTTCAGCTACGCCAGTGCCTGTAATTTGCTGGGACTGACCATGCAGGACCTCGATGAAGGAAAATCTCAGGTCGCACACGGGGAAACCGTCCGTGAAACCGCCAATATGGTCTCCTTTATGGCTGACGTCATCGGTATCCGCGATGATATGTATATCGGCAAAGGAAATACCTATATGCGTGAGGTTTCCGAGGCTGTGCAGCAAGGTTACCTTGAAGGTGTGCTCGAACAACGCCCGACGCTGGTCAACCTGCAGTGCGACATCGATCACCCAACCCAGTCGATGGCCGATATGCTGCACCTGATCAACCATTTCGGCGGGGTGGAAAACCTCAAGGGCAAAAAACTGGCCATGACCTGGGCCTACAGCCCGTCATATGGCAAGCCGCTGTCCGTTCCCCAGGGGATCATCGGCCTGATGACCAGATTTGGCATGGAAGTTTCCCTGGCCCACCCGAAAGGCTATGAGATAATGCCGGAAATCGAAGCGGTGGCCACGAAAAACGCGGCAGCAAGCGGTGGTAAATTCACCAAATCCAATTCCATGGAAGAAGCTTTCGCCGGCGCAGATATCGTCTATCCGAAAAGCTGGGCACCCTTTTCCGCCATGGAAAAGCGCACCAACCTGTACGGCGATGGTAACTTTGACGGTATCAAGACCCTGGAAAAAGAGCTCCTGGCGCAAAACGCCAACCATAAGAGCTGGGAATGTACCGAATCTCTGATGTCGACTACCCATGAAGGTGAAGCGCTGTACATGCATTGTCTGCCTGCCGATATCACCGGAGTAAGCTGTAAGGAAGGCGAGGTTGCCGCAAGCGTCTTTGATCGTTATCGCAAGCCAATGTACTCAGAAGCCAGCTACAAGCCGTATATCATCGCCGCCATGATTATGCTGGCCAAAGCAAAATGCCCGGCGGATACCCTTGCAGCGATGTTGACCAAAGGTGAAGCGAGAATCAGATAATTTTGCCGGCAAATTGTGGTTGGTATCGTAAGATCCAACCACAATAACAAGTTTATGTGCCGTTTATGAACCATCCGAGGAGGTTACCATGCTTACTTTCACACTTAATGGAGAGAAGGTTCTTTTTTCCGGTGACGAAAATGTATCGTTGCTGAATTTTCTGCGCAATGAAAAGGGAGTAACCTCCGTCAAAGACGGTTGTTCCGGCCAGGCCGCATGCGGTGCCTGTCTTGTCGAGCTTGATGGCAAGCCGGCTCTGGCCTGCGCGACAAAGATGAAACGGGTCGCTGATAAACCGGTCATCACCATCGAAGGTTTTCCGGAAAACGTCCGCCGCACCCTGGGCCGGGCCTTTGTTGCCCAAGGTGCAGTGCAATGCGGTTTTTGTACCCCGGGCATCCTGTCCCGGGCCAAGATTCTTCTTGAAACCAACCCGGATCCGACTCGCGGAGAGGTGATAAAGGCATTAAATGTCAACATCTGTCGCTGTACCGGCTATGTCAAGATTATCGACGGCATTCTCCTTGCCGCAAAAGCTCTGCGGGAAAACGTCGAAGTTGAATGGGAAAGCCGCACCGGCATCGGTTACTCTTACCCAAAAGTAGAAGCGTATGAGAAGGCTCTTGGCACCGGCCCCTACGTGGCCGATATGCAGATCGATAATATGTGCTTCGGTGCTCTGGTCTTCAGTGAGCATCCTCGTGCTGTGGTCAAAAAAATCGATATCAGCGCAGCCGAGAAAATGGCCGGCGTTATCCAGGTATTTACCGGCACCGATATCCCGGGCCAAAGACACCAGGGTCTCTCCGTCAAAGATTGGCCGATGATGGTCCTGACCGGCGAAACCACCAGATGTATCGGTGATGTCTTCGCCTGCGTTGTTGCCGATACCGAAGAAATTGCTCGGGCTGCAGTTGAAAAAATCAACATTGATTACGAGGTCCTGCAGCCTCTCACCGAGATGAGTGAAGCCAAGGATTCTAAGATTCTCATTCACGAAAGCGGCAACCTCTTAAAAGAAACAGTTATCTGCAGAGGTGAAGCGATAAACGACGTGTTCAGCCGGTCAGCCCATGTGGTTGAAGGCGAATTTGAAACCCCCTTTGTGGAACATGGCTTTCTGGAACCGGAAGCCGCCATCAGTCTGCCCGACGGCAAAGGAGGGCTGATTGTCTACTCGCAAAGTCAGGCTCTTTTTAAAGATCGTGGGCAGATTGCCTCTCTGCTGGCAATGGACGAAGACCAGGTTGATATTGTCTTGATGTCTGCCGGCGGCGCGTTCGGCGGTAAAGAAGATCTTACCGTCCAGCATCATGCGGCACTGGCAGCATTGGTACTACAGCGCCCGGTTCGGGTCCGACTCAGTCGTCCCGACTCGCTGCGCATGCATCCCAAACGGCACCGAATGAAGCTCAGCTATAAACTTGCCTGTGATGAAAAAGGGATGTTGACCGGTCTTTGGGCAAGAATACTCGGCGACACCGGCGCTTATGCCTCCATGGGCGCGGCAGTAGTCGGCCGAACCGGCACGCATGCCGGGGCCGCCTACCATATCCCGAGTGTCGATGTTATCTCTGAAGCTTATTACACCAACAATCCGGTTGCCGGAGCTTTTCGCGGCTTTGGCGTCAACCAGTCAAATTTTGCCATGGAAAGCATGGTCGATGAGCTGTGCACCAAGGGCGGCTTTGATAAATATCAGTTCCGTTATGACAATGCCCTCGACATTGGCCGTATGACCACCACCGGCCATGTATTAAAAGAAGGCGTGGGCTTGCGCGAGTGCCTGGAAGCGGTAAAGGATGCTTTTAAAGGAGCACAATACGCCGGACTTGCCTGTGCCATCAAAAATTGCGGCATCGGCAACGGTATAGATGAAATCAGTGAAACGAAATTAAAAATAGTCGCCCCGGATAAGATAGAACTCTATCATGGCTGGAGCGAGATGGGCCAGGGCATTGACACCGTGGCAAGACAGATTCTCGCCGAGGTGTGCGGGCTTAACGACAGTATTGCCATCGACGTCATATCCGCCACCAGCGGCGGTGCCAGGGGCGGCGCAACTACCGCCAGTCGCGGTACGGCTCTGCTTGGCAATTCAACTATCCTGGCCGCTGAAAAGCTTGAAAATCGATTTAGCAGTGGGCAGTCTTGCCGCCCTTGTGGGAAAAGAATATTTCGGTCATTACCTGGTTGACTGGACCACCAGCCATGATACCGATGGCGAGATAATCAGCCATTTTTCCTACGGTTATGCAGTGCACCTGGCCATCCTCGATGAAACCGGCAAACTGCAAGCCGTCCATGCCGCCCATGATGCCGGCAGGATCATCAATCCGACTCTTTTTGAAGGACAGGTCGAAGGCGGCGTAGTCATGGGAATGGGCTATGCGCTCAGCGAAAGCTATCTCGTCAAAGACGGCAAACTCGTCTCGGATCGGATGGCTAAGCTGGGTCTGCCCAAAGCAAAAGATGTCCCGGAGATCAAGGTGTTCGGGGTGGAGTGTCCCGACACATCCGGGCCTTTCGGGGCAAAAGGAGTCGGCGAGATCAGCTCCATCCCGACTGCCGCCGCCATCGCCAACAGTTATTATAGTTTTGACGGTAAGAGGCGTTACACACTGCCGCTTTCCCCTCCGAAAAAGGATGAATAAAAACCGACAATTGACAATCACACCAATCTGGAAAAATAGTTTAAAGGGGGCGTACCATGACCTTATATTTACAAGATGCACAGTTTATTGATTACCAAAATTTTGCGATAACGCATACCAACCTGGCAGTAGAGCCGGGACCTGCCGGAGCCATCAGCTTTACAGCCAAAATTCCCGGAGCAGACGCTCTTGGTACCGATAACCGTATAATCGACTGCCAAGGCAAATTTGTCACCAAGTCCTTTGGTTGTGGCCATCATCACATTTATTCCACTCTGGCGCGAGGCATGCCCGCACCGCGTAACATCCCCACCAATTTTTCACAAATACTCGAATATGTCTGGTGGCATATCGACAAACGTCTGGATCTGGAAATGATCGAGGCCAGTGCCCTCGCTTCGGCCATCTACTGCGCAAAGAGCGGCGTCACCTTTGTTATCGACCACCATGCATCCCCCTTTGCCATCGATGGGTCGTTAGAAACCATTGCCAAGGCCTTTGATCAAGTCGGTATCGGCCATATGCTCTGTTACGAAATGTCGGATAGAGACGGCACCGAGATAAGAGAAAAAGGCCTTGCCGAAACCGACGCCTTTCTCGCCTCGGGGAGAGCTGGACATGTGGGATTGCATGCGTCTTTTACCGTCGGTGAAAAACTCCTGACGGATTCGGTTGCTCTGGCCAAAAAACACCAGACCGGCCTGCACATCCATGTGGCGGAAGACAGCGCCGATCAGGAACATTGCCAGACCAACTTTGGCAAAAGAGTGGTGGAACGGCTCAGCGATGCCGGCGTACTTGAGCTGAACAAATCAATTTTAGGACACTGCATCCACCTCTCTGAACACGAACGCGAGCTTTTACAAAAATCGGGTGTCTGGGTGGTGCAAAATGTTGAAAGCAACCAGAACAATAACGTCGGTCTGGGCAGTTACGGCGACCGCAAAAACCGCACGATGCTCGGAACAGACGGCATGCACTGCGATATGCTGCGCAGCGCCAAGGCAGCTTTTCTTTCCGGCCAGGCTACTGAAGGAATTGGTTTTGATACCATTTACGACCGTTTTCGCAATGTCCATCGCTATATTCAGTCTACTGGTACACCCGGCGATGCAGAGAACAACCTGGTGATTCTCGACTACGATCCACCCACCGATCTGACCCAGGATAACTTCCTCGGCCACTTTGTTTACGGAATAGATACCCGTCATGTTGCAACTGTTATCGCTCAAGGCCGGGTTTTAGTGGAAGATCGAAAAATAACGACTGTCGATGAAAAAGAAGTACTTACCCATGCACGAGAGATGGGAAGAAAACTTTGGAGTACCTTATAAACCGAAAGACTGAATAGTTTTTCACCGGTTCCCATGTCGTTTGTTCCCATGTGGCACATGGGAACCAGATAGCAAATTTTACCTGGATCCATCATGCAGGATATTCTGATAAAAAATGGCTTGCTTGTCACCGCAGACAAAACAGTTCAGGCGGATCTGCTTCTCTCCGCCGGCAAAATTGCCCACCTTGGTGAAGCCCTTGATTGTCCAGGTGCGCAAATAATTGATGCCACCGGTAAGTATGTAATGCCCGGTGGCATTGATGCCCATACGCATCTCAATCTGCAGATCGGCGACAATAAAGTTTCCGATGGTTTCTACGAAGGCTCCGCTGCAGCAGCCTTTGGCGGCACCACCTGCGTAGTGGAACATCCATCCTTTGGCCCCGAAAACTGCACGCTTATGCACCAGATCATGGAGTATAAGCGGCAAGGGAATGAAAACAGCGTCATCGACTTTGGCATTCACGGCGTTTTTCAGCATGTAAACGACCAGATTCTCGCCGAATGCGCTACATTACTGACTGAAGGGATCTCTTCAGCCAAAATCTATCTGACCTATAGTGGGCGTTTGCAGGACCGACATATTCTCGCTGTCCTCGAACGGGCGAAAGAAGTCGGCCTGCTCCTCACTTTTCATGCAGAAAACCACGACATCATCGATTTTCTCAGTAATCGTCTTACCCCAGGGGATGCCCAAAACCCCATCTCCCACTCTTTAACAAGACCACCGTGCGCCGAGGCAGAGGCGATATATCGGCTCATAAGTATGTCCGAAGCTCTCGGTGGTGTGCCAATATATATAGTACATCTGTCAACTGCAGCCGGGCTTGCCGCCATTGATACCGCAAGAGGAAGAGGTTTGCCGGTCTATGCGGAGGTTTGTCCACAACATCTGTTGCTCACTGATGCATGCTACCATGAGTCGGATCATCAAGGGCTCAAGTATATCATGGCCCCACCGCCTCGAAAGCAGAAAGATATCGAAGCACTCTGGCAGGGGCTTGCCCGGGGAACTATTGATGTGGTGGCAACAGACCATTGTTCTTTTAATTTCAGCACGAAACTGGCCCAGGGAAAAGACAATGTCAGACTTGCCCCCGGTGGTATTCCCGGGATTGAAACCAGGCTGCCGCTGCTCTTTTCCGAAGGCGTGTTGCAACACCGAATTTCTCTTCATCGTTTCGTGGAAGTAACGGCAACTGCTCCGGCGAAACTTATGGGGCTTTTTCCGCAAAAAGGACACTTAAGCCCCGGTGCGGACGGAGATGTCATTATCTTCGATCCAACCCTTGAAAAAACCATCACCCCGAACATCCTTCGGCAAAACGCCGACTACTCTCCTTATGAAGGAAAACGTGTCCGCGGATGGCCGATCACCACCATTATTCGCGGCCGACTTGTAGTCCATGAAAACCGGCTTTTAGTGGATAAGGGATGGGGACAATACGTTAAGCGCCAACAGGCTATTTAAAAGCGCACAGCCAGCAAGAGGAGACACACCCATGACAAGCGACAAATTATACGTTTGCGATATTGCAACCTTACTTAAATGGATCCTGGAAGATGAAAAGAAGGGGCGGATCTTCGGCATCGAAAAAGAGCTGTTCTTTGTGCCCAAAACCACCGATCCCTTTCGGATGCGCCGATACGGGAAATTACTCGAAACGCCCGTCGGCGTTGCTGCCGGTCCTCATACCCAGCTCTCCCAGAACCTGATCGCCGCCTGGTTGACCGGTGGCCGTTACATGGAGTTGAAAACCATCCAGATTCTGGACGAACTGGAGGTAACCAAACCCTGTATCGACATGGGTGATGAGGGATATAACTGTGAATGGTCCCAGGAGTTAAAACTGGATCAGTCCTTTGACGAATATCTCAATGCCTGGATGGTGATGCATATCCTCAAAGACCATTTTGGTTGGGGGACACCCGAGGAACCGGGCTTTATCTTTAATATGAGTGTCGGCTACAACCTTGAAGGCATCTTGAGCCCCACGGTGCAGAGATTTCTTGATCGGATGGCCGACTGCTCGGTAGAAAAAGCTGCAAAAATTAAGCAAATTGCTGCTTTTTATCCCCGAGTTAAAGAACTCAATATTGGTGACTGCATGTCAGATAACGTCACGGTATCCACCATGCATGGTTGTCCACCCGACGAGGTGGAAAAAATCGGCCGCTATTTTGTCGAAGAACGAAAACTGCACACCACCATAAAACTCAATCCCACCCTGCTCGGCGATAAAGGGGTTCGCGGCATCCTCAACGATAAGCTGGGCTTTAAAACCCAGGTGCCCGATCTGGCTTTTGATCACGACCTCAAATATCCCGATGGCGTGGCCCTGATCAAATCCCTGCTGGTAAGTGCCGAGAAAGCCGGAGTTGCCTTTAATATCAAACTTACCAACACGCTGGAGACCACCAACAACGACCAGGATCTGCCAAAAAACGAGCAGATGGTCTATATGAGCGGCCGGTCACTGCATCCCATCAGTATCAATCTGGCCAGGCGTCTGCAGGATGAGTTCCAGGGCAGCCTGGATATCTCATTTTCCGCAGGAACCAGCTATAAAAATGTCGCCGATATCCTCGCCTGCAATTTAAAACCAATTACCACCTGCTCCGATCTCTTAAAACCGGGTGGCTACGGTCGTCTATCGCAGTATCTGGAAACACTGCACGAGGCATTTGAGGCGGCAGGAGCTGATAATATTGAAGATTTCGTTGTTGCCAGGAGCGGCAAAAAGCAGCAGGTGGTCAACCAGGCGGCATGGGCAAATTTACAAAAATACGCCGATGCCGTGGTACTGGATGGTAACTACAAAAAAGAAAGTTACCCCTATGACAATATTAAAACCGACAACCAACTCGGTCCATTCGACTGCATTAAGGCCCCCTGCATGTCCACCTGCCCGGCCAGTCAGGACATTCCCAGCTATTTATATTACACCGCGAGAGGCGACTATGCCAAGGCCCGGAAAGTCATTCTCGAAACCAATCCCTTTCCCAATATTCAGGGAATGGTTTGTGACCATCTCTGCCAGTCGAAATGTACCCGGATCAACTATGACAACCCGCTGCTTATCAGAGAAATAAAAAGGTTTGTCATTCAAAGTGCAGGCAATGAACCGCATTTACAACCGGCACCAGCCAATGCCATCAAAGTGGGCATCATCGGCGCCGGACCATCCGGTCTCTCCTGTGCCTATTTTCTCGCCCTGCAGGGCTTTGCCGTGGAAATATTTGAAAGCAAGAAGATCGCCGGCGGTTGGGCTTCGGATGCAATCCCCACTTTCCGTTTAGACGACGACAGCATTAAAAAAGATATTGATGCCATCTTGTCTCTGGGGGTCACCATTCATTACAGCGCCAGGATCGACCAGGAAAAATTCCAATCAATGACCAAAGACTTTGATTATCTCTACGTCGCAATTGGTGCCCAGGAAGGTGTGAAGCTGGGAATTCCCGGTGAAGATGCCCAAGGAGTCATGGATAACCTGGACTTTTTGAGCAGGGTCCGCCGGGGGGAAAAAATTGACCTGGGCAAAAGAGTCGTCATCATCGGCGGTGGTAATTCCGCCATGGATGCGGCACGAACCGCCAAGCGGCTGGTTGGCCCGGACGGCGTAGTCAACCTTATCTACCGGCGGACCAAAGAAGAAATGCCCGCCGCCCTGGAAGAAGTCATCGGAATGCTCGACGAAGAAGTGAATCTGATCGAGTTGACTGCTCCGGAGTGCATGCTGGTGGAAGGTGGACGAGTTAAAGCCAATGTCTGTTTCCAGATGAAACTGGGGGAAAAAGACGCCAGCGGCAGGCCACGGCCAATCAAGATTGAAGGGTCGGAATTTGAGCTGGAGGCAGACAGTGTCATCTCAGCCATCGGCCAAAGGGTCAATGCCGATTTCTTCCCGGACAAAAAACTGACCATCGACCCCATCACCCATGAAACCCAGATTAAAAATGTGTTCGCCGGGGGCGATGCCACCCGCGGTGCCTCAACGCTGATCAAGGCAATCGGTGACGGTAAAAATGTCGCGGAGTCCATTAGCCGCCGGGCCACCCGGGAAAACAGGGTGATGACAGGTCTTTTGGCTAAATCAGTCGATCCGGAAAAATTGCGTACCGCAAAGGCTCGCCGGCAACCGGGGACGGTCATGCCGGAAATTGGTTTTGATGAGCGTTCCGGCTTTACCATGGTGATTAAGACCTTAGATGAAGTAACAGCCAAGGCGGAAGCCGCCCGCTGCCTGCAATGTGATGAGATCTGCAGTGTCTGTGTCTCCGTCTGTCCCAACCGGGCCAATGTGGAATTTCAGATGGAACCCGTGTCCTTTACAATCCAACAGGCTATCCAGGATGCAGACGGGATCCGGATCGCTGATCTTGAAACCGGGAGGATCAGCCAAAAATATCAGATCCTCAATATTGGCGATTTCTGCAACGAATGCGGCAACTGTGCCACCTTCTGCCCAACCAGCGGCGCACCATATAAAGACAAGCCCAAGTTCCATATTACCGAAACAAGTTTCAAAGCAGCAAATTTCGGCTACCGGTTCAGTGCCGACAATACCTTAAAGTTCAAAAACGATACGCAGCGTGCGGTACTTACCATTGAACCCGACACTTACTCCTACGAGGATGAAGATATCCGAGCCGTTTTAAACCAGGATTATTCAGCACGCCGGGTGGAGTTTAAGAATGGTAAAAGTTCTGCCGACCTGCAGCAGGCGGTATATATGGCTGTATTGGCTAAAGCCACAGGCGGCTTTGCTTTCCTGCGAGAAGGTGACCGGGGTTAAATCAGTTCGTCAATACGAGTCTTACTAACAAGGAGAGACCACATGGAAGCAGTCATCGACAAGGACAATGATGTGCCCGATAAGGTACATCCAATCGACGAAAAACCCCCACTGCGCCGCCTGATACCCCTCGGTCTGCAACACGTGCTGGTGATGTATGCCGGAGCCGTGGCAGTGCCGCTGATTATCGGCGGGGCGTTGAAGTTGCCGAAAGATCAGATAGCAATGCTTATCAACGCAGACTTGATCTGCTGCGGTATCGCTACCCTGATCCAGTCCCTGGGCCTCGGTAAATCAATCGGCATCCGCCTGCCGGTTATGATGGGCGTTTCTTTCGCGGCGGTAACACCACTCATCGCCATCGGCACCGAATTAGGCATCCCTGTGGTTTACGGCTCGATCATCGCGGCCGGAATCATCGCCTTTCTGGCCGCGCCGCTGGTGAGCAGAATGGTGCGCTTCTTCCCGCCGGTGGTGACCGGATGCATTATCGCAATAATCGGGCTTTCTCTCATGCGTGTGGCGGTTAACTGGGCCGCCGGCGGGCCGCCGATTATTATGACGCCAACCGGCCCCGTCCCCAACCCGGTGCACGGCGACCTGATCAATATCACCATCGCCTTCATCGTGCTGGTATCGATTTTGCTCATCTCTAAGTATGGACGCGGCTTCATCGCCAATATCGCCGTGCTGCTGGGCCTCATCGTCGGTTATGCGATATCGCTTCCGCTCGGCAAGATCGATTTGGCCGGTGTTGAACTGCAACCCTGGATTAATATCGTCTATCCGTTTCAGTTTGGCTTTCCAGAATTCCATCTGATTCCGATCCTCACCATGACCACGGTCCTCTTTGTCATCATGGTTGAATCGACCGGCATGTTCCTGGCGCTAGGCGAACTGTGCGACCGGCCGACGACCCGAGACGACCTTACCCGCGGCCTGCGCGTCGACGGCCTGGGTACGATCATCGGCGGCATTTTCAACACTTTCGCTTACACCTCTTTCTCGCAAAATGTTGGCCTGGTAGGCGTAACCGGGGTGCGCAGCCGCTGGGTGACGGTGACGGCCGGCTGCATCATCCTCTGCTTCGGCCTGCTGCCTAAGGTAGCCCATGTGGTCGCCTCAATTCCGCAGTGCGTGCTCGGCGGCGCCGGCATCGTCATGTTCGGTATGGTGGCTGCAACCGGCGTCCGCATCCTCTCCCGGGTGGATTATAGCAACCGCCACAATCTCATCATCGTTGCCGTCAGTATCGGCGTGGGTATGATCCCTCTGGTGGACGATAAGTTCTTTCAGTACTTCCCCAAGGCACTCGGACCGGTCCTGCACAGCGGCATCCTCTTGACGTCGATCGCGGCACTGCTGCTAAATTTATTCTTCAACGGATTCCAAAGCGCCGAAGAAGCGGATCGCGAGGCCGCGGCATCGATGCCACGGCACCGAATAACGACTTACCCGATCAACAAACATATTGCTGAGAATTTAATGCTCCACTTTTTCCGGCAACGGGCGAAGCCTGAGGCGGCCGTGCACATACGACGCGCCGCCTCAGGTCCTTTTTCAAGAAAAACCAACACAGCAAAACACAAGAAGAAAAACGATGAAGTTTGCCAAGAAACCCCTGTCTTTTGTCCTCAGGCTCTGGTTCCTACGCAGCATTTCTTGAGCTGAAAAACCATGCCTGGGCCAAAGCACCTTCTCTGATGACAGTGCAAGCCTCGGGTATTTCGATCAGGGCGTTGGCTTTTGCCATGGCCGTAAATCTTCCCATCTTGCTGAGCGGGACAGCATAAAGCGAACCGTCGGCATATCTCACTCTGCTGTACACCAGCTGGGTCCAGTCTTTTTGCCCGGTAAGCCCTTCGGTGACAAAAACCTCTCTTTTTTCAGGCAGGCAATTCATAAAACCCATAAGCCGGCGAACTCCGGACAAGGCGAGCAGGTAAAGGGCCACATGATTTGATGGGGGTCCACCCGGTAAGTTAAACACTATGGTCTGGCCAACCCGTCCCAGACAGGCACCTTTTCCTGGTCCGATGCGTACACGATGGAAGATCTTCGCCATACCTATGTGCTCCATTGCCCGCAGTGTGAGGTCCTTATCTCCATCAAGGACACCACCACAGGTTATTAACAGGTCAACCTGCGAAACAAGGTGCCGAAAATGATCGTGCAGGGTATCCAGGTTATCGTGCAGGAGTATTGTCGAGGGGGTTATCCCTAAATTCTGCAGTTCAGCGGCCGCAGTAACCATGTTGCTGGCCGCCACTTTACCTTCGGTGAGGGGGGTGCCGGGCAAGACAAGTTCGCTGCCGGTTGCGACAATGGCAACCCTGGGTCGGGGATAACAGGAAACCTCTTTCAATCCGGCAGCTGCCAGCAGACCAAGATGAGCCGGACCAAGCACATCCCCTTTAATCAGCACCCTTTGATGCTCTATTATGTCACTTCCCTTACGGAGTATATTCAATCCGACTCGAGAATCAGCCGTAATTGTCACTAATCCCCCATCAGTCTGGCCAAACTCCGAGGAAAGTACCGATGTTGCCCCTAAAGGAACAGCTGCCCCGGTCATGATGCGCACCGCAGTGCCGGCTGTGACCTGAAATCTCGGACTATCGTCACCGGCAGTCAAGGAACCCATTACGGCAAGGGCCACGGGATTACTCGGCGACGCATCGGTGATATCAGAAGAAACCACCGCAAAACCATCTTTTAACGAAGAGTCAACCGTCGGACAATTGTGCACGGCATGAACATCCAGAGCGCAAACCAGGCCAAGAGCTTTATCAAGAGCAACCTCTACAGGCTGAAGCGGCGCCAGTAATCTGATACACCTATGGGCCTCGGTTAAAGAAATCATTTTCCAGCGGAGAGAATCATCGCTCATTCCTCGGCATGATCCGGTGATTGTTTGCCCGTCATACTCTCGATTTGTATCGCCCAGACCCGGACGCTGTTTAAAGGAAGTGTATCAAGGCCCCATTCTTTATCGGAATATTGCGCCATTATATGTGTCAATCCCTTGATCTTAGCTTCAGGATCGGCAAGCTCTGCAACCTCGCCAAAGCCTATCACGCTCTGAAAAGAAAACGACCAGTTACAGGCTTTGGTCACGTTGGCGACTACCTGTACTCCTGATTCAAACTCAAAACAAACATTCTTGTTGACTGCCAGTATATCTATTTTTTTGCCCGTAAGAGCGGTGTGAAAATACAGGGTATTGCCATCATAACCAAATGAGACCGGGACGATATACGGGACATTATCTCGCGACAAGCCTAACCTGCACACCTGGCATTTTTTGATAACCTTGGAGATTTTATCCATTCCCATTATTTCCTTATCTTTTCGCCTCACTCTACTCTCCTAGCTCTGTTTTTGTACTTACTTGCAGGGTTTAACGACCACCAACTTCACTTCCGTCATTTCCGCCACTGCATAACGCAGCCCTTCCCGACCCATCCCGCTTTCCTTGACGCCGCCATAGGGCATCTGGTCAACACGGAACGTCGGAATATCATTGATCATCACCCCGCCCACTTGCAGTTTTCTCGCCGCCTGCAGAGCATGGTCAAGAAGCGGAGTATAGATCCCCGCCTGCAGGCCATAGACGCTGTCATTTACCTGCTCGATGGCCTCCTCGAGCGAATCAAAGGCGGCAATAACCACCACCGGCCCAAAAACCTCCCGGCAGGAAACCTTCACCCCTCTATCCACATTAGTGAGGATAGCCGGGCTAATCATGCTGCCGGTACGTTCGCCACCACAGAGTACTGTAGCACCGGTGGCCTTGGCATCCTCTATCCATTGCTGCACGCGATGGGCATCTTTTTCACTGATTAGAGCCGAATAGTCGGTAGATGTCTTGGCCGGGTCTCCTCCCTGCAGTTTTTGCGTCACCACCACCATCTTACGGCATAACGCATCGTAGAGACTCCGATGCACATACATTCGCTGCAGGGAAATGCAGATCTGACCCTGAAAAGAAAAGGCGCCGACCACACACCGATCGACAACGGTGTCAAGATCAACTCCCTGATCAATTATTACCGCCGAATTGGAACCAAGTTCCAGGGTCACCTTTTTCAACCCCGCTTTAGCTTTAATCTCTTTGCCCACCGCAGGACTGCCGGTAAAGGTAATCATCGCCACCCGCTCATCCTGTACCAGGGCCTCGCCAATCACCGATCCGCTACCGGTGACAACATTCAAAGCCCCCGCCGGCAAGCCTGCCTGATGAAAAAGATCGGCCGTGAAATAGGCGGAAAACGGGGTCTGGCTGGCCGGTTTGAGAACGACGGTATTACCGGCGGCGATGGCCGGGCCAACCTTATGGGCCACCAGGTTAAATGGAAAATTGAAAGGAGAGATAGCGCCAATGATCCCTATCGGCTCCTGCAGGGTAAAACCGAATCGACCTTTACCGCCGGGAGCGGCATCGATCGGCACCATCTCGCCGATAAGACGCCTCGCCTCGTCGGCGGCAAAATGGTAGGTCTGAACCGTCCGATCGACCTCCAACATGGCGGCATTTATCGGTTTGGCCGCCTCCGCGCTGAGGATATTGGCTGCTTCTTGACGATGCTTACTGAACAGATCAGCTACTTTATCGAGAATTTCTCCTCGTTCATAGGCCGAGAGGGCCCGCATGATGGGCTTGGCCTTTTCAGCAGCTTGAATGGCCAGAGCGACCTGAGCCCTGGATGCGACGGCAACTTCACCGATGCTTGCCCCATCAAAAGGACTTTTTATGATCACGCTCGATTCGCCGGGGAGCCATTCACCGTTTATCCATAGTTCTTTCATTGTCGATCCTCCTTTAACTCTTGGCAGTGTGTGACAGAGATGTTACCTCCGGTATGGAAAAATTCAAGAATTTTATAACCGACCCAAAATTGCCATATCGTCGATCAACGAGCTCACCAGGACCCATTACGAGAAGCGTGCGCCGCAACTGCTCAACATTAGAGCAAAAAAAGACCGACTCAAAAGTATCTTGAGCCGGTCTCTTTATGCGGATGTAACAAGTTACGTTGGCGAGATTTATCAGCTCCCGCAAAAGGGTCGCCCAATCAGGAATAAAGGTTTACATTCCGGCCGAGCGACAGAGTTGTCGATCAACCCTTCTGGACCCATGCCTTGCCGACAGGCAGTACGTCTCTACCGAAAACCTGTAAAAATATGACATGGGCCATCATATAGAAGGCACCCAGAGCACAGGCAATCAGATCAAGAGAGACGAGGGTTTTAATGCTGCCCATCCCGGCCAGAATTTCTAAATCAAGGCCGATAAATCCAAGAAGAAGGGTAGTGAAGGTGAATACCATAGCTGTATGGACCGCAAAAGAACCAACCCACATAATTGCCGTGTAAATAGTATAGGCTACTAGAAACCAACCGAGATCGCCTTTGCCGATTGTGAGATGAGCACCAATCCAGCTGTCTTTTGCAACCTGTAAATCGCTGACCAGGAAAATGAGCGCCAGGGCAATCCAGAATGCACCATATGATGAAAAAGCACTATAGCCAAAATTATTACCAGCCTTGAATTCCTGTAGTCCTGCCATAAGTTGAGCAAAGCCACCAAAAGCAAGGGCACAGCAAAAAACTACTCCTGCACCGCATAAGCCTAAATTATGAAACTGGAGCAAAAGAGTAGTAGTACCAAAGCCTGCCAGTCCAACAACTGCCGGATTTCCCATGGGTGTTGCATCAGCCATTTTGTTCTCCTTGATGAAATGATTTCCTCTTTCTCACGTTTGTGAGATGTTTCTATCTACCTGTGAATGCTTAAAAACCTCAAGCAGTGATCCTAATCGTACATACATTTTTTTAAGCGTAAGACAAAAAAATCCCTCCCATTTTTAAGGTGTTAAGTTGAACTTAGTGCTCCACAGCACGCGACTCCTGCATTATTTTTTTTCACCCTTTGTGTTCTTGCAGTTGCTCATGCAGTAGGACGAGGGTTCAGCCAGGGCTGACCTAAGGGCAATACATCCCGCCCCAAAGTGCCCAGCAGAATAACATGTGCCATCATGTACCAAGCGTTTAATGCTCCGAATATAAGTACATACGCTGCTACCTTACCCATTGCCGGGTAGCCGAAATGGGCAAGATCTAAAAGGATGAAACCAAGCACCAACAGCGTAAATGTAAAAGACATGGCCCCATGGATATACAGGGAAGCAACCCAGAGGATTATTGTATAAAGGGTCCAGACAATCAGAAAATAGCCCATATCAGTCGTACTGGATTGATATATACCAAATGTATTGAAGAGCTCGATGATGCAGTATGCGATCCAGAACGCCCCATAGGCAGTGAAAACAGCATAATCAAAATTATTGCCGGCTTTTTGCTCCATAAAACCGGCTACAAACTGAACCACCCCTCCGAAGATAAGGGCACACGCAATGACCGGACCTATCGCGCACAGCCCAAGATGATGCAACTGCTGGATTATGAGCGTAAAGCCGAAAGCTCCTAAGCCCACGACTGCCGGGTTGCCCGGAGGTGTATTTTTTACGTCAGGCACGTTTAAACCCTCCATTAGAAGCTGGACAGTAAACTCATAAACCAAGGTGTCGGGGAGATTGTAACTATCCAGCATTATTTAAATAGCAAATATGATGCCCACGCAGGAAGGTTTCCCATAACAACAGAACAACAAGCATATAAGAATCCAGATAGCTTTCCTTCGCCTTACAATAAAAGTTGTATCACTGCCCTGTACGCTTTAGCGATAAACCCAACAATCGTGATCCAGGCCACGATACAACCATTGTTGTTTTACAACCAATATTGTAGGGGTAATCTTACAGGAGAGAGGTAGTTTGCGGCACCCGAACCAGTCTCACTAAAGACTAAGGTATAGAAACCCAGCACCCGGATTAAGAGCGACTCGGTGGACTCGGGGAAGAATAATTCTTGACAAAGAGAGAGTGATAAGTGTAGGATTTTTTTCTTCTAAAAAATTATATGAAGGAAATAATTCATGCTATTCGAAAATATCCCCTTTGACAAAATTACCCACCTTCCCCCTGCGCAAAAAAAAGCCTTAAAATATATCCTCGAACATTACCAAGAGGCCATCTTCTTGACGGCTTCCAAGTTATCCAGAAAAGCAGGTGTCAGCGAGGCCACAGTGGTGCGGCTTGCTCAAGTATTAGGTTTTTATGGATATCCGGGAATGCAGGAAGCACTTCGCGAAAACCTTCAGGACCGTCTTTCCACGGTCACGCGTATGGAAAAAACCGTTAAGCATATGGAAAGTGATAAAGATGTCCTCGTGAAAATTATGCAGGAAGATATCCACAACCTGTCTCAGACAATGCAGGACATTTCTGTTGAAACATTTTATCAAGCTGTTTCGGAAATCCAGAAGGCACGAAGAATATTTGTGGCTGGACTAAGGGGCGCCCATGCACCTGCAGTGATATTAGCGCATTATCTCCTGTTTTTGAAAAAAGACGCCCGTCTTTTGGTACCCGGTATCGGCGATGTCTGGAATACTATCTATGGTGTCGGCCCCGAAGACTTGGTCATCGGCATCAGTTTTCCGCGATATACCCGATTGACGGTCGAAATTCTTGAATATGCTTCCGAGCAGGGAGCACGTGTTGGCGCCATCACGGACTCACTGCTTTCCCCTCTCGCAGAACCTGCGAATTGGGTTCTTCCGGTTCATTCCCAGCTCGACTCTTTCTTTGAATCATTTACGGCTGCCATCAGCCTGGTCAATGCCCTCGTCACGGCAATAAGCATCCAGGATCCTGATAAAACCATGAAAGCCCTGAGTGACCGTGAAGCTCTTTGGAAAACAAAAGACATTTACCTGATGAAGAATGCACCGCCCCATAGCACATTACCAGCGAGTTAAACCACGATCTGGACATTGGCGCATAAAGTGTTCCGAAGTCCATAAGATATTTCTGATATTTCTCCCCAAAAGGAGGCAAAAATGAATCATCCGCTGCATACTTTTTTTCACGCGAAATCAATTGCCGTCATCGGTGCGTCTGAAGTTCAAGGAAAGGCTGCCGAACGGAGAACCAGAAGTCTGATACAGGGAGGCTATGAAGGAGAGATATATCTCATCAATCCCAAAAGAGACCGTCTCTTTGATCGCAAAGCCTATCCTTCTATTTTAGATATCGGCAATACGGTCGATCTGGTGATGATCGTCATTGCCCCTAAATTCATCCCTCAAGCTGTGGCCGACAGCGTAAAAATGGGAGCAAAAGGAATCGTAATCATAACGGCCGGTCTGGGCGAAACCGGAGAGGATGGGAAAAAGATAGAGGCGGAAGTGTTAAAGATCGCCGACGAGGCCGGCACAAAAATAATCGGTCCCAATTGCTCTGGCTTATTTTCCGCAAGCGCCCGTATGAACCTTCTAGGCTTACCTCCTATTAAAAAAGGCCCCCTGGCGATTATTGCCCAGAGCGGGAATATCATTGACTCTCTTACTCACTACGCCGAAATGAGGGGAATGGGCTTAAGTCACATTATTTCGGTTGGAAATGCCATTGGAGTGAAGTTCCATGAATATATTGAGTATCTGAGTCAGGATGACGACACAAAAGTCATCATGATGTACATGGAGGGAATAAAAGAAGGTAACCAATTGGTCCAGGTGGCAAGAAGGGTATCGACAAAAAAACCGATCCTTGTCTTAAAAGTTGGTAAAAGCACCGCCGGAATGAGAGCTGCCGCCTCGCATACCGGCTCATTGGCTGCAGATGACGCCATTGTAAACGCTGCATTCAAACAAGCAGGGATCATCAGAGTTTCTAATGTGGATGAATTATTTGATGTGGCCATGTGCTTTGCCAATCTTCCCCTTCCCAGAGGGAAAAATGTGGCAATTCTTTCCGAAGGCGGCGGAGATAACTCCGTAGCGGCAGATAACGCAGAAGTGCAGGGGCTTGAGGTTCCGGTTCTTCCTTCATCTACACAGGAAAAGATCAGACCCTTTCTACTGGCCGGAATGCCTGCCGGCAACCCCATCGATTACGGGGGGACTGCCGAAGAAAATCCCGATATGATCAACAAGGTAGCGGCCATCCTGATGGAGGAACCACTTGTGGATTCGATCTATATCACTGGTTTTTTTGGCGGATTCAAGGAAATCATCGCTCCTCATGTGGGAGAATTGGAAGAAAAGACATCACAGGCCCTGGTGGATCTGGTAAAAAAATATCAAAAACCGTTGGTCGTCCACACGTCTTTTGCCAACGCACCTTTTCGGTCCCTGCAGATATTAAACAAAAACGGCATCTTTGTTACCCCCTCGTCGGAGCGGGCAGCCCAATGCCTGTCGTGTCTCTCCAGCTTCTCCACTACCAGAGACAAACTAAAAAATGCGTCCTTAATGAAAACCGCCAAGGTTGACTCTGATGGGGCAACAGAATCCCTCCGGAAATTCAAAAAAGCCGGTAGGACCAATCTGTTGGAAACCGAATCAAGGGAACTTTTGGGGTTTTACGGTATTAAATTGCCTCGGGCGCTTCTGGCAACCACCAAAGATGAAGCCGTAAAAGCTGCAAAAGAGATCGGTTTTCCCATAGCCATGAAAATCGTGTCACCGGAAATTATCCATAAATCTGATGCGGGCGGAATTCTGTTAAATGTAAACACCGAAAGGGAAATCCAAGAAGCCTTTAAAAAAATCATGAAAAATGCAGAAAAAGTCACAACTGCTTCAAAAATCCTGGGCGTCCTGATAGCACCCATGGCGCCCCCAGGACAGGAGTGCATCATCGGTATGGTGAGAAACCCTCAGTTTGGACCCGTCATTATGTTTGGCCTTGGCGGTATCTTTGTCGAGGTTCTGAGGGATGTTTCTTTCAGGGTGATCCCCCTGACCGATCTGGATACAGCTGCGATGATAAAAGATATTAAAGGATATCCCCTGCTTGCCGGCATCCGGGGACAAAAACAAAAAGATATTGAGGTGCTGAAAGATACTATCGCCAGGATCTCCCAAATGGTAATTGATCATCCGGAGATCCAGGAGGTGGACCTCAACCCAATCATTGCCCATGAGCAGGGTGCATCGGTAGTGGATGCAAGAATCCTTATTGGTTAAAGGAGTGAACTATGAACTTTGAATGTTTAATCTATGAAAAAGAAGAAGATATTGCGGTCGTCAAATTAAACAGGCCCAAAGTATTGAATGCCATGAACAAACAGCTGTGGCTTGACATGCGAGAAGCGCTTCACGACGCGCGAGACGATGAAAAAATTAAGGTTCTTATCATCACCGGGGAAGGAAGGGCATTTTCCACGGGAGCTGACCTGAAAGATTCGAAGGGAAGGTCTCTGAAAGCATATCGGGATTATCTGGTTCTGCTTCAGGAAATCTCAAGAGAAATCATCCGATTCCCTAAGCCGACGATTGCTGCAGTAAACGGTTATGCCCTGGGGAGTGGCTATGAACTGGCCCTGGCCTGCGATATCAGAATCGCAGCAGAAAGTGCTCAAATCGGTTCTCCCGAGGCGCGGGTTTCTTCATCAGTCACTGGCGGTGCCATGAGACTGGTGCAAGATCTTGTCGGGCCCGGAAAGGCCAAGGAACTCCTTTTTACCTGCGAGTATATTGATGGAAAAGAAGCCGAAAGAATTAACCTCGTCAATAAGACCGTACCGGATAATCAGCTCATGGAAGAAACTCGGTCAATGGCAAAAAAAATTGCCGCAAACTCTCTCTTTTCTTTAAACCTGATCAAAAAGGGTTTGAATATGGCAAAAGAAGTAAGCCTGGAGGCTCTTATGGACTATGAAGTGGAAGCCTGCCTGGCGACGGTGTCAGCGCCGGAGAGGATAGAAAAACTAGGAGAATTCGCCGACCGGAAGAAGTAGCTGATGAGCTTCAGCTTGTCGAAGATAAAACAACAAGGCGTGCGGAAAGAATTGCTCTAAGCAATTCGCCAGGGCTGGACTGCAAGGCAAGGTTTCCATCCGCGGCAAAGACAGGTTGGGGTATAAGCTGAGGTCTTTGTTGCAAACAGTTTATTAACGTATTAAGCTTACTAGCTTGATCTGCCAGGGTCGCTCCTGGTTTATTGAAAGTCGATGTACAATGATCCTTCTTCCCCCTGGCTATCCGACGTGGGGAAAACACTCAAATCTAAGGAGAAAACGCTATGGAAAAAAGAACAATCTCATTGTTATCCGCAATTACCTTTGGCTGTGCCATGTGTTTCGGGGCTGTCACCGGTTCCGCTATGGCTGCTGACCAGAAATTTATTACCATCGGCACGGGTGGTGTAACGGGCGTGTATTATCCGGCCGGCGGCGCTATTGCCCGTCTCGTCAATAAAGGGAAAAAAGAGCATGGCCTCCGTGCCACCGTCGAAAGTACCGGCGGATCAGTGTATAATGTCAACGCTGTCAGCTCTGGAGAGCTTGATTTCGGTGTCGCTCAGTCTGATGTTCAGTATGATGCCGTCAAAGGTCTGAATAAGTTTGCCGCCAGTGGTCCAGACAACGACCTACGCGCCGTATTTTCTCTGCACCAAGAGCCTTTTACCGTTGTCGCAAGAGCTGACTCGGGAATCAAAAAGTTTGAAGATTTAAAGGGCAAACGAGTGAACATCGGTGATCCCGGTTCCGGACAGCGCAGCACCATGGCTGTGGTTATGGAAAAGTTTGGCTGGACAACAAAGGATTTCAAGCTCGCGTCCGAATTGAAAGCCGCCGAACAGTCGAGCGCCCTTTGTGACAATAAAGTGGACGCCATTGTCTACGCAGTCGGCCATCCCAATGGCTCCATCCAGGAAGCCTGTACCGCCTGCGACTCCGTTCTGGTTAATGTCACCGGCCCGAAAATAGATGAGCTGGTAGCCGCCAATCCTTACTATAGTGACGCCATCATCCCCGGTGGAATGTACCGAGGCAACCCCGACGATACCAAGACCTTTGGTGTCAGTGCAACCATCATTACTTCCGCTAAGGTTCCAGTCGACACGGTCTATTACCTTGTCAAGGCAGTTTTTGAGGACTTTGACGAATTTAAACAGCTCCATCCGGCTTTTGCCAATCTGGATAAAAAACAGATGGTCAAATATGGTCTTTCCGCTCCTCTTCATGAAGGAGCGATTAAATACTACAAGGAAGCCGGTTTGATGTAAATTGGGAGTAAAAAGGGCTGGCAAAATCGGCTGCCAGCCCTCTTTCGCCCGCCCAATCGTGCAATAGATATGCAGTAGCCCTGAGAGGAGTCGACAATGATGACCGAAAAAGAAAAGAATCCAGAAGTGGAACGGTTTGAGAAGATGGTTGCCGATACTGATACCGGAGGCCGGATACCACAAGACAAATTTTCTAAGGCGGTCCTCTTCGCAATCCCCCTGCTCTGGTCCCTTTTCCAGCTCTGGTATTCTTCCCCTCTCCCCTTCGCCCTGAATTTTTTTGTCATCAACGACACAGAGGCCCGCTCCATTCATCTGGCTTTTGCCATGTTTCTGGCCTACGTAGCTTTTCCGACTTTCAAATCATCGCCAACAAAATACATCCCCATTCAGGACTGGGTACTAGCTCTTGCTGCCGCTTTTGCAGCGGGGTACATCTACCTCAATTACACCGGGCTGTCTTCCCGGCCAGGGTCCCCAACTCCCTTTGATCTGGCTGTGTCCGTAGTCGGTATTGTCCTGCTTCTTGAGGCGACTCGCCGTGCCCTTGGCCCCCCTTTGATGATTATAGGAACTCTTTTTATCATATACACTTTTGCCGGACAATATATGCCCAACATTATTGCCCACAAGGGGGCAAGCCTCGTCAAGGGCATGTCACATTACTGGTTATCGACTGAGGGTGTTTTTGGTGTTGCCCTGGGGGTCTCAACCAGCATGGTCTTCATGTTCGTTCTTTTTGGCTCACTGCTTGAAAAAGCGGGGGCGGGCAACTATTTCATCCGCGTAGCCTTCGCCGGACTTGGTCACATGCGTGGTGGACCCGCCAAGGCGGCGGTTGTTGCTTCGGCAATGACCGGAATGATATCCGGCTCGTCAATCGCCAATGTGGTCACTACCGGAACCTTCACCATACCACTGATGAAAAAGGTCGGATTCTCTGCGGAAAAGGCTGGGGGCATCGAGTGCGCTTCTTCTGTAAATGGTCAAATTACTCCGCCGGTAATGGGAGCAGCTGCCTTCCTGATGGTTGAATATGTGGGCATCTCGTATCTCGAGGTTATTAAACACGCCTTTCTGCCGGCAATAATCGCTTATATCGCCCTGGTTTATATCGTTCATCTCGAGGCATGTAAAATGAACCTCAAAGGGCTCGAGAAAAGACACACAAAGACGTTAGCCCAATCCCTTTATGGCATCGTCTCCATTATCCTTGGCACAATTGCAACCGGCGCGGCCACCTATTATGGTCTTGGCTGGCTAAAGACCACAGCGGGCGAGGGTGCGATTTATATCATCGCGGTACTCGCCCTTTTGGCCTATATTATCCTGATTTATATCGCCTGTCGGGTTCCTGAACTCGAATTAACGACAGATATGGACGTACTGCCCGATCTCGGTGAAACCACCCAGGCAGGTTTATACTTTCTCCTGCCGGTTGTGGTGCTCATGTGGTGCCTGATTGTGGAACAATTCTCTCCCTCCCTGTCGGTTTTCTGGGCGACTGTTTTATTGCTGTTCATTGTCATTACCCAAAGACCGCTTAAAGGGTTCTTTCGCAAGATACGGAGCGAGGAATTCAGTGTTCGGCGAGGCATCGACGACGTTATTTCCGGAATGGTCACTGGTGGCCGGAACATGATCGGGATCGGTGTGGCGACGGCCGCTGCCGGCATCATCGTTGGCACTGTTACCCTCACCGGCATAGCCCTGGTCATGACCGATTTCGTGGAATTGATCTCCCTCGGAAACATGAACTTAACCCTGCTGTTTACTGCAATATTCTGTATCATTCTCGGTATGGGCTTACCGACCACCGCCAATTATATCGTCGTTTCCACCCTTATGGCACCAGTCATTGTCAGCCTGGGCGCCCAGAACGGATTGCTCATCCCTCTTGTTGCGGTACATCTGTTCGTCTTTTATTTTGGCGTTCTCGCCGACGACACGCCGCCGGTCGGTCTGGCAGCGTTTGCTGCCGCGGGGATTTCAGGGGGGGATCCTATTCGTACGGGTATCCAGGGCTTTATGTATGATATACGCACCGCAATTCTGCCCTTTGTTTTTATTTACAACAATGAACTCCTGATGATCGGGATCGACTCCTATCTTCATCTCATTGTCGTGGTAGCCGGAGCCGTCTTAGCAATGCTGGCCTTTGCCTCGGCAACGCAAAACTATATGCTGACCAAAAATAAGTTTTGGGAGACTGGGCTGTTGTTGCTCGTGGCCTTTACCTTGTTTCGTCCAGGTTATTTCTGGGATCAAGTCTATCCGGAACTGGAGACTCGACCACCGGCAGAGCTGGCCCAATTTGTCGATCATATGCCGGCAGGTGACCAATTGCGTCTTACCCTGAAAGGCGAAAAGATGAGTGGCAAGGAATTCATCATGGTTGTGTCCTTAAAAGTTGGCGATCAGGTCGGAGGTGAGCAACGATTACAGGCAATGGGATTTAGCACCCGCACCGAAGATGGCAAAATCTTCGTTGATAACGTGGTATTTGGCAGTGCCGCGAAAAAAGCCCGCATCGATTTCGATCAGGAAATCATCAATTTCCAGGTGCTTACCGTCCGGCCGCCAAAACAGCTGATGTTTCTCCCGGCTATCGGCCTGCTTGTCCTGATCTGGCTTTCCCAAAAACGACGGGTAAGAAGGGCCGCTCGACTAAAGGACAGCGGAACAGTTGATGCCGTGCCGTAAAACTTGACTCCTATAATTAGGTGCTATCATGATTCATAAAATACTTGTTCCCATCGCCTTCTCCAACTATTCGGAAGGCATCCTGAAATACTCGGCCGGTCTGGCCAAGGCATTCGGGGCGAAGCTGCTGATTGTCAATGTCATCAACGAGCGCGATTTGGAATCGATACGGAAGATCTCCTCTTTTGGCTACAATGTCGATGCCGAGCACTATCTGCACACAATGCAGAAGGAACGCCGGGAAAAACTGGCCGGTCTTTTGGAGAAAGCGGAACTCTCAGCCGATACGGTTACCTTTTCCTTCCAGATAGGCAATCCTGCCGAAAAATTACTCCAGATGGTCGTCGAGGAAAATGTTGATACAGTAGTGATGGGGATGAGGGACAGGGACATCAGTACCCTCTTTACCGGCTCGGTGGCCGAACGGATGTTTCATCGCTGTCCTACCACGCTTATCAGCTATCGTGACAAAGAGATTGCGACACAGCTCCGCAGGAGAATAGAAAAGCATATGGGTAAATAGTACAAAACAACTGAAAAAACGTGCTACCAGAGAAGGAAGATAGAACCAGTTTAACATCGCGAAGAGATAGCATCATGAAATAATTAATGAAACAACAACTCCAGTCCATTCAGATAGAGCTTGCCGTTTCTGGTTTCCGCCCTGTGGCTAAGATTATCCCCCTCTTTGACGAATAGCCCAGTCTGCATACCCGGATATATCGGTGTCAGGAACATGGGGTTTTCTCCGACGAGTGCTGCCGGAAGAAGGACCTCGGAATGCAGGGAAATAATGTCCAGTATCAAGTCTGGTTGCTGCCAAAGAGTAACGAGCTGGGCAAAGGTCATGTCTTTATTCAGGCTTACGGCCACATCGCCCTCTATTTCTCCATCAGACACTTCAGCATGGAGATCGGAAAGTTGCAGTTCCAGCCCTTTTTTCAATAAGCGCTCGTATGCCGTCAACATCTGCAACTGGGTTTGCCCCATCTGCTCGCGCAGAATATTTTTCATTTTAATAGGATCATCGCCTGCGGCAGTGAAATCATGCAGGACCGTATTGGCCATTTCGTTATACAACTTGATAAACTCCTCAAATCCCAAGGCATCCATGTTGATGACGCCGAGGCGGACAAAACTGTTGTCAAGTTGTGTCAAGCCGGTCTGCAGCCGATCAACAGCACAGGTAGCCACCACCGACACCGTATTCTCTTCTTTATCGATATCCAGGCTGTAGTCGCCTTTAAAATTGGTGAGGACAAACTGGTCGTTGCTCCCTTGAATCTCCCCCTTTTCCACCCCGTAAAAGAGGGTGCCGTCCCAAAGATAGGTGGAAATTTTTTCCAGGTTTGAACGTATGGAAATACCATCAAACGCCATTTTGCCCTCAACCGAAAATCCCTGCCACGAGGTTTCCGAAGAAAAGTTCTTTAGATCCTCATTCCAGGTAAAAACAGCCGTACCCGATTTAATTGCGACTCTCTCCTCTTCAACCGCCCAAGAAAACGGTTCCAGGGTAATGGTTGAATGAATTTGTCCAGAAAGTTTATATTCGGTTGAAATCAGCAGAGGATTTTTCCCGCCAAGTTTGTTACCGATAAAATCAGTGAACCATTTATTTTTCTCAAGACTGGTTTTTGAAACGATACCGGTATATCCATGTTCCGCCCGGTCAATGAAAATTATCTCCTCAACACCGTATATTACCTTCATTGCGCCAAGCTTTATCCGCCACTCAATCTCCGTTGCGCTAAGATTTCTGTCGTAGCGCAATATCTCAATGGATACCCCTGAGCCGGTATCGGCATACATGCTGTTGAGATTGATGAAAGATTTTTTAACGATCTTTTCCATCAACCAACCGTTAACGAATGGAATTCCCACTGCAGAGACAATGCCGATCAAAAGGACACCGACAACAACCTTTTTCATACCTGCTCCTTCCTGTGACAAATTTGCGCATCACACTATCTGGTATCCGCAGGGTGCACAACAAATTTCCAAGACGATTTGAAAATTTTTACGCCACCATCAAGACTCATGGTGAGGTAAAAACCCATCTCAGCCATTATCCAGGTAGTGCAGTATTGATTCAGCAGCGCTGCGTCCTTCGGCAATAGCGGTGACAACCAGGTCGGAACCGCGAACGGCATCGCCTCCGGCAAAGACCTTTTGATTGGTGGTCTGGAAGGGGAATGTGCTGCGTACAGGAGCGATGATAAGCTGTCGGTCATTTACCGCAATATCATTTTGCGCCAGCCAGTCAGGTGGACTCGGCGTAAAGCCAAAAGCCATGATGATGCTGTCGGCATCGAGGACTGCCTCGGTGCCGGCAATGGGCTCCGGTCGCCGCCGCCCCCGTTCATCGGCATCGCCAAGCCTGGTGTTGACGACCTGAACGCCGCTGAGCCGACCATCTGCCGTGCAGACCAGCCCAAGAGGCTGCAGATTCCATAAAAACCGCACCCCTTCGTCCTCGGCATTCTGCACCTCCCTGGCCGAACCGGGCATATTTGTTCGGTCCCGCCGGTAGGCACAGACGACGTCTCTTGCTCCCTGGCGAACTGCCGTGCGCACACAATCCATGGCCGTATCCCCGCCGCCTAATACCACCACTCTTTTTCCGGCCATATCAATATACGGGTATCGCTCACGGGCAAGGCCCAGATGACGATCGGCATTGCCGATCAGATAATCAAGCGCGGCGTATACTCCCGGCGCATCCTCATTGGCCAGCTCGGCACGCAGGGCGGTGTAGGTGCCGGTACCGATAAAGATCGCATCGTATTCGGTCAGAAGATCAGCAAAAGCAAGATCACGCCCGACCTCTACCCCTAAACGAAACTCGATCCCCATCCCGGCAAAAACCTTGCGCCGAAGCTCCATCACCTTCTTGTCAAGTTTGAAAGCGGGAATACCAAAGCTCAACAGGCCGCCGATTTCCGGATGCCGATCAAAGACCACCGGCTGTACGCCATTGCGAATAAGCACATCGGCGCAGCCAAGGCCGGCAGGCCCGGCACCGATAACCGCGACCCGCTTGCCGGTCGGCAGAACTTTCGACAGATCAGGACGCCAACCCATCTGCAGGGCGGTATCGACAATGTACTTTTCAATGCTGCCGATGGTCACCGCCCCATAATCATCGTTGAGGGTACAGGCGCCTTCACAGAGCCGGTCCTGAGGGCAGACCCGGCCACAGACCTCCGGCAGGCTGTTGGTCTGATGACAGAGCTCGGCCGCCTCGACAATGCGTCCCTCGTTGGCCAGCTGCAGCCAGTCGGGAATATAATTGTGGACCGGACACTTCCATTCACAGTACGGGTTGCCGCAATCAAGACAGCGGTCGGCCTGCATCTGCACCTGGGGCTGCTGCAGCGGATGATAGATCTCGACAAACTCATGGCGTCGCCGTTCAATCCTCTTTTTCTGAGGGTCGACTCGCTCCACTTCGATAAACTGGAATAGGTTTCGCTGCATACTCTTTCCTTAGTAGACGACCGCCAGGGTTTCTCTGGGCGACGTCCCCCGATGGCCAAGCAGGCTTGCGACATCGGAGGTCTTAGGTTTAATCAACTTGAAAAGACTCATATACTGGCCATCAAAACCACTTAAGATTCGCTCGGCGCGTTCACTGCCGGTTTCCTGGAAGTGGGCGTTAATCATCCCCCGCAGATGCTCCTGCAATACCGCCTGGCCGTCAAGGGTAATAATATCGACCAGCTCCGGGTTTACTCTGGCGGCAAGAGCGTTGTCTTCATCGAGAACATAGGCAAAGCCGCCGGTCATCCCTGCAGCAAAATTAACGCCGGTCTCGCCGAGGATGGTGACAATGCCACCGGTCATATATTCGCAGCCGTTGTCACCGATGCCTTCGACCACCACTTTGGCCCCGGAATTTCGCACGGCAAACCGCTCTCCTGCCCGGCCGGCGGCAAAAAGCCAGCCGCCGGTGGCGCCATAGAGACAGGTATTGCCGATAATCACCGCCTCATGGCTTTTATAGGCAACCCCGAGCGGCGGGCGAATAACCAGTTTGCCACCGGCCATTCCCTTACCGACATAGTCGTTGGCGTCTCCGGTCAAGACCATATGCAGGCCGCCGGCATTCCAGGCGCCGAAACTCTGCCCGGCGGTACCGCTGAACAGCAGATGAATCGGAGCATCCTTCATGCCGTTATTGCCATACTGCACCGCAATTTTCCCGGAAAGCCGAGCGCCGACCGCTCTGTCGGTATTGCGGATGGCAAAACTTGCCCCCCCGCCCGACATGGTTTCTACCGCCTGGCAAAAGCGCTCGGCTATTTCGATGTTTAATCTTCCTGGGTCAGCCGGCACATTGTCTTCGCGGAAAAAAAGACTGCTCGTCGCCGGCGGTTCACTCGTTTCTAATAAAGAACTGAGCACCAGTTTCTGTTGTTTGGCGGTAATACCGGGCAACTCGGTCAGCAGATCGGTTCGGCCAATCAGATCGGTCAGGCGGGCAATGCCCAGTTCGGCCATATGCATTCTCGTTTCCTGAACCATAAAGCGAAAATAATGCATGACCATCTCCGGCACGCCGGCAAAGTATTCTTTCCTGAGTGTCTCATCCTGGGTGGCAACGCCGGTAGCACAGTTATTGAGATGGCAGATCCGGAGGAATTTGCAGCCAAGGGCGATAAGCGGTCCAGTGCCAAAGCCAAAGCTCTCAGCGCCCAGGATGGTGGCTTTAATAATATCAAGACCGGTTTTCAAGCCGCCGTCAACCTGCAGCTGCACTTTATGCCTCAGTCCGTTGGCCACCAGGGCCTGCTGGGTCTCAGCCAGGCCGAGTTCCCAGGGGCTGCCGGCATATTTTACCGAGGACAGCGGGCTGGCTCCGGTGCCGCCATCGTAGCCGGAGATAGTGATCAGATCGGCATAGGCCTTGACCACGCCGGTGGCAATAGTGCCGACCCCCGGTTCGGATACCAGCTTTACACTGATTCGGGCCCTATCATTGATCTGTTTCAAATCAAAGATCAACTGGGCCAGATCTTCAATCGAGTAGATATCGTGGTGCGGCGGCGGCGAGATAAGGGTGACGCCGGGAACCGAATAACGCAGCGCGGCAATCTGCGCCGTCACTTTATGGCCGGGCAGTTGGCCACCCTCACCCGGCTTCGCTCCCTGGGCCATTTTAATCTGGATGACCTCAGCGTTCATCAGATACTGCGGGGTGACGCCAAAGCGGCCGGAGGCGACCTGTTTTATTTTCGAGACCCGCTCGGTGCCGAAGCGATCAGAATCTTCCCCACCTTCACCGCTATTGGAAAAACCGCCCAGGCGATTCATGCCGATAGCCAAGGCTTCGTGGGCCTCCTGGCTAAGGGCGCCGATGGACATGGCGGCGGAGTCAAAGCGGGCAAAGAAATTTTCCGCCGGTTCTACCGCATCGAGGGCGATGGCGACGGTGTCTCTTTTCAGCTGCAGCAGATCGCGCAAACAGGCAATCGGTCTATTGTTGACCGCACTGGAATAGCACTGATAATCGGTAAACTGGCCGGTGCGTACTGCTTTTTGCAGGGCCTGGACCACATCCGGATTATAGGCATGGTACTCGCCGCCGTGGATATATTTAAACAGCCCGCCTCGCTCTAAAGGTTTATGCGCTTTTGTCCAGGCAAAGCGGGCCAGTTTCTGCTGGTCCTGCTGAAAATCGGCAAAGTCCGCCCCGGCAATACGGCTGGTCACGCCGTTAAAACACAGGTCAGTCACTTCGCCGGCCAGGCCAACAGCCTCAAAAAGTTGGGCACAACGGTAGGAGGCGACGGTGGCGATGCCCATTTTAGAGAGGATTTTGAGAAGCCCCTTGTCAATGCCCTGACGATAGTTGGTGATCGCCCGGCGCAAGGGGACTTTCACTGATCCCTCATCCACCAGATGGCCAAGCGATTCATAGACCAGATAGGGATAAACCGCCGTTGCGCCCATGCCGAGAAGAACGGCAAAATGATGCGAATCGCGGCAGGAAGCGGTTTCGACAATAATATTGGCATCGCAGCGCAGCTTACCCGCAACCAGGGTCCGCTGCACCGCACCGACCGCCATTGCCGCCGGGATAGGCAAGGATTCCTGCGTAATATGCCGATCCGACAACACCAGCAATACCGCGCCCTCTCTCACTGCCTTGCCGGCAGTCTCGGCCAATTGTTCAATGGCCTTACGCAAACCCAATTCAGGCGTATAGTTAAGATCGAGGATAGCATGGCGGTAATGACTTTGCTCAAGGTGCAGAAGCTGCTGCAGATCACTGTAGACCAGCACCGGCGACTGAAACATCACCCGGTAGGCATGGCTCTGCGCTTCATCGAAGACATTTTGCTCCCTGCCGATGCAGGTGGCAAGTGACATGACATGTTTTTCCCGCAGAGGATCTATCGGCGGGTTGGTCACCTGGGCGAACATCTGCCGAAAATAGTCGTAGAGGCTCCGCTCCCTGATCGACAGCACCGCCATGGGCGCGTCATCGCCCATGGATGAGATCGGCTCCTGTCCGGTCTCACCAAGCACCTTGATGACCTGCTCCAGCTCTTCATTGGTATAGCCGAACAGCTTCTGATAACACAGCAGCTGGTCATCACTGAGCGATCTGGCCCCGGTGTCAAGGCTGGCATCGATATCAAACGAAGCGAGCTTGCGGCAGCATTTTTCCATCCACTCTCTATACGGATAGCGGCTCTTGAGCTCCCGGTCGATGTCCCATGAGGTCCAGCGTTTGCCGGACAAGGTATCGATCACCAGCAGTTCGCCGGGCCCGACCCGGCCTTTTTCCAGTACCTCGTCCGGGGAATAATCCCAGATGCCTACTTCCGAGGCTAAAGTGATCAGTTTATCCTTGGTCACCACATAGCGCGCCGGTCTCAGGCCGTTTCGATCAAGGCCGCAGGCGGCAAAACGGCCATCGCTCATAACGATCCCTGCTGGCCCGTCCCATGGCTCCATATGCATGGAGTTAAAGTCATAAAAAGCCCGCAGGTCTTCGTCCATATTCGGATGATTCTGCCAGGCAGGTGGGATAAGCAGCCGAAAAGCCCGGAAGAGATCCATTCCGCCGGCAAGAAACAATTCAAGCATATTATCAAGGGACGAGGAATCAGAACCGGTGGTATTGACAAACGGTGCCGCCTCGGCCATATCCGGCAGCAGAGGCGATTTAAATTTATACGACCGGGCCCGCGACCACTGCCGGTTGCCGGTGATGGTGTTAATCTCGCCATTATGGGCCAGATACCTGAAGGGCTGCGCCAGCGACCATTTAGGCAGGGTGTTGGTGGAAAAACGCTGGTGAAAAAGACAGATCGCCGACTGCATCCGGATATCCGCTAGATCAGGATAAAAAAGCGGCAGATCAACCGGTTGACAGAGTCCTTTATAGACAATGACCAGATTGGACAGACTGGCAATATAGAAATCGGGATCGTCATTCACCCGCTTTTCCACCCGGCGGCGAACCATATAGAGACGACGCTCAAGATCCTTTGAGCCCCAGCCGAACGGGCCGTTAAAGATTACCTGCACGATCTGCGGCAGGGTTTGCAGGGCAAAATCACCCAGTACGTCGGGGTCGACCGGAACATCGCGCCAGGCGACAAGGGTCAGACTTTCCGCCGCCAGCTCCTCTTCGATGGCCCATTTGGCAATCGTCGCCCGCCCGTCGTTTGGGCTGAGGAAGATCATGCCGACGCCGTATCTGCCGCCCAGGTTCCACCCTTCATCTTGCGCCAGGCATCTAAAAAAATTATCCGGTTTCTGCAGCAGCAAACCACAGCCATCGCCGGTCTTGCCGTCGGCGGCAATCCCGCCGCGGTGGGCCATTCTCGCCAGAGAGGCAATCGCCGTGCGCACCAGCCGGTGACTGGCCTCCCCGGCCAGATGGGCCATCAAGCCGAAGCCGCAGTTATCTTTTTCCAGTTGCCGGTTATATAAGCTCATCCTATCCTCTACAGACGTAAGAGACGTCAGGTGTTTTTAGTCTGGTTCCTTTGGGGGCCCTTGGAAACGAGTGTTGCTAATACCTATAGTACAGCAAATCGGCACATCAGACCTGCAACGAAGGAGATCGGGCTTTTTACGAGTCCATCAAATAAAGCGTTTCATCAACTCGTCTACTGCTTCATCCACATTGTCCGGACGAATCCCGGAACGGGTGCAGGCTTCTGCAACCTGGCGCCGTTTCGATTCCAACTGCAGGTCGTCAAGTGTCCGGAAAAAACCCAGCCGGCGACCCACCTGATAGTACATTTTTTCGGTTGGATCCAGATCTAAAAACTGCCTGACAATCCCCGTCATCTTTTCTTTATCCTGCGGATATTGTCCTTCCAGGTTTTCGAAAAGATTGAGAATATGATCACTTTTTATGCTGCTGGTAATTCCAGTCAAAGCCTCAAGAAAGACCAGCAGCTCCTGCGCCGTCTCTACATCGCCCAGTTTTTGAAAATCCCCTCTGCTATATTCTTCATAAAGCTCGACATGATTGGGGATGGCCAGGGTGCGCAGCCGGATAAAATCGGGATTGATCTGGTTCAGGGCATCGGCACTTTCCAGGGCATGCTCAGTTGACAGATCCTTTCCGCCAAGGCCGGGCATAATATATTCAGAGAGTTCCATCCCCGCCTTTTTTATTTTTTGCCCGGCTTTGATATGGGTCTTTTTATCCACCCCTTTTTTTATCCGGGCGAGCACCTTATCCGAACCGGTCTCCATACCAATATGGATGCGCGATAAACCGGCCGCAGCCATCAGTTGCAGATTTTCATCACTTATTCTGGCGACGGTGTGCGACCGGGCATAGGAGGTTATCCGCTTGACCCAAGGGAAACAGTGCTGCAGGTGGCCCAAGATGGCGATTAGCTGCTCTGGTTTAATGATCAGGCTATTGGCATCTTGAAGAAAGATCGACTCCATCCCATTGTTGGCCCAGTTCAGCGCAGCGTTTAGGGCCGCTTGATCGCTTTGCCCATCAGATTGGCGAAATCGATCAATATCAGCCGGACAAATCCGGCCATTTTTGCTAGCACATTCCTTCACTTCCATGACATACCGATGGGCACGATCAATATCTTCCAGGACATGGGCCAAAGGCCGCAGGGAAAAATCGTGGTGTTTATATACCGGGCAGAAGGTGCATCGGTTCCAGGGACAATTTCGGGTTATACGGATAAGCAGGCTGCCCGCTTCACTTGGCGGACGAATCGGCCCCTGTTCAAATCCTTCATACTCTTGTAGCTTTTCGCCGGATACTTGCATTATTCTCGCTCTTTTCTGGAGGTTATTTATGCTAAGTTGTGACTATAAGGCGAGTATGGCTGAAAAACAACAAGAGGCGCACCGATCGTAAAAAGATCGAGTCGCCTCTTGTATTATCCGGCAAAACTGCGAGTAATCATCGGTGCAGTGGCTGCTGGTTTATACCCGATTAGGCACGCGACTGCCCTGTACATTATATTTGAAATAGGAAGAACAGATACCCTCATCAGATATCATACAGGGGCCGATCGGCGACTGGGGGGTACAAACCATACCGAAAGCCGGACAGTCCGGCGGCAGACCGCGGCCGGAGATTATGGCGTTGCACTGGCACATGCAGGATTCCTGGCCTTCTTTAAAACGGACATTGAACCGTTTAGTGGCATCGAAAAGCGCCAGCTCATCGCGAATGACAAAACCGCTCTGTTCGATGGTGCCAAGACCGCGCCAGTCGGTATCGACGGCAAAAAACACCTCTGAGACCATCCGCCTCGCTCTTTTATTATCTTCCGAAGAATAGATAAAAGCCGAGGTGTCGTCAAAAACCGATATATCATTGCGAATCTGTTTGACCAGACTGAGAATGCCTTCAAGAATTTCGTCCGGCTCAAAGCCTGCAATATAGCAGGAAAGATTATGTTTTCTGGCCAGCTCGGTGTAGGCTTCAGTATCAGAAATGGTGTTGATATGATCGGAACAGAGCAGGCCGCGGATATTGAGGTCCGGATCGAGCATCAACAGATCGATGGTCGGCGGCAGAAGTCTGATGGAGGGAATGACACAGAAATTTTCAATCCCCAGCCGCGCCGCTTCAAGGATTGTTTCGGCGACACTCGGGGCAGTAGCCTCAAAACCTACCGCTGGATAGACCACAGTATAATCCGGCTCCCGCCGGGCAATATCAAGGGCATCCATCGGCGATGAGATAATTTCTATCCGTGCACCTTTTTTCCAGATGGAGCCAAGAGATTCCTTGCTGCCCGGCACCCGGATCAGATCGTCACAGGCGGCGGTTATGACCATCGGCTGCATGGCGACCTTGACGAAGGCGTCGATATGACCGGCCGGCATGACACAGACACTGCAGCCGGGGCCCGCGACCAGATCAATTTTTTCCGGCAAAAGCTCACGCAGGCCATATTTGAGAATGGCCCGGTTTTGGGTACCACAGGCTACCATCAGCCGCATGGGACGGTCAACGAGTTTATGTATTTTCGCAAGTAGCGCTTTCTGGATAGTTAGATCCTTGGTCACTTTCTCGGACTCCATTCAGTCTACCCCACAACCCAGGTGGCATAAGAGATACTCCACCTGTCTCCGATAACCTTTTGGGAAAAGGCAATTTTTCCAAAAGGATGGCCCAACATTATTCCGCGGCTTCTGCCTCATTCTTCATTATCTTATAGCTCTCAGAATCAATTACTTTTTCGCTTTCGATTTTGTCGATTTCGGCCCGATTCAGATGAAACTTGCCACACGCCGGGCAAGTACCGTCGAAATCATCGCCCACCGCCCGCGCTTTTAACTCCTCGATAGTCATATGATCCAGCTTGCCGCATGCGCCGCTGGGATTTTCCGCTCGTACCTGCACTCGTCGTGTGTTTGGCATTGTCGCTCCTGCACTATTATCCCCAGACCCTCTGAAAAGGACAAGATAAGTTACTTGTATATACTACATTATCGACCAAAAAAAACAAAAACAATCTCTTTACAAACGATGTCACCGGCAGTAAACACTGCCGGTGACATCGTCGGCCCATCTAGCCGACTATCTGGTCAATCTCTTTTCCTGATGTATCTACAATACTTACCGATACTGGTATGCCGCCATCCAGGCGGTGGGTAGCACAGGACATTCAGGGGTCGTAGGCGCGCACCGCCATCTCCACCCGATTCAAGAGGCCTTCATTGTAGACCCCGTTTTTAATCAGGGTGGTCGCCGCCTGCTTAACGCTCATATTCATCGGGGCGATATTATGGGTCGTGCCGACAATGAGATTAGCCTTTACGATACAGCCGTTGTCATCGGTGGTATAATCGTGGATCAACGTCCCGCGTGGCGCTTCGACTATGCCCACACCACGACCGGCCTTCGGCTCGACTTGAGCCCGTACATTGGTATCGGTAATGCCTTCCCATTCAAGCAGTTCGATGGTCCGCTCGCAGGCATAGACCATTTCAATAAGCCGGGCATAATGATACAGCAGCGTCTGCTGCGCCGGGCGGCCAAAGGAACTCCGGAAGGCCTCGAGAGCCGCCTGGGCCTTTGGGGTGGAAATTTTATCGCAGACATTGATCCTGGCCAGCGTATTGGAACGATAGATCCCTTTTGGTGCCGCCAGATCCATGTTAAAGCCTTCGTTCCATGATTTGGCATAGGGCATCTTCGAATAGCCCCAGGGCTCGACATGCTCGCCAAGATAGTTGATATACTTATCTCCTTCAAAATCGACAAAGCTGCCGTCCGGCTTCATCAAGCGCAGTTTCCCGTCATAGAGCCGCAGCGCGCCGTCTTTTTTATCGACCATGCCTAAAAAGCCGGTTTTTATCACGCCAAGCTCGCCGATGACGTCCATATATTTATTGAACACATTGTTGATCGCGTAATCAAGGGCATACAGGGAGAAATCCAGCAGCGTCCGAGTTCCCTCGAGTAGCTCCTGCCGCTCCACCTCGACCATCGGCTTGGCAAAACCGCCGGTAACCCCGGCAACGGGATGAATGGCTTTGCCGGCAAACTTGTCGAGCAGCATCTGCCCGAGTTGCCGCATTTTGACTACCTTGGTGGCCAGCTCAGGTGCCGCCTTGACCACGCCGATCACGTTGCGCACTGAGTAGTCGGCATCAGGTCCCAGGACAAAATCCGGGGCGGCCAGAAAGAAAAAATGCAGGATCTTATCATTAATATGCGCCAGGATCTGACACATCTCCCGCAGCTTATGCCCGGTTGGCGTGGGGGTCACGCCAAAGGCACCGTCGACCGCCTTGTTCGAGGCAAGATGATGCATCCAGGGACAGATGCCGCAGATACGATTGACGATACGCGGCACTTCCTCCGCTGGCCGACCCTCGATAAATTTTTCAAAACCGCGCAGCGACTGAATATGCAGAAAGGCATTCTGCACATTGCCGTCATCATCTAAATGGATGGCAATCTTGGCATGTCCTTCGATGCGGGTTACCGGTGCAATATTTATTACTTTTCCCATCTTACTCCTCCTCCACCACCGGCTTTTTAACCGGTCGCAGTTTGCCATGGGCTCCCGAAAAGCGCAGGATCGAACGGCGGTCAACCACCGATTTATAGTCGATACCATTGCTCGCCAGAGCATTCATCATATCCAGCAGTTGATTGCCGTCTTTACGCACCGGCCCGAAACATCCGCGGCACGGTACCCTGGCGCTGATGCAGGCCGGGGCGCCGCGCCTGGCACAACCGGCGGCGGTCACCGGTCCCAGACACATATAGCCCTGTTCCAAGAGACAACGCATTTCATCGATCGGCGCACCGGGCACGAAATCAACATTGGTGATAAAGCGTTTCACCTTGTCCACCGCCCCTTTCCCTTCCCGCCGGGTAGGACAGGTATCGCAAACACTCTTGCCGGGCAGCACCGGATCTCGGCTTTCGACGAGCGACATGATCACCTCGGCGATCAAGGCCGGGTTAGGCGGACAGCCAGGCAACTGCATATCTATTTTTACCTTCTCGTCACAGGCATAGACCCGATCAAGCGGGGCCGGCACTTCAATATTCGGCACTTCAGCCCCCGGATCGGTGCTCTCGGTGCAATAAATGCCCTCCCAGCTGGTCTTCCGATCCTGTCCGTTCATCAGGGCGGGAATCCCGCCGTGGGTCGCACAGGTGCCAAGCGCGATCAAAACCTTGCACTTCGCGCGCATCTCTTCCAGCACCTCGAGGTGTTCATGATTACTCACCCCGCCGGTGACGATACCAACCACTGCATCCGGAATAGTCAGCGTCACCCCTTCACCACACTGACCGAAATATTTATGGTCCATCAAAACCGGGGCATGGACGATGTCCAGTGCCTCGGTTATTATCGGAATAAGGTCTTCACCAATGTTCAGGATGGCAATCTCACACCCCGAACAGGATCCCAACCACTCCATTGCCGTCGTTACACCCATATCTTCCTCCCTTTATGCCACCGAGGCGTCCTGACCGTTGACCGGACCTAATTTTTTGATTCGCGTGGTCATCTCAGTGACCGCGGCGACGAACTTATCGGGCTCCGCCGACGAAACCCAGGTCAAATTAAACCTCTCGGCCTCGTAGCCAAAATCTTCCAACAATTCGACAATCATGTTGGACCGGGTCATTGCTTTATAATTACCATCCAGGTAATGACATTCGCCAAGGTGTCAGCCAAGGACCATGACCCCGTCCGCACCCTGGGAAAGTGCATCCATGACAAATTCCGGATGAACCATTCCCGAACACATAACGCGGATAATCCGGACGTTATGGGGATACTGCATCCTGGCCGTACCCGCCAGATCAGCTGCGGCATAGGAGCACCAGTTGCAGCAGAAGGCAACAATTTTTGGCTCAAAACTCATGTGCTTAACTCCTTCTCAAGGAAAAATTTATACCGCAAGCGCCGCTTGAATCTGGGCGCTGATCTGTTTCATGGTAAAGCCGGCAACATACACTCCCCGCTTAGGGCAAGTGCCCTGGCACAGGCCGCAGCCTTTGCATTGCGCTCTATTGACGACGATAATCTTGCCTGCCGCATCGCCGTCTTGACCCGGTTTGTCGACCAGAGTAATCGCGTTATAGGGGCAAACATCGACACAAAGAGCGCAGCCGTCGCAGTAGTTCTCATCAACGGTCGCCTTCACGGCATCAAGCAAGATATGACTTTTCGACAGCAGCGTTGCCGCTCTGGCTGAGGCCGCCAGCGCCTGGGCGATGGATTCTTCAACCGGCTTGGGGTAATGGGCCAGGCCGGCAACAAACATGCCGTCGGTAGAAAAATCCACCGGCCGCAGCTTGGCGTGGGCTTCCTGGAAAAACCCCTGTTTATCGACCGGCACCTTATACAATTTACCTAAGTCTGCGGCGTCACTCTTTGGCCGAATGGCGACGGCCAGGATGACCATGTCCACTTCAATCTTCAGCGGTCGATGCAGAACATGATCCCACACCTCAACATCGATAACCGAACCATTCTGGGTGACCTTTGGTTTGCCGTGCAGCTCGTAATTGATAAAGATGACGCCAAGCTTTCTTGCCTGTTTATAGAGGGCCTCCCGCTGAGCATAGGTACGCATATCCCGATAGAGGATATAGACATTGCGTTCGGGATTTTCTTTTTTTAGGGCAATAGCCGACTGCACCGAATGGGTGCAGCACACCTTGGAACAGTACATATGGTCATTTTCTCTCGATCCGACACACTGGATGAAAACAAACCGTCTGGCTTTTTTCACATGCTGCTCTTTCAGCTCAAAAAGCTTATCGAACTGGACCGAGGTGACCACCCCGGTAATCGAGTCAAAGTTGTATTCGGTGGGGATATAGGCATCGCCGCCGGTAGCCACGATGCCGGCGCCATGCTCAATCACCTTCTCCACCCCGTCGCAATCGGTAAGGGTCGAGCGGAAATTGCCGACGAAGCCATCCACTTTGGTCACGGCCGATTGTTTATGGATAATGATCTTAGCATTACACATCACCTTATCAACCAGTTTGGCCACTTGGGTTGGCACATGCTCGCCGGCCCAGGTGTGTTTCAAATTAAGCGCGTTGCCGCCGAGGATATCGGTTTTTTCCACCAGATGTACGGCAAACCCCTGTTGGGCTAAATTAAGAGCCGAGGTCATGCCGGCTACCCCGCCGCCAATAACCAGAGCTTTCTGGGTAATCGGCACGGCAAAAGGTTTGAGGGAATCGCCGAAGGTGACCTTGGCAGCCGCCATACGCACCAGATCTTTGGCCTTGGCGGTGGCCGCCTTGGGATCGCTCGTATGCACCCAGGAGTTATGATTGCGGATATTGGCCATCTCCACCAGATACTCGTTCAGACCGGCAGCTTTCAGCGTCTCGCGAAATAGCGGTTCATGCGTCCGCGGGGTGCAGGCAGCGATGACAATACGGTTGAGGTTCTGCTCTTTGATCCGCTTGGTGATCATCTCCTGCGTATCCTGGGAACAGGAGAAAAGATTACGTTCCACATAGACGACATCAGGCAGGGTCGCGGCGTATTCTTCTACCGCCTTGACATCGACAACCCCGGCAATATTCGAGCCGCAGTGACAGACAAAAACGCCGATTCGCGGTTCTTCGCCGGAGACATCTTTCTCCTCGGGAAAACTCGTCTCAGTAGTCAAGGAAAATCTGGCCGGTGCCAGCAAATCGGCGACAGCCGCGGCGGCAGCCGAGCCCTCGACCACCGACTGGGGAATATCCTTGGGACCGGCAATAGCGCCGCAGGTGAAAATACCCTCGCGCGAGGTCTGCACCGGGGCAAAATCGGAGGTGGCGGCAAAATTGTCGGCGGTCAGCTTGATGCCGGCCCTATGCGCCAGTTCCAGCACATGTCTGGGCGTCTGCAGGCCAACCGACAGGACGACCATGTCATAGAATTCCTCTAGCTGACGGCCATCTTCGTTGACATAACTCAGACGAAGATCCCCGCCCGAACCATCCTGTTCAACGCCGTTGACCCGGCAGCGGATAAAGCGCACCCCGGAATCTTCCCTGGCTCGTTCCATATAGAGATCAAATTCCTTGCCATGGGTCCGCATATCCATATAAAAAATGGATGTCTGCAGCCCGGGCACATGGTCTTTGGCGATGACCGCCTCTTTGATTGCATACATGCAGCAGACCGAAGAGCAGTAGCCGTTGCCGCAAAGGTTCTCATCGCGTGAGCCGATGCACTGCAGAAAAGCCACCTTGTTCACCGGTTTTTTGTCCGAGGGCCTGATAAGATGGCCTTCGGTGGGACCCGAGGCGGAAAGATATCTCTCGAGTTGCAGCGAAGTGATGACATTGGGATAAACACCAAAGCCCCAGACCCCGGCATCCGTTGGATCGTAGGCTTCAAAGCCGGGAGCCAGCACCACCGCGCCGACACTCAACCGATAGATTTTTTCGGTATCGTTGAAATTAATCGCCCCGGCGTCACAGACTTTCTCACAAAAACCACAGGCACCCGGTTTTTGCAGACGGATGCAGGAATCGGCATCGATCTGATACTTGAGCGGTACCGCCTGGGCATATTTGACATAAATCGCCTTGCGCTTGCCCGTTCCGGCGTCGTATTCACTGTCTACTTTTTTCGGGCATTTCTCGGTACACTTGCCACAGGCGATGCATTTTTCCACATCGACATACCGCGGCGCTTCTTTTACAGTTACTTTAAAATCCCCGGCGATACCATCGATTGTGGTCACTTCGCTGAGGGTCATCAATTTAATATTTAAGTGCCGACCGCACTCAACCAGTTTTGGCGCGATGATTCACATCGAGCAATCATTGGTCGGAAACGTTTTGTCCAACTGGGCCATGGCCCCGCCGATGGCACCGGACTTTTCGACCAGGTACACATAGTACCCGGAGTCTGCAAGATCCAGGGCGGCCTGCATCCCGGTAACACCACCACCGACGATCATCACCGACCCAACTTTTTTTGTATCCAGCATGACAGCTGTCTCCTCGTGATTGTTCATTGTTGTTCGTATTTATGCGCTCTTCATCAGGATTTTTTGGGCATAATGAGTGCGTCGGCAACCAGCTCCCAGATGTATTTAACCTCGATCCCGAGGTCATATTCCTTATTGAGCGATTTCATGATCTGGTCCCGGCAGTTATGGCAGGGAGCGATAACCAGATGGGCACCCGATTCGGAGATCTGCCGGGCTTTGATACGGCCATAAAAGACCCGCTCATCACCATAGGGCATGGCCCAGGCGCCGCCACCGGCACCACAGCAATAGGCGCCATTGCGGTTCGGGTACAGTTCGCGAAGATCATCGCAACAGGCCCTAGTAACGGTCCGGCCTTCTTCAAAATAGGCCTGGCCGAAGGCTTTCAGAGATTTGCGGCCATAATTACAGGGATCGTGATAGGTAACGGGCATCTTATGCACCGACTTATCCAGCTGGATTTTGCCTTGTTCAATATATTCAAGCAGCAGATCAAAGACGGTGACGATTTTGAATTCCTTGAGTGCTTCGGGGTACCATCTGTTCAACCCGGACCGGGTTGCAAAGTAGGCGTGACCTCACTCGGGCAGGAGCAGCACCTGGCAGTTCAACCGGCGCATGTTGTCAACGACACGACCGACCACCGTTTTCATCGCCTCATCGTCGCCGGAAAAAAGTCCCCAGTTCACACCTTCCCAGTTCTCTGAGGAAATGGTCCAGGATTCCCCGGCGGCATAAAAGATTTTCCACCACCACTTCATATCGTCGGGCTCGGCAAAGGGTTCCTTGGAATTGACAGTTACCAGCACCCGTGCCCCATGGACATCGATAGGGGTTTTAAATCCAGGGCAACAGTCCGCCGCCAACTCTTCGCCAAGGTCCTCGCAGAGAAAAAGAAAATCATCCTTAGGGATGCCGAGGTTGTTGCCCCGCTCAAGACACATGGTGACGCCTTTATGAATGGGGCCTGGAACTTCCGCGCGCTTCCTGGCACCGCGGATCTTGCGCATCAGGGCGACTATTTCAATATTAGCCGGGCAGGATTCCTCGCACTTGCCGCACATGGTGCACTTCCATGGCCAGCTCGACTCGACCAGCTCTTTATCCATACCAAGGACAGCCATGCGCACGATCTTGCGTGGATCGAGACCATCAACTCCGGAAATAGGACAGGCGCTGGCACAGGTTCCGCAGGTAAGACAGGAGTCACCCCAGGAGGGATCAACAGCAATCTCACTCTTTATGCCATTAATAAGCAGCGGCTCGCGGTCAGTCTCTTCCAGGGCCCCCAGAGCTTTGCGACTGACATGGTTGGAAGGATGGACATGGGGTTCACGGCCAAACTTTTCGCAGAGCTTCTGGTAATCATGAAATTTCATAAGATACTTGCGGCCGGGGCCTTCTTTGGCGGCAAGCGTCCCGGCATTGATCCAGTTTCTTATGGTATTTCGATGAACTCCAAACTCTTCTGCAAGCTCGCTGACTTTAAATTCATACATCATAAAAGGTCACCTCATTTGACATTAAGAGAAAGAATTTGTGCTATTTTTTCACACGCTATTGTAACAGCTTTTGCCATGGCAGGAGAAAGCCCGGGGGCGATCTCTGCCGGGATATATTTGATTTGCGCGGCCAGTATCAGCACCTCTATGCCGGTATGCTGTTCCAGCTCCTGCAATAAATTTACGGTGGGAAACTGGTGCAGAGAAAAATCATGAATTTTCTTGGCCGGGATCTGGGCCGGGAGGATCTGAAAGACTTCACCGGGAGAACGATCGGCGAAATCGACTGCATCGAGGATGATAATTCTTTGCGGTCGCCCTTCTTCCATCAACAGATAATCAAACAGATATTCGCGGACACAGGTACCGACATCGACTGCCTGGAGATCGTCCGGAAGAGCATAGTGGCCGTTCAGCCGATCGACCACGGCGGGGCCATAGCCGTCATCGCCCATGATGACGTTGCCGCAGCCAAAAATCATTGTTGAATAGTGCATTAGTCCCATTGTGCAAACAGTGCCTCGCGTTTTAAGTTCGGCAAAAGATACCATTACACATTCGGAAATGCAAGCGTGTCTTAGCAGTATACTTGGCGATTTCGGACGATAGGCATAATACGCACATTTCTGCTAAAATCACATCCGTCGATGCGACTTGCGGATGCATGGACTCAATTTAAAAGGCATTGTCAAAAGTCTTGATCTTGATGAGTTTGTCCAGATTTACACCCTGATTTTGGCTGGGAAGTAGAGCGCTGGTTCCGGACAACGACAAGGGAGGCCACGATCAAGCCGAATAGATGAGAATGCAGCTGCAGGGCTCCTGCAGGAGAATCGAGCGGCACATGCCGCCCGCGATAGGGAGAACGACCTGAACGAAGAATTGCTAAGCTATTTCAAACGGGGCCGTGACGAGGATCATGGACTGCGTAAGTCTAAATCAGCGCTAGCACTGATCTGTTCGTTTCTGCAATCGAGTTTTTTTGTGTTACGTTTGAACCTCGCTATTTTGGTTCAAGAGACAATAATTTTTTCAAATTATTCTTTACGGCTTCTTGATCTTCGCCGGAAAGACGGCCTATTTTCTTACATATCAGGCGGCTATCTAAAGTAAAAAGTTTCATCCTCACTAGAGATGGTGCGGGCAATCCAGCTTTTTGAATACTTCTTATTTTTGTATCTAATGGCCATGGAGAGTTTTTTGAACTCGTAATCATTGCCAAAACGCAGTTTTCAGTAACATCGTTAAATGTGGTGAAGTCTGACAAAATAAGGGCTGGACGTTTTTTGTCTGTGTCTTGATCGGTAAATGGAAAAGGCACAACCACAACATCAAATAAATTATAGGTCACAATAAGCCTCTTCATCGTTCGCACTTGTCCATTCAGACAATGTACCCTCAAGAGCATGGGCAAACTCGAAATCAATTGCTGTTGCCTTGCGAACAAAAACTTTATTGTTTTCATCTACCTCAAATGCTACAGAGTCTCCAGGCTTAACACCTAGGTGTTTTCGTATTTTTCCAGGTATGGTTGCCTGACTTTTGGTGGTGAGCTTACTTGTTATTGCTGTTTCCATTATGGCCTCGACAGTTGTTGTTAATCTTGCAGGTAATAAAGTATTACAGTAATACTGTAATGTCAACACCTATTACTACAGGTAACCTTGTGGATTATCTTTCTGCCAGCGCCAGGAATCTTCACACATCTCGCGCAGTCCGTATTGAGCCTTCCAGCCAAGTTCACGGAAGGCTTTTGTCGGATCGGCATAGCAGGCAGCAATATCTCCAGGACGGCGGGCCACAATCCTATAGGCAATTTCCTGCCCGCTGACCTCGATAAAACTCTTGATCATCTCCAGCACGCTATAGCCTTTGCCGGTACCAAGATTATAGATGACAACCCCAGGGCTTTGCGCCACTTTCTCAAGAGCCTGCACATGGCCTATAGCCAGATCGACCACATGGATATAATCGCGGACTCCAGTTCCGTCAGGCGTTGCATAGTCGTTGCCGAAAACCGAGAGCTCGGTTAGTTTACCAACCGCCACCTGCGTTATATACGGGACCAGATTATTGGGAATACCATTGGGATCTTCGCCTATCCTGCCGCTTTTATGGGCGCCAACCGGATTAAAATAGCGGAGCAGACAGACGTTCCAATCCGCATCGGCGGTATGCAGATCACGGAGGATTTCTTCCACCATCAGCTTCGTCCGCCCGTAGGGGTTGGTGCAGGAGAGCGGGAAATCTTCGGTAATCGGCGCGCTTGCCGGGTCGCCGTAGACCGTCGCCGAGGAGCTGAAGAGGATCTTTTTCACCCCGTGGGCGGCCATGACCTGGCAGAGGATCAAGGTGCCGCTGATATTATTATGATAGTAGAGCAGCGGTTTTTGCACCGACTCGCCAACGGCCTTTTTGCCGGCAAAATGGATAACTGCGTCGATTTTCCTTTCACTGCCGGAAAAAACTTCCGTTAAAGCCTCCTGATCAAGTAAATCGACTTCATAATACGTCACCTTCTTCCCGGTCAGCTCCTCAACCCGGTTAAGCGATTCCCAACTGGAATTGGACAGGTTGTCGACCACGGTTACCTGGTGGCCGCGGTTCAACAACTCCAGGCAGGTATGGCTGCCGATATAGCCGGCTCCTCCGGTCACTAAAACATGCATGCGCATCTCCTCATTTATTTATTTTCTTTGTCCTCGACATGAAAGTGAGTACATTAACGATGCATTCACCGCACAATCTATTTTACCAGAAACAGTAAAACTGTTTACTCATACAGGAGCTATCATGCCATATGTCAGTATCCGGGTTGCCGGGCCGCTTAGCAAAGAGCAGAAACAGAAAATCAGCAAAGGTGTTACCGAGGTGATCAGCAAAGAGGCGAACAAGCCACCTGAGTCGATTACCATCTTTATCGATGAAGTTCCCCACGAAAATATTGCCAAGGCGGGGATTCTTCTCGAACCACCCAAATAAACCTGTAAACTGTAGGGCAGATTTGGAACCGAGAAGGGCGGATTCTAAACCCGCCCTTCCGGCTATTTTATAAGCGCCAGATATTCCACCTCCGACAGCACTTGCACCCCTAATTCTTTGGCTTTTTTTAATTTCGTCGCCCCAACTTTCTCACCGCAAACCAGCATATCGGTTTTTCCGGTAATCGCATCGCCGATTTTTGCCCCAAGCAGCTTGGCCTGTTGTTTCATCTCATCGCGACTGCCCGTCTGCATGGTTCCGGTAAAAACGAGAAGCTTGCCCACCAGCGGACCATTACCCGTCCCTTCTTCACCTAGGTCCTGCGGTGTTCTGATAAGATTAAAGCCCAGCGCATATAATTCGCCCAATAAAGGCGCTGATGCCGCCAATCCGGCGAGCATGGCATCGGCAATTTTTTCACTGAATCCTTTGATGCTGACGACATCTTCCCGGGTAAGGGTAAAGACCCGCTCAAGTGGGAAAAAACTCAGCAGCTTTTCGCAGTTGCCCATTCCCATGCGATAGATCCCGAAAGCGGCGAGAAAACGCCAGTCCTCAATAAGCTCTGTTTGACTTCTCTGCAACTGCGCGACCATATTTTCCGCCTGCTTCGGCCCAAAGCCAAGAGCGACAAAATCAGCTTCCTGAAGTCGATAAATCGCCGGGATAGTGGTAATTCCGCCGGCATAGATTTTTCCAATCGAAGCGGGCCCAAAACCGTCATTATTGCCGAGAATTTTAAAAAAGTGTTCAATTGAATTGGTAATCTGAGCCGGGCAGTTCATATTGTTGATGCACTGCAGAAAATCATTTTCCCAGACTAGCGGCGCCCCGCAGCTCGGACACGTTTCAGGAAGCTCAGGATCGGCCGGAACGAGGACCTCTTCAATTTTAGGAATGACCTCACCGCTGCGCGATAACCTGATCTTCGCTCCAGGCCCGATACCATTTTGTCGGACCATATTATAATGGTGAGCGGTGACCCTTTTAATAAGTGCGCCGCTGAGTCTAGTCGGTTCAATCTCCGCCACCGGGTTGACCCGGCCGGACCGGGAAGTCTGGGCAACGACCCTAAGCACTTCGACTTCAGCCGTAGCGGTATTTCTTTTATAGGCGATCTGCCAGCGGTGATGATGCCGAGTGGCGCCCAGAAATTCTTTCAATTGTTCATCGACGATTTCAATGACAATACCGTCCACATCGTAATCCGTCTTTTGCCACAGCTGGTCAATAATTGTATCAAAGCCGGCCGACAATTCCAGCCATGTTCCCTGCCAGTTCGGCAGCAAGCTGAATGGGTGAAATACCGCTTTTTTGGCTCGGATCGCTTCCGCCGCCGGAGGTTCAAGATCTTTTTCCTTAATCAGGCTGGCCTGGAAATTGCGCGAATTTTCAAACATATCGGCAAGGCTGGCCATAAAATAACTGCGACTAACCACTATCTCACCCGGGCCCAGCCCCCGCGGACCATCAGCCACCACCGCCAGCCCCCGAGCAAACACCCGGCTGATATCGGTACCACGCCGCCCGTCGCCACGGGTATACAGTTTCTGCCCATCATCATAAGCGGCAAAACCATCAAGTTTTGGCGTTGCCCTAAAGACCAGCGTGGTAAAATCAATGCCTAATTCTTTGGCTGCCTTATGGACTCGCATCGCCCAGCGGTCAATTGCGACAAAGTCATACGCCTTTTCGGTGGACAGCATCCGAAACGGCAGTTCGACAGTTTTCGCTTCCGCCAGTGGCTCCGGTTCCACGGTATGCAGATAAGGATGCTCGGGCATCCGGTTGCGTAATTCCGCCAGAAAGACAAGGTCATACTGTTTATCGGCAATCAGCTGATCGCCCGCCCGATAGAGGATATTGGTCAGTTCTAAAAATTCGAGTAGTTTCTCATCGCCCATAGCCGCCGTATCGAAGGTGGGATCGATGAATGTCGACAGCTCATTTTCGGTAAGATGCTTAAACGCGAATTCCGCCTCACGCAGAATCTCTTTCTGGGCGTCACTGAGTCCGTTATTTTTTCCCATCGCTTTTTTAACCCGTGTCCTGTATTTTTGCTGTCAGTTACGACAATCTGCATAATATAGACGAAGTTTTAATCCTTTTTAAATAATGCCACAACCGGGAAGAGAAATGATGAAAACAATTGACCTGCGCAGCGATACCGTTACCCGACCATCCGAAGCAATGCGCCGGGCCATGGCCGAAGCCGAGGTGGGCGATGACGTCTATCGCGACGATCCCACGGTCAACAGACTGGAGAGTTACGCTGCCGAGCTGCTCGGTTTTGAAGCGGCTCTATTCACGGCGAGCGGCACCCAGGCCAACCTTATCGGCATCATGTCGCACTGCGGCCGCGGGGATGAATATATCGTCGGTCAACTGGCCCATACCTATAGATACGAAGCAGGTGGCGCCGCCGTTTTAGGCTCCATCCAACCACAGCCGATCGACTTTGAGCCGGACTCAACCCTTTCTCTGATCAAAGTAGAAGAAAAGATCAAACCGGACGATATCCACTTTGCCAGAACCCGCCTGCTCTGCCTCGAGAACACCCAGAACGGCAAAGCCCTGCCCCTGGAATATTTACCGCAGGCGGCGACATTTGCCCGAGTAAAAAAGCTCAGCCTACATCTCGACGGGGCCAGACTCTTTAATGCCGCGGTCAAACAGAAGGTGCCGGCAGAACAGATTACCCGTCATTTTGATTCCGTCTCGGTCTGCCTGTCCAAAGGGCTGGGTGCGCCGGTCGGCTCCCTGCTCTGCGGGTCACGCAGCTTTATCGAAGAGGCGAGAAAATGGCGAAAAATGGTCGGCGGCGGGATGCGCCAGGCAGGAATCCTTGCCGCGGCCGGCATATATGCCCTGCAAAACAATGTCGACCGGCTGGCTGTCGATCATGACCATGCGGCGATTCTTAACCAGGGGCTGCGCCAGTTTGACCAGCTGCAGGTTACCCAGGATCCGGCCCAGACCAATATGGTCTTTGTTGCTATGGCACCGGATACCGCGCTACAGATGGCCGAATTTCTCCAGGAAAACAATATCCTTATCACTGCCGGCAAGAAAACCAGGCTGGTCACCCATCTCGATATCAGCCGCGACGATATCACTTCTACCCTGGAGAAGATTGACCAGTTTTTCAACCGCTGAACAATCTCGTAAAAAGTCGATTTTCACGGTGGCTAAGTAAAAAGCTTCATATTCTAGGCGCTCAAAATTTCTACCCTTTCGGCGTACTATAGTACGTCGTAATGATAGAAATTTTGTGGCAACGACGCAGATAAGCGCAGACTTCGGATGAAGAATTTTTACGACGCCATCTACGCGGAGCGGACCGCACAGACTGAGGCAACGCCGTCTTTGTCCAGTCGGTCAAAAAAACTCTCCACCACATCGACCATCCAGGCCTGTTTTTTGGTGCAGTGATCACTGGTCCAGAGCCAATGAACAGTATGGTCGAGCAGCGGCCAACTGGAACACGAGACGCCGTGCAGCGGCGGGTTGAGAATAGTCAGGACTTCTTCAAGCGTCGGCAGCCGCCAGCTCCTTGCGCCCTGCCAGCTGGTGTCGTTTAAGAACTGCACATACTCATGAGCCTGCTGCCAGTTGACAGTAAAACCGGAGCCACGCCGCTGCCAGTAGAGGCCGCTGTTTTTCTCAAGCGCCACCAGCGGCCCGACCACCGCGAAATCCTGCACCGCATACTGCCGAGGTCGCAGCAAATCGTCAAGACCCAGCTCGGTACGAATATTTTTATACATCATCCGCACCGGCTCCATTCTCCTGCTGCGGCGGATCTGCCGCACGTCACGGGCAAGAAAAACATCTTCCCCGCTACAATTCTGGGCGGTGGCAAGCGGGAGTGACTCAACCGCCAGGCGCATCTGTTGCGCATCGGCATAACGATCGGCAGCAGGTATCGCCATGCTCCGCATCATGCACTCATCCCACTCCGGGCCAAGTTCCGTATTCAGCCTGCTGGGCGGTATTATTTCTCCTTCTCGCCAATCAACAAGCACCCCGGTCAGCATCCTATAACCCATTACGCCCAGACTGAACAGGTCGGCCCGACCATCGGCCTGTTTCGGGTCTTTTTCCTGCTCCGGTGCGGCATAATAGGGCGAACCGACCTGCATGCCAGGAATGGCCATTTTTTCTTCCCCCCTGACCCGAGACAGGCCGAAATCAATAATCTTGATCCGGTCGTCACTGGTTATCATCAAGTTGAAAGGTTTTATATCCCGGTGAATAATTCCTGCAAAATGCAAACGTTCAAGCCCCATGAGGGCCTGCACCAGATACGATTTGGTTTTTGCGGCCGAGATAATTCGCGACAGCGCCTCAACCCGGTACGCTTCCCCGATAAAAGCACCAACGGAGTGGGCAAAATATTCGAGGACGATAAAAGGCTGTCCCTCATGCTCATCGCAGTCGATAATTTTGGCCACATGATCATGGGACAAGGCGCCCATAATTCGCGCCTCTTCGACAAACATTTCCCGCAGCCGCGCCTCGCCGACCAAATCAATAAAGATCTCATTTCTCGGCTGGAGGATTTTCAGGGCGACCAGGCGCTGAGTAACTGGAGCCCTGGCCTTATAGACGGTACTCATGCTGCCGCGCCCAAGACGACCGATAATCTCGTATCTGCCTATTCTCTTCATAAGCTAAGCCAGCCGCATGGCATATACTTCCGGAAATCCACGGTCTTTGATCTTTTGCATGGTTATGCGGTGGTCATACGCAACATAACGCACGATCAGTTGCCCGGCCACAGCATCCCATAACAGGTATTTAGCCCGGCAATCCTCATCCCGCGGCTGTCCGACACTGCCACAATTGATAATATATTTTTTATCCGCCTCAAGTGGCACACGCTCCTCTCTCAGGGCTCTTCTGGTAATCAGCCCTTTTTGCCCGGTCACCAGCACCAACCGATGGGTGTGGCCGACAAAAAACAGGCGATGCTTGGCTGACGCAAAAAGATCGGCAATTTTTGCGTCGGATTGCCGGTAGAGGTAGCGAAAAACAGAGTCAGGCGGGTAGGCATGCACAAAATGGGCATCGGCAACAACAAGAAATGGAGGCAGACTGCAACAGTACTCTTTGTTGTCAGCCGACAGGAGTTTTTCCGTTGCGACATTGTTTTCTGCCGCCTGGAAATTGAGCCATCGCCTCGCCCGTCCATCCATCAGGGCAAATTCATGGTTGCCAAGCACCGAGACAGCCTGCAGCAGTTGCAGGCGGCAAACCACCTCATCGGGGTCAGGGCCATAGCCGATACTGTCCCCCAGGCAGATGACCCGGTCAGCACCCTGCTGCTGCAGATCAGCAATTACCGCGGCAAGTGCCTCGAGATTACCATGGATATCGGCGAGAACAGCTATCTTCACGTACCCTCATCCGTTCTTTTTTTCTTCCAGTTCATCCCAGCGATTGTATAAGCGCTCGACTTCCGCCTGAGCCTCTTGCAGCTCCTGCCAGCATTCGGTGAGTTCATCCGGGTTGGAAACTATCTCCGGCAGGGTCATCCGGTCCTGCAGCAGCTCGACCCGGCTTTCTTCAGTGGCGATGGCCTCCTCAATCTGATCGTACTCCCGCTGATCCATGTAAGAAAGACGGCCGGGGCTCTTTTTTTGCTCCGGTTTTTTTACCGCCTGGTCATTGCTCTGCTTTTTGCTTGCCTCAGGTTTTACCGCCTGCGGCAAATCTTGTAACCATTGTTCATAATCGGCATAGTAGCTTATCCCGTCTTTGCCGCCAAAGCCGATCAGACGGTGACAAACCCGGTCAAGCAGATAGCGATCGTGGGTGACCAGCACCAGGGCGCCCGGAAAATCCAGCAGACTGGCCTCCAGCACATCGAGCGAAGCAATGTCGAGATCGTTGGTCGGCTCGTCAAGGAGCAGAATATCGGCTGGCTGCCGCATAAGTCCGGCAATGAGAATACGCGCCTGTTCGCCTCCGGAGAGTTGGCCCACCGGAGTTTCCAGCTGATCGGGGCGGAACAGGAATTTTTTCGCCCAGGACACCACATGCAGGGACCGGCCGCAATACACGATCGAATCGCCATCCGGCGCGAGCGCGCGACGCAGGGTGAGCGTTGGGTCAATCGTCTCGCGGTTCTGATCAAAAGATACTATCTTGATAGTGTCAGCAGCTTTAACCACTCCCTTATCGGGGAGCAGGCCGGATGCATCGATCGCCCCGGCAAGAATTTTCATCAAGGTCGACTTGCCGCAGCCGTTTCGCCCGAGCAGCCCCAGTCTGCTGCCGGGAGAGAGAACAATATCGAGATTACTAAACAGGGTTTGCTCCCCGTAGGATTTGGCAATACCAATAACCTCGAGCAGTTTTTTAGTTTTTCTGCCGGTTGCTTCAAAATCAATCTGGACATTGGTCAGGGAGCGGTTGCGTACTCTCAATTCCGCCAGCTCCTCGGTCAGCTTATAGGCTTCGTCAATACGATATTTGGCTTTTGTCGCCCGGGCTTTGGGTCCGCGCCGCAGCCATTCCACTTCCCGGCGAGCTTTGTTGGCGAGCCGTTCTTCCTCCGCCAGCTGACCGACCAGAAAATCGTCTCGTTTCTCCAGGAATTTTGCATAACTCCCTTGCACCTGAAAGGTTCCCTCCGGATAGATCGCCGACAATTCGACAATTCGGTTGCTGCAGTTTTCGAGAAAATGCCGATCATGACTGACCAAGAGAAAAGCCGACGGGCCGGAGTTCCCCTGGAGCATTTTTTCCAGCCAGAGAATTCCCTCGATATCAAGATGGTTGGTGGGTTCATCCATGATCAAGACATCAGGGGCAAACAACATCGCCCGGCAGATAGAGAGTCTTTTACGCCAGCCGCCGGAGAGGTTTTTTACCGGCATATCGCCATCGGTAAATTCAGCCAGGCTGAGCAGGGTATCGACCCGATAATATTTTTCGGTATCAACCATATCTTCTTTCGCCAGTCCGGCCAGAAGATTCTCCCTGATACTTGGTGCTTCATCGAAGACATCGTCCTGGGCCAGATAACTCAGACGAACAAATTTCTGTCGGACCAACTGCCCGCTATCCGGCTCTTCCAGACCACAAATAATTTTCAATAAAGTCGATTTCCCCGAACCGTTCGGTCCAATCACCCCAATTTTGTCGCCACTGTCGATAATAAGATTGATATTTTGAAAAAGAGCCTGGGCGCCAAACGCTTTTGCCACAGATTTACAGCTAATAAGAGGAGACATAATTGACCGGAAGAAGAAAAAAGCTGAGCAGATACAACAGCTTCAAGTATTGACTACGATCGAAGAAGCGCTTTTATGGTTGCGTATTCTTTTATATCCTTGTATACAAAAGAAATTTCTATCGCTACTTTTCATAATTTTTTTCACATAAACTGAGGACATCATACTTTTTGTTTACTGGATTAACAACTCTTTTGGAATTGTCTAATGGATGAACAGCTGCATATTATTATAGCCGGCGACAGAGGGAAAGTTATAAAGTTGCCGTGCTCTAGAAAGAAACTCTGTATCGTCATAACGACCTCGATAGTTGCTCTTCTTATCCTCACCGTCACCAGCATCTGCTCCTTCTCCCTGTATACCAAAAATCGCAAAATTTCCAATCAAATTGCAGGATTGCAGGAGAAATTGCAGGATAGTGCCGAGCTTATTGCCAGGCACAACAAAATGACCGAGGAGGAACAACGGAAAATCGACCAAAAAATGGCCCATCTTGAGCAAAAAAGTGCCAAACAGGAGACAATGACTGCATTGCAGGAAGAAAAAGAGTCGCTTCTCACCGCCGCCGTCGATGAACTGAAGGAAAAAAGTCAGCTCATCGAGAAAATTTTTGGCGGCATCGGCATCAAGTTGCCCAAAGAAAAAAATAGCGGCTCCAGGCATAGCGGTGGGCCTTTTATCCAGCCACCGGAGTTACAGAGGGACGAGCTCCTATTTAAAGCGGATAAATATTTAAAAGTGATTCGTTACCTTCCTCTTGGCAGGCCGGTTCAGGGGCCTATCAGTTCAGGCTTCGGCAAACGTAAAGATCCGTTGAACAGGAGAACTGCCTATCACACCGGCATTGATTTTCGGGGGGATAAAGGAGAAAAGATATATGCCACTGCCGACGGCGTCGTTGTCAATGCATTTCGCAACGGGGGATATGGCAACTTCGTTCTTATCGACCATGGCAATGGCTATCAATCCGCCTATGCCCATATGCAAAAATACCTGGTCCATAAAGGTGATAGAGTGAAAAGAGGTCAGACCATTGGCATGATCGGCAATACCGGCCGATCAACGGGCTCTCATCTCCACTATGAAATTCAGCACGAAGGGCTGGCGATCAACCCCTACAAGTTTTTAAAAGCAGCCAACTTTGCCAAACTCTCTCGTCCCGCCCCGGAGAAACGATAAAGATGGGCTTTTTTGGCAAAGCAGTAAATGCTGAGCAGGAGATGAAGAAAGTTGATGGCGAGGCAATTTCATCCATCATAGATAAACACATGACGCTCAGAGGTGAATTGTCATTTCAGGGCAAAGCGCGGATTGACGGCACGATAAACGGCAACATCGAGGGCGAACATTTAATTCTCAGCGAAACCGGCAGGATTGTCGGCGACATAAATGTGTCTTCTTTTAATTGTTACGGATCACTTGAAGGCACTGTCCAAGCCTCCATGCTTATCGCCAGGAAAAATTGTTCCATCCAGGGTAAACTCGAAGCGGGAAACCTCACTGTTGAACCCGGCGCTTGCATTCAGGGTGAAATTCAAGCAGCTTCGCAGGAACCGTCCCCCGAGGAGGGCAAGGATCCTGTCGCTGCAACCTTGCCAACGTCTTCTGAAAAGTAGACAGTCTATGCAGAAGAAGATGCAGAAAAAGATGCACCAGCGAGCAACACGCGTGCTCCTTGATCAGCCTAAAGTCGGCAATCTGCTCAAATGTCCCTATTGCGGCAACGAGTTGGAATTTTTCGAAATCTCCGACGACGTCATTACCACCACCCATTATATCCAGAATAAAGACGGCAGTTTCACTATCGAAAACAAAAACTCCCAGTCTCTTGGTGACGTAAAACTTTTTTGCGGCAACTGCGAAGAAGATCTCACCTCATTTCACCAGCGATTCTCGGAGATGATCTTTTGAGAGATCTCCCTCGTGTCATCCGCAATAATTCCACCCTCACAACTTCTTATCAACAACTCAAAAAACACGATACAATCTGTGGCAGAATCCGTTTAGCGCCTGGGGAAGAGCATGTGCTGACCGACCTGCTGGAGCGGGGCGTCCGCCTCATTCCTTCGGCGACGGCGCAGCTGGCCAGCAGATCGAAAACTTTTCAGGCCAGGATATTTATCGATTTCATGGTGCCGGGTACCCTGCCGATATACGACAACCATGCGCTGCTCGCGGCAACCTCTTTTTACCGCCGGCACCAGTATCGCCAGGTAATTCTCAAACTTGACCGGAAAAACGCCGGCATCGGGGTTCATATCTTTAATCAGATTGAAGAGATATACAACTATGCCGGGATCGGCTCGTGTCCTTTTCCATTTGTTATCCAACCATATCAGAGTAACAGCAGAGATATCCGAGTGATTATTCTTGATGAGTATGTGGAGGCATACGAACGGGTCAATCCCTATAATTTTAGAAAAAACCTGCATTGCGGCGGGGATTCAAAAACCTATCCCCTTACCGAGATGCAGCTGGAATTCTGCAGAAAATCTATGCAACGTGGTGATTTTGCCTATGCCCATCTCGATCTCATGCTGACCGATACCGGCAACTGTTATCTGACGGAGATCAATCTTCGCGGTGGATTAAAAGGATCCCGGATGTCGGGAAAAGAGTATCAGAAAAAAATCGAGAGTATCCACGAGCGACTAATTGGACAGCAAAAATAAAAAAAGGAAGAATACCTTATAGGCATTCTTCCTTTTATCAACGCAAACTTCAGGGTGTACTTAGGTGTACTACTGCTACAAATTATACACAACCTGTTGGTTTAGGCAGACCAGCCATCTTACAGGCTCCTTTACCAGGACCTGATGGGAACAGCTCATAAATTCTTTTCAGAGGAAAACCGGTGGTCTTGGAAAGAATACGAACCATTGGGGCAATTCCGTTTTTCTTGTAGTACTCTTGGAGGGCATCAATTACCTTCTGATGCTCGTCAGTCATTTCGCTGATGCCTTCAACACCTTTTACATAATCAACCCAATCAGTGTTAAAATCATCACCTTTGAGCAGGAATCCATCTTCATCTACTTCAAAAGTACTTCCGTTGTGTTCGAGAGTTGGCATTACATACCTCCTTAGAATATTATTTTTATAGCTTTCGCCGTTTTATAATTTGAGACTAACTACGGCTTTTTACTATAGCAGAAACAATTTGTCAAGTGAATGACGAATCATTTATACCACCGCAAGGCCAGGCCGGCGTGTAAAAAACAAACCAAAATAATTACAGTTACATAAAGCAACTAATCTGGTTGCCGCCAGCACCATCCCCTGACATGAACCGGGATGACAGCCATGATCAGCGAAGCTTTTTACGAGATGGCAGCGACAAATCGCGGCAACTTCAAAACAATTTTTTTATTGCATATGTCCATTATTTTTTTGATCGAGCAATAATTCCATGCACCGTCAGCTCGCATACAACACTCATCTTCTCAGTTGCCATGAGAAGATGATTGGCTTTTTCCTTGCACAGGATACAAAGAAAGAGTAAATCGAACAGATTGTTAACTCACCGATGCTTCTCCAACCATCAATCAAAAAATCATATAGTCTATTCATGCTGCAGATACTCCGAAAAAAAGCCCAGTCCACTTTCATTCAAGTCATTGTCGTTGTTATTGCCCTGGTGTTCATTTTCTGGGGTGTCGGTACCAATCTCTCAGGGGATCGACAGGCGGCACTGACGATCAATGACGATAGTATAAGTTTTCAAGATTACCAGCAGGCTTACGACCGCGCATACCAGCGATTGAGCGACCAATTCGGCGGCAATGTCCCCAAGGGGCTGGCGGAGAGCTTTGGCATAAAACAACAGGTTATCAACCAGTTGATCCAAACCTCACTGTTGCGCCAGGGTGCCGAAAAAATGGGTATTCACGTCAGTTCTCAGGAGATCCAGCAATTTATTAAAAATATGGCTCCTTTTCAAGAAGATGGTACGTTCAGTTATGAGCGCTATGAGAATGTCCTCGCCGCAAACAGGATGGCTCCCACAACATTCGAAGAATCGATGAAGTATGATCGGCTCTCCGAGGTTGCCGCCAGAGAAATCGGCAACTTTGCCGGCGTTGTCAGCGATTTTGAAATCCAAGAATTGTACAGCCGGCAAAACGAGAAAATCGCGGTCAAATATGTCAAGGTTTCATCCGATCAGTTTGTCGACAAGGTGGTGGTTGACGATACCGCTCTTAAGGCGTGGTATGAAACCGTAAAAGAGAACTACCAAAGCGAGCCACAACTCAAGCTGAAATATCTCGTCTTTACTTATGCCGCGGTCGCCGGCAAGATAACGATCGATCCGAGTAAAATTACTGAATACTATCAAGATAATATAACTACATATCAAACCCCCGAACAGCGTCACGCGCGACACATTCTCCTGCAGGCAACCGACTCGGATTCCCCGGAACGCCAAGAGGAACAGGCTAAAAAAGCAGAAGAAGTTAGAATACTCGCGCAAAAAGGAGGGGACTTCAGTGCCCTTGCCCGGCAATATTCGGAGGGACCAACCAAGGATTCAGGTGGTGATTTAGGCTTTTTTTCGGCCGGTCAGATGGTGCCCGCCTTTGATGCAGCAGTTTTTGCAATGCAAGCCGGGGAAATCAGCCAGGTCATTAAAACCCAGTTTGGTTACCACGTCATTTTGCTGGAAGAAATAAAGCCACCGGCAACAAAATCACTTACCGAGGTAACTGCGGAGATAACTGCAATCCTGCAGCAAAAAGAAGCGGAAAGTCTCGCCTTTCAGGTGGCCAATGACGCTTACGAGGGCATAATCGCCGCAGGAAGTTTTGCGCAATACGCCAAAGCCAATCCAGATATCCACATCCAGGAAACCGATTTTTTTACCAGAACCGATGCCCCGACGGAACTGAAAACGGATGCCCAGTTCCTGGACAAAGCCTTTGAGCTGAATAAAGGGGAATTGAGTTCTCTTATAAAGGGACCATCCGGCTATGCGATCCTCTATGCCGAAGACATCAAAGAACCACAAATTCCTGCTTTTGAGGCCAAAAAGGATATCGTCACAACAGATTATAAAAAAGTACAGGCTCAGGAAATGGCCGAAAAAACCGCGAAGGATATGGTGCAAAGCCTGCGTGATGGCAATAATATCGATGCCTTGGCTCAGGAAAAAGGTTTTTCAGTCCAGGAGTCTGGATTTCTCACTCGACAGGAGCAAAACAACAACACTTTCCCTTCTTCTTTAATCGAGGATGTTTTTCTTCTCACCCCGGCATCCCCCTTCCCTGAAGCACCGGGAAAAGTCGAAAACGATTTTTTTGTCTTTTCTTTCCTTGATCGACAAATTCCTGCCATGCCCAAAGATAGCCCGGAAGTTGCGCAGTATCGGGAAAATCTGCTGCGTTTCAAACAACAGCAACTTCTTTCCGCCTGGCTCCGCCATATGGAAGTCAAAGCTGAGATAACCAGGCACGAAAGTCTGTAGCCCTGGATCATATATGTCAAAAAGAAGGTGCAGTTTTTGGTTCTCATTGATCACAGACAATGATATAGTGGCTGCTTGCCTTTTCGCCCGGCGCGAAAAAGAACTGATGATACTTTCTGGAATACTCTTCCGCCAAGACCAGCTCAACGTTTATGCAAACTCACGTTACCCTCCTTGGACAGTATAAAAAACTCACCCCGTTTGAACAGGCTCTCCTTCAATTACTTTCAATTGTCTACGAACCCGCTCACTCTACACTCATCGTCAATTGCCTGCGCAAACTGGATTTAAAAAATCCTCGGGGCAATAAACCGACGGTGGCAAATCTCGGCCATTATTTCAGTAAATTCGAACAGCTCGGTTTTCTCACCAAAGACCGCCAGTGTGTCGACGAATTCGTCGAAGTCCTCAGCAAGATTGCAGTCAAAGAAGATACCTTTGCCCTCTTTGCGAAAACCATCCAGGATGAGGCCCCGGTCTCCTACTATTACGGCAAATGGACGATACGATGCTGGCGCGGAATTCGGGAATTAAGAATAGGGGTGTATACCCAGAAATTTAATCTCATTGACGATGCCGCCGATTTTCTCGATGCCCAGTGCAGTGAAATTGTCAGCGAACCACCACCGACAGTTCGCATCCTGACCATGCCATTTGATGCCGATTGGTTTCGCACACTGCCTACCTCCTTTCAGTTCTACCTGCTGAACAATGTCCTGCAATATGGCCAAACGACTTTATCCGATTATCCCGAGCTCATCGATTTTCTCGGCAATGATGCAGAATTTATCGAGCTCTCGGTAGACGAGCAGGTGCCTTTTAAGCGGCTTCTTTTCAATGAACTGGTATTCCGGGGCCGGCTGGCGGCAGCAGAAAAACTGATAAGTAAAGACAGGGATTCTTTTCAAGGAACTGGCGCCCGCGGCACCTTGTTGTTTCTTAAGGGCCACAGCAAGGATGCCTTCGCGGCCTTTCATGACGACCTGCTTTTTCTGCAAAAATACAGCAATGACGAGAAGGTCGCTTTTTTTGGACCAGCCGGAATTTTTTACATCCTCACACAACTGCAGCAAAGAGACCGGGAGGATTATTGCCAGATTGCCGATAGTATCAGCATCGCCCTTTCCCTTTTTCAAGGTGCCAGGGAAAACGTCGCCTATAACTATCTGGCAACAGTCATCAACTCCCATATCAATAAAGGGCTGCAGGGGGAAGAAATTAATCTCCCGGAAGGGACCAGGCAAAATGTCTTGACTGTGGCGATTGCCGGCATCTGTCAATATTGGTTGAACAGCGCTGTCGAGCCCGAGATCGAATCGGAACTCCTCTATTTTTATGAACGGGCCGCCCACCAGGGCTATGATTTTTTCACCATCATACTGGGGGAGATTCTCGCTACCATCAACCAGGACGACAACGACTACCAGCTCACCCCCCAGAGACTGCGCCAGAAAACATCGATCATTCCCCTGCTGCCAATTCTCGAACCGGAAGAGCCATGGAAACGCAGCCTGCAGGCCCTTATTTATGCCACCAGCCAGGAACCGGACACCCCACAGCAGACAACCCGGCTGATTTGGATGGTGGCTTTTGAAGGAAAAGTCATCACCATTTCACCCAAGGAACAGAAAGTGAATCCGGATGGGGAGTGGAGCAAGGGCCGACCGCTGTCTTTGTCTCGATTGTATAAGTCAAACAGGCTCAACTATCTGACCTCGCAGGACCGCCGGATCTGCGCGGCCATTAAAAAGACCAATAATCCCGAGACGCACGGGGTGAATTTTTTCTTTGATATGGATAAGGCCCTGCCGGCGATGATCGGTCATCAAAATCTTTACCTGGCGGAATCCCCGCTTACACCGGTGGAATTTGTCGCCGGGGAACCGGAGCTTTTTGTCGAAGAGCGTGGCGACAACCTGCATATCTGTTTCGCCCACCCGATTACCGCCGATGCCATCAACTATTACAGTGAAACCCCGACCAGGGTGAAGATTATCCCAATCAATGACAACCATCGACGCATCGCCCAGATTACCGGTAAAGATGGGATTAGTGTGCCAATGGCTGCCAGTGAGCAGGTGTTGACCGCCATCGGCAATATCTCCTCCTTCATGACCGTCCATTCCTCCATCGCCGTGGACAGCTCCATCCGGAATACCGGCAATATCACCTTAGTCGAAGCCGATTCAACCATCTATATGCATCTTATCCCTTATGGCACGGGATTTCGCCTTGAGATGTTCGTCAAACCCTTTGTCGAAGGCGGCCACTACCTCAAACCCGGCCAGGGGGTTGAAAACATCATGGCCGAAGTCAATGGCCGACGACTGCAGACCCGACGCAATCTGGCACTCGAAGAAGAAAAGGCCAGAGACATTGAAGAGCTTTGTCCGATCCTCGATCTGGCCATCGACATGGAGCAGGAAAACGATCGAGAGTGGCACCTGTACGATCCCGACGATTGTCTGCAGGCTCTGATGGAACTCCAAGAAATTCGTGACAAGGTGGTGATTGAATGGCCGGAAGGAGAAAAACTGACCATCACCCATAAAGTGTCGCTGGAAAACCTGAACCTGAAAATTCGCACCAACCGCCAGAACTGGTTTGCGATGAGTGGTCAGCTGAACCTCGATCAGGGGCAGGTGGTAGAATTGAAAGAACTGCTGGCCAAGGTCAAGAAGTCATCAGGCCGATTTGTCCAAATTGGTGACGGTCAATTCATCGCCCTGACCCAGGAGTTTAAAAAGCGTCTTGAAGATATCAACCTCTTCGCCGAAGGCTTGACTAAAGACGGCAGCGACGAAGTGCTGGTTCACCCTCTGGCCGCCTTACAGTTGGAAAAAGTGGCGAATCTGGCCCATACTCGTGCCGATGCAGGGTGGCAGCAGCAGATTCAGAAAATTCGCGACGCCCAGGACTTCAAGCCGGAGCTGCCTTCTACCCTGCAGGCCGAGCTCCGGGTCTACCAGCGCGAAGGCTTTGAATGGCTCGCCCGGCTGGCTCACTGGGGGGTTGGCGGTTGCCTGGCCGATGACATGGGGCTGGGCAAGACGATCCAATCTCTGGCCATTATTCTTAAACTGGCGGTCCACGGGCCATCGCTCGTGGTCGCCCCGACCTCGGTTTCGACCAACTGGCAGTCGGAGGTGACCCGGTTTACCCCGACCATCAACATTAAATTTCTGGCCGCCAAGGACCGCGAGCTGAGCATCAATGAACTCGGCAAGTTCGACTTGTTGATCACGACCTACACCCTGTTGCAGCAAGAGAGCGAGCTGTTGTCCAAGGTTCGCTGGCAGGCGATTATTTTAGATGAGGCCCAGGCCATCAAAAACAGCGCTACCAAACGCTCACGGGCGGCGATGTCGCTGCAGGGAAAATTCAAACTTATAACCACCGGCACCCCGATAGAAAACCATCTGGGAGAACTGTGGAATCTGTTCCATTTTATCAATCCGGGATTGCTCGGCAGCCTAAACAGCTTCAACGAACGTTTCGCCGTCCCTATTGAACGTTATCAGGACAGGGAAGCAAAAATAAAGCTTAGAAAACTTATCCGGCCTTTCATTCTGAGAAGGATCAAGTCTCAGGTGCTCGAGGAGCTGCCGTCGCGCACCGAGGTCACCTTGGAAGTGGAGATGAGCTCTGGAGAAGCCCACTTCTACGAAGCCCTGCGGCAGAACGCCATCGATATGCTGGAGAGTTCCCGGGAAAAGAAAGGGCGGCACCTGCAGATCCTGACAGAAATAATGAAGCTGCGCCAGGCCTGCTGCAACCCGCGGCTGCTCGACGTTAACACCACAGTCGAAAGTTCCAAACTAAAGGTATTTGCCTCAGTCATCGAGGAACTGCTCTCCAGTCGGCATAAAGCCCTGGTTTTCAGCCAGTTTATCGGTCACCTCAGTATAATCCGCGAATATCTCGATGCACAGGGAATCAGCTACCAGTATTTAGATGGCGGTACCAGCAGTAAACAGCGAAAAATACGAGTTGATGCCTTCCAGGCCGGTCAGGGCGACCTGTTTCTGATCAGCTTGAAGGCCGGGGGCCTGGGCCTGAACCTGACCGCCGCCGATTACGTCATCCATATGGACCCCTGGTGGAACCCGGCCATTGAAGACCAGGCTTCCGATCGGGCCCACCGCATTGGCCAGACTCGACCGGTCACCATCTACCGGCTGGTGTGCAAGAATACCATCGAAGAGAAAATAGTCAGATTGCATCAGGAAAAGCGGGATTTGGCCGGCAGCCTTCTTGAAGGCAGCGATATCAGCGCCAAAATGACATCGGAAGATCTACTCGATCTGATCAAAGATAAGTAGACACTGATACAAGAGGAAATTCCGTTTGCCCCGTAGGGGCGGGTTATAAACCCGCCCTTCCCCTTTTCTGTGCCCCCAAAATCCTTGCATGGAGAGAGCACATGGACGGTTTTAGAACCCGCCTCTTACATTCCTGTATCACCGAAGATAGTATCCCTAAACCTGAAGATCCGTGAGAATATCTTATTCGATTAAATGAGCCGGAATAAGGCCGAAAAAAGAATGGTCGGCTGACGCAAAAAACCAGCCAAGATGACTCCGGCATTGCCGGCAGAGGGCATACCGCCAGACGTAACCGGCAAACCAGGTGAAATTTGAGGTTGCCCCACCGGCCCTTTGACACCCCGGGGCAAGGCTGTAACAAACCAGCTCAAAAACAATCCCCGCCGGATTAAAGAAAGCGTGGCTATGCGAACCCTGAACCGCAATTCTTTTGTCCCGGCTGGTCACCGCTCTGCCGCAGGCCCTGCAGTAGACGGCTTCTGTTGGGCTGGCCTCTTCCTGTTTTTGCTCCTCATCTACAGGTAAACCCGACTGCTGCCTCCCAGGAGCTTCCCGAAAAGAATAGCCGACGCTATCTGCTGTCTCCACTGTAATATTCCACAATAGCCTTGATCAATCCTTCAATGGTGTATTCTTCAGGCTGAACATCAACCCGCAAGCCATTGTCAGTCACCGTTTTGGCGGTTATTGGTCCGATTGCCGCTATTTTAACCCCGGCAAGCACCTGCTGCAGCTCCTTCTGGTTCTTAGCATCGATCATGGCTAAAAAATTACGCACGGTGGAAGAACTTGTAAAGGTGATCATCTCCACCTCACCATGGAGCAGTTCTTCGCGCAGACTCTCTTTATCACTTTCAGCCGGGCAATTCTCATAGACCGGTGCGACCGTCACCTGAGCGCCTGCCCCACGCAGCGTCTCGGGCAGTATCTCACGAGCCTGCACCGCGCGCGGAATGAGGATATTACGTCCTTCAACCCCTTGATCAAGCAGAGCTTCCGCCAATCCCTCACCGGTGAAGGTGCTGGGAATCAAGTCGGCATTTAACCCGTAATGCAGGAGAAAATCGGCGGTGCTCTTACCGACTACCGCCAGATCCGGCCCTTTCAGGTCGCGGGCATCCATCCCCTTGGCATAGAGGCGTTCGAAGAAATATTTTACCCCGTTTAAGGAGGTGAACAGGATCCAGTGATATTCCTTCAGTCGCTCCAGTTCATCATCTAAGACATCATAGGAATCGACCGGTTTAATATGAATTGTCGAATATTCCAGGCAGTTGGCGCCATACTCTTCGAGTCCGGCGACCAATTCGCTGGCTTGCTCACGGGTCCTTGTAACGATTATTTTTTTACTGAAAAGCGGCCGTTTTTCGTACCAATCGATAGTCTCGCGCAGTTTCACCACCTCGCCGACAATAACCAGTGACGGCGGTTTAATCTGCGCGTCCGCGACCACTTCGGCAATGGTTTCAAGCGTGCCGACCACCGAACGCTGCAGTGGTGTGGATGCCCAGCGCACAACTGCCACAGGGGTTTTGGGGTCGCGTCCATATTTAATGAGATTGGCAACAATAATCGGCAGATTTTTAATCCCCATATAAATGACCAGTGTTCCGGCACCGGTCGACAATTTCGACCAATCAATGGTCGAATTTTCCTTAGTCGGGTCTTCATGGCCGGTCACAAAAGCAACTGAAGCGGTATAATCCCGGTGGGTTATCGGGATGCCCGCATAGGTTGCCGCGGCCGTGGCAGAAGTCACGCCCGGTACCACTTCAAACAAAATGCCGGCGGCGTGCAGTTTTTCCACCTCTTCACCGCCTCGTCCGAAAATAAATGGATCCCCACCTTTTAGCCGGACAACCATCTTTCCGGCCATGGCGTGATCGACCAGCATCTGGCTGATTTCTTCCTGGGTATAGGCATGTTTCACCCCACCCTTTTTGCCGACGTAAATCAATTCGGCACTTGCCGGGGCATGTTTGAGCAATTTTTTACTGGCCAGATAGTCATAGACCACCACCTCTGCCCGCTCCATCAAACTCTTACCACGTACGGTAATGAGATTGGGATCGCCAGGGCCGGCACCAACCAGATAGACCTTTCCGGGTTTCTTCATTGTCGTTTTTTCTTGCATAATAGAAAGCTGATAGAGAAAGCTGATGACCTTACAGCCATCCCTGCAGTTTACTTTTAAAAGACAAAAAGGGCTTTCCCTTACTCCGGGAAGGCCCTTTTCCATAAAAAAATTGAGGAAGTCAGATACCTTACTCCCTCACAACCACAACTAGAGCTCGTTCATGATAGCTGTGGTCACGTCGCCGATCGATTTGGAGCCATCGACGGAAATAACCTTCGGACCATCGGTATTTTTAAAATAATTCACTGCCGCCATGGTACCGGTAGTTTCATCATAGTATATACCATGCCGCTTGCTGATGGCATCTTCGTCCTGATCGTCGGCACGGGTCTTCAATTCGCCGCCACAGACCCGGCAAACCAGCTTGCCGTCTTTTTCCACCGGCTTGATTGCATCAAAAGCAATGTGGTTTGGATGGTTATTGTCATTAACACAGAGGCGACGGCCCATGATGCGCTCTTTGGCGATCTGCCGATCAAGTTGAATCTCAATTACATAGTCCAGAGCCAGTCCTTCTTTTTTAAGTGTCTCGGCGAGAGTAATTGCCTGGTCTTTGGAACGGGGGAAACCGTCCAGAATCCAACCGTCTTTGCAATCTTCTTTTAGAAGACGGGCAACCATCATCGGGATAGTGATATCATCGGGCACTAAATCGCCTTTATCAATAAAAGCTTTAGCTTTTTTACCGAGTTCGGTCCCACCGACAATGTGCTCCCGGAAAATGGCCCCGGACTCAATATGGGGGATATTGTATTTCTTCTGTACAATAGCACCCTGAGTGCCTTTACCACTGCCGTTTGGTCCAAAAACAAGAATGTTCTTACCCATAGTCTCAGTCTCCTTTTAAACTTTACAATTAGTACAACGTTATCGGGATAAACCGTAATCAACTAAGTAGTTTAACGGAGGCGGCCCCGTTACGTATGGTGCATAGCCTGGAGCAGCAAACTTGCCTTCCGAATCGTAACAAGCTGATTACTATAGACCAAAATAGTTATTCGAGCCATAAAAATATCTCTGCATAGATTTTGACTTTCATCTGCAAAACGGTTATTTTCAGGGCCACTGGGTGATGAGGAAACAAACGCATTATCCTTTCCCTGAATCATCTCCGCTTGCGCGGCAAGCTTAACCAAAAACAAACATTGATATATATGCGAGAGATACATGTTGGATTAATCGGTTACGGCACGGTGGGCAAAGGACTGGTAAACACCTTGCTCGCTCAAAAAGACAGGCTCTTACAAAAGACCGGGACAACTTTTGTACTCTCGACAATTGCCGATATTTCCATGCCGACCCTACCGGAAGAATTAAACGGAGTAAGAATTACCAAAGATGCTGCGGATATTTTCAATGATCCGAAAATTGATATCGTCGTCGAGCTCATCGGCGGCATGGAGCCGGCCAGGAGTTTTCTGCTCGAGGCAATTGCCCACGGAAAGCATGTAGTCACTGCCAACAAGGCGCTGCTGTCCGTCCACGGCCGTGAAATTTTTCAGGCGGCCGCCGAAAATAATGTCGAGGTCGGTTTTGAAGCTAGTGTTGGCGGCGGTATTCCGGTTATTAAAGCGTTAAAGGAAGGCCTCGTCGCCAACCGGATAAACTCGATCCGGGGGATCATGAACGGCACGGCCAACTATATCCTGTCCCAGATGACCGACCATGGCACTCCGTTTGCGGAAGTGCTCAAAGAAGCGCAAGCGCTTGGTTTTGCCGAGGCTGACCCCACCTATGATGTAGAAGGCATCGACACCGCACATAAACTGGCTATCTTGATGACTATCGCCTATGGCCAGAGCGTCCATCTCGATGACATTACCATAGAGGGCATCTCCAACATTCAACCGATCGACATTGAATTTGCCAGAAAATTCGGTTACCGCATCAAATTGCTGGCAATAAGCCATAACCACGAAGATCATGTCGAGGCCCGGGTGCATCCGACGATGGTCCCCGAAAAACATATGCTGGCAACCATCAACGGCGCTTTTAACGGTATCCAGTTTCAGGGCGACATCGTCGGTGACGTCTTGCTGTATGGCCAGGGCGCAGGGATGATGCCGACCGGCAGTGCGGTGGCCGCCGATGTGGTCGATATCGGCAGAAATATTGTCAACAACTGTATCAACCGGGTGCCCGCGCTTGCCTACCTGCCGGAACATATCGGCAAACCGACAATTACCCCGATGGAGCAGCTGGTCTGTCCCTACTATTTCCGGATAACTGCGCTCGACAAGCCGGGTGTTCTGTCGATCATTACCGGAATCTTTGGCAAACACGGCATTTCGATCCGCTCGATGATGCAGCAGGAGCGCGATGCCAACGAGCCGGTCTTTATTGTCTTTCGTACCCACCGGGCAACGGAAGGGGCGGTTGAAAAAGCGATCAGCGAGATCAATGCCCTTGATTTCTGCACCGTCCCGACCGTAAAAATAAGACTGCTTATCCCGGAATAGACCTAAATGGTTGAAACCGGCAAAAAATCATGACCGAACATATCTTTAAAACGACAGTACGCGTACTCTATGGCGATACCGATGCCGGAGGCGTAGTCTATAACGCCAACTATCTGCGTTATTTTGAAATCGGCCGCACCGAACTGATGCGCGCGTGGGTCTGTTCCTACAGCGATATAGAAAAACTCGGCTTTGTCCTGCCGGTCATCGAATGCTGGTCCCGATTCAAAGCCCCGGCGGTCTACGACGATCTCCTGGTTGTTGAGACGACTATCGCGGAAATAAGTAGACTTAAATGCAAGTTTAACTATCGAATCCTCAAACAAGAGCCAGGAATCGACCGTCCCAGGCTGCTGGTAAAAGGGTATACCGTCCATGCAGCCGTCACCAGAGCAGGAAATCTTACCCGATTGCCGGAGGAGATCCTCCATAAAATAGCAAGTTTTTCCAGTGAAAATAAAACTATAAGCGACATCCAGAAATAACCATTGACAATATTTTTAACGGATGTATAGTGTTCATTCTCAGCGCGGGGTGGAGCAGTCTGGTAGCTCGTCGGGCTCATAACCCGAAGGTCACAGGTTCAAATCCTGTCCCCGCTACCAAGTATATTCAAGGACTTATGGCTTAATTGCTGTAAGTCCTTTTTTTGTTATCAAAAACTTGTAAGCGTATTGTAAGTAAATTTGCCAATTTGCTTCTCTCTAAAAAATTCCCCGTCTACAGTAAAATGAAAGACAATTCTTTCCTGTTATACTGTAACGACAAGGGAGCACAGCCATGGATGATCCATTCAATTTAGAACGATTTGTCGCCGCCCAAGAGAAAGTGCACCCCGCTATCATTGATGAGCTTAGATCCAGCACCAAGACCAGCCATTGGATGTGGTTTATCTTTCCCCAGGTCGAATGGCTTGGCCGCTCTGAAGTGGCATAGAGGTATGCCATTAAATCACTCGATGAAGCAAAAGCATATATCGCCCACCCGGTGCTTGGAGAGCGCCTTCAAGAGTGCACTGAACTGGTACTGGCTATTGATGGCAAATCAGCAAACGATATCTTCGGTGAACCCGATGACCTCAAATTCAGATCGTCAATGACACTGTTCGCCAAGGCGGCACCGAGCATCGATATCTTTCGACGGGCTATCAATAAGTACTACGACGGTGAGCCCGACAAGTTTACTATTCGGATATTGCACGACAGGCCACCGCCAAACAATTACTGGCTGACCCCTTTGGAGAGAGGACTTGAGAGAGCATAAGAAGCAAATATCAGCCCAGGCACGGGGCAGATTCAACCACCTCTTTGAAGAATAGCCGTCGTTACACTGTAACAAACATGGGAGGGGAAAGATATGCCAAACAGTAATGCAGAATGCCCGCAGCAATACCGCAACGACCATTGAAAGACTCCGACGGCCTTCTCTTGACCAGGCTTCAAGTAATATTAATATTCATTTTTTTCAGGAACCAATCCCATCTATTTGTTTTTTGTCAATGCATCCCAATATACTACTGATTGAATCAAAAATTTCACTATGGGGAGTACACAGCATGACGGAAGCACAGGAAGATGACTTGATGATAGAGTGGAGTCTCTACAGCCCCTGCCAGAAGCAATTAATCGTCGCTGAATACGAATGAATACGAATGGTTCAACAAGGAAAAATACAGCAAGAAGCGCTTTTTAGCATTTCTGAGAGGCAAGCTTGAAATTGACGGGTTCTGGAAAGGAATAGGCTTGGCTTGATTCACAATCAATGAGCAGGCAAAAAAATCCGGTCGGGAATAACACATCTTAGAGATTTTCTCAAACGCTTATCAATTTCAGATAGTATCTGTCACGCTGCCTGACACTCATCCCGAGGTGATCAGCAAAGATTCTTGGAAGAGTTTTTTATTGGCCCTTGGGTCAAGATCCTTAGGAGGTATATTGACTTCCATAAATAAATCTGTTTGCCATTATACCATGGGGATGGCTGCCCTATCTAGATTTGCTGGAAAGTTAGAACACTTTAACCCTTTGTTTACAAATTCAATTTTTGTTGAGATCAGTGGGTAATGAATGTACAATTATTTTATAAACTTTTCCTAATCATAAATGTCTATATTCCGATTTGTCATAACGCTAAGATTTTGTTCTGATTGCGTATTGAGACATCAGATAGTTGTACTCCCAAATAATCTCACACCATGAAATACGATCAGGACTATCTCGAATTGATCAACTCACTGGATGAACCTTATTTGCAGGTTTCGGCCGCTGGAGAGATCCTTCTCTGCAACAGGGTACTGGAACAACTTGTGGGTGACGTCACCGGAAAACGGATATATGACCTGTTCGCCGTCAGTGACAAGCAGATAATCAATGAAATCATTAGCCAAACCCTGTCACAAAAAGGACCTCAGGAAGTACTGCTCGAACTCCAGCCTATAACTGGTAAACCACTCTGCATGAATGTTGTCGTCAGCTCCATGCACGCGGTTGATTCTCAGGGCGATCACATTGTGCGCTGCAAATTGCTCTTTATCCACAAACAAAACGATGTGCACAAAGGGTTGATCGAGGCTCAGCGTAGTTTGAGAAAAAAGGCACAGGAGCTCGCCATCCTCAATCATCTTGCTGTGGCAATCAGCTCGAGTCTTGATCTCGATGAGATACTGAAATCTATTTGCAAGGAAATGGTGAGCGTATTTGACGCTCGAAATACCGGTATTGCCTTGCTCAATGAAGCGCAGACCACGTTAAAGGTCGTTGCCTTCCATACTGAACATCCCGATGAAAGCGACGTTACCGGCTTGGAAATACCTCTTGAAGGAAATGATTCCAGCCTTTTTGTTATAACAACTGGTGAACCTATAGTGGTGCCCGACGCTCAGTTTAACCCTATTACAAACTCTCTTCATGAAGTGAATGTGCAGAGGGGAACTTCATGCCTTCTTATTGTCCCTCTGCTCACCCGCGGGGATGTCATCGGCACTATCGGTATTCCTTCTAATGCCCAGATCGTTTTCTCCCGGGAAGACGTTCAACTGGCCATGACCATTGCAGGCCAGATCGCCAGTGTAATTGATAACGCGCGACTTCATCGTACGGTGCAAAAGGCACGCGATGTTGCAAAACTGGAGCTTGAGATCGGCAGGCAGATTCAAATTGGATTTCTCCCAGAATCCTTGCCGGAGATCGGAGGGTGGGATCTTTTTGCATATTTCCAATCAGCCCGGGAAGTTGCGGGAGATTTTTACGATGCATTTCCACTTAACCATAATACAAAGCTTGCTGTGGTCCTGGCCGATGTCTGTGATAAGGGATTGGCGGCTGCTTTATTCATGGTACTCTTTCGCAGTCTGCTACGGGCCAATATTCAGCAATGCTTTGATGGGGAAGGCGATTCGGGGACGAACCATGGGGAGAGAATTGTTGATGCAGTCCGTAAAACGAATAACTATGTTGCTGTAAATCATGCGCAGTCCAGCATGTTTGCCACGGTCTTCATCGCTATCCTGCAAAGAGACCAGGATCTAGTGTGGTATGTCAATTGTGGCCATGATCCCCCGATTGTCTATAGGGAAGACGGCCACAGCGAACGTTTGATGCCGACCAATCCTGCCATAGGAGCATTTCCAGACCTCAAGTTTGCCAGTAAATGTATCACTATGGGACCTGGCGATTCACTCATTGCCTTTACCGATGGTGTTTGTGATGCACGTTCTGTTGATGGAAAATCTTTTGGTGAGGAACGGCTTTTGAAGATTCTCACTCAAAAGACTTCCCTGAGGAGGCGCCTAAATCACTTGACCAACGAGATTGTCCGCCACACGCATAGTGCTGAACAGTATGACGATATAACCTGCATCGCGTTCAACAGAAAGATATAAATCGATAGCGCTCAGCTCGAAACGAAAAGGAACGACTGTCGCTTGATTCCATAATGCAACCAACTGTATCAGGACGGTTGCGGCTTTTTCCGGCAGGACGAGTTCGACGAGAAGACATCCGGTACCTGGCCGAGATAATGGAGTCCTATGTGATATTCAGGTTCCTGAGATGAAGCGACAGACCGACACCATTTGACTTCTGCCATACAGGTTAAAACATCGACTGAGGTACAGGAGTGAAGGTGTTTGCCGATAATTCGCAAGCACAAGGTATCCCCGGATTTTACTTTATAGCGGCTGGCAAGGCAGATGCCGCGCCTACTGTGATTGATGGTTTTGCTGCCATAATAGCAGTACGGATGTGTCATTTGATGTGCAAACATCAAATCTTCGGTCAAGGGAAACCGGTCATTTTGTCTTTTATCTTTCATGGTTTAAGCTTCTCCAGGTAAGAGCATCTTTCTTAGCGTCTTCCTTTACCGCTTCACCCGACAAGCCTCTACTCAAAGAAGCCCGCCCCAACGATTATATTCGTGCCAGGGACTTTAAGGATATAGGATGTTTTAGGTTCTGGTGCCCCTCCTGGGGTCCTCGCATACATATACGTTACAAAACCTTCGCCTTTGGTGTTGGTGATATTGAAAATCTCACGAAAATAAGGCTTGCCGTTAATATCCCGTAAATCCTTGGCTTCAAAACCTATGATTGCTGGGTTTTTGTCAGCGAGTATTTTGCCTGTTTGGTCTTCAAAAAAATATTCGGAACAAATTCTCTTGGCCTAAAGTCAACATCTTTCCACTAGATCTTAACCGAAAGAATCGGTAACAGACAGGAGATTTTTCCCAAACCATCGAAGAAAAAGTTACTCCATTTCAGTAAAACCGGATGCAAGTTAGTACCTTCAAATATTACTCCACGGTATGACATTTTTTTCATACCACCGGCAGGGGCCCATAGACTAGACACAGCAGGGGTGCCTTTTGCCATTCAAAATACTTCTTGCCTCTCAATATCTCATGTCTGATTATCTGCGAGGTTATTTCGGACGCGGTAACCAGGCGGCCAGAGTTTGCAACTCAGGCTCGAGTCTCTCCAAACGCGCAAAATAGGTTGGCGAGAATTGCATCTCGGCGAAAATCGTCCTGGACAACACCCCGCTCGTTTTGATTAGGAGATCCACCTTGCTCGCAACCTGGTTATCCTTATTGTCTTCCAGATGTATAACCATGCGTACCGAATAGGCACCTGCAGTTGGAAATACGATTCTTGGCAGGGTCTCATCAACCCGTCGGTTAAACCATTCAACTATCTGCAGGAATATAGCCGACACTATGATACCGTCGAGGTCGATCAATGGTTCTGGTCGCTTTTTGCCGGCGACAGAGCAGTGCTACCAAAACCATCTGTTGTCCGGGAATACGCAGATTCTGTTTCAGACGGTTTCATGTTCTGCATCAAAGTTCCCAACAGTCTTACGCTCACCCATCATTATCAGAAAAACAAAAAGGACCCTTTGGCGCCCAATCCGCACTTCCTGTCAGTCAACCTGCTGGATGAGTTTCTCAATCGGCTGGAACCCATATCAAAATACCTCGGCCCATTCATTTTTCAATTTGAATACCTGAACAAGAAAAAAATGCCGGGAGGATTGCAGCAGTTCATCGATCAATTCGGCGAATTCTCCAGGCATATCCCCCACGGCTATCATTATGGCGTGGAAACACGGAACCCGAATTTTCTAAGCGAAGACTATTTTGCCTTTCTCAAAGATCATGGCCTTCATCATGTGTTTTTGCAGGGCTACTATATGCCGCCAATATTTGAGCTTTATAATCATTTCGAAGGTTCCGCCCCCGAACTATCGACCGGATCAAAAATAGTCTTCAGCAGAAAACACCTTCCTGAGAGCCCTGCGCAAAGTGGGATAAATGCAAATAAATTATATGGTTTCCGGAAACGGAATTATCACAGAACCCAAAAAAACCCGGCCAAGAGAATGATCTCCTGCCGGGCTGTCTCCGTTGCTATCTGTCGATGGCTCTTATCCTGCAGCAAGACGCATCAATATTTTTTGGAATTATCGCCGATAGGACAAGGTCGGAAAAGGTTGAGTGATGCAACAATTCGTGCACAACCTATTCTTACTATCAACCTCGTTGCCTGACTCTTATGTCGAAGTGATCTGCAAATATTTTTTGGATTATTTTAGATTTAAAAATGCTCCATTTGTGAAAATTCTTTTAGTATGATCCCGGTGACATTACAGGAATAAGCTCTGGTGTTCCCTCTCACGACTGAGGTAAAGAGATTCATGGATAAGCTTTACTCTCAAATCACGGTAAATTTATGCTACCCTCAACCTTTTGAAAAGGGTGAGTATTGGCAGACATTTTCAAATAGTCAAAGACCAAACGCGGAGAAAAACAGAGTTGCCGCATTTTTTGCGCGACATTGCTTACGCCCTTGCTTTTGAGAAGACCGACAGCGAATCGTCTCAGGCGCGTCATGTTTTCCGGACCGTAACCTTTTGAGATTCTACAGCGATCTTCATCGTAATTCCAGTCAAGGATGTAGTGACAGCTGTTTTCAATACTCCAGTGTTGACGGTTGTCTCTCAAGACCTGCTCGGCTGTGGCTAATTCAGGAGATTTACTGGTAATTCCGTAGGCAATTACTCGGATTTCTTTGCCATTTTTTTGGTGACGGGTTATACGTTCAACTTTGAAGGCTTGTCTGACATGGGGAAATTTCAGAAATTTATTGAGTTCTGTGGTGACCCAGATTTTCCTGGTTTCTTCGCGCCCATGATTGGGCTTGTCCTGGGTTGTAAAGTCGGGCTTCCAGGAGACATTTTCAAAAAAAGAGGATATTTCTTCAAACAGCTTCTTTTGGTTGTTCTTGGCAGTAAAATGGTAATACGCACCTCTTTGCTTGATGTATCTGGCCAGCTCGCGCTGGGTCAACAGGGCATCGGCAGTGATGGTTTTTCCTTTGATATCGAGGCAGTTGAGGAGAGGTATGGCCATTTTTATTTCGTTTGTTCGCTTTTCCTTATCGCTTCCTTTTACTGGCAAACTGCCGACATTTTTTGGGTGTAACTTTGTTTGCTTTGATGTCCTCCCTCACCCATGATATGAATCTGTCGGCCGTCATCGTTAATGGCATTGCGCATGGTTTTGCCGTCGATTGCCAGGCTTTTGTCGATGACACCGTATTGGGCATTCCAGGCCTGGAGGGCCTGGTCCAGTTCGACGTGGTTAATTCGAATAAGGACATTACGTATGGTACTTTCGCTCGGGACGCTGTTTTTCTGTGACTGAAGTAACAGCCAAATCGGACGCGCGCTGTGGGAGATAGAGCTTTGGTCCAGTCGGAAATCGCCTTATAACCGCGCATTCCGCATAAAACTGCAGCAGCAGCGATGGCTAGTACAACATGGACAGAATGTTGCCGCCCCTGCGCGCGGCGAGGATCGTTGATTTGTTTGAAGAAAACGGGCAAGGATCGCATTTGATCAGCGGTAAGTTTCATTCGTGGCGCTCCTGACACATATTGTTGAGGTAAGAGAGAACGGGATAACACCAGACGGGCATTGCGTTGCAGGGGAAGAACAAAGACAAGTTTTGAGCTCTGACAGATATTGCTATAGCCGTTGCGAATACGTTTATATCCCTTTGTTTTACCGACTAAGTTCCAGTTTGCAGCGCGATAGATCGTGCCAATAAAGCGAGAGGGATCGACAAAGGTCTCCATAATCAGTAGAGGAAAGCCAAAACGATTTTGCCAGTCTGTTTGAATCCTGCGGCGGCACAGGGAAAGGATCTTGGTGGCAAGATTTATATAGTGACAGTGGGGCAGGATGGGTGAAAGATGCCCACAAAGTTAAATATGTTACGATCCACTACCCCCTTCACTCCCATTTCGAACAGGAGCTGAAAATTGTCCGGTCACACAATGATGGTGTTATTGTCCAACTCCCCGATGGAACTCGAAGGCGAGTTCCCAAATGGATGACTGATAAGGAGGTTTGCCGGCGAATCAAAAATTCTTCCTATCCTTACTGCTCTCAAAGCTCGTTAATCGCGCTGAGAGAACTGCTTTCAGTCTTTAAAGACAAAGCATAAGGTCCCCCTTTAATCCTTTTTCTGTAATAGTATCCGTGAAGGCGAAAGAACCATTACGAAAAGGGAGGAGGACAATGGCCAAGCAGTTATCTTTGTTTGAACGCGATAAGCAGGCGATGAAGATACTCACCGCAATCTGCGCAGAGAAAAGGCGTGAGGCGATATCAGCAATTACACAACTTGTAATCGCCCATATACGAACCAAGACTGTTAAGGAGGGTAGAAATGGGGAATGAAATCATCAAGGCGCAGCATTTGGCCAGAGTTGCCTATGTATACGTCAGGCAATCGACGCAGTATCAGGCGGAGCACTATCTGGAGAGTCAGGCCCGGCAATATCAACTGGTGGACAGGGCAAAGGAGTTAGGCTTTACCGAGGTACGAGTTATAGACGAAGATCTGGGAGTTTCTGGCGCTGTGGGCTCTGAGCGAAGCGGCTTTAAAAGACTGGTGGCTGAGGTGAGCCTGGGCCAGGTTGGGATAGTTTTTGGTTTGGAAATATCGCGGTTTGCCAGAAACAACGCTGAATTATATCACCTTTTTGACTTGTGTGCTCTGTTTGACACCCTGATAGCGGATCAAGACGGGATATACCATCCCGGCGCAGCAAATGACCGGATGGTACTGGGGTTGAAAGGAACCATGAGCGAGGTGGAGTTGTGCTTGATCAAACAGCGGATGCTGGAGGGGGCAAGAAACAAGGCCAAGCGTGGGGAATTGATTTACAGGCTGCCGGTTGGTCTGGTAAAAACGGAAGATCAAACAATCGAAAAGGACCCGGATGAACGGGTTCGCAAGAGCATTGAACAGGTATTTGTTAAATGCCGGGAAACGCAGAGTGCCCGTCAGAGCTTTTTGTGGTTTATTCAGGAAAATATCTCTTTTCCTTTAGGCAGTATAATAAGGCTGATCCTGAAAATCGGCTGGTCTGTGCACAGTTGGAAAGAAAGTGGAACGATTGTCTAGAACGGGCCGAAGAGGTACGGAAGAAGTTGAGCGCGAAACAGACACCGGTAGCGCCGCTGGGTGAGGAGGAAAAGCGCGAGCTTTTGGCTTTATCTTCGGATTTACCTCTTTTATGGAACAGCCCATCGACTACTAATGAAATGCGTAAGCAAATTGTTCGATCGGTGGTCAAGGAAATAATCTGCGATGTCGATATGAATAATCTCTTGATTAATTTAACAATTCACTGGGAAGGCGGAGTTCATACACAGCTTTCGGTGAAAAAGAATCGCCTGGGCGAGCACCGAAACTGCACGGATAAATCAACAGTTGAAATTGTTGGGGAACTGGCTAAAATCTTACCGGATAAAGCGATAGCACCGGTATTAAACCGTCTTAAAATAAAAACCGGGGCAGGCAATGCATGGACCCGCGATCGAGTAAGATCGCTGAGAAACCAGTACGGCATAGCCGCCTTCGATGGAAACCAGGAGAAAGGTTATGTTTCTCTGCAAGAGGCAGCCGAGAGGCTGGGCATTTGCCCGCAGAGTGTCAGGGGGCTGATCAGCCAGAAGCTAATCAATGCCCACCAACCAGTAGCGTGTGCGCCGTGGATAATTCCCCAAGAGGAACTTGAGAGAGATGAAGTAAAAATTGCAGCCGGGAAGATAAAACGAGGAGGAAATCGAGGTAATTGGGCTCCACGGTGTGAAGCTCAGTTAACTATTTTCTAGTAATATTAAGCCTGTAGTGAGGTGAAGTATCATGAATGCATCTTCGGCAGTATCAAAAATCGTGAATTGTTCGCCACCAGATGCAGTCGGTCATACTGCAGGCGGTAGCTCCATCTGATCCAACGATCACGAGCACCGCACTTCAAGGCGGCTGCGGAAAAACTGAGGAGACCGAGCCACTCATTATTGCAGGTGGCGACATACCAGATCGTATTGCCTATTTTCGGCAATGACCCAAGGTAATGATATTGTTGCATCAATTCCTGGAATGTAGTTTCTTCTGAAGGTATTACCGGACGAACGATAACTTGTGATAGATTCAAGCTGGTCCTCTCGCAATGGTTAAAATTTACGAGAGAATACCTTTTATGGAAAAGGTTGTTCAGCTTTAATTGTAAATGACTGAGATTGTATTAGGAAAAAGCATGGGCGAATTCACCCTGACTCTCAAATTCCTTTTTTGTTGTTAGGTATTTTGAAAAGGATAACTTCCAAGATACGGTAAAACCTTCAATTGTGGAATTGGCAAAAAATCAATACCTTCGATAGGGCAATATTAACCGTACAACTTAAACCGGAGTAATTTCCATTAAGAATATCTTTAAGAGAAAAAATGGAAGCGAGGTTTGGCATCGACTATTAACGACCGACCTCAAGATCTCTCTGGTCACTTTTTGAAAAACTCTATGAAACTGAAATGATTTGCCCAGGGTCGGACATACTTTATGAAATTGGAGCAATATTATAATTAGGTGAATGGTTTTGGTGCCAGAGAAACTTCCTACAAGTAGGGGCCTCTGAATTTATTTAGCGTCTAAAGAATTCTATCTTTTCATAAGGCACAAAACCGAGTGATTGTTGGAAAGACCAAGATGCGAAGCGATGGGCGATAAACGCGATTAGACATTTTGTTTTAGCCCCACAAACGCTGTACAACCGGTGGTGTAAAATCCGGGCTAGGAGCTGACAACCGCAATCATCCGAGCTCGACTTTATGCGGAACTCCGCATAAAGTCGAGAATGAGACTTTTAATACCCTGAAAAACCAAGGGAATCATTTTGGCCATAATTTCGGCCTTGGCAAGAAACACTTGAGCGAAGTCTTTGTTCTCCTCATGATGCTCGCTTTTTTGATCGATCAGATCCTGCAGCTCTGTTGCCCCTTATTTCAAGCTGCCTGTAAAAAATCTGTGACTAAAAGATCATTCTGGGAAAAGGTACGCGGTAGATTCCATGCATTTCACATCGAGACTATGGAGGATTTATATCGTTCCCTGTTGGTATATAAACCCGTTCCGCTGCAATACTGACGGCAGAATCGGAGTGATGTCAAAGATCGGACCCTTGTTCCAAAAATACCGGCAAGGGCAAGTGGCTTGGTGTGTCAAAAAGACGTCCAAATTCAGTTGGTTTCCACCGGATTAACATGGTAGTGGCCAACTGACTGCATTAAATTGTTTGGTTATGCGGCATATTCATTGCCAGTATAGCGAAAATGAATTTATGGCCGCCTTGGGTGCCAAACCGGGAGCGGCTGAATAGTCGGCTTCTTTGTTTACATCTTCCCTTTCTCAATTTTAACTTTGAGTTGGGTTTTCATTAGTGGCAGATAAACGATAGTTCCATTTTTTCTGTGAACAATGCTTTTGTTAGAAATCGTCTCAAAACCTATCAACATAAAAGATCTTATTGACATTTTTTTAAGCAAGATTTTCCTGAAATGAGAAAGAGATTCTCAGACAATAGATTTTTTCCGGAGAATTAACCGAGACAATTGCTTCATTCCCAACCGTCTTCGGCGTTGATAGTTTCCAATCTTTCATTTGGAGAAGGGCGAAGAGCCAGCGATTGCACCCTTTCAGTGGTCCGTTTCGCCTGCACTTACACCAGACGAATATTTCCTACATCAATACCTTGATGATCAAGATTGATATTCAAATCAAAAAACGAAATATGGCTACAATACCGTTACGTTAAGTTGTATTTATAGTGCTGCGTTGCACTTGGGTGCACAAATGTTGGGATTACCCTGATTGCCGATATTTGCAGCTGAACGAGTCAATTTGAAAAAGTTGGTACTTATCGCTGCTCCCCGGTCATTAGGCCGACTGGGGAGATTGAAAACTGTGGTGTAACTGTTACAGTTTATGACTATTTCTGTAAACTACCTGATAAAATTGGTCATGGTTTTGGCTACCGGTTCAGGGGCAGGAATATGTTCTTTTCCGTGTTCGATAAGCCTCATGATCCAGCCCATATTTTTGCCTAAAACCTCCATGATCTGCTTACCCTCACTATCCTGATCCATTTCTCCAGGTTTAAGGCCATGGGCCACATTCCAGTAGTTTGAAGACGGCATGATCATCTCGGAGTAGTTGATGTAATGATTAAGCGTGTCAACCGCGGGAATCCCACCGGATCGCCTGACTGCAGCAACAGCGGCTCCAACTTTGTGCCTGAATAGGTTGCCGTTCACCGAAGAAACGAAAAAAGCTCTATCAAGAAAAGATTTCATTGTCCCTGACACACTGGAAAAATGGACAGGAGAACCAAGCAAAATACCGTCGGCCTCCTTCATTTTCTGAATCCATTCATTGACTGGATCGTCTGTTATGGCACAAGCTTCATCTTGATTTTTTACACAGCCGTAACAGGCAATACAGCCCGGTATTTTCTTCTTGCCGACATGGATCATTTCCGTCTCGATCCCCGCATTTTCCAGTTCAGCAAGAACTATCTTCAATGAACAAGCGGTATTCCCGTTTTTGTTGGGGCTGCCATTAAATCCAACAACTTTCAATTGTATCCCCCCTTTCTTTAGCTTATTGCCTGCTCTGGTAATTTTTTGTTCTGCTTACATCGCATCGGACCGCTCTTTGCAAAAGAGACGTGGCAACCATTACAGGTCTCGCATTCTAAAATCTGGTCCTCCTTTTTGCAACCCAAGAAACATCAACCTCGCATCAGACTGCCCCTTTTACAAAAATACTACAAGATGATGAGAAGCTGATTACAATATGAGTGTCTGATTTAATCTATCACATCGTACAAATACATTGGAGATCATTATGAAATTACAAGACACGCTCGATGCCATGAAAAAGAAGTCTATCGCGGGTATGCGTTCTGAAATTATTGCACCGTATCTTAAGGAAACCGAAAAGATGGTGCAATCCGGAATTGCTGACGAGGCGATTAAGGTTGGTGAAACTTTGCCGGAGTTCGAACTTCCCGATGAAAAAGGCAATCTCGTCAGTTCAAAGGAGCTTCTGACCAAAGGTCCACTTGCCGTCAGTTTTTATCGTGGCGTCTGGTGACCATACTGTAACGTAGAGCTGGTAGCTCTACAGGAAATCTATGGTCAGGTGCTGGAGACGGGAGGTTCATTAATCGCTATTTCCCCACAGCTCAGTAAATATTCACAACAGGTCGTGAACAAAAACAAACTGACTTTTCCAGTTCTTTCTGACAAAAATTGCGAATATGCAACGCAGTTAAATCTGGAGTTCGTCTTACCGCTAAAACTGCAGGAGGTGTACACCAGTTTTGGCATTGATCTCCAGCGATTCAATGGCACCAACTCCTGGTTACTACCTATGTGCGGCAGGTTTATCGTTGATACTCACGGTGTAATCAAAAGCGCTGAAGTACATGTCGACCATACCCGTCGGCCGGAGCCCAGCGAAATCGTCGATCTTTTGCAATCAATTGCATAACAGATGTAGCTCCTCTCATTGGCTCAGCCGCTATCTGGTTCTCAACACAATGACATTACGTATATTTTAAGGAGAGAGGGAAACATGAAATTCCTGCATACAATGGTGAGAGTAAAAGACCTGGATCAATCAATTGATTTTTTCACAAAAAAACTTGGCTTGGTTGAAACAAGACGAAAGGATTATGAAGAGGGGCGTTTCACGCTTCTCTATCTTGCAACCGCTCCAGGAGAACCTGAAGTAGAACTCACCTACAACTGGGACCAGGAGACCGCTTACAGCGAAGGGAGAAATTTTGGTCATTTAGCGTTTAGTGTCGAGAACATCTATGATTATTGTCAAAAGTTAATGGACAAAGGAGTAACCATTCTAAGACCTCCCAGGGACGGACATATGGCTTTTATCCGTACCCCGGACCAGATTTCCATTGAACTCCTGCAAGAGGGAGAAAAACTACCTGTCCAGGAGCCATGGGCCTCCATGGAAAACAAAGGGAGTTGGTAAAGATTGGCGACTTGTGGTCGGACTTTTTCCAGGATTCCTGGCAATTCTTTTTGTGGTTGCCGCACTCACTGTCGGGGGACTGACTATTAATATTGCCACCTCGACGGTCTGCATTTTCAATTTTAGCTTTCTGATTAACACAGCTACTGTAAGGGACTCGAGAAGTTGTCATGAAAAACTCTGCCAACTCAGATTTCAAAAGTCCATATAGCTATATTAGATCTGAACAGCAGTCGGAGTTCAGATCGCTCCTATCGATCAAAACCTGCCTTCTTTGCCTGCTGTCTACATGGAATCGTACAGACCAAGAATCTCTGTGAATAATGTTTTAATGATAAATTTACCCCCGTGCCACTCGGATTCAAGATTGGATCGTCACAACCTCAGTTTGTTGATTTTTTGGATATCATTTTTAGATATTTTGACGTTATATCCATCATCAACAAAAAGAGTAACAATATTGTTTCTTACTGAAACGCCCTTTGCCTTCATAGTTCCACCAGATTTAAATTCAACAATGTAGACGTAGTTAGTAGGTTCTTCGGGCTTAGGAACTGACGGTTTGATTACACTTTCTTGTATTATAGATGGTGATTGTTTCGGTAGGTTTATCTCTTTTGGCCGGAGTGTGATCAGTGGTGGCTTCGTAATTTTTTGAATATTATTTGGAATATGATTGGAAAATCCGAAAATGATGCAAAGTAAAATCGCACCAGGGATAAATACTTTTGCGAAGTTGTATAGAAAAAGCATGCGTTTCATGATCTTATTGTGAGCTAATGCACATTCTTAATCGGTACTGCTTCATAATATGGGATACTACTCCAGCCATGTTTACTAGAATTCTTACATCCCCAAACTATCTTCCCGTTCTTCAACTTTGTCTTTTGAAATTTTTGTCCACAACTGGCACACGAAGGTGTCCAATAGTCTCCCTCTAGAAGTTCTTTCAAAATTGTTCTTCGAACAGTTTCGCTGAGTTTATTAAAAGAATTTGTGATTTTATCTTGATCGAAAAGTTCAATATTATTGGTTGCTGCAAATTCTTGTGCCGGAAGGGTGAATCTTGAGGTTACGCAATAAGCACCTTTTTGTACTTTTTCAGCAGCCATTTGTCCCCTTAATTGCTGCAAAAGAGGTCTATCGACTTTTCGGTTTCTACGCCACTTTTTGCATTGAACCAAATAAAGAGTAATGGTCTCGTCATTATTATCAAAAACACGAATATCTACACCTTGATCAGCTCCGTTCTCAGTAAGGCGTGAATTGAATCCAGATGCCTTGAGTATCAAGTGACAAAGTAGTTCGAATCGCTTCCATTCTATCGTGTCTATGACTTCAATCACGAGTTTGAAATTATTTACTTCAAGATAATGGTCCAGCGAGAGACAAGGTTCTTGAAAGACCTCTTCAAGATCTGGAACGAGACGAGTAGACCCTAGACCATCACCACATATGTCCGAATTCTGGTGAAATCGTTCAGGTCGAGCTGAGTCAAATCGCTTGCATTCTATCGTGTCTATGATTTTAGGCATGTATTTGTACTCATCTTCCTCAAAATATTGGTCCAGCACGAGGCAAGGTTCTTCAAATACCTCTTCAGGAACTGGCAAGAACCTAGTAGATCCTAGACCACCACCGCATAAGTCCGAATTTTGGCGCAATGGTTTAGATCCTCCTGAGAAAACTTTTAATTTGAGAATCTTATCAAAAAGATGATCTGCGATTATAGCATTTTTCGATTGAATCGTTGTTAGAATGGTTGATATTGCCGCTGATAAAACCACCAATACTGCGAAAATAGACAAGAAAGCAGATGAGTCTTGAAAAGAGATAAGGCAAATTACAGCAACTAGCCCTATCGGCAAGATGAGGATGAGTGAACCTAATGAATTCATTTTATTTTGTCTCATTTGCATCCAGAATCATCTTATATGGTTTCAAAACATTTGTAGAAATACGACCAATTGGATACTTTTCATTATCGACAACAGCATTCTGGTACCATGAGCGTGGAATTTCTGAATGATGCTGATGGATCCTCCAGCAACTAAATTTTCAAGATTAGTATATAGGATAGAAAAAATAAGGGTTAACGAAAAATGCAGCAACTCGACATTGTGCTTTTTGATTGAAACAATCAATGCTTAGTTGTTTGCCAAGGTTAGTAAGTGGCCGCTAACTATTTATTTTATTAGCATAAATGTTGTGGCGAGACTCATGTTCTATTTCGAACAGCGATAAAACCCCAAAAGGCATTGAGCCTTTTTTCTGGTCATAAGACAAGTCCGTAAAGACTCGAAGATTAGCGTCTTCGCTCTGATGCATCAGACTTAGGATCTGGCAGGAATATCTGTATTTTTGCATTGCTACTCACAAATGCCTGGAAATTAGTGACAGTGCGATCTTCCTAACACAAAAAAACGCTACTTCCTGCAGACAAAAAGAGGTATACATGCTTTAGATTTGGTTTAGTGGTGTTTTTTTATGTTTGTTAAGCAAAGGAGAGTCTCGGGTATACAGTCAAGGCATACGAAAGCACGAAAAAACAGCTTTCTGATGGCACTTGGATTCATACCTCTATAAATACTCCGACCTGACAATACTTTGCCGAGCTATAGGAACATTGTACGCAAAGAGCAAGAAGCCGAAGACCTGCGAGTGGTTGCAGAATTGATAGCCGTCTTAGGGTAAAATGCTGATAGATAGAGGTATTGTGATTGGATACTGGTGAAAACTCTCCCTGTAAAGATAATTGGAAATATCTTGACTTTAGGCCGTGAGAATTTGTTACGTATATTGTTTGGGATCTTACGATCGGCCTAGCACTTTCCCTGAAGTGCCCTGCAGACATAATCTGAAAATTCTCTACCACGAAAAAGGGTTGATTGCTACTCTATCAGGAAGGCAGACTTGAAAGTACTATCATTCGTCCGATTCTCGAACAATGGAGCAAAATCCTCGGTTGACTCGCTGGAATTATCTTTGACATCACTGCAACATCAAAAACTTTAGCAGGAATTTGCACACAGCATGGTCATAATAATATATTGTCCATAACCGAGATTCCTTGATTGAAATTTTACCTATTGACAAACCTAGCGATTAAGGATAGCACTTTTTGTGGGAGGGGGAAGACAAAGTAATACTTGTGATTGGACTACAATAGACAGAAGGAGAGGATTATGGTGATAAGGGAACATATCAAAGACATTGTGATAACTTCATTCTTATTTTTAACCCTGCTATCCCTCAGTGGCTGTGCTACCACAAAGCAGAAGATGCTGGATGAGGGGATGAAACCAGTAACAACAAATGAGTTGCAATCGTTACTTTCTGAGAAGAGAGTTGCAAAATGGCATGACACACAGAAACAACGGTGGTCTACTGTCACGTATCTTCCTGACGGATTGCTAGCCGCAGTTAGTCAAGGGAATGGGAAAACCTACCCAGGCACTTACACCATTGAAAATGATCAATATTGCTCTAAAATGGACTTCCGGAATGGGGAAGTTAAGTGTTCAACGTGGTTTAAAATGAATGATAAAACATATCACTTATTTCAAGCCGAGAATGGCTCATTTGCCGGAGAACTTACCTTTCAATAAATCTTAACCCCTCCTGATCAAAACGGTAGTACTACCTCAATCATTGTTTAATTTAGCTGCGGACATTTAGACCATTAACACATCACTGATGTATATTAGCAAAACATCTACTTGTCTGCCAAAGTGAAATGTCCCAGATGTCGATTTAGCTAAAGTTCACATATTTCCAGGGAATATTTGGTGGTTATTAATAGGTGCGTCAATTGGCGGACATTGCAACAGATTCAACATTCAGAAATTCTTCAACAAATATTAACTCTGCTAATATTGTGAATGTCCGCTAATCATGCTTCTTATTAATAGTTCGACAGAAGTGTTAGGTAACGAGGTTGATAGTAACTGAAACACGACACGATCCGTCGAATCGCGGCCCGCACTGCTAGAAAGTATTATTAGCCACCCACCAGGTCAAAAATGGAGCAACTCTTCAGCAGAGATATGGCTTGAAATGGCCAAGTTTCTATCCCAGGATCAAGAGGAATAGTATTAACTAACTGGGAAAATGAGAAATATAAATCTTAGGAGTGGCAACCGTAACGCCGATATGAATCTGAGACTGTGATTAGCTTTGAATTGTCAGTACAACCGAGATTAAGTGCCTGAATCATGCACGGCGCTTAACTGAAGTCTGTTCCCAAGCATCCAAATGCTCAGTAGCAGAAGTACACCACCCACCCACTGCAATTCACTCAAGTGTTGATCAAGTAGGATAGCTGAAAGCACAACAGCAGTGAGTGGTTCAAGTAACGTGGCCACAGTGAGTGCGGTGGGCTTCAATCGTGCGGCGCCCCAACTGAAGGCAAGCAGTGCGAGGGCAGCGGTTACCACGCCAAGATACAAAAGCCAGGCTTGCGGAAGAAATTCACTTGGCCAGGTCAATGGTCTGTAAAAAGCAGTCAAACTCATTACAAAGGCTGCGACTATGGTTAAACACGCTGTTGCAGGTCCAGCCCCAAGAGCATTTGAAATACGTCCACTGATCATGGAAAAACCTGCATACAGGAACGCTGAGCCTATCGAGAACACAACTCCAAGCAAGGTACTTTTTGTATCGAAGTCTGTAGTCGTACTACCGTGCTGCACAATTATCAAAAATGTGCCAATGATTGCCCCTGAAAGAACAAGTAATAGCTGTAAATCTGCTACCTCTTGACCCCGAGCTACCCCTATTATAGTGATGATGACAGGTGGTAGACAGAGTGCAATCAGTGTTGGAACGGCTGCGCCCATTTGTTCGATCCCCAAAAACCAAAGCAAAACATATCCAGCCATCGCAATGCCTGCAAAAAGTACAGTGCTCAGTAACGGTTTTAACCGGTCCCACAAAATGCTTCGACCGAAAACTACTACAAGGACAACAGCGCCTATGACAAACCGCCAGAAGGAGACATTCTCAGGAGAGAAGCCATGTTGGGCGACAAGTATATTTACAATAAGAGCACCTGTCCCCCACATTACTCCTGCACTACAGGCTGATGCCAAGGCCAATTTTGAGGAGGAAGGGTGAAAGTGTGATAGTTGTGTGGAGTTGCCCATGGTTAATGCGCAGTTTGTAACAAATTGTTTATAGAAACTTGATTCCATTCTGTGAGGTTATCGAGTACGAATTGTTACCCGGTAACATGTGAGACGGCAAGGGATTACTGTCTAACTTCAAGTTGAAGATTGGAACAGGCAATAATGAACAACCACAGGGATTACTAATTAAAGATGTTTCCTGTTTCTCCAAACTTGAGCCTGACCATATTGTTGTCTCATGTTATTCCCCATGACTGGCGATTAAGGTGTCAGGCAGCGTGCAAGAGAGTAGTAACTGAAAATCCTGTGTGGTGCCTCCATTAAAACAAAATTAATTGGCTTGCAACCGTAGGTTCTTTACTCAGACCGAAGAGTGATATGAAGGATTTCACTGGGGCGCCATAGCCGCATTCGGGGTCCCCAGGTGCCGGTGCCACGGGAGACCAGCAGGGTCATGTCATCGATTTTGTAAATCCCTCCGAGCTGTGGATAAACCATCTCCACAAGGAAACTAAAAGGCCATATCTGGCCGCCATGCGTGTGCCCGGACAACATGAGATTGACACCTGTGTCTGCTGCTTTCTGAGAATCCTCGAGAATATGGGAAAGCAAGATGAGGCCACCTAGCGGACGATCTTCTGGAGGATTCCAGGGGCGTGTTGTCGGTGCTTCGTTATGACTACGTGGGACACTTCGGCCAGCCAGAAGCAAACCAGGAATGGGTTGTGTCAACTCGTTTTGCAGGGTGAGAATATGGGTTCCTTCAAGAGATGATCCGGATTCACCGGTTCTCCTATGGTTTTCGTGATTTCCATCCACAGACCAGATACCGCGAGGCGCTGATAATTTTCGGAACGCTGGTAGAAAGGCTTCAGTATTTTCTCCGTGTCCTTCAAAGATATCCCCGAGCAACAGGATAATATCTGGCTCCAGAGCCTGGACCTGGGCAACGCGGGCCTCGAGCCACCGAGGACCAAGGGTTGATCCCAGGTGGAGATCGGAAAGAGCGACCAGAGTGGTGCCATCAAGCACCTTGGCCAGATTTTTCAATTTCACTTCGTGATGAAATACTACAGGGGGACGGATTCCTTGGATTACCGCCAACACCGAAAGTAGACAACCTCCTATCACTGCCCACTCCCGAAGACGAGGAGCCAGGCAGGGAAAGAAACGACCAAATCCGGTGGCGAGATCTATCGGAAAAAGGCAGGTGAAAATAAGAAAAAGAACGGCTGTAATCGTGATTCCAACAAATTCGACTGTTGAGGCCCATAGCGAACCGCTCTCATGTCCAAATAATCGTCCGCTGAAAAGGATAATCCAGATAACTATACCACTATAAAGGATAGTTTTTTTTGAAGTAACCTCAATGAGTTTTTGGATTGAGGATATTCTCCACACAACATAGGCAAGGAGAAGAGTTGAAATAATGGTCAGACCGATTCCGAACATTGGGTTACCTGGCTACGTCGTAGATTTTTAAGAGATCCAGCGTGCCCCCATGCAACAGTTTTATCCCACAAGGGAAGCAACTTGAGTTCGGCAAGAAAGAGTCGCCTCTGTTTTGTATCAGATTCATTTTCTTGAGGACCTAAAAAAATAATATCGGATTCAATAAAACATGTTCCGCTTATCGTTTTATTTAATCCTCCTATAGTTTGCCAAGAAATGATGTTGTTTTTATGGAGGGTGATTTTGTATCGACCAAGTTGGAATGAACGTGACTCGGCCACTTTGACAATTTCATTGCTGCTTTCGCCACCAGCTATTTGCCTTATTACCTCAGTAGAAAGACCTTGGGCAATGGGTACTTGACAAAGAGAGGAAGCAAAACAGTAATAATGTGTCTTGGTCCATCTGGGCAATTTCATAGAATATTCATGGAATTCCCATTTCAGGTAACCTGGTTCTTCATGGTCCCAGGGAAGCATTACAAGTATATTGCCAAGGCAATAGCATTGCCCGCTGCGCTGGCCGCCAAATGGCGTATGCTTCACCCAACTCATTACGACGCCACTACGCTCTATGATTACAAATTCGTCCAGCCTGTAGTTGATTTCATTGTTCAACATAGGTCCCTTTTGGAACGGTTTGCTGCCAGTTTAAAAATCTCAAAGCCCGTTATGCTCAAAAAGCCTGCTGCAGCGCAGATGCTGATCTCCAGCAAATCCACCTTTTCAAAAAGGAATATTCCCGTCAGAAATGGGATATTTAATACCAGTGCGAGGAAAAGTATCGCGCCGCCGACTACCCATTTTACGGTTGGGTTAGGAGTATTCAGGATCTGGAAAATATTTCTCGTCCAGGACCGGTTGGACAATATTACGGCAATGTTCGAGGATGTAAGGGTGATGAAACAGAGGGTTCTGACCTCTTTTTCTGAATACCCCTGATACAAACCAAGTCCATAAATCGCCATGACAATGATGAGTACGCCAACCCCCTGCAGACAGCTGAGAAGAATCTTCCGTCCTCCGAAAAAGGGTTCATCAAATTTTGCCGGTGGCCTGGACATGACGTTGGTCTCTTCCTTTTCCGCCTCAAAAATTATGGAACAGGCAGGGTCTATTATCAGTTCCATGAACACAATATGAACAGGCCAGAGGATCAATGGTAAATCGGCAAAAAATATAGGGATAAGGGACAATCCGGCAATAGGTACATGGATTGCAAATATATACCCCAGTGCTTTCTGGAGATTATCGAAAATTCGCCGTCCCATCCTTACGGCACCAACGATAGAGGCGAAGTTATCATCCATCAGCACCAAGGAAGAGGCCTCCCGCGCGACATCGGTGCCTTTTTCTCCCATGGCAATGCCAATATTGGCAGCCTTTAACGCGGGAGCATCATTGACGCCATCTCCTGTCATGGCAACAATTTCATTGTTTTTCTTGAGCGCATTAACAATTTTCAGTTTCTGTTCCGGTACAACCCTGGCAAACACATTAATATGTTGAATTTTTTCACACAGTTCAGCTTCGGACATCACCTGCAGTTCTTGACCGGTAATGCAGACTTCGTGGTTTTGCAGGCCTATTTCTCTGGCAATATTCATCGCCGTTACAGGGTAATCCCCGGTAATCATAATCACCCTGATGCCTGCCATGTGACATTCCGCAACTGCTTCCGGCACATTTGGCCGGATAGGATCGGACAGCCCGATCAGACCCACAAATTCAAAATCAAAATCATGTTGAATATCAGGTAAGTCTGATGATTCGATTCTTGCCTTGCCAACGCCAAGGACCCGCAACCCCTTCTCGGCGAGATGTTCGACGGCGGACGCCAATTCGCTCAGTTGTTGCTCTTCCAGGTGACAGAGATCAAAAATTGCCTCAGGTGCACCTTTTACCGCAATGGTTTTTTCGTCTGTCCCTTTCTGCCGGAACACTCTCGACATGGCCAGTAAATCCTTTGAAAGAGGGTATTCTTTCAACATCTCCCAGTCGGTATGGATATGGTCGGTTCCATTAAGATGCAGCTCACTCATCTTTAAGATGGCTTTTTCCATAGGGTCAAATGGATTGGTCTGGCTCGAAAGCATGCCGTATTCGAAAATTTCATGGAAAGTTCCCGGGAAGCTTTTGCCGTCAGCCAGGGAGAAGAACTCCGAACCGTTATACAACCATGCAACAGTCATTTTATTTTGGGTCAGGGTTCCTGTTTTGTCTGAGCATAAGACCGTCGCTGAGCCAAGAGTTTCAATAGCCGCAGGTTTTCTGGTCAAGACTCTCTGCTTCGACATACGCCAGGCTCCAAGTGCCATAAACACAGCAAGAACAACGGGAAATTCCTCGGGCAACATGGCCATGGCCAGTGTCAGTCCCGCAAGAAAGCCTTTGAGTAAATCGCCTCGGGACATGGTGTAGACTGCGATCACCAGTAGACAAAGAGAAATCCCAATAATCGCCAGCTTCTTTATCAGCGAGCCCATTTCACGTTTGAGTTTGGTGTCCTCTGGCGTTACCGATTCCAAGGCTTTGCCGATGCTGCCGATTTCAGTGTTCATGCCGGTAGCGGTCACCTTTGCCATGCCGTTACCCTGTACAATTAAGGAGCCTGAATAGACAAAAGGGAGATCATCACCACCTGGATGCACTTTTTCTAAATGCAAGTCCCATTCGTTTTTGCGTACCGGCACCGATTCTCCGGTAAGTAACGATTCATCTGCCAAGAGATTGACGGATGTCAGAACTGTGGCATCGGCCGGAACCCGGTCTCCTTCCTGAAGAATAATGATATCATCGGTCACCACGTCTCTACCGGCAATTCTCTTTTCGCTTCCATCGCGAATCACCAGGGCGCGGGGGCTTGCCAGGTCCTTCAAGGCATCTAAAGCCCTTTCAGTCTTTTTTTCCTGGTAGAGCTCTATCCCCATTATCACGAAGACAAAACCTAACAGCATCAACCCTTCCTGCACGTCGCCAAGGATCAGATACAGTGTCCCACAGGCCACCAGCAAAAGGAACATTGGTTCCCGAACTACTCCCAAGGCGATTGCAAAAAGATTCCTGGGCTTGGAAGAAGGGAGTTCATTAAACCCTTCCCTGGCTATTTTTGCTTGAGCCTGAGTTTCGCTGAGGCCTAAAGACATATCTGGTTTTGTGTTGATATTCATGGGGTATTTACTTGATATCTTTTCCAAAGCACGCAGCCTTTAAACTCGTTATATTCTCTCCAAGAGGAGTTTGAAGCCAAACCTGTATGTTCATAAGAGTCTGCACATTTTCCCAGCAACCAACCTTGACAATGGCTTGGATTTCTGAAATCCCTCCTTTTAGATTTTCCACCTGCGCCTGGACGTTTACATTGCTTTCAATCTTTGCCGCCTGCTGAACGGTTGCAACACCTGCCCAAAGGATGAGACCACCCACCAGCACCATACCTAGGCAACCAATGCCGAGAAATATTTTGAGCTTTCTCTTAAATTGATCCTTGGCCGTAAAATTATTAAATGCTTTGTGTAACTCTGATTGGTTCACTTATGTACCCTTCCTTTTTGCTCCAGGTGATATTGTGTTGATGAAATTTCTAGTTGAACAGCTATTCGGTTTTTATGTCTTTTTTTCCTGTAACGATTCCTTTCACAAGGTTTTCGTTATGCACTTTACTTGAGACAGCAACTCCAACTATGTGTAAAAAAATCAAAAGCAGCATAAATTGTGCTAACATTTCATGAATATCACTCCAGACGCTGTCCCTCTCATCATCACTTTTTCCATCGTTATGCCTATGCCTTTCACGTCCTTTGTGTTTACCTTCATGCCGCTCATTTTTGTCGTCATCGGCGTAGGCGTTTCCAACAATCGAAATTGTATTGCCAGAACCTATTGAATTCAGTCCTCTCTTGGTTGTGTGCGCCGCATAACCAGTCAGACAGATTATTATGCTGCTTGAAAGTAACAAGAGAATCATCCAGGCAGCTGCGGGATTGTGACCGATATAGTGTGTTGGTTTCCCGGTCACAAGTTCTTTCAGGTAGTTCAGACCCTTTGCAGGAGAACATATAAAATCACTGAAAAGAGCATGTTTTGTACCCCAAAAACCCCAAAATATTCTGACTATCACAAGCAACAGGACTGCATAACCAACATAACGATGAAGAGGTCCTTTAGCATCTCCAGTCAGATATGCCACAAAGAAGAGCAGTAATAATGACCAGTGAAAAACTCGTACAAACGAGTCCCACACGACTATTTGTTTTTTTTCGTTCATTTCTTTCTCCAGAAATAATATTGTGTCGTTCTGTTCACCCTATCCGTTACTGTCGATAACAGCCGGCTAGCTGTTGCTCCAAGATGAGATTCTTCACTTTTAGTCGACTCAATTTTTTTATAGGAAACCGTATCGAGCAAACCGTCGGTGGCTAGCAGAAATCGATCGCAAGGCATCACTTCAATAAATTTCGGATAAACGCTCTCAAGAGATTTATCACGACGCCGACAGAGGAAGGGTAATCGAAAAACGGCTGCCCTGCCCCACTGTACTGTCCACCATGATCGTTCCATGGTGGCCTTCAACTATTAACTTGACAATATTGAGGCCAAGACCAGTTCCGTCGCTATTTCTTCCGGCGTCAGACCTGTAAAAGCGGTCGAATATTCGGTTCCTGTCTTCTTTGGCGATGCCAATTCCAGTATCCGAAACCATAATATGCACTGCCCCGTTTTTTTGGACGTAGGAGACATCCACCACACCGTTCTCTTGGTTATACCTTACCGCGTTCTCGATCAGATTAAGCAAGGCTTCCGTCAGCCTGTCGCCGTCACCCTGCAGAAAAAGATCATTCAAAGAAGATGCTCTGACACTGACGGCCCTCTGCTCAGCAAGAGGTTGAACTAACCTAAGAGCATTGTGTATACAGGTTTTCAAGGAGACAGTTCCTGTAGTGGACGCTGACAGTGCCCCAGCATCGAGCCGTGCAAGCGAAAGCAAGTCGTTTATGAGCCTGCCCATATTGGCAGAGACGTCTTGGATCGTCATTAGAGCTTCACGGTACTCTTCTTTGCTGCGATCATTAAGAAGAAGCACATCGCAATGGGCCTTGATAACCGACACAGGTGTCTTGAGTTCATGGGAGGCATCGGACACCAGCCTCCTCTCCGATTCAAACGCTCTCTGCAGTCTGCTCAACATATCGTTGAACGACTCCGCAAGCCCATCCAGCTCCTGAACTTCAGTCTTTACCCCTAGTCTGTTGTCCAGACTCCTGTGAGTGATCTTACTGATTGATGTCGCAAAGATATCCAGAGGCAGCAGGGAGCGTGTTATTATCCATCTGTTCACAAGGCAAACGATCAGAATACTTGCGGGGATAATTATCATCAGAAAGTTCCGGAAGGTATGTATCATTCCAACATGTTCCCTGATACTTTCGGCGACAAATATGTCAATGGACCGACCGTAGGTCCTAAAACTATGGTGAAGAGTTCTGATCGGTTCTTTGTCGGGCCCCGTGGCCATATAGATTTCTTGGTTCTTCTCAGCATCCGAGGAAACAATGCTCCCAGATGCCAGGTCAAAATCATCCTCCACCATGGAAGGAGAGGCAGCCAGGAGAAGGCCGTTCATCAGTACTTTATAGTAATGGCCGGATCTCGGTAGGGAATATTCACCGAGCATGATTTCCGAAAGCTCAATCTCAATATTGTTGTTCTTTTCGTGTAAAAGCCCTGTGATGAGTTGTTCTTTTGAATGGAGAGCCTTGTCGACGGATTCCAGTATTATCACGCCAACTTCATTATACAAAAATACCCCCATGGCTAGGAGCATGGTAGCGATGAAGGAGAAAGACCACCCAAAAAGTCTACCCTTAATCGATTTCAACCAGTTCATTGCTCCCCCTTTAAGACATAACCAGCACCCCTTACTGTTACAATCAATTGCCTGCCACAACCCTTATCTATCTTATTTCTAAGGTAATTAATGTAAACATCTATAACATTACTATCCAAGTCGAACTCCGTGTCATACAGATGCTCGGTCAGTTCGGTTCTGCCGATCACCCGGCCACTGTTCAATGCGAGATACTCGAGGAGGTTGTATTCCTTGGCGGAAAGATTGATCTCTTTTCCCGACCTTGTGACAGTCTTGGCACTCATATCTAGGGACAGATCATCTATAATGATGATGGGAGATGCCTTGCCCATGCTTCTTCGTATAACGGTATTCAAGCGTGCCAACAGCTCTGAAAAATCAAATGGCTTTACAAGATAATCATCAGCCCCGAGGTTCAAGCCTCGTACTCTGTCCTCAAGCTCTCCCTTTGCCGTCAGCATCAGGACCGGAACCCCTATCTTTTTTGCCCTGAGTGTCTTGAGAACTGTAAGTCCATCGACCTTTGGAAGAAGTATATCGAGGAGTACAGCATCGTACGGATAGGTTCTAGCCATAAAGAGTCCATCTTCACCGTCAAGGGCCACATCGACGACAAAACCGCTCTCCTCAAGCCCCTTCTTTAGAATCGCGGCAAGTCTTTTCTCATCTTCAATGACCAGAATTCTCATAACGTCTCACCTCTTACTGTATCGCTTGTTGTGTCACTATCCTGCCGGCCTGAAAGGTCTCTCCCGATTGATACCAACCACTTCCACAAGAGATCAAAGGGTTGCTTTGCCATTTTTTTCTTTTAGTACAGTGCCTTTCAAGACAAGAACCTCCTTATCTCCTATAACCCAGTGTCCCTTTGGGTATTTTTTCTACCTTACCGATGATTTTCTGCTCGGTTGCACCGTAGGAAGCATCGGCTTTTGCTCTTTTGACTTCTATTTTTTCGGCAGTAAAGGTGTTTTCCGATTTTATGCCTTTGATTTCGACGTAGGCACCGGGCTCAATTAGACCATGTTTTTGCTCCAGGCGGGTTCGCTCCGTTACAATAAATTCTCGTCCATTAACGATCCATATCCCAGCGAGTCCGGTCTCTGGAAGTTTCTCCACCGTACCGTAGATCTTGCTCCGATACCCAGCAGGATCACGCTCACCATCGACTATGCGCCTGCCATTCTCGCAATCATCTTCGCTGCTGTATACCGGCCAAGCCATGCAACTAAGGACCAGCCCCACTACCAAAGTCACCATTAAGGTTTTCATAATCGTCTCCAAGAGATTTAACAATAAGAGCCGCTCTTTCGAAAAACATTCTTTTTATTTCCTGCACTTTCCCGTACAAACGACCTCTTTCGGCCCTAAATGACGACAACAGAAGAAAGGATTGCAACAACCCACTACCCCTCTCTGCCTCTGTAGGGCATTAATCATCGTCTCGATGCTACTTCTCACTCCCTTTCTCTACGCCTCTCGTCTCGTACCCAACAAGTTTTTTGGTTGGCGCAAATAACAACCCGCCGGTGAGTATGAGTCTGACACCGATGGTCGCCAAATAAATCAAAGCCAGTTCAAGCCAATGCAAAAAACAGAAATAAAAGCAACAGTATGCAGATGCAAAGTCAATGTTCGGATCCGCAAAATTTGAACCATTCTTGACTTCAAAATAACAAGAACAGGATTAAAGGAAGGTTAAAGGTAGATACTTTTTCGTGGTACCCCAATTTAATTGATCGTGGGGCGGTAAAAGAAAGGTGTGATTTGAGGAGGTATGGGGTGGCGGAAAGGTTAAGTAGGGTGCAACGTCGCTTGTTTTGGCTGCGCTTCGTCAATTGTATAACGTCCCGGCTTTTGCCAGGATCTCTTTAAGATTTGTCTTTGCTCCACCGGTTCTTTCAAAATAGCGGCTCCAAAATTCACAGATAAAAAGACCATCATCGTCGGCGATTAACTCGGTAAAAAGATCACAAAAAGATATTTGATCGCCACCTCTGCATGATAACGTAACAAATGAAAAAAACAAACAAATCAGTCCCCCTAGTTCATACTCAAAGTAGGTCATCAGGTATCAATAGACCAAAAAAACCACTTACTCACATGACTCAGTAAAATACGTGATGATATGCTGTTTATCACTGAACATTAAAAATAAAAGATAGGCTTTGCATTGGCAACCTTAGTCTTGAAACAAACACACAGGGCGAAGATGTTTCCTGAGAGGGTAGACTTTCCTATTTTAATGAAATTGCTCAGAAATGGAGCAACTGCAAACGAGACATAACCAAAGTTATGTTGCGAGTTGACCTATCTGCCTGAAATTATTTCACTTTTCAAGCAATTTGCCGAATATCTTTTTTGTTAATTATTTCAAGGTTTTATGTTGTTAATGGTAATGATTCCTCTTCTATAAGCAACATAACTTTTGAGCTATTTCTTACCTCCCCGTCAGCCTCTTGCGAGGAAGGAAAAGAAGGACATCCAAAGAAAAAGTAGGAAGAAGAGATAAATACCTACAACTACAAAAGGAGGGAGGAAAAGCAAACAGAGAAGAAAAGACACAGCAAAACTAATCTCGCAACATAACCAAAGATAAGGTATCGATCTTCTCCCTCGTCCTGCACTTGATTTTCTTCATGTAAGTCCTGGTTCTCATGATCCCGAATGCCTATCAATTTTTATCGTGCCGCCCAACCGAGATATTCCAGATTTTCAACCGAGACTATTGCTCCATTGTTGACCATCACCGGCGTTGATACTACTTTCGTATCAAGCATTCCCTTTTGCCGACAAAGGAACAATCAAAGCAGCGATAACTGACATTTTTCATGCATTGACAGATGGTTATAGGGAATATTGTCTTCAGGGATACTCCGATTGTAATTGGCCAGTTGATGCAATTTGCCTTTCCTATCGAGGTCTTATATCGTGACAGATGAAAAGATCGTGCTTGGGGCTATTTTTTTTTCAAAGGAAAAATCCAGATATTGAATTTCTCCGATTCATCCGACTAAAGTGTACTTTGTCTCATGAAGGGCATTCTCAGCTTCAAAAACTGGTAAGATGCAATAAGTGTAACGCCCCCTTTGGCAAAATAATGTAACGCTATTGGAGACATTACTACGCAGCCATACCCTGCCAATAAAATGAAAAAATACCCAGCCAATCCAGCATGCAAGCCTGGTGAAGTTCGGGGCGTATGAGGCTCCTATAGGCGATACAGTATTTAATAATTCTCCAATAATATACCGTCACGGATCGTTTCTTTAACTCTGGAAGACAGTATTTCGAATGCTTCTATCTATAGTAGGTAAATTGGTACGTCCCCTCTTACTTTTGTGCCTGGACTTTTGGGAAAGAGAAACTTCTTGACTTGAGAGAGCAGAAAATTTTCTACTTCCTTCTTTGACTTGACCCTCACCTCGAATTAGCTTTCTTTGTAAAACCTCTCAAATAGATTCACGTTCATACTTTCTCAACAATAGGGGGACTTGTGCACATGAGTGACTTTCTGAAACTCTACGGTGAATCGGCAGCGACCAGCCTCGGGCTATTCTGGATGGCTTTCTGGGCCTTTGGGCTGGGGTATCTGATCAGTTCCATGATCCAGGTATTCGTGACCCGAGAACGGATGAAGCGAACTATGGGAGAAGCAGGGCCAAAGAGTGTCGCTCTCGGTACTTTTTTTGGATTTATCTCCAGCTCCTGCAGCTTCGCGGCTCTGGCAACCACACGGGCGCTCTTCACCAAGGGGGCAGGGCTCATTCCTTCCCTGGCCTTTCTGCTGGCCTCAACGAATCTGGTTATTGAGCTGGGAATAATCATTGCCGTATTTCTCTCCTGGCAATTTGTAGTCGGCGAGTATGTGGGAGGGCTGCTACTTATCCTACTGGCATGGGCGGTCGTTAAGCTCACCTGGCCCAAACAATTGATAGAACAGGCTCGTGAACATGCCCGTGAGGAAACCGGCGAGAAAGAAGAACAAGATGTCCCGGACTGGAAGCGACTGATTCGGTCCAAGGAAGGCTGGCGCAAGGTTGCCAGCCAATACGTTATGGAGTGGCAGATGGTTTGGAAGGATGTAACCATCGGGTTTACTGTGGCAGGATTTATTGCCGTCTTCATTCCCAGAGAATTCTTTCAGACCCTGTTCGTGGGTTCGGGGACTGAAAATCCCGCCTTCTGGCAAATCCTTCTGCATACCCTGATCGGGCCTGTAGCCGCCTTCTTCACCTTTATAGGCTCCATGGGCAACATACCCTTGGCAGCTGTCCTGTTCTCAAACGGAGTGTCCTTTGCGGGCATCATGGCCTTCATCTTTAGTGATTTGGTGGTCTTTCCAGTGCTGCGCATCCAGGCAAAGTACTATGGCTGGAAGATGGCTCTCTACATCCTGGCAGTATTCCTGGTCGTACTGATCGCGACCGCCCTAATCATGCACTACGGATTTGCTCTTTTAGGTCTTTTACCAGGGGAGGAGGCTGCCAGAAGTGTCACCGACCGGGAGTTCTTTAAGGTCGACTACACCCTGTTTTTAAATGTCTTTTTCCTCGGACTCAGCCTCACCTTCTGGAAGCTGAAAAACAAGATGGCCATGTCCATGATGGGTGACAAAACTTCCGAGAAAATCGTCTTCTGGGTAGCAATGCTCGCCTTGGTCTGGCTGGTCGGCGGGATTCTCGTGCATCTCTTTTTCTAACAGGATGTCGACACTGGGGGTGAGCCTGAAGATGTTTTTAAACAAGGATTTAGAGTTTTAGAGAAAGATGTACGGGAGGTCCTGGGTGAGCACCTAGATGAAGTGGGATGCATTCCTTTTGCCGCCCTTGCATGTCCGGCTGCCGGATCATTTGTTTAGCGGTAATTCCTTTGAAAAAGATACTCACTGGAAAGGCATGAGTTTCGACTGAACTGCAGAAAATTAGACTGTTCCTGAGAATCCCGCAAAGGCAGCTTGGTCATCTCAAGCAAGAACTTTGTTGAAATGTTGCTCCATTTCAAGCAAACCAGATGTAAGATTCTACTTTCATAGCTGTGCGGGCAGCGATCCGACAGATCGTGTCGTGTTTCAGTTAGTATCTTGGCACGCGGCCGGACTGTTCTGTGGCGTCAGGCACAGTGTCTAACATTATTTATCCTATGTAAGCAGATCCCTATTTGAGAAGATAAGACAGAAACTTAATGTTGACAGAAATGACCAGCTACAGGTATATCTAGACTAGAAATTACTTATAATTACTAAGGATTACAATCTTGCTCTATTTTTAACATTGCTCGACTAGCCTTTTTTCGTTGGAATAGAGGTGAAAGCATGTTTTTTCAAAGTTCAGGCATTGAAGTTTCCCTCTGGATACCTCCTTGTGTTGCTTTTGTAGTTTCATTTTTCACCTCTATGGGGGGAATTTCGGGAGCCTTTTTATTGCTACCGTTCCAGATGTCGTTTCTTGGATACACATCCCCATCCGTGAGTTCCACCAACCAAGTTTATAACATCGTAGCCATTCCCAGCGGCGTTTACCGTTACTGGCGTGAGGGTCGAATGGTGTGGCCTCTAACATGGGTTGTGATCATGGGTACGCTACCAGGTGTACTGATCGGAGCCATGGTACGCGTAACCTATTTGCCTGATCCAAAGAATTTCAAGCTCTTTGCCGCTGCTGTCCTGCTCTATATTGGGCTTAGGATGGTGAGAGATTTGCTGAAGAATAAAGATGGAAGAGGTAGCAAAAACAATAGCGAAAAACGCTTTCAAGAATTGATAAAAAGCTACCGATCAAGATCCAATTCAATGAGCATTGCTGACAAAACTCATTTGAAGGCAACTACGGTTACCTCCTTCAACCTCAGGCGGCTGAGCTACACTTTTTATGATGAATCGTTCGATGTTTCGTTTTGGGGTATTTTTACCCTAAGCCTTATTGTGGGCATTGCAGGAGGCATCTATGGCATCGGCGGTGGGTCCATTATCGCTCCTTTTTTTGTAACGTTTTTCGGTCTGCCGATTTATACCGTGGCTGGAGCTGCCCTGATGGGCACTTTTGTTACGTCGGTTGCTGGTGTCGCTTTTTACGAGGTCATCGCACCCTACTATCCAAATTTGTCAGTGGCACCAGATCGGCTTTTAGGGGGGTTGTTCGGAATTGGGGGAATAGCAGGAATGTACCTCGGTGCTTACTGCCAAAAATTTGTTCCGGCAAAGGCAATTAAATGGATGCTTACTGTGATTATAATAACTACTGCTTTTAATTATATAGTTGATTTTTTCAACCCTTAATTTATTTCCGTTTTTTTATTTCAATTCTTCATCTGAAAGTAGTGCACACAAGCTGACCTAATCCTTGTGAACCGTAAAGTTTGCTCGTCATGGCTCCAAACAAAAAAAGCGACTGAGAAATTACTTCATTTTTGCCACACCCGGTTGCACGATAGATATAGCATAGCAGTATCTCAGTTAGTTGCGTTAGTATCTTGCAAACTGCTCAAAAGATCCTTCTGATTTGTTCAGTAATTATCTAGGGTCACTAAAGTAACCCATTTTGAAAAGCTAATCGGGTTAGTTCGACGACTGAATTACATTTGAGCTTTTTCAATAAGTTTCGCCTATGGGTGTCGACGGTATGGTGACTGATAAAGAGCTCGTCACCGATCTGTCTGCTGGTCTTTCCCATAGCCAATAATCTCAAAATATCCATCTCGCGGGGAGTGATACTGCCAAACGCAGATTTTTCAGGGGCGTAGATATCAGAATGAATTGTCTTCAGCGAATCATTACCACGCGGCACAGCACCATTGGGATTTTTCCGTTCAGCCAATGGATGGTTAAACGATGGCGTGAGCGGCCGTTTTTAGCAGATCGAAAAGGTCAAAGACCCTTGCCAGATACTTTACTCTAAGGTTAAAATCTGAATCCCCTTTATCCAGAAGAGTATTTTCCAGGCTGTCTATCAGCCGATTGAGTCTTTTCTCATGTATTCCCAATCGAGCTTGAATAGGGTCGGTGATTACACCTGAAAAAGCGGAAAAAATAGCCAGAGTCGCCAACACAGTACTGGTGGATGCTACCGCCAATCCCATTGATGCCGAGGCCGGAAACATCCCATAATACAACCCTCCAAGGGTAGACCCCATAAAAAAACCGGAGATGGCACTCTGTTGGGCAATGGTTGCAGCCAGAAGCGTACCGAAACTAATGCCCCCGGGTGTCATTTTACCCATAACACCTGCCCCTGTGGCAAGGGTAATAATATTTCCGGCAAGTTCGGATACGGCGTTTCGGCTCAAGGAGTATTCCTTGAGCCGTTTTTCCAGGGCTACCCTGTATCCCTCTCGTTGAGATTGGCTCATTATCTGGGCCAGGTGATCCTGAAAAAGACTTTTTACCTCCGGTTGCTCCAGGATTTCTAAAAGCAGTGCGTCAGTTACGTTTTTTCCCTGGCCTTTTCCGTTTGGCAGTTCCAGTAGCTGGTTAAATATGAGGGAGTTAATCTCCTCCTGGACCGATGTTTTAAATCCAGCCGGTACGTTTTGCATCAGTTTATTGATCTTTTTGAGTCCTACCTGTTTAAACAGCAAAGATGTCATCTGGATTGCTGTGTAGGGTAGTGCCCAAGCTATGTTCAGAGGAGCTTTGACAAGATCTTTACCAAACGCCTTTCTGTTTATTTTTATTGCCCCGGAAAATGAAAAATGTGTCTGCACGAATTCCGGGACCTTCTTCCTCCTAGAATCGATATAATCTCGAACTGCTCTGCTGAATGCAGTTTCGACAGCAACATGCATGTCATTTTTAATTATTTTTTCCATATAATATAGCTGATGCCAACCAGAGTTTAGTGAAGATGAAATAGATCGAAATAGATTCAAGCCTATCTTATTATCCAAGAACTTTCATGACTAAACAGGCAGTGTATCCTATATAGCTGGCGGCAAAAAAGGAGAAACGTCAGAATGGTCATGGTCAATACATCTCTGGATAGAACTTCCGGGGCAACAGTTGCGGGATGAATCGCCACAGCGATTCCGGCCACTGCCAGCGTATTGAAAAGGTTGGATCCAAGTATATTGCCTAAAGCAATGTCATGTTCTCCTTTGCGGGCAGCCATCACAGAAGAGGCTAATTCTGGAAGAGATGTGCCTAGAGCCACTATTGTCAAGCCGACGATCAAATCACTGACGCCATAGCCATGAGCTATTTTTACCGCCCCCCAGACAAGGATCCGAGAACTGACAATCAATAAACCAAACCTACTACAAGCCAAAGTAAAGATTGCCTTAAAGGGATGGTATGTGGTGGACAGTAAAAAATGGAGAAGAGGGTTGAAACTCACAAATTATGTAACGATACTGCAGACTGCCAGTCGCGAATCGGTTTGCCCCATCCGGTAATCCCCATACCGGCTGAGGCAAAAGTGGCCGACTGTCTCAGCCTCTGACCCGCTTGATGGTTCCATTACTGATCATGGCTTGGAACTGGGCCAGCAAAACCTCTTCCTCCTTATCGATATGACCGTCCTCGTGTGCGCAATCCATAATTTGCTGGTATTCTGCCGGGGTTACCTCGAGATCGTCGATGATGTGCTTGATGAGCTCTTTAAGTTTGGTGGCAGATTCGCTTACTTTTTTCATTTGTTGTTCTCCTGGCTTGTGTTTGTTTTTAAAGGTTAAAAGTAGAGTAAGATTTGTGCCGGCGGATACTGATCAACCTTCTTTAATACCTTCCAGCTTCCAGTTTTGGGTACCGGTAGGTCTCGCCCATGTCCACTTCTCTCGGAACTTGACGGGATTGGTCATGCTGCCCGAAACCAGTTCACCGCTCTTATCATCGACTGTGTAATCAAGAAGATTCGCGGTAAGCAGCACCGTGACGAAGTCTTCGCGGCCATCACTGCCCGCTTGAATAATCTCTACTCCGCGAATGGCAATGGACTCCAGTTTGTTGATATGCCCATTGCTGCGCAATTCCACAAAATGTTCCGCATACTCCTCAGCCAGCTGCTCGCCAAGAAGATGGCGATAAGAATCGAGGTCTCGGCGCATCCAGCCGGCCTGCACTTTAAAAAAGACATCGGAAGCTATTTCCGTGAAATAGGCAGGATCGAAATCGCTGTCTGATTGCCTGATCTGGTAGATACCGTCATTGACTAGATTTTCACCGATACTCACCGGTGGTCGAGGGGTATTGTCGATACCGCCACCAAAGATGTTAGATAGCGCAGCGCCTTGTCGGGCGTGGTGGTTTGACGTGTTATTACCGGCTACTTGCCGGGCTCTGGCGAATCTTCTATAGAGAAAGAATGCACCTCCACCAAGAAGCAACAGGGGGAGAATTCCCATGCCGGAGCCTCCAGCCCCGAACATCGAACCAAACAGCATGCCACCTATTGCTCCACCAACAAGACCTCCCATCAGCCCGCGACCAAGGCCGCTACCTGTTGCAGGTGTACTTGCCGGAGCACTCGCCGGTGCTTTCTTAGGGGTTGAGCTGAAGGATTTCCCCCCCATCTTAGAACGGGCATCGGCATAATCCGCCATCAACCCACCTTCAATGAGGGTGCAAGCAATAAGCATCAGAAAAATTGGTGCGATTCCCTTCCATAAGGTTGTCATAGTCTTCATTCTTCTCCATTTTAATTTTTTTTATACACATCCCACATCGGGACTATAAGTGATCGCACTATAATAAACCGATAGTACTATTTTATTTTTAAGGCTCTTCTTCAATCAATGCTTTATTAAAGAGTAAAGCTAAAGTATGATTAGATCAATTAGATAAATATGCTACAATAGTTCGAAATATTCGAAACGAAACAACACGGCGCAGAGCAATACAAAGTAAAAGTCAGGGAATCAAAAGATTATGGAATGGCTTAACTATCACCATCTTTTCTACTTCTGGACGGTAATGCAAGAAGGTAGTATCACTGCAGCCAGCACCAAACTCAGCCTGGCCCAATCAACAGTGAGCGCTCAATTGTCCAAATTTGAAGAAATTTTAGGGGCAAAACTTTTCAAGCGTGTAGGACGTAATCTTGAGCCTACAGAAATGGGACATCTTGTTTATCGATATGCCGATGAGATTTTTTCCCTGGGCCGGGAGATGTTGGATTCCTTGCGCGGGCGAACTGTGGCTGGTCCTATCTCCCTGAAAGTTGGCCTTGTCGACGTTGTGCCAAAACTAATAGCCCGCAAGCTTCTTGAGCCGGCAGGTAAATTACCCGATCGGGTTCGCCTAATTTGCCATGAGGGTAAGGACGAACAATTGCTTGCCGATCTGGCTATGCATAAACTCGATGTAGTCCTGACAGATACTCCGCTACGATCAAGTTTAAGTATTAAGGCATACAACCATCTTTTAGGCGAGTGCGGTGTGTCTTTTTTTGGCGTAGAAAAACTGGCCAAACCGCTCAAGAGCAACTTCCCTTATTCTCTTGATCAAGCGCCAATGCTCCTGCCAATGGCGATGAGCTCATTACGGGGGAACCTCGACCAGTGGTTTGAAAGGATTGGTGTACACCCGATAATAATAGGCGAGTTTGATGATAATGCATTACTGACCGTCTTTGGCCAAGCAGGAGAAGGTGTCTTTATGGCCCCAACAGTTATCGAGAAAGAGGTTAAACTCCAATTTCAAGTCCAGCTTATCGGACGTACTGATAAAATCAGAGAAAAATTTTATGCTATCTCGGTGGAACGGATTATCAGGCATCCTGCAGTAGCTGCTATCTCTGAGGCTGCCCATCAAAAGCTCTTTTTTGAAGCTGATTCCAAATAATTTTCAGATAGTAGCTGAAAATTATTTGGAGAGCTCCCTCCGCCCCAGGGTCTTGTTACCTAAGATGATACGAAAAAAGCATATACTGATATTTACAAAAGAGATCAGTAAACATTGCGTATGGTTACACTGTTAATTTTGAGCATGCAGCAGCTGAATTGGTATTATTTTGTATCTGCATATGCAATTCGGTCACTAGCCCTTGAGGAAGGCGCATACGGGCGGCAAGCATGCCAAGGTAGGAATGCTCTTCAACTGTATCAACATCTATTGCAAGAAGAGAGGCAAGGTAAATTTCTGCAGCAACCTCCTGACTCGTGGCGCTTTGCACTATTGAGTCCATATCAACGGGCTTGCCCATTTCCTGAATAAGAAGATCACGTTCTTCAGCTGGTAAGTCAAGAGTCTGTATACGCTGGAAAATTGCTTGACTTTCCTGGGCATCCAATCGGCCATCTGATCTGGCTGCTGCAATCATTGCTCTCACAAGCGTCAGACTGAGATTCTGCATGCCGGCCGAATCACTTTGAGCTGGTAAAAATGGAGAACCCTCTGGTGCTGATGGAAGAGGAGGATTTGCTTGTTGTGCAGCAGGTGGTGGAGCTGCTGATTGGGAGCTGTTATACTTTTGAAACGCTCCATAAGCCATTGCACCTACGGCTGCTATGCCGCCCATTTTCAGAGCGTTTGTTCCTAGCTTGCGGCCCTTTTTGCTGGTTAACATATTAGTAGCCAGACCTCCAGCCAAACCACCAACCAGACCTCCTGCTGCACCACTTCCCATTAACTGGCCTAAAATTTTGTTGATATCTACCATTATTTCTCTCCTTTAGGATGGGATTCTTTACGAATTATTGAGGATGATATGTCAAAATCGTACATGGAAACATAGTGGACAGCAGGGGGCGTCTGAAAAGAAGTGTTCCAGACGCCCTGTACGATATCCAGTTATCAATTGAAAAAATTTCCATGCAGGTTCCTGAATTGTTATTCTCCAGGTCCTCCATCAATAAAATTAGCCTATTTTGAAAACACTAAACAATTTATCTAAACCTTTTTTTTCGAGCTTGGAAACGCTATCAATCTCTCTGGTATCAAGCCAATTTTCGAAGCTATTTTCAATGAGCAGCATCCTACTTGTTAAAAATTTTTACTTCTTAGCCACTTCGCCTAATGGTAACCATGAAAGACAATTAGGACAATTAGATAATTGCATGCGAATAAATAGATTAAAACGATGCTTTGGTCTCTAAACTGATAGCCTCTTCTTAATAAATTCTATCCCACGTTGTACAAATTTTGTGGGCGAAATCGCGATCGTTCCGAAGAGGCACAACCAAAAGTAAAACACCAAATCACTCATAAAAAAGACTATAGAGGATTGCCAAGGCGATTCTCTGGTTTTAAATTGTAATAAAAGATGCGACAACCTTAAAAAATACTACCAACTCAACTTATAAATCTTCAATGTCTCTGAAATATCTGACGATAATCATACTGTTCCTGCTATTGATGACAGGTTGCAGCCTAAATAAAGATTGGAGGACAGCCAGGCGTGATTCTGCGGGAATTGCGCCGGATCCGTCAAGTTCGAAGGAAGCAATAGTTCAGGTATATGGAGCAGATGCATGGGGTTGGCGTGGCTGGTTTGCTATCCATACATGGATAGCATCTAAACGATCAGGTGAAGACTTTTACACCGTTTATGATGTGATCGGCTGGCGCAGCTCTCGTAGCGAACCTGTGATGAGAGTGGCTAGGGATATTCCAGATCGATACTGGTATGGAATGAAACCGAAGGTGTTAAAAGACTATCGTGGTGCAGGAACTGATAAATTGATAGATGCTATCGACCAGGCAGCCAGGGATTACCCTTGGAAAACGACCTATAAAGCGCTACCTGGGCCCAATAGTAACACTTTTGTCGCGTGGATTGCAAGCCAGGTTCCGGAATTGGAACTACAACTCCCTTTCTCAGCCATAGGAAGCGGTTATGTGGATTAAACTACTAGTCGAGAAAGGGGTAGGCTAAGTCCCAACAGATTAAGAAACCAAATTAATTTGCCTTTATACGACCAATGACTAAAAGAGAGAACACGATAAAGCTGGGAGGAATAGAGGATCATATAGGTAGATAAGAATATGGTGAACACTCCCACGAGGGTGATCAGCCCCATCGTCCCTTCGGTAATGTGGCCGATACTCATTCCCAGTGCCGCGACGATAAGCGAAAACTCGCTGATTTGGGCCACCCTGAGACCGGCGAGAAAACTGGTACGGCGGCGATACCCCATCACCCCATGATGATTAAAACAATGAGCGGGTTGCCAACGAGGACAAAGATCGAAAAAATCAGCGACGGGAACCAGTCACGGATCAATAAATCGCTACTTTCCTGCACTTCAACCGATATTTTCACAAAACCAGCACGACGAAGCATTTGCTCTATTTTAGCCACTTCCACTGCTCCCGCGACACAGCCGCGATGGGCATCGATGTTCCTCTTTATATTCTCCGGTATCGTCGAGATAGCGACGACATCGGACACAACCAACCTGCCATCTGCCCGCAATACCCGATATGCTTCACGAAGAACCTGTTCCTTTGCTGGAGAGAGATTGATTACACAATTGGAGATGATGATATCGATGGAGCTGTCAGCGACGGGCAGATGTTCGATTTCTCCCAATCGAAACTCCACATTTTCAAACTCACTTTTTCTGGCATTCTCTCTTGCCTTTGCTATCATCTCCGGGGTCATATCCACCCCGATCACTCGTCCGTCCGCACCAACTTGGCGAGCCGCCAGAAAACAATCGAAACCACCACCGCTACCGAGATCAAGAACTACTTCATCCGGCTGCAATGCTGCTATCAGCTGAGGATTACCACAGCCTAGCCCCATGTTCGATCCATCCGGAACAGTTGCCAATTCATCTTCTGAATAGCCCATTCGATTTGAAAGACTACCGTCACCCAATGATGCCGGCGTACAACAACTGCTTGAGCAACAAGAGTCACTGGTTTTTGCTATCTCAGCGTAACGGCTCCGTACCTGTTCCCGGACAAGATCACTCTCTCTGCTTGCCATATTTTTCATCCTTTTTAAATTCAATACATCGGCAAAGTTTCAACGAACGCTTTAATCACGTCTCTTACCTTGCGGTAACAATCAATTACAATGAATTAGTTCCTCTTCGGAAACCCCTTCGTCCAGCCTTCAGCCATCTGGCTGCGGCATGAGTTTCCGGTGCACAAAAAAAAGCACCTTTCACATCTCGTCCATTTTCAATTTCCTCTTTTCACTTCTCACTGCTGGCGTGACAGGCATCGTTGCGCTGTTGCCGGCTAATATCTTCCGGATCACAGGCGAGGATCTCTGCCAGCTTTTTCGCATCACGGGCAATATCCGAATCGTTGGCAAGCCGTTTTTCTATCCACTGAACAAGACTGGCGAACTCAACCAACTCCCGGCGCAAACGATAATAAACCCAGCGACCGTCTTTCCTGTTATCGATAAAGTCGGATGCAATCAATACACCCATGTGCCGGGAAACGGTAGCCCCGGTTACCTGCATCAGCTCAATGATCTGACAGGCACAAAGTTCTTCGTATTTCATTAGTGCCGCTACGATCCTGAGGCGATTCCGATCTGACAGTGCCTTGAATAATGCTATTAAATTGTCCATATGAGCCTTAATTTATTTGCATACTTAGCCATATGACTAAATGAAATAATCATAAATATATCCATGGTCAATCTTTGTTGATAGATCTGCCAGGTGACTGCCGGCCGGGTAACCGGAAGGGGGCATCTTTCATGAATGTCGGATAGAACAGAGAGTAATGGCGAAGAGGAAGTCAAAATCGAATTGGGAAATTACCAGAGCACAAACAAGCAGAAACGGGAATTCTGCTGCCAGGGCAACGACTTTGCCCTGGCGACAGAGAATGCAATTATTTCTCAGAATCGACTGGATAGCCCGCCCCTTTCCAGGCAAAAATACCGCCAGGATACCGGAAGACGTTGTTATAACCAAGCTTTTTTGCCCAGGCGGCGCCATTGTGGCTACGGGTGCATTTGACAAAGCCGCAATAAACGACGATCATCCTGTCTTTATCAGGGCCAAGCATGGTCTTGAAATCCTCAACGGTCTTGCCGTCGGTTTCTTTCACATCCCATTGTGGCATCTCCGCGATCGGAAAGAGAAACTGCTTGGCGCCGGGAACATGATTCTTTTTGTACGAAACCTCATACGGCATGGTATCGATGATCAGGATTTCTTTCTTTGCATCGATCATGCCTTTGAGTTCCTCGGTAGTGACGATTCCATAGCCACCCTGCTGCACCTCCCGAAGCAGGGTGACAGCTTCCTGCTCCTTTTCCACCTCTGCCTCGAATTTATCCTTACCGAAGGCAAAAGCTGATGCACTTATACCGACAACGAATAAACCAACCATAATTCCGCACAAAATTTTTTTTGTGTCCACTTCGTTTTCTCCTTGATAATCAGTTGATATTTTACACGGCTGCCCGCTTACGGGTACGAACGCGACTCCAAAAGACAAACACTACTGCCGCCATCATCACTGCATCACGAGCCAGGGCAGCCTTGAGCCCCTTGTACGCCTGTTCCGGGTCTTCCGGCCCAAAACAACCGCAATCGACATCCAGCCCCAGATGAATTCCATACAGGAGAACGGCGATAAATATGACCAGCATCGCGGCAATGATTGAGAGGCTGCCACGCACGGAAAAGAGCAGGCCGATACCGGCCACCATCTCGATGACTGGCAGCAGCACTGCCAGTGGGAAGATCAATACCTCGGGCAGCATGCCAAATCCGGCGATGATCTCGGCAAATCGCGACGGATCCATAATTTTGACTGAACCGGAGTAGATGAAGATGCCACCGAGTATCCAGCGGACAGCACATTCCATTATCGGAATGAAACGGCCGGTTTCAATCGGCCGGTTTCCATCTTCTCTGTTCGTCATTGCCTCGCTCCCTACCCCCGCTCTGATTTTAGCTTGTATCCATGATCAAATTGCGGCTTGTATTTCACATAAGTACAAGCCTGTTGTCAAATAGTAAAAACCGATGATTCGGTTGCGATAGATACCCAAAAATTTTCAATAGCTGTCCGTTCTCAGCTCTTGCCTGCGTACTTGGCAAGTACCAAACCAGAATTAGAAATCAACCGCTGTTGATTATCTGTTATGACGTTGTCAGGAAAGCGAGAGGCGTATTCTCTGCGTTGCTTTTTCCGAGTGGAGTTGCGAACAGGCAAGCTAAAATCACGCATATTGTCATAGACAAATAGCATCCTGCCCTGGAAATGAACATTAGTTACGGTGTATTGAACGGTGAACCCGAGGCTCTGAATTTTATCCACCACGGCTATGAAAACCTGACCGATGTCAGTGATGTTCTGCTCTTTACCGATGGACTGCATCTCCCCCGGGAAAACCCATACGAAGAACATGACTGGCAATCCTTTGTCGAACTTTATCGCCTTGGGGGGCTTCATTTGGTCCGCGATCATGTCCGGCATCTTCAGCAACAAGATCCGGCTTGTCGTAAATACCCCCGCTTCAAGCTGCACGACGACATCGCCGCAGTGGCAATCAGCTGCTGAGCACTTTTTCATAGGCCAGCTTAATTCTCTTGAAAACCGCTTGCCAACCAAATCGAGATGTTATCTTTTGAATATTTTTTGGATCCGGCGAGGGTGATGCAAGCACCCGGGCCACCATGGAGTTTATCGCTGCCCGCAAACGCTTCTCAACGACAGACAGATCTTCTGGTTCTGGACGATCTATCTGTTGCATCACCGGCAGTTTTATGAATTGGACCAGATCCGCATCTGCGTCCCCTAGCAGTTCCTTACAGCCGGGAAGATCGGTAGTAATAATTCGACAACCGGAGGCAAGTGCTTCGAGGAGCACCAGCGGCAGGCCTTCATAAAAAGAAGGCAGAATGAAAAGATGGCAGCTTCCCATCAACCGAGCCAGTTCCTGCTGGCTTATCCGCCCATGAATAGTGACTAAAGCACCCGCTTTTGCTGCCAGTTCCAGGCAGTATTGTTCTTCTTCCCCGGTTCCGGAGCCTGCAAGATGAAGATGTACTCCACCTTCACTAATGGATTGAACGCTCCGGAGCAGTACATCAACCCCTTTTGAGAAACTGAGCTTGCCTGCGTAGAGCATCTGTACTCGAGAAGATTTGTTCTTTCGTTGCAGGCTGAAAAGAGTCTCGTCATAACCACCGCCGACGATGTCGATTCGCTCGGAGGTTATGGAATAGAGCTCCTTTATTCTTTCTGCCTGATCTCCGCTCAGGGCCAGCACCCGGTTGATTTTTTGGCAATGGGGCTGGATTCTGTCTCTTAGATGCGGACACTGGAGAAACTGGCGAAGATCAGTAGAGTGGCAGGATGTCACCATCGGGATGGTGGACATGCGTTCTCGGGCAACGGCGCTTGCAAGCCAGAGATGGTGGCTGTGGATGATATCGGGAGAAAAATCACCAACCGCATGTTCGATAACATCACCAAATACCTGCTCATAAGTATCAATTTGAGCAGGTAAAAGTGTACCAAAGATAGAACTTGGGTAGGGCATGACGTCACTCATACCTGGAATAGTGTAATCCAGCACACCCTGGTCGAAGTGAACAAAACGGCAGGACTCCATTTTTATGCAATCGAGTTGAGGCAGCCTGTTGCCGGAGAGTCCCGCAACAAGAAAATTTTGATATCCGGCAACCGTTGCTTGGCGGATAATATTTTGCAGATAAAATCCACTGCCCGTACTTTCCGGATGCTGACTGATGAGATGAAGAATCTTCATTGGTACATTAACATTTGAGTGCCTTAAATTGCATTATCATGAGGACAATTCTCCAGTTTTTATTCGGGTTTCAATATTGTTGTCAGCAATTGAATACCAGCATGGAAACACACTTTTTACTCAAGATTAACAGTGAGCACAAACAGGAATACCAGATCAACCCTTGACCTTCCATCCGTCTTACCAATGTATCGAGACAAAATCGCATCGGTTTTAATAGGACAGACCAATCGCAATCCCCTCACACATAGAAATTAAGTATTTGACATATTAAAACAAACGATGAATCCTAGCTCTATTACTATAAAATTCATATATATGTCATTTATGGTTTTATACGAGGATTGAAAAAATTGCGCTACCTGCATATTTCCAGAAATATTGATTGTTATATTGAAAAACTGCAGATGAAAGGCAAACAAGGTGCCTTAGTGGCATCACAATATCTGCAAATTATAGAATGTATCAGACAGGCCGAATGGCGCGATAACGTTATAAGTTCTAAACGGACCAAGAACGGAGAGTACCGACTAAAAAATTGCGTCAAATATGATCTTAGCCACGGACATCGACTTGTCACTGTAAAAGTTGGCCAGGACCTTTTCATTACTTTTGTCGGCAGTCACGACGATACAGATCGTTGGATTGAAACCCATCGCTATGACTGCTTCTGTGAAGATGACTCACAGTATTTGTCTGAAACAATCGATACGGATGAAACTGATACAACAGAGGAGATTAGAAAATCTCTCCCCTTAGAATCTGCACCTGAATCGGATGAGTATGAACAACAGCTTAAAGATAAAATTGATGAGGCAATGCTGAAAAAAGTATTCTCTGGATTATTTCGCTAACCGCTGCAAAAGAGGAAGCTCAACACATCCAGCCCAAATGACTATTAAACTAATTTTTCAATTGTAACCCGGGTACTACTGAAATCAGGTATTCCAGCCAACACGTCCACCAAACGGGCATTTGAACAAAAATCTGCAGTTTTGAAAATTGAAGTGAGGAGAGGAGAAACTCATTTAGGCTGGCGGAAAACGTAAACTTCAGAAGGGCCAAGGCAGCAACTTCAACCTCAGGCTGCTTGGCTACATATTCTCTGATGAACCGCCAGATTTTTTATGGTCAGGGCATTAAAACGCACTCACTACCTTTTGTTTCAGCCCATCGAAAAAACCAAAATTCATCCAAGTGCTTTTTCATCCGTAACAACCAAAGCAGAAACATGATTGATATATCTGCATATGCGGATTAAATAGAACAATAAAGAGCTTTGTCGCTCACACTCTACTGCGTCAGCAAGAAAAGGGATAATTATTATGGAGAGCAGAACACAAGAACGTTCGTCCAATCAAGACGCCAGCCTACAAGAAAACATGCAAATGTTCAAAGCACTTGGAGATGAAACAAGATTGCGGATGCTTGGGTTGTTGGCACACGGCGAACTTTGTGTTTGCGACATTATGGAAGTTTTGCAATTACCTCAATCCACAGCGTCACGACATCTGGCATACTTGAAAAATTCAAAGTGGATATATGGCACCAGGCGTGGGAAATGGATGTATTATCAATTTGACACCAGTATCTCTGATAATTCAGTCCATAGCCTCATCCTTCAATATCTCGCTGGTCTCGAAGAGGTTAAAGCTGATCATCAAAAACTTATCTGCCACCTTGGGAAAAAAGACCAACAAGCGTGTAATTAATCAGAGCCAACCCATAACTATGAAAAAGGCTAAAGATGAAAACTGAACCAAAAAAACTCTCCTTTCTTGATCGTTTTCTTACTCTTTGGATTTTCCTGGCGATGTTCGTCGGGGTAATGACGGGCTATTTATATCCGCCCGTAAAAGATATCATCAATTCTTTCCAGGTTGGAACAACTAACATTCCCATCGCTATCGGCTTGATTATGATGATGTATCCACCCCTGGCAAAAGTAAAATATGAGGAACTTGGACAGGTCTTCAAAAACACCAAGGTCCTGGCATTATCACTCGTACAAAACTGGATAATTGGTCCGATCCTGATGTTTTTGCTGGCCATCACTTTTTTGTCCGGTCACCACGAATATATGGTCGGTCTCATCCTCATTGGACTTGCCCGTTGTATCGCCATGGTCATTGTCTGGAATGAATTGGCCGACGGAGATAGTGAGTATTGTGCCGGCCTGGTTGCCTTCAACTCCATCTTTCAGGTTTTTTTCTTTTCTTTCTATGCTTGGATTTTCATCACCATCGTGCCCAAATGGTTTGGCCTTGAAGGTGCTGTCGTAGATATTTCTATCCGCCAGATAGCTCAATCTGTCTTTATCTATCTGGGCATCCCGTTCCTCGGTGGCATGATAACCAGGTTTATTGGTATTAAAATGAAAGGGAAAGAATGGTATGAAGAGGTCTTTATCCCAAAGATTAGTCCGTTTACCCTGATTTTTCTTCTTTTTACCATTTTGGTGATGTTTGCTTTAAAAGGAGAATACATCGTTCAATTGCCATTCGATGTCATACGCATAGCCATACCTCTGACCATATATTTTCTTATCATGTTCCTGCTTTCATTTTTCCTGTCCATGAAAGTTGGGGCCACATACGAACAAACCACAACACTCAGCTTCACCGCCGCTTCAAACAACTTTGAACTGGCAATTGCCGTAGCTATTGCGGTATTCGGGATTAACTCTGGAGTAGCATTTGCCGCGGTCATTGGCCCACTGGTTGAGGTTCCTGTTTTGATTGGGCTGGTCGGAGTCGCGCTACGCTTTAAACAAAAGTATTTTCCTTTTGAAAAAAAGACGCTTGCCGGTGTCTGCCATGTCCGTGTGAAGGATGTTACGGAGAGTTAAAATCGCTACAATTTTATTTGGGAGAACAGATGTTACTCACAGGATATACTCTTGAGATATTAAAATCTAAATGTGATTCGGCAGCCAAGGGAGTACATTGCTTTGCTCATCTTGAAAATGATGTTCGTGAGGTTCTTCCTTTTCTCAATTCTGTTCTCGGCGGATTTATTTACACCCAGGAACCACCTTCGCTTCTATTAAAAAATTATGGCAAACTGATTACCATTCATCCAAAAAAAATTGCCGTTAATGCCTTGCGGGATGGCGATGAAGCTGAAAAAATCGTTGCCTGGCTGCAGCGGGAAATTAATGAAACCTGGGAAAAGCGACATGAAATAGAGCCAAGTACTGAAAGCATGCGACAACCAGTCCTGATTGAGGTATTAAAACTGCTGCCGAAAACCAATTGTAAACAATGTAACCAGCCAACCTGTATGGTTTTTGCTGTCCGGGTGATAGAAGGCAGTAAAGACCACAACGACTGTCCACCCATAGAGCCACAAAAGAAATTATTATTGCAGGACTATCTCAGCCAGTTTCGTTTTGACTAACAGGATCGGAGGAACCATCTTGACCTCTACATTCAATTCAGACACCAGGTTGTGACAGACACACAAACAACAATAAGGTCGATTGCAATGAGCCAAACGAACCAGCCAAAGGTCAAAATATTATTTCTCTGCACCGGCAATTCCTGTCGTAGCCAGATGGCTGAAGGATGGGCAAAAATCCTGAAAGCAGATACAATTGAAGCGTATTCTGCAGGGATAGAAAAACATGGATTGAATCTGCTTGCAGTCAAAGCGATGGCTGAAGTTGGGGTTGATATCTCATCGCAACAATCGAAAATAATAGACGAGCTACCATTACAGAAGTTCGATTGGATTATCACCCTCTGTGGTCATGCAAATGAGTCATGCCCTTATTTTCCTGGAAAGAAAGTTCATCACGGATTTGACGACCCGCCACAACTTGCCTTACATGCAAAAACCGACGAAGAAAAGCTTGTATATTATCGAAGAGTAAGAGACGAAATACGGCAACTCATAGAGTCTTTGCCGGAGTCGCTATGAGTAAGTCAAGACCTCATTTTCCTCAGAAAATATGTGTTGAACTCACCACGCGCTGCAATCTGCATTGCCAGATGTGTGTGAAACAGATGGCTGACAGTTGTATCGCAGAAGCGGATAAACCTTGATAGTCTAAGAGATTGCAATGAAAACCAGACCGAAGAAGCAAGCCATTTCCTCAGCAAAGCTCAAATTCCTGCTGATAGTCGAGGTGTTGAGCTGTCTCTCCCACCAGTGCAGGTGAACTCTGAACGACAATGCCCGTTTCTTGAGAATCAAGCGACATTTATTGCTGCCAACGGGGGGTATGCAAGGAGCGCCAGTGAATTCGAGACTATGCCATATCCTGCCTCGACTAAGACAAAGGCCAAATTGAGCGCTATACCTATGCAAAGGCACGATTAAAATTCTCTGGGGCATAATGGTGCTCATTGCAGTGCGCCATTTTGGATCTCCTGGCAAAAACTACGGTAATTTTTTGTATAGTACAGATATTTTGTAAAATCATCTAAAGTACCATTGATTCTCTTAACGGATATCTCCACCAACTCGTATAGAGATATTCGGTGTTATTTGACTGTCAGTTTTAATCATTATGAGATCGCTATATCTACCACTTGCAGTTCGCAATTTTTCAACCCGCACATCACATCGACCAGTTTCTGAATCGCATGGTCCAATGAGTTTTGCCCTGACCAAACTGTTATCTTTTGCTTTGACACTCAGTAGGTTAAATCGCTCATTTTTATTGGGAGTGATTTCGACATCCACATATAGCTGCTCATTGGCAGAACCAGTCAATTTTACTTGTCTGGGGATAATCTCAGCAAACCGATCAATTTTACCCGTTACAAGGACGCTAAACTGAGGATGTCCGGAGTCATTGGTATAAATACTCACCCTCTCTGTTTTTTTTCGTCCACTATAATTCCTAGTGTTAAAACTGACAGAAATCTTTCCCTCTCCACCGGGAGGGATCAACCGCGAACTTGTCGCGGCTGTGCAGCCTCAACCAGACTTTACCTTCAATATCTTCAGCGGCTCATCCCCTTTATTGTAGATGGTAAAGTCGTGATTCACTCGGGTACCTTCCACGACGGCTTCAAACTCAAAGACATCATTGGGAAGATAACCTCTAGGCCCAAGTTTAGCAGCAGTTGTCTCTGCAGACACAAGAGCCCATACCAAACAGAGACAAGTTGTTAAAAGTAAAATACGTAGCATGTTCATCCTTAAATTTTGCGATGTGGAGTGTATTGGAATCGTCATTCTGCTTTCGAAGATCCCCTCCATTTCTGTTGTGGAAATAACGTTAAAACCATATTTTTTCAGTTTATTATAAGAATTGTCGTCAAATCAAATCATATTCATTAGTGGCTGTCCGACAAAGTAGAGTCCAAGAGTACCAATGCAGATACCTGCCAACTTTCGAAAGAGAACACTTCCTCTGCTCCAGCTACTGTTCTGCAGAAATCTTTTTACCAGAGCGGTCGAACTGCCGGCGATGGCGATGGGGATGCAGTGACCTATGCCGAACAGAACAATAAAGATGATGCCGGTAATTATTTTGCTCTGAATAGTTATGATAGCCAGAATAGGAGCAATAAAGCCAAAAGTACACGACCCGGAAAGAACGCCATATGCCAATCCAAGAATGAACGCACCGGTCAAACCTTTAACCTGGATTTTTGCCATCAAGCCACCAGACATGGAGCACTTGGCAACACCAAGGAAATCGAGAGATACCCAGACAAGGATAGCCCCTACGACAATACTCATATACGGCCCCACATCACCAAGCATCCTGCCCAGCAAGGTGCATACTATTCCTATCGTTGCTATCGTTATGAATAGCCCTGAAGTGAACAGTGCCGCATAAATAGCGGCTTTACGCCCCTCTATAATCTGATTCTGGCCGGCGACATAACTAACGATAAGAGGTATTGAGGCAAGGTGGCACGGACTAAACAGAACACTCACCATACCCCATAAAAAACATCCAAGGGCTCCTAAAAGAAGCCCCTGACTCATCCAGGAATTGATAGTTAGAAAAATCTGATCCATGATTATTGAACACCAAGTTTCTGCAATTCAGCAATGATACCGGCTTTGTCGAAAAAACCTTCATGCCTGAGGACTTCTTTTCCCTCGGCATCATAAAATATTTGGGTGGGGATGGCTCTTATGCCAAACTTCTTGCCGGCATTCGGATTCACCCAAACATCGATGAAGATAATTGCTGCCCGATCCTTATATTCTTTTTCCAGATCTTCCAGGATCGGCGCCATCATTTTGCAAGGGACGCATTTCTTTGCACCCAAATCGACCATTGTAACCATTCCCGGTACCGGAATTTGACTGTCCGACGTTGTGTTACCCGCATTGGCAAACGTTGCCACTTGCAGCGCGAAAAACAGAGAGAGCAACACCAGATGCAGACTTCTTCTTAAATGCAGTTCCATTATATGACCTTAAAGTATATTTGTTGTTAGTTGAAATTTCATCAATCCGCTCACCCGTCCGACTATCCCCGCAAGACATGACATCTTACTCACGCCGCTTTTTGACAATTTGCGAGCGGCCTGATCTGATAATTCTCCGACGTCTGCGGCACCTGAGCAGGCATATATAAGTTTTAGCGGGGTTTTGTTATTCCATGCACAACTACAACTGGACTGAACCTGAACCATGGCAATTCTCCTTCGTTTTGTTATCTTAGCATTTTTTTTATTTCTTCAACAGGCACCACTTTGCCAACACTTTTTACAGCCATTGAAACACCGATCACCACGCTGAAAACAACTGCACCAACATCTCTGGCAATGCTCAACTGCGGACCGAGGATCCGGGCGGTTAAAATTATTGCCAGGATATTTATTGCCGCCCCGGCAATAAAAAAAGCCGGCACCAGACAAAGGAGAACATGCTCGCGGGCATACCATTTAACCAGACGAAAGGCTTCGAGCATAGCAAAATCAAAGCGTTGCGTACCTACCGGCAGACAAAAACAACCTAAGAATAACGCGATAATCCAGATAAGATGCTTCCATTCAGCTTTCAAGTTCATGGCATACACTCCACAATTTGTTATATGGCCATTTAACCAAATGTTGCAGAAAAAAAACTAGAGCAGATCTACCTGTTCTTCAGCCTGGGCCTTTATGACCGCTTCAACACAGGACATATATTTCAATCCCATAGAGAAACCCTATTCCTCTCGGCCCATCTATAAGAAAACAATATTTGTAATCAGCGGATATTTAAGTATTCTTTGGCAGTTTATAGATAACGATTATCGTCAGGTATCGGCATCAACAATCCCTTGATGCTTTGTTTTGAAATGGAATGATTTTTAAGGAGAAAAAATGAACAAATTGTTTTTGACGCTCAGCCTGGCTCTTATTTCTGTCCTTAACATGGGAGCTTTTCTCAGCTCATATAACTATGTGAACCAGGAAGAATTTAAACAGTGGCTGGATACAGATAAACCTATGGTCGTCGTTGACATTCAGGATAAAGCGGCTTTTGCCAAGCAGCATTTCAAAGGCTCCATTGAAACCAACGCATATCCTGTAAAATCCGATGAAGAACGCACTAAAATTGATCCCGCCGTTGTGGAGTTCAAAGCGACCAATAATGATGTGGTTATTATCTGTCCACGGGGTGAAGGGGGAGCAAAACGCTGCTACGACTACATGAAGTCCCAGGGTGTTCCCGATGAAAAACTCTTTATTCTTGAGCACGGTATCGACAAATGGCCGCACCGCAACATGGTAGAGAACCAAAAATAATGGATTGAACTTCTGCAGTCTACAAGCCCCTTTCCACAAAGAGAATGTGCATCAGGGACAAATTTACGAACCGGATCTCAGCCGATTCGCGTAAAACGCATCTCTAAACCAACGAACGGAAAATTTATTTTTTTGAAAAACAGATTATGCAGGTTGATACCGCGTCTCCACACATTTCTGAATCCCTTGCCAAGCAACTCTCCCTCGTTGCTGACAACTGCAAGGAATGTGGGCTCTGTGTCAAAGAATGTCGATTTCTCAAGGAATATGGAAACCCCGCGGAAATTGCTGCGTCTTACGGCGAGATGCTGGATTTTTCAGCCTTTGAATGTAGCCTGTGCCATCTCTGCACTTCGGTCTGTCCTTTTGAAGTTGACCCGGTCCAAATGTTTCTTGAGATGCGGCGCGAGACCATTCAGCAGAGCGGTGGCATACCACCAACGTATAAAATCATCCGTAACTATGAAAGACGAGGGATATCGCCGCGTTTTAGTTATTATGGGCTGCCGGCAGGATGTAATACGATCTTTTTCCCCGGATGCTCTCTGCCCGGTACCAGGCCAGACAAGGTGATCAAAATATTTCAGTATCTCCAGAAAAGAAATCCAGGCCTTGGAATTGTCCTGGACTGCTGCACAAAACCAACCCATGATCTTGGCGATGAGAGATTCTTTGAGAGTATGTTTGATGATTTAAAGAGGTATCTCCTTGATCATAATATCAGCAAGGTGATTGTCGCCTGCACTAACTGCTACAAAGTATTTAAAAATTATGGTGATGAATTAACCGTTACCACGGCCTACGAGGAGCTGGACAGGGATTTCCCGTGCCCCGCTATCAAGAACAAAGCTCCTGTAACAATCCATGATCCGTGTGCGGTACGCTTTGACGCAACCATTCACAACGCCGTCCGCTCCCTCATTAGTAAAACGGGGCTTGAGGTACAGGAAATGGAGCATACAAGGGAAAACACCATTTGCTGCGGTGAAGGCGGAGCTGTCGGTTTTGTTAAGCCCGAGTTTGCACAAACATGGAGCAACATGCGTAAGCGGGAAGCGAATGGACGAACAATCCTCACCTACTGCGCGGGATGTACGAGTTACCTCAACCCTCTTACCCCCACCAGCCACCTACTGGATCTTCTCTTTGAACCTGGGCAAACCATGGCCGGCAGGGCAAAGGTGTCCCGCACGCCTTTTAACTATCTGAACCGGTTGAAAGTAAAAAAATATTTTCGTAATACTCTTGAAACAAAAGTTACACGGGAACGTGCTCAGTCCGTACAAAAATCGGCAATAAAGAAAAGTGGCAGGCTGCACCAACTGGGACTGCTTACCCTGCTCACCCTGGCTATTGTCGCTATACGGGTAACAGGAATCGATTCATATTTTGATCAGGAAAAGCTCAGGCAACTGATTCAGGGGTACGGTGCTGTCGGGCCAATAGTTTTTATTGGTGGTATCCTAGCGATGATAATACTGTCATCAATACCGTTTATATACAAAAGATACAAGAAACGAGCTTAAGTGTGAGGGCATGATCCTAATCCTCTTTTCTGATAGAATTATCCCATAAAGCAGGGTCAGGATGTATCCGTTTTTTGAGATCGCTTTTCCTGCCCAAGACAGCAAGACTGTAGAGCATCCGGTCCCGTTCGATTTTTGCTGCAGTCAGCTGTTGGTGGATCCCCCCGACCCGGCTGATAGTTTCACTTTCTGTTACTCTATTTTCTGCCGGGAATTCTTGCTGAAAGCAAGAATAGCTCAGCTTATCCAGTTTTCAACATCTGACTGTTTGGGGATATTACCCACCGATTTCACCTTGCCGTCGATAATCACGGCTGGAGTTGAGAAAATACCCAGTTGCGCAATTTCCTGGAAATCGGTGACTTTAATAATTGTGGCTTCGATTCCTTTTGCCGCAACAGCTGCCTTGACAATTTTTTCTGTTTTCTCACAAGATGCACACCCTGGTCCACATACTTTAATTTCCATATTGTTCCTCATTTTGTTATGTTGTAATACTGCTCACCTGGGCAAGAAAATCCCTTCATCCTGCACACAGACTCCTGTCAAATAATCAGATTGAATAAAAATCCCGTGAATAATATGCCGCTGCCAACCACTCCAATAAAGACAGCGATCAGTTTTGGTTTGAGCACCTTCCGAAGAATGACCATCTCCGGCAGGGATAAAGCGATAACACTCATCATAAAAGCGAGTACTGTGCCCAGTGCGGCCCCCTTGCCAAGGAGCGCTTCCACTACCGGTACTATACCTGCGGCATTAGAGTACATGGGGATACCAACCACAACAGCGGCAGGCACTGACCACCAGGCATCCTTGCCCATGATGGAGGCCATAAAAGCCTCAGGCACATAGCCGTGAATAGCTGCACCCACTCCAATTCCCGCAACCACATAGATCCATACCTTGCCGACAATATCCCGCACAGCTTCCCGCCCGCGACCAATGCGATCAGGCCAGGTAAGAGTTTCTTCGACGACGACCGCTTCACCTGTCCGCAGTGCCTGTACCCAATCTTCAATCCAATGCTCAAGTTTGAAACGGCCAATGACCCAGCCTGAAATGATGGCAATCATCAAGCCTGTCACAAGGTAAATTGCAGCAACTTTCCAGCCAAGCAGACCGTAGAGCAGAATCAAAGCAATCTCGTTGACCATCGGAGCGGCAATAAGAAAAGAAAAGGTGACGCCTAAGGGAACTCCAACCTGAACAAAACCAATAAAAAGTGGTACTGCAGAGCAGGAACAAAACGGGGTTACAATACCAAGCAGGGCAGCCATCACATTGCCTGCGGTCTCTCGTTTACCGGCCAGATATTTACGGGTTCGCTCCTGGGTGAAAAAAGATCGGAGTATGCCAATCACAAAGACAATAAGCGTCAGGAGCATCATCACCTTTGGGGTATCATAAACAAAAAACTGGGTTGCTTCGCCAAGATGACTCCCCTTTTCAAGGCCAAGCAATGAGTAGGCGAAAAAATAGGAAAAAGGTTCCAGCTGTTTGTAAATTATGTACCAGGCGACAAAACCGAGCAGACCTATAAGGCCAGCCTTGGCCAAGGTATAACTTTTGTTTTGTGGTGATTGGTCCGTAGCTGTCTTTTTGCCGTCACAGCCGCAATCAGCATCCATGGGCTGAATTGTTTTCATGATAAATGTTTCCTTTAATTTTTTACTGCACAACTGCGCAAAACAGCCGCAGCAGGCAGAGCCTTACGCATTCTGTCCAGCTCTTTGTCGTTATCCAGCCAATCACTGAGTTTGATCAGCATTGTGTCCGCATACGCCGACTCACTGCCATCTGCCAGACTGTAAATCATCCAGGTTCCCTGCCGTTTGCTTTCCACAAGGCCGGCATCTTCTAGAATTTTCAAGTGCTTGGAGACGGTAGACTGGGCCAGACCCAATACCTCTTTAATCTCACAGACACAGAGTTCCTCTTGCTGCAGGAGTTTCACTACCCGTACCCTATTCGGGTCGGACAGCGCTTTCATCACTCGAATAAATGGCTTCATAGCACTTCCTCCTTTATTCATATATCGCTATTTAACGATATATATAACCCTCGCTTTTATTTTGTCAACGATTTTCTCATTTCGTTACAGCTCTATCAGGATAAATGCTACGCGTCGAAAACGAAACTCAAAGAGGAAAATTTCAGCTGCGCCTGAGCAGGTCATGAGGTAACCTTGAGATTGAAACCCACATTTTTTAAATACTTGGCCTCCTGCTCAAGGCTGGCTCTTTGCATAGGATGGTTTATCAACTCATACTGTGCAAATTGCAGGGTCAAATTATCTTCACCGGCAATCACTTGTTCAATAACTGCCGTCTCGTCTTTACGAGAACGATGGAGCAGGGTGGCGAGACGAAGAAGAATCGCCAGCCTCAAAGCGGTCTTTTGGTCCTTTTCCGGTAAACCTGTGAAGAATTTTCCTGATATTTTTTTCCGCTGGGAACGCACCAGGACACTCATCCAGTCCTGCTCTTCCAAAGAAAATCCGGGAAGATCTGCGTTGGCCAGAAGGTACGCGCCATGTTTCTGATACCCACTTAATGAAACCGCAAGGCCAATCTCATGAAGACTGCTTGCCCAATGCAGCCTTTCGGCGTCTACCAGTCGCAGGTTCCAGGCTTTTTCACAGGCGGTGAAAAGACGGTGCGAAGCTAAACTCACCCTTTGCGCATGTTTCTGACTGATTTGGAATCGTTGCTGCACACTGGAAACGGTTTTCAATCGTGTATCTTCACTCTGAATCCGGCCTAGACGCTCATACAGCAGACCTTCTCGCAAGGCGCCTTCAGAAACCTGCATGGTTTTAATTTTAAGTGCCTCAAAGGTGGCCATGAGGATAGCCAGTCCTCCTGCAAAAACAGGTTGCCGATCACTATCTAAACCGGGAAGATGAAGATCTTTAACATGTCCAGCCGCTATCATCCTGTCTCGTATATTGTATAAACTGTCCAGGGTTATATGATAGGTCTCAAGCCCAAGCGCTTTCACAATGTTTCCCGTGGCCTTAATAGTTCCGGAGGCCCCGGTAGCGGAGCTCCAGCCAACCTCTCGAAAATCGCGTCGCACCGGACGTAATTCCAGATGGGCGGCAATGCGAGCCTCTTCCCAATTCTTCTTGCAGAGTTTTCCGCCCCTAAAAAAAGATCGACTCACACTCACGCAACCCATTTCTAGGCTGCTTAAATGAAGTGGCTCAAAACCCTCACCGATAATCAATTCTGTGCTTCCTCCGCCAATATCCATCACCAGCCGTTTCCCGTCTTCCCCCACCAGAGAGTGGGATACCCCAAGATAGATGAGACGAGCCTCCTCCTTTCCTCCAATAATTGAGATCGGGTGGCCCAAAACCTCACTGGCACTTTGTAAAAACTGACGGGAATTTTTTGCCTGACGCAGGGTATTTGTTCCTACAGCAGCCACACTGCCCTGAGGTAATTTCTGCACACGTTCAGCAAAACGATCAAGACAGGAAAGGGCGCGTATACGTGCTTCTTCGGACAATCGGCCATTTTTATCAAGACCGCCTCCCAGGCGCACCATTTCCTTTATGCTATCAAGAATATGCACATGACCGTCTTCAATACGGGCAACTACCAGGTGAAAACTATTGGAGCCCAAATCTATCGCTGCTAAATATTGTGGTGATTTCTGTTGATCATTCATAGAAAAAAGTGGTCTGTACTCTGTTATCCTAATTAATCCCCAATCGGTAAGCATTCACCAGTGGCTGCGATGCGCGAAAGAAGTCATATGACCACTACCAGTTCCAACATAAAAAAGCTCTACCTCTTCTCGTTTCTCAAGATGAGTCTGTTTCCAATGGCAATTATCACCCTGTTCTGGAAGGATCATATAGGCTTGAGCCTTACGAGTATCTTGCTGCTGCAGGGGATTTACTCCGTTGCCATGGTAATTATGGAGTATCCTTCCGGTTACCTGAGTGACCGGATCGGTTACCGCGCCGCACTTAACCTCGCTTCCTTGCTCGGAATAATCGGTTGGGGACTCTATTCTTTTGCAGATTCCTTTGCCGGTGTCCTGGTTGCCGAGATTATCCTGGGAGTTTCCTTCTCCTTCATCAGCGGTTCAGACAGTGCCCTTTTGTATGAAAGTCTGAAGGCAGACAACGAAGAACAACACTATGCCCGCCATGAAGGCCGGATGAATGGTTTGGGACAGATAGGTGAGGCCTGCGGGGCGATCTTTGCCGGACTGCTGTACGCGACAGCGCCGCTCCTTCCTTTTTTGATTCAGGTGGTTGTCTGGGTCTTGGCTTTGTTGCTGACACGCACCCTGATCGAACCTCAGCGCCAACTCAAAGCACCAGCCAGCCATTTTACCGAGGCCCTGCAGTCGACCCGCTACGCGTTTCTGGAAAACCGGCGGCTGCGCTATACTATCCTTTTGAACGTGATAATGGGGCTGGCCTCCTTTTATCCGGTATGGCTGATCCAGCCTTACATGCAGGACGGAGGTGTCCCCATTGCCTGGTTTGGACCGATCTGGGCGGTAGCAAATCTGAGCGTTGCTATATCGTCCCTGGTCAGCTATCACGGTCATTTGAAACTGGGGGACCGACAAATGATACTCCTGTTCGCGGTCCTGATATTTGCAGGCTATCTGGGGCTTGGACTGGCTGGTGGGGTTTGGGGTTTTCTGTTCTATTACCTGCTGACCTGTATGCGAGGTCTGCGCGCTCCTATGATGCTGAACCACGCACAGCAGGAAATTCCTTCGGCCAACCGAGCCGGTATCCTTTCCCTGCAGTCACTTGTCTTCCGCCTCGGTTTCGTCTGCACAGGCCCACTGATCGGCAGGCTCGCCGATAAGGTTGGTGTTCAGCAGACATTTCTGCTCCTTTGCTATGCTTTTGCCCTGATATTACCTCCCATGGCCTGGCTGTTTCTCCGGCAGGTCATCAAAAAAAATCCTTTGAAAAATAAGATCCCCTCAAAATAATTTATTACCAGTCCTCCAGGTTATGACAATAAACGCAAAAGTGTCAACTAAGAAGTCCTTTGGGTCAACGGGCGGGACGGATATTTGATCGATGGCCCTGCTCAAACGGTTTTCCGTATGGCTGGGAAACACGAAGCTGGCCCTTAACTGTATGGTATTGTTGGTCGGCACCCTGGAAGTGATGGGCCAGCGGATTGGCAACCAACCCTCATGGTAATGGGTTATGAGGTAAGCGATGGCTTTTACAATGCTGTCAGGAAAGACTCAGGCGTATTATCTTCCTTCCTTTTTCCGGGAGGAGTTGCAGGGTATGAATGTTGCCGGCATCAATGCGGTCGGAAACTATCTGCGCATCCTGGGAGCAGAACGGCGTCGAATGAAGGCCACGTATCTTAAGGAAAAAAGACCCACTGCTATTCGGAAGATCCTTGGGGATTGCCTGCAGATCAACGATAATTGACGCACCATCGATTGAGAGCTTAGCGAAATAAAAAGCCGCAGCCTGCCACCAGCAGGCATCAAAACTTTCGGCTAACATACGCTCAGGGCCGGCTGTTCCGGCAAGCAACATTTCAGCCCATCCATCAACTATATTGCGATTACACTCGGGATCAGGATGCAGCAGATTTCCCCAGTGCAGAGGCAAAATTGGTCCTGAAAAATCCCAGCCTGGCCAACCGGCCGGCACATTCCATGGGACAGGCGAAAGTCCGCGTTCCAAAAGGCCTACGTCGCACTCCCAGGTGATCTTTTCATGGAGGGGAAGAGCAAAACGTCGTGCCCGGGAAAAGCGGGTTATCACATAACGAATGCCGAAATCGTGCAGGATTGCCTGTATCGATTCTTTGCCGTTGCCGAAACTGTGATTGAGAGCCGGAGGAAAAAAAAGACGAGGAAATTCGAAAAATCCATTTTGTTCGAGGATGATCTTAAAAGCCTCAAGATGAGACCTGATCACCTCTCTTGGGCGCATAATTCCATGCTGGTCATGGAATTCGGAGCGTTCCATCTTTCCCTTATGCCAGAATTCATGACAAAGCCCATGTACTCCAAATTCCAGGCAATCTTGTCGGCAGCGCAGATACTCTGCCGTTTCCTCAAGCCACGGACCCTGGTTAAGCTGGTTGTTCCACTTGCTGCCCATCCAGGTGGCGCCTTTAATACCTGCCAGAGAGTTGTTCCGATCCCATTCGCCGAGCACCATTCCGAGGCCGATCCGTACCCCAATTCTTTCGGCCAACCGGACAAGAGCCTGGTAATCGGCCAGACAGTGGCGCCTGGGAAAAGCGTTACGAAATGGTTGCTGACGGGCTGACCCGTCCTCTCCCTGCCACCAGCCGACATCTTCAATAACCGGAAAAATCGGTAGAGGCAAAAAAACTTCGATATTTTTATAGCGGAGCTGAATGATCTGTCGTTTCATAAGCTGATCCATCGCCTGATTGCCGGACCGTTCCGCCGGGAAAATTCCAGATCAACACCTTTCCAGTTATCGTCTTCAAGAGATTCGCTTAGGGGATCCCAATCGTGTGGCTTTCGTGAAAAAACATGCCAGTTAAGTGGTTCCAACGCTGCTCCCCATTGGAGTTTAAACCGACACGTGGGGGCATCTGGGGAAGAACGGCCGAAATCGAACCAGTTACAGTGATTATTGACCGCACACTCGAGCAGGGACCAGTAAAGCAGCATATTAGGACAGAATGGCCGGTAACTCCGCAGGGATGAAGCCCAGGGATTATAAAGAGTCTTATTATGCAACAAAAAAACAGCTGCTGCTGCAGGCTTGTCATGCAGAGAGACAACAATGATTCCGGATCTAAGAGATTTACTGTTCATAAGGCTTTGAAAAAATTCCGGCCCATGAACGGGGGAGCCAAGATCGCGCATATTTTCAGAGAAAACTGTATAAAAATCCGTCAGGAGATCGGTCTTGCCCACTTTCGCGACACAACCACATCGCCGGGCTTTACGGATCTGATTACGGACTTTAGCGGCAAGCTCCGCCCAGAGTATATCCACTGTGGTGGGAAGCGATCGGAGGAGCCCCGTCTTAAAATTATGGCGGGTGTGGCACCACATGCCGATGGTCTTTTGCTGCGGGAAAAAGCTTTGACAAACACCACCTTGACGCAACTCGAGATGGTTCGCCCCAAGTTTATCGGCAAGCTCCAGGGCTGCAATGAGCAACCGGCGACTGCTCACCTTATCATCTGCCAGTATGCCCGCCGCATCGGTGTAGGGAAGAGAGATCAACCGCTTTTTGTTATTCGGCGGGTCAAACAGAACAAGGGGAAGGATGCCGCTGATTCGGTTGGTCTGTGTGTTTATTGCAGCCAGTCGGAAGATTGGCAGCATATAGCTTGCGGCAAGACTCGTTCCCCAATCGAAAAGATGGGAATATTTTGCAGCAATATTTTCAGCCGCGTATTGATTCCATTGTTTTTTTTCTGGACTTACTGAAATATCAATCATGTTTGCAATTTTTTACTCTAAAAAACAGCAATTTATATATCGTTATAGAAAAAAACGATGACGACCCTTTTTCCTATAAGAACAACATATTGGTAATATCACTCATACCAACTATATTACTTGGCATTCGACCAGCACAAAAAAGCAATTCTACCTAAAACATAGTATGTACCTGTCTACCGAACAACGCACATTTGCCAACCTCAGCCGACCTGTTCATACCCACAAGGTAAGGTCCTTTTGGGAAAAAGGCAGTGGCCAATTCAATGAAGACGTCCTGCTTGAGGCAGGAGGTCTCCTTGGCGTTTTTGATGGGGCGACGAGCTTGGATAAGCGCCGTTTTCAAGGAGGGCTGACCGGTGGTTTACTTGCTGCAAGGACTGCTGCCCAGTCTTTTCAAGGCAACCAAAGCCGCCTTGACCAACTGGCCAAAGAAGCAAATGAAAGTATTCAAACAGCACAGATGAAGGAAGGCATCGGTCTGGACGAACGGCATAAACTCTGGTCCACCAGCCTTGCCGTCGTACATCTGGCTGGAAATCAACTTGAATATTGTCAGACGGGTGACGCCCTCATTCTCTTTGTTCTAAAAGACGGCAGTTACAAAGTAATCACCCCGGATATCGATATTGACAGAGACACGCTGCAATTATGGAAGGAGATGCAGGTATCACCAGACGCCCTTATCCACGAAATCCTGGCCGAACAGATTCGCAAAGTACGCCTGGAAATGAACATTAGTTACGGTGTATTGAACGGTGAACCCGAGGCTCTGAATTTTATCCACCACGGCTATGAAAACCTGACCGATGTCAGTGATGTTCTGCTCTTTACCGATGGACTGCATCTCCCCCGGGAAAACCCATACGAAGAACATGACTGGCAATCCTTTGTCGAACTTTATCGCCTTGGGGGGCTTCATTTGGTCCGCGATCATGTCCGGCATCTTCAGCAACAAGATCCGGCTTGTCGTAAATACCCCCGCTTCAAGCTGCACGACGACATCGCCGCAGTGGCAATCAGCTGCTGAGCACTTTTTCATAGGCCAGCTTAATTCTCTTGAAAACCGCTTGCCAACCAAATCGAGATGTTATCTTTTGAATATTTTTTGGATCCGGCGAGGGTGATGCAAGCACCCGGGCCACCATGGAGTTTATCGCTGCCCGCAAACGCTTCTCAACGACAGACAGATCTTCTGGTTCTGGACGATCTATCTGTTGCATCACCGGCAGTTTTATGAATTGGACCAGATCCGCATCTGCGTCCCCAAGCAGTTCCTTACAGCCGGGAAGATCGGTAGTTATAATTCGACAACCGGAGGCAAGTGCTTCGAGGAGCACCAGCGGCAAGCCTTCATAAAAAGAAGGCAGAATGAAAAGATGGCAGCTTCCCATCAACCGAGCCAGTTCCTGCTGGCTTATCCGCCCATGAATAGTGACTAAAGCACCCGCTTTTGCTGCCAGTTCCAGGCAGTATTGTTCTTTTCTTCCCCGGTTCCGGAACCTGCAAGATGAAGATGTACTCCACCTTCACTAATGGATTGAACGCTCCGGAGCAGTACATCAACCCCTTTTGAGAAACTGAGCTTGCCTGCGTAGAGCATCTGTACTCGAGAAGATTTGTTCTTTCGTTGCAGGCTGAAAAGAGTCTCGTCATAACCACGTAGGAATAGACTATGACCCTCTTCAACATTTTCTCTCGGACTGTACCTGGGACTGGCATCCGCTCAATAGTCAGATCGCTCGCGATGCGGATGTTTTGCTCGGTGGCCGCCGCAACAGCGCGTTGTACCTCGATGAAACCGGGCTACCGAAAAATGGAAAGATGTCTGTTGGCGTCGTAAGGCAGTGGTGTAGCAGATAATGAAATTATCAGAAGGTTGGCGAAAGGAGATTTGGTTGTCACCTCGGATATTCCGCTTGCCGCCGAGGTGGTCGCCAAGGGTGGATATGCGCTGAATCCACGTGGCGAAATGTACACCACGGACAATATCCAGGCTCGTCTCAGCATACGAGACTTCATGGATAGTCTGCGATCAACTGGCTTAGAAACGGGCGGCCCATCCACGTTCAGCCAAAGCGATCGACAATCATTTGCCAATCAATTGGATCGGTTTTTGTCCTTTCATCTTCGGAACACCCCAAAATAGACCTTTAGGCCATGCCAAAAAAACTATCAAAAACCGCTGTAAAGCATATCGGCAAACGCACCCAGAACTCTTGGGACGCGCAGCTGCATTTTTGCTTCTGAAGGACTCAAAAACATCTTACCAGAGAGAAGGAGAAACTCCACCACATAGCAGGATTGAACGTTGGGGACGCATTATTGGTGAAGCGGGAAAGCGCAAGCTCAGTATTCAAGAATTGGTCTATTTACAGACACAAGTTATAGCGGATAAGAATATACATTGTGCCTAATTTAACTCTTAATGTATATTAATCGACACATTAAAAGCACAATTGTATTATTATTTATTTATATTACAATGTGTAATAAATCGAACTTTAGATAACAATTAGAAATTTAATGTGCGCTTAAGGTAACATTATGAAATTTGACACAATATCTCCAGTCGCTATAGCAAAAGAACTGGGCAGCCGGTTGAAACAAGCAAGGTTGAATGCCAATTTAGCTCAAGCCGAAGTAGCGGCACGAACTGGCTTAAACAGAAGGACAATTATCAATGCTGAAAAAGGTAAGGTTCAACTGGAGAATTTTGTCGCCATATTGGCTTCCCTGGATATGACAGACCATCTCAATATATTCCTCCCTGTCCAGGAAATTTCTCCTTTACAATTGGCGAAACTAAAAGGTCAAGAACGGCAACGAGCATCAAAATCCAAGAATAAAAAGGCCGGAGTAAAAAAGGGTAAATTCTCATGGTAGTGCAGGTCGTCTCTGTCAAATACAAAGAGTATGAAGTTGGCGCGGTCAGTTTTCATACTAAAACGGGTATAGGCTCATTCGAATTTGAACCTCGTTTTATCAAAACAGGGATCGAACTCTCCCCAATAAAAATGCCCTTATCCCAAAAAGTATATTCCTTTCCAGGAATTGACTATGATGCTTTCAAAGGATTGCCTGGCATGATCGCAGATTCATTACCTGATGATTTTGGTAATACTGTAATGAATGCATGGATAGCCAGCCAAGGTCAATCGACAGAGGGCATTACGCCACTACAACGTCTCCAATATATAGGGAAGCGCGGCATGGGGGCTTTAACATACCATCCTGCCACCCAAAGAAAAAACCTTAACGCTTCACAATATTTAGAAATCAAAGCCCTGGTATCTATAGTTCAAAAAATATTGAATAGACGAGAGCAATTCAGTATGAATTTTGCTGCGCAAGGAAAAGAAGACAAAGAAGCAATGATGGCACTTTTGTCTGTCGGTATGAGTGCAGGAGGGGCAAGACCAAAAGCTGTGGTCGCGTTTAACGATGATTTTAGTAAAGTGCGATCAGGGCAAACAGATGCACCTGAAGGTTTTACCCATTTCTTAATGAAGTTTGATGGCGTCAGCGAACACCACAAGAACAGGGAAACTTTTGGTGACCCTATGGGGTATGGGGCGATGGAATATGTTTATCACCTCATTGCAAAATCCTGTGGAATTGACATGATGCCTTGTCAATTGCTTGATGAAGGTAATCGGCGCCATTTTATTACTAAGCGGTTTGATCGAACAGGTAATGAAAAAAGGCACGTACAAACGTTAAGTGGTTTAGCGCATGTCAGCTACAAAAAAGCAGGTTCGTTCTCATACGCCGAGCTTCTCTCAACGGCAAGAGAGCTTAGGCTAAGCTCTGGGGAGGCTCTACAGATATTTAAACGAATTGTTTTCAATGTCGTTGGCCGTAACCATGACGACCATTCTAAGAATTTTGCATTTATGCTAGACGATGATCACCAGTGGAACTTAGCTCCCGGCTACGATTTAGCCTATAGCTACAAACCTGGAAGCCCCTGGGTGAATAGCCATTGGATGAGTCTTAATGGCAAACGTGACAACTTCACGCGAGAAGATTTTTATAGTCTTGAAAAATTAAGCCCTTTGTTCAACAAAAGAAGAATTGATCGGATAATTGAAGAGACGATAGAGCATTTTTCGACATGGAATGATTTGGCTACAGAAAATGGAGTGCCGCAGACTTTGCTCGAATTGATCGGAAGCAATTTGCGATTATCAATTTAAATCTTGCCGATTTTGTCTACCCGGAGGGTAATGGGCATGAAATTTTTCACTTTGAATTCTATCCGATATAAACTGGTTCTGCTGATACTCTTTACCGTAACACCCTGCCTCGCCATTCTTGTATATTCGGGACTAGAGCAGAGACGGCATCTCATCGACAAAGCCCAATCGGATGTTTTGTTATTGTCCCACACCATTGCTCAAGCTCAAAAGACGATTACCCGATCAACACAACAAATTCTCTCCACTCTGTCCCAGGCCCCTACAATTCAAGCTATGGAAACCAAAGCGAGCTCGGCTGTTCTCGAGAGTGTGCTGCGGAATAATCCCGACTATAATAATTTCGCCTTAGTCGATCTTAACGGGAACGTTATCGCCTCAGGCAAACCCTTCACCGAAACGAACCTTGCCGATCGTAAGCATATAAAAGAAGCCATTAAGAAAAATGATTTCGCAGTCGGCGAATATATCGTAACCAGAGTCGGGACAACGAATCCGGCATTTGCTTTTGCCTATCCCATTCTCGACAGAGCAGGCAGGCCCAAGGGCGCTGTGACCGCCAGCCTCCGGCTTGATGTTTTTTCCCGCTTCTATGACGTCTCGGGGCTTCCTGAGAAATCTTTCTTAGCCATAACCGATTCTAAGGGGATTCGGATGTTTTACTATCCGGTCCAGGAAGAAACCAATCCGCTTGGCAAGCCGATACAAGCGACTACCTGGAACTTCGCCAGTAAGGGTGGGGAAGATGGAATCTTCTTCACCACTGGGTCAGATGGTCTGCGCAGAGTATTGGCATACGTTAGAATTCATCTTCTTGATGAAGACTCGTCCTATATCTACGTGTGGGCCGGTATTCCCGAAAGCTATATCGTCGCACCGGCCAACGCCATCTTAATCCGCAATGTGCTGCTCCTGCTTCTGGCCACGGGGATATCAATTTTCATTTCTTGGGTGATTGGTAAAAAAATATTCCTAATACCTATACAACATCTTGTTCACTTAACAAAAAAATTGGCCCAAGGGGAGCTTGAAACACGCAGTAAACTCTCACCTCACGCCGGCGAACTCGGGATGCTAGCTACTGCTTTTCATGATATGGCGGAATCCCTGAAAGTGAGCAGAAAGGAGTTGGAGCAGAGTGATCGACGCTTTAAAACCGTCGCCGACTTTGCCTATGACTGGGAATGTTGGGTAAGCCAAGATGGAAAATTCATTTATTCATCGCCCTCCAGCGAGCGGATTACCGGCTACACCCCGGCTGAAATTATAGCCGATCCGCAATTGGTGTATAAAATGGCCAAACCCGAATATGTTGAAAAGGTTCGATGGCATTGTTTTACGGAGTGCAAAGAGGATGCACCAGACTATACAATGGAATATCCTATTGTTAAAAAGAGCGGTGAAGAGGTCTGGCTCGAGCATAATTGCCGACCGGTTTATGATGGTCAGGGAAAATATGCGGGAAGAAGGAGCAGTAACCGAGACATCACCGATCGTAAGCGGACAGAGGCGGCGCTCCTGTTAGAACGGCAGTATTTGATAGATGTCATTGACTCTCTTCCGGATGCCACCTTTATCATCGATACTGACCAGCGCATCGTTATTTGGAACAGGGCTGCTGAGGTAATGACAAATGTTAAGAGAGAGGATTTGCTCGGCAAGGGTGACTATGCTTACGCCGTTCCTTTCTATGGAGAACGCCGGCCCATCCTGATTGACCTCCTCAATATCTCAAAAAAAGAGCAGGAGAGTTTCTATACCCATGTCAAACGGATAGATGATAGGATTTATGCGGAAACATTTATTCAAAATTTAAATGATGGTGATGGCGCATATGTTTGGGGCGCTGCCGCCCCTCTCTATGATCGATCGGGTTTACGTATCGGCGCCATCGAAGTCATCAAAGACATCACCGAGCTTAAAAAATCAGAAAAAGTCAACATTCAGCTGCAAGAGCAATTGGTGCAGGCCCAAAAAATCGAGTCGGTTGGCCGTCTTGCAGGCGGGGTGGCGCATGATTTCAACAACATGCTTGGGGTTATTCTGGGACATGCAGAGCTGGCACAGAAACAGTTGGATAAAACGCAGCCATTGTTTTTCAACCTTGAAGAGATTCGCAAGGCAGCTCAGCGCTCTGCCGATATCACCCGACAACTTCTGGCCTTTGCCAGAAAGCAAACCATTGCGCCGCAGAATATAGACCTGAACGAAAGCGTGGCCGGAATGCTGACCATGCTGCGGCGGCTCATAGGAGAGGACATCGACCTGGCTTGGCTGCCAGGCAGGAGCCTGGGGTCGGTCAACATGGACTCCTCCCAGCTCGACCAGATTCTCGCCAATCTTTTTGTCAATGCCAGGGATGCCATCGCCGATACCGGCAAAGTAACCATTGAAACCGACAACGTAGCCTTTGACGAGGCCTATTGCCAAGTGCACGCCGGCTTTGCTCCCGGCGAATATGTAATGCTCGCAGTCAGTGACAACGGTTGCGGCATGGACGCGGAAACTCTGTCTCACCTATTCGAGCCATTTTTCACCACTAAGGAAATGGATAAAGGCACTGGCCTTGGACTGGCGATGATCTATGGCATAGTTAAACAGAATAACGGTTTTATAAATGTTTACAGTGAGCCGGGCCAGGGCACCACTTTCAAAATTTACTTTCCACGGCACGGAGCAAGCGCTGCTCCGATGTTAGAGAAAGATGCAGCCGGCACGATGCCGCACGGCGATGAAGTGATCCTGCTGGTGGAAGATGAGCAGATGATCCTCGAGATGACCACAAGGGTGCTTGAATTTCATGGCTACAAAGTCCTTCCCGCTGCAACACCGGGAGAGGCCATCCGTCTTGCGCAAAAGCATTCCGGCCACCTCCATCTGCTTTTAACCGATGTTGTCATGCCTGAGATGAATGGCAGGGACCTGGCCAGGAACCTGGTATCTCTTAATCCTCAACTCAAATGCCTGTTTATGTCCGGTTATACGGCCAATGTCATTGCCCATCAAGGGGTGCTCGACGAGGGCGTCCATTTTATCCAGAAGCCGTTTTCCATGAATGATCTTACGGCCAAGATCAGAGAGGTGCTGGAAAAAATCGTACCTGAATGAGTCAACAATGAGATACTGATGTAAAATTATATTGCGCTTGCCCACGTAGCGTGTTGAAGCCCGCCCTTTCATGTGTCCCCCCATCTCTAAATCCACCTGTCAAATCTCCTCGTTAATAATAGATTTTCTGTTTCATTCTGGGACGTTCCATGGAGAGGTAGACCTAAGATAAGAATCATGCCTTGACAGCACTAGCACAATATTATATATTGCCTCTATCGTGGATACAGTATATCCACATTCTGTGACTATTTATCAATTTTGGAGGATCATTATGTTTGACGAAAGATTTATGACGGTTGTTAGCAAGGAAGGTGTTGTTTCCATAGTATCATGTTCAGATGACGAGGCTCATGTGGTGAATACCTGGAATTCCTACTTGGCATTTCCAGGTGAAGACCGGCTTCTTATACCAGTTTATGGAATGAGAAAGACCCAGAAGAAAATTGAAAAAAATAACAATGTATTACTTACGTTAGGCACTAAAGAAATCGACGGAAAAATGGGACCTGGCACAGGATATCTTATTAATGGTACTGCAAAATTTCTAAAATCCGGCCCGGAGTTTGATATGATGAAGCAAAAATTTTCTTGGGCTAATCGTGTCCTTGAGGTAACAGTTTCAGCGGTAAAGCAAACAATTTAAGCGTTCATGTTGCCTTTTCTTGATAGAGATCGACGCCTCCTGATTATTAATGCAGGCAAAGTGGAGCCGAGCACAAGATATTCGTAGGTCGTCGTTCTCAGTAAGTATTCATGCGAAGCAAGATAATTATGTGTATTGTCAAGTTGTAATTACGTTCTTTTGCAAAATTATTACCAGAGAGGAAAGTTATTCTCTTTGTTATTGGAGAGTCGGATGCAATTTAGTGTTGGAGTAGAGTATTCCTTTCATTCATTGTTTTATATGGTTGATTTACCAGAAGGTAAAACCGTAGGTATAAAACAAATAGCTGAACTGAATGCAATTTCTGAAACTTATCTGTCAAAAGCTTTTGCTAAGTTACGAAAGGGAGGTATTGTTCGATCAATACCAGGTGTTAAAGGTGGATACGAGTTAGCTAAACCAGCTGAGAATATTTCATTTTGGGACATCATTGAGGCCATAGAAGGTCCTTCCTTCTTTTTTCAATGTGCTGAAATCCGTAAAAAGAATATTTTCGTAGATGATCCTTCAGTTTTTACAGATAAGTGTCCATGCTTAATAAAAGTGGTTATACAAGAAGCAGAAGAGGTATTTAGAGATCGGTTACGGTCAAAATCACTTCGTTGGCTGTATGATCAAGTACACCGCGATTTCTCGGAAGACAAGAAAAATGCCATTGGTGATTGGATCAAAGCTATATGATACTCAGTGGGCGAGACAATCTTCTCTTCTTTTTTTAGTTTTGCCACTGCCTTATCGACTTCTCTACGATCCAGAATACCAATTTCAGCTATTTTTCCTGCACTTAGTTTAGTAGTTTTCCTTCTGCGCGACAAAATTAAACTCGCGACATAACTGTGGTATACTTAAATAGTGGCGTATGCTCATTATAATATGATTATTAACACCCTGTTTTCATGAACAAAAATCGCCGTAGTCTTTAGTGCAAACAGGATTAAAGCACTTGCCGAACCCGCATGCACTCAATCTTAAAAAACACCCCGCCGATTGTTGGGCTGATTCCCGCTGCCGGTCTTGCGAAACGACTTGGCTTGCGGGGCGGTAGCAAAGAGTTACTGCCCATTCGGACCGATTCTTTTACTGGGCGAACTTATGTCGCCGGTGATTTTCTGCTTGAGCAGATGGTCCGTGCCGGTTGTCAAAGGGCTTTCTTTATAATACGACCAGGCAAATGGGATATTGTTGAACATTTCAGTCATGGAGCTGCATTCGGTTGTTCTATCGGTTATCTTATAATGGATGCACCCTACGGGCCGCCATTTTCACTCAGTCAGGCTCTCCCTTTTGTCGCAGGTGCATGCGTTTTAACCGGCTTTCCGGATATCCTGATTGATCCACCTGATGCTTGCGCGCAAGTTATCCGGCACCTGCACAAGTCTCCAGCTGATGTTGTATTGGCTACCTTTCCCAGTGGGCCCGAAGGCGGATGTGACCTGGCCGAAGTCGACGCAGAAGGTCATCTCTTAAAGATAGTCCCAAAAGAATACCATCCAGATTGGCATGAAGGGAGCCGAACCTGGCTGCTTGCTGCCTGGCAGCCCTCATTTACCCCGTTTTTCGCGGGCATTATCCATAAGCTGAGGGTGACAGGCGACGCAATGCCGGTCGACAGCAATCCGGAGTGGCCGTTGGGGGTCATCTGGATGGAAGCATTGAAGGCGGGTTTGCATCTTGAAGCAGTGCATTTTGCCCAGGGACATTATTTGGACATCGGCACACCCGAACGCCTGGCCCAGGCCACTGAATTTATCGCAAAGATTGATGAACCCTGAAAAAGCCCATCCAGCAGCCGCACCGATCAGTTATTGGCTGATGCCATCCGAACCCACCCGGCAGGAATTGACAGTCCTTATCAATTTTCTGGCCGATAGATACCATGCTCCCCGCTTCCTGCCGCATGTCACAGTGCTGTCTTCTCAGTTGGCAAAAGACCAGACACCGTCACAGATTTTGCAGACCGCAACAAAAGGAATCGCCCCTCTCAAGCTTGACATACTTGGCTTGGGACATGGCCCTGATCGCTTCAAATCGGTTTTTATCCGACTGGACTCCTGGACGATCATGCCCCTTCACACTGCTATTATCGCCTCCTGTCGATACCCCAACAACTACCAGTTAGATGCCCACCTGAGTCTTCTCTACCTGCAACTGCCGTTAACAGAAAGGATGGCATTACTATCTACGCTCCAAATACCGCAGGGTTCAGTCCATTTCGACACGGTTGTTGCCGTTACACCAGGACGCAACCAAAGCTCTTTTGACGATGTGGAAAGATGGCGACTCACTGAGCAAGTTGTTCTTTCTGCCAGTTAGGCATCTATACTAGCTCAATGAGATTTACCCGCTTTGGAGCAAGAATTTCGAGAAAAAGCTCATTTTCGGTTATAATAGATAAAAATCATAACCGGGACAAAAAGAGAGGTAAACAGCATACGATGGTTAATCATACCGAGAAAGACTGCCCCAAATGTGGCCAGAAGTTACGTTTTCCAAATGATATCGGTGGTATGCTCATGGCCTGCCCATCCTGCGGCAAAAAGTTCTACTCAGATTTTAGGCTGGTAAGGGCCGGCAAAAACGGCCAACGGACAATGTTGGTAGAGATCTTCGAGATGCCCTCAACAATTATTAACCGCATTGGCCGATATTTCAGGTCCTGACCACGGCAGCTTACGAAAAATATAATCCGATCTCATAAAGAAAGGTACACTCTATGGATATTCTTCTCACTGACGACGAAGTCAGGGTGCTTGGCTGCTTAATGGAAAAGGAGATGGCCACCCCGGATTATTACCCACTGACCCTGAACGCCCTCATCAATGCCTGCAATCAAAAATCTAATCGTGACCCTGTCGTTACTTATGATGAAGCAACAGTACTCTATGCGCTAAACGGCTTAAAAGAGCGGAAACTGATCCGACAGAGCAACCTCAGCCGGGTAGCCAAGTATGAACAGATTTTCGCCCAGGAATTAAAACTCGTTCCCGGCGAACAGGCGATTATATGCATCCTGTTGCTCCGCGGACCACAGACTATCGGTGAAATCCGCATCCGGACCGAGCGGCTCTATCCATTTTCCGATCTTGACGAGGTCCAGAAAACCATCACCAACCTTACAGATATGCAGTTAGTCAATGCCTTGCCCAGGCAGCCCGGCCGCAAAGAGTCTCGCTATTCCCATCTGTTAAGTGGCGAGCAACGGGAAAAAAGCCCAACAACCATTCTCCGACCGAGAAATGACCAAACTTCCAATTCCAGCCAGTCAGTCGACCGAACCGAGGAGCTGTACCAGCAGATTGATGAGCTGCGTCAAGAGTTACACAACCTTAAAGAAGAATTTTCCCTGTTTAAGTCCCAGTTTTAAAACTATTCTCGCTACTTGATCACACTTGATCAATTGAAATTGCCAATATCATGGGTATATTGTCAGGGGAAAGGCTTACTATATTTTAAAATTATATTATTCTCTATGGCGTTCCAGGAGATTCTTCTTATGGGTCGAAAGCATCTTGCTCTCCCTGAAAATATTGATCACCTGTCCATTCTCGATGAAAACGGCACCCTCGATCCTGAGCTGGAGCCGAACATACCCAACGACGTACATCGAAAAATGCTTCATGCAACCCTGCTTGGACGAAGATTTGATGAGCGGATGCTTGATCTGCAGCGGCAGGGCCGAATCGGCACCTTCCCACCAATAAAAGGCCAGGAAGCGGCGCAGATCGGCTCCGTGGCGCTGCTCCGCGACAGCGACTGGCTGGTGCCGTCGTTTCGGGAAACCGCTGCGGAAATCATGCGCGGCAGATCAATGGAAAGTGTCCTGCTCTATTACAACGGCTATAACGAGGGCACTGTTATTGATAAAAATCAGTGCGATATGCCGATGTCGGTGCCGGTCGCCTCGCAGATCCTCCATGCGGTTGGCCTGGGAATGGCGGCGCAGTACCGCAACCGCGATGAGGTGGTGATGACCTTTTTCGGCGATGGCGCCACCTCCGAAGGAGATTTCCACGAGGCCTTGAACTGCGCTGCGGTCTACCAGGCCCCGGTCATTTTTATCTGCCAGAATAACCAGTGGGCGATCTCCGTCCCTCTCGCCCGACAGACCCATTCGGCAACCCTGGCCCAAAAGGCCGTGGCTTATGGGATGCCCGGAATCCAGGTGGACGGCAACGATATGTTGGCGGTCTATGCGGCAACTGCCGAAGCCATCGAGCGGGCCAGATCCGGCGGTGGGCCGACCTTAATCGAATGTGTAACTTACCGGATCATGATGCATACCACCGCTGACGATCCCAAAAAATATCGCTCTGAACAAGAGGTCGATTCCTGGAAGAAAAAAGATCCGCTGCTGCGTTATCAAAAATATCTGCTGCAGAAAAATATCATCACCGAAGCTGATATGACAGCTCTTGAGGAAGAGGTCAAGAAGCAGATCCAGAGCGCGATCGACCGGGCCGAACAGCAGATGACCGAAATCGGCGCACCGCTTGACATGTTTGACCATCTCTATGCCGAAATGCCGCCTTCTCTTGCCAAGCAGCGGGCAGAACTGGCAGGGGAACTGGAGCAGAGCGACAAGAAGGTGCACCATGGCTAAGATGACAATGGTGGAAGCGCTTAACCTGGCGCTGCGCCAGGAGATGGCCAAAGACGATGCAGTCCTTCTGCTTGGCCAGGATATCGGTCGCGATGGCGGCGTTTTTCGGGTTACCGATCAATTAATAGACCAGTTCGGCAAGGAGCGGGTCATCGATACGCCTTTGGCCGAAGCGGCTATTATCGGCATGGCGATAGGCATGGCGGTCTACGGCCTCAAACCGGTCTGTGAAATTCAATTTTCCGGTTTTTCCTACCAGAATTTTCATCAACTGGAAAACCATGCCGCCCGTATGCGCTGGCGGACGCAGGGACGGCTTACCGTACCGCTGGTCATGCGCGCCCCTTATGGCGGTGGGGTCCGCGCCCTGGAGCATCATTCGGAAAGCCGGGAAGGCTACTGGGCTCACACCCCCGGCTTAAAGATGGTCATCCCTTCCGGGCCGCGCAACGCTCGCGCCCTTATGGTCAGCGCCATCCGCGATCCCGACCCGGTGATTTTTTATGAGGCAAAGGCCCTTTACCGCGCGTTTCGCGAAGATGTTCCGGAGGAGGAAGAAAGTTTGCCCATCGGCAAGGCACATATTGCCCGTGCCGGCGACGATCTGACGATCATCGCCTATGGCGCAATGCTTCGTATGGCCCTTGAGGCGGCGGAGGAGCTGCAGCAAAAAGACGGCATTGCCGCAGAAGTCATTGATCTGCTCACTCTTTCGCCCTTGGATGAAAGCCTTATGGTCGAATCGGTCAAGAAAACCGGCCGAGCGCTGGTGGTTCACGAGGCGCCCCGCAGTTTCGGGCCGGGTGCGGAAATTGTCAGCCGACTCATGGAAGGAGCCTTTTACTATCTGGAGGCACCGATAGAACGGGTCACCGGTTTTGATATTATCATCCCCTACTTCAGTCGGGAAAAAAGCTATCTGCCCACTCTTAAAAAGATAACAACTGCGGCACGCAGAACCTTGTCAACATCAATATAAAACGATATACGGAGCAACTATGACCACGTCTTTTCGGTTACCCGATCTCGGCGAAGGGGTGCATGAAGCGGAAATACTCGCTCTCCCGGTGACCATCGGCCAGGCTGTCACAGAAGGTGATGTGATTATGGAAATCGAGACCGATAAGGCCGCGGTGGAGATTCCTTCTCCCTATACCGGAACGGTCCGCGAGATTATGGTAAAGGTAGGCGATATGGCGGTTGTCGGCGATGTCCTGATAAGCTTTGCTAAAGATACGGACCAGACAGCTCCCCCGCCGATACCAGATGAAGCAGAGAAATTCATTGAACAGCAAGCAGCACCTAAGCCACAGAAAAGAACACCGGTTCCAGCCTCGCCCTCGACCAGAAGACTGGCACGGGAGTTAGCGGTCGATCTGCATGCGGTAACACCGAGTGGCTCCGGCGGTATTGTCACCAAAGAAGATGTCGAAAGTCATGCCCGGCAGAAGACTGCCGGCACAGAGAACACCACTGTAGCCGACTCCCCGGCACCAGCGCCCCTCGCTGCACCGCCTGCCGCATCTACTCTTCGTACCAGCCTGCCGGACTTTACCAAATGGGGCCAGATCGAGCGACAGCCGTTTCGCTCGATCAGACGGGCAACGGCCAACCAGATGACCAGTTCCTGGACGCAGATCCCGCATGTCCACAACCAGGATACCGTAGATATCACCAAGCTTGAAGCCTTTCGGCAAAAACATAAGGGCGAAATCGAAGCAGAGGGCGGCAGGTTGACCATGACCCTGTTTGCCATTAAGGCGGTCGCCAGTGCCCTGAAAACGTATCCGTATTTCAATGCCAGTCTTGATCTGCAGTCACAGGAAATCATTATCAAGCGCTTTTTCAATATCGGCATCGCCGTGGATACGCCCAAAGGTTTAATGGTACCGGTTATACAAGACGTTGACCGCAAAAGTATCAAGGAACTGGCTATCGAGGTGAACGGAGCCATAGAAAGAGTGCGCACCGGCACCCATGCCCGTGAAGAGATGCAGGGCGGCACCTTTACCATCACCAACGCCGGAGCCCTTGGCGGCAGCTCATTTTCGGCCATTATCAATCATCCGGAGGTGGCCATTCTCGGCCTCGGTCAGGGACGGATGCAGCCCGCAGTCATCACCGATGTGCGTGGCGAACATCAGATCGTTCCCCGGCTGATCATGCCGATTGTCCTCTGTTTCGACCATCGGGTCGTTGACGGCGCCGATGCGATTCGCTTTCTGCGACTGGTGATCAATGCCCTGGAAGATCCCGATGAACTGCTTATTACCATGATATAGGAGAAGGAGAAAGCGCGATGGTAATGGGTGATATGGCAATGAACACCGACCTGTTGGTTATCGGTGGCGGACCGGGAGGATATGGCGCTGCTTTCCGGGCGGCTGATCTTGGCCTCGATGTGATCATGGTTGATCCCCTCCCCCGCCCCGGTGGCTCTTGCCTGCATAAAGGCTGTATCCCCTCGAAGACTTTTCTGCATCTTACCGAACGTATTAGCGATGCCTGGCAAGCGAGAAAGATGGGCATTGCTTTTGGTGAACCGACAATTGATCTTGCGGCCATACGGGCCTGGAAAGAGCAGGTAGTAAACACCATGGCGGACGGGCTGGTCACCCTGGCCAATCAACGCGGAGTCCTGCTGGTTACGGGGAGAGTCTGCTTTGACAGTTCAACCAGCGTACGAATTAGCGGTGCAGACATCAGCGGAGTACGCTTCAAACACTGCATCATCGCCACCGGCTCAAGACCAATTGAATTGCCCGGAACATTGCGCACTCCAGAGGGCCGGATCATGGATTCCTCTGTCGCCCTCACCCTCCCCGACATCCCCAAAGAACTGCTGGTAGTGGGAGGCGGCTATGTTGGTCTGGAACTCGGTTCGATCTACGGTGCACTTGGCAGCCGGGTTACCCTGGTGGAACGCGAAGACCGTTTACTCACCCAGGTCGATGCCGATTTGGTGCAACCGTTGCAAAATCGCTTGTCCAGGCTGTTTGCTGACATCCTTTTCGGGGTGCAGGTGGACGCCCTGCAGGAACAGGACAACGGCGTTACGGTCCGCTGGCAGCGGGGCGGGAAAATCGAGCAGCAACATTTTGACCGGGCCCTGGTGGCTATCGGCCGAATCGCCAACAGCAGCGATCTTGGTCTGGAGCATACCGAGGTGCAACTCGACGAGCACGGCTTTATCCGAATCAATGCGCAGCAGCAGACGGCCGATGGGCATATCTTTGCCGTGGGCGATGTCACGGGCGGGGTGATGCTCGCCCATAAAGCCACCCGGGAAGGGAGGGTGGCGGCAGAGGTCATCAGCGGTATAAAATCCGGCTTTGATGCCCGCGCTCTGCCGGCGGTAGTCTATACCGATCCACAGATCAGCTGGTGCGGCCTTACCGAACAGCAGGCAGCGGCAGAAAACATTGCCTGCAGCGTCCAGAAATTCCCCTGGAAATTTTCCGGCAGAGCCCAGACTATGGGTATGACAGACGGCTTTACCAAACTGTTGACCGATCCGGAATCAGGCCATATTCTCGGGGCCGGAATCACCGGCCGAAACGCCGAAAACCTGATCAGTGAAATGGCCCTGGCTATCGAGATGGGGGCGGTCGCGGAAGATCTCGCCCTGACCATCCATCCGCACCCGACTTTATCGGAAACCGAGGCGGAGGCGGCGGAAATATTTCAAGGCAGTCCGACTCATATGCTGCCATCAACTGAATAACGTTCACAAAGACCGCAAATAAACCATTTTTTATATGCATTGAAAGAGTTATGGAGGTCGTCTATGAAAATTGTGATTGTCGGAGGCGGGGCAATCGGCAGATTGTTCGGCTATTTTTTGATCAAAGGCAATAATGAAATTACCTTGATCGATATTGACCAATCCATCCTTGGTGCCCTGCAGGAAAAGGGGATTGGTCTTGTCGCCGGGGACGATAACCAACCTGATGAAGCCGAATCGGGCCCCGTTCAGGCCCTCTTTTCCGCTGACTCTCTCACCGAGGCGGATCTGGTTCTTCTCTTGGTGAAATCCCAGGATACCCTGGCCGCGGTTCAGGATGTCGCCCACCTTATCAACGACTCCTGTCCCCTGCTGAGCATTCAGACCGGACTCGGCAACCTGGAAGTGGCTGCTAAAATCGTGCCGAAAGAAAACATCCTGCTGGGTATCACCTTTATGACCGGCACTGCGCTGAGCGACGCCCGGGTCAGGCAAGGTGGCGGTCTGGCCCGAACCTATATCGGCGAATTAAACGGCAGCTTCTCCAAACAACTGGAAAATATCAACCATGTCTTCAACCGTTGCGGCATTGAGACGCAGATGGTCAAACGGATCATCGGCAGGTTGTGGTGCAAGGTGATTACCTATTCCGCGATCAACCCGGTATCGGCCATCCTCCAGGTGCCGAATGGCTCGCTCACCTCGAAGATGGAATCGATCACCCTGATGAAACGCCTCCTCGATGAAGGCCGGGCGGTAGCCAATAGCTGCTCCATCGAACTGGTCTATCCCGATCTATATGAATTGCTCTTTGACGCATGCGAGAAAAGCGCCAACAATCTTTCTGCCATGCTGCAGGATATCTTGAACGAAACGCCCACCGAGATCGACGCCCAGAACGGGGCGATCTGCCGCTATGCGGAAGAAAACGGGGTGAAAGTTCCCACTCACCAGACCATGGTCGAGTTGATTAAACTGCTTGAATGTTGGAAACCGGGAGTGGAGCAGCAGTGATGGCCCATCGACCGGTCGACAATTCCCTGATAATAGCTATAGTTGTCACTAAATTATCTTATTATGACCTTTATCATCAGGCAAACCGACCTTGACTTACTCACCGATCCACACGCTGCTAAAGAGGGGAATTATATGAATTCACATGAGATTTTCGCAACAGCCCTGCAATACGAAGAAAAAATCCGCGATTTTTATCGGCATGCCGAGCAAAAAATCGACGATACGCGCGGCAAGGAGATCTTTCGGGCTCTCGCCAACGATGAACAAGGCCATATTGATTTTCTGCTCTACAGTCGGCAGCAGTTACAAACCAACGGCGCCATTGATGTTACCCGGCTGGTTTCCTCGATCCCCACCTTAAAACAGCTTGAATCGGGTATAGAGAAGTTGCAGGCGGAAATCCCCAAGCAGATGCTGGGGGATATCAAAACAGCCCTGGCCGGCGCCTTAAAACTGGAAAAAGAAACGTCGGCCTTTTATCAAGATGCCTGCGACCAAACTGACGGCCAAATTAAAATTGTCTTCGAAAAGTTAGTCGAGATCGAAGAACGCCACGTGGACGTGGTGCAGATCGAGCTCGACCATGCCCAGCACAACGGGATGTGGTTCAATTTCATGGAGGTTGATCTCGAGGAATATTGAGCTTTCCCCAGCCCGTTGTTGGTCGAATCATTCAGGCTCATGTCGTCTCTTATCGCAGATGCTCCGGCATGCGCACGGCGATCACCCGACCTTTTGCGGTAAGGGTCTTATCGACTAGAACTTCTGCCAGGACAATGGTCTTACGCCCCTTAATCGCATCAACCCTGGCCCGAATCTCGATGGCTGGGCCAAGCGGGGTCGGCTTTAGATAATCAACCTGCAACGATCCGGTAACGTATCTAAATGCCGGCAGGGTGCCCAGTTCACGCCCATCTTCTTTATAGGCGGCGGCCGCTGCGGTGCCGACGCAATGACAATCGATCAGCGAGGCGATCAAGCCGCCATAGACATAGCCGGGAAACGCCATATGAAACTCCTGGGGATGAAAGGTGGCAACCGCCTCATCCCCATCCCAGAAGCTGCTGATATGCAGACCATGATCGTTTTTCGGGCCGCAACCATAACAATACTTGAGCGATTCCGGATAGTAGTCCTGAAAAGATTTTGCCGTCATGATTTCTCCTTTAAGATTGATGGTCTCCTAAGCAACACTTTAAGTGCACCCGATTAGTTTCATTAAAAAAACAAGTCAAACCATTGTCAACCGCCTTTTTTTATTTTAATCAGGCTATCGAACCGTTTTGGTTTACTATGCAATGGCATTATGCCTTCAATATCACCAATGCTTCCGACGCTGCATCCTCCGTCAGTCATACATCTCTGTGGATCATGCGAAGCTTCATGTCCACTGACGAGACATTCAATAAGATTTTTGATACGACCCCGCAAACATTAACCAAGCTCTTCAAAGCCGGCTTGAACAAACAGCATATGAACTCCGTATACTCCAGGTGAAATCCAATTTGCGCAAACCATGGTCGCTAAAATGAATCGAATGTAAAGTTCTTCAATTGCTTCCATGGATAGGAAAATCCATTGGATTACATTTTTTTCATCGATTATTACAGTTTGACAATTAACTGTAATTCAAACTAAATTCAGCCCAAAATAGAATTGAAAACTTTTTTTCGTTTGAATAACATTTTGGCCGGTACAGGTCTTGACTTTACCAAGGAGAAAAAATGAGCGAAGATTACCGAGCAATGTGGGCGGATATGGGACTTGACCTTGATGCACACGATGCACTTCTGGGCGTTTTAGGTCGAGGGTATGAAGATATCTTTTTAGCCCAAAAGAATCGCCCTGAAGGGATGGGTTACTTTGATTTTGTCATGAGTGAAGTCCATGGTCTGCGTATCCGGGAACTGCTTGATGAGAAAAAAGCCGGCAGGAAGATAATTGGCTCCTATTGTGTTTTTGTTCCGGAAGAGATTGTCCTGGCCGCCAATGCAACGCTGGTCGGTCTCTGCTCCGGCGCCGATTTTGCCATGGATGAAGTGGAGAAGATACTCCCCCGCAATACCTGCGCGCTCATAAAATCCTCTTTCGGTTTCAAGCTTGGCAAGGTCTGTCCTTATCTAGAGAGCGCCGATATGCTGGTCGGAGAAAATACCTGCGACGGCAAGAAAAAAGCCTACGAATCCCTTGGCCGGCTAGTCGATAATCTCTATGTGATGGATCTTCCCCAGGTAAAATCAGACAACGGCAAAGCGCTCTTGAAGAGCGAATACCAGCGGTTCAAGGGTGCCGTTGAAGAATTGACCGGAGTTGCCGTAAATCGGGAATCCCTGCGGCAGGCGATCAAGACGGTTAACGCCAAGCGGGCCGCAATACACCGGCTTTCGTCGCTGCGGAAATCCGATCCGGTTACCATTTCGGGGTTGGATGCGCTGCTCGCCAATCAGGTATTTTTTTATGATAATCCGGCTCGATTTACCGAGTCGGTCAATAAGATATGCGACGAACTGGAAAAACGGATCGAACAGAAAAACGGCGTTTTTCCAGTCCGTACTCCCCGCATTATCGTCTCCGGTTGTCCTCAGGCTGTGCCCAACTGGAAATTGCCCTGGATTGTCGAAACCGCCGGCGCGGTGATTGTCGGGGAAGAATCCTGCGTCGGAGAACGGGGCACCCGCAACCTCACGGACGACACGGGTGAAACGGTAGACCAGATGCTGGATGCTATTGTCGATCGTTATTTTCAGGTTGATTGCGCCATCTTTACGCCAAATCAAGAACGTCTAGAGCATATCCGGAAAATGGTTGTCGACTACCAGGCCGACGGTGTCATTCATTACGGCCTGCAGTTTTGCCAGCCGTATCTTATGGAGTCAATACCGGTTGAAAAGGCTCTGGAACAAAACAATATCCCCTGTCTGCGCATTGAAACCGATTACAGCATGGAGGATATGGGCCAGCTGAAAACTCGTGTTGAAGCGTTTATCGAACAGCTTCGCTAGGGTGCAGGTGAAGATATGGCAAAAACGCGTTTTGCAGGCATTGATATAGGCTCTCGGACCATTGAATTGGTAGTTGTAAGTGCAGAAGGAGAAATAGAACAGAGTCTGCAGGCGGATACCGGCTTTGATCCCATGGCCGAAGCCAAGAAGCTGATTGCCGAGGTGGAGTATGACCATATCATCGCTACCGGTTATGGTCGTACTCTTTTTGAGGTTGCCTTTGACTCGCCTACCGTGACGGAAATAAAGGCCCATGCCGTCGGCGCCCGGGTTTTCTTCCCGGAGGCGGTAACCATACTCGATATAGGCGGGCAGGACAGCAAGGCAATTGCTCTCTTTGCCAACGGCAAAGTAAAAAAATTTGAGATGAACGACCGCTGTGCGGCCGGCACAGGAAAGTTTCTGGAGGTAATGGCCGGAACTCTTGGCTATGAAATCGACGCTTTCGGCCAGGAAGCTCTGCTTGCCGAGCATGACCTGAATATCTCCAGCATGTGCACGGTGTTCGCCGAATCGGAAGTTACCTCGCTGATTGCGGGCGGCAAAAACCCGCGGGAAATTGCCCTTGGCCTGCATTCCAGTGTCATCCGCCGAGCGGCAGGCATGATCAACCGGGTTTCTTCGGACGGAGATATCGTGTTTACCGGCGGGGTGGCGAAAAATCCATGTATAACCGCACTGCTGGCAAAGCGGCTAGGTCGCAGGGTGTTCGTTCCCGATAATCCCCAGTGCGTTGGTGCCTTTGGTGCGGCACTTTTGGCCCGCGAGATGTGACTTAACCATCAAAAATTGACAAATTCCGGCAGATAGGGCATTGCGCCCTGTTGCGAGCAGACATAGGCGGCAACCCGGTTGGCCTGCGCATTAATTGCATCCAGCGGCAGGCCCCGCAGATAGCCGATAATTGCCGCAGCAGTAAAAGAATCTCCGGCGCCAATGGTGTCGCTGATCTCGGTGACGATGCCCGGATGGTCCGAAAGAGTATCTGCAGTGCGCAGCAAGCTCCCCTTATCACCCCGAGAAAATATCACCATGGCTAAATTATAGCGCTTTATGATCAGCTCAAGCCATTGCTCAATTGGTTCCTGCAGGGCCAGCAATTGGCCCAGAACCGGTAATTCTTCTTCACTCAGTTTCAAAATATCGGCGCGCTCAAGAGAATCTTCAATTATCTGCCGAGAGTAAAAATTCTGGCGGAGATTAATATCAAAGACCTTCACCGTCTCCGGCCTGAGGCTGTCAAGATAGTCGCCGATGACCCGGCGCGAGTGTTCTGATCGCTGGCCCAGCGTACCAAAACATATTGCATCGAGGCTGGTCTGCAGCTGTGCGGCATAATCATTAATCAGTAAGTGGTCCCAGGCCAATTGGTCAGGAAAAACATAGCTGGCCTGGCCATCTTTTTCAAGGACGACAGATACAAATCCGGTAGGATATTCGTTTTTCATCGAGATCGCCGCAACATCGACACCGCGCTGCTGTAGTTCGACCAGGGCTTTTTCTCCCCGAGCGTCCCGGCCGATGGTGGTAATGGGAATGCCCCTGGCACCAAGGGCCGTCACATGATAGGCAAAGTTTACCGGCGCCCCGCCGATAACCTCGGCTTCCGGCAGTACATCCCAAAGAAGCTCCCCAATTCCGGCAATAACATGCTGTTTCCGCTGGTTCATTTTACTCCCTACGTTACAATGCGCATCTTGTGCTACAATAACACTCCCTGCATAAAAACATAATAATTTCAAAAATACTCAGGCAAAACATGAACTCATTCTCATTTATTGAACAAAAACTGCAGCAGAACCGGACCGTCCTCCTCGATGGTGCCACCGGAACCGAACTTGAAAAACGCGGGGTGCCGATGAACAGTAAAGCCTGGTCGGCGGAGGCGATTCTCACCCACCCGGCGATTGTCCAGGCGGTGCACGAAGAGTATATAAAAGCCGGGGTCGACATAATTACGGTGAATTCTTTTTCCACGGCCAGGCACATGCTTCTTCCTGCCGGACTTACCGAAAAATTTGACCAGCTCAGTCGTACCGCGATCCAACTGGCAGTTCAACAATATTGTTTCTCCGGCAGCATACGCGGCAGCGGCAGAGCGTTGGCGGTAAATGGGAGCAGCAATAATCGGCGGCTGCTGCGGTATTGGATCGGCGCATATTCGCGAGCTAAAAAAACGCTTCCCCGCCTGAAGATGTTCTGTCTGACAAATATAGAAAAATCAACTGGTTGGCAGATCTTTTGTATGAAAAATACGATCAGTTTCGATGCATAATCAAGAAATTTTTAAACCTAAAGAAAATTTATTTTTCATTATCCATATTTTCAGTAATTAAAAATTTAGCCGAGGATTGTTGTTCTTCTAATATTAAAGCGTTTAATGTCTTTTGAAAATTTTTGTCAAATTGGTTTCCAATTTTATGCCATTCAAAAAGAAATGATTCGCGTATGCAATAAGATCTCATACATTCTTTCCATCCAATGTACTGAAGTTCTTTCAGTTCCTCTCCTGCCCTCCTTTCAAACATGACGAAAGCCCTCTCAAAAATAGATATCAACACAGAAAATAGCGCCCTCTCTATATTTATGTCGTCTTTTGTTGCTACTCTATTTTTTCCTAACGGTTCTGAAAATAAATCTAGACTGGGATGTTTTGTGCATGCATACATAAATTCAACATACTTATTATCAAGAGAGTCAAATGTTCCATATTCCCTTTCTAGATGTTCCTTTTTTCGTTCAGCAAGAAATGTCCGCATGGAAACAGTTAAACCACCTAATGCGAATATAACCCCAAGTATTGTAATAGCATTTGCTCCTTCTTCAAGGAGTATTTGTATGTTATTCGACATAATTTTTCCTTTATTGGATCGAATGTTTTAAATAATTGACTGAATAATTCGATTTGAATTCAACTAAGAGCGTTTTACTAGCCATCCCGCCAAGAAAGCATTTCGTCCCTTTATTTACGACTCGATGTATAACTCAATATTCACCTTCGGAAATAGAGTAACTATTAATAAAAGGTTGTTGAACTGAGCCGTGCTATGACAAAAGAAGCAATCCGGTTCTCTATGAAGTTAGTTCATAACATCCTAGATCTACAAAGTAAACATGAAAGGGGTAAGTCGATACTACTTCACATCGATGCAGAACAGAGCCGCAGACCGGTGCATATTGTCGGCAACATCAATGAAGCACTGGATGTGTGGTATGAAGATATCATGTTTCCCGATATGACCGACCAGAAATATATTGCTCTCATCAATGCCGGAGCGTATTCTTCCTCCATGGCGTCAAATCACTGCATGCGTGGACACTTCAGGGAGTTTTTACTCTTGTAGGACGGGCAACCATCTCACTGCGGCTCAAAACCCGGGACAAACAAATTGAAAACGGTGTCCATTGCTGCTACTGTCATTTTGCAACGCCATTTTTTGGGCAGTCATTGAAACCAATCCGTTGGAATTCAAAAAACACTGGTGGAGACTATCGGCAAGAAGGCTTTGGTGATGGAATTTGGTCAGGAAATCGAACTGTAGGGCGGCAGATGGCGTTGCCATTTGCCGGGTCTTAGGTTCAAGTAAAAAATTATGAAGAAATTATCTCTGCTCGCGGTTGTTTTTGTTTTTGTGGCAGCCGGTGCGGCATTTTTCGCAATACCCTATATAATGCAGCTGGACAAACATCTGACCAGCTGGTTTGAAGGTAGACGCTGGGAACTGCCCGCCCGGATCTATGCCCGGCCGTTAGAATTGTATGTCGGCAAGACATTAACGGTCAGTGCCTTAAAAGACGAACTGACCCAGCTGCACTACAGCAAAAAAGTTGTCGCCCAAAAACCTGGGGAATATACCGTCAAGGGCAATGAGTGCAGCATTTACAACCGCACGTTTCCTTTTCCCGATGCGGTGCAGCCTGCTGCGCTCATCAAGCTGACGATCCGAGATAAGACCATCACTAACCTTTCCGGGGCCGGCAGTGCCGAGGGGCTCAGCATGTTCCGCCTGGAACCGGTCCAGTTCGCCTCCATTTATCCAAGCCATAATGAAGACCGGGTGCTGATCAAGCGGGCAGATGCGCCGGAGATGCTGATCAAGATGCTGCTGCTGATTGAAGACAGAAGCTTCTATTCGCATCTGGGAATCCGGCCGACGGCAATTGTCCGCGCCGCCGTGGCTAATTTACGGGCGGGCAGGACCGTGCAGGGCGGCAGCACTCTGACGCAGCAGCTGGTGAAAAATATCTTTCTCAGCAGTGAACAGACCTTGCTGCGCAAGGCCAATGAGGCCATTATGGCCCTGCTGCTCGAGTACCACTACAGCAAAGACGAAATTCTCGAGACCTATCTGAATGAAGTCTACCTCGGTCAAGACGGCAAACGGGCGATCCACGGTTTTGCCATGGCCAGTCGATTCTACTTCGACCGAGAGCTGGCGGAATTAGAACCGGACCAGCTGGCCCTGCTGGTCGGCATCGTCAAGGGAGCCTCCTACTACAACCCCAGGAATCAGCCCGAGCGGGCAATAGCACGGCGTAACCACGTCCTTGGTACCGTCGCCTCGGCACAACTGCTCCCTACCGAAGAGAGTGAACAGCTGCAACAAAAACCCCTGGCAGTGACACCGGAATCACCCTCCGGCATTACTCCTTACCCGGCATTTCTGGAACTGGTGCGCAGGCAGTTGGCGCGAGACTACAAAGACGAGGATTTACGCAATGAGGGGCTCTCGATTTTCACTTCTCTTGATCCCGTTATCCAGCATCAGGCGGAAACGAGCCTGGCCGATCAGCTGGGCGCGATCGAGAAACGACGAGGCGTGAGCAATAAAGACACTCTTCAAGGAGCCCTGATCATCGCCTCGGTCGACCAGGGAGAGGTCGTCGCCGTGGTCGGCGACCGAGCCCCCCGCCAGGCGGGTTTTAATCGAGCGCTCGATATCAAGCGACCGATAGGTTCGATCGTCAAACCAGCGGTTTTCCTGACCGCTTTGGCCCGGCCCCAGGAATATAATTTACTGACCCGGATCGCTGATCTGCCGATTACGGTACCGATCGCAGGCGGCAAGGACTGGCAACCGGAAAACTACGACCACGTATCCCACGGGACAGTGCCACTGATGCAGGCACTGGTCCACTCGTATAATCTGGCCACGGTGCAACTGGGCATGACCCTGGGCCTCGATGCGGTTATCGGCACCCTGAAAAACCTCGGCGTGCAGCAGGATATCAAGAATTATCCGTCCCTCTTGCTGGGTGCACTCGAACTTCCGCCCATCGAGGTCCTGCAGATCTACCAGACTCTTGCCGCAGGCGGCTACCGTACGCCTCTTCGGGCCATTCTGGTTGTCACCGATCAGCAGAATGCCACCCTCCAGCGCTATCCCCTGACCGTTGAGCAGTCCGTCGAGCCGGGCGCGGTATTCTGCCTGACCAAGGCCCTGCAGGCCGTCACCATCTCAGGGACCGCAGGCTCACTGCAGCGCCTTTTACCCGAAGGGTTGAGTGTGGCAGGCAAGACCGGCACTACTGATGATTTACGCGATTCCTGGTTTGCCGGATTTTCCGGCACGCATGTCGCCGTCGCCTGGGTAGGACGCGACGATAACAAACCGACCGGCCTGACCGGGGCAACCGGGGCTCTGGGCGTATGGGCGGCGACCATGGCCTCAATCAGCACCAGTGCCCTGCAGCTGCAATCCCCGGAAAATATCAACTGGTATTATGCCGATATCGACGCCGGTACCATCTATAATCAACAATGTGCATCGGCTCGCCAAACCCTTGTGCCCTTTATTAGTGAGGGAATTCTGCCGAAGGTGGTCAACTGCAATCGGCAACTCCCCCCAAAAAACCTGGGAAAAACTGTCAATACTCTGGAAAAAACTGTCCAGAAAGGGTTAAATAATATCTTTGACTTCTTAAAGTAAAAGATTGCTGCGGATCTTTCCCTCCGGCAAATCTCAGCCCTCCTTCTCTCTCCTCTCTGGTGAAAAGTTATGAAAAATAGTATAAAAACGATGGCTAAACTGTTATGTACCGGACTGCTGACCGCTCTGCTCTGCCAGGGCTGTGCCGGCTTTCCCGAGAAAAAGCCGGTGTATTATCCCCCACCGCCACCGCAAGAGACACAATCAGTCCCCCAGGCGATACCAGTGCCCGAACCGGTGCCTGTCCCGGAGCCGATACCGGTTCCGGAAACGGCACCAAGACAAGAAGTTCCGCCGGCGATCAGTCCCATAGCCGCTGATTTTAGCCGCCAGGCGGACGAACAGATCCGTCAGGGCCGATCCGATCTTGCCGCGGCAACCCTGGAAAGAGGCCTGCGCATAGCACCCAAAGAGGCGGCCCTCTGGTCGCAGCTGGCGGAGATCAAACTGCAGCAGCAGCAATATCTCCAGGCCCGGTCACTGGCTGCCAAATCCAACTCGCTGGCTGATTCGAATACGACCATTACCGAAAAAAATCACTGGATCATCACTGAGTCACTGCGAAGAGCGGCTGGTCAATAAAACTCAGCGGAGGAGAAATCACACCATCCTCCAGACTTATCCGGAGGATGGGATGGATGGTTAATCGTTAAGAAGTTTAAAGGAAAGCTTCACCCGGGCCCGAAAGAAAGCCGGCTTGTCGTCCTCAACCTTCATATCGAGGGTAATAACCTCGGCGATCCGCAGGTCACGCAAGCTCATCCCCGCCGATTTTACTGCATTTTGCGTAGCTTCTTCCCATGATTTTGGGCTCGATCCGACCATTTCAATAATTTTGTAAACACTCTCAGACATGGTTATTCTCCTTAGTTAAGGTTTACAGAAGACTACTGATTGACGATGTATACCGATGGTTCCTGGTACGGCATCGTTTACTCGCAATTGATTTCATTACCAGTACTGACGAACGCACTACATCCTGAAGGTCTGGTGGTCTGGTGGTCTGATGCGGGGTGGTGCTATTGGTTTCACAGTGCAGATTTGAGGCAAACAGCAGACCATGAGCGTACTGTAATACGTAGTGGACCAAATTTGAAGATCAAATGTGTGCCGACCACCGTAATCCGGCAAATAAATGCCAGGCAAGCCCGGATGCTTGGCCGGGAAAGCACCTGAAAAAGGGATTCTTATGCGCAATAACGATATATTACGTCGTATCCGGTATACCTTCGACTTGAGTGATACAAAGATGATGGCCATCTTCGGCCTGGCTGATTACCCAGTCACCCGGGCACAGCTCAGCGACTGGCTGAAAAAAGAGGATGATCCAGCCTTCAAGAACTGCGGCGACATGCAGTTGGCAGCCTTCCTCAACGGCTTGATCAACGAGAGGCGAGGCAAAAAAGAAGGAGTGCAGGTAAAACCCGAAAAACGTTTAAACAACAATATTATTTTGCGAAAGTTAAAAATTGCCTTTAATCTCAAGGACGATGAGCTCCTCGACCTGCTGAGTCTGGCAGAATTACCGATGAGCAAGCATGAACTCAGTGCCTTTTTCCGCAAGCCGGGGCATACCAATTATCGCGACTGCAAAGATCAGGTACTGCGTAATTTCCTCAAAGGATTGCAATGCAAATATCGCCCTGATCAACAACCGGATGCCCCCTTCACCTGGGAGTAATTTCCGGGCCATACATTCAGCTTGCGGTGCATTCGTGATTGAACCGGTTTCAAGTACGTGCTTACTACTCCTGCCTTCGTAACTTAGCCTTCTGTTGGGACAGGACCTCCCGCACCTTGAGAAGGATGCCGTCCGGTGAAAGGGGTTTGGCGATAAAATTAACACCCTCATTGAGTATCCCCTGCTCATGAATGATATTGGCAGTATACCCACTCATAAAAAGAACTTTCATGTCCGGCCGAAGTACATTGACTGCATCAAAGACCTCTTTACCATTTTTCTTCGGCATTACCACATCCAGCAGCAGCAAATCGATCTTGTCGCTGTTGCGGTTAAACTTCTCCAGAACATCTTCCCCATCAACAGCAGAAATGACCGTGTAACCGGCAAGGGTTAAAATCTCCTCTGCCAAATGCCTCACCCCGTCATTATCCTCGCCCAGCAAGATCGTTTCGCTGCCGCCCTCAACCGGCACTTGCCGAGGTATTGCCTCTGGTTGATTACGGTCTTCATCAACCAGAGGCAGGTATACTGTAAAGATAGCTCCTTTGCCTGGTTCGCTGTAAACACTGATAGATCCGTTATGCTGTTTAACAATGCCGTAAACAATCGAAAGCCCGAGTCCCGTGCCTTTGCCGATGCTCTTGGTGCTGAAAAACGGCTCAAATATCTTGTCTTTGGTCGCCTCATCAATCCCGCTTCCGGTATCGGAGACCGTGAGGACGACATAGCTGCCGGGGTGCATAACTTCGTGGCGGACGAGAAGCTCGGTATCCAGTTGCAGACAGTCGGTTTCGATATATAATTGACCGCCGGTAGGCATGGCATCACGAGCGTTAGCGACAAGATTCATCAGGACCTGTTCCATCTGTCCCCGGTCGGCAAGAGCCATCAGACAATCTGCGTGGCGGACAATATGCAACTGAATGTCCTCTCTGACAATACGCCGCAACAGCTTGTTCATGCCCTCAACAATTTCATTTATATCAACAGCCTTAAGATTGATGACCTGCCGGCGGGAAAAGGCAAGCAGGCTTTTGGTCAGATGCGCAGCCTTTTCAGCGGAAACGAGGATAGGATTGAGATACTCCAGAAAGTTTTCATCATCGCCAACCTTGACCTTTAACAGACTGCCAAAACCTATGATGGCCGTAAGAATGTTATTGAAATCGTGGGCCACGCCACCGGCAAGGGTACCGATAGCTTCCATCTTTTGCGCCTGCCGCAATTGTTCTTCAAGATTTTTACGCTCGGTAATATCCTCATTGACCCCATCGACCCATTTGATCGTGCCCTTTTCATCAAACACCGCAGTGGCGTTGCTGAGCACCCAGATTGGCGTGCCGTCTTTTTTCTTCATCGGCAGTTCGCGATCCTTGACAAATCCATTGCGGCCCAGTTCTGCAAGAAACTGTTGTCTTTTTTTCGGATCCTGGTAGAGATCTTGACTATAAACGCCTTTAAATTCCTCCAGAGAAGCGTATCCGTAAATATTCACCATGGCGGGATTTGCCTGGAGCATTGTGCCGTCGGTATCGGCAATGTTGCGATACACCCCAACCCGGAGATTATCGACCAGCGCGTGGTATTTTTTATCACTCTCCCACAGTGCCCGCTCAGCCCTGCTGCGTCGATGAATATTGACCGCCAGGATGACAATCGCCAAGGCGATCAGAAAACTGCCGATCGTCAGCAGCCAGACAAATTTCTTGGAAAAAGTATAGAAGGAGGAGGGTTCATTGATCAGTCTTGAGTCAGTCGGCAGCAAAGAAGTTTTTATGCCAAAGCGCTTGAGCTGAAGGTAATCAAAACGGTAACAATTGGGACTCGCCAGTATCACCGGCAGAGTATCGGCAGACGCTCCTTGCAGAATGCGCAGACCAAGCTTGCCGGCACTTCGTCCCTGGGCCGTCCCGCTGGTCATCATTCCCCCGACCACGCCATAACCGAGATAGAAATCCCATAAAGCATACACGGGAACGGGGCTGTGAGTAGAGAGTTGCCGGGCTATCTCACTTGGCTCAACGAATCTGCCGCTGCTATCTTTTTGAAAAAGAGTGAGGAAAACAAGGCTGTCGTCGGATAACTGTGACACTTTGTCAACAAGTTGCGATACGTCAAAATTATCAAGGATATGAAGAGACACCCTCTCCCGGTAGACAGGGATAATATCTTCGATTTTTCGGCGGACAAGACGACCCGTGGTCGTCCCATCGACAATCAGGTAAATATTTTTCACCTGTGGATGCAGGCGCAGCATGAGGTCAACGTTGAGGGCGATATCGGCATCCTCGTTTACCCCCGTATAGCCCGTAAGACCCTCGATCCTTTTTTTGTCAAACCAGTTGACACCGCAGAAAACCACGGGAATATCGCCAAAGATCCCCTCACGATACTGCAGCAGGAAAGTGAAGGCATCGTCATCGGTTGCAACAACAAGATCAAAGGAAATGGCTTTAAATTTCAGGCGATAAAGCTCAGGGAGCAGATCCAGATAGTCCTTATCATAGACCCATTTAGTCCCCATGTATTCGATATAGTATTTTATCGGGCTACTACCGGTGCTCAGTTCGTTGACGATGCTGTCGTTCTGTTCATCCGTCCACTTGAAACCCTGGTGGTACGAGTGGAGAAGGAGTACGTTTTTGGAAGACTGGGCAAATACCAACAAGGGCAAAGACAGCAGAATAATCACGGCCAAAAAAAACTTCCTTCGAGTGCCGCGCATTGCTGCTCCTAGGAGTAGTACGACGGTCGGTGTCAAATGGTCATGTTTTGGTATTCTATAAAAATGGCCATTCTCGCTCATAACCAGTTAAATTAATCAATATTTTTATCGACTTCGGAGCAGATCTGCAAGGATTTTATGGATATTGGTTTTTATTTCCTTGCATATTTCTTAAATGAAAGTATATTTTTCAACATTGAATTAAATTAAGTAGGAGCACATCCCCTTCAGGTAGTCCTCGTAAACCTCGTTTTTTCTCAAGCGTCGTTCGTTACCGTTGAAGCACATGCTGATTACTTAAAACAGTATGGCTTTTCTTGTTGCGGATTTAATCACAGTTACAATACACGGCTCTCATCTACTGCGCAGAACGCAGTCAAGGCCCACTTAACAAGACACTTTACCAGCATTGGATATATCCGCTTAACGATGAGGGAATAGTTTATCGTCGGGGCAAAAAATATCCAGCTAAATAAAATATTTATTAGCGAATCCAAGAGGATTCGTAGATCGAGTGTCAGGGATAAACACCGGCATCTCACCACGAAATACAATGGAGTATTATGAGTTTTAATGATTTTCAGCTACACCCCAAGGTAAACGCCGGCATTACCGCCTGCGGCTATACCCGCCCCACCCCGATCCAGAAAGAAGCTATACCGTCAATCCTTGCCGGCCGCGATATGCTCGGCCTGGCGCAGACCGGTACCGGCAAGACCGCCGCCTTTGTTCTGCCCATACTGCAGCGCCTGATGGACGGTCCACGCAAAATAGTTCGCGCCTTGATCGTCGCACCGACGAGAGAGCTTGCCGAGCAAATCCATACCAATATCTGCGCCATGGGCAAAGAAACCGGCCTGCGCAGTGTTGTCGTTTACGGTGGCGTTGGCAAACAGCCGCAAATAAGCAAAATCCGCGCCGGTGCCGAAATTGTCGTCGCCTGTCCCGGTCGCCTGCTCGATCTTCTCAACGACAAGGCTTTCAACTTACGAGCGGTTGAGGTGCTGGTCCTCGATGAGGCCGATCATATGTTCGATAAGGGTTTTTTGCCAGATATCCGACGGATAGTCAAACAACTGCCGACAAAGAGGCAATCGCTGGTTTTTTCCGCGACCATGCCGGCGGAAATTCGTCATCTTGCTGAAGAAATTCTGTATAAACCGGTGAGCGTACAGATCAACCACACCCTGCCCGCTCCGACCATTTCCCATGTTCTCTACCAGGTGGCCAAAGCCAAAAAAACTTCCCTGCTAAAAACCATCCTTGCAGAACAAGACCTGGCCTGTACCCTTATCTTTACCCGTACCAAGTACAAGGCTAAGAGCCTGGGTCTGGTACTGGAAAAAGCCGGATTCAATGCCACCTCGCTGCAGGGAAATCTCTCCCAGCAGAAAAGACAGCTGGCGATGGACGGTTTTCGCGACGGCACCTTTACAATTATGGTGGCGACCGATATCGCCGCCCGCGGTATTGATGTGCTTGGCATTTCCCACGTAATCAACTATGATGTGCCGGATACCGCTGAGACATACACCCACCGTACCGGTCGTACCGGTCGGGCCACTCGCAGCGGCCAGGCCTTGACATTTGCCGATAGAGAAGATGGCAAGATGATTGCCCATATCGAACGAACTCTCGGTAAAAAAATGGCCCGAGAAACAACCCCTCTTCATTTCGCAGCTGCCACAGTTGACGAAGAGGCTGTTGAAAATCGCCGGAATAATTATTCCCAGCAGCGGCCACAAGGCAGAAAACCGGCTCCGGCCACCCGAGGCAAAAGCCGGCGCAGTAAGGCGTGCTCTTTTGATTTTGGCACGAGCAAACCGGTCCAAAGATAATTTTAAAGGTAATTCTATTTGTCTGGATATCCAGGCGTCCAGTCGAAGCATCACCGTGATGGTTCGACTACATAACAAAGGGTTCCTAAGGAACCCAGCAAAAAGGAGTAGTACAAGATGGCTGAAGGAACAGTAAAGTGGTTTAACGATTCGAAAGGTTTTGGTTTCATTGAGCAGGATGGCGGCAACGATGTTTTTGTCCATCATTCAGCAATTCAGGCTCAGGGCTTTAAATCCCTTGAAGAAGGCGCACGCGTGACCTTCGAAGTTGTTGATGGCCCCAAAGGCCCTGCTGCAGCTAATGTAGTCCAGCAGTAGTAAACAGGTTCGACCACAAAAGCCTCCGCATCCCTGCGGGGGCTTTTTTTTATTTTATCAAGGAGGATGTTTTGGCCAGAACAAACTATTCATACGAAAAACGACAAAAAGAACTCGCCAAAAAAAAGAAAAAGGAAGAAAAACGACAGCGCAAACAGGAGAAACAGGGAGAGCCTGATGCACCGCAAGAACCGCCTGCTCCTGAGCAAGAATAATACCGCAACGTCAACTCCCTGCATTTTTTCCAGTACACTTTTAAGCCACAGGAAACTTTCCAGAGGCTTTCCGAAATCTTTCTTTTTGACTCTCTAACAAGGACACAGCATGATCACCGCATCCAATATCGCCCTTTCCTATGGCAAAAGAATCATCTTCCAGGATGTCAATATCAAGTTTACTCCCGGCAACTGCTATGGACTGATCGGGGCCAACGGTGCCGGCAAGTCGACCTTTCTGAAGATTCTGGCTGGTCAGCTCGATGCCGATCGGGGTGACATCAGTAAAGGACCGGGGGAACGCATCGCCATGCTGAATCAAGACCAGTTCGCCTTTGACGAACAAACCGTCTTTAATACCGTGATCATGGGCCATAAAAAGCTCTATAAGATTATGGCCGCCCGAGAAGCCATCTATGCCAAGGCTGATTTTACCGAAGAAGACGGTATCTTATCCGGGGAACTGGAAGTCAAATTCGGTGAAATGAACGGTTATGAGGCAGAGGCAGAGGCTTCGGTACTGCTCAAGGGTCTAGGCATCCCTGAAGAAATGCGCCAGAAAAAAATGAAGGAACTCGACGGCAGCGACAAGGTGCGGGTTCTGCTTGCCCAGGCCCTGTTTGGCAACCCAGGTATCCTGCTGTTGGACGAACCGACCAACCAACTTGATCTGCAGACCATCAAGTGGCTGGAAGAATTTTTGTCCCGTTTCAACAACACGGTTATCATTGTCTCGCATGATCGCCATTTCCTCAACCAAGTCTGTACCCATATGGCCGATATCGATTTCGGCAAGATTGAGGTATACGTCGGCAACTATGATTTCTGGTACGAAGCCAGTCAGCTCCATTTCCGCCAAAAAGAGACCGAGAGCAAGAAAGTCAAGGCTAAAGCGGAGGAACTCAAAGAATTTATCCGGCGCTTCAGCTCCAACGCCTCCAAGGCGAAACAAGCCACGTCGCGGAAAAAACTGCTGGAAAAATTAACCATCGACAACATGCCCAACTCTTCACGAAAATACCCCTATATCGTTTTCAAGCCGGAACGGGCCTGTGGCGATATTATTTTAGAGATTGAAGGATTGACGAAAGAGATTGAAGGAGTCTGCATGTTTAAGGACCTGACGATGACCGTCAACAAAGGTGATAAAATAGCCTTTGTCGGTCCAAACAGTCTGGCGAAAACAACACTCTTCCAGGTTCTCGCCGGCGAGCTTGAACCGGACGCAGGTAGCTTCCGCTGGGGGGTGACCATCAAAAATGCCTATTTTCCCAAAGAAAACAGCAGGTATTTTGCTGACGATGCATTGGATCTGGTCGGTTGGCTGCGGCAGTTTGCGCCACCAAAAACGGATGAAAGCTTTATCCGCGGCTTTTTGGGTAAGATGCTTTTTTCCGGGGAAGAGGCAACCAAAAAAACTTCAGTTCTCTCCGGGGGCGAGCGGGTTCGCTGCATGCTGTCAAAGATGATGCTGGCCGATGCCAACGCACTTATTCTTGATGAGCCGACCAACCATCTTGATCTCGAATCGATCACCTCGCTCAATAATGGTTTGATGACTTTTCCGGAAATCGTTCTCTTTGCCTCCCATGACCACCAGTTCGTCTCGACAATAGCCAATAGAATTATCGAGATCACCCCGGATGGAATAACCGACGCAATGATGACATTTGATCAATTCCTGGAGATGAAGGAAGCCAATGCCGTAGAGGAAAACGGTTGCCTTGATCAGGTAACGGCGTAGCGGATTTACTCAGAATTTACCGGTCCGGCAAAAGCTAGGCTGCCGGACCTAGAAAACCAAGGTCACTTCTTCTTGTCTTTCTTTGCTTTCTTGTCTTTTTTATCTTTTTTACTTTTCTTATCCTTTTTAGAATCTGAGCAACACTCACTTTGCAAATTTTTCTTCTTTTTGTCTTTCTTATCCTTTTTATCCTTCTTTTCTTTCTTTTCAGCCATCATACTTCTCCTTTTTATGAGATGAGTTGCCGTCCAACCTAACCGGTGTGTACAGCTATTTATGAAGTGTTGTCATCAAACAGGCTCTTGTCAAGAAAGATGGTGTCGTATAACTCTCTACTCTGTGGTAAATATAAAAATTAGGGGACTTTGCTTACGTTAAGCTGCGTTGGGAGGTAATCTGCTCCAACTCATCTCCACAAATTATACACCACCAGGAGGTTATGATGCCGATTATCACTATATCCCGCGGAAGCTATTATCACGGTAAATCAATCGCCGAAAAACTCGCTGAAAGATTAGGATATACCTGTTTATCCCGTGACCAGGTTGTTGAAAATCTCAACACCTTTCATCTTCCGGAAATAAAGCTGGTGCGCGGACTGAATGACGCTTTTTCCGTACTGGATCGTTTTCCGCATGGGAAAAAAAGATTCAAAGCTGCCATTCGCTCGGCTATTCTGCGTCATTTTATGCAAGGCAACGTCATATACCACGGTCTTTTAGGCCATCATTTTGTCAGCAACATACCTCATGTACTGAAGGTGAGAATCATCGCCGACACGGATAAAAGGGTTGCCGACGAGATGGCCAGGGAAAATATTTCCGAGGATAGGGCCCGGTACACCCTGAAAACCGATGACGAGGAACGTCGTAAATGGGGCATGTTCCTGTATGGCATAGACATGATGGACCCCGAGATGTACAATATGACATTACGCATCGGCCACTTATCCGAAGACGAAGCCGTCGATCTTATCGAGAGTGCCGCCCATCTGCCTTCCTTTCAGGAAACGGAGAAATCAAAAACAGCATTAGCCGATTCGGCCCTACATGCACAGGTAAGTGACAAGCTGTTTGATTTTCCCAATGCAGTTGTCACCGCGCGTAATGGAGCGGTGGCCGTTTCGCTGAAAGTACCCGAAGACCAGCAAACGGTTATTCGCGAACGCATCAACCAGATGCTGGCCGACGTTGCCGGAATGAGAGAACTAACCATTTTGTTTGGTACTTATTTTTGATGGCGTCATAAAAACGTGATTTTCAGAATTACTCCACAGGGGCACACCGGTGTCCGCCCCTTTTTTGGATAATTTCTAGAAGGGCAAACACATAGGTGTGCCCCTACGGAAGTCGTAATGAAGAGTTTTTACGAGCATAAAATTTCATAATTAAGAAAAACCTGACCAACCTGGCTGATCTTCCCGGCTGTCCATTTGAATCGAGCTGCTTCCCCAATTGCACTATTCACTAACCAGATCCGATGAACATATTGCCTGAATACTACCTGCAAGAGGCCTTATATGAGTAAAATAATCCCCTCATGGGAAATGCTCCGTGAACTGCTCGCTGCACAAGACAGTGCGCAGGTAACAAGATTTATAGAAACGCTCAGCCCCTCAGAGACAGCAAGGACTATCTCCCGTCTGGATGAAGAAGAGCAGCAGATGCTTTTCAGTCTTCTCAGCCCGGAAGATGCCGCTGATATGATTGAGGATATCCCCGACACCCAGGCCGCCGATCTGGTCGAGGATATGCCATCGGCCCAGGCGGCGGCGATTCTGGAAGAACTGTCCAGTGATCACCTGGTCGATGTTCTTGGTCAGATGGGTGAACAGGCCAGTCAGGCAATTCTCGCCGAAATGGGCGGGGAAGACGCCAAAGAAGCCAGAATGCTGTTGGAATATGACCCCGACTGCGCCGGCGGTTTGATGATTTCCGAGTTTCTGGTCTATAGGATTGACCAAACAATTAAGGATGTCCTGGATGATTTGCAGTTACATCGTGAAGAATACGTCGATTACCACGTGCAGTATTTTTATGTCGTTGATCAGCAAGAAAAGCTGGTTGGTGTTTTGCGGATGCATGACATGCTGTTCCCGACTCGGGGGACCAGGCTGGACCAGGTAATGCTCTCTGCCCCTCTCAGCGTCTCCGACAAGGCTTCTCTTCGGGTGCTTGAGGACTTTTTTGAAGAACACCATCTGTACGGTGCACCCGTTATCGACGACGATAGACGGCTGGTCGGCGTGGTGCTGCCCAATGCCATTGAAGAGGCGATTAACAAACGAAAAACCAAAACGTTTCTTCGCCTAAGCGGCATCATTGGCGGTGAGGAATTCCGGACCATGCCCCTCTTTTCTCGCTCCGGCCGAAGGCTCTCCTGGCTCAGCGTGAATATCGTCCTCAACATCATATCGGCAAGCGTCATCGCCCTTTACCAGGACACCCTGGCGGCGGTGATTGCTCTTGCGGTTTTCCTTCCTATGGTCAGCGATATGAGCGGCTGCTCCGGCAACCAGGCGATTGCTGTCTCCATGCGCGAGCTCTCCCTCGGCCTAGTCCGCCCAACTGAGCTGCTCTGGGTACTCGCCAAAGAGGCCAAGATAGGCATTATCAACGGCCTGGTGCTGGGCCTGCTCCTGGGTGGGGTGGCTTATTTCTGGAAAGGAAATCCTTGGCTCGGCATTGTCGTCGGTGGAGCCCTGGCCGCCAATACCCTGGTATCGGTTATTCTTGGCGGCATGCTGCCACTGATCCTTAAAAAATTAAAACTGGACCCGGCCCTGGTCTCCAGCCCTCTTCTCACGACAGTTACCGATATGTGCGGCTTCTTTTTTGTCCTCAGTTTTGCCGCTGCATTACTGCCGCGGCTGACAAATATGTAGCCTACAGCCGAAGAGGGGTTCAGATCAGAGGTTCAACTCTCCCTGCCGTCTCATTTGGCCTAAAATCCAGTGAATTCTGCTGTTGATATACGGGCTCGGCGGATTGGCTTTATACTCGCGGGGATTGGGTAAGACGGCGGCGATGGCGGCGGCCTGGGTCCTGGAAAGATTCCGGGCACTTTTCTTGAAATAATGCTGTGCAGCCGCTTGCGCGCCATAGATGCCATTGCCCATTTCGATACTATTCAAGTAAACCTCGAGAATGCGCTGTTTACTCCAGATAAGCTCAATGAGCATGGTGAAATACACCTCAAGACCCTTTCTTGCCCAGCTTCTGCCCGGCCAGAGAAAGACATTTTTGGCGGTTTGCTGCGAGATGGTACTGGCGCCGCGCAGCCGTTTTCTACCCTTCTTCGAGGCCGCGACCGACCGTTCTATCGCTTTAATATCTATGCCAAAATGATCCATGAAATTCTGGTCTTCGCTACAAATAACTGCCAGAACGAGGTTGCTGCTGATAGCATCAATTGCTACCCAGGTGTGCTTAAGCTGCAGGGTGTTGCCGGCCAGCAGCTGTTGCCCGCATCGGATCAGCATAAGAGGCGTTACCGGGACAGGAACAAATCGAAATAACACAACAAAAAAAAGAGACACTCCAAAAAGGATCAGGGCCGTCCGCCACACAAACCGCGATATTTTTTGGGCCGGCGACTTGCCCGTCTTTTTCCACGACTTCTCTTTTGCCAACGATGGTCTACCTCTCACCTCTTCTCCCTCAGGGTGAGAACGCTTCACTCAGCGTATAGCCCTGCTCATGGTTGGCAACCAACCAGTCAAACCAACCAGTTATTGCCGCATCCTCCAACGGCCGGGAAAATTCCAGCCAACGCGATTGCAAGCCAGGCAATACGGCGTACATGCGCGCGACGATAGTATCATTATTGAGCAATTGTTGGTTGCAGCTGTAAAATGACAGGAAATCGGCAAGCTGGATAATACGGGCGAAAGCTTTTTCTACTACCGCCCCTTCAGGCCGATGATGGTAGGCGACTGCGGTAATTAAACTATCCGGGAAAAACCATTTCTTCAACAACTGGCCGCCTAATATGTCATGGGTAAAAGAATAGATCTGCAGCTCTTCGTGCAGGGTATGCTCATTGCTCAATTCGCTCATCCACTGTTCGGGGGCATAATCCTCGGTAAAGGTCTGCAACATTATCAGCTTGCCGATATCATGAATAAGTCCACCCATAAAGGCGATTTCAGTGGAGATATGGAGATCCTGAGCGATCACTTTGGCGGCCATTCCACAGACAAACGAATGCTGCCAGAACCGGTCGATAAAAGGTTTATGCTGTCTGGCCAACTTACCAAACGAGTTGAGCAGCGCTTTGGTCAGGGCAATTCTCTGTACTTCATTAAAACCGAGAATAACCACAGCCATCTTGATCGAATCGACCTTCTGGGGTCGCCCGAACAGGACCGAATTGGCAATCTTAAGAATCGTCAGGCACAAAGACTGGTCGGACTGAATGGTTGCCACAACGTCTTTTACCGAACAGTCTGGATCATTGGCAACACTCATTAACCTGGTCACCGTCATCGGCAAAACCGGAAACGAGTCAATATGCTGTCTGATCAGATCGGATTTGCTGTTTTTCATGCCCGGCTGCCGTAAAATTCTTCATCTTAGTCATCAGGATGTATTCCACCTCCTCTTTATAGACCGGGTTACGTAAAAATTCAAGCGGCTCGTTGTCCCAGCGGAGAATGTGGCAACATGGGTTTGGTCGCTGGTTGCTCGTGATCATAAGGTTTGTCGGAAATTGTTGATCCGGACAACGTAGCCCCGTTCGAGATGCAAATCCGGCCACTGCCATATCCAAAACCAGATACGCTTCCAGAATCTGGAAGGCCAATCCCCGCAGCATAAAATATCACAACCACCTGAAAATTTGGGTAAAAAGCCCCGAAGAGTTTCGGGAAAGAAGATGAAGATTTTTCACGTCTCCATCAAAGAGAGCAGAGATAATTATATGATAACCGTAAAAAATGCAATGGCGTTTACAATGTAAAAAGGCATCTTCAGACGGCAGCGGTTTCGATCTTTGCCAACTCGAGCACTTTGGTGAAGCTTTCGATCGGAAGCGGTTTGCTAAAATAGTATCCCTGATACACTTTACATCCTTTATCGTTGAGATAATCCAGTTCCTGCCTGGTCTCTACTCCCTCGGCAATAACTTCCAGCCCCAGGTTGTGTGCCATCATAATGATGGTATCGACTAAAATGGCCCCATGGCTGGCGTCTTTAATATCATTGACAAAAGAACGATCTATTTTAAGCGTGTTAAGGGGCAGGCTCTGCAGATAACTCAGTGATGAATAACCGGTGCCGAAATCGTCCACCGAGAATTTAATGCCCATCTGCTGCAGGGCCTTTATTTTCTGGACGATATCGCTCCCAGTGGAAACAAGACTTCCTTCGGTAAGCTCAATTCCCAAGTGATGCGGATCGGCTCTGGTTTCTTTGAGAACAGTGGTTACTGTGGCGACAAAGTCGGAAACAGCAATCTCTTTGCCGCTGATATTGATAGATATAGTCAGTGCCTCATCAAGCAGACCTTCATCCTTCCATTGTTTGATATTGCTGCAAGTCTCGCGCAACACCCATTGACCAATCTCCTGCATAAGCCCGGTCTCTTCGGCCGTCTCAAGAAATGCCCCCGGTGGAACAATGCCCCTCGTCGGGTGCAGCCAGCGAATCAAAGCTTCTGCACCAATGAGTTTGCCGGAGATATCCACCTGCGGCTGGTAGTACAGAATAAATTGTTTTTCTTCCAGAGCCTTTCTGATCTCGGTATTGAGGCGTAACCGCTCATCGGCAGCTTCCTGCATAGTCGGCAGGAAAAAGTGGATGGAATTGCGACCGGCAGCCTTGGCCCGGTACATTGCCGTATCTGCCTGTTTCAGGATATCATCGACGTCTTTATCGTCTTTTGGGAAAAGGGTCACGCCGACGCTGGGGGTAATCTGCAAATCCCGCCCTTCTATCTTGCAGGGAGCGGAAAGGCAGAGGCAGAGTTCTTCGGCAATGCCCCGCACCTTATGGGCGGCAAGACCAATTGAACGATCCAGCTCGGTGATAATGATAATAAATTCATCGCCACCCATTCGGGCCGCGGTATCCTCGCGCCGGATACATTCAGAAATCCTCTTGGCGACAACTTTGAGTAATTCGTCCCCCACCGAATGGCCAAGAGAGTCATTGATTGTTTTAAAATTATCCAGATCAATGAACATCAGCGCGCCATAATGTCCATGCCGCTTGGAACGGGCCATTTCATTACTCAGGTATTCGAGCAGCAGACGGCGATTGGGCAGCCCGGTCAAGGAATCATACGAGGCGAAATATTGAATCTGTTCCTCGGTTAGCTTTTTTTCGGTGAAATCTTCAACAATACCAACCCCACCGATAGTGGTCTGATCGAGCGAATTTATCGCTTTGAAAAAAGCCCGGACCGGCGTGGTTGCAACGCCGGTCACCGAGGTATAATCCCCTTCATAATACCCCTCACCGATGAGCAGCGAGTCTTTGATGGCGGTGACCATTTTTTGTTCCCGAAGGACATCGATCATCTTAAGGCCAATAAGCAATTCCCGGGAAGAACCGAGAATTCTGATTAATTCTTCGTTACAATCAACAATGACACTGTCTGGGTCATAATGAAAAATCCCCAGAGGTGCATGAAGAAAGATATGGCGATAGCGTTGCTCACTGAGCTTAAGATTTTTTTCCCGGTCGATACTTTGCAGACGAAGCTGGATATTTTCCCGTAGATTCCAGTTGATTTTGATGGCCCCTATCAGGGTAACGGCCCAGAATAAAAAGACCAGCAATCCCTTAAAAAGGCCTTCCCCCGTGCCAAGAGTCAGCATTTTTGCGCAAAGAGGCAAAAGCAGCAGGTTTACAAAGCCGATCACAATCGTCAGAGAGGAGCACAATGAAAAAACGCCTGCGCCGGCCATGCCGACTAGAATCATAATAAACATGACCTGACGCGAGAGACTGTGCTCGGGAAACAATAAAAACGAAGCCGACCCCCACGTCACAGCGATGGCATAAGTACTTATCAAAAAGCGCCAGTACCAGTATTCCTCGCTGCCGGCTGTCGCCTTTCGTCTGCTGAAGGACCACACGAGGCTGATTCTTACCAGAGAAATAGATAAAAATACCGCCATCCAGGCAACAACGTATGAGTGTCCGACAATGCCCCATATCGAACAGCACAGCAGTCCAGCTACAACAAGCGAAAAGAGTATCGGTATCATCGAGTTGGCAAACAGCAGGTACACCTGTTCTCTAAATACCTTGATCGCGGTGTGTTTCAACATTTCCATAAAGCCGGCCTAAAAATTACCTGAACAGTTCAACTGGAAAAAGCTTCGGTGAGAATAGAACCCTGCTCGTAATTATCTACCAACCAATGATACCAGTCAGTTACGGCGTCCTTCTCCCAGGGTAGCCCACAGCTTTGCCATTGCGACTCCAAATCGGGCAGAGCATGGTGAATTGTTGTCACGACATCGTCTTTATCCATAGATACCTTATTGCAGCGATAAAATGACAAGATATCGGCCAGCTGAATAATCGCCGCAACACCTTTTTCCTCAGTTGCCTGATCAGGGCCATGATGCGCTTCAACAGCGGCGATAAGATTAGTCGGGAAAAGCCATTTTCGCAGCAGATGCCCGCCTACCTTATCGTGGCTAAAAGAAAACAATTGCAGTTCTTCTTGACGCATCTGCTCGCTGCTGAAGCTGATCATCCAGTCCAGGGCGTAATCATCGGCAAAAGTTTCCAGCATAATAAGTTTGCCGATATCATGAATAAGCCCTCCCATAAAAGCCATATCCGGGGCAATATGTAAACGTTGGGCGATGACCCTTGCGACCATGCCACAGACAAAAGAATGCTCCCAGAACTTATCGATCGAGGCTTTGTGCTGCTTGGCAACCCGACTGAACGAATTAACCAGTGCTTTAGCCAAGGCAATATGCTGCACTTCGTTAAAACCGAGAATGGCCACAGCGGTCTTGATTGAATTAACCTGGTGGGGACGACCGAATAGAACGGAATTGGAAATCTTGAGGACCGTCAGACAGAGTGACTGATCGGTGAGAATCACATCCACAACGTCTTTGGCCGAACTTGCCGGGTCGCTGGTAACCGCCATTAAACGCATCACAGTTACCGGAAGAACCGGAAAAGAGTCGATATGCTGTTTGATCAGTTCTTGCCTGGTTACGTCCATATTTTTTTAAAGTTCCTCTTCATATATAGTTCACCGCAGAAGGTACATCCGCATCACTTGTCACTATATCACAAGGCACCGGTCTTTACCTAATGACCGGATACATTTACCGCCAAATTTTTTCAGCAAAAGAATTTATTTTTCAGGAAGGTGGCGAGAGCAAGAACTAGCGCGACCAAAGCAGAGGATAATTCAACAAGAGAGTGCGGCTAATCGTCGGTCGAGGTGCGGCACTGTTCACTTAATCGGCCAATTGCAGCTCGGACGTCGGGGTGCTGTTTATCTGCACCACGGGAAAGCTTAAGACAAAAGTAGTTCCCACATCGGGAGTTGACTGGACATCGATATAGCCCTGATGGGCCTCGACCACTTCTTTTACCAGGGCCAGCCCCAGTCCGGAACCGGTTATATGCCGGGTAGCCTTGCCCTTGACGCGGAAAAAGCGGTCAAAGATATGGGGGATATCCTCCTTGCTGATCCCGATTCCCGAGTCCTGCACCGAAAAATTGGCAAAGCCACCGGACACTGAGGTGGACAGCACTACCTTTCCACCATCCGGAGTATATTTGACACTGTTGGAGACGATGTTCATCATCGCCGTACGCATGTGGTCATAGTCGACATTGAACAACCACTCCTCGCCACATGGTTCATAGCTGAGGTGTATCTTTTTTGCTTGTGCCTGCGGCCGGGTAATCTCGATGACTTCGCGGATCATATCCTCGCCCTTCACCGGTTCCAGGTTGAAAACGACGGAGCCGCTTTCCAGTTTTGACAGATTCAAGAGATTATCAATGAGACGGAGCAAATCTTTCGTCCGGGTAGTCATCCGCTTATGCAGGGCGTTGCAGGAGCTGGCCGCCTCATGCTTGCAGCCTACCTGCAGGGCGTAGATCATCTGCTCAACCGAGGCGAGAGGCGATTTCAGTTCATGGGCGACCATGGCGACAAACTCGGATTTCATCCGATCGATTTGTTTATGGGCGCTGACATCCTCAAAGGTGGTCACCGAACCGATCACTTCTCCCTGTTCGGTTGTCACCGGGGAGCAATAGGCCCGAAGATATTTACGGGAAATCGATCCAGGCGCAAACTCCCTGGTGACCACCACCGATTTACTAATCGCCTCCTTGACCATGGCCGCTGCGGCCTGATCCCTAATCGATGCTGCCAGCGGCTTGCCGATGACCGGGTCCGTCTGGATTTCGAGAATCTTGATCGCCGCTGGGTTATGCAATACCACAACACCGTTGGCATCGGTTATTAAAACCGCCTCAGCCATGCAGCTGAATACCGACTTCAAGCGGCTCTGGGACTTATCGATGGCCGCCAGCCCCCGGTTTTTCTCTTCGCGCAGTTGTTCAGTTTCCGCGCGCATTCGCAGTTTATCTATGGCCCGATCAACCACCACCCGGATATAATCGGGCGTAAAGGGCTTGCCGACAAAATCAAAGGCGCCCTGCTTCATGGCGGTGACTGCTTTGGTGACCGTGGCAAAGCCGGTAATGACGATGACCTGCACCTGGGGCTGGTTCTGCCGTATCCAGTCAAGAACCGCAAAGCCGTCAAGTCCCGGCATCATCAGATCGGTTAGGACGATATCGAACTGCTGCTCCTGTAACAAGGCTAACCCGCGGTCTCCGTCTTCGGCTTTGGCGATATGGTAGCCGCGATTTGCCAGGGCTCGTTCCACACCTTCCCGGATAACTTTTTCATCATCGATGATCAAAATGCGCACAGTATCCATAGCCTTGTCCCGGTATTTTACCTCGTTATACCTGCTGTTTCTTGGTCTCTTAAGGCAAGAAGCAGCAGGAATGGTTTATTTGAGCCAGCTTTTAATCAGTTCGAGCAGTTCCGTCGGTTCCACTGGTTTCGGCATATAATCTTCGGCTTCACTTTCCAGCATATCCCGGTGGGTATAGGTGCTGGTCGTCACCCGATCGGCGACGGCGGTCAATAGAATGATCGGGATCTTGGCAGTTTTCTCATTGCTTTTCAGCTTGGCACACGCTTCATGACCGTTCATGACCGGCATCATCACATCGAGGACAATGAGGTCGGGTTTTTCTTCCTCAACCGCTTCCAATCCTTCCTTACCATCATACGCGACTCGTACGTCATAGCCGCCACTTTCCACGATTACTTTGACAGCCTCAACAAAATCAGGATCGTCGTCTACCAGCAGGATCTTTTTTTTCTCGGACATTTCTTTCCTCCGTTATAAATGCTGAATTATTTTTTCCATTCTCTTCTTCTCTACTATACAACAGGTCGGGGCAGCAAACCGGCGCCACCAACAATCTCCTCAAGCTTTTCTTCCCATTCAATGGCCATAACATGGACGCCGGCAATACCCTCCATTTCTTTTAATTCCTGGATCTGTTCGATGCACATCTCGATACCTTTAGCAGCCTGCTTTTCTTTCGGTTCGGCAGCGATCCGGTTGACCACCTCATCAGGAATATCCATGCCGGCCACCATCTTGCGCATGAATTTGGCCATACCAGCTGATTTTAACGGCGTGACTCCGGCGAGAATCTTGATCTTATCCGGGAGTCCTTCTCTTTTGGCCAGTTCGAGATATTTTTTAAACTTATCCATATTATAGATGCACTGGGTCTGGACAAAATCGGCACCGGCCTCCATTTTCAGTCTCAGACGCGGCACTCGGATCTCAAAGGGATCGGCAAAAGGATTTACGGCACAACCGATATAAAACATCGGCGCGCCCTGAAGTTTATCCCCGGAGGGAAAGACCCCGTCATCGCGCATGGTTTTAGCCAGATGAATGAGCTGCATCGAATCGATGTCAAAGACATTTTTAGACTGGGGATCATCGCCGAACTTCTGATGATCGCCGGACAGACAGAGCAAGTTGCGCACCCCCATGGCCGAGGCCCCGAGTAAATCCGATTGCAGGGCAATCCGGTTGCGATCCCGAACCACCATCTGGATGAGTGGCTCTATCCCTTCCTCTTTAATTAACAGACAGCCGGCCAGCGAGCTCATGCGCACCACTGATGTCTGATTATCGGTAACATTACAGGCATCAACGTTGCCTTTAACATAGGCCGCCTTTTTTCGGACGATGTCCGGGTCGGCGCCGCGGGGAGGACCGCATTCCGCTGTGACTGAAAAGTGTCCGGCCGCCAGTACCTTTTCCAGATTGCTTCCCGATTTCATTAGATCATGTCCTCCCTGATAATTCGGCGTGGACCGCCATCTCTTGAGGAATTCCAACCCTTATACGGTTTCAGCTTGCCATAGTTTTCCATCTGATTAAGGGCGACCAGCCGGTCGATAATCAGTTGCCAGCCGCATTTAATGTCTTTGTCCACCTCACAGATTCCCCGCACCGAACCGCCGCAGGGGCCGTGGAACAGCGATTTGGCGCAGCGGGTAACCGGACAGATGCCGCCGGTCAGGTGCAGAACGCAATCGCCGCAGCCCTGACATCTTTCCGACCATTCACCCTGCCGCTCGGTCACCCCGAGAAAGCCGGTATTGATACCCGGCAACAAAGGTGTGGTCGTGAATTTTTCTGCCAGAAACTGGATCCCCGCCCCGCAGGCAATGGACAAGACCGCCTGATAATCGTTGACATAGGGGCGCATCTGCTCGACATACTCGGGATCGCACTGGCGTTCGAGGCTCACCTCACGAATAGTAATAGTCCGTCCCGCCGCTTCTCTGGCAAGGCGCAGGGTCGAGGCCAGGACCTGTACCTCCTTTTCGCCGCCGACACGACAGACAGTCACACAACCATGACACCCGGCCAGGACGATATTGTCATAGGGTTCAAGCATCTCCAGGATCTCTTCAATGGGTTTCGGGGTTCCGGTAATCATGTTGCCTCCTTCTCGGTTACTGCTGCGTCCGCGTCAGCCTTCTTCCCGGCACGTACTAAGTTGATGGGACTTGGTCCGATGTCTCGAATCTGCTCGACAAACTCATTGGCAAAGGCGGCGAACTTAGAGCCTTCCCCGGCACTGAGATTATACATTCTGATTCGGCTGGGCCCGATCTTGATCCGTTCAAGAATTGCATACACCCGCTCAACCCGGGCCCGGGCGCGGAGATTTCCCGAGACATAATGACAGTCACCCTCCAGGCAGCCGATCACCATCACACCATCCGCCCCGTTTTCAAAGGCTTTGAGCAGCAGCGATTCGTCAATACGTCCGGTGCAGGGCAGCATGACGATACTGATTGCCGGGGGATACGATCTTCTCTCCGAACCTGCCAGGTCCGCGGCGGAGTACGCTCAATGACGGCAGGCAAAAACAATGACACTGGGTGAAAAGTCATCCATGGTTGTTATTCCTTTGAAGAATTAATGCGTCCTGCAAAAACAGCACGATCAGGCCGCGCTGTACGATTCGATCTTTGCCCGTATATTGCGATCGTCATATCGACCCATGCTGATGGTCTTGGCCGGACACTCAGCGACGCATATGCCGCAGCCCTGACAGAGGGCCGGGTTGATCTCTGCCGAATGCTGATCATTAATAAACGGCACGCCATAGGGACAGGCCCGCACGCAGGTCAGACAGACCGCGCAGTTGGTCGGATCGACTTTTGAGACGATCCCCGACATCTTCAGGCTGTTTTTCGATAAAAGCGTCGTCACTCGCGCTACCGCCGCCTGGGCCTGGGCGATGGTTTCGGTGCTGCTCTTGGGGCCATGGGCCGTTCCGGCCATAAACAAGCCTTCACTGGGCAGATCGACCGGCCGCAGTTTGGCATGGGCCTCGATGAAGAAACCGGCCTTATTGCGCGGCACCCGCAGCATAGAGGCGAGTTCTTCCGTTTCTCTTGCTTTCATGCCGGTTGACAGCACCAGGAGATCGGGGTGCAGCCGAACCGGCAGACGAATGGACGGGTCGGTTACGTTGATGTCAATTCCGGTCTCGCCGGCATTGATGCTGGCCGGATTGGTTTCAGGATCAAAACGAATAAAATTTATGCCCGCCTGTCGGGCCGCCCGATAATCAATTTCCCCCAGACCATAGCAGCGCATATCCCGGTAGAGAACATCGACCCGCGCCTCGGGAAACATGTCTTTAAAGCGCAGGCCATTTTTTACCGCATGATTGCAGCAGACCCGGGAACAGTACGGCAGATACTCCTCATCACGGGAACCGGCACACTGCAGCATAACCACATGGGCATGCGACCGGTCGGCGAGGCTATCGTTTTCCAGGGCCGCACCAAAATCAGTCTGGGTCATCACCGTATCAAGTGTGCCCAGGCCATGAATTTCCGGCCGGTATTCGTAAGCGCCGGTGGCAACGAGGATGGCGCCATGCTTCAACGTCCTGGTGGCCCCTGAGGGCATGACTATCTCGGTTTCAAAGGAGCCGACAAAACCGGTCTGCTCCACCACCTCACTGCTGGTAAAGACCCTGATCCGCTCATCCGCGGCTATTTTTTCGGTCAAAGATGCTAAGAAATCGGCAAATTTGCGGCCGTCACCACTTCGCTGCAGATTGATTAGCTGACCGCCCAGCTGTGCATCCCGTTCCACTAAATAGACGCCAAATCCCTGGCGGGCCGCTTCGATGGCGGCAGTCATCCCGGCGACCCCGCCGCCGACGATCAGCAGGCGGGAATCGACGGTAAACTCCAGTTCATCGAGCGGCTCACCGGCGGTGGCATTGGCAACCGCCATTCGGGTCAATCTTTTTGCCTTTTCCGTGGCAAGACCCGGATCATTGGGATGGACCCAGCTGCACTGGTCGCGGATATTGGCCATATCAAAAAAGTATTTATTGAGTCCCGCCTGCTGCAGGGTCGACTGAAAGAGCGGCTCGTGGGTCGTCGGTGAACAGGCCGAGGTAACCACCCGGTTTAAACGGTGCTCCTCGATGATCCCGCGCATCCGTTCCTGGGAATCCTGCGAACAGGTATAGAGGGGATGTTCGGCGTATACCACGCCGGGCAGGGTCCTGGCATATTCGGTCACCGCCTCGACGTCGACCACCGAGGCGATATTGGTGCCGCAATGGCAGATAAAAACGCCAATCCGCAGCTCGTCGTCCGGGCCGGGTATCCGCTCCGGAGGCAGTGCATCGATGCTGATCAAGCTGCCGCGGGCCTCGGCCAGGCTGGCTGACGCCGCTTCGGCGGCAGCCGAGGCCTCGCAGACCGTCTCGGGAATATCTTTTGGTCCATTCGCCGCCCCGCTGACAAAGATTCCCGGCCGGGAGGTAGACAGCGGCTGGTAACAGTCGGTCACGGCAAAACCGTAGCGGTCAAGTTCAATGTCAAGCTTTTTGGCCAGAACTTTGGTGGATTGCGCCACCTGGATACCAACCGAGAGCACCACCATATCAAAAACTTCTCTTTGTCTTTGACCGGACTCATCGACATAGCGCAGCTCGAGATCGCCGCTCAGCGGATCCTCAAAGATCCTGCTGACCATGGCCCGGACATAGCGAACATTATGTTCCTTGGCCCGTATCACATATTCGTCAAAGTTTTTGCCAAACGAGCGCATATCAATATAAAAGATAGTCGGCTCGATATTGCCATCATGCTCTCTGGCGATAAAGGCTTCTTTAGTTGCATACATGCAGCAGACCGACGAGCAGTAATCGCGGTCACAGGAGTGGTCACGGGAACCGACGCACTGGATCCAGGCGATTTTCTGCGGATGCTTGCCGTCACCCGGTCGAGCCACTGTGCCGGAGGTTGGGCCCGAGGCGGAAAGAAGCCGCTCGAACTCGATGCTGGTCAGCACATTTTTATAGAGACCATAGCCGAACTCGCCGCGTAGCCGGGCATCAAAGACCTCGATACCGGGAGAAAAAATAACCGAACCGATATCTATTGTGGTTTCGGTCTGTCTCTGGTCATAATGGATAGCCCCAACCCCGCAGATGGTTGCGCAGGTGCCGCAGGCGCCGCTATTCAGATGGACGCAGCTTTTTTCATCGATAACCGGAACCCGTGGTACCGCCTGGGGGTAGTGAATATTGACTGGTTTTCTCCCGTTGAGCCCTTCATTAAACCGATTGAGCAGCGGTCGCGGCTTACGGTTGGTAACCTGGTCGATGGTGAGATAGTTTACCGGACAAAGTGACACGCAGGCACCGCAGACCTGGCAGATATCAACACCGGCCTCGATGCCCTCTGCAACCATTTTCAGGGCACCGATATTCATCACTTTTTCGCAAGCGATGGCGCAGAGGCCGCAGCGGATACAATCTTGCTCATCTTGCCCGGCAAACTCTTTTCGCAAGTGCAGCGATCTCTCATAGAGGGCTGCACCCATGCTTCTTTCCAGCTCCGGGGCATCGGCAACCCTGATAGCCAGGAATTTTTCCGGACAGGCCACTAGACAAGCGCCGCAGCCGGTACATTTATCCTGGTCGATGACCGCCTTCTGTTTTTTCTCCCACTGGATTGCCCCATGCAGGCAGGCCCGGTGACATATACCGCACATGGCACAGGCCTCTTCATCGACGGTAAAGGTCCATTTATGCAGCGAGGTTGGCTGGGGCAGCCCTGGTCCTTTGATGAGTCGTTTTTCTTTGGCCTTGGCTCTGGTTTTTTTCTCACCTTCCGCCGGCACTTCAGGGAAATAGGAGAGCTGCGTAACCGGGCAGACAAATTCACAGAGCCCGCAGCCGGTACAGGCGGCAACGTCGACATAGCGGGCATGGCGAACGATGGTGGCGGTAAAACTGCCGGCATCGCCGGTGAGCTCTTTGACCTCACTATGGGTAAAGAGTTGGATATTTTTATGGCGCCCCACCTCGACCAGCTTGGGCGAGACAATGCACATGGAACAGTCGTTGGTTGGAAAGGTCTTATCCAGCTGGGCCATCTTGCCGCCGATAGCCGGCGAACTTTCGACTAGATAGACCTTGATCCCGGCGTTGGCCAGATCAAGCGCCGACTGCATACCGCTGATACCGCCGCCGATCACCATCACCGCGCCGGTTGGATTCTTACTGCTGCCTGAAAAACTGCTGAGGTTTCCGGTCATGGCGAATCCTCCCTAGCAATTGACGATCTCCCAGCGTCGGCCATGGCACGCTGCAGCACAGCCGGGGAGACCAGATGAACTTTCTGCTGTTTGCCGGGATAGCTGCCGGAAAGAGCGGCTGCAATCAATTCAGTGGCAAAAAAAACCGGCATTGCTGCATCAACCCCGCCAGGTGACTGGCGGCTTTCGACATTGGCCTGACACATCGGACAATCGGTGACCATTGCCCCGGCCCCGGCCCGTTTGGCAGCCCCGACAATATCGCCCACCAGTTTTTCGGCGATATCGGGCCTGGCCATGGTCAGGCTGCCGGAACAGCATTCGGTCCGGTGTGACCAGGCCACGGGCCTGGCACCAACCGATGCAACAATTCGCTCCAAAGTCTGGGGCATTTCCCAGTCGACGGCCTCGGTCACGCGCGGATTGCGCAAGGAGAGACAGCCGTAGTAACAGGCGACACCCAGATAATCGAGCGAGCAGACCACCTGCTCTTTTATGGCATCAAGGATCTCCGGTTCGGCCAGAAAAGTACTGATATGGATGATTTCAAATGCCACTTTATACTCTTTAACATCCCAGAACTGCGGATTTTCTCGCAGGGCTTTATCCGCCGCCTTCAGTCTCTGAAAGCAGGCGGCGCAGGGGACAAGGATATCGTGGCCCGCCTCGGCAGCAAGCAGCAGGTTGCGTATGGGGAGGCGGAGGCCGATCTCATGGTCGGTCATATGGGCAGACGATGCCCCACAGCAGTTCCAGTCGGGAATCTCGACCAGTTCAACCCCAATTTTTTCACAAATCTGCCGTACCGAGAGGTCATAATCACGGGCCGTTCCTTCAAGGGAACAGCCTGGGTAGTAAGAGAGTTTCATCGGTCATACTCCTTGCCCTTGCCGGAAAATATTTCTTTAATCTCGGCTTTATTTGCAACCGAATGGGGGACCAGCTTCAGCTTGCCTTTGACAAACATGTCCAAGCCAAGCTTCATATCCCCCATCAGATCCCCGGATTTGATCTTGTAGTTGGCGATCATGCCAATCTCATACACCCTGCCCCACCTGCCGATTGAGCCGAGAAAGGCCTGATGGAACCGAGGAATCCGCGGTTCGGCAGGCGCTATGCCTTTTCTTAATGCCAATTCTCGCAAGACATCCATCAGGTGGGCAATCTCAATTTCGTTCGGGCATCTGGTGGCACAGGTTTCGCAAGCAGCGCAGAGCCAGATAGCATGGCTATGCAACAACCGTTCTTCCTGCCCGTAGGCGGCAAGCCGAACCACCTCCATGACCTGAAGATCAAAAAAATCACCAATTGGACAGCCGGCGGAGCAGCGTCCACATTGATAACAGGCCTGCACTTCGATTCCCCGCGTACGCAGTTTACTTAAGAATTTCTCACTGCCTGCATCGGGGGAAATAGTGTTATTGTCCATGATTCTCTCCAGTCAAAGTTTCCATAACCACCGGAAACCTGAGGGTGAAGGTAGTTCCCTGCTCAGGTGAAGACGCTACCCTGATGGAACCCTTATGTTCCTTGACTATCGCATAAGACACCGACAGCCCAAGCCCGGTGCCTTCGCCCGTTGCCTTAGTGGTAAAAAATGGATCGAAAATCTTTTCCAGCAGCGCATTGTCAATCCCCGGCCCCGAGTCCTGGATGGTGATCTCGTTAATATCCTGATTGGCCCTGGTCCTGCTGGTGATGCGTAATTGGCCGGTACCGTCCATTGCCTGGACCGCGTTGACAACGATATTCATCACCACCTGGTTCAGTCTGATGGCATTCCCAAGGATAGGCGGCAAATCCGGGCTTAACTGACGAATAATCTGCACATTCTGAAAAATCGGTTGATGCTGCAGGATGGTCAGGGTCTTCTGAATCACTTCGTTGAGATCGACCGACTCCATCTCATAGGTGGTCTGATGCGAGAATTCCAGCAGGTCGGCAACGATGATCTTGCACCTTTCCGCCTCATGAATAATGGTCTGTAGATCACTCGCCAGGGGGTGATCTGCGCCCAGGTCCTCCTGAACCAGGTTGGCATAGAGCATGATCCCGGACATTGGATTGTTGATTTCATGAGCGACACCGGCGGCAAGACGCCCAAGACCGGCCATTTTTTCCGACTGCATCAGCATCCGGTGGCTCTGCTCCAGATCTTCCTCAATCTGCTGCATGGCCCGAAGATCGGTGAACAGGCCAAAAGTGGCAATCTCCTGGCCGCGGTCGTAAATTATGCCGCCGGAAAAACTGACTGGAATATCGTGGCCATCTTTATGTTTTACGATCAATTCATGACGCAGCAATTTGCCGTTGCCGCCGAAATGACTGCTGCGCATCCTCTTAATCAGCTCGTAGGCCACACCCTCGTTATAGAGATTGGTGACATGCAGTGATTGTATATCTTCCTCGTTATAGCCGAGCAAGGATTGGGCCTCCTGATTAAAGAGCATGATCTTGCCGCGCATATCCGAGGCAATAATTCCATCAACCGAGCTGTCGATCAGGTTATGAAAAAAGGCGTTGCGCCGCCTGAGTTCTCCCTCAAGATCTTTTTGCTGCGTGATATCGATCAGATAAATGAGATAATACGAGGGGTCGATCGGCGGAAAAACCACCACCGCGCTAAGGATGGATCGTTGCTCTTTTCTGACAAATTCCACTTCATGACGGATCTTGCCGCCGTGTTCCTTATTGCGCTGTTCAAAATGGTCTCTAATCAGCAGAAAAAAATCACCGTTATCTTCTCCCAGCAGATCTCCTAAATTCAGGCCATCGAGCTTGCCGTACGACACTCCCAGGAATCTGCTGGCTGCCGGATTGGCGTGGATTATCATATGATTCTGCCCAACCACGATGACCCCGTTCGGCGTCTCCTCGAGGATAGTATGCAGATAATGATAGGGCCCCAGATCTTTCATCAAAGAATCGGTATCCCTGTTGGTTGTTGACAGAACCGCTGCGCTATTCACGGCGTCCTAGCGACCTATAGAATCCAAAAATTCAGGTAATCTGTCCCTCCATCCCATGGCATGCAAGACAACTCCCTCGCCGAGCGGCGCGAGATCCCTGACCAGTTCGGCTGCCACCTGCATTCCGGCATCTTTTTTTACCGGAGCATCCATCATTTTTTTCAAAAATTCCTGGGGGATTGATGGTACTCCCTGCAAATTATTGAGATAGCGGACCATAGTGACGGATTTTAACAGCATCACCGAGGTAAAAAGCTTGATCCCGGTCTGCTCGGCAAAGGGAAGAAACTGTTCAATAATATTCAGGTCATACGTTGGGCCAAGAGTCACCGATTGCACCCCGTACTGCTCCAGCTGTTTAAAAAACTCGGCGCGCTCACGGTTGTAATTGACATCATCGGAGAGATCGATACCTATCCCGATCACAAAAGCGGTGGCCCCGGTAAGAGATTCTCCGGCCAGATCACGACCGTTATTGAGGGCGGACGCACACTGCAGCATCGAAACCAAATCGAGATCGCCACTCGATCTGACCACCGGCTGATCCCCTTCCGCCGGATCATGTCCTTCCTTGATAACAATCTTGGTGATGCCGAGTGCGGCAGCCGAAAGGAGATCCGCCTGGAAGGAAATCCGGTTACGATCCCGACCGGTAATGATCATTTCCGGATCGAAACCTTTCTCTTTCAGCGCCACGCACGGAGCGATGGGCGACATGCGCATGATCGCATGCTCACAATCAGTTACCCGGGCACCATCCACCCGTCCTCGTAATTGCAAAGCGGTATCCAGGAAAGTGTCCAACTTCACCCCCTTGGGCGGGTCAATTTCGGCGATGAGCGTATACCTGGTTGGTGAATTTTGCGTGGCGGGAGTACTGGTTTTCTGTGCGGCTTCCATTGAACCTCCTGTAAGATAAGAATGATGAGTGGAGATTGCATATGTCGATACATTAGGAGCCGGACTACGGTAATGAAGATAACCGGCAGCAGGCCCGTATCAATTTCATTTAACAAAGTATTCAATGGAATTTCAAGACAAAAAATCATCTCCACTACTTCTCGAAGATAAATAATAATTCAGCTACTTAGCTTGACACTTCTCTGGAAAAGCCAATTATCGCTTAGAAACATGCATGGCATTTTCAGATAGTTTGAGTATTTTGAGGCCGAAGGAATCAGCCAAATGTGTCAATTTATCGAGAGAAGAGATGAGTGGAGAGCAAGAACACGTATTTAAGACCTGCCCTATGTGTGGTAAGAGATGGCAGTGCCGGGACAGCTTTCTGGATGATGCGACACTGAATTTTAATGGTTATCAACCGGATTTCGGCACCATCAAGGAAGGTATATTTTACTTCACCCATGAAATGGGCCACTGCGGCTCGACCATGGCGATCAAGGCAGAAGCATTTATTACACTTTTTAAAGGCAAAAGATACCCGGAGAGCAAAAAGTTGAGCCAAGAGTGTACGGAAAAATGTCTTAACCGCAAAAGCCTAGATCGCTGCCCCGCCCATTGCCTGTATGCCTTTGTCCGCGAGGTATCGCAGATAATCAAAGACCGCTCACACCGCGTGGCTTAATGCTGCAAAAAATACTGCGGTGGGGAATAAAAACCTGGATCTTCTCACCGATGCAGAGCTTTTGCAAATGATACTGCGCCATTGACAGCAGGACAACCAGTCGAACTCCTACATCAACCACTAAGCGTACCCATCCGTGGTCCTGGGCGAGTTCAATGATATGCCCACTCAGCAGGTTACCTTCCCTCCCATCTGTTGTACCGGGATTGACAACTATTTCTTTCGGATCGATATGGAGCTTGGCAAGCTTGACTGCACCGGGCAGGATTTGGCGCGGCAGCGTTACGTAGAGCTGGCCGGTAAACCAGCAGGTGATACTCTCACCCGGTCGATCGACAACGCTTACCCGGAAGATATTCTCGCTGGTGACATCCGAGAGTTTCCCGTTTTGCAGAAGCAGCGTCTGGTGAGCAAGTCGCTGTCCCTGAGCAAGATAATGGGTGGAAAAGATAATTGACGCCTTATGGTCGAGGTTAATCTTTTCCAGTATCCGCAGAATAATCTCCTGATTCTCGGCATCGACATTGGCCGTCGGCTCGTCGCACAGCAAAACTTCCGGCTGTAAAACCAACGCTCGTGCCAGGGCGACACGCTTCGTCTCTCCCCCGGATAGCCGCCTGGCATCATAATCGGCAAAGCGCTCCATGCCAACCAGCTCCAGTGCCTCGGCAATCCTCTGCCGCCGAACATTTTTGGCCATCTTGCGTACCCGTAGCCCAAAATCGACATTCTGGCGGACCGAGCCGGTGAACATGATCGGGGTCTGATCAAGTAGGACCACCTGGCGACGCAAACCGTACAGATGATTTTGGTCAAAGCTGACTTCATGATCGAGAAAACACATCCTACCGCTACTCGGCTGATCCAGAAAGGCAAGGAGCTGCAGCAGACTCGTTTTGCCCGCCCCATTTGGTCCGATCAGGGTGTAAATCTGTTGCGGTTCTATATCGAGCCTATCGATATGCAGTACCGTCCGATCGCCGTGCCGGCGGGTGATATCTTCCAGTTTATACAGCATCGTCCCCGGTCCGGCCTTGCAGAACATGAAACAGCATATTGATGATAAAGGCCAGGGTCATAAGGGCTATGCCTAAGGCAACAGACAAAACGAATTCCCCTTTATCATATTCCAGGGCCATTGCCGTGGTCATGGTCCGGGTAAATCCTTTGGCGTTGCCGCCCAGCATCATGCTGATTCCCACTTCGGCAATCACCCGGCCAAAGGCGGCAATGACCGCAGCAAAGATGCCGTAGCGGGCCTCCTTGACAATTACCAGAGCCATCTGCAACCTTGAGGCGCCCAGAGTCAGGGCCGTTAATCTATATCGTTTATCGATGCGGCTGACAGCGGCGATTGTCAGCGTCATAATGACCGGGACGATCAAAATGACCTGGCCGATGACCATCGCCTTCTGGGTATACAAAAGATCAAGAGGCCCTAAAATGCCCCGCCGGGAAATAAATGCATAGACCACAAGACCGATAACTACAGTCGGCAGCGCCAGCAGGGTATTGAGAATTGTCAACACTGCCCGCTTGCCTGGAAAAACCGCAGAGGCGACAACAAATCCCCCTGGAATACCAATAATGGCAGCGATTAACGTGGCGGCAAAGCTTACCTTGAGCGATACCATCACAATCTCAACCAGTTCTGCATCAAAAGAGAGAAATAACAGCAAAGCTGACCGCACGCTGTCAAAGAGCAGATCCATCGGCTAAATTACACTCCACAACCAGGGGGTAATACAAATCGGGAGGCCTCCCGATTTGTATCAATTAAAAATATGCAATTCCTTTCTACATGGCGTCGGGGTAGAACAACTGCTTGCCTTCAAGGGTATAACCGCCGATCAGTTTCTGCCCCTTCTCAGAAATCATCCAATTGACAAACTGCATGGCCAGATCGTTCTGAACATGGGGATGTTTTGCTGGATTTACGGGGATAAGACCATAGGGGTTAGCCAGAGCATCACCGCCCTCACTGAGGATTTCCAGATCAACCGCAGGGGTTTTGCCGTATTTATATTTGATATAGGTGCCCCGATCAGACATGGTATACGCTTGTTTTTCCTCAGCAAAAGTTATGGTTTTGCCCATTCCCTGACCAATCGACATATACCAGGCCTTGGAATTTGCGGGTGCTTTGAAACTGATTTCTTTCTCTTGGCCATTATTGACTATCTTTTGCGTATTTGTGATAAGGGGGATACCGGATGCCTCCCAGAGAGATTGCTCTTTGGTATGCGTGCCACTATCGTCGCCGCGAGAGATAAAGGGCACCTGTTTCAGGGCGATCTTTTTAAAAGCCTCCGCACCATCGGTTATACCTTTAATGGCTGCCGGATCAGCGGCTGGGCCAATAATGATAAAATCGTTATGCATAACGGCATATCTCTTGGTCCCAAAACCCTCGGCGACAAACGTATCCTCCCGATCGCGAGCGTGCACAAAAATAACATCGACGTTGCCGTCTTGCCCATCCCGAATCGCTGCTCCTGTTCCTTTAGCGATGACCTTTACCTCAATACCGGTATCCTTGGTAAATTCAGGTAAAAGAACATCCAGCAAGCCGGAAGACTGCGTACTGGTCGTGGTCGACATCTTCAGTACTTTGTCGGCAGTTGCGCCATTGCCGGCAAAACCGATCAATAAAAATAACACCCCTAACCAAACTGCCATTTTTTTCTTCATATCTTACTCCTTAGGTTTAAAATTATCGGGAAAGAGCATTTTCCCACATAAAGAAACATCGTACCCCGCAAATGAACCAGCCAGCTGCCGGAACGATTCCTCATGCAGCAGGCCGATGAAACTCTGAATCGTCGGCTCAAAAAAACGCTCACGCCGGATAAGCAGATCAAATCTTTCCCAGCGCAGCGGCACAAAATCAAGCCCCAGCAGCCCGGCAACAGCCTGAATGGCAGGAGCGGCGTCGGCATGACCGGCAAAGACCTCCAGTCCCGCATCCAGATGCCGCGAGACCTCATGGTTATAGCCGGAAATTTGTCCGGAAGAGATTGCCGATCTGGCAATCTCATAATCGAGCAGCAAGCGGGTTCCCGTTCCGAGAGGGCGATTGACGATAGTCACTTCCTTTCTGGACAGATCAGCCACCCCGGTAATTCTTTTCGGATTGCCTTTTTTGACCAATAGTCCCTGCCGGCGAAGACTGAAATTGACAAAGATCGGTGCCTTATCAAGCTCCTGGTTGGCAAAATCAAAATTATATTCCTCGTTGTCATCCTGGAGCAGGTGGCACACCCCGATATGACAGATTCCCCGCCGGAGACTTTTCAAGCCGCCCATACTGCCAAGATTGGCAAAAAAACCAACGCTTCGGGGATCTTTTTCATGAAAAAGAGTCAGTGTTTTTTGCAAGAGCAGATCGTCGCTGCCCGCCAGCAACAAAATCCCCTCATCCAACGAGTCACCAAAGCCAGGCTTTTTATAGTTAAGGATGTGCGTCTCCAGCCAATCTTCAACCAGTCTTCTTGGGAAAAGCCACTTGCCGGTAATCTTCGTTGCCGGAAGTCCCTTGTCGTTGACCAGAGAATAGACCATCTTATCATTGACATGGAGGAGCTTGGCGACCTCTTTGGTGGTGAGAAAATTTTGATTCTGGATGGCGTTCATGGTGCTTTTTGTTCTCCTTCTCTGCCCAGACCCTTCAACAAATTTAATTCTCCAAGTTACTGCTTTTTCCCTTCTTAGCCATTCCTAGATCTTATAACGACCAAAAAGAACTCATACTGACATCTCTGCCTTTTCCTGCACCGCCCGTTCACCACCGGCTCCTATGCTATAAAAAAATCTATGATATCAAACAGTAGTGCAATTTTCTTGTTTTTTCAATAAAGATCAAGGTACAATAATACAGCTGTGTTCCACGACAATTCATTACCGGAGAAAATACCCTTGTTCGCATCTCTTGCAGAAGAGGGCAGGCAGCAGTCGATTCTGATCGAGGTACTGCAGGCTGCTCTTCAGCCGAAGCCGCTCAATAAAAAAATTGACGCCATTCTGGAGTACCTTCTTTCTCTAGACCACCTGCAATTTGCCGCCAAAGCCGCACTGTTTTTTGCTGAACCAGCTAAAGCTACTCTGACCAGAAAAGCCGGTATCGGATTTCCCCATTTGCAACGCAGCTCCTGCAGCACAATTCCCTTTGGTCTGTGCCACTGCGGGCAGACTGCAGAAAAAAATAAGATCACTTTTTTTGACAGTCCTCCCCCCTTACTGAAAAGCCGTGCAGCACTACCCTTAGTCGCCGGGAAATATGCCGGCAACTATTGTGTGCCGATTGCCAAAGATGGCCGGCTTCTTGGCCTCTTCACCATGTATGTGACCCACGCCCATCAACCTTCCCAGCAAATGTATCAGCTCCTGAGAGCAGTGGCTCAGGTTCTGGCGATACTGCTGGAGAACCGGCAAATGAAACAGCAACTGCTGCAACTTGTCAATGATCTGCGCAGCTCAATCGCCAGTCTGGTGGAAGAGAAAAAATTTTCCACCTCTCTTATTGAGGGACTGCATCATGGTCTTCTCGTGGTGACTCTGGATGGCAGGATAATAAAGAACAACGCCATCGCCCAGGCGGTGTTGCAGTCATCGAGCAAAAAAATCGACGATGAATTGCTGGCGGATATCATCGGTAAAGAGGCGGCCGATCAGCTCGTAAGAATTGCGCCACCCGGCACCGATCAGTTTGAGCGGGAGTTGCTTTTTACCACTGCCGCAGGTGAAAAGAAGGCGCTCGGCTTCTCCAATGTCTCCCTGCAGGATCCGGCGGGTAAAAATATCGGCGTGATTATTTCTCTGGCGGATATTTCCGAGGTAAAATACGTCCGACGGGAGATGGAAAAGATGAACCGGCTGGCAACCATTGCCGAAATTGCCTCGGCGGTAGCCCATGAAGTGCGCAATCCACTCGCCGGCATAAAAATAATGGCCCAATCGATAGAAGAAGAGGCTCAGGACAACAGCGAGCAACTGGAATGCGCCCGGCGGATAGCCCGGCAGGTAGATCGACTCAACGTTCTGCTCAGTGATTTTTTTTCCTATGCCCGGCCGGCCGAACCAAAGAAACGACCTGTTTCTTTGGCAGACATTATCACCGAAACAAAACCTCTGATCAACAACCGATTGAGTAAGAACCATATCGATCTGCATGTGGATATAAGTAGTGACCTGCCGCAGGTCATCGCCGACTCACATCAACTCCAACAGGTTTTTTTAAACCTTTTTCTGAATGCCATAGACGCCATAAAACAGCAGGGCCGCATTGATATCAGCGCCGACCGTCCGACCAGCAAGCAGCTACAACACTATAAAAAGAAATATCCCTTGCTGCTGCAGAATGCACCCTGTCTCGTCGTCCATTTTACCGACAACGGCACCGGGATGTCGCCGGCAACTGCCGAAAAAGTATTCGAACCATTTTTTACCACCAAAACCTCAGGCGCCGGGCTGGGACTGTCCATCGTTTATCGGACCCTCAAGGAAAACGATGGTGCCATTGTGATTGCGTCCCAGGAAGGCAAAGGTACGACCTTTACCATGTTTTTGAAGGCGGAAAGCCAATGAGCGTGGTACTCATCGTCGACGACCAGGAAGATATTCGCTTTGCCCTGGCAAAAATTGTCGAAAAACAAGGATACAGGGCCGTTACCGCAGCCAATGGTGGCGATGCCATGGACCTGGTCCACTCGTCGGTCATCGACCTGGTCTTTCTCGATATCGGCCTTCCCGATGGCAGCGGCATCGATCTTATTCACACCATCAAAGAGGCAACAGACGATATCGATATCGTCATGCTGACCGGTATCAACGAGGCCGGACCCGCCATCGAATCCTTGCGCGCCGGGGCGGTCGATTATATTGTCAAACCTTTTGATCTTATAGAATTCAAAGTAATCCTCAACCGGATACTCCAGTCCCGGGTGATGGCTAAAAAAGCGGCTCTTACGCCTTGCGACACCGACATCAGTGCAATTATCGGCACCAGCCGGCCGATGATCCGGGTAAAACAGACGATCGCCTCAAGTGCCGAGGTCGATTCGCCCGTACTTATAACCGGCGAAACCGGCACCGGCAAGGAATTGGCGGCACGGGCAATTCATGATAGTCGCCCGGGTCAGACCGGGGTTTTCGTCAAAGTTGATTGCGGAACCCTATCGGCACAACTGATCGAATCGGAGCTCTTCGGTCACGAAAAAGGCGCCTTCACCGACGCCGGAAACAGCAAGAAAGGCCTGGTCGAAATTGCCAACGGCGGTACCCTTTTTCTTGATGAGATCGGCAATCTGCCATTAGAGCTGCAACCCAAATTGCTCCGGCTTATCGAGGAGTCCATCTTCCGGCGGGTCGGGGGAATTAAAGATATTCGAGTAAAAATCCGCATCATCGCCGCCACCAATGCTGACATTGAAACGCAGATAACAAGAGGGGAATTCCGGCAGGATCTCTATTACCGGTTAAATGTCATTCCTCTTTATCTGCCACCGCTCAGAGACCGTGGCCGGGATATTCTGCTGCTCGCTGATTTTTTCCTGCACCGCCTGCAAAAAGAATTGAAAAAGCATTTTACCGGCTTTACGCCCCAAGCCGGCGCCAAGTTACTGCAGTACAACTGGCAGGGTAATATCAGGGAATTGCGCAATGTGCTGGAGCGCGAAGTTATTTTCGGCAAAAATGGCTGGTTAACCCTCTCCAGCCTCACGGTAGACGGTCATGCATCCGCAGCAACTAATACTCCCTTACTCAGCCTTCAGGAAATGGAACTGCAGTACATCAAAAAGGTTCTGCAGAGGGTCAATAATAATAAATCAAAAGCGGCCCGTATCCTGGGTATTTCACGAACAACCCTGCGCGACAAACTTCAACCGGCCAATAATTGACCGTATGGCCGGTTTTTGACCACTCTTTTTCTTTTCCCGGCAATGGGATCTCTTGCCACAAAACTCGTTTTATTTAATACCGGCAGCATTTTAGACGAGAAAGTACACCTTGAACCAACTGGCCTTGTCTTTGCAATATAAGCCTCGGTAGCGGATATTTTCGTCCGGATATCCACGTGAATGAGATCTTCTCTCTTAACGCGCTCTGCGCTAAGCCAGGAGAAAAAATGGTGACATTATGAAAAGAGTACTGGTGGTTGATGACGAAGAAGACATGCTCTGGATGCTGCAGAGAAATCTCAACAAGGGGATGGAGGATGTTGAAATCCTTGCTGCCAAGTCCGCTGAGAAGGCCCTGGCAATTCTCAGCGACACCCCGGTGCATCTGGTCATTACCGACATTAACATGCCGGGGATGAACGGACTCGATCTACTCATTGAAATAAATAATCGCTTCCCGAAGACCGGGGTCATCATCATGACCGCCTACCCCTCAAACGCCTACGAAAACAAGGCAATGATGGGTGGTTGCCTGCGCTTTATCGAAAAACCTTTTGACATAAATGATGTACGGACAATTGTCAAGGAAACCCTAAAAGTCAATGAAGGCTTTCAGGGAACCGTCGATGGCGTCGATTTGATTGACATTGTCCAGTTTAACAGTCTTTCCCGGGCGACCGCCGCCTTAAAAGTATCCACTGGGGAAAGGGAAGGGATGATTTTCTTCAAGGACGGCGCCGTCGTCCATGCCATGTGCGACCAAGACATCGGCGAGAGCGCCTTTTTCACCATTCTCGGCTTTAATGGCGGCTCTTTGCAAAATATCCGGGGGGTGCCGCCCCCCATCGTCAGTATCCACAAGAGTATGGAAAGTCTGCTCTTTGAGGCTGCGGTCAATAACGATGAAAAGTCTGCCGCGCAAAATCGTCTTACCGACAGGACCACTTTCATCGATCAAATGCCCCAGCAAGAACAGGATCTGTCGACGGCAAAATTAGAAGAATTAGAAGAATTAGTAGAATTCATGAGTGAAACTGACCTGGAGACAGGGACGAAGACGGACGAATCTTTCCCGCTCGATAATGAGAGCGGGAGAAAAAAGGCAACCACTTTAACAGAGGATTATGAAATGACCGAGATTCAGAAAATTCTGGCAGAATTTACCAATATTGAAGGCGTCCATACTGCGTGTCTGGTTGGTCGGGACGGTTTTTTACTCGATAGCCTTGCGCGCCCCGGTATTGACGCAGAAATGATTGCCGCGATCGCCTCATCCGGTTTCGGATCCGCTGAATCCATGGGCAATCAACTTGGTCAGGGGGAGCTCAGAATGACCATGTTCGAGTTTGCCAATGGCCCGGTCATGTTTGCCCCGGTTGGCGAAGACGCCGTTCTAGTCATTGTTGCCGATCAGGAAACCAACCTCGGCTGGATAAGAATAAGCATTAAGAAAAATTCGAAGAAAATTAAAGAAGTGGCTTCTCTCTGATACTATATTACTGGTAGTTTTTCTTAAAATAATCGGCAAAGCCGACGAACTTGCTCTCATATTTTTTAATTAAGAGCCGCGCTTTGGCCAGCCACTCTTCTTTGGTTGTCATCAAAAAGATAAAGAACGGCTGGTCGGCCTCATGGCGGATTATAAAATGATACTGGCCGGTGGTGATTAGAATGTCTTCAATGATCTCATCATCGGCCAGTAACTTTATAGCCTTGGCATTGGATTTAACAATTGATGCCAGATACGCCGCAGCGACCGCAGGTTCGATGTCATCTCTTCTGCTCACTTCGGCAATGGACATGCCATCTTCCACGGTCACCACAGCCGCAGCCAGGATGCCGGGGAGCTCTTGCGACATCTGGTCAATAAGATTTTGCAGTTCTTTTATCATCTGTTCACACGCCTGGAATATAAAGTTTTTACGCCACCATCAACTCTTTAAAAGAGCGGCATCTTGCCCCAGTAAACTCAATACTGCAGCTGCCGCAGGGATAACAGCGGCAGCGACCTCATCACTCAATCCTTCGCCCAGCTGATCAAAACAACGGCCTTCAATACCAACAAGATGTACGGTCTGTGGTGTCATTTCCGGATAAAGTTTCCGAGATACCTCAATGGCTTCGCGGACCCCGATGCCATGACAGGAAAATTGGCAACCGCTGGCAGGAAGCGCTGCCCAGTCGAGCACATGAATGGTACCGGCCGGGGCGCCTAACTGCACTGCATCGACTACGATCAGATGTTCTTCCCCCTGGAGTTGGTCAACCAGGGACATGCCACCCAGGCCAAGCAGCGCAAGACGCATACCGACGGCGGGTAACCGCGCGGCAAGAAGCCGGTGTACAGCATGCCCCGCGCCATCATCGGCCACTAAATCATTGCCTATACAAACGACAAGAGCGGAGACCATCTATCTTGCGCCCCCTGCAAAAGCAAGGCTGAAGGTACAGCTCTCCCCAGTCGAGATGGTCTTGGGCCGGGCCGGTCTACCGGTGAATTCAGCCATGATTCCAGCTACGTAATAGTGAAACATCTGGCAGGCGGAACCATCGATGGCCATCTTACGCTGCCGGCAGACACTGCCAATGGGACAGTGAGCAATGGATATATGTGCTTCCTTGCCCTGCATCTCTGCCTGTATCTCCATCTGCTGCATGGTAAACACCCTGACCAACTCGGCAAGAGCATTTTCCGGAGTCGGCTCGCTCAGGTAGATCGGCATATTGCCCGCCATCTTGCGACCTGCAGCTACGGCCAGGGCCGGCGTCGATTTACCGACAAACTGCTCGATGGTATCAACAAAAATATCCAGCAAAAAGCACACTTCCTGAAACGCCTTATCGTGATCTTCTGCCGTAAGTTGTAATTCCGATGTCGTTATCATAAAAACTTCTCCATTCGCCGGCTGAAATGAATATTTCGATAAAAATTGGCAACCACATGATGATTATGGTGACTGATCGCCCCGGACGGACAGATATAGGAACAACTGAGGCAGGCAATACAATTATCAAGTTGGGCGACAACTGCCTTGTTGCTCTCTTCATCAAAGCTAAAACATTCAGTAGGACAGACGTCAAGACAGAGCCTGCAGCCTCGACAGGCCTTTTCTTTTATGGTCATTTCTAGCATTTTTTATCTCCTCATGCGGCGGATAATGTCACCATTATGGGTCATTATCACATCTAGGGCCATCTTACCTATGGCATGGGTTGAGCAGGCCAGACAGGGATCGTAACAGCGGACAATAAATTCAAGACTGTTAAGCATTGCCGTATCACTGGTCTCTTTAAGCAGATTATTTGCCCCTTCTTTGAGCGAATTGTTTATTGCCGCAGTATTTTGCTGGGTGGCGATGATCATATTGGCCGCCGTGACAATGCCCCGCTCATCTATCTCGTAATCGTGAATAAGCGTGCCGCGCGGCGCCTCTATATGGGCGATGCCATGTCCGCCCTTGAAATTTGCCGCCACCCTGGTTGCTCCGTGAAGCGCAGGATCGTTAATGATTTCATCGGCTTTTTCGCAGCAGGCAACCAGCTCTATCAACTTGGCATAGAGTTGCAGCACCGCATTATGACAGGGACGGGAAAAATTTTGCCGGAACAGCTCAAACTCTTTCTGGGCAAGCGGTGTCTCCATACTGTCGACCACATTGAGACGGGCGAGAGGACCGACACGGTACATCTGTTCGGCACCATCCATATTCAGATACACTTCCTTGGCATAGGAATCATGGACAGCCCGCTCGGTCATCATCTGCCGATAGGTAGAAGCGGGAAAATCCGGTTTTACCCCTCCCAAACAATCCATCGCCCGCAGCTCACCGTCGTAGACACTGTGCTTGCCGCCCCGGACGGTACCCAGATACCAGCTCTGACCATTCAGTTTTTCAAGCAGGACGGGGTTCTTGTCAAGAAGTCCAAACAATAACTGCTTGGTTTTTCCGGCAAGTTCATTGACCAACTGAACAGCCTCCGCAGTCAGTTCCTTAAGCCTTAAAAATTGGGCATCACTGAGCGTAAAAGAGATACCGCCGGCAACGGCAGTTACCGGATGGATCCCCCTGCCACCGATGGTTTCATTGATCTTCTGACCAAGACTTCTCAGGCGCAGCCCTTTTTTAGTGAGCTCAGGGTCTGCATTGACCATGCCGACGATATTCTGAGTAGCGGCAGCTCCCTGTAGCCCAAAAACTAAATCCGGCCCGGCCAGCACAAAAAGAGACAGACTGTGCGAATGGATCATATGCCCCATATACATGAATTCACGCAACAATTTTGCCGCAGGCGGGGGTTCAACACCGGCGGCATTGTCGAGCGCTTTAGCCGCGACCAGATGATGCGCCGTTGGACACACCCCGCAGATGCGCGCAGTAATCTGCGGCATGGCCGAGGCCTCCATACCCACCAGAATTCTTTCAAACCCGCGCAATTCATTGACACAGAAAGAGGCCTTGCTCACCGCGCCTGAATCCTCACATTCCAGGACAATACGGGCATGCCCTTCAATTCGGGTTACCGGATCTATTTTAATAGTGGTTGTCATTTTCCTGCCTCCACGTCGGCGATCCATTTCTGGATTAAAAAGGTCGGTTTATTACCAATCATTTTCGTGGCCATGGCATAGGCATAGTGCGTTTTGGCTGATCTTTCCATATGACCAAGAATTTCATCTTGAGGTATATTGGTAAGTCGTGCCATCCTCTCGCTCACCTCGGTTCTGATATCATGATTAGGTTCACAGAGAATCTGCATGGTTGGTCCGGCACAGCCGGTACACATAATGCCATGATTTGGGCAGGGTGAAAGACACCGGTCGAGCGTTACCGAACCAAGACAGATATAGCCCTGGCTGAGAAAGCAGACATCTTCCTCCGGGAAACCTTCATAAGCCTCCTTAATAGTCGCAACGTCGGTTTTTTTCATCACCCTGGAACAACCGCCACAGACGGTCTCTTGAGAGGTCTTGGGGGTTCGGTTGGCAATAAGCGTTGCCAGAGCTTCGAAAATAAAATGGGCATGCGGTGGACACCCCGGCAGATACAGATCGACATCGATCACTTCATCAACCGGAACCACCATTTTTTCAAGACCACTGATGTTCACATCGGGGATGAAGTCGGTTTTCGTCGTCGGGCAAGCTTTATAGACATGATCCATGATCTGCTCTCTGGTGTGAGCAAGTCCTGCCCCATGCAGCCCGCCATACACCGCACAGGTGCCAAAGGCGATAATGGTCTTGCAGCTTTTACGCATGGCCAGAGCTGCCTGGCGATCATGTTCGGTGCGTATCGATCCGGTAAGGATGCCGATATCGGCTTCGGGATACCCTTTTATGTCGGTTAATACCGGACATTTCTGGATTTCAATACTTTCCAGCACCTTGAGAATCTTTTCATGGAGATCAACCAGAGCAACATGACAACCGCCGCAGTCACACAGCCATTCGGTATTCAGGGTTACTTTTTCACTACTCATAGGTATTTCCTAGTAAGAGTTTTTACGAGTCCATCAGTTTTCAAGGGTTAACACTTTCAAACAGGCGTTTTCCCCGGCGTGCTTGATTTCAAGCGTCGCCTTTTTGCCCATGATGCTCTCCAGGGCTCCGGCAAAAAAACCGTACATCATATTACATAATGAACCCTGCTGCGGATGACCGAAACGAAACAATGACTGACGGATCATACAGTCGCGGAAAACCAGCAACATCTGCGACTGGCCCCGATCATTTGTGGTAATCAACTGATCCTGTCCAACCGGTTTAAAAGGTTCAAAATTCCACAGACAATTATTGTTAACCAGGATGCGCCGGACTTCAGCCACCGCTTCGAGGAGATCACCTGTCTGTCTGGCCCCTTCCGAAAACTTCCGGCCCAGATTCCGCCCGGCGGACATGGTCATACTGTTGGCACCGCGACCAAGAATCGGCTCAATCCCTGCCGAAAGAGCCGCCATAAAATTCATCGTTTCCTGCAGGGTTCGTCTTTTTTTTAATATTTCCTCCACCTTCCAGCTCCTCTCAGTGATGGTATGCGCCAATAAACTATTCTCTATTCTCGACTCTGCTGTTCTTTTTCCAGGCGATACAATGATCTTTTTAGTACCTGTTGCAGTAGTCTATCAAAAACATCGAGGAATAAGCAAAAATATCAAAAAAAATTTGATGGTGTCGTAAATGTTAAGTCTTTAGGGAGTTTTTAAAAAAAATTGCAGATTCATTACTGTTAAGCGACTATGTTATTATCTCGATTTTTCTATTATCAAGGCAGGGGAATAAGCAATGCGCGCAGTTATTCAACGAGTACGAAGTGCATCCGTCACAATAGGTGACAGGATTCACGGTTCAATCGGCCCGGGAATGCTGGTACTGCTCGGGATACGAGGCGGCGACACGCAAAAAGACCTGCACTGGCTGGCAGAAAAAGTTGTCCACTTACGTATATTTGCTGACCAGGAAGGAAAAATGAACAAATCGCTTGCAGACATTGCTGGCGAAATGCTTATCATCTCCCAATTCACGCTGTATGGCGATTGCCGAAAAGGCAGAAGACCAGGATTTGCCGCGGCGGCTCCTCCGGAAATCGCCGAACCGATGTACCGACAATTTATCGAAGAAATACAAATCAGGCAGATCAGAATTGCCGAAGGAATTTTTCAGGCTGCCATGCAAGTCGAATTGGTCAATGACGGTCCAGTTACCATCCTTTTAGATTCCGAAAAAAACTTTTAATAGCCACTCACTCTGCTTAAGGATCTTTCTATGACATTTACACCAGGCTCCACCTATTCAGGCTTTATCCTCAAGACCCATAAATATATTCAGGAAATTGAATCTGATGTGTATGTATTTGAACATGCTTTATTGAAATTCCCGCTGCTGGCGATTAAAAACAGCGACACCAATAAAACCTTTTCCGCAGCTTTTAATACCGTACCCACCGACTCAACAGGAGTCGCCCATATTCTCGAGCATTCGGTGTTGATGGGCTCAAAAAAATACCCGGTGAAAGATGTTTTTGGGGAAATCAACAAAGGCGGGCTGACCACCTTTCTCAACGCCATGACCGGAGCCGATATCACCTATTATCCTTTCGCGACGCGCAACCTCAAAGAATATTTCAATATTATGGATGTGTACTGCGACGTGGTTTTCAATCCCTTGCTGGCCCGTTCAACCTTTGAGCAGGAGGGATGGCACTATCATCAGGAAGGCCCGGAGGAGCCGCTCAAGTTTCAGGGTGTTGTCTATAACGAGATGAAAGGCGCTTTCTCCGACCCGATTCGGTATCTTTTTCATCATATCTTTGGCGGACTGATGCCCGGCTCGACCTATGCCCATGAATCAGGCGGCGATCCGAAAAATATCCCCGATCTCAGCTATGAACAGTTTTGTCAGTTTCATAAAAACCATTACCACCCGTCCAACGGCTTCTTTTTTGTCTACGGCGATGCGCCGCTGGCAGACGAACTCGAGTTTTTACAGCAGCGGTTTTTTTCCGTCTTCGACACCCCGGTTGCCCCGGCAGTAATTGACAACGGCATCCTGCCGACTCAACCGGTGTTTATCACTGACAGCTATGCCGTCGATTCTGCTGATATCACCGGCAAGACTTTTCTGGCCGTCGGTACCAATATAGCGACCGTGGCCGAGCGTGAAGTCAACAGCGCCTTTCAAATTATTGCCAACATACTTTTTAATTCCGATGGCTCACCACTGAAAAATGCTATTGTTTCCAGCGGCCTGTGCAAGGATTTTGGCGGCTTTTATGTCGCCAATTCATCGTTTCGGACCATGATGATAACGTACCTGGTCGGCAGCGAGGCTGAGCATCGCGACAACTTTCTTGAGCTGTATCGGAGTTCGTTGTTAAAGATGGTAACCGAGGGGCTTGACCCGGACCTGGTTGTGGCCGAATTGAACAAGTTCGAGTTCAATTTTCGCGAGGAGGCAAGTAAACCCCAGCGCGGACTTGATCTCATCGGCAAGGCGATGACCGGATTGAAATACGGCGCCGACCCGATTGCCCATGTGATGAATGAAGAAGTTATCCTGACTCTGCGCCATAAAGCAGTGCGTGATGGCTATTTTGAAGAATTAATCAAAAAATACCTGCTTGACAACCCGGCAAGCGTCACCGTGACCCTGGTTCCCGATCCGACAAAACAGCAAAAAACCCAGAGCGAAGAACAGCAGCGGCTTGCCGAATATGATGCGACCACTACCGAGCAGCAGAAAAAAGAAAGGATCGATCGAACAGGGCAGTTGATGCAGCAACAACAGCAGCCAAACAACAGTGAAACCCTGGCGCTGCTCCCCCAACTGGACCTTGCCGACTTGTCGAGCAAAATCGATTTCCACGCCGTTGTGCCGACAGAAATGTTTGGTCAGGAGGTATTGGTCAGCGAACTCACCACCAACCATATTTCGTATATCGACGTTGGTTTTGATATATCCTGCCTGCCCCCAAAACTCCTTCCCTGGCTGGATCTGTTCGGCACCATTGTCACCGAAATCGGTACCAAAAGACTTAACTACCAGCAGTTTGCCAAAGAAATCGCTACCTGCACCGGCTCTTTCTCCCATTCCCTGACCAGTTACACCAAAAGAAACAGCCAGGAGCATACCCTGCCGGTTTTCTGGCTGCATATGAAATGTCTGCCGGAATATCTCGAACAGGCCCTGCAGCTGCTAGCGGAGATCTTCTCCTCAGTTTCGCTCGGCGATCAGGCCAGGATCCGAGAAATAATCGGCCGGGAATTTGCCTGGGCCGAACACTCAGTGCAGAGTGAGGGATACAGCCTGCCGGCCACCCGGGTCTTTGCCCATCTCAGTCAGGCAGGCAGATATAATGAAATGTTCAATGGCGTTACCTCGTATCTGGCGATAAAGGATCTGGCGCTTAATTATGCTGCCAGGGAAGAACAGTTCCTGGCTGCCCTGCAAACAATTTCCGCTGCTCTTTTTAATAAAAACAACCTCTTGCTGGCCGTCACTGCCGATGGCCAGGAACTTGGTCATCTGGCAAAAACAGGCAAGTGCCTTATCGACGCGCTGGCCGACACTCCGGTTTCGCAGTATCCACTCACGGAATTAAAACTTGCCGACCATGAGGCCTTTATTACCGCCGCAGAAGTGGTCTTTGCCGTGCAGGGGGGCAACCTTCTGCCCAATGGCGCGGGTTATAACGGTCATTTCGAGGTTCTTAAGACCTACCTGTCACGGGATTATCTCTGGAACACCGTGCGTCAGCTGGGTGGGGCATATGGCTGCTTTATCCAGTTTGGCCAGATCAGCGGCAATCTGGCCTTCGTCAGTTACCGTGACCCCCAGGTCAAAAAAACCTACGATGCCTACAACGGCGTAGCGGAGATTGTAGCGGGACTCGACCTGCCGGAGAAGGTGATGGAACAGCTTATTATCGGCACCTATGGCAGCTTTGATCCCCTGCGCAGCGCTGCGGCCAATGGGGCGATAGCCAGAAATGATTATCTGAATGGGATCGATGTCGAATATAAACAGCAGCGAGTGCGGGAGATAACCTCTACCACCGTCGCCGACCTGCGCAGTTTCGCTGGCGCTTTTGCCGAAATGGTGCCTAGGAGCTATCGCGCGATCATCGGCAATCGCGCCAAGATTGAAGCCGATCGATCCCTCTTTGACAGCCTCACCGAGTTGTAACGGCAAGCTCTTCATTACAACCGCCGTAGGGGCAGACCTCTGTGTATGCCCCTACGAAGCAATTCTGAACATCACGTTGTTACGACGCCGTCTAGACACCATCTCTACTGGTTTGTTTCACTTACTGGAAAGGTGGGGCATACTGCAGGCCACCTTTGGTCCAAAGATTATTGAGGCCCCGTGCTATCTTCAGGGTTGACATTGGACCAAGGTTTGCCTCGAACACCTCACCATAGTTGCCGACCTGGCGAATAATCTGCAATGCCCAGTCATCTTGCAGGCCGATCGCTTTGCCCATGGCTCCTTCTCGTCCCAACAATCTTTTCACCTCGAGAATATCACTGAGCTGCATTGACGCAATATTTTTTGAGCTCACCCCCAGCTCTTCACCATTAATCATGGCATATAACGACCATCTAACAATATTCAACCAGGCATCATCACCCTGCCTTACAACCGGACCGAGGGGGTCCTTGGCGATAACCTCCGGGAGCACCAGCGCACTGTCCGGCTCGGCAAGACCGAGGCGCAATCCAACCAGCTGTGACTGGGGCAATGAGAGCATATCGCAGTCCTCCCGGTCGAATCCCTTGACGGCAAGATCCAATGTGTCATAGGAAACGATAGTATACTCAATGCTATTTCTTGCCAGATAATCGACCATATTCGCTTCAAAATCATTGGCGACGGGGCTGCACAGTTTCACCTTCGCCAGATCAGGCAAATGTTCGATATTGAGCTTTTTCGAGATAAGCGCTCCCTGCCCGTCATAGTAGCTGATACCGGCAAAATGTACGGCCAGTGCCGCATCACGGAGAAAACTCCAGGTTGAATGACGCGACAGGATATCTACCTCTCCGGTTAAAAGAGCGGTAAACGATTCATTTTCCGCAAGCGGCAAAAATTCAACCTTTTTCGCATCTCCAAGGATCGCCGCCGCCACCGCCCGACAAATGTCGACATCAAGACCGGTCCATTTGCCATGGATATCGACACTGGAAAAACCAGGGGAGCCGGTAGACACGCCGCACTGGACAAAGCCGCGTTTAATAACTTCTTCTTTGGTGTACGCCTGGGCCAAACCGGCAGCAAGGATTGTTGCCAGCGAAGCCGCAAACCATATCGTTCGTATCATAACGCTACAGGACTATAAAATGTTTAGAAATATGCAAAAACATGATGGTGGCAAAAACATACCAGTGGACTGCCGGCTTGTCCATCGAAAGCAAAGATTGTTGGCCAATTGATGACTGCAGCACGATCCTTTTTCCATTTCCCTTTGCGGAGATACTTGCTACATTGCTCGTCAAATCTGTGATGCTTGCGCCACGCTTGTCCGTAAACTCCTTCCGGTTACCATACTTTGTCCCCAAAAAAAACCCAAACTGCCCGCTTTACCGCCATTGAGACGCTCTGTTGCCTGTACCGGAGCAGCTCATCCGTTAAACCGATTTTTGATCGGCTGGTGCTGCAATACACGCTGCCGACCAATGAACGAAACCTCACCATGCAGCTGGTCTATGGGGTTCTTCGCCATCGACAGTATCTTGATAGAATCCTGGAACTTTTGTCCCGAACGCCGCTGCGCAAACTCGACCCCTTTGTCCACCAGTCACTGGCAGTCGGCCTGTACCAGCTGTTCTTTCTGCAGCGCATCCCTGAATCAGCCGCTGTCAATGAAGCCGTGGCAAGCTGCAAAGTGGCGAACGTCCCCCAGAGGCTGCATGGCTTCGTCAATGGTATCCTGCGCCAGGCAATCCGCCAAAAGAACACTCTTGCCAACCAGGCGCTTACCGACAAAAGCGGCCAAATGATCCTCAATCATCCGCAATGGCTGATCGAGCGCTGGCAGAAAAATTTTGGCCAAACAGAAACAGAGAGGATGTGTCGGGTCAATAATATGGAACCAACGCTGGTACTGCGCGTGAACAGTAACAGTATCATACGCGATGACTTCTGCCGAATACTTGCAGAAGCGTCCATCCCCTGCCAACCAGGCAGTTATTCGCCGGATGCGGTTATCCTGCCTGACTTTCATGGTTCTATTGTCTCTTTACCCGGCTATAATGAAGGTTTCTTTCAGGTGCAGGATGAGGCGGCACAACTCGCCACCATGCTGCTTGGTCCTTTTTCCCCCGGTGCAAAATACCTTGACGGTTGCGCCGGCCTTGGCGGTAAGACCTGCCATCTCCTCCAACTGGCCAGGCAGCACGATCTGAGCATCATGGCCGTGGAACCGGAATCACGCCGATGGAAAATACTTGAAGAGAACATAGGCCGTCTCTTTGCCGGAGATAGTCCGGTGATCCATAAGACTACTCTGCAACAGTTCGCCAGCCTGTCGGGGGAATATTTTTTCGATGGAGTCCTGCTCGACGCCCCCTGCTCTGGGACCGGCGTTACCGGACGACATCCGGATATCCGCTGGAACAGGCGGGAAGAAGAGCTGCTGCGCTATCAGCAGGAACAATTAGAGCTACTGACAAATGCGGCACCGCTGGTTAAACCGCAAGGGGTACTGGTATACGCCACCTGTTCGCTTGAACCGGAAGAAAATCAACAGCTTATCGATACCTTTTTGCGAACCCACCAGGAATTCATCCTTAGCGACTGTTCTCCGTACCTGCCGGAACCGGCGCAGCAGTTTGTCGACAATAAATTTTTCGCGCCTCATCCCGACGCGACAATTGATGGTTTTTTTGCCGCGCGAATGCAGAGAAAATCCAGTTACTCTTCTTAGGCTGCACGATAGTCTTGTTTGTATAAAGCATGGCGCCTAATCAAATTTACTTCGCGAAAACAGAGTTACCTGAAAGCAAATTTAGCTCAGTCCCATGTCTGGGCGAATTCTTCCTGGCTCTCAAAAATGCTCATCGGAGGAATTGAGGTATTTGCATTTCAGATGGATCGTATTTATTATAGCAATGTTTCGCCTCCTGCCCAATATAGTGCAGTAATCCAGGCTGCAGAGTCACCCCGCACATCTGGTGGACACCTTTCCAGCAATAAACCCTGGTGGTCTGGCACTCTCCCTTTTCGGGTCATTTATTCAGCCGCTTGTCGACGGGGCGTCCCGAAAAGCGGAGGTTGAGAAAAACCGTACCCTCTATGTCGAGCGACTGGCAGTTTTTACCCAGAAAATTCTTGAGCCGGAAGGCTATATCCATGAGGAGTATTTCCAATGAGAGCATATAATTTACAGCTGCAGCGCATGTACATTCTGCTGGTAATTGTGTTTTTTTCCCTTTCTCTTCCGGCAGAAGCAGCGCAACCTTTGCAGGTAATAGTAAAGAAAGTGGCAATCAACCAGCTCACCGACCGGGTTGAGGCTCTGGGAACCCTGAGAGCCAAGGAAACGGTGGAAATTACTGCGACGGTAACTGATACCATTACCGCGATCCATTTCGAGGATGGGCAGCGTGTGCAGAAAGGCGATATTCTCATTGAAATGACCAGTGCAGAAGAGCATGCCCAGCTGGAAGAGGAGTTGTCTACCTTGGCAGAAGCCCAAAAACAGTATAATCGCCTGCAGTCGCTGGTAAATCGGGGCGCTGCTGCAAAAGCTCTGCTTGATGAACAGCAGCGCGACCTTAACAGCGCTCAGGCCAGACTCCGGGGCATAGAATCGCGGCTGCAGGACCGTCTGATTCTGGCGCCTTTTTCAGGCGTGCTCGGTCTTCGCAATATCAGCGTAGGGACGCTTATCGAACCAGGTGATCGTATCACGACTTTAGATGATGACAGTGTCATGAAACTGGATTTTACCGTGTCTGCTGTCCATCTTGCTGCTATCAGTAAAGGGCTGAATATAGAGGCCCAGTCACCGGCATATGGGGAGCGCATTTTCAGCGGCCGGATCGACAGTATTGATAGCCGGATCGACCCTGCCACCAGGGCGATAGTGGTAAGGGCTTTGCTGGTAAATGAGGACCGGCTGTTGAAGCCTGGCCTGTTGATGAAAGTGACGCTCTTTAAAAATCCGCGAGAGGGGTTGGTTATTCCTGAAGAGGCCTTGATACCATCCGGTAAAACCAACCATGTTCTGGTGGTCAAGCCAGGGACCCAACCCACTGCGGCCGAGCGTCGTGAAGTGCAGATCGGCACGCGGCGTCCCGGCGAGGTTGAGATCATTGCAGGTCTTGAGGCCGATGAATATGTCATAACCCATGGGACGCTGCGGGTGAGACCGGGGCAGCCGATCACTATTCTCGCCATCGCCGAGGGTAATGAGCCTCTGCCAGAACTGTTATCGAAAAAACAGGGAGAGGCAAGCAAATGATTCTCTCTGATATCTCTGTAAAACGACCGGTTTTTGCCTCGGTCATTTCTCTTCTGCTGGTGGTTTTTGGCCTCGTTGCCTTTACCGACCTGCCGTTGCGGGAGTATCCGGATATTGATCCTCCCATCGTCAGTGTCGATACCCTCTATCCCGGTGCTTCCGCCAATATTGTTGAAACCCAGATAACCCAGCTGATCGAGGAACGAATTGCCGGGGTTGAGGGCATCCGCTCTATTAGCTCACAGAGCGAGGATGGCCGGTCTGTCGTAACTATAGAATTTAGCACCGGCCGCGATATCGACGGTGCCGCCAACGATATCCGGGACCGGGTAGCAACCGTTGCTGACGACCTTCCGGCTGAGGCTGATCCCCCGGAAATTCAGAAGGTCGATTCCAACGATGATGTCATCATGTGGCTGAACCTGTCCAGTGACCGGCTCAGTGTTCCTGAACTGACCGATTATGCCGACCGCTATCTCATTGACAGGTTCTCGGTGCTGGATGGGGTTTCACGGGTCCGCATTGGAGGCGGGCAGGATTTTGCCATGCGTATCTGGCTGAAGAGCAGCGAGATGGCAGCTAGAAATATAAGTGTCAGCGACGTTGAAAGTGCATTGCGTAATGAAAACCTGGAATTGCCTGCCGGAGCAATTGAATCATCGAAACGAAGCCTGACGGTACGAGTGAACCGCGCCTTTCATAATGCAGAGGATTTTCAGCGTCTGGCGGTAAAGCGTGGTGAAGACGGTTATATCATCAGGCTTCAGGACATCGCCCGGGTAGAACGCGGCACGGTTGAAAGCCGCACGTTTTTCAGGGGCAATGGTGAGGCTATGGTGGGCCTGGGCATTACTAAGCAGTCGACGGCAAATACTATTGATGTAGCGCGGAGCGCCAAGGCCGAGATGGTCAGACTTAACCCTAATTTACCAGAGGGCATGGAAATAAAGCAGAGTTTTGACACCTCAGTCTTTATTGAAGAGGCCATCAAAGAAGTTTACAAGACCCTGCTGATAGCCATCGGCCTGGTGGTTCTGGTTATTTTCCTCTTCCTGGGAGATGTCAGGGCCACCATTGTCCCGGCCATCACCGTGCCGGTTTCTGTTGTTGCGACCTTTATTGCCCTCAAGCTTTTTGGCTTTTCTGTCAACCTGCTGACCCTGCTGGCCCTGGTTCTGGCTATCGGTCTGCTGGTCGATGACGGAATTGTGGTGCTTGAAAATATTCATCGCCGCATCGAAGAGAATAATGAGTCGCCCCTTTTTGCTGCTTTTGCCGGTACTCGCCAGGTTGGTTTTGCCGTCGTTGCCACCACCCTGGTACTAATTTCGGTATTTGTGCCGATTGCTTTTTTGCAGGGTGATGTCGGTCGCCTTTTTTCTGAATTTGCCCTGACCATGACTGCGGCCGTGACTTTTTCCAGTATCGTGGCGCTGAGTCTTTCACCGATGCTGGCATCGGTGCTGCTCAAAAAAAAGAGTTCAGTCGGCAGGTCCTCTGCCCGCATTGACCGATTTTATCGCGGGATCCGTAAACTCTATCGGCGAACACTGCTGTATACGCTGCGGAAACCGCTTATCGTGACCAGCCTGTTTGTAGCGCTGTGCGGCGGCACCTTCTGGCTTTTTGCCGAGATACCCAGTGAATATGCGCCAAAGGAAGATCGGGGTGCGTTTTTTGTGCTCGTCAATGGACCTGAGGGGGCAACCTTCTCATACATGGAAGAGTATATGGATGAGATTGAACGGCGACTGCTGCCCTTTGTCGAGAGCGGAGAGGCAAATAGACTCCTGGTGAGAACCCCGCGCTCGTTTGCAAATTTTGCCAACTTCAACAGTGGCATAGTGATTTTTACCTTGAACAGCTGGAGTGAACGACGTTCTGCCTGGGTCATCATGGACGAGGTGCGGGCGAAGCTGACAAACTTGCCGGGTGTCCTTGCTTTTCCAGTGATGCGCCAGGGTTTTGGCGGCTCGATCCAGAAACCGGTACAGTTTGTCATCGGTGGCGGTACGTATGTGGAACTTGCTGACTGGCGGGATACGCTGCTGGCCAAAATTGAAGAGAATAATCCCGGTCTGATCGGTATTGACTGGGATTACAAGGAGACCAAACCACAGCTCCAGGTAAATATCGATTATACCAGAGCCGCAGAATTGGGAGTGACCATCGGCAATATCGGCAGGACGCTCGAGACCATGCTCGGTTCTCGCCGGGTAACGACCTTTCTCGAAGAAGGCGAGGAGTATGATGTCATCCTCGAGGGTGAGCGTGACAGCCAGCGGAGTCCTGTCGATCTTCAAGCAATATATGTTCGTTCCGAGCGGACAGCAGAGCTGATCCCCCTGGGCAACCTGGTTACCCTTGAGGAATTCGCTGATTCCAGCACCTTGAACCGTTACAACCGGGTGCGGGCAATAACCCTGCAAGCCAACCTGGCGGATAATCTGGTACTCGGAGATGCGCTCGGTTACCTGGAAAACCTGGTCCGCGAGAATCTGCCCGAGCAGGTAATTGTTGATTATAAAGGCATCTCCAGAGACTACAAAAACTCTTCACAATCGATTTTCTTTGTCTTTCTGCTTGGCTTGTTGGTGGTCTTTCTGGTGCTTGCCGCCCAGTTTGAGAGCTATATCCATCCTCTGGTCATTATGCTTACTGTGCCCCTGGCCATGGCGGGCGGGCTTCTCGGGCTCTATTTCACCGGCAACACCCTGAACCTCTATAGCCAGATAGGGCTGGTTGTCCTCATTGGTCTTGCTGCCAAGAACGGTATATTGATTGTGGAATTTATCAATCAGCAGCGTGCGGCAGAGATGTCCTTTTTCAGGGCCATACTCTACGCTTCTGAGGTACGGTTGCGACCTATTGTGATGACTGGAATTACTACCGCGGCCGGAGCAGTCCCATTGATCCTTTCCTCAGGCGCGGGGGCGGAAACACGAATGGCGATCGGAGTCGTGGTACTTGCCGGAGTGCTGTCGGCAACGATTTTTACGCTCTATGTCGTCCCGGTAGCTTACAGCCTCCTTGCCAAAAATACGGATATACCCGGAGCCCGCAGTCGGCAACTGGAGCGGGAACGCGATCTACTGCAGGAAAAGCACTGATGTGGAAGAAGTATCAGGAGTGGGTATAAACAAAAGATATCTAACGCATTCAAATTCAGGTGATGAGAAATCGCTTTTTCAGGTAGTCCTTTTAAAAAATCCCCCACGGCCTCGTTTGTCTTAAGTTTTAGTACATCGCAGCTAATCAATGCCAGTCCTGCGACTTTTTTTCTATAATTTCATACCTAAAAGACCAGGTCATTTTTGGTTTAAAAAAGTGGGTGATTATCCCCCACCGATAACGGGAAAGATGGCCAGGACATCCTTATCCGCTAGTTGCCTGTCGAATGCAGCGTGGCGCGAATTTATCATCAAAACACCAACCTCCTGACGATCGATGCCGACTGAATCGACGATATCACCTACTGTCGTCCCTTCGCCTATCTCCCGTTCCTCGATCTTAAATCGATTATCCCGAAAATAGGCGAAGAGTTTAACCGTTATCCGCAGCAAATGGACAACCTCAGAAAGCCCAAAAAGAATCGATTTCCTGGCCGGTAAAATCAAAGACAACGTTGTGCGGCGGTAATGCCTCGGTATAGAAGAATTCCGGTAATCGGTCGTCTACCTCGCTAAAACCGGCAGCCGTGTTGAAGGCCTTTTCGGTTTTAAGGATATATTTGCCGAGACTGACCACATCGTCGCCGGTGAGCGAGATGCCGAAACGAGCATTGATCAAATCCACCAAAGCGGGCAGACACGTTTCGTCATCAAGGGCGGCGAAGGCAATAAACAGGCACATGCCCGTCGAGTCTATGGCTGCGGTGGCGATCTGCAGATTGCGGGACAATTCCACCTGGCCTTCCTTGGTCAGGGGATCAACCTTGCCGCCGACATTGAGAATATTGGTGGCCACGGTATAGCCCATGGTATGATCCGCCCCTTGCGTCGAGGTAGCGTAGGTAATACCCATGCCTTTTATGGAGCGAGGATCATAGGCCGGAAGTGCCTGATTTTTCACCACCGGCACGCGGGTCACGCCATAGGCCCTGCCAACCGAGCCGGCGCCGTTGCCGATAATTCGACCAAGGCCAGTTCCCTTGGCCACGTCTTCCTTGAGTATTCTGCAGATTCCCGCCCCGTCACCCCACGGCAGAACGCCAGCCTCCATGGCAACGCCCATAGCGACCGAGGTTTCAATCGAATCAATCCCGATATCGTCCATGATCCGGTCGGCTTCAGCGATCCGGTCAAGGTCGTCGACACAGCAGTCGGCACCCATTGCCCAAATTGATTCATACTCAAATCCCGACGTCATTTTTTTGCCGTCGGCGTCATTATAGATTTGCGAACACTGAATAACACAGCCGGGATGGCAGGCATGCTTTACCTTGCCGCCGCGTTGTTCAATAGTATCGTGCATGGTTTCGCCGGAGATTGCTTCATGCCCCTCGAACTGGCCCTGGGTGAAGTTTTTGGTCGGCAGGCCCCCCGATTCGTTAATGATATTGACCAGGACATTAGTGCCGTACTGACCGAGTCCCTGACTAACTGGATGGTCGACGAGGGCCTTGGCGAAGATCCTGTTCGCTGCCTTAAATTTATCCGGCTCAGCGATAGCCACCTTGCCGTTCTCAGGATCAATGGTAATGAACTTGATCTTTTTTGCGCCCATGACTGCACCGAGGCCGCCACGGCCGCCAGAGCGTAACCCGCCGTCCGGGTCTTTGATGGAGATATTGGCACTGGTCAGCCTCATCTCTCCGGCCTGGCCGATAGTCACTATGCCGGGTTTGCCGGCCAATCTTTGCGTAAGGGTCTCTACCACGGCAAAATTGCCTTGGCCGATAAGCTCGTTTTCTTCATTGATGGTGACGCCTGCAGGCGTCAAGGCGAGGCTGTACCATTTATCCTCCTTGGGCAGACCTTCAATGATAAGGGCTTTGCAACCGGCGCGGGCGAGAAGGGCTGCCGCCGTGCCGCCGGCATTGGCTTCCTTGATGGTCCCGGTGAGCGGGCTTTTAGCGCCGATGGACAAACGCCCGGAGTTGGCCGCCGGGGTTCCGGAAAGAAGGCCCGGGGCAAAAACCAGCTTATTTTTTGCGCCCAGCGGATGGCAGGTCGGCTCGACCTCGGCGGCAACAATTGTCGAGGTGAGACCTCGTCCGCCGTGTCCGGCCCAGGCCGCAGGTACCTCTTCTTGGGAGGTTGTAAGGTCCGTCATGTTTACCCGAAAAATTTTATCAGTCATATTGATCTCCTTGTCGATTAAACGACATTTTTTAGTTTGACGTGCTTGGCCGGATTAAAGGGTGATCTCCGGCCGGCCTGTCATTATTGTCTAGTATATAAGGGTATCCTTGTAAATTCTTCCATCCGAGCATGTTTCCAGTCTATCTTTTATCGATCATAAATGGTGATAATTTTTAGATGGATCAGGGAGAATTCCGGGAGAGCCCATAGAAGTTCGGCGGCGGTAATTTCTTTGTCTTTCCATTGTACTTTCTGTATCTGCTGCACGAGTTGTGGTCTTTTCAAGAGAAAACTGAGCAGGAGGTCACTCGCCATAGTAAAACCGGCCTGCAGCAGTTCCGGTCCTCGATCTTTGGCAATACTGTTAAACAATTTCAGGGTGACAAAAAGAGTATCAGGTCTCTCATCAGATCCTTCAATTGAGGATAGTATGGGCTTATTTTCGGTTCGCAGTGCGGAATGGAAACTGTTTTTACGAAAAATAGCCCCGGCCAGTCCAGGCATTGCCGCCGACAGCGCAAGAACAGGATGGCGACCGTTAAGGGGGAGCGACAGGTCGTCAACGGCGGTTCCATTGAGGAATATGGTCTGGACGACATTCGTCATATAATCAGCAGTAAAACCTGGAAATTTATTTAAAAATTTTGCCAGGGTTTCGCCTTGGCGGGTCTTTACCTGTATGCCCGATTGTAAAACAGTGGTAAATAAAGGCAAAGCTTCGGGGCTGACCGCTAAGCCAATACTGGGGCAAGAGAGTTGCTCTTCCATGAAATAAGGGTACAGTATGCTTTTTTTCCAGTGTTGATTGCTATAACACCCTGTCGTAACAGGAAAAAAAATTATATTAAACAAAATAAAAATTTCAGTTTTCAAGACTCCAAAAGTGCTTTTTGAAACTCATACTTACCTCAAAAGACGCAAAATGACAACAAAAGGATTAACTCCTCAGCTGGGATACACGCCTTTTGCCGAGCCCGTCGTCGCGGTTATATTCAATGGAATAGGCATCGGATTGTCCAAGGTGAGGTCTGGAGGAAATGTGGCTTACATAGCCATTCTCACTGGTTTTGCTTTGCCAATGACTAGAGTCTGTTGTACATTTGCCGTACAAAAGAAAGAATTTTTACGACACCATCATCATTGATAATATAGTAGCTGTGTATACTCTTTTCGTCACAAACACCACGCACCTGCTATTGATGCAGGTTTTTTCAACCAAGGACAGGTAAAATGGCCGAAATTAAAAGTACCATGGATATGGTTCTGGAGCGGGCCGCAAAAATGGCCGCAGCAGCACAACCGGAAGTCGACAACGAAGATCTCATCAAGACAGGCATGCGGCTTGCCGCGGAATATCTTAATCAACCGGAGACCGATCTCGCACAGCTGCTTGCCGCCCAGCCGGCCAAAGACCAGGTGGCAATCCGTAAAGGGATGGCGCAGACCCTACTGCGCAACATCGTTCTCCCCCGAGACCCGGAACTGCAGACTTCAGGAAAAACTGCCCTGCAAGGTGTTCTTTCGCTGAGTGGCAGGAGTGGTGATATTTCCTCGATCTGTCAGGAATTGTCCCAGTTATTAGAGCAATATGGGCAACATAAGGAACAGATGACCCAACAGCTCGATGAAGCGATCAAGGCCCAGTTGGAACAGCAGCAAATGGCTCAAGGCGGCAAGAGAGGACAGGCCCCGGTAAACCCGGCAATGCATCCACAATACCGGGAAGAATTGGCAAAAATGCTGACCAGCCTGAACAATCAATACAATGACGCCATGAAACAACGCAAAGAGATGATTCTCGAGCGTTTTTCTCCCGGGGCAAGGTGATCAGCTAAAAAGGAAACAGATGGATTACCAGCAACGGATAAAAAAACTGCAGGGAAAACTGCGCCGAAAAAAACTTGATTCGCTGCTGGTCAGCCAGCCGGATAATCGCCGCTATTTAAGTGGGTATAAAGGCGCCGACCATGGCATAAGCGAATCCTCGGGTCTTCTGCTGGTCCCGGCGAGTGGGAGGGTGCATCTGCTCACCGATTTTCGCTACCAGTTGCAGGCACAACGGGATGTCCCCTGGGCGGAAACAGTCATCTACCCGAAGGGAGCACTGCAACTGCTGAGTCAGCTGCTGCCCGAACTATCACTAACCACTCTTGGATTTGAAAGCGATTACACCTTGCACTCCGTTGTCGCCAAAATGACGTCAACCCTTGGCAAAAAAGGCGTACAGACAATACCGACGACAGGTTTGGTGGAATCAATGCGGGAGGTCAAGGATGAGCAGGAGATCAGCCTGATCCGCAATGCCGTTCGACTCAACGAGCAGGTCTTTGCCGACATCTATAGCACGCTGAGCGATTATGCGACGGAAATCGATATTGCCCTGGCCATCGAATCAACGATGCGCAAAAAAGGAGCGGAAAAACCGAGTTTTTCGACAATCGTTGCCAGCGGCGCAAACGGCGCCCTGCCCCATTCGGTGCCCGGCGACAGTCCCCTGGTCGAACATGGTTCGCTGACGATTGATATGGGACTCATCCTCGATGGCTACTGCTCCGACATGACCCGCAACCTGGTGACAGGCAAACCGGATAAGCGCTACCAGGAGCTACACCGACTGGTGCGTCGGGCTCAGCTGGCCGGAGCAGCCGCGATCCAAGCCGGTGCCAGGTGCAGCGCGGTAGATAAAGCTGCCCGCGATATCATCGCCGACGCCGGCTACGGAGAATACTTTGGCCATTCCCTCGGCCATGGGGTAGGTCTTGCCGTCCATGAGGCACCACGGCTCTCAGGCCGCAGCAATAAGACCCTCAAGGCCGGAATGGTGGTCACCGTTGAACCAGGAATCTATATTCCCGGCTGGGGCGGCATCCGCCTGGAAAACATGTATGTCGTACGCGAAGACGGAAGTGAAAATTTCAACAGCGACACGACCTGGCTCGATATATAAAGAGGAAACAGAAAAAGGATATTTATGCGCCAAATCGTCATCGATGAGCTCTCACCAATGGAGCGAGACAATATCGATTCCTACCTGAAAAGAACCATTAAGCACGGCCCGATGATCGGCCTGTATTGGCTGCAGGTGCCGGAAGATCTGTTTTCGGCAACCCAGCTCGACCATAAAGAACAGCACGGCCCGTATCACCTGGGGGTGGAACTGACCAACACCGCGGTCAAGTTCGAACTCCTGGTGCGCAGCCAGGTCAATCTGCACTGCCACTGCATCGCCCATGCCACTGCTGCACAACGACAATTTGTCCTTGATTTTGTCGACAAAATGGTCGAGGAAGAATTTATAAAATCGTAGCAGGAACGGAGCAGGACATCATGAAAAAAGCTGGACCTGCACAGAACCCGCCATTCAATCAGCAGCCGCAAGTCCCCTCCCAGAGGTACGACCTGAGAACCCTCCAGGCCTTTCGCCGCATAATCAGGGCGATAGATCTCCATTCGCATAAACTGGCAACCCAACATAGGATTACCGGCCCGCAACTTGGATGTCTCCAGGCGATAAAAAACCACGGCCCGATAACCAGTGCCAGACTGGCGCAACAGATCTTCCTCAGCCCCAGTACCATCGTCGGTATCATCGACCGGCTGGAAGAAAAAAAACTGGTGGAGCGCAATCGCGACCGCAAGGACCGACGCCTTATTCATATCTGTATCACCAACGCCGGGGAAGAACTTGTGGCCAAAGCACCATCTCTTCTCCAGGATACCCTTATCCGTGCTCTCGCGGAACTTCCCGAAACAGAACAGATCTCTATTACCCTCACGCTGGAAAAGCTGGTCGATCTGATGGAAATCGGCCATATCGGCACCGCGCCGATTCTGCTGACCGGCCCTCTCCAACCAAAAGAATAACCGCATCTCACCCACTTTCAGCAACGCTTTGCGGGCCATGGGCCTTGACAAACGGACTCTTTTGCGCTAATATCATTGGCATACGAATCATTTGCTTATCAAACTATTGCTCGTTGCAAAATGAGCAACCCGCAAAAACATCAATAATAAGCCGACGATCAGAGCATTCCGACAAATAGAAGAACGTCAAGAAGCGCTTAAACGTCGATAATCATCCCGCATTTCGCAGGGGTAACCAACATAGAGCCCAACAAAATCATGGCCTCGCTGCAGAGTCTTATTATTCTGTAGCCATGTCAGCGTTTTGTTGCAGGCAAGGAACCACATCACTATGACCATAAATATTTTCTCGAACACGCAACAGCAGATTGCCGATCATCTCAGCCATGAAAAAGTAGAGCTTTCGCAATGGAAAAACTGGCACTGGCAGCTGAAAAATTCCATCACCGATATTGCCACATTTGAAAAAGTACTCGACATCCAACTCGAACCAGTCGAGAAAAGGCAGATCGAGATAACCATGAAAAAATTTCCCATGTCCATCACTCCCTATTATCTGTCCCTGATCGATCGCAGTGATTTCCGCAATGATCCTATTTTCCGGCAATCCTTTCCCAACGCCGCCGAACTGCAGATCGACAATTGCGACATGGCCGATCCACTGGCCGAAGAAAAGGACAGTCCAGTGCCGGGCATCACTCATCGCTACCCGGACCGGGTCCTTTTCCATGTCAGCAATGTCTGTTCGATGTATTGCCGGCATTGTACCCGTAAGCGAAAGGTCGGCGATGTCGATTCCATCCCCAATCGCGATCAGATCCGCCAGGGGATCGACTATATCCGTAATACGCCGGAGGTGCGCGACGTCCTGCTGTCCGGAGGGGATCCTTTGATGCTGAGCGATTCGCACCTTGACTGGCTGCTTACCGAGTTGCGACAAATAGACCATGTCCAGATCATCCGAATTGGCACCCGGATGCCGGTCGTCCTGCCGTATCGGATCACTGACGAGCTGGTTGCCGTTTTGCAGAAGCACCACCCCCTCTGGGTCAATACCCATTTCAACCATCCCCGCGAGATAACCAGCAGCTCCCGCCAGGCGCTGCAAAAAATGGCTGATGCAGGCATTCCTCTCGGCAACCAGTCGGTCCTTTTGGCTGGAGTCAATGACTGTCAGCGGATCATGAAGGCATTGGTGCATAAGCTTGTTGCCAACCGAGTACGCCCCTACTATCTCTACCAATGCGACCTTTCCGAAGGCTTGTCTCATTTCCGCACCCCTATCGGCAAGGGCATCGAAATCATGGAGGCCCTGATCGGTCACACCAGCGGTTTTTCGGTCCCGACCTATGTGGTCGATGCCCCCGGCGGCGGAGGGAAGATACCCCTTATTCCCAATTACCTGCTTTCACTGTCGACCAACAAGGTGGTCTTACGCAACTATGAAGGCGTGATCACCACTTACCGCGAACCAGACAACTACCAGGCAAAATTCTGTGATCGTGAGTGCGATGACTGCCACTTGCAGCTCAATCTGGCGGATGGTGATGAATCGGCAATCACCGGCATAGAACGGCTGCTCTCCGATTGCGACAAAACGATCAGTCTGACACCAGCTAACAATGCCCGCATGGAGCGACGAGATGACAATTGATACTCCAGTTGATACAATAGAGTCTTTCGGCAACTCACAGTTTCAGCATGGCCCGGCCAACGACCGGGTCTACCTGATGCATTTAGACCAGGCTGATCTACCGGCCATTATCGACCATATCCATGAACTGGCCATGCAGCGCGGGTATTCGAAAATATTTGCCAAGGTTCCAGCTTCCGCCGAAGAACATTTCGCCGAGGGTGGCTACCGGGTCGAGGCGGCGGTGCCCAATTTTTACCAGGGAAGAGAAGATGGTCTCTTTATGGCCTGCTATTATGAAGCCGATCGGATGATTGACCCTGAGCTCGATCGGATCGAAACGGTCATTGAGACCGCCCGGGAGAAAACTGCGGCGCCGGAGCATCAGGGCATCGGTCAGGGACTGGCCTGCCGTCTGGCAACCCCGTACGACTGTCGGCAGATGAGCGAGTTATACCGATTGGTGTTCGCCACCTATCCTTTTCCGATTGATGATCCGGAGTACCTGCACCAGACCATGCGCGAAAATGTTATCTATGCCGGAATCTGGCAGAACAAGCAGTTGTTGGCTCTTTGTTCAGCCGAGCTTGACCGAAAAATGGCCAACGCCGAAATGACTGATTTTGCTACCCACCCGAATTTTCGTAATCGTGGCTTTGCCAATGTTTTGCTGCAAATGCTGGAAAATCTAGTGGCGACATCGGGGATCAAGACCTGCTACACGATCGCCCGGGCGACAAGTTTTGGGATGAATATCACCTTTGCCCGAAACAACTATGCCTTTGCCGGCACCTTGACCAACAATACCCAGATCGCTGGGTCGCTGGAAAGCATGAATATCTGGCATAAGCAGATAGACGCAGGTACCAGCAATTAACGAGTCTCCTCCTGAAGCCACAGTACTCTGTAAGTTATTTTCCAGATGTTGTCGTTATTCTTTAGCTATCAACGACACTCACCTGGAACAGGTTACCGCCCAAAAACTTATGGAGAGAGAAGATGCCTTCGAGAGACCTTTTAAGATGGCTTGCGATAAATTCGGCAAGAAGCATCCGGAGGCTCTGGTGCTGCTGGTTTTTGCTCACCATCCCTGCCCACGCGAGCGAACTGATGCTCCCGGAGGTATATACCAAGCAGGTTGATGTTGCTGGCTGGCTGATGAGTGAAAAACTCGATGGGGTACGCGGGTACTGGGACGGCCGACGTCTGCTGTCAAAAAACGGCAAGGTCTTTTTCCCACCGGCGGAATTTGTTCGTGAGCTGCCCCCTTTTCCAGTCGAAGGTGAGCTGTGGGGTGGACGTGGCACTCTTGAGCAGACGATTGCCATCGTCACCAAAGAGACGCCCCACAGTGGTTGGCTGCACCTCAAACTGGCAATCTTCGATGTTCCGGATGCCCCCGGTGGTTTTACCCAGCGCATTGCCAAAGCCAGAGATTGGTTTGACGCCCACCCCTCTGCCTACGCCTATGTTATCCCCCAAACCAGAGTGCAAAATAGAGAAGAGCTGCTCCAGCATCTGGTTCAGATAGAAAAACTTGGTGGGGAAGGCTTGATCGTTCGCAAGCCTGATGCGTACTACGTTGCCGGACGCAGTACAGAAATCCTCAAGGTGAAAAATTATCAGGATGCCGAGGCGCGAGTTCTGAATCATCTGCCCGGCAAAGGAAGAAATAAAGGACGGCTCGGTTCCCTTTTGGTGGAACAGGACGATGGAATACGCTTCAAAATCGGCGGCGGCTTCACTGATGACGAGCGAGAATCGCCACCACCGGTCGGTGCCGTTATTACCTTCAAATTTTACGGTAAATACCAGTCGGGGATTCCCAAATTTCCATCATATTTACGGATTAGGCAAGATTAGGAGTGGTAATAATAATGGTGGCGTCTTCAATTTTTATCTCGATAATAAGCCGCCGAAGGTTTTCTTCATATTAGTCAGCCCTTCGGCAAAAGAGATGGTTTTGCCTGTCTCCACTCCTTCATTATAGGTGTTACTGTACACCTTGGCTCCACTTCGGGCAGACTTTCTGAGGCGGGGAAAACACATTCCGACAAAGATTTCCAGCCGTTTTTCTTCGGCGACGACCAGATCTCCTATCTGCGGCTCGATATCAAAATCTTTTTTGCTTTCTTTCTGTTCCTGCAATTTATTATAAAAACCGCGCAACAATCCGAGATAGTAGCTATTCTTTTCCGTTCTGGGGGACCCTTTAAACCTGTGTTTATGTAAAGACCAGAGGGAAGCCAGCCGGTTTTCCAGAAAAAAGTAACAATATTCGGCAATAGCCACATTCTCCTTGCTGCCGAGCAGTTCAATGGTTTTATAGGTCTCGTTGCACAACGGGTCATACAAACTTGACAAGACCACCCGGACAAAGAAAAAATCATGCAGGATAGTGCAGATTCGCCGCTGATAGCTCTCTATTCGTTTTTTCTTGCGGTCGATTATACCAAAACCATACCGCTGTTCCGGATCATTGCCAAGCTCTTCCATATGGTGTTTTTCAATCAGCTCGTTAGCCTTCTGCATGGCCAGCGTTGCCTCATGCTCGTTGGACGACTGGGAAAGGGCCAGGAGTTTTTGCACTCTGGCCAGGCACTCTCGTCCTCTGGTGGATATTTTTGATCCGCCGGTTGCCTGCTCCACAATCCGGGCGACCACCGCCCCGGCCCGCCGGTATTCCGGCAAAACCCCAAGCAGCTCACAGGCGTGCTGAAATGCTTCCCCATGCGGCGGCCCGACAATTGCAAATATTTCACTGCAGACTTGATGCGCCATCTCGTGCTTGAGCACCTGCAGGCTCACCGCCCAGGAATAATTATAAATCAAATGACGGCTGAGTCGCATGATTCTGGGAGCAGGGTGCCACGCGCCGAATTCTTTTTTGCTGTCCGAGATTTCCAGAATCGGCAACCTGAGATCCAGCTTATAATTCATACAAATTTCAGTATATTCAAGCTGCAATTGCTGCAGCCAGAGATGGTGCAGTTTATCTTCGTCGATCGCCAAGCTCATGATGCTCCTTGTCCATGGGTTCCAGGTCTTGCCCGGTTCACCGTCCTGTTTAATTGCTGCAGGCTTGCATTCCCCTTGGCGCGTGGATATTTTAAATGGTATATTTTAGCTCTGGGTTCTCTATTCTACCTGATTTTTCAGCAAAAGGTTTAACAATGAAAAAACTTTTCCTTCTCCTGGTTCTGTTCACTCTCTCCGGCTGCGCCACCAGCCCCACCGGGCGTTCCCAGTTCATGCTGGTATCGCCGGAAGAAGCCATCAGCTCATCGCGCGAGGCGTATATACAAACGTTGCAGCCCCTGCAGAAAGAAGGGAAAATTGATTCCAATCCGGCGACCGCGAGACGGGTACGACTTATTACCGGACGGATCATCGCTCAGGCTATCCAGCTGTACCCAAACACTAGAAACTGGGAATGGACCGTCAAAGTCATCGATGATCCGGAAACGGTCAATGCCTGGTGCATGGCTGGGGGGAAGATGGCAATTTATACCGGCCTGATCAACAAGCTGCATGCCACCGATGATGAAATCGCCCAGGTTATGGGCCATGAAATATCCCACGCTCTGGCCAACCATACCGCAGAAAGAATGTCGATGGCCATGGCCACGCAGATCGGCCTGTCCGGGGTAGCTATTGCCACCGGCAACAGTGCTTACAAGGACGTTATTTTAAGCGGCAGTTCTCTTGCCGCCCAAACCGCTATAACTCTGCCCAACAGCAGAACTTCCGAATCCGAAGCCGATCAGATGGGTATTGAACTGGCGGCCCGGGCGGGCTATGATCCTTGGGCGGCAGTAACGCTGTGGCAGAAAATGGCCAAGGTGGGCGGCGATGCTCCACCGCAATTCCTCAGCACTCACCCATCCCCCGCCAATCGTCAGCAACGATTGAGCATTCTTGCCGAGCAGATGATGGGCTACTATCAAGATAAATCGGCACGTCCGGTCTACCCGCTCCAGTAGGCCGGCAACAGCTTTCTATGGCCATCGGAATGTGCCGATCATTGTTCATTATCCACTAACTGATAATGCTTATAGCAACGACTCACAAGAACACCGACTTCGACGGTCTCGCTTCGGTTATTGCCGCAACGCTGCTCTACCCGGGATGCGTTGGGGTGGTGCCCAAAATGACCAACAAAAATGTCGAGCAGTTTCTATCCACCCATAAAACTGCTTTTAATCTCATCCTGCCTCATGAGGTAGCCCACGATAAAGTAAAGAAACTGATCGTCCTCGACACTGATCAGTGGCAGCGTCTCGACCGATTCCAGAAACTGGCGGAGCGGCAGGACCTGGAAATCGACTTGTGGGACCATCACATGATAGGGAACGGCGACATCGTGCCGACCTGGTCATGCAAGGAACAGATCGGCTCCACGGTCACCCTGCTGGTCCGCGAAATGCAAAAACGCCGGATGGAACTGACGCCTCTTGACTCCACGGTCATGCTGATAGGGCTCTATGAAGACACCGGCCACCTTTCTTACTCCTCGACAACTGCGGAAGACGCCCGGGCTGCCGCCTATCTGCTCGAGCAGGGGGCAGATCTCAACGTGGCGGCTTTTTTTCTCAATCCACCTTATGAAGAGAATCAAAAGGAGATTCTCTTTGAATTGATGAAGGAAACCGAAAAAGTAGCCATCAACGGCAACACGGTTGGCTTCAATACCATAAGCCTTGACAAAAAAGTGACCAACCTGGCGGCGGTCGTCAATATGTATCGCAAAATCGTCAATGTCGATGCACTTTTTGTTATTTTTACCAGTGAAGGCAGGAATACCATCATCGGTCGCAGCGGGGCGGAAAACATCCATATCGGCAAGGCGCTGGCCATCTTCGGCGGGGGCGGCCACGGCGGAGCAGGTTCGGCAACGGTCAAAAGCAGTGAGATGTCGCCGCGACAGATCAAGCAGGCAATTGTAGCCGCACTGAGGTCAGATAAAACAGAAAGTGCTCGTATCTCCGATATTATGTCTTTTCCGGTGATCTCAGTGCCCCCAGCCACCTCCATGCGCGACGTCCAGAGCTTGATGGCCAAGGAGAAAGTCAGAGGCATCATGGTCATGGAGGACGATGAAATCCACGGCATCATTGTTTTATGGGATCTGAAGCGGGTAAAAAAGGAGCAGCATTGGGACAGCCCGGTCAAGGCGTTTATGGCCAGAGACATTATAACCATCGCCCCGGGAGCTTCCCCGTCGGTTGCCGCCGGAATAATGATTGAAAAAGATGTCGGCTACCTGCCGGTAGTCGAAAATGGCAAAGTAATAGGGATTGTTACCCGAACGGATATCCTCACCTACTATTACGATCTCCTGCCGGAATAAGCAGGCAATCGTTCAGCCAGCACCCCATTTTCGTCCGATCAGGCCCCCTCACATAGCCAACTATAGTTCGGAAGCCCGCTTGAACGAAACTGGACCACTGGCTGAACTATTGCATAACTAACGTTTAAAAGAAGTTTAAGACAAAAAGGATACCTAAAAAATCATTGACTTCAGCTTGGCGTTCTGATAGAAAAAACTTCCTTTCAAGAAGAAAATGAGCGGGAGTAACTCAGTGGTAGAGTGCAACCTTGCCAAGGTTGAAGTCGCGAGTTCGAATCTCGTTTCCCGCTCCATTTTTCAATGAGCTCATTCTCCTCGGTGATGCAGGAATGCAAGGGCGGGTTTAGAACCCGCCCCTACTCACTACACGTACGTTTAATTCGAAAGAACTTTTTTACGACTCCATCAACTCCGCTACTTAAAACAGATCCGCTTGACTTCATCGAAATTCGCGACAAAATAGGGAGTAATTCCCTCCTTAATATGATCCGGCAGCATTTCAAAATCTTCTTCATTATCCTTGGGCAAGATAACCTCTTGCACCTTGGCCCGTTTTGAAGCAATCATTTTTTCCTTTACCCCACCGATCGGCATAACCAGACCGGTAAGCGTCAGCTCCCCGGTCATGGCCAGATCCGGGCGAATCGGTTGATTGGTGGCAATTGAATAAATCGCGCAGGCCATGGTTATCCCTGCCGACGGTCCGTCCTTGGGCGTTGCTCCGGCGGGAACGTGCAGATGGACCAGATTTTTGTTGAAGAATTCTGCCCCGGCTTCATTGTCACCCATCAAAGAACGAACGTAACTATACGCAATTTCAGATGATTCAACCATAACCTTGCCCAGCTGGCCGGTCTGTTTAAAACCGGCCTGCCCGGTGGGAATGGGCACCGCTTCAATATGCAGGGTCGCTCCGCCCATATTGGTAAAGGCCAGGCCGGTTATGACCCCGACCCGGGGCTTCTTGAAAGCCTGCTCTTCGGTAAAATGGCGTTTACCCAGCAGATCTCGCAACTCATCCTTTTTTATACGGATTTTCTGGTCCGGATTGTCAATTATTTTTTGCACCGATTTCCGCAGAATTTTTTTGATACAATTTTCCAGGCCCCGCACGCCAGCCTCTCGGGCATAACCATCGGCAATTTCGGCGATCACCGCCTTTGACAGAGTAATCTGTTTTGTCGTTAACCCATGCGCCTTGAGCTGTTTGGGGATCAAATGCCGCCGGGCAATTTCCACTTTTTCCTCTAAGATATAGCCCGGCAATTGGATGGTCTCCATCCGATCCATAAGTGGTCCGGGGATTGTATCCAGCTGATTGGCGGTACAGATAAAGAAAATTTTCGACAGATCGAAGCGAACATCCAGGTAATGATCGAGAAAATCGCGATTCTGCTCCGGGTCAAGCACCTCCAGCAGGGCGGAAGCGGGGTCGCCATGAAAACTGGCACCGATTTTATCGACCTCATCGAGCATGATCACCGGATTAGCCGTCTTGCAGGTCTTAATCGCCTGGATGAATTTTCCCGGCATTGCCCCAATATAGGTCCGGCGATGACCTTTTATCTCCGCCTCATCGCGCATCCCGCCAAGAGAAAAGCGAAAAAATTCCCGGCCAAGACTCTGCGCCACCGATCGACCGATTGAGGTCTTACCAACACCGGGCGGACCCTGCAGGAGCAGGATGGTGCCTGACAGATCCCCTTTAATCACGCCGACGGAGATCAACTCCAGGATTCTATTCTTGACATCTTCAAGGCCATAATGGTCACGATCGAGAATCCTTGCCGCCTTCTTCTGATCGTAGCTGTCTTTGGAATAGACCCCCCAGGGCAGAATGGTCAGCCAGTCGAGATACGTCCGGGTTACATTGAATTCGGGAGAGGACGCACCGAGCAGTTTAAGCTTTTCCATCTCCTCCTTCACTTTATCCCGCGCTTCATCGGAGAGAACCAGTTTTTTCAGTCGTTTCTGATATTTTTCCAGCTCCGTCTGGGTATCGTCCTTGGCCAGGCCCAGCTCTTTTTTAATTTCCTGCAACTGCTGCTTGAGGAAAAACTCCCGTTGTTGTTTGGACAGCTGCTCCTCGATCCGCTTGGAGATTTTGGCTTTGAGCTTGGAGATTTCCACTTCATTTTTCAACAGGATCAGGACCATTTCCAGCCGCTTGCGAACATCGAAGGTTTCCAGTACCTGCTGAATTTCGGTACCGGAAGAAGTGGTCATCGACGCGGCAAAATCGGCGAGGGAGCCGGGATCGCTGAGATTAATCCGCTCAATAAGCAAACTTAAACCCTCCTTGAACAAGGGGTTCATATTGACCAACTCTTTAATGCAGTCAATAATCGCCACCGAATAGGCCTTCAATTCTTCGGTATTCTTCTGAATATTCTCGTACCAATATTTTACATCAGCGGTAAAAATTGAATCTTTTTTTAATAAATCAATGACTTCGAATCGCTCCAGGGCCTGAACCAAAACCTGCAGAGGCTCCCCCGGCTTAAAGGGCGAAACCTGAACAACCCTGGCAACCGACCCCACTTTAAAAAACTCTTCCGCCGTTTTCGCGGCATGAGCGAGCCCGTCTTCTCTTGGTCTCTGCAGGATAAGTCCAAAATATAATGGGGCATTCTGGTTCATATGTTTCATGATCGCCTGCTGCAGAATGCCATCGTCGACGATAATCGGGCCCATCATCTTAGGAAACATCGGCCGATCATGCAGGGGGACGACCATTAATTGATCCGGCAGTAAATCCTTGGCGACCACCAGTGATTTAACGGATTCATTCTTTTTTTGATCCTCAGATGTTTCGATCCCATCGGGGGTTAAAACTGTTGTTTCTTCAGCCATTCTTTTCTCCTGTTAGCTTTGACAACCTCGTAAAAAAAATTCAAAAATGCGACGGTTAAGATTATATGCCCAATACAAATAACCATTGGTATCTAAAAACAAAGATTTTTTCTGCCGAAGTCTCAATTTTTAAGCTAAATGGCCTGTCCTCAATCTTTTAAGCATTGATCTCTTCTTGACACTTCTTATTCTCTTACCAGATGAATTTATCAATAAATGAACAGCAACTCCCCCGTTACCAAATTTTACCAATAGACAATATGAATGTTACTGAAGCACTGACCCAGCGAAAATCTGTCCGCGCCTATCTCGATAAACCTGTCGACCGAGAAAAAATCAGCAAAATTCTCCGGGCTGCGCGCCACGCCCCAAGCGGGACCAATGCTCAACCCTGGCAGGTTGCAGTCGTCACCGGGCAGAAAAAAACGGAGCTGACCGAATCGATGGTGCGTGCTTTTGGCCAAGACGGAATCGGGGATATGGATTACACCTATTATCCCTTGGAATGGCATGAACCATATAAAAAACGGCGGGTTTCCTGTGGGGCGCAGCTCTACTCCGCTCTTAATATCGAGCGTCGGGACAAGGACCGCAGACTCGAGCAGTGGGTAGCCAATTACCGTTCCTTCAATGCCCCCGTGATACTTTTTTTCTTTCTCGATCCGGTTATGAAAAAGGGTTCGTTTCTCGATTATGGCATGTTTTTACAATCGGTCATGCTGGCGGCTGTCGAGGAAGGGCTTGCCACCTGCCCCCAGGCTGCCCTTGGTCAGTATCCGGCTTTAGTTAAAGAGGCCCTTGGCTATAGCCCGGAAACTATCCTTATCTGCGGCATGGCACTTGGTTACGAGGATACCAAGGCCCCGGTCAATACCTATCGAACCCCGCGTGAAGCAGTGGAAGTCTTCACCAGGTTCTTTACCTAAAAAGAGTGTTCTGTTTGCTAAAACCCTGTACAATGCTCAAAACAAATTCCCACACCAGCCGTAGGTTATATCTTTATACTGGAGGACGCTATGTTTACTCTTGGTGACATTCGCAATATAGCTATTCAGATAGAAAAAAATGGTGAAGAAACATATCGTAACGCCAGTAAAGCCACGGGGGACTCAGAGGTGGCGAAAATTCTGGCTTTGATGGCAGACGAGGAAAAGTGCCATGCCAACTGGTTTACCAAACTTGAATCAAACACCCCCCTGACAGCGGAGCAGCGGGAAATCGAGCAGATGGGGCGCACTCTGCTGCAGGATATGATCAGAGGCAATAATTTCCTGCTCGACGAAAAAGAACTTATAAACGCTGCCGGCGTCGAAGAAGTAATTGCCAAATCAAAAGCCTTTGAGTTGGATACTATTGTATTCTATGAATTTCTTATTGGATTTCTCGATGATACTGAGGTTATTGGGCAACTGCGGCAAATTATTAAAGAGGAACGCATCCACATCAAAAAACTGGAACAAATAGAAGATCCGTCCAGCCTGAAAAAGCCGGAGACTGTCTCCTGTCCCTGAAACCAGCCAGATTATTAATAAAAATCATATGCGCGCACCAACGTCAAAACAGAGCCACTATTTGTTGCTGATCTTTTTCCTGGTACTGCTCTGCCGGGTGCCCGTGCTCGAGGCCATGGAACCCCTGCCGCTGAGCAAAGGGCAGACTGTCTATGTCCCCGCCTATTCCCACATTTATCATGGCAATAAAGAGACCCCGCTGTTACTGTCGGTCACCCTTAGTGTCCGCAATGTCGATCCGAACAATTCACTGACCATAAAAACGGTGAACTACCATGAAACCGATGGACCATTGGTCAAGCAATATATAAAGGAACCCGTCGTCCTCGGCCCACTTGGTTCGGAGCGTTTTATTGTGCCGCAAAAGGACAATACCGGCGGATCCGGGGCAAATTTCATCGTTGAATGGCAGGCGGATAAGCCGATTAATCCACCGATTATGGAAACAGTCATGATCGGCACCCAGTCTCAGCTTGGTATTTCATTTACCTCGCGAGGCCAGGCAATTCAGTGAGATGCCGGGGCTGCTCTTCGTGCTTAAGCGGTAGGAGTTGGCGTGTGTCTCCATGGAACATTGATGTTTCCCATAAGTCGGATAACCATCTAAGATGATCAACATAACGTGAGGAACCCATGATTACGAATCAAGATTTTATACAACAGGTGCAGGTCGACGGCATCGCTTACAGCTTCTTTGACATTCAAAAGCTCGCTGACAGCGGGATGGGACCAATTGACCGGTTGCCCTACTCTATCCGCATCCTGGTGGAAAATCTGCTGCGCAAGCTTGATGGAAAAATAGTCACGGAAAAAGACCTGCGCACCATAGCCGGCTGGCAGAAAAGTTATGATGCGCCGGTCGAGATCCCCTATCATCCCGCCCGGGTCTTGATGCAGGATTTTACCGGTGTCCCGGCGGTGGTCGATCTGGCGGCGATGCGCGATGCCATAAAAAAACTCGGCGGCGACCCGGCAAAGGTCAATCCCCGGGTACCGGTCGAACTAGTGGCCGACCATTCCGTCCAGGTCGATTTTTCGGGGACCAGCCTCAGTCTGACCAGTAATGTGGCCATGGAATATGAGCGCAACAGTGAGCGATACTCCCTGCTCAAATGGGCTCAGAAATGTTTTGACAACTTCCGGGTGGTTCCGCCGAATTCCGGTATCTGCCACCAGGTTAACCTGGAGCATCTGGGTCGGGTAACCATTACCGAATCGATTGGCGACACCACCTATGCGTATCCGGATACCTTGGTCGGTCTCGATTCCCATACCCCGATGATCAACGGCATTGGCGTCATGGGCTGGGGAGTCGGCGGTATCGAGGCCGAAGCCGTTATGCTCGGCCAGCCATACTATATGTCGATTCCGGAAGTCATCGGGGTACGACTGAGCGGCACCATGCAGCCGGGTATTACCGCGACCGATCTGGTTCTGACCCTGACTGAGTTACTCAGAGAACATAAGGTGGTGGAAAAATTCGTCGAATATTTTGGTCCCGGCATGCAGAGCCTGTCCATTCCCGACCGGGCAACCATTTCCAACATGACTCCGGAATATGGGGCAACCCTTGGCTTTTTCCCGATCGATGACAAAACAATCCACTATCTCAAGCTGACCGGACGCAATAAAGAAGCCGCCATAACCGAAGCCGTAGCCAAAGCCGGTGGATTTTTCTACAGCGAAACAGCTACTATCGAGTATACCAAGGTCATCGACTTTGACCTGACAACGGTGGAACCGTCTCTTGCCGGCCCGGCCCGGCCCCAGGATAGAATCCCCCTGTCCGGGATGCGGACGGCTTTTGCCAATATTCTTGGCTGCAAGTATGAGCGTGACAGCAGTCAGACGGAGGTCTCCACCTTCATTGATGAATCCGGCAGCGAAACGCGCCGCGACGACTCCTGTCATGCCGTCGGCAAAAGAGATATCGAGATCATCTTTAACGGCAAACCGGTCAAAATCAGTGACGGCAGTGTAGTAATCGCCGCCATCACTTCCTGTACCAATACCTCCAATCCTCATGTCCTGATCGGCGCCGGCTTGATGGCCAGAGAAGCCGTAAAAAAAGGCATCAAAGTGCCCGGTTTCGTCAAAACATCCTTTGCACCGGGTTCCAAAGCCGTCAGCAGATATCTCGGCGAAACCGGATTAATGCCCTACTTTGAAGCCCTGGGCTTTCATATCGCGGCTTTTGGCTGCACCACCTGCATCGGCAATAGCGGCCCCTTGAAACCGGCGCTGGAAAAAATCATCAAGGAAAACGATCTCAATGTTGCCGCGGTTCTTTCCGGCAACCGCAATTTCGAGGCCCGCATCCATCAGCAGATCAAATCCAACTTTCTCGCCTCGCCGATGCTGGTCTTGGCCTTCGCTCTCGCCGGCAGGGTAGATATTGATTTAACCTCCGAGCCCCTCTCCCTTGACCCCAATGGCCAGCCGGTTTATTTAAAAGACATCTGGCCGACCAATGAAGCAATAGATGCCCTGGTGCAGCAGCATGTCACCCAGGAAGCCTTCACCCGTGAATATGCCGGCGTCTTTGAGGGCGATGCTTTCTGGAAAGGGCTCAAAATCACCGAAAGCACCACCTACAACTGGGACGAAAAATCGACCTATATCAAGAATCCTCCCTATTTCGACGGCTTCACCGATATCCCTGCTCCGCCCAAGGATATTATCGGGGCAAGAGCCTTTCTGGTCCTGGGGGACTCGGTTACCACCGACCATATCTCGCCCGCCGGCGCTATTCCCAAAGAGTATCCAGCCGGTCGTTACCTTATTGAGCAGGGTACCGAACCGGCCCAGTTTAACTCCTACGGTTCCAGAAGAGGCAATCACGAGGTAATGATGCGCGGTACCTTCGGCAATATCCGCATCAAGAATAAAATGGTCGCGCCCAAAGAAGGGGCTTTTACCGTCAAATTGCCGGAAAATATCGAAATGTATAACTATGAGGCGGCCATGCAGTATCTGGCCGAAGGCACGCCGCTTGTCGTGCTCGGCGGCAAGGAATACGGCACCGGTTCTTCACGCGACTGGGCGGCCAAAGGAACTAACCTGCTCGGCATAAAAGCAGTCATTGCTGAGTCCTTTGAACGGATTCATCGCAACAATCTGGTGGGAATGGGAGCCTTGCCGCTGGTTTTTAAGCCCGGGGAAAATATCAGCTCCCTGGGGCTCGATGGGACGGAGATTTTCAGCATTGAGGGACTGGCCGATATCACCGCAGGAAAAACCCTGCAGGTGACCGCCCACAAACCAGAGGGCGACACCTTCTGCTTCGAGGTCGTCGCCCGCCTCGATACCGTAGTGGATGTCACCTATTTCCAGCACGGTGGCATTCTGCCCTATGTGCTGCGACAGATGATGAAAGAAGATTAGAGTTGCGCCGGAAGGGCATTATTGTCATTGATGGTGTCGTAAAAACTCTTCATTACAACTTCCGTAGGGGCGCACCTGAGTGTGCGCCCTTTCTTTTCTCTGCGGGATGAGATGGTTTTTTATTTAATTATCAAATGTTTACCTCAAACAGCTTCCGTAATTCCGGCTTCCGTTCAAGGATAAGTTTTTTTATCTCACCCACCTTCACATGGCCAGGGTGCATTTTAATAAAATCGTACGCTTTGACATAATTATTTTCGACCAGAACCTCGATCATTTTAGACGCGTATGGGTGGTCGGGCGCCACGTCCAGAACAAAGATGATGGCATTGGGAGTCAGTTTTTTAATATCCAATCTTTTTTTGATGTTGTAAATTCCATCAAAAATACTGCTTACCTGGGGATGGTCGAGTTTTTCCTGGAGAAGCAGCAAGGCAATATTGGGATCTCGATCAAACATAGCCTTGATAAGTTTTTTTGAATAGACGTTATCTGGATTAGCGGTGACGAAATCATAGGCGTTAGTAAGATTTTTTACCGCCAAGGCGGTAGTCAATTCGTCCGCCAGGGGATGATCCGGGATAATCTTCAACATATGGGCAATAACGTCCGATTTTAATTCCCGAATGAAGTCTTTCTCAAGAGCATACATCCCCTTGATAATAGATTGGGTGCCGGCATGACCCGGCATCCGCTCAAGAATTTTCACCGCACTGGCATAACTCAGACCCTTCAGCGCCTGCCCCGAAGTAGCATACATCTGACCGATGAGTATTTCCGACTGCGGCGTATCCGGATATCTTTCAATGAACTCAAAGGCGCGGTCAAAATCCCAGCCGGTCAGATGACCGGGATTTCTTTTCACGGCATCGAATTCTTCCATCATCTGGTGCGCAGCATCTTGAGGCATCGGCTCCTGCCCCGCTTCGCCGTCAACGGCCTTGCCGGACATTTTGGTCCGCAGCTTTCGAAATATCCCACCATTTGATTTTGTCTTTTCTGTTCGCATATACTCCATCCACTTCAGAGAGTTGAACTATCAACCACGCACCTGTTCCTGGAGAAGACCTCCTCCGAAAAAATGCACTCAAATCAGTATCACTGTATACTCTATACGACGATCAGTTGCAAACCTTGATGGACCCGTAAAAAGCCCGATATCCTTAGTTGTACGTCTGATACGGCAATTTGCTGTACTTCATGTACCAACAAATCGCCGTACCAGACACTACGCCTCGTATATCGAACTTTTTCCAGAGTCCATCCCACGAGCTGAAATGACTTTTTACGATCTCATCAATCTTGACAAGCATGCCCTCCGGTTACAATAGTATTAATTGATCGTCATCTCTTATATCCGGTTTAAGGACCAACGCATGATAGATAAACAACTTGCTGATTTATTTCAGGCATATGTCCGGACACGGACTCGCCCCGATACATCCCCATATCAGACACTTTTACAGAACGACGCATGGGTTCTAGTCAAAAAAACCGGTCTGTCCTTGCTTGAGATTGAAAGTGCCGCCCTGGAAACAGGGATAGTCCCTGAGCGATACAGCCGCAACCAGAAATCACTTGACTGCGCCGACCAGCTTCGCCTGCTGCACTCCCATGTGGCGATCATCGGTCTCGGTGGCCTCGGTGGATCGGTGACGGAAATTCTGGCGCGCCTGGGCATCGGCCGACTGACCCTGGTCGACGGAGACTGTTTTGAAGAAAGCAATTTGAACAGGCAGCTTCTGAGCAGTACCGCCGCTATCGGCAAGCCAAAGGCCGAAGCAGCGCTGCTGAGGGTGCAGCAGATCAATCCTGCGATTGAAGTGTATATGGTGCCGGAATTTTTCCAAGCGGACAACGGCCAGACAATTCTTAAAGGGGCACAGCTGGTGATCGATTGCCTGGATACGATCAGGGATCGCTTTGTTTTGGAAGAGGCGTGCCGGACAGCATCTATTCCGCTTATTTCTGCAGCTATCGGCGGCAGCAGCGGGCAGGCAACGCTCATTATGCCGGGAGATCCCGGATTGAAAGAGATCTATGGATCACCAGAGAAAGCACCGCAAAAAGGCACCGAAGCAATAACCGGAACGTTGCCCTTTGCGGCGATGTATATGGCTGCAGTTGAATGTGCCGAGGCAACGACCATCCTGCTCGGCAAGCCGTCAGTCCTGAGAAACAAACTTTTCGTGGCGGAAACGGCCGACCATATGACCGAACTCTTTAGCTTGCCTGGACAGTCTGTCGATTGAGCCATTCACCCCAGCATTGTTCTACGAAGGGTCTAGGAGCTCATCCGCTTTATTTAATGTCCAGATTATAAAAGGTATTCACATGGTCCTTTTTCGCCTGGACCGGCTTGGCGAACACCACATCTTTTAAGCCATACGCCTCGATAAGCTTTGCGGCCGTCTTTCCTGCGCAGATCCGCGTCATGTTTCAGGGCGCCATGGAGGTTACCGAGGGTGACCACCCTGTCGCTGCTCATATCAACGGTCGCCTGCGGAGAAATGTTCACTATCTTGGCGTGGATATTGGCGAGCTGGGCTTGCGTTTCAAGCAATGCAACCGACTCCGGCGTTGCCTTGAATCGCCCTTTTTCGACCAGGTCGGCCAGGACATCGACAACGTCCTCAACGGTCAGGGTGTCAATATGCAAAACCATATCATACAGGCTGCAATTCAGGGTATCCCTGCCATACAGTGACAGACTCCACTTCTGCCGTTCGGCGTCGTCTTTTTTCAGCAGATACCGTGCTTCCTCTTCTGAACAATCTTCTCGTTTCATTTCCTCTCTGACCCGATCTTCCAAATTGGCAATAATCCTTGCCTTAAGTACATGAGAGATATCCTGCAGGAAAAAATGGCCGGCCAGTCCATGATAAACGACATTGTCCTTGGCCATGTGATTGAGAAAAGCGGCGCGAAAATAACTCATATACCGCTCTTTACCGTGACTAAAACGTTCAAGAACAGATGGCGCATCGTGCAGCGCTTTGACCAGCTTGATTTCGGGGATAGAAAATTCTTCACAGGTTTCCAATAATATATCCCTGGAAACGCAGGAATATCCAAGACGTTGGGCCAGGGCCTCTGCTACTTCCTTACCTCGACTATAGGATCCTCTTGATATAGTAATAATTGCCACAATGAAACTCCTTCAGATTTTAATATGGGCACCAGGAAAGGACCTTGCCGACTTTCCGCAGCTCCCCTTTTTTTATTCAATAATATTGTACACTTTTTCAATGGAAGTAAATACCAGCAATAAAGTTTTATTTGATGGCGTTGTAAAAAATCTTCGTTACAACATCCGTAGGGGCACACCTGTGTGTGTGCCCTTCTGGAATTCACTAGTAAAGAAATAGAGGCACACTCAGATGCGCCCCTACGATGCAATTCAGAATATTGGCTTTTTACGAGCCCATCTTATCTAAAATAATTCAACAGGGCATGCAGGGTGGTCAATGGATGCGGCGGACATCCGGGAATATACAGATCGACAGGAATTATACTGTTGAGATCGCCGAGAATCTCAGGGCTGCCGTAAAATGGCCCACCGGAGATGGAGCAGCTGCCACTGGCAATAACGACCTTGGGCGATGGAACCGCCTCAAAGGTGGCGACAAGTGCGGCGTGCATATTTTTTGAAATGGGTCCAGTAACATGGATGCCGTCTGCGTGCCGCGGGGAAGCGACAAAATCGATGCCGAACCTGCCCAGATCGAAAAAGGGCGTGCCGAGAACATTGGTATCCGCTTCACAGGCATTGCAGCCGCCGGCAGATACCTGACGCAGTTGCAGGGATCTGCCGAAAAGCTTACGAAAATGTTTTTTTGCATGGTCCGCGAGCACCGGCAAAGAACCGTCGCAAACCAACGCTTGACGCGAGGCGGTTGCCATACCGAAATCCTGGCTGAAGGTGACAAAGCGACCTTCTGCAACATTCTCACATCGACCGCAAAAGGTGCATTTGCCAAGATCGATCTTTTTCTCGTCGGCAATAATGGCATCCTGGGGACAGACCGCCGCACAGAGACGGACAATCGCCAGGTCGCATTCGCTGTTTATCCGCGGCAACCCTCTATATCGTTTATACAGATTGATCGGCTCTTTCGGATATTTAGTGGTCTTACACCCCTGTTCGATCCTGTTTCTGATAACTTTCAGCATATATTTTTACCTTAGTTCACAATCTCGTAAAACCCTGAAATCTCCAATGGCTAAGTAAAAAACTTCATATGCGAGGCGCGCAAAATTTTTATCATTTCGGCGTACTAGAGTACGTCGTAATGATAAAAATTTTGCAGCAACGAAACAGATGAAGATTTTTTACGACGCCATTAGAGGTCAAAGCCGCAGTAGGAGAGGTTAAAGCTCTTATTGCACAGAGGGAAATCAGAAATTTCCTGATTTCTGAGCGACATGGCCAGTCCCGTCCAGTTATGAAAACTTGGATCCTTTACCTTGTATCGCACTATCTTCCCATTGCCGTCAGTCAACAGGCAGTGCGACAACTCCCCGCGCCAGCCCTCATTCACACTCACCACAAAAGAATCCGGCGCGAGCGATATCTCCGGCATTATCGTTTTGGCACTGGCTTCTCCCGATTTATTGAGCAGCATCCTGATCAGATGGATCGAGTGCATAATTTCTTCCCGGCGCACCGTCGCCCGACTGTACACATCCCCTCTCGTCATCTCGTTACGATTGGCGGGCAGCGGTCCGTAGGCCTCGGTAGGAAAGCTTACCCGGGCATCGTACTCGATCCCCGACGCGCGGCCGCTATAGCCGACCAGACCGAGGTCTTCCGCCATCTGCCTGGCGACGGTTCCGGTATGCTCAAAGCGCGCCTGCACGGTATGGGCGGTGAACAGCAGGTCGCAGACGTGGCGTATCTCCGGCTCGAGCTCCTTGAGTTTATCCTCGAGTATCTTTACCTGTTCCGGATTCATAAGCTGTGAGATCCCACCCGGCAGCACCAGGCTTTTACCGAATCGGTTGCCGCAGAGGACCTGTAAAAGATTGAGGAATTCTCCCCGGATCCGGCCGAAATAGGCAGCCGGCGGATTAAAGGCGACATCGCCGCTCAGAGCGCCAAGATCGCCGATATGATTGGCGATGCGTTCCAGTTCCAGAGCAATCGTGCGAACAATTCGGGCACCGGGATCAACTGAGAGACCGGCCAGGGCTTCCAGGGCCTGGCAGCAGCAGAGATTATGGCCGATGCTGGTATCGCCGGCAATGCCCTCGCAGATTATCGGCAAGCGTTTAAGAGGAACCTCGGTCAACAGGTTTTCCACCCCGCGATGCTGATATCCCAGCTGGATCTCAAGAGAAAAAACTTCTTCTCCGGCACACTGAAAGCGAAAATGGCCGGGCTCGATGATCCCGGCATGAACCGGTCCGACGGCCACTTCATGAATGGACTCCCCTTCCACCTGAAAATAGGAATAGTTTCCCGGAATATCCTGGCCATAATCATTGCCGAAAACATCCGGTGCCTGACGATAATTGGCATGGTAGCGGACCATTTTCAGCCAGGGATGATTGATTGGCGTAATACCGTACTGCTCGGCAATTTCCCGCTCAAACATATGAAATTTTTCGCTGCAGGACGCAGTAAACGACGGAAAATTCTCGCCCACTTCGGTACTAAGCACATAGAGCCCACTATTGCGAACGACAGCCAGCAGCCGGTTGCCGTCACCTTCGACAAAAGCGAAAAATTGCACGATAAAGCCGTCTTTGCGGATAAAATCAGTGATCAATCTGGCAAAACGATCAAAGGAAACCAGCGGAATATCGGCCCGTTTAACCGTTTCGCCGTTTTGTATCTGCAGGAGATTACCCATGAATTACCCCGCCAACTATTTTGATGGTATTGAATATAGTAGCAAATATCGGAGCCGGCATCCAGACACAGAGAATAACCGAGGCCAAGAGTAAAACATACGCTGGCGCAACGCGCAGCCATCTCTCCCGGTTAAAAGCCTGCGGCTCCTCAGTGCCAAACGACATATCGGTGACTATCTGCGCCGCCCCGGCCATAACCAGGAGCAGGCTGAACATGAAAAGAATCGCGCCGAGCCAGTGTCCGGTTTGAAAAGCGCCGATCAAAATAAACAGCTCACTGAGAAAAATACCAAACGGGGGCAAACCGGAAATCCCGATAAAGCCGGCGAAAAAGGACAGAAATGTCTTCGGCAAAAACGTGCTCAGCCCGCCGATTTTATCGACCAACTTGCTGTTATAGCCAAGCAGAATATTGCCCGCCGACAGAAAGAGCGAAGATTTGATAAGCGAATGATGGATCATATGCAAAATCGCCCCATAGAGCGCAAAACCGCCGATACCCACCCCAAAGGCGATAACTCCCATATTCTCGATGCTCGAATAGGCGAGCATCCGCTTATAATCGGGTTGTTTGAGAATAAAAATCCCGGCGACAAACATCGACAGCAGCCCGAAACCAATCAGGATATTGCCGGAAAACTCGCCGAGCCCCGCCAGGTACATCAGCGTGTGCACTTTATAAATGCCTAAAAAAGCGCAGTTGAGTAAGGCCCCGGACAATAAAGCGGAGGCGGGACTCGGCGCCTGGCTGTGGGCATCGGGCAGCCAGGTATGCATCGGCGCAAGACCCATCTTGGTGCCAAAACCAATAACCACGAAGATGAATCCCACTTTCAGCCACATCGGATCGAGCTGCAGTGCCACCTGATTGAGCGCGGTAAAATTAAGAGAAATATCGATGTGGGCGATATCAATCGACAGGGTGATAAAAAAGCAGCCGAGCAGGGCCAGGGCAATTCCCACCGAGCAGACCAGCACATATTTCCAGGTCGCCTCAAGTGATTCTTTTGATCGGTGGATAAAGATAAGCGGCGCACTGACCAGGGTGGTTGCCTCGATGGCTATCCACAAAACAATCGGATGATCGGCCAGGGTGACCATGCTCATGGTGCCGAGAAAAAGGAGCATGCACCCGGGAAATACCTGTTCGTTGCTGATCTCGGTCTCCTGCATATAACTTATGGCGTAGACGGAAATGCATAAAAAGATAAACGAGGTGACTAAGAGCACCAGCATCCCTTCCGGGGTTTCGGCAAAATACCTCGACGCATACACCGGCAGTTTGCCCATCCAGGCCATAACGGTCAACTGCAGATGGAGTATCGCCGCGACAACCAGTATTCCTCGCCCGAGATAGGCCGGCACAACCAGGCTCACCAGACCGGTCAGCAAGGGCAGCAGAAAAATGAGTTCCAGCATTTTTTCAGTCCTTTTCAGTCCTTTAATCGATTGAGAAGATCGGTATCGATATCATCGAACGCATGATTGATATTGTGCAGAATAATGCCCATGACCATCACCCCGACGAGCAGATCGAGCAGTACCCCGAATTCAACCACATACACCGTATGGGAATGCTTGGTCAAAGCGGTTCCGACCAGATAGATGCCGTTTTCCAGCATCAGGTAGCCGATCACCTGGGTTATGGCCTTGCGGCGACTCATCATCAGAAAAAAACCGGCCGAGATGGTGGTTATGGCGGTGGTCAGCAGCAGATCATGACCTGCGGGCAGGGACAGATGCAATTTATCGGTGATAAACACCGACAATAAAATAATGATCAGCCCGGCAAAGAGCGACGCATGATAGCCGATAATCGGTTCTATCTCACGATGGATTGCCATACGTTTTAGGGCAACGTAGAGCAGACCCGGGATAAGCACGCCTTTGATCAGGATCATCACCTGAAAAAAAATCAGGCCCCCACTGCCCATACTGCTGTGATGCTCGAGCAAAAGGGGCAGAAGAGAGACCACAATGCCCTGCACCGCCATAATCTTCACCAGGGAAATCAGCCGGTTGGAGGCCAGCGACAAAAGCACAGACAGCAGGACAACCACTAGGAGTATTTCATTTACGTTCTGCATCAGATAAGCCCCATGGTCAGAATTGCCGCGAACACCACCAGGATGCTGGAAGTCAGAATAAACGTCGGCACCATGTTCATCTTGAACCGGGCCATAATCGATTCCGTCAGGCCAATGGCCATATAGACCAGGACCAGCACGCCATAAAAAATCGGCAGATTGACCAGGCCGCCGGACGAATTACGGAGCGGACAGATAAGCATGGTGAGAAAAGCTGCATAAAAAAACAGTTTATAAAAAGAACCCAATTCAATCAGAGCCAGATCAGGACCGCTATGGTCGAGGACCATCACCTCATGAATCATGGTCAACTCCAGGTGGGTGGCCGGATCATCAACCGGCACCCGCGAATTTTCCGTGAGCAGCACCATAAAAAGAGCGACAATGACCAGCAGCAGAAGTGCTCCGGCCGGTCCGGTAAGACAGATCGGACCTACGCCGGTGAAGTATTCACCAAAACTCAGCGAGCCGGTCATGCGGTAAAAGAGAATCAGGATGGCGAAAACAGTGGCCTCGGCCAGAGTGCCGAACAATGCCTCGCGAGCAGCGCCCATGCCCTGAAACGGTGATGCGGTATCAAGTGCTGCGACGATAGTAAAAAACCTCGCCGTAGCGAGAACATAAAACAGGACCAGCACGTCGCCATGAAAAGAAAACAGCGGGGCAACCGCACCCAGCGGGAAAAACAACAAAATCATGACCCCCCCGGCGCAGGCAACCAGCGGACCCATTTTAAAAACAAAACTGGTGCTGGTGCTGTAGACGGATCCTTTCTGTACCAGTTTTATCAGGGTATAATACTTGATCAACAGCGGAGGGCCTTTCTTGCCTGCAAAAAATGCCTTCACCTTCAGGATAATTCCCGGGAAAAGAGGTGCCGACAAGAAAGCGAGTGCAACCGATAAGAGAGATTCCATACCCATTCCTTTCTATCGCTAAGGAGAATCGAGGTTATAAAAACAAGAGCAGCAGGAGGACTACGATCGCGACAATGATATAGCCGATATAGAGCTGGACATTGCCATGCTGTATCCACCGGAATTTCCCCAGAAAAGCCAGAAGCGGGAGGACTATGCCCCGATGCATGCCGATCTCGGCGATATCGTCGATGCGGCTGTCGTAGTGTATCCGTTCCGGAAAGATTTTCTTTAAGCGAACAGTACTCTCTCGTACCAGGGCAAAGGGCTTAAATAAATCAATGACGCTGCGCGCATATGAGGTGCCGGTATATTGAATCCTCGTCGTTCCTTGCGTAAAACCACAGCCCCAGGTCGGTCCGGCAGTCACTTCTTTGCCCCGGTACAGCAGTTTTCTCAAGACGGCCATACCCAGCAAAAGCCCGAGAAAGAGTCTGGAGCCAAGGGCCAGATTGGTGCCGATAGTTGCAACCAGCTGCGCATCGGTATGGCCGACAAGCGTCATATCAACAAGACCGGCAAAAGCAAGTTCTATAAAATGACTGGGAAAGATGCCGATTACCAGGCAGAATATGGCCAGAAAAACCATTGGGGCGGTCATTGCAAGGCCTCCCTCGGTGGCCCTGCCGGCCATGCCGGTACGCGGTTCTCCCAGAAAGACGATGCCCACCACCTTGGTAAAACAAAAAGATGCCAGGCCGCCGATCACCGCGAGAGCAATAATAGCCAGCATCGCCGAGAGTAAGGTGGATTGGGTGTATTGCAAGCCCTGGAAAGCGGCAAAATAGATTAAAAACTCACTAATAAAACCATTGCAGGGCGGTAGCCCTGCGATCGACACCGAACCCGCCAGAAAGGTTTTCCCGGTTACGGGCATTCTCTTCATCAGCCCGCCCATTTGATCGACATGGCTGGTGCCGGTTTTCTTGATAACCGCTCCCGCTCCAAGAAACAACAGTGATTTAAAGAGCGAATGATTGAGCACATGGAGCAGGCAACCGGCAAAACCAAAACCGGCCATGACCGCATTCTGCTCGGCAACCCCAATCATCCCAAGCCCGGCTCCCATGAGAATGATGCCGATATTTTCGACACTATGATAGGCCAGCAGTCTTTTAATATTGTGCTTGCCAAGGGCATACAAAACCCCGAGCAGCCCTGACACTATGCCGAAGACAAGAACCATCTGCCCGATGCGGATATCTGTGGTGCCAAGAATGAAATACATTCTGAGAATGCCATAGATACCCATCTTAATCATCACCCCCGACATGAGTGCCGAGATATGGCTGGGGGCGGCAGGATGGGCATGCGGCAGCCAGATATGCAGGGGAAAAACTCCCGCCTTGGAACCAAAGCCTAAAAATGCCAGAAAAAATATCACCAGCTTGGCAGTTGCCGGAATGATGGTTGCCTGAGCGAAATCAAAGCTGCCGGTATGACTGACGATAAGACCAAAAGCGGCAAAGATGAGCAGGGCCCCGGCCTGGGCGAATAAAAAATACAGATACCCGGCGGTTCTGGTCGCCTCCTGCTCATAATTGTACAGCACCAGAAAGTAGGAGGAGATGGACATTATCTCCCAGACCAGGGCGAAGCTCAGCATATCGGCCGCAGCGGTAACCAGGGCCATCGAGACGATCAGTAGGTTGGTAAAGAGATAGCTGACTGCGGTTCGAAACGAACGATCCGGGTCCTCAAAATATCCATAACTGTAGAGCGCAGCCAAGGGACTGATAAGAAAAATCGGCACCAGGAAGAAAAAACTGAGCGAATCAAAGCCAAAGGATATTGTCAACGAATGGAGCCACGACCATGACCAGGCCAGACTGCCGGGGTCGGCTAGAGCGGAAGCTATCGAATACATTCCGAAGATGCAGCCAATAGCGGTGAAACCGATATACAGGCACTTGGTCAGAACGAATTGACGATATGTTATCAAGGGGATTATTCCTCCGGCGATGATAATGGCCAGAGATAAAAGAAAAGAATTCATCGAAATTGATATCTCAGATATTGATTGTCCGCTCTATTAGGCGCATACCGGGCTCAATGCCCTACCATGTCAAAGAAGATGAAGAGTTTTTATCGACGACATCATTCTTCAAACGTGAATCCATACCACTGCAGCTTCTGGTCATTGATTTCGGGAATGAGGGCCACTTCACTGTTTTCGATCTGACTCTGCAGCTCTTGCATCCAGGAAAGCGCCTGATTTTTTGAAAAAAACGGCCCCACCTCTGTCAGTGAAGAGATATCGAGCATGCGGTATCTATGCAATCTCGTTACGTCTTCCTTATTTTGAAAAATGCCGATTATTATTTTCACCGTGAACATCCCGGAAAATTGCTTATCTTGCGTTCCTGTTCCGCCCAGGTCTTTTATACTCAGATAGAGTAAGCATATGGCGTGCCATAGTTCGTCTTATCTTTAAGCAACTGATATTTAATTGTTTTTATAATTTTTTGAAAGTCTAGAAGGACGAGGTAAAGGACACGGTATGAGACTAAATGGGGCACAGAGGCATTATGCCCCACCAACTAGTGGTGAGGATACATGAATGGGCGGGTTTAGAACCCGCCCCTACGACGCACACGGAATTTCATTTTACATCAGTCTCTCCTTATTTTTCGCTGCACGTACGTTTCTCTGAAGAAACATAAGAACCTAAGCTTTACGACGCCATCAGCTTTTCTGCAGTTTCCGATATAAAGTCTTCCGATCGATCTCTAGAATCTGGGCGGCAACTGACTGATTGCCCTTGGCGGCTTTCAATACATGGGCAATGTACCGCATGTTCATTTCCTCAAGTGGGATCAGCTCCAGCGGGTTATCGGTTTCAAGAAAAAGACCACTCCCGGTATGGCTGCGAATCTTCTGCGGCAGATCTTCCGGGACAATTTTATCGAACAGAGTCATCGCCACCCCGTGTTCCATAGCATTGCGGAGTTCCCGGACATTGCCCGGCCATTCATAACCAAGCAGTCGCTTGGCAGTGGATTCAGCCAGGCCCGTCACTTTTTTGCCCTGTTTGGCGGCATAGTCCCGGATGAATTTTCCCGCCAGTAACAAAATATCGGCGCCACGTGCGCGCAGCGGAGGAAGAGCCAGGCTGATGACATTGAGTCGATAGTATAAGTCTTCCCGAAAGAGACCCTCGGCGACAGCCTGGTCGATATCAATATTGGTTGCTGCAATCACCCTGACATCGACGGTTATTTCCTCGTTACCGCCAACCGGCCTGAGAGTGCGCTCTTCCAGGACCCGCAATAATTTAGGCTGCAGAGAGAGCGGTATATCACCAATCTCATCAAGAAAAAGCGTGCCGCCTTCCGCCTGACGCACTAAACCTCTGCGATCCTGCCAGGCATCGGTAAACGCCCCTTTGACATGACCAAAGAGCTCACTTTCGAGCAGATTATCGGGTAAAGCCGAACAGTTTATAGCAACGAAGGGAGCTTCCTTACGCCGGCTGTATTCGTGAAGCGCCCTGGCGGTGATTTCCTTGCCCGCCCCGCTCTCTCCGGTAATCAGCACCGAGGTCTCAGTGTCGGCAATACGCTCGAGGCGGGAAAAGAGATCTTTCATAACCTTGCTCTCACCGAGGAGGCCGGAAAAAGAGTGAATCGAGGCAACGGCCTCACTCAGCACCTGCACCTGCTGCTTCAGGCGGCGGTGATCCACTGCCCGCTGCAGGGCAACGGCGAGGATATCCATATCCAGCGGTTTGGTAATAAAATCATAGGCGCCGACCCGAATTGCCTCGATAGCCGTTTCCATCGAGCCAAAAGCCGTCATCATTATTACCGGAATTTCCTGCCACTTAGCGGCCACCTCGCGACACACCTCCATCCCGCTGACATCCGGCAGATTAATATCTGCCAAGATAACATCGGGCTGCTCAAGGTCGATCGCCGCCGCACCTTCTTGGCCGGTAAGCCGGCAGCAGGTGGTAAAACCACGCCTGGACAGGCCGGCCTCGAGCATCTCACCCATATCTTTATCGTCTTCAATGATCAGGATGTGGCCAATCATCACTCCGTCTCCTCAATCAGTAAAAAGATGGAAAAACGTGCTCCCCCGGAGCGTCGGTTTTCGACCTCGATCCAGCCGTTATGCTCGTCAAGCAATTCCCGGGCAATGGACAGACCAAGGCCCGTTCCCAAGCCTGTCTGCTTGGTGGTAAAAAAGGGCGTGAAAATTTCCTGCAGCTGGTCTTCAGCGATCCCTTCGCCTTCATCAAGCACATCGATGCGAATACATTTTTTTATCTGATCATCGGTATAGAGCATTGATTTGAGGGTAACATTAGCTATCTCCACCTGCACTTCCTTGCCTTGCGGGCTTGCCTGGATGGAATTCATAATAACATTCATAAACACCTGCTGGATCTGCTGCACATCCATCCGGCAGCCCATTTTTGTCTCCGGGGTAATATGTAAGGCAAGAGCAATGCCCTGCTTGGACGCCATCGGTGCAAGAAGATGGAAAACTTGGCGGATAACTGTCTCGACGCTTTCCAGGGTTTTCGGTTGGGATTTTTTCTTTCTGGAATAATCAAGGAGCTGGCGGATAATACCCGTCATTCGTTCCGCCTGGGTCTTGATGATTCGGGCGCACTTGACAATTTCATCCGGCTCCAGCGGCTCGGCGATGATCATTTTGGCCCGGCCGTCGACCACATTGAGCGGTGTCCCTAATTCATGGGCAATACCGGCGGCTATCTGCCCGACCGTTGACAGTTTTTCGGTATGGCGCAGCTGCTCCAGGGTTTTTAGTCGGGCCAAATGTTCGAAATGAATTTTCTCTTTGGCGATGAGCAGGCGGGTACACATATCATTCATGATACGGGACAGGCCGACCAGCTCGTCTTCGCCCTTAATCTCCAGGTCCGGCATAAGGTTGCCCTTGCCGATTTCAATCGCCTTTCGCGACAGTTTTTCTAAAGGTCGCCTGATTTTGATGTGGATAAAAAAATAGATGATAATACCACTGACAAGAGCGAGCAGCGTGGTAATAAGCAGCGAGCGAAGAAGCATCCTCTGGGCGAATTTCACTCTGGCAACAAGAGACTGGGTGAGCTGGATCGCTCCGGCCCGATCTCCCGGAATAGCAACGGTCATAAAGGTATATCGCTGTTGCTCCCGGTTGTCATCGAGTGCGGTAAAGCTCACCTGCTCTGGAACTCCTGTCTTGTCTGCGGCTTTAAGTTCCGATATTGCGTGACGGTGCTCCGGCTTGAGTTCATCGAGCCAGACCCAGCGGATAGTTATTAAATGATCGGCCCGGTTGGCGTCGTCGATGAGGTCGATCGCTTTTCCAGGACCACTTTCCTGCCAGGTATGCGAAATCATTGCGGCGACAATCGAAGCTATCTGACTGGCGTTGTCGGCCATATCGATATCGAACTGCTGTAATTCCGCTTCATAGTTTACATTGCCATCGATAATCAACATACCGATGATTCCCAGGATCAGGTAGGTGTATATCTTCGAGAACAGTTTCATGATGCAATGCTCAGGCGTGGTGCAGCAAGCGACAAGAGATCAGAGGAATTTGCCCCGCTGGCTCTCCCTGATCCTGGGATAAATAACTGCCAGCAGATCTTCACGGCCAAGATAAGGGCAACCGACATCATAGGGAAAATCCCGACACTGCTGTGGCCGCGCCGCATGGATTAAACAGCGCCTGCGCAGTTTGCCGTCCTGCAAAAAAATACAGGAACCATCCTCTTTGACCTTGAAGGTGTGGCGTTTTTCGATAAATCTTCGGCGCACTTCACCATCACTCAGATCAAAATGGCGGCCAATCCGATTGATATCTATGGCCGTAACAAACAGAATCGAGCCCGGCAACCGATAACAACAAAACCCGGGACAATAATCGCAGAACGCTCTGTTTGCAGCCGGTATTGTGTCGTGCAATATATTCCCCTTGGCAAGTTTACCGTGCCTCCCAGCAATACCCGAAAAAATCAGGAAGTCAACAGGTTCGTCCCTTTACCGGCAAGAGGCGTAGCACCGGCCACCTTGGCGACAATTTTTGCGGGCCGGGCAAAACGATCAGCGCAGCGGGCAAAGAGCACGCCGTCGGTCCTGCTGGTTATCGGCAATGTTTCTCCCTTTCCGCCATTTTGTATGGGATTGAGCACCTCGGCAATCAGCTGACCCTGGCGCACCATATCTCCTGGCTGCAGATGAAAGGTGAGGATGCCCGCCGCCGGGGCGGTGATATAATCAACCCCCTGCAGCGGAGTCGCCTCGGCAATAAGCGCCGGCAGAGGCCCCGCGTCCCCTTCGATCAGGCCCCGCCGCTGCAAAAAAAGGTAGAGGTTTTGAGCATCTCTCTCGGTCGTTTCCGGCCCGGTGTCGGCCAGCCCGCGAAGCTCTACCGTGGCTGCAAGACAGGCAGGAGGAATGGGAAAATCAGCAAATTTTGCGGCCAGTTCCCACCAGAGTTTACTGTTTGCTTCGTCAAAGGGTCCATCCCCGGAATCATCGGCTAAAAGCGTCACCGGACTCCCCAGTTGCGCCGACAGATCGGCACCATTTGACCAGAGCGCCGTGCCCATATAGACATGGAGCAGAGCCTGGTGGTCGCAGTGCAGATCGAGAACGATATCGGCATCGTGAGCGAGTGTCATAAGGAGATGTTTTAAGGCTTCAGCCTCAGTCTTGGGTTGTCTCGCGGCAAGTATTTCCCTGGCAGTCTGGCGGATTATTGCCACGTTTTTCTGGGCATCAGCACCGAGCAGACCGTCGATCTTGTCGGCTAACTCGGCGGTGAGATCATCGTAGCGGCGGTTAAAATTAATATTAGTGCTCGCATCAAAGCGCCCCTGGATGGTATCGGTCCCCCATTGCGCCAGCCCGATGGGATTGGCAACAGGTACAACGATAATCTCACCGCTGATCCGCCCGGCGCTATCGGCTGCATCGAGTAACTCGAGCAAGCGGTTTGCCACCAGGTATCCCGGTGCTTCATCGGCGTGGAGACCCGCCTGGATATAAGCCTTCACGCCACTGTTTTTAGTACCGAAATGGATACTGATAACTTTTCGCTCAGTACCGACAACCGCTATCGGCAACAAATGTTCTGCTACTCTTTTGCTGGTCATGCGGGTGCCTCAATTTTGGTAACAGTCGGATCAGCTGGCAGGAGATGCCCCTGCCACCGTTTTTCAAGCCGCCTGATCAGAAAAACAAAGGTGAAAGTAATCGCCATATAAAACGCCGCAGCGGTCAAAAACGCTTCATAGGGGCTGTAAAATCTGGAATTAATAATGCGGGCGGCCCCGGTTATATCGATGATAGTAATGACACTGGCCAGGGCGCTGCCATGGAGCATAAAGATAATCTCGTTGGAGTAGGCGGGCAGAGCTCTGCGAAAGGCGCTGGGCAGAACGATCCGGCGCAGCATCAAGAACGTCGACATGCCCGCCGCCCTGGCGGCTTCGATCTCGCCATGGTTGGTGGCGACGATGGCACCGCGAAAAATCTCGGTGGTATAGGCGCAGGTATTTAAAGAAAATGTAAAAAGGGCGCAAAAATATGCCTCTTTGAACAGCGGCCAGAGAAAACTCTCTTTCATCCAATCGAACTGGCCGAAACCATAGTACACCAGAAACATCTGGACGAGAAGCGGTGTTCCCCGAAAGAAAAAGACAAAAGCCCTGATCGGCGCCTGGACAAAAAGATTGCCGGAGGTTCTGAGCACCGCCAGGGGAATGGCAAAAACCAGCCCGAAGGTAAGGGAGATGGTTACCAGGATCAGGGTATTCTGCAAACCCTTCAGATAAATATCGATATTTTCGACAATAATTGAAAAATCCATGGCTTATTCCCTTCTGACTCCAACACTGTAGCGCTGCTCGAGGTACTTGAGCAGATAGATGGAGACGGTGGTAATGAGCAGATAATTGATGGCGACCACGACATAAAAAGTAAATGGCTTGCGCGTCGCACCCGCGGCCATACCGGCCTTGCGCACCATGTCGTCAAGACCGATGATGGAAACAAGGGCGGTGGTTTTGACCAGCACCAGCCAGTTATTGCCAAATCCGGGCAGGGCATGCCGCACCATCTGCGGCAGCAGGATGCGACTGAACACCTGTATCCCGCTCATGCCGTAGGCATGTCCTGCTTCCAGTTGGCCTGGATTGACGGCGAGAATGGCTCCCCGGAAGGTCTCGGTCATATAGGCCCCAAAGATAAACCCGATGGTCGAAATGCCGGCGATAAACGGGTTGATATCAACGTAGTCGTTATAGCCGAACAGGGGGGCCAATCGGTTGATGAAGACCTGTCCGCCAAAATAAACCAGCAGCATCAAGACCAGATCGGGAATGCCGCGGATGACCGTGGTATATATCTTGGCGATGCTGCTCAGCACCGGGGAGCGCGACAGTTTGGCCATCGCGCCGAAAAAACCCAGGAAGATCGCCAGAAAAAGAGCAGCCAGCGAAACCTCCAGGGTCAGGATGGTCCCCTCAAATATACTCGGTCCGTACCCGTGCAGCGAGAACATAGGCTAGGCCGCGGCACAGCAGAAGGAACCCGTCCCATTTTCCGGTCGCCCCGAAGGGCACGGAAAATGAGTGGATAAAGGCTTATTCACCGTAGACATTGAAGTCAAAATATTTATCCTGAAGAGTTTTATATGTGCCGTTGGCCCGGATGGTATCAATGGCTTTATTAAACATTTCCGCCAGATCTTTATCTTCTTTGCGAATAGCGATGCCAGCTCCGTTGCCGAACCATTTCGGATCATTGAGATCAGGTCCGATAAAGGTATACTCCTTGCCTTCCGGTTTTTTCAAAAATCCATCCGACAGCGCGACACTGTCGGCCAGGAGCAGATCGACACGCCCGGCGGTAAGATCAAGATAGGCCTCGTCCTGTGTGCCATAGCGCTTGACATTGACGTCTTGGCCATAATTGTCGGTGAGGTATTTGTCATGGATGGTGGCCCGCTGCACGCCTACGGATTTGCCTTTGATCGCTTCGCGTGAGAAACTGTCCATTGCTCCTTTCTTGACAATGAATTTGGCCGGGGTCTGATAGTATTTATTGGTAAAACCAACTTTTTTAAGCCGCTCTTCAGTCACCGACATTGAGGCGATAATCGCATCATATTTCTTGGCCAGCAGGCCGGGAATAATGCCGTCCCAATCCTGGGCAACCAGAGTCACTTCCACGCCCATCGCTTTACCAAGGGCCTTGGCGATGTCGATATCGAATCCGGCCAGTTGCCCATCGGGCTGCACATAACTAAAGGGAGGATAGGCTCCCTCCACGCCGATTCGCACCTTTGACCAGTCTTTGGCAAGAGCCGAACCGCTTGCAGCGAGAAACACCCATACTGCCACAACAGCAAAAAATTTTTTCATTTTTTTCCTCTTAGCGTTAAGTTTTGTACCGCGTGATCCCGCCTGCTACATCATGGCGGCGACAAACATCTTGAAACGCTCCGTTTTCGGCGTATCAAAGACCTCAGCCGGAGTGCCGTTTTCGATGATCAGCCCGGCATCAAGGAAGATGATCCGGGAGCTGACTTCCCTGGCAAAGCCCATCTCATGGGTCACGGCGATCATGGTCCGTCCCTCGGCCGCCAGATCGCGCATAACCTGAAGGACTTCTCCGACCAGTTCCGGATCGAGAGCGGAGGTCGGTTCATCAAACAGGATTACCTCCGGCTCCATGGCCAGAGCCCTGGCGATTGCCGCTCGCTGCTGCTGACCGCCGGAAAGATGCACCGGATAGGCATCCAGTTTATCACCGATCCCCACCTTGTCGAGATAGTGGATCGCCTTCTCCCTGGCTTTCTTGCGCTCCTGCTTTAATACATGCACAGGTGCTTCCATGACATTTTCCAGAATGGTCATATGCGACCAAAGGTTGAACTGTTGAAAGACCATGGCCAGCTTGGCCCGGATTCGTTCAACCTGTTTCCTGTCGGCAGGCTGATTCTCGCCCCGACGGTTCTTTTTCATCAGGACCTCTTCTCCGGCTACCCTGATGATGCCGCTGTTGGGAATTTCAAGTAGGTTTATACAGCGCAGAAGCGTACTCTTGCCCGATCCTGATGAGCCGAGTACGGAAATAACCTCCCCTTGCGACGCGGTGAGATGAACACCTTTAAGGACCTCATTTTCACCAAAACTTTTATACAGATTTTCAACTGAAATCGCTTGTCGGCTGCTGTCCATAAAGCCCTTTGTGGTGTGTTGGTGGTAAAGAGGTATGGCAATTATTTATATACCTCCTGATATAATAAACAATTCCCTGTATTGTCAATTGAAAGCACCCTACCATAAAGTTTTACGACACCATCAAAAAAAAATTCACTTCTTGGAAATTTTCATGCACAATAATCAACAGAAATGCCATTGACTTTGCGCGCAACAGACCAACAATATAGTTCACTACAAACATTTAACGAAGATATCGTAACCTATTGCTGAAACAGTATTTTTTTAACACTCTAGAGAAAGATAAAAATCTTTTTTTTATGATGCAGGCTTTGATTATAAAAAAGCATTGCTCAAGGTCATTAAATAATGTAAGTAGGCAAAAAAACAACAGCACTGATAGGCAATCGCCGGCTGACGCGTTCAATGACGCATGGGTACTCACCTAAACAAAACGTTTACCAAACACATTCATTGTCGATTTGAGACAAAAAATCCACTGCCTGAAACACATATTTTTTGTTCGTTCTTCATGACCCGGTTCTTAAGGTCAAGTCGTAACACATTAATTTAATTTTTTACTCAAGAGGTACTCTACGATGGAAGTACAAAAAGTTATGGTTGAGGAACAAGACGAGCCTCCAGACGGGCGAAGTATTACTGATCCTCTCTCTTCCACCCAACCTGAAGTTCACTCCTTTCGAAAGCGCTGGTTCCCGCATGCAACTGAAGAAAACTGGACCGACTGGCGCTGGCAGCTCCGCCACCGCATTACCACTCTCAAGCAACTGGAAACCATGTTTCAGTTGTCTGACAACGAACGTAAAGGGTTCCAGTTTCACAATGTGACACTGCCGCTGGCTATTACGCCTTACTATGCGAGCCTTATAGATCCTGACAATCCAGAGCAGGGAATCCGGCGGGGAATGGTGCCGGTGGCCAGCGAGCTGCTGGTATCTCCCGGAGAAGCGCGCGACCCCTTAGGTGAAGACAGCCATAGCCCGGCAAAAGGAATAGTGCACCGCTATCCGGACCGGGTGCTCTTTCTGGTCACTGATTACTGCTCCAGCTACTGCCGCTACTGCACCCGGTCACGCATGGTCGGCAAACGCAAAAAAGGCGGGATCAAACAATGGCAGACAGCGATTAATTATATCGCTCGGCACCAGGAAATCAGAGACGTCCTTATCTCCGGCGGCGACCCGCTGACCCTTGCCGATGAACAGCTGGACTGGATTCTTGGCAAACTGCGCGAAATTGACCATGTCGAGGTGATCCGTATCGGCACCAAAGCGCCCATGGTTCTGCCCCAGCGAATTACCCTCGAGCTGGTCGATATGCTCAAAAAGCACCACCCGCTCTGGATGAGCATCCACTGCATGCATCCCGATGAATTGACGGCAGAATCGCGGCGGGCCTGTACCATGCTGGCCGATGCCGGGATTCCTCTGGGCAGCCAGACGGTTCTGTTGGCGGGCATCAACGACTCCGTAGCAACCATGCGCAGCCTGATGCACGGCCTGATGAAGATACGGGTCAAGCCGTATTATCTCTATCAGTGCGACCCGATTATGGGGTCGTCGCATTTCCGAACATCGGTATCAAAAGGCCTGGAGATCTATCAGGGCTTGCGCGGTCATACCACCGGCTACGCCGTGCCGACCTATGTCATCGATGCCCCCGGAGGCGGCGGCAAGATCCCGCTTATCCCGGAAACGGTGGTAGGACGCGACGGCGACGATCTGCTGATCCGCAACTACGAAGGCAATGTCTATCGGTATCCGGATATGCCCACATGCAACGCAGGAGCAGAGCAAGGTGAGGAGCGGGGATGCTAATAGGTATGACCTATGATCTGCGCGACGATTATCTCGCCGCCGGCATGAGCGAAGAAGAGACGGCAGAATTCGATAAGCTCGATACGATCGAGGCAATTGAGCAGGTGATTCAAGCAACGGGCCATGAAACGGTGCGGATCGGCAACGTGACGAGCCTGGTTACCCACCTTGCAAGAAACGAACGCTGGGACCTGGTCTTCAATATTGCCGAGGGGCTGCATGGTTTGGGCCGGGAAGCTCAGGTCCCGGCCCTGCTCGACGCCTATCAGATCCCCTATGTCTTCTCCGGTCCCCTGGTACAGGCGATGACCCTGCATAAAGGGATCGCCAAGCATGTGGTGCGCGACAGCGGACTGCCGACCCCGGCTTTTGCGGTAATCAATTGCCTGGGCGATATTGCCGGTGTGCAGCTGCCCTATCCCCTTTTCGCCAAACCGGTAGCCGAGGGAACCGGCAAAGGCATCAACGCCGCCTCGAAAATCACCGACCGGCAGATGCTGCAGACCACCTGCGCCGAGCTACTGATAAGCTTTAAACAGCCAGTGCTGGTGGAAACATTTCTGCCGGGCCGGGAATTTACCGTGGGCATTGTCGGCAATGGTGAAGGCGCCCGGCCGCTCGGGGTATTGGAAGTAGTACTGCTGGCCGATTCCGAACCCGATGTCTACTCGTATCATAACAAGGCCTTTTTTGAGAACCTGGTGGAGTATCACGCAGTAGATGATGCCGAGGCCCAAAAGGCTGCAGAAGTGGCCCTGGCCTGTTACCGGGTTCTTGGCTGCAACGATGCGGGGCGGGTCGATCTACGCTCGGACAGCCAGGGCTTGCCCAATTTTATCGAGATCAATTCCCTGGCCGGACTGCACCCGGAAATCTCCGATCTGAGCATTCTGGCCGGCAAGCACGGCATCAACTATCAACAGTTGATCGGCAGCATCATCGATGCCGCCATCAAGCGCTTGGGGTTACATTAAGACAGTGAAAAAAACCATAGGCCTGGTCCATAACCAGCCGATTCCCAAGGGACAGGCCAACTGGGAATCATCGGCCGATATCATGGCCCAGGTCGAGGCCATTGAAACAGCCCTATCCGATCTTGGCTTTGCGTCCACGCGCATCCCCTTTACCAGGGATCTTGGCCGCTTTGTCCACCGGCTTGAAGAAGCCCGGATTACCGCGGCTTTCAACCTCTGCGAATCGGTCGACGATAATCCGCAATTTGTCGCCCACCCGGCAGCGGTTCTGGAACTGCTGAATATCAATTTTACCGGCTCTGCCGCTTCGACCTTGATGACGACCACGGACAAGCATCTGGTTAAACTGGTGCTGCAAGCAGCTGGTCTGCCTACACCAAAATCTTTGCTCTTTTTGGGGGGAGAGTCTGCTGATTACCGCGCCCTGCAGTTCCCGGTCATTTTAAAGCCACAGTTTGAGGACGCAAGCATTGGCATCGATCAGGAATCGGTCATAACCGATCCATCTCGGTTGCCGGCAATCTTGCGGGAATTTTATGGCACCTATGGGCCGATTGTGGTTGAAGAGTATATAGACGGTCGCGAGTTCAATATCTCTCTGCTCGGCTCAGATCGCCCCGGGGTTATGCCCATTGCCGAAATCGATTTTTCCGGTTTCCCCGACGATTTATTTAAAATTGTCGGCTATAGGGCAAAATGGGCCCCGGAATCAATTGAATACCGGCAATCAAAAAGAATCTTTCCGTCTCTGCCGCACCAGATGGCGGAAGATCTGGCAATGGTTGCCACCCAGTGTTATCGGCTTTTTGCCCTGCGCGATTACGGCCGGGTTGATCTGCGCCTTGATAGCAACGGCAAGGCCTACGTCCTGGAGATAAACGCCAATCCCTGCCTGAGCCCGGATGCCGGCTTTCCTGCGGCGGTGCAGAAGAGTGGGCTTGATTACCAGGCTATGGTCGAAAAATTCATCTCGTTTATCAGCGCCAGGAGCAACTAACCATGCTGGTTCGTGCTATCACCCCGGAAGATCGGGGGCAGCTTATAGAAATTATCGTCAAACAGACAAATTTTCTCCAGTGTGAGATTGATACTGCTACTGAGGTCATTGACGAGACCTTTAATCCCCAAGAGGATTATCAAGCCCTGGCCGCTTTTGATGAACAATCGCGGCTTCTCGGCTTTATCAGTTTTGGCCCGATCCCGCTGACCGTGAGCCGCTATGATATCTACTGGATTGCCGTCGATCCAGACCATGGCCGCCATGGAACCGGGACTGTACTGCTCAAAGAAATGGAAGAACGCTTGAAAAAAGTAGGCTCCGGTCATATTTATGTAGAAACGTCATCGACTGTGGGGTATCTGCCGGCGCGGTTGTTTTATGAAAAAAACAACTATAAACTGGTCAGTCATATCCAGGATTTTTATCGCGATGGTGACGATAGAATGATCTACCAGAAAATTTACTGACATGTTTCGAATCAGACGAATATATGACAACGCCCTGGCCATCGACCAGGACGCAATTACCGAGGTGCAGCGTATCCTTCGCCTGCAGTTCGCAGGCTTACCCGAAGAAGCTGGTTCCAGCCTGTTGCAGAAACTGGCTGATCCGCTCAAATATCGGCTGCGCACCATTCTCTTTGTCGCGAGCGACCATCGGGGCCGAATTAAAGGTTTTGCTCTTCTCAATCATGCCCCGGATCTGCATTTCTGCTATCTTGATTATATTTCCGTCGATCTGATAACCTCGGGCGGCATCGGCGGTGCTTTATATACCAGAGTGCGCGATGAAGCCAGGCGGCTCAAGTCGACCGGCATATTCCTTGAATGCCTGCCCGATGATCCCGCTCTCTGCAGCGATAAGGCCATCCTGAAGCAGAACAAAGCCCGGCTGCGTTTCTATGAACGTTTCGGGGTGCAGGTGATCAGCAACACCGCCTACGAAACACCGGTAAAAGAGGGTGATGAATGCCCCCCGTACCTGCTTTTTGACGGCCTGGGCCAGACCACCACGCTGGAGAAGGGATATGCCCAAAAAGTAGTTCATGCCATACTCACCAGGAAATACGGCAAGCTCTGTTCAGAAGAATATAACGCCAAGGTCATCGACTCCTTTGGTGACGATCCGGTCACCTTCAGGGCTCCCCGCTATATAAAGGAGGTCGAAAAAATTGACTTTCCGCAGGCCGTCGCCATTGACCAGCGCATTGCCCTGATCGTCAACGAGGGACACGACATCCATCATATCCATGAGCGCGGCTATGTCGAGGCCCCGGTGCGGATATCCTCCATCCAGAAGGGTATCATGCCGACCGGACTGTTCGATCCCATTGCCATCCGTCAGTTTCCCGAAAAGCATATCAAGGCGGTGCATAAAGGAGACTTCGTTGAGTATCTCAAGCGGATGTGCCAGACTCTGGAACATGGCAAATCGGTCTATCCCTATGTCTTTCCGATCAGAAACGCCGCCAGACCACCTAAAGAAAAGTCGGTCCGCGCCGGTTACTACTGCATTGACACCTTTACGCCCTTAAACCGCAACGCCTACCCGGCGGCTAAAGGAGCCGTGGATTGCGCCCTGACCGCAGCGCTGCAAATTTTATCCGGCTACCGCATCAGCTACGCCCTGGTCAGACCACCCGGGCACCATGCCGAGAGCAAGGTTTTCGGTGGGTTCTGCTATCTGAACTCCAGCGCCATCGCCGCGAACTACCTCAGCGTCTATGGCCGGGTAGTGGTACTTGATGTGGATTACCATCATGGCAACGGCACCCAGGACATCTTTTACCAGCGTGACGATGTGCTGAGTGTTTCCATTCATGGTCATCCAAGTTTTGCCTATCCCTACTTCAGCGGCTTTGCCGACGAAACGGGGGAAGGCAAAGGGATCGGCTATAACCGCAATTACCCCATGCCGGAGGAACTCGACGGGACAGGCTACCGCCAGGTTTTGCAGCGGGCTCTCACCCGCATAGCAAAATTCAAGCCACAGTTTCTCGTTGTCGCCCTTGGCCTGGATACAGTGCGAAAAGACCCGACCGGTACCTGGTCTCTATCCGCTTCTGATCTGAAGGTGAACGGGGAGATGATCGGTGGCCTGCAGCTGCCGACGGTGGTCGTGCAGGAAGGCGGCTATCGGTCCCGCTCTCTTGGCATCAACGCCCGCAATTTTTTCCTCGGGCTCTGGACCGGCATGCACGACCAAAAATGAAGCTTATTAAAGCCAGAATACGCGGGCTTGGTGCACTTAGCGAAAGTGAGTGGTTTGAGCTGGGTCCACAGCTCAACCTGTTTCAGTTCGCCGGGAAAAATGGCCCGGAGCGTGGCGAAAATTTTCTGCGCCTCCTGCAGACCATCAATCCCACCTACGCCGTTCGATCCCGCCGACCTTTTGCCGATTATCCTCATAATATAGATGTAAATGGCCATAGCAGAAAAATAAATCCGGCCAAACGGACGATTGTCCTTTCCGTTTTCAATGCCATCCCCGATTTGGTGCACGAGCTTAGCTCCATTGCCGATTGGTTTTATGAAACCGATCGCATTGAAGTGGGCAGGCGGTTCGATTATTCGCGATGGATCAACTTCGTCGAGCTCGCCTCCTCAACGCGCTGGAGCGAAATCTCTTCTACTATAGAAGATTTACTCCGGCAGGCCAGGAAAATTTCCCCGGCAAGGACCGCCCCACCAGACGATATGTCCGACCTGCGACCGGCAGACCGGATAATAGGCCCAGTGCAGGACTACCTGACGCAATGGCTGCGACAACTGCCGCCTGAACTGCAACAAAGCGCACGGCAACAGATTGCGATCACCCATACAGCTATCATGCGGGCGGCGCATTTTAAGACAGCCCGAGCTATTGTCCGCAGCCGCCTGCCACTTTTTGTGGTCCTTGGCACCGAGCCCGAACTCCTCTCGGTTGCGGCCCTCCTGCAACTGATCTCGCGACAGGTGCCAACCGGCAAAGATAACTCTTTGGACGATGGCAGCTTATTTGTCGATACCCTCAACAAACAGCTCAAGACATTGCCTTTCCTTACGAAAAAACTGCAACTGGAACACTTTACGGCTGAGGTTGCAGCTCTTTCCCCATTTGCGCAAATGCAGGCCAAGGCCGCCCTGGCCATTGCCTACAGCCAGATTGTCTGCCGGACCGAACCTATATTGCTGTTTGCCGGACCGGAACGACACCTGGGCGTTGAGCTGCATGACGAGTTGGCTGATTTTATAATGACTGTTTCCGGAACCTGCCAGTGCCTGTACTGCTATGGTGAAGTCGATATTTTTCCGAATAAGGCGGACCACAAGCGCTACAACGCCGCGGAAGACTCCCTCTTGCCAAAGCCGGTAGACGAACCTCAATGAACCTAGTATAGTGGCTGAATTTGCACCCATAATTTCGTCAACCGAGCTACCGTGGTCACTACCTGATGTCCAATTTTCTTCTCTCGCAGATTCTTATCGGCATTGCCATCTGTACCGATACAATGTCCTTTCAATTCAAGGAACGAAAGAAGATAGTCGCCTGTCTGCTGATCTCCTGTGTTCTGATTTCCAGTCATTTCATGCTGCTGGGACATTGGACTGCTGCCTTTCTCGGCCTGGTTGCCGCACTGCGATTTGCCACCAGTATGTTTACCACTTCAAAAAAGCTGATGGTCCTGTTTATTGTTGCCAACATCGGTATTTCTATCGTCACTTATGAAGGACTGCTGTCCATTCTCGGCTGCGCCGGCGGCCTGTTCGGTACCGTCGCCTCATTTTGCAAGGAGGATAAACTGCTCCGGCAGTTAATGCTCATCGGGACAATGTTGTGGATCGTGCATAATTTTCTGGCTGGATCTCCGGGAGCAGTGTTGATGGAAGCACTATTTATCAGCAGCAACCTGGTCGGCTATTTTCGATTTTATATCCGTCCGAAAGGGCAAGTACTGTAACTGGGTGATGATGGACCGCTTTATCCGTACAGAACGACTCCTTGGCAAGGAACGGTTTCACCGCCTGCAGACCAAAACGGTCACGGTGGTGGGCCTCGGCGCAGTGGGCGGATATGTGGTGGAGGGCCTCGCGCGGGCCGGAATCAGCTCTCTTAAGCTTATTGACCACGACCTTATCGAACCGAGCAACCTGAATCGGCAGATTCTCGCACTGGAAACGACTCTGGGCCGTCCTAAGACCGAGGTTGCCAGAGAGCGGGTGCTGGCCATCAATGGTGATTGCCGGGTGGAGATTCTACAGCTTTTTGCCCGAGAAGAGACCCTTGAGCAGATTCTTGAGCCACGGCCGGACCTGCTGATTGATGCTATCGACTCGCTTAATCCCAAGACCCAGCTGTTATGCGAGGCCTATCGGCGTAAGATCCCGGTCATAAGTTCGATGGGGGCCGCTTTGCATACCGACCCGACACTCATTCGCTGTGGCGACATTTTTTCTACCTCGACCTGCCCCTTGGCCAGGCACTTACGCAAACGACTAAAGAGAAGAGGTGTGGGCGAGGGTATCTCCTGTGTCTATTCCATTGAAAAAATAGATTATGACTATACATCAACCGATGATCAAGCCGAACCCGATGACCGAGCAGTTAATGGTCGAGGCCGACCACGCAATGTGCTGGGCAGCCTGCCGACCATTACCGGAATTTTTGGCCTGATTATAGCCAATCAGGCGATTATGCGACTTGCAGAAGCTTAAGGAATAAACCATGACCGGCGGAATTTTTGCGGTATTAGATGATATTGCTACGCTGCTTGACGATGCGGCGGCTATTAGCAAACTGGCTGTCAAAAAGACGGCGGGAATTTTAGGTGATGATCTGGCGGTCAATGCGGAAAAAGCCACCGGCTTTGTCGCATCTCGCGAACTGCCGGTGCTCTGGGCGATCACCAAGGGCTCCTTTCTTAACAAACTGATTATTCTGCCCATCGCCTTTTTGCTTAGTGCCTATGCATCCTGGCTCATCGTACCGATCCTGCTGCTGGGCGGCACGTATTTAAGTTACGAAGGGGTCGAAAAAATCTATCATGTCCTCGCCCATCACTCGGAAAAGATACCGGTTGCGGAAACAGTAAGCGATAAGACAGAGCTGCTGAGGCTTGAAAAGACCAAGATAAAATCCGCGGTTATTACCGACTTTATCCTGTCGATTGAAATTGTCATGATTGCCCTTGGCACGGTGATGGAACAACAGCTGCTTTTGCAGATAATAGTCGTCAGCCTGATCGCGGTTCTCGCGACCATCGGCGTGTATGGACTAGTGGCGCTCATTGTCCGAATGGATGATATCGGCTTTTACCTTATCGCCCGTGGCAAAAAGCTGGGTGGCTGGCTCTCGCGCAGTCTACAATGGTCAGGAGCGCGACTGGTAGCCTCTCTGCCACTGGTAATCCGGGCTCTGGGCATCATCGGTACGATCGCCATGCTGCTCGTTGGCGGTGGCATCTTCACTCATAATCTTGCAGTCCTGCATCACGCCGTCGGCAATATCCCGGTACCGGTGCTTCTGGTCAACCTGGTTATCGGCTTGATTATCGGGGGAGTCGTCCTGGCAATCGAGCTGGTGGTAAAAAAAATAGCCGGTTAACCCTCTCTCAATGCATTCATCAAAAAATCGTTCAGCTCCTGCATATCATAAAGTGCCCTCTCAAAAAACAGCCCCGCCGCCGGTGCAGTATGATAGAACGGCAACGCCGCCGAGGTGCCCAACAGGCTGCGGACGTCACCTTCCGTCAACCTGTGGCAGCCGATTTCAATCAGCACCCCGATCATGCGGCGCACCATATGCCAGAGAAAATGCGAGCCGACAACCCTGAGCATCAGCCCATCCTCAGTTTCAAGAAGCTGCACCATATGAACAAGGACTTTGGTCGATTTTTTCAGTTCCTGCTTTTCCGCAAAAGAAGCAAAATCGTGCATCCCAACCATTATCGCGGCTGCACTCTGCATGGCAGCGACATCAAGCTCTTCTTTGATCCACCAGTTATAGCGTTTAGCAAAGGCCGATTTTCGCCTTTTTAGCTGGTAAATATAACTTCTGGCAACACAAGAATGTCTCGCATGAAAGCGTGGATCAACCGCTTCTGCCGACAGTACGGCAATATCCTTGGGCAGGATATCATTTAAGCTGAGCAGCAAAATTTCCGGTTCCAGTTCACTTGTCACCTCAAGGTGGGCAACATATGCCAGGGCATGGACGCCGCTGTCCGTACGGCCGCAGCCCTGAATATCCATGGCAACCGGGCCGAAAACACGCTCGGCCCCTTTCAACAAATCGCCCTGGATAGTCCTGGCATCATGTTGTTTCTGCCAGCCGGAGAAATTGGTGCCGTCGTATTCGAGGATGAGCTTATAGCGGCGTGGTGCCATTTTCCTGGTCATAAGATGTTTTTTCTTGCCTTATTTTCTGATGCTTTTTAAATTATGCTTCTCATTGTTCTGTTTGGGTCGACCGCGTTTAAATAGGGGTATAAGGAACCGACTGTCAATGATTCGCTTATTCGTCGCCATAGACATTGCCGAGGATGTAAGAAGGGAGGTGGAGGGCATGGGCAGATCCATCCCCAATGCTCGGGCTGTGCCGACCGACCAGCTGCACCTCACCTTAAAATTCATCGGCGAAGTCGAAGGTGGTCGATTCCTTGATATTCAGGATGTACTGCAGGAAATCCGCCTGCCGAAATTTTCGCTGGCCTTAAAGGGTGTCGGCGTCTTTGCGCCTCGCGATATACCACGTATCCTCTGGGCAGGAATTGAGCCGCACGAACCGGCAGTGAAACTTCGTAATGCCATCGAAAAAACACTGGCGGCAATCAACATCCCACGAGATAAAAAAAAGTTCACCCCTCATTTAACCCTGGCCAGGCTGAATAATTGTTCCGGTACCCGAATCCACCAGTTTTTAGCCGGTAATGCCTTTTTTCAGAGCTCGGACTTTGCCATCGAAAGCTTCCACCTCTACAGCAGCAAACTGACCCCAAAAGGCGCACAGCATACCCTGGAAAGCTCGTATCAGCTTGGCTAAATTCTATCTGCCACTTCGGTCCCCTGAGCAATAGCTCGCTTGGCGTCCAGTTCACCAGCCTTTAAGGCACCACCAATGAGGTGATAGCGGATACCGAGCTGGTCAAGCTCACCCGCCAGGCCGAGCTCAGAAAGCTGTCCGGCACAGATAACCACATCATCGACTTCCAGTAATTGTTCTTCGCCATTATGGCGGATGAGCAGGCCTTTATCGCTCACGGCAAGGTACTCAACACCGCTCAGCATTTTAACGCTGTTCTTTTTCAGCACCGATCGATGTATCCACCCGGTTGTTTTACCCAGGCCCGCACCAGGCTTGGTTTTTTTTCTTTGCAGCAGAAATATCTGCCGTGCCGGGGGCGCCAACTGCACCTCTCCCAGTCCGCCCTCGGCGGCATAGTCCATATCAACGCCCCATTCGGCCATAAATTTTTCGACACTATCCGGCCCGGAGGCGTCATGCAGAAGGTAGGTCGCCAAATCAAACCCGATGCCGCCGGCACCGATGATCGCCACTCTTTTGCCGATCTGTTTCTCACCGGTTAGAACGACATTATACTGGGAAACATTGTCTCTTTCACTGCCTTCAATCTGAATCTTGCGCGGCACAACCCCGGTGCTGAGCACAATCTCAGCAAAATCCACCAGTTCAACTGCCTGTGGGCTCGTTTGCAGCCGGACATCAACGCCATGCAACTCCAGCTGGTGTTGATAATATCTGAGGGTCTCGGCAAATTCTTCCTTGCCGGGAATCTGCCGCGCCAGCCGAAACTGGCCGCCGATCTTATCGCTTGCCTCAAAAAGCGTCACTTTATGCCCTCTTGCCGCAGCAGTCACGGCACAAGCCAGACCCGCCGGGCCGGCACCGATGACGGCAACTTTCTTGCTCTGCTGCGCCTTGACAAAAGGCTTTATCGTTTCATTGCAGGCCCTGGGGTTGACCAGGCATGTCGCCGTCTGTCGGGCAAAGATCTGGTCCAGACACGCCTGGTTGCAGGCGATGCAGGTGTTGATTTCGGCGACCCGTCCCTCCTGGGTTTTTTTCACCCAGTCGGCATCGGCCAGAAATGGTCTGGCCATACTCACCATATCACAGCATCCTTCGGCTAACAGCGACTCCGCCACCTGGGGCATATTGATACGATTGGTGGTTATCAGCGGTAGTTGCACCTCGCCCATCAACCGTTTGGTCACCCAGGCAAATCCGGCCCGCGGCACCATGGTGGCAATAGTCGGAACCCTTGCTTCATGCCAGCCGATGCCGGTATTGATAATGGTCGCACCAGCTTTTTCAATCTCCTTTGCCAATTGGACAATCTCGTCCCAGGTCGAGCCGCCCTTAACCAGATCAAGCATGGACAGCCGGAAAATGATAATGAAATTTAGCCCGACCGCCTCGCGCACTCCCTTGATAATAGTCAGAGGAAACCGCATTCTGTTGACAAAGGAGCCGCCCCACTCATCCTGGCGATGATTAGTCTTCTCGGCAATAAACTGGTTGATGAGATAGCCTTCCGAACCCATAATCTCTACGCCGTCATAGCCTGCGTCCTGGGCCAGACCGGCACATTTGATAAAATCGTTGATGGTTGCGCGGATGCCCCGTTTACTCAGCTCCCGCGGTTTAAAACGGTTTATCGGTGCCTTGATCGAAGTCGGCGCAACGCACAGCGGATGATAGCCATAGCGTCCGGCATGAAGAATCTGCATGCAGATCCGGCCGCCGGCGCCATGCACCGCATCGGTTATAATCGTATGATCCTTCACCTGCGAACGAGACGCCAGCCGAATCGAAAAAGGCGCAATCCAGCCAGCCCGGTTCGGCGCCACCCCACCGGTGACAATCAGACCGACTCCCCCGGCGGCACGGTCTCTAAAGTAGACAGCCATCCGATTAAAACCATCTCTTTCCTCCTCGAGCCCGGTATGCATGGAGCCCATAAGCACCCGGTTTTTCAGGGTCATAAAGCCCAGATCAAGAGGGGCCAGCAGATGCGGATACAACGAATGCGAATCTTTCATTGTCAAAAGAACCTATGAGTGAGTATTCTAAGTATATGATGGCATTGATGGTGCTGTAAATTTGAAGTTTTTACGCCATCACTCTTATTAACCAATTTGCCCAATACAATTATGGATTATCAAGGAAATATCTTCCGTCCGCCAAGTGAGGCACACTCCATTTTATTACAGATTACCACCGGCTGCTCCCATAATAAATGCACATTCTGTGGCATGTATAAAGGAAGCCGGTTTTCTATCAAGGACGACCGGACGATCATGGCGGATATCGATTTTGCCGCCGCCCATTGTCAACGTCAGTACCGTCTCTTTCTTTGTGACGGCGACGCACTGATAATCGCCCAGGACCGGCTGATTAAAATCCTCTCAACCATCCGCGAGAAACTGCCCTGGGTCACTCGAATCGGCACCTATGCCAATACCAAGAGCATAAAGCGCAAGAGCCCGGAACAGCTCCGCGAGCTGCATGACCACGGACTACAGATCGCCTATATGGGTCTGGAATCGGGCGATGACATCACCCTTGACACAATTAATAAGGGTGCCGATGCAGCGCGGATGATCGAAATGGGCCAAAAAATTCGTGCCGCCGGGATCAAACTGTCCATCACCGTGCTACTGGGCATTGCCGGCAAAGAGCGATCCCTTATTCATGCCAGGGAGACCGGTCGCGTGCTCAGCGCAATCGATCCGGAATATGTCGGCGCCCTGAGCCTGATGCTCACTCCCGGCACGCCTCTTTTTGATGCGGCCGATAAAGGTGATTTCATCCTGCCGACGCCGGCGGAGATGCTCGAGGAACTTGCCGTCATGCTGGCCAACACCGAACTGTCAGATGGCTACTTCCATGCCAATCATGCGTCAAATTATCTGCCGATTAAAGCCAAATTGCCGCAGGATAAAGCGGCGACCCTTGAGCTGATTGAGAGAGCCCTTCAAGGCAAAGTGCGTCTTAAACCCGAATATCTGCGTGGGCTGTAGTTCGACGGCAAAACCCCTTGTTGTCATTGACGCAACAAGGGGTTTTGCTGAAGAACCTCGAACAACGTAACGCTTAGAACCGGTAATTCAAACCAACGGTAAGGAGAAACGCCGAAGCATTGGTAAATTCTCCATCAACTCTTACCGTCCGCACTCTTTTGCACGTCCGGGCCTCTTTGTAGTCATAAAGAGCTGCAATACCTACATCCATCTTCTCGTTTACTTTATACTGCTCCCAAAGAATAGATCCAGGCATCGGAATCAGGTAACTCGAAACCTATATTTTCTGTCGGGGCCGGAGTTTCATCATAGGCAAAACCACCCATGATCGTCAGGTAATCGTTCAGAACATAGGTCAGCGCCGATACGGAAGGCATTCGTATCATCCCAGTTTCTTTGCCTGAGGAACATCAAATGGGTTTCTAGGGATATACCGGCGAAAAATTAAAATCAAGTTCTTCATATTCCGACCAGAAGGTCCTATCCCAAGTAAGTTCCACATTAAGATTGTCCAATACATCGTAGGCAACCGAGAAAGCAAAGACAGCCGGAACAGGAACGGACACCGTAGCATCAAATACCTTATCTATTGCTGAGGGCAAATGTCAAAGTAGGCATCGTCCTCAAAGTCAAGATCAACATTGGAACGATAGGTCGCAGAAATATTCAGTTTCTCCATCGGCTTCACTGCAATTGCCACGTTCCAGCCCCATTCCGTGGTATCACCTCTCCATATTCCGTGAAGATGTTAGGAACTAAAGGAGTATCATAACTGCTGCTGGATACGTCGGCACTGGCATAAACTACCCGGGGACCAGCTGCGATCGATACCATATTGCCAAAGCCGTAAGAAATAGTTGGATTGACTTCAATTACCTGCAATGAAAATTCTTCGGCGAATGATTTTCGGACAGGGATCTTCCCATTGTTTGGACAAGCCCGCGGTGCAGTTATGGCAAGCCCAAAACGGGCGCCACCATAAGAGGGCGTAACGAGAAAACCGGTCGGTATAAAAAAATTTTCCGGCTCTGAATTACCGTCCCTAACTGGTAAGCTGCGCGCATCTTCATACTCTATTTCGGAAAGATAAAGATAAGTGAAGTCGGCTTCCAAATGCCAGGTATCAGACATCCAGGCCATATTGGCAGGGTTATAATAGGCGGTATCGGCTCTGGTCGATGAGGCGATATTGGCCCCGGCCTTGGCCGTTGAATCAACCGACTGTTCCGGGATACGCCATCCAGAGGCCATTGCCGAGCCCGCAACAAATAGTGATGCCAGGGCCAATACAGAAATCTTTTTTTTCATCCTTCTCTCCCCTCGGTCGTAAAATTACGTAGATCTGTCAACCCCATCGACAGACGCTCTTGTCCACCTACTCCCACCTTGTGCAGCAGGAGAGGTGGTCTTCTCCCCCTCGTCAATTGAAACTTCCCTTTACGTACAAGTGAACCCTAAAACAAAAATTTTCTCTTAAGCATATTATCGCTTGTAATATATAACCACAATGAATGTCAACCATAAATCATACTTGCAAGGCGCGTAGTTTCTCAATTTCTTGCAGCATTTCACCATCCATGCTTACCGCCCTGCCGGTTTTGTCGGTTATCACAAAAGTGATGAGAGCATCGGCGGCAACTTTTTTCGATTCCTTGAACAGGATCTCCTGTTTGAAGACTGCACTCCGATTGCCGATTTTTTGAAGATTGGTGGTCACGATCAAAGTCTCGCCAACCGGAACGGCCAGTCGATAATTGACGTTGATATTGACCACCAGAAAGATAATGCCCTGCTTTACCCATTTTTTAAGATCGATTTTCGACTCCAGATGCGCCCACCGGTCTTCCTCGAAAAATTCCAGATACCTGGCATTATTCACATGGCCGTAGAAATCGGCATGGTAGCCGCGCACCTTTATTTCCGTCAGATATTCCATCACCTTCACCAGTGCTTGTTAATCATCCACCATCTTTGCCAAAGCATCGTAAAAACTGCTGGAGCGCGCCGGGATTATTGGACTTGATAGTTCCCGTCATGAAATCCTTCATTCCCGGCCGGAAGTTTTCCTGCCAGATCTTCAGGAAAAATTCCGGGCTGGTTTTGCAGACGCAGTCAGCATCGGCAACTGCTCGTCCATCGCTGACCGTACAACTGTCTGCAGTACATTGAACCGATTTTTTAACATCTCCCAAGGAGAAATAAAAGCTCGTCGGTCTGCTAAAAGTTCCCGCAATGAAGTTATCGGGAAGTTCGGCAAAAATTGCATTGAGCATCACCCTCTCCCCTTGTCTACAGCGCCTGTATTTTTGCCGTCAGGGCAGGGACAAACTGCTTGAGATCGGCGACCACCAGAACGTCGGCTACATCGCCAATAGGTGCGTCTTTATCGGTATTAATCGCGACAATAAATTCCGACTTTTTCATCCCGGCAAGATGCTGAATCGCCCCGGAGATGCCGCAGGCAACATACAGTTTCGGGGCAACAGTCTGGCCCGTTGTGCCGACCTGACGATTATGCTCCACCCATTCAGAATCAACCACCGGTCGACTGGCCCCATACTCACCGCCCAGGGCCTTGGCCAGATCGGCAATCATCGCCACATTTTCCGGTTTGCCGATACCACGGCCGGCGCTGACAATAATTTTGGCTTTGCCTAAATCAACGCCGCCGCTTTCCGCCTGCTCATAGCCGGTAAATTCAACCTTGCCTGCATTCGCCCCACTGATTTTTTCTACCGTCGGCGTAGCGCTCGGCACCTCGCTCAGGCCAAAAGCACCGGCCTGCAAGGTGACAACCATCTTGCCCGTCTTCACCTTGACATCCCGACGTAGCTTAGAATTACAAACCGGAACCACCAGGGTCCCATCAACGACATCGACCACCTCGGAAACTTGTGCTGCCTGCAGGGCAAAAGCGACCCGTGGGGCAAGGTCCCAGCCATAGGAAGAATGCGAGAAGACCACCATATCCGCCTGCTCTTTCTCCATTATATCCAAAATCAACTGCTTATGTCCACTCGGATTATACTCCCCGGCAGCAGCAGCATCGGCAAGATACAGTTTGCCGCGATATTGCGGCAGGGTGCTGTCACTGCCAACCAGGAACATGACACTTTCCGCGGCCATTTTTTCGGCAAAAGCCATCAATTCATAACAACTGCCAAGCAGTTTTCCTTCTCTACTTTCAGCAATTAACAATACTTTCATCGTCGTCACCTCTCCTATCCCAGAACAGCGGTTTTTTCTTTTAAGATCTTGATCAGTTGATCAACCAGAGCTGCGGCATCTCCTTCGAGAACCAGCCCACCGCCTTTTTTTTCCGGGAAATACATTTTGGCAGTTTCCTGGCGGGCGTCGACTTTGAGTAAATCGGCCACAGCAAACGACGTCAGCTCTTTTTTCTTGGCCTTCATGATATTAGGCAGGGTGGGATAACGCGGGGTGTTGAGACCAAGCTGGCAGGTAATAACTGCAGGGACCGCAACGTTGACGCAGGCCTTGATGCCGCCTTCGAGTTCGCGTTTAGCTTCTATAGTCCCATCTTTATAAGCAAAACGAACTACGGTAGTAATACCGGCAATACCGAGCATTTCAGCCACCAGAACGCCCACTTGAGCGCTGCCGCGATCTTGAGACTGCATGCCGGTAAAGATCAGATCAAAATTTTTATCTCCCGCATATTCGGCGATGATACCGGCAATTTGATACGGTTCTTTTTTGTCGGCCTCTTCGTCGGCGATATGAGCGCCCTTGTCACAGCCCATGGCCAGGGCTTTTTTCATGGTCTCTTTAACCTTATCCGAACCGATGCACAGGACGGTAAGTTCTGCGTCTTTAACCTGTTCTTTAAGCTGCACGGCCTGTTCGACGGCGTATTCATCGTATTCATTCATCCGCCAGGCAAGATCGGTTTTCGCATACCAGGTACCCCCGGCATCGATCTTGAATTTAGATTCCATATCCGGAACCTGCTTTATGCAAACCAGAATTTTCATTTTTTCTCCTTCAAGTGTAGTAGATGATCCGTACTAGATAATCCTTTCGACAAGAATCTCGGCTATATCTTTTGGCCGAAGCGACTCTTCCACTTCGGCACCCTTCACTCCGTCTTCAAACATAGTGAGGCAGAACGGACAGTTGGAGACCAGGGTCGCAGCCCCGGTCGCAGCGGCCATTTTGACTCGTTTAACATTCATCCGTTCGCCGATTTTTTCCTCGGCGAGGATCCGGCCCCCGCCGGCACTGCAGCAGAAAGCCTCCGCCCGGTTTTTGTCCATCTCGATAATTTTGCCACCCGCAGCGGTTATCAGAGCACGCGGGGCAGCATAGATATCGTTATGCCGGCCCAGGTAACAAGAATCGTGATAGGTGCAGGAAAGCTCTTTGGCATCTATACGCAATTTGCCGGCAGCAATCAGTTTTTCCAGGAAGACGACATAGCTTTCTACCTCAATTTCAAGGCCCAGGTCGCGATAATCTTTGGCAAGGGTATTAAAACAATGCGGGCAGGTAGTGACGATTTTTTTGACATTATATGCTTTGATGACCTCGATATTCTCCACGGCAAGCCCCTGGTAGAGATATTCATTGCCCATCTTACGCATCGGCTCACCGCAGCATTTCTCCTCCTTGCCCAGTATTCCGACCTTCACTCCGGCGGCCTGGCACAGTTGAACAAAACTCTTGGCTACGGCGATATTTCTTTTATCAAAGGAACCATAGCAACCGACAAAGTAGAGGATATCGACTTCGGCGTCTTCGGCCAAAGACTTGATGCCCAGCGACTGAGCCCAATCGCCCCGTTCGGCATACCCAATGCCAAGCGGATTACCGTTTACCTCGGTTGCCTCCATGGCGGTCATCACTTCTTCGCCGGGGAACTCGCCTTCCATCAGAACCATGGCCCGGCGGCAGTCAATGATTTTCCTGATATGCTCGATAGCTGCCGGACAGATCTCCTGGCAGGCCCGACAGGTGGTGCAGGACCAGAGAACATCTCTGGTGAAGGTATCGATCAGGTTGGCTTGTGGGTTATGAAAAGCAACGTCGCCCAGTTGATTGACAACTTTCATTGGCGATAGCGGCTTGCCGGTGTTGAACGCCGGACACCGATCCTGGCAGCGCATGCACAAAGTACACGCATCCGCGTCGAAAATATCTTTCCAGCTCATATCCTTGACAGTGGTTGCACCGAAGGTCTCGGCCTCCTCATTTTCCAGATCCAGATTGATAAGTTTGCCTTTTGGGCCCAGATCATCGAAGAAATAATTGGTGCTGGTGGTAAAGATATGGCGGAATTTCGTTAGCGGAATCAGGATCAAAAAACTCATCACCAGAAGCAGGTGAAACCACCAGGTCACCTGGTGCAGAGCACGTAGCCCGCCTTCGCCCATCCCGGAAATAGCATGGGCAACCAGCAGACCCAGCGGCGACCAGTATGACAGCGGCGTGCCAAGTTCAGTCACCGCAATACGCGCTCCCTCAATGAGAAATCCGGTGAGAAGAATGGTGAGCAGGAGTCCATGCATGATCGCATCGTCTTGTTTGGTCTCCAGACCTTCAGGTGGAAAAAAATATCGCCGCACCAGAAGACCACCCAGCATAAAAATGCACACCAGCCCAGCCACATCGAGAATGATGGAAAACAGCAGATAAAAGGTGCCTTTTAAAAATTTGACATCAAAAAATAGATCGGTAAAATCGGCCTGAATGACGATCAGAGTAGTGCCGATAAAGAGCAGACCAAAACCCCAGAAGAACAGACCATGCAGCAGGCCCGGCCAACGGACTTGCGCCACTTTTTTTTGCAGCAGGACATTTTCCAGCATGTGCCATACCCTTCGGCCACGCTGATCGGTCCTGTCCAGGGACAGCCCCTGTTTATATATCTCGACTCGGCGCAGAAATCCCTTCACCAGCAGCCCGATTGCCGCAAGCGCGAAGAGATACATGGGGACCAGTGTCCCTGCGCTATGACCGACATTCCAGTAAATTTCCCGGGTATATTCCATTGTCTCCTCCAGATACAGTTGCTTCTTTGTCATGGATGTGCGCTGCCGTCACGCACTCCCAGATAGACTTTTCATTACACCTTTATAAATAAAGCTTACGTAAAGGTCAAGACATTTCCATGCTTTTTAAAAACAGCCGCAAAGGCACAAAAGAACTGTGCTAAAGTGTTGTTTTTAGTTTGACAGGGGAATAACCGCCATGCTAAATTGCGCAGAACATATTACGTAAAGGTAAATGTCAATTCCTCCTGCCGTAGAAGATTTCCCGGTGGCAACAGGCAAGCAGAATTGACGGGTATGACTGTCGCCAATGAGCAGCAGCATCCGCAAACACGGTTTGATCACCAAGGAAAATACCATGAGTACTCAAGAATCACAATTGGTACAAATCGGCGAATTAGCCAAAAGTCTGGGTATTACCACCCGGACAATTCGCTACTACGAAGAAATAGGCCTGATGGGCAAAAACGAACGTCTCGGCGGCAGCACCCGCACGTACTCGACCGACGACATCCTCCGCCTTAAGTTCATCCTGAAACTGAAAACGATGGGAATTTCCTTAAAAGAAATAGAACAGCTTTCGGAGATATTTGATATAAACGCTAAAAATTTTAATAAAATTACTCCAAAGCTGATCGAAATCCTTGACAATCACATCGCCAAAGTTGACGAAAAGATGGCTAACCTCTCCTCCTTGCGCAAAGACATCGTTGAGTATCGCATACGCATGACGGAGTTTCTCTCCACCAACGGCCAGGAAGAATAATGCTTTTTCGACTGCTGCGCCAACTCTCTGCCCTAACCCTCCTCACCCTCTATTGGGTTCCCATGCGTTGTATAGGAAGTATGACCTCAAATCAATTCTCTCCAACTCGTGCCACAAGCAATTTCAGGCTTTTTCCAGCACCTTCAAGACCACCTTTTCCACAAGATCCTTGACCTTTTTTTGATAAACAAGCATATGTGGTGCCACCAAATGTGCACGCAAATCCTCAAGATTTGCCCACTTCTCAATAATCGTCACGACATTACCATTCAATTCTTGCGGTGCCAAGCCTGTCGGCAGATCCCTAGTCGGTTCGTATTCAATGCAGCCTTGCTCTTGCCGCACTGCCGGGATATTTTCTTTAAAAATTGTCAGAAATTCAGTAAGCTGATCTCGTTTGACATGAATTGACGCGAGTACATGGATCATCTGCTCTTTCTCCTTTTTGCTGCAAACTTTCCTAAAAGGCATTCCTCTTGATAAAGGCAGGCATGATTGGCCAGCTTTTCAGTACCACATTACCAACAGACGAAGCAACGACAGATTAACGGATAAATTTCTTTGCCCACTTGCTTGACTGGCGAACCGAGCATAGAAACATATCACAGAAAACAAAGCACGCCGAGGCGGTTCCCGGCAACCATGTACCGCTGAACATAAGCGATACCGGTTGCGGTATGGATCAGGGAACGCTGGAGAAAATTTTTGAACCATTTTTCACCACCAAGGACATCGGCAAGGGAACCAGTCTGGGACTTGGCAGCCGGTCTGCTGTCGATATATCCCCATATCAAGCAACTGTTCATGTCCGGCTACACCGCAGATGTCATCGCCCACCACGGGGTGCTCGACAAGGGATTCCACTTCATCCAGAAACCTTTTTCGAGCAAGGAACTGGCAATAAAAGTGGGGGAACTGCTGCACGACAACAATTGCATGAAGAAAGGAAAAGCAATGAGGCAGAAATAAACAGGGATGAATCCGACAAATTGCTTTTCATGGACCATTCAACCTTTTTCCCGGTCAATGGTAACGGTAAATTGCTGCAGCTGGATGGAGGCGTTGTGTCCCTCGCCGACCAGATGAAACGAAAAGGCCTGCCTGGCTTGCAGATTTTTAAATGAAAACTGCAGCCGGCCCTCTTCTCCTGCATGCAGCAAGCCAAACTGGGGGTATTCGATACCGCCCACTTCGTGCTCAAACTGGCGGAGGACCAGTTTCAGTTGAATCCCTTCCGGCGGGGCCGTCACTGCTTTGACCCGGATGTCGACATGGATGGCCGACTGCGCCGGAAAATCGAGATATTGCGCGCCGGTCAGGTTGTCCGTCCATTCATTTTTTGTCTTTTCCGGCAACTGCCTGATCTCTCCGGCGGCAAACTGCAACACCTGCTTCTGACTGCGGCTCAGAAGCTTATGATCGAGAACCGCCGCAAGACCAAAGAGACGCCCGGCGCTGTTTTCAGTATCCGCTTCATAGGTTTCAGGCCTGGGCCCGATAAGTTTCTGGTTGGTCATTTTTCGACAAGCATCGTCTCTACCGCATTCATACAGAACATTCTCTGCCGTTTGCCAACGCAATTTGCTGCTGGTATAAGACACCATATCCCGGGAGTCGGCATAATCACGGAACATGCTTCTGCCGATAATCGACGACGGCATCGGCAAGCCAAAGTAATCGAGCACCGAGGCCTCGATATCGACCAGCCCGTAGGTTCCCTTCTTGATTCGCGGCAGCAGTTCCTGCTCCGGGGTGAGGACGATGCCAAGCCCCCAACTGCCGTACCAGTCGGCACCTTCCGCCCCATGCGATTCATCGGAGGTAATAATCACCAGGGTGTCCTGCAGAACACCATCTAAGCGTAAGCCGTCGATAAAGGCGGCAACCGCCTCATCGAGAAGCGCCATTGTCGCATTGAGCCGCGAACCGTAGGCCTTTGCCTGGCTATCGGTTACGGCAAATGGCTGGTGGGTGGCCACGGTCAACAGCGATAACAGCCACGGCTTCCCTGCTGCCTGCAACTCGCCGATGTATTTTTTTGCCCCTTTAAAAAAATCGGCATCGGTCGTCCCCCAGATAAAATCGGTCTCGGTCCGCTCGGTAAACCACTCAACCCCATGGACATGCTGAAAACCCATGGTCGGCATCGCCCGTTCCTTGTTCATAAACTGCAGTGCGGCCCCTTGCAGAAAATGGCTTTGCCACCCCTGTCTGGCCATTTGCGCCGGCAAACATTCCCCGGCCCGCTGAGGATTGTTCTGCAATTCCATTGCCTTGGGCATTTCATAGGAAAACTTACTAAAATCCCCGCAATGAATAGCGTACAGCCCACGGATAGTCTGATGGCTATGATCGACAAAATCAGGGACGAGCATGCCATCGGCAGTGCTTTTTTCGAGGCGAGCCATCTGGTAGGACTTGTCGGCGACCTGCATCTCACGGCGATTTTCGCCAAGAGAGATACCGGGAACACCTTCGAGGATGACGATAAGGACATTTTTCGCCCGGCCTTTTGGCACCAGTCTAGTGCCATTCAAATCCAGAGTTCTCATGCTTGGAGGCAGATCAGAAAGACTCAGCTCCGGCACCTCGGAAGGAAAAATTTTAGCGGCGGCATCAGTAACCAACCAGTGTAGAGGATTATAGCGCGCGGCGACGCTCTGGCTGCCAAGCTTTTTACTGAGCGGATAATGCAAGCCAAGCAGCAGAATACCGGCGAGCAAACAGCACATCACCTTGCCCCAGCCGGGACTATTACGCGGCAACGCTATTGCCGCAATGGTCACCAGCAGAAAGATAAGCGCGAGACCCGGATGGGAAAAATGCAAACCGGCAGTGGTGTTTTTAACAAAGGTCGGATCGAGCAGATATTGCAGATCCTGCCAGGAAGGTAAACGCTGCATGGCAGCCATCAGCTCCTGCGCCATAATCTGGGCAGCAGCCCAGAACAACAGCAGCAGTGCTTTGAGAAGACGCGGACTACGCCACAGCAGAGCAAAGAGAATCAGGGCAAGGCCCAGATCCGATAGCAGCCCGGCCGGCTCATTGAACCCATGATGCACTAATCGCCAGATGGCCGGGACAAGACAGGGGATGGCAAGAAAAAGAGACGTTAATATGGACATATAGGTGGTACGCTCCGGCAAAAAAACCTTACCGATATATTTTATTTTCCCTGGTACACTACCTGGGAAGTCTTCGCATCAAAGAGATGCAATTGATCGAGGTTAAAGCTAACATCGAGATGTTCCCCAGCCTTGACGATTCGGCGCCCTTCGCAGCGGGCGACAAATGATTCGCCCTGTACCTCCACGTGCAGATGGTTCTCATTGCCGAGTGGTTCGACAACTTTCACCACCGCAGGATAGACCCATTCCTCTGGCAAAGAGTGATTCTCACCGGCAAGGGTGATTTCTTCGGTGCGGATGCCCATTACTATCTCCTGTCCGGCGGTTAGTGCAGTATCCTGTCTGGGTGGCACCGGAAGGCGCAGGCCACCGGGAAAAACCAGCCACATCCCACCCGACTCCTGGGCAATCTCACAGCGCAGAAGATTCATGGGCGGCGTACCGATAAACCCGGCCACAAAAATGTTCGACGGTTTTAAAAACAACTCCAGCGGCGTTCCCACCTGCTCAATATAGCCATCTTTAAGGACGACAATCCGGTCCGCTAGGGTCATCGCTTCAACCTGGTCGTGGGTGACATAAACCATGGTCGAATTGACCCGCTGGTGGAGCATTTTAATTTCCGCCCGCATCTGGATACGCAGTTTAGCGTCAAGATTTGACAGAGGTTCGTCAAAGAGAAAAACCGATGGTTTACGTACCATGGCCCGGCCCATGGCCACTCGCTGCCGTTGGCCGCCGGACAGCTCGTGGGGTTTTCGCTGCAGCAGGTTCTCTAAACCCAGAATGTGCGCAACGCTTTCGACCCGTTGCTGAATCTCCGGCTTCGGGGTTTTTCGTTGTTTCAGACCAAAGGCCATATTTTCGTAGACATTCATATGCGGATAGAGGGCGTAGTTCTGAAAAACCATCGCCAGGCCGCGATCCTTCGGGGCGACATCGTTGACAATCCGGTCGCCTATCGAGATGGTGCCTTCGGAAATTTCTTCAAGGCCGGCAATCATCCGCAGCAGCGTCGATTTTCCGCAGCCGGATGGACCAACCAGGACCAGAAATTCTTTATCGACAACGTCAAGATTGATACCATGAACAACTTCAACCTTACCATATCTCTTAATTACATTGTTAAATCGAAGTTCCGTCATTTTTACCGTCACCATTTACATAAATCATAGAATCGGAGGTAACTGTTGTACCATTAAGAGCAGTTCGGTTCATTAATATTTTTTGTGATTACGTATGAGACTCAACCATACTGAAATTTTTCCCGCAAGGGTCAAAGGACTGATTTTTTCACGTAGTGTTGGTAATGGTTCACCGGAACGCAAAAGATAAATGTATACCCCGGATCTGTAACCGTTCAACCAGTGCTCTAGGTTCGTTCAAGCAGGCCGCCGAGCTATAGTTGGCTATGCGAAGGGGTCTGATCGGACGAAAATGGGGTGCTGGTTGAACGGTTACTAGTGTTGTGAAAATTAGATAGCCTAGAATTCGATCTGTCTCCCGGGTTAATGCGAGGCGTAGTGTCTGATAGGGCAATTTGGTAGTACATGTAGTACAGCAAATCACCCTATTAGACCTACAACGAAGGAAATCGGTCTTTTACGAGCCCATCAACAGTTATTTCGCGTATGATGATTTGTCGCTCATCCCCTTGCGTGATTCCATATTCAAGCGACCTTCAGCTACTGCTTTTTGATTCCACTCCTCGAGCAGGGTTTTTTTGAACTCAAGCTTTTCGTCTACCAGTTGCTGCAAAGGCACCCCGGCAATTTCTTGCGCTTTTTCTTTGGTGGAAAAATCTGGGGCGACATAATCAAAGACATCATGTTTGGCCAGAACGGCGACGAGCTTTACTCTAGCTTCCTGGCCCTTGTCGTTGGCGACACTGAGAATTCGTAAAGTCTCTTCGGGGGCATGATAGAAAGAGCCATGGCTGGCGATTGCATAATCCCACATCCATTGGCCGGAGCGAATAAGCTGCTGAACATCGGCCATCTCGGCCTCGCTGGCTCCTGCCTCCCAGGCACGTCCAGCCTCGAGGTGAGCCTTGGCAAGACTGTTCATGGCGAGTTCCATTAACTGTTCCTTCCGCTCAAATTTCCTCTTCACCACCGCCTTGAATTCTTCTTCACTCTCGCGGTGGCAGGTAAGGCAGGTGTTGGCAATATTGTCGAGCGGATTGGCAATATGATGATCGGAATATTTCACCGCTCCTTCTCGAACATAGGGCATATGACAATCGGCACACGCCACACCACGTCGGGCATGGATGCCGGTTTTATACAACTCATAACCGGGATGCTGTGCTTTTAACATAGGTGTTTTACTAATTTTATGGGTCCAGTCACTGAACCCATAGCTGTCATAATATTTTTCAGCTCCTTCGACGCTGAGGCCTTCAGCCCATGGCAAAGTCACCACTTGGGCAACCTGATCTTTACCTGTTTTATCTTTATATTCGGTCTTCTTGAAGTAATATTCGACATGACACTGGGCACAGACCAGACTGCGCATATCCTGGTGGGTGATTTCGTCAAGCTTTACGCCACTTGCCTCGAGCGCCCTTTTAAGATGGGGCCGGGTGATGGTCAGGTTGGTCGTCTGGCTGTCATGGCAATCCCCACAACCGACAGGATTGACAATCTGATCACCCAAACGTGCCCATTTACCGGTAAAAAATTCGTTTTCACCTTCTTCATCCATAACCCGCGGAACGTCGGGAGATTTGCAGGTCCAGCATGCGGTCGGCATAGGTCCGGTATCAGGTCCCACCGGCGCACCGGTCCGCAGCGTGTTAATGTTGGTTTGCACTGCATAAAAATGCCCCCGTGGCGCATTATAATCTTTGGCAAACCCGTACCCGGCCCAGAGAATGGCCAATTGAGGTTTCTTTTCGATCATATCATCGATAGTATCGTTTTGTTTGGTCTGCTTCCAGGAATCATATTGCCGGGGGAAATACTTCGCCCACACCTCATTTTTACTCTCGATGCCCTTTTCTATAATGACCGGAGTCGTATTGATAATTTTCCTTTCTTCCTGCTTGCCGCTGATAGAATTGGCCAAAACACCCATTGCCGCGATAGCTACCAGAGAACCACCAAGCAATATCTTATATTTATTCACTATTTCCTCCATTCATTAGAGCTCTCTCACACCAAGAGCATTCGGCGTTGACGATAAACTACGCACTTTACCATGAGGTACATCTCGATGACAATCCCAACATTTTCTGTCAGTTTTTGGCACCCCGGTAAAATCATGATATTGGTCACTGTTGGCAACAACGACCTCGATTAATGTAGCATGACAGGCTCGACAGTTTGCCTGCACACGATTGGCACCATCTTCGCTTATTTCAATGTTTTGCGCAAAAGTATTCATCGTAAAAGCAACTGAGTGATTCCAGCCGTCGCGTGTTTTTGCTGCGTACTTATTCACCATACTGTCAACTGGAAGATGACATTCAACACAGGTGGCACGCTCAGCGTGTGAGCTGTGCTGCCATGTCGCATATTGGGTATTCATGACATGACAGTTGATACATGCCTTTGGGTCAGTTGACAGGTAAGACAATGCCTTTGACGCATTTACCAGATAGGCAAAAAACACTATCGCCGCGACAAAAGAAATAATTGAGCTGAAAAACAATAATTTACCTGTTTTCATGGGTAGAATCCTGATTAAAGGAACGATCAACCAGCACGATCAAAAAACCGCAGTCCGTTACATCTCCTTTCCTGGTGCCTGGCACAAATGCCATCAATTCACCTCCCCTGCCTTGTCGGCCATAAAGTTGCAAGCTGCATAAAGTCTTTCTTTAATTCTTCCTGATTTCATATATAAAAAAAAAGAGGCATAAGTCTTGACAATTATGTAAATAACTACGTTTTTGTAATGGTTAAGTAAAAATTTTTATACTCAATGCGAGTGAATTTTATCATTATTTCAGTTTGCTAGAGCACTCCGCAGGGTTAGTAAAATTAACAACAACGAAGATGATGAACCGTTTTCACGACCATCAATTTTGTTTAATATGCATTACTCATCGAGCACCGGGCATAACAAAATTTTGCCTTGACTCTGTATCCATTACCTACTATTTCCAGTGAAGGAAAAATACTGTAAGGTATGCGAGGACGGCCCTGTCCGGCAGGGGCGAATATCATTTATTACTCTCAAGGAGGAAATACCATGAAATTGAACCGATTGGCCGTAATTGCCGTGGTCGGCATATGCCTTGCCTTTCCCGCCGCAGTGTGGGCTAAGCCTATCACCATTAACTGGTGGCATGCGATGCGTAGCGCGAGAGGCAAAGTCGTTGACACAATGATTGAAAAATTTAATGCATCGCAGTCGGAATACGTCGTGGTCGGCACCAATAAAGGCGATTATGACGAGGTCATGAATGCCGGAGTAGCCGCGTTCAGGGCCAAGAAGCAGCCGCATATCCTGCAGGTCTTTGAAGTCGGCACCCAGACCATGATGCAATCCGGGGCAATTTATCCGGTTCATAAGCTTATGGCCGATGCCGGCTACGATATCGACTGGTCGAATTACCTGCAGGCGGTTCTCTCGTACTATATGGATGCTGACGGCAATTTGATGTCGATGCCCTTTAACTCCTCGACGCCGATCATGTACTACAACGTCACTATGTTTGAAAAGGCCGGGATCCCACCGCTTTCCAAGACCGAAGCGATCACCTGGGACGAACTAGGTGAAATCACTAAAAAACTGGTCGATAGCGGCATCGCCCCTGCCGGAATGGTCAGCGCCTGGCAGTCTTGGATTCAGGTGGAAAACTACAGCGCCATCCATAACATCCCTTTTGCCAGTAAAGACAATGGATATGCCGGCCTTGATTGTGAATTGCTGATCAACAATCCCAAAGTTATCAGCCACATCGAAATGCTCAAGCAATGGGGTGCCGACAAACGGTTCATGTATGGCGGCCAGAAATATCAAGGCCCAAAATCCGAATTTATCGCTCAGAATGCTGCAATCTACATGGATTCCGTCAGCGGCATAGCCAAACTCAAAGAAGCCATTACGGATTTCAAATGGGATGCAGCTCCGTTGCCTGTTGAGGCTTGGATGAAAAAGCCCCAGAACAGTATTATCGGTGGAGCCTCTCTTTGGGTACTGAATGGACACAGCAAGAAAGAGTACGAAGGTGTTGCGGCATTTTTGAAATTTCTTGCCGGCAATGAAATGCAAATGTACTGGCATAAGGAAACAGGTTACTTTCCCATTACTTTAAATGCTTATGATGAATTGAAAAAAGAAGGCTACTATAAAGAAAATCCACTGCAAACGGTTGGCATTGATCAACTCAACAGAGCAATTCCTACAAAAATTTCCCGGGGACTGCGTTTAGGGTACTTTGTGCAGATCAGAAATATCATCAATGAAGAACTTGAACTTGTCTGGAATGGCAGCAAATCACCAAAACAGGCATTGGACAGCGCGGTAGAAAGGAGTAACATCCAGTTGCAGACCTTTGCCAAGACTTACAAATAGATGGACTCGTAAAAAGCCCGATCTCCTTCGTTAGATCTGATACGGCGATTTGCTGTACTGCATGTACTACCAAATCTCCGTATCAGACGCTGCGCCTCGTATATCGAACTTTTTTAGAGAGCCCATCCTGATAGCTTATATGATTTTTTTCGACACCAACATAAATAAATTCGTTTAATACCTTCGTTTTGCACCATGATAAAACGATCGACCTTTAAATCATCCTACCTGCCGTATCTGCTGATCCTGCCGCAGGTGCTGGTGACACTCACCTTTTTTTACTGGCCGGCGGTCCAGGGATTGATTCAATCCTTTCTGCTCAGCGATCCCTTTGGCCAGAGCAGTAAATTCGTCTGGTTTTATAACTATAAAGAACTGTTCACCGACCAGCTCTACCTGCGCTCGATACTGACCACCTTTACTTTCAGTATCGCCGTTGCCTCAGTTTCGATCACCCTTGGCCTTTTTATAGCCACCATGGCCAACCGGGCCCTAAGAGCCACGGCGCTGGTGCGAACCCTGCTGATCTGGCCCTATGCGGTTGCCCCGGCCATCTCAGGAATCTTGTGGCTTTTTTTACTCCATCCTTCCTACGGCATCGTCGCGATTGCCATCAACGCCTGGCTGGGACTCGACTGGAACCCGGTGCTGGACGGTACCGATGCTATGGTCATGATCACTATGGCGAGTGCCTGGAAGCAGATCAGTTATAATTTTGTCTTTTTCATGGCCGGCCTGCAGGCCATCCCCAAATCACTCATCGAGGCGGCGGCGATCGATGGCGCCAGCCCCTTCACCAGGTTTTGGACGATTACTTTTCCCCTGCTCTCCCCGACGTTCTTTTTCCTGTCGGTAATGAATATAATTTATTCCTTTTTTGAGACCTTCGGGGTTATCCACACCGTGACCCAGGGCGGCCCCGGCGGGTCAACCAATATCCTGGTTTACAAGGTGTATCAGGATGGATTTGTCGGCCTGAATCTCGGCTCTTCTTCGGCTCAGTCGGTGGTCCTTATGACCCTGATAGTCATTATAACATTTCTCCAGTTTCGCTACGTTGAAAAGAAAGTCCAATATACCGGATAAGGCGCCATGGTTGAAAAAACTCCCCTCCTCGATGCATTCACCTACATTTTTTTGATTATCGGCATCCTTATTGTCGGCTTTCCGATAATATACAGCTTAATAGCGGCGACGCTTCCCCTCGCCGAAGTTTCCCAGGTGCCCATGCCGCTTATCCCCGGCGACCAGTTTATGGTCAATATGACCGAGGCCTGGACCAGAGGCAATCTCGGCAACCAGATTTTCAACTCGTTTATCATGGCGACCGGGATAACCTTTGGCAAAATAGCCGTGTCGATTATCGGTGCTTTTTCGATTGTTTACTTTGATTACCGATTGCGGGTCGTAGCCTTTGCCTCAGTTTTCTGCACCTTGATGCTGCCGGTTGAGGTGCGGATCATGCCCACCTATGAAGTTGCCGCCAATGTTCTGGGACCGGTACAGGCGACCTGGGATTTTCTACATCTCAACAGCCTGGTTTCCTGGTTTACCGGCAATGACTTTGCATTGCAGCTCAACTGGTCCTTGCTTGACAGCTACACCGGGCTGATTCTGCCGCTTATCGCCTCGGCGACCTGTACCTTTTTATTCCGGCAATTTTTTTTAACCATCCCGGAGGAACTGTGTGAGGCGGCGAAGATGGATGGCGCCAGTCCGATGACCTTTTTCCTAAAGATCCTGCTGCCCTTGTCAAAGACCAATATCGCGGCACTGATTGTTATTGAATTTGTCTATGGTTACAACCAATATCTCTGGCCTCTGCTGATTACTACCAACCCGGACATGACCACCGCAGTCATTGGCTTAAAGGACCTGATCCCTCAGGCCGACGACCTCCCCGAATGGAACGTAGCACTCGGCGGGGCGCTGATGGTCATGCTGCCGCCGGTGCTGGTCGTCTTGTCAATGCAGCGCTGGTTCGTCAAAGGACTTATCGAGAAGGAGAAATAGCCTCTATCAGGTGGTCGGCCAGTTGGGCAAAGCCATATCCACCTGCAGCCGCGGTGATCCAGGTCGGCTTATGGACGAGGATTTCGCTAAACTGCAGGACGTTGGCAACCCCGACGGAATGTGGAAAGTAGGCAAACATCGGCTCGTCATTTGGTGAATCGCCAGCAAAAACTACCCTCTCTTTGATATCATCCAGAACAAGTCCAAAGTGCTCGGCAAAAAGAATTTTGGTCATCGACAGCTTATCGTAGCTGCCAAACCAGCCATTCACATGGATTGAGCTGATCTTAGCCGATGCTCCATATTTTAGAAAGATTGCTACGATCTTATCAATTTCAGTTTGCGACAGTCGCGGCACATCTTCACAAAAATCAATGGCCAGATCGGCCTCCCGATACTGCTGGTCGGCCGAGACAGCACAGCCGGGGACAGCTTGTACAACTTCAGCCCATATCGCTGCAAGTTGTATCCGGTCGGCAGCTCTTTGCTCTTTGTTCTTGATATAGCGACGATGCATTTTTTTTTGCCCCGCATCATAGGCAAAGTAGAATGCCCCATTTTCGCCAACCACCCCGGTAACCGGCCACATTCTGGCGATCAGGTCACACCAGCCGGCCGGTCGTCCGGTAATAGGAATGACATGAATACCTGTCCGTTGCAGATTCTCCAGTGCCTGATAAGCACATGCAGGAATCCTGCCGTCGTTGGTCAAGGTGTCGTCTATATCGGCCAGGACATAGCGAATTGTCGATGCCTGTTGTCGTTTTAAAAGTGCAATGGGTTGCATGAATATACCGGCTTATCTTTCTCTACCTTGTTTTTTCCAGCTCTCTGACTTACACGTCTTATAAAACATAAGAAAACAAAATTCATGTAAATATTATGCCTGCTTTTTTCACCAATCATCCCGCCCGATCCTGGCTGCTGGGCGGTTTCGTCACTTTGCTTCTATTGCTCGCAGCGGTGTTGCTTGTAGCGCCACGCCTGCTTACATCTTCCACCGTCAAACAGAAAATTCAGGCGATGGTGACTGCAAAAACCGGCGGCGAACTTGATTTTCAGGCCATTGATCTCAACTACCTGCCCACACCGGGCGTCGAGCTGCAGGAGGTACGCCTGAATTTTCCGGACCAAGCGCAAGGGTCTATCGACGCAGTGCGCATCATCCCTGAACTACTGCCTCTGCTGAGAGGTGAAGTGCGGCTTTCATCACTTACTCTCGATTCACCGCAGCTCAGTCTGTCCCTGCCTGCCGCCAAGGCAGATGCTCCTTCCGAGCAGCCACTGACAATGCGCTTGCTGCAGGATAAAATACAGAATGCGGGCCAAACACTCGGGCCGATGCTGTCCGATGTTGAGGCGATCATCAATAACGGTCAGTTCACTCTCAACCAGGACAACAACAAACTGATGACCATGACCAGAGTAAACCTGGAAGGCGACATCAGTGCAACCGATGGAGGCCAAGCCCAGGCACAGCTCACCACATCGCTTGCTGAGCTGAACATCTTTCGCCAAGACGAGAAGCAGACCATTAAGGAGATCCGCGTGAGCGGCAGCGCCCGCTCGTCAGGCGATACAATGCAGGCAAGCCTCGACCAGCTTGTGCTTGGCGAGCCGCACCTGAGTCTGAACGGCGAGTTGAGCTGTTCACAGGCCAAGCCAAACTGCAAACTCGAGCTCACCGGCAAAGATATCGATGTTGCTGCCGTCAGGGCAACCGCTTTGGGACTGGCGGACAACACCACACCGATCGAGGAGATCTTCAATTACCTGCGCGGTGGCCAAATAGTGCAGATACATTTCTCCTCACAGGCAGACCAGTTGGCCGGTCTTGGCGAATTTACCAATATGCTCATTAAAGGGCAACTGCAGGACAGCCGGATCGCAATCCCGGAGATCAAGCTTGAGCTGAGCGAAGTCACCGGCGAGGTAGTGATTGATAAAGGCATTTTACAGGGGAACACGGTGTCGGCGCGCCTGAAAAACTCAACTGCGAAAGATGGATCCGTGCGGCTTGGTCTGACGGAAGACAGTGATGTGTTCCAGTTGGAAATGGCGCTTGATGCCGATCTTGCTGAAATATATTCCTGGTTGACTTCCGTTGAGGGAGTGCAGGACCAACTGCAAGTTATTACGGCTGCGAGTGGCTACGGCAAGATTTCCACTCTCAAGTTGCAAGGGGCACTGGATAAGCCGGCCGCCTGGAAAATACACTCTACCGGAACTGTGCAGAAGATTGCAGTAAAGACCACACTTTTTCCGGATACCATTAATATTGCAAGCGGTCAGTATAGCATGGACCCCAACCAGCTGGCATTGGAAAAAGTTACAGTGGGCAGCCTGGACGCGGCATTTACCGTATCAGGGAGTATCAAAGGTCTTCCGCAGCAGTTGCAGCGCCTTGATCTGCGCGTTGACGGCAGCATCGGCAACGAATCATATACCTGGCTCGAATCCCAGCTCAATCTGCCAGATACCTATAGAATAAATACGCCCTTTACCATCAGTGACAGCAAAATCTCCTGGCAGGCTGAATCGACCACATCTTTTTCCGGACAGGTAAAAATTGACAATGGTCCAACAATCAACGCCGATGTGGACTATGCCGCGGACCGGTTGCAAATCCACCAGCTCACTATCAAGGACCAGTATTCCGACGCGTCCATGGTCCTTGATCTGGCCGGTGATCAGCGTAAAGGCTCGTTTACCGGCCGTCTGCAGCATAAGACACTGCAGTCCCTTTTTGTCGATAGTGCATTTATCAGTGGTCAACTGGATGGCGACCTGGCCGCCTCTGTCGACTCGACCGGCCAGCCGGCTACCGTGACGGTCAAGGGGCAATTGAGCGGTGACAACCTGCTGGTACCCCTGCCTTCGGGCGACCAAGTGCACCTTGAGCAGGCCGAGCTGCAAGGGGATGGCACGGATATCAATGTTGACATCGGCCGGCTGACATGGGAAATACTGACCTGGTCGCCGGTAAAGGCAAATATTTTCTTTGATGAAGACAGTGTCAAGATAAACATTATCGAAGCGGGGTTATGCGGCATCGATTCCCCGGCGACGATTACCACGAACGGCACTACATATTCCGTCGAGATGTTACTCTCCGGTCAGAGCCTCAACGTCGACAACAGCTACAACTGCCTGTCCAACGGGGAGGTGAGGATGACCGGGACACTCAATTTTTCAAGCCAGATCACTGCAAAAGGACAAGCAGACAGGCTGCTCAAGCGCATGCATGGTCCTCTGCAGATGACCTTTAGCAATGGAGTGATCAAGCAGAACAAAAGAATTGCACGAGTGCTTGAAGTGCTCAATATTACAGAAATTATAAAGGGAAGGCTGCCGGATCTAAAAACCAAAGGTTTCGCCTATAACACTATGACGGTCGAAGGTGAGTTTGGTGATGGCCGGCTAACTATCGACAATTATTATCTGGACGGGGAAACTCTTGATCTTATCGGTCAGGGCAAGATTAATTTACTGGAAAGGACAATTGACATGCAGATCCTGGCCTCGCCGCTCCAGACCGTCGATTCTATCATCAAGAATATACCCGGGGTCAACTACCTGCTCGCCGGCAGCCTGATCAGCATACCCGTCAGCATCAGCGGCGAGATAACCGACCCAAAGGTGAAGATCTTGTCGCCTTCAGCTGTCAGCTCCAGCGTTTTCGATCTCGCCAAGCGAACCCTTAAGGCACCTTTCAAGCTGCTTGACGCTCTCAATCCCTGGAGCAATAGCCAGGACTAGCAGACAAAGCGAGAAGAGCTGGTTCCCGTCCAGTGGGAGCCGGAACACCATACAGAGAAGGAGTCACATGTTCCAAGCCAACTGCCTGCCCATTTTGATCGGTAGCCTGCCCCTTACCGAACATCGGCAGGCAATGCAGCTTATTCTAGCGCACACGGCCGAGATCCCGCTCTGGCCACAGCTGCCCAAAAATCCTCGAGAAGGGATGGTGCGGCAATTTCTAACCGGGATGCCTGGTCTTGTCGATGACGGCAACCGTTACTGGGTCGATACTGACAGCCATACTTTCGAGCAGGAGATGGCAGATTTTTATGAAGACGCTATGCGGGTGGAAGAAAACCCCGCAGAACTGCAAAGTTCCCGGTTTGCTCTCGGCATGGATTCGGCGCCGGGTTTTTTTACCCTGATGGATTTTCTTGCCGAAAAAAAGTCCGGCTATCTGAGTGCCAAGGGTCAGGTCACCGGTCCAGTCACAACAGGCATCGGCGTCAAGGACCGGCATGGCAACTCGATATTCTACAATGACAACCTGCGTGACATCCTCATCAGACTGCTGGCGCTGAAAGGGCGCTGGCAGGTTGTTGAACTGCAGAAATACACCGGTAAAATACCACCGATTGTTTTTATCGACGAGCCCAGCCTGGTAAGCTTCGGTTCAAGCGGCTATGGCGGAATTTCCCGGGAAATGGTCAGCGAGGCAGTCGCTGAGGTGATTGCGGCGATAAAAACGGCTGGTGGACTTGCCGGTGTACATATCTGCGCCAATGGCGACTGGGGTCCGGCGCTCTCTTCAGACGCCGATATTATCAGCTTTGACGCCTACTTTTATTTTGCCAACTTCATTTTATATAAAGAGCAACTAATCAGTTTTCTACAGCGTGGCGGCATCCTGGCCTGGGGCATCGTCCCGACAGGAGATCCCCTGGTTGTGGCGGAAGAGACGGTTGCCACCCTGTTTGCCAAATGGCGGGACCAACTGGCTATCCTGACAAGCTTTGGTTTTAGCGAAAAGCAATTAATGACGCAGACCTTTATCGCCCCGTCCTGCGGCACCGGATCGCTCCCCCCTGAGCTGGCCGAAAAAGTGTTGACGATGACCGGCGAGCTCGCTCAGCTTGCGCAAAATCAGCTCAAAAAGAGCACAAGCAGGCTGTAGGGGCGGGTTCCAAACCCGCCCTCTTTACCTCCGCATGGATCACGATGCCCCTGCGGGTAAGATTCCACTTTATATCAATCGATCAGCACAAAGACCTTTTTCAAGGCCCCGCAGACCGGACATTTTTCCGGTGCGCTACCCAGTTCGATATAGCCGCAGACCGGACAGAGATAGAAATCGGTTACATCCATATCTTTGCCGGCTTTAACCGCATCCAGCGCTTTTTTATAAATCTGGGCGTGAACTTCCTCGGCATCGACGGCAAACTTAAACATCGTTTTGGCCTTATGTCCGTCGGCCTGGGCGAGATCGACCATCGGCGGATACATCTCGGTAAACTCATAGGTCTCACCATCGATTGCCGCCTGCAGGTTTTCCGCGGTAGAGGCGATCATCTCCAGGGCCTTCAAATGGCCTTCGGCATGGATACGTTCGGCCTCGGCGGTGGTCCGGAACAGCTTGGCAATGTTTTTAAAACCCTCTTTTTCGGCCTTTTTGGCGAAGGCTTTGTATTTCTGGTTCGCCTGGCTCTCGCCGGCAAAAGCATCCTTTAAATTTTCGGTTGTCGTCGCCATATGTCTCTCCTTTACGTTTTTGAAATGTTAATATGATGGTGTCGTAAAAACTTACTACTTGCTATATTAATCTTACTTAATGAGTTGCAAGGTACCCGCGGCAACCTCATCGTCAATCTCCTTGAGCGCCCGCCGCATCTGCTTTAAGGCCTGGCTTACCCGATTCTCGTTTTCCACCAGCGCCAGGCGCAGATAGTCGTCCCCTTCTATGCCGAAACCGGCACCGGGTGCAAGCGCCACATTAGCCCTGTTCATCATCTCAACAGAGAATTTTATGGAGCCCATGCGGACATATGGCTCAGGAATTTTCACCCAGAGAAACATCCCCGCCTTCGGGATTTCAACCTCCCAACCCATCTTTTTCATACCTTCACAGAGGAAATCACGACGTTTCTGATAAACCGCCACCTGCTCGGTGATCTGGTCGTCGCAATCCCGCATGGCAACAATGCCCGCGACCTGGATAGCCGAAAAAATACCGTAGTCATAATAGCCTTTAATCTTCGCCAGCCCGCCAATCATCTCGGTGTTGCCGACGCAGTAGCCAAGTCGCCAGCCCGCCATATTATAGGACTTGGAAAAGGAACCGAACTCCACCCCGACATCCATCGCCCCCGGTACCTCGAGCAGGCTCGATGCCACCACTCCGTCAAAGGTGATCTTGGCATAGGCGAAGTCGTTGATAACCATAAAATTGTATTTTTTGGCAAGCTTTACCACCTCGACAAAAAACTCCCGCGAGGCAAGCGTACCGGTGGGGTTATGCGGATAGTTGAGCATCAGCAGCTTCGGGCCCGGATAGAGCGACTTACACATCGTCACGATCTGTGCCAACATGATGTCTTCCGAGCTGAGCTGGATACGCAGGACATTGGCACCGGCAATCACCGCGGCATAGACATGGATCGGAAAAGCCGGCGCCGGGGTCAGCACCGTGTCACCGGGCCCGAGCAGCGCCAGGCAGAGATGGGAAATACCTTCCTTTGAGCCGATGGTGCAGATAACATCGTCTTCCCCGCTCAGCTGAACCCCGTAATTGCGTTTATAATAAAGGGCGATCTCCCGCTTGAGATTTTTCATGCCGCCGGCCACCGGATAGCGATGGCTTTTCGGGTCGATGGCGACTTCACAAAGTTTATCGGTCACCGGGTCGGGCGTCGGGTCCATGGGGTTGCCCATGCCCAGATCAATCACATCGTCACCCTTCCAGCGCTTTTCCATCTTCATTTTATTGATCATGCCAAATAAATAGGGCGGTAGCTGATTCATCCGTTCGGCATAACGTATGGTAAACTTTTCTTCCATGGGGAGTCCTTTGGCTCAAAACAGTACTTTTATGAGGGGGAGTATTGCGTGGTGCACGGTTTACTGCGATATCCTACCATTTTCGTATTCTCTTGCCAATCACAAGGTTTCTGCGCTGCCTGCGCAGCTCTCGCTTGCATGCGCCACATTCCCCTGGCTTCCATGCACTGCATCAGAACGAGCTGCAGAATTTTTTTAATAGTTCACCGGAACGTAGTAGGCGACAGTAAAAACCGAATTTGTAAAACGGCCAGCGAATACTATATACTTTGTTGAGAAGACGGCCGGCAAGACAAACAACACGTTCGTAAAGAAGAGTTTTTTCGACGCCACCAACCATAACCTGAGATACCATGGATTATACCTTTCAGCAATCTCTTGGCAGCAACATTTCACTGCTGAGACAAAAGGCCTCCCGGCATTCCATTACAGGTGTCTCTATCGCTTTTGCGGCAATTGTCATCGCTACCATGTTATCGGCATATGTGACCAGCAAAGAGATCAGTTTTCAATCGGTTTTTAACGCCCAGAAAACCAACATGGTCTTGTGGGTTCTTGATGCAATGCCCTTTATCTTTGCCATCTGGGGCCAATATGTCAGCTCGATGGTATCCAGTGAAGCAGGAGAGATGATTTTCAACCAGACCAGGGATCTCAGAAAACACTCTGCTCTGCTCGAGCAGAAAGCGGCTTACGAGGCCACCCACGATTCACTCACCGGCCTGCCCAATCGGACTCTTTTTATCGACCGCCTGCAACAGGCAACCATCGCCGCGAAAAGAGAATCCACCCTGCTCGCCGTGCTGATTCTGGACATGGACCGTTTTAAGGATGTTAATGATACGCTCGGCCATCATAACGGCGACCGACTGCTTAAGCAGGTCGGCCTGCGGTTGTCGGCGGTTATCAGGGAGTCGGACACGCTGGCCCGCATCGGCGGGGACGAGTTTGGTTTTATACTGCCGAGGCTGCAGGAAAAAACCGACGTTGAAAAAGTCGCTAAAAAGATCAAGAAATCTCTGGGAGGGACTTTCGCCCTGGAAGATTTATCCTTTGAAGTCCAGGCTAGCATCGGCGCCACGCTCTTTCCCGAGCATGGTAAAGATGCCGACACCCTGATCCAGAGAGCGGATGTGGCAATGTATGCCGCCAAGCAAAATAAGATGGGCTATGCGCTATATGCCAAAAATTTTGATAAACATAGCCCGCACCGGCTGACACTCATGGGAGAGTTGCGCCAGGCGATACACAGTGACGAGCTCATCCTTCACTATCAGCCTAAAATCACCAGCAAGACAGGAAACATTCATTCTGTAGAAGCGCTAGTCAGATGGAATCACCCAACCCATGGCATCATGCCGCCCAGTGAATTCATCCCGCTCGCCGAACGTACCGGGTTAATAGAAGAACTCACTCTATGGGTATTAAAAAGCGCGCTCCGGCAAGGGGCCCTCTGGCATCAACAGCAAAAAGACTTCGGAATTGCCGTCAATATCTCCACCCTGAGTCTATTGAACCCAGAGTTTTCAGGAATACTGAACAGTTTACTGACCGCTTATAATTTTCCGGCCCAGTTGTTTTTTATGGAAATTACCGAAACCTCAATCATGATTGACCCAGAACGTTCGCTGTCTATACTTGATCGTATCCATCAGAATGGCGTCAACCTTTCTATCGACGATTTTGGTACCGGCTATTCTTCACTGGCGTACTTAAAAAAATTACCGGTAAAAGAAATCAAGATCGATAAATCTTTTGTCACCGATATGCTGACCAATGACAGCGACGCGACCATTGTCAATGCCACCATCCAGCTCGGCCACAACCTGGGTCTTCAGGTGGTTGCTGAAGGGGTGGAAAATCACCAGACCTTCAATGCCTTAAAGGCAATGGGCTGCGATTTGCAGCAGGGATTTTTTATCAGCAAACCTTTGCCGGCCGAAGGCATTGTTGCCTGGAAGTTTCTTGTTGACACGACAGCATAAAGACTGCTGATTAACACGTTCCCATATGACACTGAGGAACAACAACCTCAGCATTCTGGATGGACTCTGGAAAAAGTTCGATATACCAGGCGTAGTGTCTGATACGGCGATTTGGTAGTACACATGGTACAGCAAACCGCCGTATCAGACACTACAACGAAGGAGATCGGAATTTTTACGAGTCCATCAATTATCCTTTAGGGCACTTACTGCAGCGTTTACCCCCATCCTTTTTCCCCTTGCCACAACATTTCTTTTTGGTCTTTTTCGCCATAATCTGCCCCTTGTTAATTATTGTTTGGCACCCCTAAATATATAAGCAATGCGGAACGGTTCGTCCAGTCCAATCTAAAAAAATCACCCAAAGGGTATGGCACCAAAATTGCTTGGTAAGAAATACATTCTGTTCAATTTTTAATAAGGATTTTCCTCCTGGGAAATTTCCCGACAACGGCAAAACGCTTTCCGAAAGGGCGTGACGCAAAACCACCGGCCTACGTTTCTCTTAAGAGAAATACGGTAGCGGGGTCACCGAAAGAGGTAGCCCATGACAGTATTCAAGAAGCCCCACACCCTTATTTTTTCCGCTTTTCTGCTCTTCGTAACAACTGTTGCAGCCCATGCTGCTGACGCAACTTTTAGCTGGACACCAAACACTGAAACGATTTCCGGTTACAGAATCCATTACGGTACAAGCACTCGCGATTACCGTTCTGTAATTGAAGTTGGTCTGCCGACACCAGTCAACGGCAAGATGGTGGGAACTGTTACAGGGCTGAAAGAAGGCACTACCTACTATTTTGCAGCAACTGCATTTTTAGGGAATGAAAAAAGTAATTACTCCGATGAAGTTGTTTACACTGTGCCTACCACTTCTGTCATGCCATCGAATCACCCTCCCACTGCCAACACTATATCATTCGCTGTTAGCGAGGATATGCCTCTCTCTGATCACCTCACCGCGACAGATGATGACAGCGACAACCTTACCTACTCTCTAGTCGATCGAGCCGGCAATGGTGCTGTCAATATTTCCGAAGACGGTAATTTCACTTACACCCCAAAGAATGACTTCTCCGGCTTCGACTTTTTTACCTTCAAAGTTAATGACGGCACCATTGATTCAAATACAGCTAGGGTAAATGTCATCATAAATGCCATTAACGATGCCCCAACCGCCGGCAATAGCGAATTTTCAATCAATGAGAACACTGTCTACTCAGGAAATCTCTGGGCAACGGATAATGATAACGACAAGCTCGCTTATGCACTGGCTGCTCAGGCGTCTAAGGGGCAGGTAGCAATCATTACAGGCAGTAGCTCTTTCACCTATACCCCAAATAAAGATTTCTCTGGTTCCGATTCGTTTACCTTTACAGTCACTGACAATAATGGTGCTACAGATACGGCCATGGTAAAAATCAACGTCCAACATGTCAATAAAGCTCCTGTTCCCCAAAACAGTAGCTTTTCCGTTGATCAGGGAGCGCAGTACAACGGCCGGCTTGAGGCAACCGATGGGGATAATGACAATCTGCACTTTTCCATTAAGGCTGGCCCCAGTAAAGGCACTGTTGCCATTCAAGACAACGGCTCCTATGTCTATACCGCTTTAGCCGATGCATCCGGCTCGGATGAGTTTATCTTTCAGGTAGCAGACAATACCGCTGTCTCCTCCCCCGGAACCGTTAAAATCATTATTAATGAAGTGCAACCCGAACTCGCCTTTGAATTAGGCGAACTTATGGTTACCTCAAGCTGGCACAATGTCAAATTCAGCAATAAATATATCTCGCCCTCAGTAATTGCCAAGGCAACCACCATGAATAATCCTGCGGCAGGTGCCGTTTCCATCCGCAACATCAGCAACCAGGGATTTGATATTCGGATCCGCGAACTCGATAATGCTCCTGATCGCAACCGACAGGAGATGGTTTCTTTTATGGTAATGGAACGGGGACACCATCAGATAGCCGGTCAGGTCTTTGCCAATGCCGAATGTACCAGCGTATCAAGTCTTAAAACCTTCCAATCGATACACTTTACCAATTCTTTTACCAGTCAACCGGTCGTGTTATCATCGATTGTGACCGAGAACGAGGCCAACGCGGTAATCCTCAGAATGAAAGAAATAACCACCCAGGGCCTTTCGATCACCATGCAGGAGCAGGAAAAAAACGATGCAAGTCATGTTGAAGAAACAGTGTGCTACATCGCTATGGAAGAATGGTCCGGCGTGATAGATGGCCTTATGGTCGAGGTTGGATCAACCGAAAACATCCTCACCGATAAACCAACGACTGTTTCTTTTAAACAGCAATTCCCCACCGTCCCGTTCGTTTTAGCCGATATGCAGAGCACCAATGGCACCGATACGGCGATAATAGGAATGAAGGATCTTTCCATCATCAATACCGGAATGTCCATTCTGGAAGAACAATCAGCAGATGATGAAATGAGCCATACTGCTGAAATTGGCGGTTACATCGCAGTTACCCCATATAATCCGGAAGAAGATAGCGACCAGGATAGCCTCACTAACGAAGAAGAACGTACCATTCACACCCACCCCGGACTCTGGGACACCGACCAAGATGGGATAAACGACGGGAATGAATATGATCATTGGATTACTTTCGGAATGAATCCGGAGGTTGACAGTGATGGCGATGGGAAAGCCAACCTGCTCGACAATGACTCAGATAATGATGGCGTTCCTGATGGGGTTGAGATCTTCAAGGGTTATAATCCGACCGATCGACAATCCGTACCGTCATTTACCTTTGAAATTGGTGAGCTGAGCGTTGGCAATACCCCGGTGTCGATTCAATTTAAAAATCAATACGCAGAACCTGTGGTCATCGCCGATACCACTAATGGTTATATTCCAACCCAGGACAATATCCAAATCAGCAATATCACGGCGAATGGTTGCAATTTCCAGACGGCAAATAGTTCTCCCGACAACAGCCAGGAAATTCTTAAGATAAGCTATATTGTAACGGATAATTATGTGGTTCCGTCAAATGAGATCCCTGCGCCGGTTGATGAGATAGAGGAACCTGCCGGATCAACAGAACCACCACAGGTGACAGCGCCAACGGAGAAACCGGCTGATAAACCGCAGGTGACTTCCCGGCAGTTTAATTTTAAATCCCTGTCATCGCTTATTTCTCTATTCAACGATATGATGAGCAATATGAATTTTAACAAGTCTCGAAGGTGATAGAGTAAAAAGTCATAGCCAACCAGAAAGACGAATTGAAAGCAAAGCTTTTTTGGTTGGCTATCAATGTTGGCCAGACAACACTAAGTCCTCACGGAGCCGTTTCTGAAACAGACGGAGCAAACCGAGGTAGAGATTTCTGCGGATCGGAAACATTTTCCAGTCACAACCGCATAGATTTATAAATAAAAACCGTAGAAAAAATGAAGACCAGAAGCAACGCCAACCCCACACCGGAATCACCAAACTTAAATTGCCAAATGAACAAAAACGGTAGAATAGAGGTAATGGCAAAGAGGAGACACAACTGATCTTCTGATCATATACACTGTTTTCAAAGAGTCCGGAGGATGAATTACCGGTGTTTCACCCGCACGCATCAGTACACTCGATTAGATAATACTGGGCTTAGCGACGTGCTGGCGATGCTGGGATTTAAACCCCTCGCAGCCATAAGGCGGATATCTCTTTAGTGGTTACAGATTGCTCCTCCACTGCCGCAGCAACAGTGTCTATTATTTGGCCAGCCTCAATAATGGAAACAGTTGTCTCTTCTCTTTTCAAAACCTACCTGTCCCCACCGCGTCCACCTCGACCACTGCCTCCACCAAAACCACCCTTGCCGCCACCAGCGCCACCACGACCACCGCTGAAGTTACCTTTATTACCCTGGCCACCATAGCCACCTTTCCCGCCTCGTGCGCCACCTTTCCCGCCTCTGCGCTCATCACGATTTGTCGTCTGGGGTTTGGCTTCATTGACGGTTATCGTTCGGCCTTTGAATGCCTTACCGTTCAAGCCGTCAATTGCTGCCTGTCCGGTTTCTTTGCTGGTCATTTCAACAAAGCCAAAGCCCTTGGACTTACCAGTGACTTTATCCATAATTACGTTGACTGATTGAATTTCACCAAATTCACTAAAAGCCTGCCGTAAGTCATCCTCTTGAACATCATAGGACATATTTCCCACATATATCTTCATTCGCTGCTCCTTTATAGGTACTTTTGTAGTAAAACGTTATCCAGTTATTATGAGGCTTAACCCAGATATCTCCGATTAATGAGACATCCGACAAAAACACCAGCCAGACTGCCGCCAAAACCTATCCAGTATGCGGTCATCAGGCCATAGGGTTCGCCCATCTTCCATCCGAGCCAGCTAAAGAGTGTTATGGCTGTAAACAAGCAAATTTTTCTCACAATATATCAATCACTTCAAAGGTTTCCGTCTCTTCGGTTACGGCAGCTTTCTGGGCCTTTCTGATATGGCTGGGATCAATACCCTTTGCCAGCAATGCCTTAGCCTAGTCCCGTTTCTGTCGCGCTTCCACAAGTGAAATGCCCGGGTAGGCCCCAAAGCTTTCGGATTTTATCATATCACGATGAGTTTTGGCGGACAACGTAAAAGAAAAAGGCCTGATTTCTCAGGCCTTTTAGAACAATATCGGACAATACTGGAGTGTGCAATGGGATGCAGTCCATTGAACATACAAGTCATATTACTGTTATTTATATGTTTTATATTTCATAAAACCGCAAGATACCCCTAATAATACCCCCCAAAACAAGAACTGCCCCCGAATGTTCAGACCTGAAAAAATTAGTCAACAACAATCACATCGACACAATACTCATCGGAACGGAAGGCAGATCTAGCACAATCCACGCCCATATTCAAATTTAATCTGGTAGCTAACAGTCATATAAAGAAAAGGTTAACAGAAGTTATCTCTCGCCGGAGTTCTGTTAACCTTTTGAGAGGTGTTCTTTGGTTATGGTGCGAGATCAGTTACTCCATTTCTGAACAATTTCAAGGGAGTAGGCAAATCTACTCTATTAGGAATAGTGTTAACTTGCAGCTTTGCTTAAATCGTTGAGATTGCCAGTGGACATTTATTACGGCAATAATTCTTAAAATATGATTGTGAGAAAATTGGTGATTTTTAAAAGATTCAGGAAGAGTTGTAATTTGCTTTTTGTCTTAAATGCTTAACCTAGCCACCATGACCCACTTATCGTTTTTTAAATTACTGTCAAAAAGAGTCTGAGCTTTTTACAAAAATAGCCGTCTTTTTTTTAATCAGCATGCTGAACAGGCAGGAGAATAAATATTGGTGAAATTTTCCTATCATTCACGATACTTTCTCTGTAAGTTCTATAATTGTTCTCCTGTCTTTCTATCTGCAAACAAATACAAATCGAAACAGATAGGACGATTATCTAACCGGTTTGAATACAATATATGCAAAGACCTCGGCAGTGGTCAGGGTCTGAACAACCAATACGTGTGCAATGCCAAGACAAAGAGTTACATGTTTTGTCCGCTGTGCTGTGAAAAATAGTCGAGCGCAGCAGCAGTCTCCAGCAGGCTTGAGCCTTTTCTCCATGGTACATGTGCTTCTGCTGGTATCTTTGTTCTTTTTTGTTTTCCTTCCAAATACTTACGCAAATGACCTGAAAGAGAAGAAACGCGTTCTTGTTATTTTCGCTTCACAGAGTGATCTGCCGGCATACTCCATGATAGAACAAGGCATCAAGCAGGGGTTAGAGGCAGGCACGGAATTTGATATTGAGTATTTTATCGAATATATGGATACTTACCGCAATCCCGATCAAAAGCATAACCAGTTATTGACTGATTTATACCACCACAAGTTTTCCAAGAACAAGATCGATCTGATAATCACCTACGACCTGGCCTCACTTGAGTTTGTTATTGTTCACCGCGATGATCTTTTTCAAAACATCCCCGTTGTCTTTTCCGGCATCACGCAGACAAACATAGAGAGTCTACGTTTACCCCCTGAGATTACCGGTGTCTTTGCGGATATCGACTACGCCGGGCTGTTGAATACGGCACTCGAGATCCATCCGGAGACACGCCACGTTGCGGTTGTCAATGGTGCATCCGGTGAGGAGCTGTTTTTAGAGAAAGGTTTCCGCCAGGCATTTGAGCCGTATACCAAGCAATTCGACTTCATTTATCTGACTCGTTTGCCGTTTGCTGAAATTGAGGAAAAAGTCAAAAATCTGCCTGAGCAGACGGTGATCCTCTTTTCCCTCCTCTGGCAGGATGGTAGCGGCAAGGCCTTTGTTCCCCGGGAGGCTGCTTCCATCCTGGCGAAAGAAGCCAATGCGCCGGTGTATGGCATTCTGGATTCCTATTTCGGCGACGGTATCGTCGGCGGGAGGATGTTCAGTATGGAAATGAGCGGGGTCAGGGCCGGCGAGATTGCTTTACGCATATTAAGAGGCGAAAAGCCCTCAAATATTCCCATGTCAAGTAAGGGCACGACAATTAATAAGTTCGATTGGCGGCAGTTTAAACGCTTCGGAATCCGAGAGGATCGACTCCCACCCGACAGCATCGTTCAGTTCAAGACCTACTCCTTCTGGGAGAGCTACCGCTGGTATATCGTTGCCACCTTTTTTGTACTTTTAGCCCAAAGCGGACTGATCTTTTATTTAATGATGGCGCGAAGGCAACGTCGCAGGGCCCAGTGGCAACTCGCTGAACGTTTGGATTTTGAAAAAATGTTGTCCACCCTCTCGGCCCGCTTCGTCAACCTGCCGTCTCATCGTATAGATACAGAAATAAAACATGTACTGGAATCAATCGGTAATGCCCTCAATGTAGATCGAGTGAGTGTTTATGAAATATCCGAAGAAAATAAACTGTTTTATCATGTGTATTCACACAATCATATCGATACTGTCACACTGCCTTCTGAATATAGATTCGACCAGCTCCCGTGGATCAATCAAAAATTGATACAGGGGGAGATATTTACCCTTGCCAATCTTGCCGACCTGCCTGTAGAAGCCGAAGACGACCGTAATTTCCTGAGCGGCCTGGGCGTTCTCTCATTGGCCGCGATACCCTTGTCGACAGAAGAGAAAATTATGGGCGTACTGTCTCTCACTATGTTGCGACACCGTCAAGAATGGCCGCACGAACTTGTACGGCAATGTCGTTTGATCGCTGAAATTCTGAGCAATGCAATAGTACGCAAACATCATGAAAAAACATTGAACATGGCCGAAGCTAAATATCAGGTGGTCGCTAATTTCACCCATGACTGGGAGTACTGGTTCAATGCTGACGGGTCCCTTGAATATGTCTCTCCCTCCTGTGAGCGCATCAGCGGCTACTCGCCCAGAGAATTCCTGGATAACCCCGCCCTTTTTAGAGATATTATCGTCCAGGAAGATCAGGGTGTGTGGGACAGTCATTATCATGATTCCCGTCATGAATTGAAATCTTGCCAGATTCAATATCGGATAGAGCGGCGGGATGGCCAAATCTGCTGGCTTGAACACAATTGCCAACCCGTTATTGATCACCAGGGTTCATTGCAGGGTTTTCGCGCAAGCAATCGTGATATTACTCTCCGTAAGGAGTCAGAAATCGACCTCCTTAGCGCCTATACGGAGATCACGCAATTAAAAGACCAGCTTGAGGCGGAGACTGCTTATTTGCAGTCAGAAATCAAACTTGAACACAATTTCGATAACATTATCGGCAACAGTGCTGCGCTCAAGTATGTGCTGTATAAAGTGGAACAGATCGCCTCTACCGAGAGCAACGTTTTGGTACTTGGTGAAAGTGGGACCGGTAAGGAATTGATTGCCAGGGCGATCCACAACAAAAGCCCGCGCAGGGATCGCACCCTGGTAAAAGTCAATTGTGCATCTCTGCCGTCTGATTTGATTGAAAGCACGTTGTTCGGCCATGAACGGGGTGCCTTTACAGGGGCCCAGGAGCGACAACTGGGACGCTTTGAGATCGCTCACGGCACCTCCATTTTCTTAGATGAAATAGGGGAATTACCGCTTGAAATGCAAGCAAAGCTATTGGGAGTACTCCAGGATCACGAATTTGAACGCCTTGGCAGTTCCCGTACCATCAAAGTCGATGTACGGGTGATTGCGGCCACTAATCGGAACCTGGAAGAGGAAGTTCTCCAGGGACGTTTCAGGGAAGATCTCTACTTTCGTCTGAATGTCTTTCCAATCACGGTCCCCCCACTGCGGCAACGCGTCGAAGATATCCCTCTGCTGGTCCATTTTTTTGCTGACAATGCTGCCAAACGATTGGGCAAATCTATTGAAGAAATACCCAAGAGTGTCGTACAAAAGCTCCAGGCTTACTCCTGGCCCGGTAATATTCGGGAACTGGAAAACGTGATCGAGCGCGCGGTAATCGATACTTCCGGGCCCAAACTGCGCTTGGCTGATGACTTATCCAGCCCAGCGTCTAAAAAAATGAGTCCAACCTTAAAGAGCCTGCAGGAGGTTGAGAAGGATCATATTCAGGAAGTGCTCCAGTTTACCGAATGGCGTATCGAAGGAGAGAAAGGTGCAGCGCAGATTCTTGCCATGAATCCCTCTACGCTTCGCTCCCGTATTCGCAAGCTTGGTCTCCAAAAACCTTAGTATCCTGCAGAGGCTAAACGCCTGACAGCATATTCCCATTCGCGTCAAAATAAGTTCTCTCCCTGGCACTGATAAAGTCCAACAACTTCCACTGAAAACACAATCGTTCACCGGACACCTTAAAAGGCAACTAACCTGACGTTCACGAGTCGATACGGCCTGCAATCCCGCGTCGCTTTTGATGAAGGCATATTACGCCTATGTGAGGGGCCTGATTGGACGAAGATGGAGTGCTGGTGAACGGTTACTGAAAAACAAACATCTGGTTCTTGCCTCGCCCGGAGTTCGATCATTTCAGGTTTGCACTTCCGCGATATTTGACAGATCCTTTATATTTCGCGGGAAAACTGGTCGCCTTTCAAAGCTCATTTTTTTATTTATTTTCAACAAATTCAGCTATAAACGACAATAATCAATCAAACAGTCAGATCAGGTATGAATATTGCCAAACTGTAGATAATAGTTCATATCCACTACTTTTCTGGTTTCAACTTTTTCAAAGATCAACAAGTAACGGAGATTCGATTAATTATCATTTTCATCAAAATGATAGCTTTGCCGGTAAAACATAAAGAGCTTCCGCAGTCTCTCAGCTCAATGGTAAAACAGGTTCGAAATTGATGGTTTTCTTAAACAGCTCTCAAGCCCTGCCACAAGGCAGTAAATCAGAACTTTTTTAATGGGTGAGTGGTACACGTTGTTCCATTGCGCCTAAGATGCTCTTCGACAGGGACCCATGGTTGGACTCTCTATACAAATAATACTAATAACACGGAGGAATTATGTTTATGAAATGCCTACAGCAAATCCCTAAAACAGTTTTTTTAATCTTGATCGTTTCGATCACTATGGTGTTAGTCTCTTGCGCCGGCAAACACAAAAACGTTCAATCAGATACTGCCAATTTGACTGCACAGCAAAAGGATACTGAAAGAAAGCACCTCCTGAAAACCGCAGAGGATACGTTGACGCAACTGTATAAAAGCAATCCGAAAGCACAAAAAGTTATTGAAGATGCATATGGCTATGCAGTGTTCACCAGTACCGGTTACAACCTCATTTTATATGTTGGCGGAAAAGGGCGGGGTGTTGCTTTTAAAAATTCCGATAAGAAGCCTGTTTATATGATCATGCTGAGAGCAGGTACCGGGCCTGGCATCGGGTATGACGATTATAGACAAGTTCTCGTATTTACATCGAAATTACTCTATGAGCAATTCATAGATGTTGGCCTGGATGCATCCGCATCTGCCAATGCAACTATGAAAATTGGAGACGTTAATCTGGACGAGTCTGGAGCAATAACCATGGTCCCTGGGGTTAGTCTCTATCAAATCAACGATGGGGGGATAGACATCCAGGCTAACTGGGGTGGAATGGAGTTTCTTAAGGATATTGGCCTTAATCAAAAGTAGCGTAATATAAGCGTTTCAATGGCAAAGGCTTCAGTGCCCTAGAAATTCAGTTATTCAGAGATTATCTTCATGCATGAAAACCGGCAAGCCAGGTAGAGACGCCGAGACAAATAATCTGCGTAAATCACCCGTGCTCCTCAGGGGGTACTCTACTGAGAACCCTCTTGTGGGAAGAATTTGATATTGTTTAAATATAAATGGTTTTTCTCGTTTTCTAATGAAATGTTCAGGCTACCCCGGATGTGTAACGGTTAAGCCAGTGCTCCAGATTGGTTCAAACGGCCTCCTGAGCTATCATTAGTTAAGTGAGGGGACTGATTGGACGAAGATGGAGTGCGCTGGTGAACGGTTACTGAAAAACAAATATTCCGCTTTTGCCCCGCCCGGAGTTCGATCATTTCAGACGTGCCATTCCGCGATATTTAACAGATCATTGATATTTCGCGGGGAAACGGATCGCCTCCCAAAGCATCCCAATGCTCATTCCTACGATTTATCTTCAACAAATTCGGTAACAAACGACAATAATTAATCAAACAGTTAGACCAGGTATAAATATTGCCATACTGTAGATAACAGTTCATATCTCCAAATTTCTGGTTTCAACTTTTCAAAGATCAACAAGTGACTGAGAATCCCATTGGTTACCATTCTAATCAAGATGAAAGTGTTGCCTGTAAAACGTAGAGAGCTTCTGCTGACTCTCAACTCGATCGTTAAACAGGTTCGAAATGAAAGCGGCTGCCGGAGGGCTGTCGTTTTCCAGAATGTTGAAGATGACAATGAACTTCTGCTTATAGAAGAGTGGTCGACCCAAAAGGACTCTGATGCCCACCTGGACTCAGATCTCTTTACAGTTTTAAGGGGAGCCGGAGGGCTCATGTGTCAGCCGCCGGAAATTATCATTAACGCGGTTGACCAGTCGACGGAATTTGAGACCTAAATCAAAGAACATCACCAAATGGAGGAAAAAATGAGAATATCATCAACAAGAACTTTTTTGCTGTGGGCTGTTGCCTGTTGCACAGCGCTGGCCTGGACGGTCTCGCCTATAGAGGCCGCTGACAGCAAACCCAACATCCTGTTCATCATGGGCGATGACATCGGCATCATGAATGTGGGTGCATACCATCAAGGGCTCATGGTTGGGGAGACGCCCAACATTGACCGCCTCGGGAATGATGGCGCGAGGTTTATGACCTATTATGCCGAGCAGAGCTGCACGGCTGGCCGCACCGCCTTCTTCACTGGCATGCATCCGTTACGGGCTGGAATGGTCATGCCGCAGCTTCCCGGTGCCACAAGCTCGCTGTTGCCGGGCACGCCGGCTCTCGCCAAATTTCTGTTGGATCTCGGCTACAACACCGGCGAGTTTGGCAAGAACCACCTCGGCGATAAATCGGCGTCGCTGCCAACGGCACACGGCTTCCAGGAGTTCTGGGGCTACCTGTATCACCTCGACGCCATGCAAGGGGTGAGCTTCCCCGACATAAACAAGTCGCCGACCGAGCAGGGCATTGTTCCGCCATGTAAGAACACCCCGGTCAAGGGGCTCGCAGAGGTCCCCGGTGCCATCGATCCGCGAGACGGGCTCTGCATGACGCCACCGAGGCCGGTTATTCATTGTACATCTGCGGATGGCACTGAGGAGAACCAGAGCTGCAAGGACGAAGGGCCGCTGACGCTGGAACGTTCCAAGACTGTGGACGAGGAAATCTCCGCCCAGGTCATCGACTTCCTCGACCGCAACGACCCCAAGAAGACCAACAAGCCGTTTTTCGTCTGGTATAACCCGGCGCGCATGCACGTCACGACCATGCTTCCGGACAAGTACATGGACATGCTGGGTGAGAAGGGCGGAAAGGACTGGGGTATCAACGAAGCCGGCATGAAGCAGATGGATGACAACATCGGCTATGTGCTGAAAAAGCTGGAAGACATGGGCGAGCTCGACAACACCATCGTCGTCTTCACCACCGATAACGGCGCTGAGACGATCACCTACCCGGACGGCGGTATTACGCCATTCCGGGGCGGCAAGCTTACCACCTGGGAAGGCGGTATGCGGGCTCCGATGCTCGTGCGCTGGCCGGGGCACATCAAGGCTGGCACGAATCCGGATCAGATCTTTTCCTCACTGGACTGGGTGCCCACCCTCGTCAATATCGCCGGCGGGCCTTCGGGTGATGGCCTGAAGAAGCAGATTGAGGCCGGCAAGTATCCCGGCATCGTCAAGACCACGCTGGACGGCGTCGATCAGCGGGACTATCTCGAAGGTAAGGGCGACTCCGCTCGCGACACGTTCTTCTACTACACCGGTAAAGATCCTTCGGCGGTGCGGTACAAGAACTGGAAGTTCTACTACACGATGGTTTCTTCCATTGCGACGGATGCGTTCGGCCCACCAGAGACCTATCACTGGACCTATGTCAGCAACCTCAAGCGTGATCCCTTCGAAAGGTCGGTGGCGTCGGTTGATGGTACCCTCCTGGCCTACGGCGGCGCACTGGCCGCGCCAAGCACGGCCTATATCTATGACTGGAACCTCCTGCCCACTGGGCAGCTGCTGTGGCTGAAGGAACTCGAGACGTATCGGGAATTCCCGTCGCTGCAGATGCCGGCGAGCTACAACCTGGATCAGGTGATCGAGGTGATGCAGTCTGCCAAACATATCAGCCACGCAGGTGAGTAGCGGATTGTGCTAGAAGCTGTAGTATATTGAAGTAAAAAAGTCGGCGGCCTGAAAAGGTCGCCCGCTTTTTTTCGATCTCATTTTTTTTCGATATGAGGACTTGAATAATGAAAGCTCATTTCACCCACGCAATCGCGCTGTGTACCCTTCTTTTCCTGATTTTGCCGGTGCCCGCGCGAGCAGCTGATCCGTTGCCCTCGTGGAACGATGGGGCAGCCAAGCAGATGATTTTGGAATTTGTAAAAGCAACTACAAATAAAAGCAGTGCGGACTATGTTTCGCCGGAAGAGCGCATCGCGACCTTTGACCAGGACGGCACGCTGTGGGTCGAGCACCCCATGTACAGCCAGGTCGTCTACTGCCTGGAGCGGGTTCCGGCGGTGGTCAAGGTGAAACCTGAGCTGGCCAAGGTGGAGCCTTTCAAAACCGTGCTGTCAGGCGACCGCGAGGCCATGGCCAAGCTCTCCATGGACGACCTTATGAAGATCCTCGCCGCCACCCTTACCGGTATGAGTGTCGACGAGTTCAAGGCCGAGGCGGAGAAGTGGCTCGCAACCGCCAGGAACAAGCGCTGGGATCGACCCTACACCGATCTCACCTACCTGCCGATGCAGGAGCTCCTGGAGTACCTCCGCGCCAAAGGTTATAAGACGTACATCGTCACCGGCGGCGGTCAGGACTTCGTTCGGGTGTATTCCGAGTCTGTTTACGGGATCCCGCCGGAGAGACCAAGTACGGCTATAATAAGGACGGCAAGCCGTTTCTCACCAAGGAGCCGAAACTACTCCTGGACAACAACAATGCCGGCAAGGCCGAGGGCATCCACCTGATGATCGGGCGTCGGCCCTACGTGGCATTCGGAAACTCGACCGGTAACCGCCAGATGCTGGAATACACCAAGGCCGGTGACGGCGCGAGGTTATCGATGATTCTCCTCCACGACGACGCCAAGCGTGAGTACGCCTACGGACCAGCGCAGGGGCTGCCGGACACCCATGTCGGCACCTTCACCCAGGAGCTGTATGACGAAGCACAGAAGCAGGGCTGGATCGTTATCAGCATGAAGACCGACTGGAATCGGATTTTTGCCTTCGAATAAAATCAAAACTGGGCAGGTAATAGTTGGACACCTGCCTGTATAAGTTTAACTGGGAGGAATTATGAAAAAGATTTTGTTGAAACTTGTTCCGTTGATTGTGATGATTGCCTGGATGCCCGGCGCAATGGCGGCCGCCGAAAGGCCCAACATCCTCGTCATCTTTGGTGACGACATCGGCATGTGGAATGTTGGCGCCTATACCCACGGCATGATGGGCCACACGCCGAACATCGACCGCATCGCCAAAGAGGGCATGCTGTTTACCGACCACTACGCGCACCCAAGCTGTACCGCCGGAAGGGCCGCGTTCATCACCGGGCAATTGCCGGTACGCACCGGCCTGACAACCATCGGCATCCCCGGCTCGAAACTGGGCCTGCAGAAGGAAGACCCGACACTGGCCGAGGTCCTGAAGCCGCTTGCCTATGCGACCGGGCAGTTCGGCAAGAACCACCTGGGCGACCGCAACGAGTTTCTGCCGACCGTGCACGGGTTTGACGAGTTCTACGGCAACCTCTATCACCTCAACGCCGAGGAAGAGCCAGAGCAGCTCGACTACCCGGGAGTTAAGAATCCCAAATTCACCGAGAAGTTCGGCCCGCGTGGCGTCCTGCATTGCTGGGCGACGGACACCGACGACCCCGCCGGTGACCCGAAGTATGGCCCCATGGGCAAGCAGCGTTGCGAGGACACCGGTCGCTCACCCGCGAGCGCATGAAGACCGTGGACGGCGAGTTCCTGCAGGCGGCAGAAACCTTCATCGAGAGCAGCATCAAGGAAGACAAACCCTTCTTCGTCTGGTTCAACCCCACCCGGATGCACATCTGGACCCACGTACCCAAGGAGTACATGCAGAAGGCCGTCGACGAGGGGCGTCCCGAGAACGATGTTTACCGCGCCGGCATGATCCAGCACGACGAGGAGATCGGCGCGATGCTGAAGAAGCTCGACGACCTCGGGGTTGCTGACAACACC